>CAVUIF010000001.1:0-27243 GCA_963741455.1 uncultured Thermoleophilaceae bacterium
ACACCGCCCGCGACGTAGATGCCGTTCTTGGGCAACAGCGGCACGATCGCGGGAGGCAGCTCCGAGCGCGGCGTTATCGGCCGCTTCACGGTGCGCGTGTCTGCTGATCCAGGCTCCTGCGTCGGCGCCGAGCTGCCGCCACACGCGGCGAGGGCGACGAGTGCGAGCGCTACAGCGAGGGCCCGAACTTCGCGGGAAGCGCGGCGTGGATGGTCTTGACCTTCGGATGATCGGGCCACGGAAGACCGTACTGTAGGCTCTTCTTGCTAGGCCGCGGGGTCGAGCCGCTCGTCGAATGACGACGAGTCTTTCGTCAGTCGACTATCGATCAGCACGACACCAGGTGCCAGGCGGACCGGGTTCGCGCCCGACTGCATCTCGTCGTTCTCGATCATTCCGTCTGCGCCAACGGTGAACCGCAGCTCCCGCACGGTCTTGCCCTCGTGGCGCAGCTTGCACATCCACGACCCGGGATTGTCGATGAATGTAACGGGCGGGCTTGTGTAGCGCCGCTTCTTGCCTTCGTCGTTGCTTCCCCAGATGACCGGGAACCTCAGGCTCATTTTTCGCCAGTGATGCGTCTTGTCGTGTTCGTCGCGGACGTCGAGATCGGCGTCGTCTCCTCCAGAGATAGGTAGGTCCTCGAGTGGCTTCTCGTCGACCGTGCACCGCGCCCAGAAGCCTTGGCGGTCGAGCGCGGTGGACCACGTCGATCGAGTCGCGGAAAACTCGAAGTCTGAGCTCACCGGTGAAAGCTCGTGAGTCATCCAAGCCGCGCCGAGAACATCGTCCGCCACGATTGCCCAGTCGTTCTTGCCGAACTTCTTCACCTTCGTGCGGAACGTCCGAATGACCGTGTCCGTCTCCGCCTTGTCGTCCCAATAGATGAGCTCGGCCGTGATCGCACCGGTCGTCGTGAGTGCCTTGCCTCTATGTTCGCACCCGACAATCCGCTCCTCCCAGCTGCACTTGATGGTGGCGAGAGTCTTGGTGCCCGCCTTCCATACGAGCCTCATCGAATCGGGCCCGTTCGAGGAACCTGTCACCTGTAGCTGCGCATCGGGGAAGTAGCCCTCCTCACCTCGGGAGATGACCCGAAGCTGGGTCTCCTCCTCGCGCACGAACGGTGCAGCGGTAGCGGTCGAAGCGGCGAAGAGGGAGAACACCAGGGAACCAACGAGCTTGCGTGACATCGAGACCTCCAATGGGGGCCTATCGCGGGCGCTGGCTGGCGGTTGCGTGCTAGGCTGCGCGGCGATGGCGCTCGAGCACGTCGCGCAGGGCCAGACGCGGTTCTTCACGCCGGGCGTCGCGCCCGATCCGCGCGGCATCCTGCTCGGCCGGTTCTGCCTGATGACGTTCGCGACGCTCGAGGGCGCGGTGTCGTGGTTCCGGCTGTACTCGTCGGAGGCGTCGCTCGACGAGCTGCTCGCCGAACCTCGACGATCACGAAGGCCCGCACCGCGCTCGGCAGCCGCGAGATCGTGGTCCAGATCCCGGCGGTGTCGTCGTACGCGGCCGATCGCGCGGCGCGGCTGCGCCGGCTCGTCGGCGGCGCGATCTACACCGGCACGTCGAAGCACTTCGTGAAGTACCGCGACGATCGCTCGCCGTACGGCTACGACGCGGTCGACATCGGCGCGATGCCGCGCGGCGACCGACTTCATGGTCCACGGCGACGAGTTCGCGCAGGGCTACGTCCGCGAGGGCGACCTGCCGTTCGCAGCGCCTGCTGTTCCGGCTGTCGATCCGCAAGCTGCCCGGCGGCGACCAGCTCGACGCCGAGGATCGCGGCGAGCTCTTCCTCGCGGTCGCGCGCGGCCTCGCCGACGGCATCATCCGCTACCTGTGGCGCAACCGCGTCGAGGCGCAGGCCGGCCTGTTCACGCCGCGGCTCGACGAGCGCGTTCGACGATCAGGCGCGCGATCGCGGCTACATGCTGATCCGCGTGCGCGCGCTGCCCGAGCGCATCCTCGCAGCTGTTCCTCGGCACGCCCGGCATCGACGTGTTCCGGCCCGCCGGCGCGAACGCCGCGGTCGCCGTCGGCTACGAGCACCCGATCGATCTCGCGTCGTGCGCGTCGGTGTTCCCGCCCGAGACGTTCCACGTGTTCTGGCCCGGCGATCGCGTCGACGTGCTGCCCGGGCCGCTCGCGCTGTCGCGACATCGCGCGATCTGACGCGCGTCGACCTCGAGCTCGACAGGCCGACGCGATCCGGCGCAGCACGACGGCGGCGCCGCCCGACCCGATCGGCGTCGAGCTCCAGCTCGCGGCGTCGATGGGCCCGCCGCGCCGCGTGGTCGCGACGCTGATCCCGATCGAGCACGGCGTCGCGGCTCAAGCGGATCCTGTTCGCGCTGCCGCCGGTCAGCCTGCGCGGCCACCGCGTCGCGGTCACCGATCGCGGCATCCTCGTCGATCGGCTCGCGAGAACCTCGACGTGATCCCGCTCGGCCAGCTGCTGTGCGAGCTGACGCCCGGGCTGCTCGTGCCGCTCGGCATGGACGTCGTGCCGCGCGTCTCGCCCGAGGTGCTCGCGCGCGCGCTCGGCCACGCGCGCCGGCCTCGTCACCGTGTTCACGACCGACGGGCGGCCGTTCCAGATCAACGAGAGCGCGTTCACGACGCTCGAGCGGCGCTCGCTCGCGAAGCTCGAGGTCGATCGCGCCGAGCACGATCGACTACACGGCCGAGCCGCCGGCCGAGGCGCAGGTCGTCAACGACCCGGTCGGCCGGTTCGCGCTGTGGGGCTTCCCCGACGCGCCCGATCGCAAGCTGCTGCCGCCCGGCGAAGCAAGTAGTGGCGCGCGCCGCACGTCCGCGAGTTCCTCGACGAGTTCGTGCGCCCGCTCGTCGCCGGCGGCGAGCTGCACGTCGGCGCGCCGATCCCGCTGCCCGATGTCGACCGCTGGGACGGCGAGCTCGATCGACGCGACGCGTCGAGCTGGTCGCGGTCGACGACGCGCGCACCGCGGTGCTGTCGACGCTCGTCGTGCCGGCCGCCGGCGTTCGTGCTCGACGCGCGACGAGCTCGCGCTCGCGGCGGGCCTGCACAACGCGCTGTTCCTCGTCCACCCGCGCGCCGAGCTGTGGTCGGTGAGCGACCGGCAGCGCCGCCGCATCATCGACACCGCGCTCGCGCTCGTCAGCCAGCCGCTGACGCGCAACCGCACGCGCGTGATGGCGCGCCACGCGCTGCTCCACAACCTGTTCCACCTCACGCGCAACGACATCACGGTGTCGTGGTGGACCGGCCGCGCGCGCTTCCAGGGCCAGAAGCCGCCGGCGCGGCTGACCGCGTGGAAGGGCGTGCGCCGCGTGCGCGAGGACGTCACCGTCGTCGACTTCGACGAGCTGCTCGCCGTCCCCGACACCGCGCCGGTGATCGCGACGCTGCTCCGCCGCACGCCGCTCACGCAGCTGCTCGACCGCACCCCGGCGCGCCGCCGCTGCACTGGGAGGACGCGGTGTTCCTGCTCCGCGACGCCGAGCTCGCGCGCGCGGTCGCGTACCGCCTCGTGCCCGACGCGCCGCCGCGCGAGCAGGTCGCCGGCCCGGCGCGGCTCGCCGCCGCGTTCGAGCAGATGCTCGAGCGCGCGCCCGACGAGGCCGACGTCCGCGCGGTCGCCGCGTTCCTCGTCCACCTGAACGCGCTGTTCTGCCTCGGCGAGCTCAACCTGCGCGAGCCGGGCGCGAAGAGCCCGCTGATCTCGACGGTGCTCGCCGCCGAGGCCGCCGGCCAGCGCCCGCGCGGCCTCGCGACGTTGTTCGCGCTCCCCGGCGCCGTCGCGCTCGTCGAGGTTGCGCAGCGACTCCTCCGAGCGGTTCGGGATGTCGCGGGTGATCTCCTCGTCGCCGAGCTTCGTGGTGCGGGCGTCGATCTCGTACTCCTCGATGTGGATCGAGGTGAGCTCGTCGTCCTTCACGAGGCGCTCGGAGATGATGATCGCGTCCTCGAAGTTGTAGCCCTCCCAGGACATGAAGGCGACCAGGCAGTTCTTGCCGAGCGCCAGCTCGCCGTTGTCGGTCGAGCGAGCCGTCGGCCAGCACCTGGCCCTTCCTCACCTTCTCGCCCGGGTCGACCAGCGGCTTCTGGTGGATCAGCGTGCCCTGGTTCGAGCGCCTGTACTTCTCGAGCGGGTACTCGTCCTTGCCGTCGCTCGTCTCGATGACGATGCGCTCGGCGTCGACGTAGTTCACGGTGCCGGCGCCGCTCGGCGAGCACCACGTCGCCCGTGTCGATCGGCGGCGCGGGTCTCCATGCCGGTGCCGATCAGCGGCGCCTCCGTCTTCAGGAGCGGCACCGCCTGGGCCTGCATGTTCGAGCCCATCAGGGCGCGGTTGGCGTCGTCGTGCTCGAGGAACGGGATCAGCGTCGTGGTCACCGACCAGATCTGGTTCGGCGACACGTCCATCAGGTCCACGTCCTTCGGCGGCGGCGAGCACGAGCTCGCCGTCCGGCGTGCGGCACTCGACCGCGGGGCCGCGGAGCTTGCCCGTCTTGTCGTCGATCTCCGAGTTGGCCTGCGCGATGACCATGTCCTCCTCCTGGTTCGCATCCAGGTGGACGACCTTGTCGGTCACGACGCCGTCCTCGACCACGCGGTAGGGCGTGGTGACGAAGCCGTGCTCCGAGACCTCGGCGAAGCTCGAGAGCGAGCCGATCAGGCCGATGTTCGGGCCCTCCGGCGTCTCGATCGGGCACATGCGCCCGTAGTGCGTCGGGTGCACGTCGCGCACCTCGATGGGCGCGCGCTCGCGCGTGAGGCCGCCGGCGCCGAGCGCCGACAGGCGGCGCCGGTGCCTGAGCCCGGACAGCGAGTTCGTCTGGTCCATGAACTGGCTGAGCTGCGAGGAGCCGAAGAACTCCTTCAGCGCGGCCACGACCGGGCGGATGTTGATGATCGTCTGCGGCGTGATCGTGTCCGAGTCCTCGGTGGTGAGGCGCTCGCGGACGACGCGCTCCATGCGGTAGAGGCCGATGCGGAAGGCCTCCTGGATCAGCTCGCCGACCGTGCGGAGGCGCCGGTTGCCGAAGTGCTCGTACTCGTCGAGGCGCTCGGAGATCGGCTCGCGCGGCATCGCGATGGCCTCGAGCGCGAAGTCCTTGATCGGCTCCTCGCCGTCGGGCCGCCCTCGTACATGCCCGACTCGGGGATGCCGAGCTCGCGCGGGAGCGAGACGAGCTCCTTGATCAGCTCGATGATGTCCCGCGGGGTGAGCGTGCGGGTGTCGAGCTTCTCGTCGAGGTGCAGCCGGCTGTTCAGCTTGTAGCGGCCGACCCGCGTGAGGTCGTAGCGCTTCGGGTCGAAGAAGAGCTGGTTCAGCAGGTTCTTCGCGGCGTCGATCGACGGCGGCTCGCCCGGGCGCTGCTTCTTGAACAGCTCGATGAGGGCGCCGTCCTCGGACTTCGTGACCTCGGTGTCGGCCTCGAGCGTCAGGCGCATGTAGAGCGAGTTGTCGAACAGGCCGAGGATCTCCTCGTCGGTGCCGGTCCAGCCCTCGGGCACGTACTTGCCCTCGCGGAGCGTGTCGCCCATCGCGCGCAGGAGCACGGTGACCGGGAGCTTGCGCTTGCGGTCGATGCGGACGTAGACGCGGCCCTTCTTGTCGATCTCGAGCTCGAGCCAGGAGCCGCGCGCCGGCATCAGGTTCGCGATGAAGACCTGCTTCTCGCGGTCCTTCGGCTCCATCACGTAGGCGCCCGGGGAGCGGACGAGCTGCGTCACGACGACGCGCTCGGTCCCGTTGATGATGAAGGTGCCCCACTCGGTCATCCACGGGAAGTCGCCCATGAAGACGGACTGCTCGCGGATCTCACCGGTCTCGCGGTTCTGGAACGCGACCTTGACGGTCAGCGGGCGCGCGTAGGTGAGGTCCTTCTCCCGGCACTCCGAGATCGGAGCGACGGGCTCGTCGAAGTGGATCTCCTCGAAGACGACGGCGAGGTTGCCGGTGTAGTCCTCGATGGGCGAGACGTCGTCGATCGTCTCCCTGAGGCCGCCCTTCTGGGTGTCGACCAGCCATTCGAACGAACGGCGCTGGATATCGATGAGGTTCGGTACTTCCGTGACGTTCTCGAGGCGGGAGAACGAGCGACGGGTGCGTGCAGCATCAACGCGTGCCAAGACGGCAACTCCTTCGAGCTAGGTGTACGACAAGCAGCGGGGCGAGGTGGACCGGGGGCGCAAAGCGCGACCGACCAGAATAGCAGACTAAAACCCACCCCCTCAAGGGGCGGTTGCCGCCCCCGCAATTTGCGGGCGGCAAGGCCATCACGGACCCCGTCCCGAGGCGCCGGGAGATATGTGCCGGCGCGGCTCAGCAGGGACGGCTACGGCTATAGGCCGAAGCCAAGACTAGCAGCGCATAGGCGCCATAGGGAACCCTGAAATGCCGCCCGCCGAGGAGCGGCAGGCCCGGGTCGAGAGCCAGGTCGCGGGCGAAGTGGGCGAGCATCCCGGCGGCGAGGTCCCTCGAGACGAGCGCCGCCGGCAGGATCGCGTAGAGCGAGTGGGTCTTCGGCCGCGGATCGCCCGGCTCGCGGGCTGCCGAAGGCGAGCGGCACGTGGTCGAGGTCCGGGAGGAGCGACCCGGCGAGGTAGGCGCGGGCTCGGCCGTCGGGTGCAGCAGGATCGCGGTCGCCACGTGAGCGGGCTCGTCGAGGAGCGCCGACCGCGAGCCACGGCGGGTCGCGCCGCTTGATCACGTAGTCCGCGACGGCGATCGTCGCGACGCAGGCGAGTGCGAGCCGCCGCACCCGCCGGACTCTACGGCTGGACGACCGCCGCGCTTCCGCCGCCGCGGCGGGTGGGCTCCGCGGCCGCCAGGGTCCTGCCGCCGCGACGGCCCAGGAACTCGATGCCGGTCACGGCGCCGATCTCCGGGGTCGGGGCGAAGACGTGGCCGTACCGGGCGGCCAGCTCCATGCCCTCGGGCGAGTCGATGAAGGCCTGCTCGGCCGTCGTCGTGAGCGTGTTCCGCTGCGCCGCGCGCGGGCGGGCGATCGCCTCGGGCAGCGAGGCGTCCAGCTCGAGCCGCTCGAGAAGGACCTGGAGCACGGTCGGCGGGATCGTCGAGCCGCCCGGCGAGCCGACCGCGATGAACGGGCGGCCGTTCCGGGTCACGATCGTCGGGCTCATCGAGCTGCGCGGGCGCTTGTCGCCCTCGGCGCGGTTCGGGTGGGTCGTGGAGTCGAAGTTGAAGTCCGTCAGCTCGTTGTTCAGCAGGAAGCCGTAGCCCGGGACGACGATCCCGTTCCCGCCCGTCGACTCGATCGTGAACGTGTAGGAGACGACGTTGCCCTTCCGGTCCGAGACGACCAGGTGGGTGGTCGACTGGTGCGGGTGGCTGACGGTGGCGCTCGCCCGGCGGGCCCTGCCCCTGCGGCGCTGGTTGTCATACGGGTCGCCGGCCGCGACCGGGCTCGTGGCGGCCGTCTTCCTGTCGATCAGCGCGCGGCGCTCGGCGGCGAAGCTGTCTGACAGGAGGCCCGCGAGCGGGACGTCGAAGTGGTCGGGGTCGGCGAGATATGCGTTCCGGTCGGCGAACGAGAAGCGCGATGACTCGAGCATGAGGTGGAGCGCTCGGGTCCGGTCCACCCCCAGGCGGCGGTAGCCCTCGAGGATGTTCAGCGCCTCGCCGACCGTGGAGCCGCCGCTCGAGGGCGGGCCCATGCCCCAGACGTCGAGGCCGCGGTAGCCGACCCGGGTGGGCTTGCGCTCGATCGCGCGGTAGTCCTCGACGTCGTCCGCGGTCATGAGGCCGGGGCGCCACGCGTGGTTGGCGTCGCCGGCCTTGGGCGGGTGCTGGGCGGCGTCGGCCATCGCGTTCGCCACCGCGCCCTCGTAGAACCAGCCAGCGCCCCGGCGGCCGAGCCGGCGGTAGGTCCGCGCAAGGTCGGGGTTCCGGAGCGTCGAGCCCACGTCGCGCGGGGTGCCGTCCGGGTCGAGGTAGAGCTCGGCGGTCGAGGGGATGTCGTCGAACCAGTCGACGTTCGGCTGGGTCTGCGAGACGAACGTGCCGTCCACGGTGAAGCCCTCGCGCGCGACGCGGACGCCGGGCCGAAGCGCGCGGCGGAGCGACCAGGTGCCGTACTTCTTCAGCGCGCGATCCCAGCCGGCGATCGTGCCGGGGATGCCGGCCGACAGGCCGCTGTACCGCGCCTCGTTGAACGCGAGCGCGGCCCCGTTCTCCATGAAGGAGTCGGGCTCCATCTCGGCGGGCGACTCCTCGCGCGAGTCGATCGTCGTGACCCTGCCCTTCGCGGTGCGAATCACCATGAACCCGCCGCCGCCGATGCCGCACGAGAACGGCTCGGTCACGCCGAGCACGGCGGCCGCGGCGATGGCCGCGTCGACGGCGTTGCCGCCCCGCCGGAGCGTCCGGATGGCCGCGCGGGTGCCCTCGAGGTCGACGGTGGCGGCGGCGCCGCCGGTGCCGGTGGCGGTCGGCTGCTTCACGGCCTGCGCGGCCGCGCCCTGAGGCAGGACGAGCGCCCCAAGCAGAATCGCCGATGCGAGAAGGGCCCTGGTCCGCATAGCTGGCCGCTACCCGAGGCGAGCCCGCGCTATGCCCCGGGCGCGCGTCTAGTCGGCGGGCGTCGCCAGCGCGCGGGCCATCCGGGCGACGGCCGCCTGGAGCTGGGCGAGTGGCCGCAGCATCAGCGTGATCTCGGCGATGTGACCGGCGGCGTCCGTGTCCTCCACGAGCACGCCGTCGACCGGGTGCTCCTCGACGGTGGCCGCGAAGAAGGTCACGCCCTCGAGCTCGCGCGTCGGCTCGACCTCGTCGATGACGCCGCTGATGGTGGTGAGCAGGTGGACGACCTGGTCCCGCCCCCGGTAGGTCTGGACGGGGCTGTGGAACACGACGTCGTCCGAAAGCACCGTGTTCAGCGTTTCGGCATCGCCGGCCGCGATCGCCTCGAGGAGAGTCACAGGGTCATTCTCCCCGCCTCAGCCCCATAAACACAACGGGGCCGCACTTGGCGGCCCCGTTTGCAACAACTCGGCGACTGTCGAGCTACTTCAGCTCGACGGAGGCGCCTGCCTCCTCGAGCTCGCCCTTGAGCTTCTCGCCCTCGTCGCGGTCGAGGCCCTCCTTGACCGGCTTGGGGGCCTCGTCCACGAGCGCCTTGGCCTCCTTGAGGCCGAGGCCCGTGGCGGCACGGACGACCTTGATCACCTGGATCTTCTTGTCGCCGGCGCCGGTGAGGACGACGTCCACCGTGGACGACTCCTCCTCGGCGGCGGCGGCGCCGTCACCCCCGCCGCGCGGCGGGCGCGGCGGCCGCGACGGCCTGTGCGGAAACTCCGAATTCCTCCTCGAGCGCCTTGATCAGCTCGGACAGCTCGAGAACCGACATCTTCTTGATCTCATCGATCAGCTCTGCAGCAGTGGCCATTGGGCCCTCCTTAATCCGTCTTGTCGCCCTCGGAGGGCGCATCAGTTGCATCAGTCTCAGTCCCGTCACCCTCGGCACTCGCCTCGGGCTCGGGGGAAGCGTCATCGGCGGCGTCGTCAGAAGAGGTGTCGTCCGACGAGGTGTCATCCGACGTGTCGTCCGAGTCCTCCTCGGCATCCTCCGCGGCCGGGGCCTCCTCGGCGGCCGGCTCGTCGCCGCCCACCAGGCCCTGGTCGCGGATCTGGCCCAGCTGGATCGCCAGGCCGGAGATCAGCGCGTTCAGGCCGCGGACCAGGCCGGTGATCGGCGAGGCGATCATTCCGACCAGCTGGCCGTGGAGCACGTCGCGGGCGGGCAGGCGCGAGAGCGCCTCGATCTGCTCGGGGGTGATCGCGTCGCCGCCCATCACGCCGCCCTTGAACGCCAGCACGTCGTTCTCGCGCCGGAAGGTCGCGAGGGCCTTCGCCGCGAGCGCGACGTCGCCGCCGTCCGCGAGCACGAAGGTGAACGCGGTCGGCCCCTCGAGGACCTCCTTCAGCGAATCCGCCCCGGCCTGGTCGGCCGCGCGCTCGGTCAGCGTGTTCTTCACCACGCGGAAGCGTGCGCCCGCCTCGGTGAGCCGCGTGCGCAGCTCGGCGGCCTGCGGCACCGAGATCCCGCGGTAGTCGACGGCGAAGATCGCCTCCGACTCCTGGATCTGCGTGGCCACCTCCTCGATGGCCGCTGCCTTCTGTTCTCTGTTCATGTGGTCACCTACCCAGGTCTTACGCGCAGCGCGGCCGGGGGTCTCGGGTAGAAAAGCTGGGCCGGTCAGGCTACCGCGACCTGCTCCTCCACGATGTCACGCGTGCGCGTGGGGTCGATGCGCACGCCGGGGTTCATGCTGGTCGTGAGCGTCACCGTGTGGAGGTAACGCCCCTTCGCCGACGCCGGCTTCGCGCGCGTGATCTCGTCGATCAGCGCGGCGTAGTTCTCCAGCAGCACCTTCTCGTCGAAGCTCATCTTGCCGATCGGCAGGTGCACGATCGCGTGACGGTCGGTGCGGTACTCGATCTTGCCGGCCTTCGACTCGGACACGGCCTTGGCGATGTCCATCGTCACGGTGCCGACCTTCGGGTTCGGCATCTTGCCCTGCGGGCCGAGCACGCGGCCGAGCTTGCCGACCACCGGCATCATGTCCGGCGTCGCGATCGCCACGTCGAAGTCGGTGAAGCCCCCCTCGACGCGCTCGGCGAGATCCTCGGCGCCCACGTGGTCGGCGCCGGCCTCCTCGGCCTCGCGGGCCTTGTCGCCCTTGGCGAACACGGCCACCGTCATCTCCTTGCCGAGCCCGTGCGGCAGCGAGATCGTGCCGCGGAGCTGCTGGTCGGCATGGCGGACGTTCAGGCCGGTGCGGATGTGGATCTCGACGGTCTCGTCGAACTTGGTCGTCTCGAACTCCTTGACGATCCGGAACGCCTCCGCGGGCGAGTACTGGTGCTCGCGGTCGACCTTCTCGAGATTCGCGCGATAGCGCTTGCCGTGCTTCGGCATGGCTACCTCACCTCCACGCCCATCGAGCGCGCGGTGCCCTCGATGATCTTCGAAGCCGCGTCCACGTCGTTCGCGTTCAGGTCGGGCATCTTCTGCTCGGCGATCTGGCGGACCTGGGCCTTCGTGATCGTGCCGACCTTGTTGCGGTTCGGCTCGCCCGAGCCCTTGTCGAGCCCGATCGCCTGCTTGATGAGCACCGCGGCCGGCGGCGTCTTCGTGATGAAGGTGAAGGAGCGGTCCTCGTAGACCGTGATCTCGACCGGGATGATCGTGCCGGTGTCCTGCTGGGTCTGGGCGTTGAACGACTTGCAGAACTCCATGATGTTCACGCCGTGCTGACCCAGCGCAGGGCCGACCGGCGGGGCGGGGTTCGCCTGCCCGGCGGGGACCTGGAGCTTGATGAGTGTGAGGACCTTGCGCGCCATCTAGATCTTCTTCACCTGGTCGAACCCGACCTCGACCGGCGTCTCCCGGCCGAAGATCGAGACGAGGACCTTGAGCTTAGCCGCGTCCTCGTTGATCTCCGAGATCTCGCCGGAGAAGTCGGACAGCGGTCCGGACACGACCTTGACGGACTCGCCGATCGAGAACTGCGCGCGCGTGCGCGGGCGCTCGGCGGTCTCGCGGTGGAGCAGGCGATCGACCTCGGCCTGGTTCAGCGGCACGGGGTTCTGGGCGGCGCCCACGAACCCGGTCACGCCGGGCGTGTTCTTCACGAGCTGCCAGGAGTCGTCCGTGAGGTTCATGTTCACGAGCAGGTAGCCGGGCATGGTGCGCTGCTCCTTCGTGTGCTTCTGCCCGTCCTTCATCTCCTGCACCTGCTCGGTGGGGATGACGATCTGGCGAATGTTGTTCTCCTGGCCGAGCGAGATGCGGCGATGCTCAAGGTTCTGCTTGACCTTGTTCTCGTGCCCGGAGTAGGTGTTGACTGCGTACCAGCGGAACATCGATTCGTGGTCCTTCTAGAGGATTGCCTGAATCAGCTCGGAGAAGATCGCGTCGAGCAGGCCCAGATAGCCGCCCGCGATCAGGACGAAGCCGAGCACCACGCCTGTGAGGGTGACCAGCGCCTGGCGGTTAGGCCACTGGACGCGCTGGAGCTCGGCCCAGCACTGCGATCAGGAACTGTACGACACGCGAGCGGTGCTTGTGCGCCTCGGCGGCGTCGCGGCCGCGGCGGCCCCGCACCGCGTAGCCGGCCTCGCCCTCGCCGGTGGGCGCGTCGTCGTCGACGAGATCGTCCTCGGCGAAGTCCTCGGCGGGCTCCCAGTCCTCGATCTCCTCGTAGGCCTCGTCCTCGGCGAGACGAGCGGCCTCGTCGTCGTCGAGGGCAGCCTCGTGCTCGTCACGATCGACGATCGCCTCGTCGTGCTCGAGCGTGAAGTCGCTTCGGCCCAGCTCCTCCGGAGGAGCCCCGGCCTCGAGGTGGTCGGCGTCGATTCCGGGCGGGCCGGGCCCGTCCGACGGGCTCGACCGGCGGCAGGTCGGCGTCGACGCCGGGGATTCCCGCGCGCGGCTCGGGCGGCGGGCTCGCGCCCTGCTGCTCGAGCCGCCGCGCACGGCGCTCAGCCTGGCGCTGCTTCGAGCGCTGGCGGTTACGAGCCATGCGTCAGCGGGTCTCTTTGTGCGGCGTGTGCTTGCCGCACCAGCGGCAGTACTTGCGGAACTCAACCCGATCCGGGTTGTTCCGCTTCGACTTCTCGGTTTGGTAGTTACGCCGCTTGCACTCCTCGCATGCGAGGGTCACGGCGATTCGAACGTCTCCGCGAGCCATGGCTCCTCTGAAGGTAGTGGGCGTGAGCGACCGGGGGCACGCAGACGAGCCGCGGCCGGCCGCGAGGTCGACAGAGCTGAGTCTAGCGGCGTGTCAGCGCACGTGAATCCCTGCGACACTCGGCCGGAATGGACTCGCACCAGAAGACTGCCGCGCGCGCGGAACGGACGGCGCGATCGAACCTCGCGGCGGTGAAGCGCGTGTTCGACCGCCTCGAGCACGCCGACGCGCTCGCGGGGGCGGAGGAGCTGGTGAGCATCGCGCACGAGGACCTGGAGATGCGGGCCTACGCGGCGCGCGAGGCATCGGGGCTCGGCGACGACGAGCCGCTCCGCGGCAAGGAGGCGGTGCTGGACTTCTTCCGCCGGTCGAAGGAGAGCGGGTTCGGGATCCGGCTGCGGACGAAGGGGTTCGAGGTCGCCGGCGAGGACACGGTGGTCGTGCGCGGGTCGATCAGGGTCGCCCGGCCCGACGCGTCGTTCGCCGAGGCCAACGTGAGCTGGCGGTTCCACTTCCGCGACGGCCTGGTGGACGAGGTCGCCTGGGAGCCTCGCGCGGGAGACTAGGTCCCCCCGGGACTCTCCCCCTGGGCGAGATCCTCCATTGATGCGCCCGGTTCGCATCTGAAACCTCCCGCGAACCGCCCACTACCTCAAACACCCCTTCACGCGGGAGCAATTAGTGGGCATACATCCGTGCTCGCCGTACGTCGACACGGAAGGGCGGCGCACATTTCGAATCTGCTGCTCGTGCTCGCAGGGTGGCTCGGGCTAAGTCTCATTGCCTACCTCCTCGTGCTTCCGCTGGTGACAGTGGCGAGGAGGACGGGATCGGCCGCTGCATGCCCGGAGAGGCCTCGCGCCGCCGGCCGCCGTGCCCTCGCCCCAACGGCTCGGCTACGCCGGCACCGTCCTCCAGCGGCTGGTGGAGCACGGACGGACGGTGCTGGGCGTCCACCAGGCGTGGATCGCGGTCGACCCGCACGGCGACGGCCCGGGCTTCACCGCCGCGGCGGCCGGCACCGACCCGGACCTGATCGGCGCCCGGCTCTCGGCGGACAACCGCACCCCGGACCTGGCCGCCTCCGTGCCGGTGATCGTGGGCGGCCGGTCGCACGGCAGGCTGTGCGTGGCGTCGCCCGTGCATGCCGGCGAGCTCCAGCCCCAGGACTTCGACCTGCTCGGCGAGCTCGCGAGCCTGACGGGCGAGGCCCTGAACCACCACCAGCGGCGCGACCCCGCGGCCGGCGACTCGCAGGCCGAGATCAACGCGCTCGTGAGGGCGATGGCCGCCGTCGACGGCGACACCTACCGGCACTCGCTCGAGGTGGCCGCGACCGCGCTGGCGGTCGCCGAGCGGCTCGGGCTCGAGGGCGTGGACCTGGTGGAGGTCGAGCTGGGCGCGCTGCTCCACGACGTGGGCAAGCTGCACCTGCCGCCCCGGATCCTGAAGAAGGCCGGACCGCTCGACCCCGAGGAGCTCCGCCTGGTGCGGATGCACCCGGAGTGGGGCGCGAACATGGTGGCCCGGATCCCCGGGCTCGAGGCCGTGGCGCTCGTGGTCCGGCTCCACCACGAGCGGCCCGGACGGCCGCGGCTACCCGCACGGCCTTCCGCACGACCGGATCCCGATGGCCGCCCGGATCGTGTCCGTGTGCGACGCCTACGGGGCGATGACCCGCCGGCGCGACTACAGCGAGCCACTCGACGTGGACGCCGCCCTGGCGGAGCTCGAGATGAACACCGGCACCCAGTTCGACGAGCTGGCGGTCGAGGTGCTCGGGTCGTACGTGCGCGAGCCCGTGCTCGTCGCGGCCTGACGGCCTTTACGCACGGCCGCGACTCGGGTTGAATCGCGCCATGAGCTTCGCCGTCGCCGGGGACAAGTACGACCGCTTCATGGGGCGCTACTCGCGCGAGCTCGCGCCGCGGATGCTCGACTTCGCCGGGGTCGACCCCGGAATGGCGGTCGTCGACGTCGGCTGCGGTCCCGGCGCGCTGACAGAGCGCCTGGTGGAGCGGGTCGGGTCGGGCCAGGTCGCGGCGGCCGACCCGTCGGAGCCGTTCGTGGCCGCCGCCACCGAGCGGGCGCCGAGCGCGGACGTGCGGCTGGCGGCCGCCGAGGAGCTCCCGTGGGAGGACGACCGGTTCGACGCCGCGCTCTCCCAGCTCGTCGTGAACTTCATGCGCGACGCCGACGCGGGCGTCTCGGAGATGCGCCGGGTGGTGCGCCCGGGCGGCGTCGTCGCGGCGTGCACGTGGTCCTACGGCGAGGACATGGAGATGCTGCGCGGCTTCTGGGACGCGGCGCGCCGGCTCGACTCGGGCGCGCCGGACGAAGGAAGCACCATGCGCTACCGGAGCGCGGAGGAGCTGGACGAGCTCTGGCGGCGCGTCGGACTCTCCGACGTGGAATCGGACCACCTGCGCGTCTCGACGAGCTACACCGGCTTCGACGACCTGTGGGAGCCGTTCACCTACGGAGTGGGCCCCGCCGGCGCGTACCTGGCGAAGCTCGAGCCGGAGCAGCGCGAGCAGGTGCGCAAGGGGCTCTTCGAGGGCCTGGGAGAACCGACCGGCCCGTTCACGCTGAGCGCGACGGCATGCGCCGTGCGCGGCCTGGCCTGAAGCCGGCCGAGGAAAGGCGAGAGGGCCCGCCTCGCGGCGGGCCCTCTCGACCGATCCGGCTGAACCTGCTGCCTACTTGCCGTTTCGGACGAAGCTGACGCAGTCGCCCTGGTTCTTGAACGTCCGGGGCGTGTTGAACTGCTCCCAGCCGCCCTTCTTGCACTGATCGGCGCTGGTCGGGGGACCGACCGGCACATCCAGCCGGCTGTTGTCGATCGCGAGGAACGAGAACTCGTTCGTGGCGAACCAGCCGTAGCGGTTGCCGCCGACCGTGACGCCGATGACGTCGCTCGAGTCGCTCAGCGTCCACGTCTTCAGGACGGCGCCGCCGGCATCGAGGATGCTCAGGTCGACCGCCAGCACGCCGCTCCCGTTGTTGTAGAAATGGTGCTGGAACGTGTACCAGCCGGCAGCCGAGATCGCGATCGGGTCACGCCCGGGGTTCTTCGGGAACGAGTTGGCCCGCCCGGTGTTGTTGCTGGCGCTGAACACGAAGCGGGAGTCGCCCGCCCCGGGGCCAGTGGCGTCGTCGTAGTAGCCGCCGTTGAAGGCGAAGTCGCGCCTGTGCGGTGCCTGCCGGCGTGTTGATCGCCGACGTCCAGTCGAAGCGCGTGTCGTTGGCCTCCCCACTCGCGGGATCGAGGTAGATGTCGACCGCAGTGGTGTAGCCGTTCGCCGGGAACTCGTTCGTATAGCCGCCCCACCTCGTGAACACCGAGTTGTCGGCGGCCTCGGCGTGGAACGAGCCAGACGCCGAGTTGATGCCATTGGTACCAGAGGCAACACGGGTGATGTTGCCTTCCCAGCCGTTCGTATCGGTCTCAAAACCGTTGAAGAACGGTGCTGGCGTGGCGGCCGCTGCCGAGCCGGCCGCGCCCAGCGCAATGAGCGCGGCGGCGACCACGGCGATGAGGCCAGGCCGCACCGCCTCCTTGGGAGAGAGCTGGTTCAAGTTGACCTCCAGGGGTCTACGGGGAGTGGGGTTTCGAGGCAGCGCCAATCCCTCGGCGGTGCGTCGTGCGTTTTGTGGGCGCTCGTGCGGATCCGTCCTGAACGGCCCTGAGTCGAGGGCCAGGCCCTCGCGATCGACGCTAACACGGGTCTCGATATCCCGCCACGGCCCCAGATTGGGGACGCACGACGTTCGAACCGAACAAGAAAGCCTGCGTTAGCAGGCTTCTTTGAGAGCCGACGAGGGGACTCGAACCCCTGACCCCCTCCTTACCATGGAGGTGCTCTACCAGCTGAGCTACGTCGGCGCTGCGGTCAGCTTACGGGCTTAGTGGGGGGAGCAGGATTCGAACCTGCGTAGGCAGAGCCATGGCGTTTACAGCGCCACTCCTTTGGCCGCTCGGACATCCCCCCGGGCGGTAGGCAGCCGCCGATTGTAGAGGGGGTCCGGCGACTCGTGCCTCCGGGATCGGATCGCCCGGCTCGACCTCGAACTCGGCGTACTTCGGGCCGCCCAACACCAGCTGCCGGCCGCCACCGAAGTGCGACGAAGGAATGAACCAGCGCCTGCCGTCTCGGACGAGGACGAATAGGAAGTCGCACTTCTCAGGATCGAGGCACTTCGTAAGCCCGTTCCAACTCTGGTTGCCTCCCCGAGTGCAGACCGACACATCCCAGCGGTCTTTTCGAGATTGGGTCGTGGTCTTCACCTCAACGCGGACGAGCCGGTCGCCAAGATCCGCTACGAGGTCGCAATGAGGGCTGTGAAAGAGCGGCTTGAAGACCGTGTACCCCGAGTGTCGTCAGCCAGGCGATCGCTGACAGCTCTCCGAAATCTCCTTGTATGCGCGGCGCAAGCATCCGCTTAGGAGAAGATCTCCCGCGTGGAAATTCGCCCCCTCGAGCCGAGCGAGTACGACGCCGCCGCTGTGCTGCTCGCCGACGCCTTCATCGACGATCCCGGCTGGCTTGCCGTCGGGCCGGATCGGCCGGCGCGCCGGTACAAGCTCCTCAAGCGCTTTCATCGCGCCGCGCTCGACGTCATCCACCGTCATGGGAAGCCCATCTACGGCGCGTTCGACGGCGGCCGGCTCGTCGGCATCGCCGCCACGTTCGCCGCCGGGCCTCTATCCGCCGCCGGAGGTCAGCACGCATGCTCCGGTTCCTCCCCGCCTTCCTCGTCGCGGGGCCGGCTCCGCTGGCCAGGGCGCTTCGGCTCTCCGCGATCCAGGAGAAGGGGCATCCGCACGAGGAGCACGTCTACCTGTGGTTCCTCGCCGTCGACCCGAGCCAACCAGCGCGGCGGGGTCGGGCGCGCTCTCCTCGCGCGCGTGCATGAGGACGCCGACGGCGCCCGTCTACCTCGACACCGCGAATCCGGCGAACGTTCCGTACTACGCGAGCAACGGCTACGAGGAGACCGGCACGGCGCCGGCTCCCCGCGGCTCGCGCGATGTGGTTCATGACGCGTCCCTGAGGCGCTGCGCCTCGGGAAGCCCCTCCAGCTTCTTCAGCGTGTTGTTCTCGATCTGCCGGATCCGCTCGCGCGTGACTCCGAACGCGCGGCCGACCTCCTCGAGCGTCCGCGCCTTCTGGCCGCGCAGGCCGTAGCGCATCTCGATCACCTCGCGCTCGCGCGGCGGCAGCGCGTCGAGCGCCCGCCGCACGTTCTCGCGGCGCAGGTTCTCGCTCGCCTGCTCGAAGGGCGACTCGGCCGTGTCGTCCTCGACGAAGTCGCCGAGCTCCGAGTCCTCCTCCTCGCCGATCGGCTTCTCCAGGGAAACCGGCAGCTGCGCGATCCGCAGGATGTCCTTCACCTCGCGCGCGGTCCACTGGAGCTCGATGGCGATCTCCTCCGGAGTCGGCTCGCGGCCGAACTCCTGGACGAGCTGGCGCTCCACGTGCACGACCTTGTTCAGCTTCTCCACCATGTGCACGGGGATGCGGATCGTGCGCGCCTTGTCGGCGATCGCCCGCGTCACCGCCTGGCGGATCCACCAGGTCGCGTACGTCGAGAACTTGTAGCCGCGCCGGTAGTCGAACTTCTCGACCGCGCGGATCAGTCCGAGCGACCCCTCCTGGATCAGGTCCAGGAACGAGAGCCCGCGCCCGAGGTAGCCCTTGGCGATCGACACCACCAGCCGCAGGTTCGCCTCGATCATCTGCTGCTTGGCCGACATGTCGCCGCGCTCGATGCGCCGCGCCAGAGCAACCTCCTGGTCGGCGGTCAGCAGGTCGACGCGCCCGATCGAGCGCAGGTAGAGCCGAAGCGAATCCAGAGACGGCTCGACCGTGAGGTCGATCTCGGGCTTCTTCGACGCCGGCGCCCCGTCGGGTGAACGCGGTGGCGACTCCGGCACGCCGGCCGGATGAGGACGCCCGTCCTGGGAGACGATGTCCACGCCCGTGTCCACGAGGTGCGCCCGGAACTCCGAGATCTGCTCCTTCGTGACCTCGACCTCCTCGAGGCACGCCGCGATCTCCTCGAACGTCAGGTACCCGCGTTCGCGTCCCTCGCCGGCGAGCCCGCGCAGCTCCTCGACATCCATGAAGCGCGCGTCAGCGGGCTCCTCCAATAGTGCAACAGCGGCCTCGTGCTTCTCCGTCAACCCTCACTCCAATCGCACGGCGTGGCCCGCGGGGGGCGGTCAAGGACGACACACTGAGTTGTTTGGACTGCGGTTGAGACCGCTGGGGGCTGGCCGTTGGGGGCAAGGCCAAGGCTTTCAGCCGACTCGGCCATGGTACACGGACTTGTGCGATTTGCCTCGCGGCTTGCACGAGTATCGTCATTACGTCCAATGACCGCCCGTGAATCCCTGCTCGGCAGCGACGTCCAGGCGCGTCGGCCCTCGACACACCTGAGCCTCTCGCGCGTCGGCGTGACCGGCGTGGAGAAGGTCATCCGGATTCGCTCGAACGGAACCGAGCAGCTCTTCTACGCGGAGCTCGAGTGCTTCGTCGACCTCGGGCCGGAGCAGAAGGGCGCGCACATGTCGCGCTTCGAGGAGGTCGTGAACGAGGCGATCGACCAGGTCGTGCTCGGCGAGGCGTTCAAGGCGGAGACGCTCGCCGCCCACATCGCCGAGCTCGTGCGCGACCGCCAGGACGGCGCGCGCGCCGAGGTCACGATCGCCGCCCGCTATCCCGAGCACAAGGCCGCGCCCGCCTCCGGCTCGCGCACGCAGGAGATCTACACGCTGTTCGGCTCGGCGGTGGCGAGCGCCGGGGGCACCCGCCGGCTCGTCGGCGTCGAGGCCCAGGGGATGACCGCCTGCCCGTGCGCGCAGGAGCTCGTGATGGAGCGCTCGGAGGAGCGCCTGCGGGCGGAGGGCTTCACCGACGACGAGATCGCGCGCGTGTTCGAGTCCGTCCCGGTGGCGACGCACAACCAGCGCGGCATCGGCACGCTCCACATCGGCTGCCCCGAGGGCTGCGACGACGCCATCGAGGCCGCCACGCTGCTCGAGATCGTCGAGAGCTCGATGAGCTCCGAGATCTACGAGCTGATGAAGCGCCCGGACGAGGTCGAGGTGGTCGAGAAGGCCCACATGCAGCCGCGCTTCGTGGAGGACTGCGTGCGCGAGATGGTCCGCAAGGCGACCGAGCGGTTCGACTCGCTCGGTGAGACTGCATTCATCTCGGCGCGCCAGGAGAACCTGGAGACGATCCACAAACACAACGTCGTCGCCGAGCGCCACGGTCTGCTGGGCGAGCTCGCCCGCGAAATCGCAGCGGGAGAGCGGGCCGAGCGCCACGTGACTATGCGCGAGTGGCTCGAATCAGGCTGAACCAAGTCCGTGCAAGTCCGTGCAGCCCCTTCCAGGGGTCAAGGGATTTTGGTATTCCGCCGATGGAACCCGTGTACTCGGCATAAGCACGGAGGCAAGTCCCTTGACTCACGGCCGTCATATCCCTCTGTCGCAGGACGCCGCCCTGGTGGTGGCGCTTGCGGGCACGGCCATTCCTTTCGCCCATTCAGCTGAAGACGAAGCGGAGCGCTGGCTCAGGGCCATGCGGCTGCACGGACAGGTGGGATCGACGCTTCAGGCGCTCGGCGTGGGCGAGGCCCCGCTGATGACCGGCACGGAGCACGACCACTCCGCCGGGCACGGCACGCCCAACATGGGCCCGGACGTGCTCGACGACGTGACCGCACAAGGCCACGGAGTTCGCGGCCGGCGCGCGACGCCGAGAGCGTCGGCACGGCGGACATCCTGTTCGCGGTGTTCGAGGTCTACGGCAAGCTGTTCGACCGCGCGCTGTACCTGCGCGGAACGAGCCGCGACGAGCTCGTCGAGCGGCTCACCGCGGCCGCCGCGCGAAGCTAGGAAGCCGCGCGCCGCTCGCGTGACGCCTCGTCGAGGCGGCGCCGGAAGTTGAGGAAGTAGTCCGCCCCGCTCGCGACCGTGATCGCGACCATCGCGTAGACGAGCCCCTGGACCCACGCCTCGTTGTGGTCGGGCGCCGCGATCAGCGCGAGCACCGCCGCCACCTGCACGATCGTCTTCACCTTGCCGAGCCCGCTGGCCGGGATCACGACGCCCTGCTGGCCGGCCGCGATCCGCAGCCCGCTCACCGCGAACTCGCGCGCGATGATCACCATCGCGACCCACGCGGCGAGCCGCTCGAGGCTCACGAGGCTGATGAGCGCCGCGGCGATCATCAGCTTGTCGGCCACCGGGTCCATCACCTTGCCGAACGTGGTGACCGACTGGCGCGTGCGGGCGATGTAGCCGTCGAGCCCGTCGGTCAGGGCGGCGATGACGAAGACGATCGCGGCGATCGTCTCACCGCCCGCGGTCTCCACCGTGAGCGCGACCACGAGCACCGGAACCAGGAGGATCCGGGTGAGCGTGAGCGCGTTCGGGAGGTTGAGCGGAAACAAGCACGGGTCAGGCTACCCGGCGCTCCGCTCGCCGAACTCGGTGGGCGAGCTCGTTCGTAACCCGGGCGTCCGGCAGCGCGGACTGGGCGAGGTCCTTTGCGGCGTTGCTTCCGTGGATGAGTGCGATTACCGGCGACAGCATGCGATGCGGCTCCTCTTGTTTCGGGTGATCCGTATTTAGATGGTAACCGATTTCTGTTGCGGGTAAACTACGATTTGGTGGAAACGAGACTCATCTCACAGACGGACCTGGCGGGCGGCCACCCCGCGCTGGACCTCGTGAACACCGTGGGCGGGCTCCTCGGGCAGCCGGTGCTGCCCGAGGACGAGCTGATGCACGAGTACGACGACGTCGTCGACTACGGGCTCCAGGCCGGCACGGTCTCGGAGCGGCAGGCGCGGCGGTTGCGACGCCGCGCGAAGGAGCACCCGCGGGAGGCCGCCGCGGCGCTCGCGCTCGCCTTCGACACCCGCGCCCTGGTGGACTCGGCCTTCCGGCCGCTGGCGGAGGGCGGCGCCTCACCTCCCGACGCGCTCGAGGAGCTGGCGCGCCGCGGCGCCGATGCGCTCGCGCGGGCGCGGCTCGTCCCGGACGGCGGGAACGGCGGCTACAGGTGGAGCTGGGAGCACGCCGACGAGCTCGAGGCGCCGCTCTGGCCGGTCGCCCATACGGCGCTCGAGCTCCTCACGGACGGCCCGCTCGACCGCCTGAAGGGCTGCGGGCGGTGCCGCTGGCTCTTCCTCGACACGACCAAGAACCGCAGCCGCCGCTGGTGCTCGATGGAGGAGTGCGGCACGCACACGAAGATCGAGCGCTACGTGGAGCGCCGCCGCGAGCGGCGGGCGAAGAGGTCTTAGCTAGGCCCGGCGGGCCGACGGCGGCGGATCGTCGAACTCGTCGTGGCGGCGGAACCAGAACGACCCCGGGGCGCGCGGCCAGCCCTCGGGCAGGTCCTCGTCGTCGTGCTGCGCGCCATAGGGCGTCAGGGACCACAGGCTCCAGAGGCTGCCGATCCATTGGACCATCGCTCCGTGCTGCAGGAAGTAGGTGCGGTAGACGTCGTCGCCGTCGCGCAGGAAGACGTTGAAGCCGAACCACTCGTCGACCCCGAAGTCAGCCGAGAAGCGCTCGCTGCGGATCGTGTACCAGGGCACGTGCGTCCAACCCATGCGCTCGGCGTAGCGGCGGAGGTTCGCCTGAGGCGCGGGCGATGCCATCGCGAAGGTGATGTCGCGAGCATGCAGGAGGCCGAGCTCGGGGATGCCGTCGGCGACGGACGAGCAGCCGACGCACCCGGCGTCGGGCCAACCGCCGACACCCTCCTCGAAGAAGAACCGGTAGAGGATCAGCTGGCTGCGCCCGTCGAACAGCTCGGGCAGTGACCGCCGCCCGTCAGGACCCTCGAACGCGTAGTCGTGCTCCACCCGCACCATCGGCATGCGCTTCCGTGCGGCGCCGAGCTCGTGCATCGCGGCGGCAACGGCCTGCTCGCGCTCGAGCAGGGTCGTCCGCGCCGCGTCCCACTCGTCCTGGCTGACGACGGGCGGACGAGCGAGAGCCGGCTCGTTGTTCCCCATGCTTCGGCATCGTGGTCTCCCCTGGTTTCGTGGGCCGCGCCTATCGAGGCCCTTCCTTAGACGTGCTTTATCACCCGCCTGCATAGTGGTACGCATGACTGGCGCACAACTACTTCACGAGCTCAGCCTCAGCCTCGAGCAGAACGTCGAGAAGCTCCCGGCCGGCAGCCCCGAGCGGGCCCGCCGCGCGCGCGAGCTCGAGGACCGCTCGCTGTGGTCCGGGCGCCGGCGCCCGCGCGGCTAGCGCTCGCTCCGCTTCCTCCACGCGAGGTACTCGATGCCCGGCCGTGGAGCCGACCGGCCCGAGCGGCGAGACCGTCGCCGCGAGCAGCGGCCACGGGAACACCCTGCCGCTTGCAGCCGTAGGCCACGAGCAGGCACAGCACGATCCAGCCGATGCCGTGCGTCCAGCCGAGGATCAGCTCGGCGTCCTCGCCCAGGCCGCCGATGGCGACCACGAGCAGCGCCGCGAAGACGCACACCTCGGCAAGGCTGTAGAGCCTCACGGCCGTGAAGTAGGACATCGCGTCAGTCGACCGGCACGTGCGCGCGGAGCCAGCGGAGCATCGCGTCCGCGGGCATGGGACGCGCGAGCGCGAAGCCCTGCGCGTAGTCGCAGCCGAGGCTGATGAGCCGGTCGCAGACGCGCTCGTCCTCGACACCCTCGGCCACCGTCTCGAGCCGCAGGTTGCGCGCCAGCTCGATGATCGAGCGGACGATCGCCTCCGACTCGGGCTCGTTCAGCAGGTCGGTGATGAAGGAGCGGTCGATCTTCAGCGCGTGCACGGGCAGCTCGCGCAGGTAGGAGAGCGACGAGTAGCCGGTGCCGAAGTCGTCGATCGAGGTGCGCACGCCGATCTCGCGCAGGCGCGTGAGCGCCTCGCGCGCCTGGTCGTGGTCGCCCATCAGCGTGCTCTCCGTGATCTCGATCTCGAGCGAGCCCGGTCGAGGCCGCATGGCGCGCCGCTTGGCCTCGACGTGGTCGCGGGAAGGCCGGGTCGAGCAGCACGCGCGGCCGGCACGTTCACGGCGACCGGGCGTGAAGCAGCCGTCGTCCTGCCAGCGCCGGCAGTCGGTGGCGGCGATCTCGAGCGCGAGCTCGGTGAGCGGCTCGGCGAGGCCGGTGCGCTCGGCGAGCGGCACGAAGGTGCTCGGGCAGCGACCGGCCCGACGACCGGGTCGGTCCAGCGCGCGAGCGCCTCGACGCCGACGACGCGGCCGCGCGCCAGCTCGACCTTCGGCTGGTAGTGCATCGTGATCGAGCGGACGTCGATGGCGCGCTTGAGCGCCGTCACGAGGATGAGCCGCCGCGGCGCCTCGTCCTCGAGCTCGGCGAGTGAAGAAGCCGCAGCCGCGACTGGAGCCGCTTCGCGCGGTACATCGCGGCCTCGGCGCGCTGGAGGAGCAGCTCGGCGTCCTGGGCGTGGCTCGGGCGCGCAGGCGATCGCCGACGGTGGCGTCGACGCTCAGCGCCGCGCCCGCCACGTCGAGCTGCCGGCTGAGCGCGGCGAGGATCTTCTCGGCGGCGCCGGCGGCGTCGCCGTTCGCTGAGGCCGCGGAAGCAGGACCCCGAAGCGGTCACCCTCGACGCGCGCGACCAGGTCGGTGGAGCGGACCGAGCGCTTGAGCCGCGCGCGACCTCCACTGAGCACGGCGTCGCCCTGGGCGCGGCCGAGCGTGTCGTTCACGTCGCGGAAGCGGTCGAGGTCGACGCACGAGCAGGGCGGTCTCTGGTCGCACCGGCGCGCTTCAGCGCGCGCGCGGTCTCCTGGACGAGCAGCGCGCGGTTGGGGAGCTCGGTGAGCGAGTCGTGGAGCGCGAGGTGCTCCATCTCGGACGCCTGCTTCGAGGCGCGGTGCACCGCGGCCATCGGGAGCGCGAGCAGCGGGCACGAGGTAGAGCCAGTGCCTCGGCGATGATCGCGACCGGGAGGCCGAGCGCGAACAGCGTGGCGGTCGACCAGCCCCGGAAGAGGAGGTCGGCCGTCAGGTGCTTCTCGATCGGCGTGTGCGGTGAGGAGCGCCTCGGCCGTGCGGACGAGCGTGGAGTTCGCGGCGAAGAAGACGATCGGCCGACGACCGCGATCGCGGGCAGGTCGGAGGCCTGGAGGTCGTCGCCCGAGACGAGGCCGGTGCCGCCCATCGCGGAGAGCGCGAGGCCGGCCACGATCCAGGAGATCGCGAGCTGGGCGAGGTTGAAGAGATGCGGTCCGCGGCGCGGCGGTCGATCAGGTCGGCGACGAGCGATGGCGCCGACCTGCACCGCCACCACCTCCGGCGATTCCGTAGACGAGGAGGAGCGCGAAGGCGAACGGCGTGGAGAAGGTCTCCTCGCCGACCTGGCCGTGCACCTGGATCGGGAAGAGCTCGCCGAGCAGGACGAGCGCGGCGAGGAGCCAGAACTCGAGGTCAGGGGGCCGAAGTTCGCCGGTCCCGAAGACCCCGAGGGCGAGCAGCGCGACGAGCCCGGCGGCGCTGACGAGCCGGAGGTAGAGCGTGAAGGTTCTGAGAGAGCCAGGCACCGGGGCGAGTCGCGGCGAGACCACAAATGCGCCCCGGTCCTGGGCCGTCCGTCGCCGCTCTTACGAGCGGCCCAACTGTACGTCCCGGAGCCTTTACAGCTTACGGGGCGCTCCGAGTGCTTCCAGCACCACGAGCAAGACACGAGCGACGCGGCGGAGCGAGTAGGCCTTCGCCTTGGCGGTCAGCGGACGTACGACGGAGCTTCGAGGGCATCATGCCTCCTCGAGGTCGGGGGCGGGCCGGAGGGTTACCGGCTCTGCCTTATCTTCTCGGCCGATCTGCAAGTTAGATTTCAGCCCGGACCGAACGGGTGGACGTTTGTTCGATGGACGTTCGTCCAGACGAGCGCTTTTCGCTCACCAAATGGCTAAATACGGCCGAATGACGGACTAACCCTCCCGCCCCTAATGACCCTCGCTCTGGCCTTCCTCCTGCTCGTCCTCACCGTCCCGGTGGCAGGAGGAAGGCTGAGCAGGCTTGAGGACTTGAGGCTCCGCTGGGTGTGGCTCGCGGTGCTGGCCGTGGCCATCCAGGTGCGTTCTGCTCGCCGTCGTGCCGGACGGCGACACGGGCTGGCACCGGGCTCTTCATCTGGCCACCTACGCGCTCGCAGGTGCATGCGTTATTGCAAATCTGCGGCAGGTTCGGTTCCTGTGGGTGGTCGCGCTTGGCGGCGTGCTGAACCTGATCGCGATCGCCGCGAACGACGGGGTGATGCCGGCGTCGCGGTCGGCACTCGAGACCGCCGGGCTCGACGAGCGGGACGGCTCGTTCACGAACTCCGACGCCGTCACCGACGCAAACCTCGCCTTCCTCGGCGACGTCTTCGCCATCCCCGCGAGCTGGCCCGCCTCCAACGTGTTCAGCGTTGGCGACGTGGTGATGCTGGTGGGGGCGTTCCTCCTGCTGCACGCCGCGACGGGATCACGCCTGTTCGGCGGCCGACGAACAGAGCGCCTGCCAGCCCAAGGATCACCAGCAGCCCGATAGCGGTCAGCGCCTCCGGCGAAGTGAGGTCGTCGAGGCTGCCGCCGAGGGCGGTGTAGGCGAAGACCTTGGGGCCGGCGCCGATCGAGCGTGCCGATCGCCATGGCCTTGTAGGCGAGGTGCGTGACGCCCGGCGCTGTAGTTGACGACGCCCCACGGGAGCAGCGGCACGATGCGCGACTCCATGACGGCGACGGCGCCGTTCTCGGTGAGGAAGTTCTCGAGGCGCCGGGTGCGCTGCGGAAGGAAGCGGCCCTTGTGATCGCCGGCGAGCTTCCGTGCGACGGCCATCTGAGCGAGGCTCGCGCAGCGTGACGCCGATCAGCGACGAGCGGCGTGCCGAGCGCCGTGCCGAACAGAAGGCCCGGCCGCGCCGGCGAGGATCGGCCAGGTGATGAGGAAGTTGACGGCGACGAAGAGCGGGACGAACAGCACCGCCGCGAACGGACCGAGCCCGTCGACGAAGTCGTGCGCCTCTTCCGAGCTCGGCAGGTTGCCGGTTGCGACGAGAACGGCGAAGGCGATCCCGACGACAGCGCCATAGATGACCATGCGCCTGATGGCCGGCCACCGGGAGTCCATGAGGCGAGAGTAGTGCGGCTACGATCGGCTCCGCCGTGACGCCGCGCGCTTTACGGAAGCTCTGCCTCTCGTTCCCGGGCGCCTACGAGGACTTCCCCTTCGGGCCCGAGACACTCGGTGTTCAAGGTGGAGAAGAAGCTGTTCGCGATCAGCGCTTTGGGGTCGTCTCCGCTTCGGGTGTCGCTGAAGTGCGAGCCGGAGCTGGCGGAGTCGTTGCGGGGCTCGTACCCCGACTCGATCGCGCCCGGCTACCACCTGAACAAGCGCCACTGGAACACGGTGCTGTGCGACGGCTCGTTGCCCGACGCGATGGTGCGGGACATGGTGGAGGACTCGTATGACTTGATCGTGGCGGCGATGCCGCGGGCGGTGCGGGAGCGGCTGGGGTGGGC
>CAVUIF010000002.1:0-470865 GCA_963741455.1 uncultured Thermoleophilaceae bacterium
GAACGTCAAAGCACGCGGAGCGCCCAGACGACGGCGATCACCGCCACCACCGCCACGACGATCCAGGCGATGGCCGCGACGAACCCGAGCACCAGCTTGAAGAGGACGTACGCGGCAACCACCAGGACCGCCACCGCAAGCAGCTTGCGTGCTGCATCAGAGGCCAGTTGTCCCATGACAATGATTCTAGGAGGCGGGGCTACAGCAAACGGACGGGGCGCGTGGGCAGGTAGCGGTCGAGGCCGGGCAGCGGCACCGAGGACATGACCCAGGCCGGCCAGTACACCTTGAAGCCGAGCCGCCGCAGTCTGTCCATCAGCCACCAGGACGCCGTCGTGCAGTAGACCCCGAACGTCTCCGGCTCCTGCATCTTCGCCACCCGGTCGAGCGCCGCGAGCACCACGGGCACGAGGTCCTCTGGGCCGTTTCCCACCCCCGGGCCGATCTCGCCGTGGTTGCTCACCCAGCAGAGCGCGGTCGCCCGGCCGTCGTCGTCCACCGTCGCCAGGCAGTTCCGCGTGCGGCCGAAGAACTCGTGCAGCGCGGGCCGCTCGTGAGAGATCGCGCCCGGCTCGAGCCGCTTCCACTCCTCCACCGCCCGCTCGGCGGTGAGCACGTGCACGTCCGGGTCGGTCGAGTCCAGCTCGAGCGCGCGGTGCTCCAGGTACTCGTCCACGCGGTGGCGCATGTGCCAGTGGCCGGTCACCGGCATCACGCCGAACTCGGTGAAGAGAGTCAGGTCCGCGGGCCTCCCCACCGCCACCACGAGCCGCGCAAGCTCCCGCGTGGGGGACTCCGGCCAGCAGCGCTCGAGGAGGCCGCGGCTCACTCCACGCCCCGCGTGCTCGGGCGCGACCCACAGCTCGGCCATCTCGTCCATCCCCCCGAAGCGGGCCACCACCACATAGCCCACCACCTCGTCCTCCAGCTCGCAGACGAGGAAGCACCCCGGCTGGGCCGTGATGAACTCCACGAGCGGCCGGTCTCGCGACCAGCCGCCGCGCAGCTCGTCGCCGGAGCGGGCCTCCTCGATCAGGCCGCGCGCCCGGCGCGACTCGTCCCACGCCGTCTCGCCCAGCTCGTACACGGCCTCGAGGTCGCTCGCGCGCCCCTCCCGGAAGGTGAGCTCGCTCACTGCCCGGGCGCCTCGTCGGGCTGCGGCATCTCCTCGAGATAGTCCCCCAGCGAGGGCGGATGGCCGAGCGTCCCGAGCTCGGCGGACGCGCGGCCGAACACGAGCCCGACGGCCCAGTCGATCGCCAGCCGCACGCGCCGGGCCACGCCCGGCATCATCGCCAGGTGGTAGCTGCGCGCGGCGAACCATGCGACGAAGCCGCGCAGCGGGATCCCGAGCACCGTGGCCACCGCCTTGTGCTGGCCCATGTCCACGAACACGCCGAGCGTGCGGTAGCGGAACGGGCGCGGCTTCTTGCCCGCGATCGTGCCCGCGACGTTGCTCCCGACCACGCGCCCCTGCCGGATCGCGTGCTGGCAGGTCTGTGGCGAGGGCGCCTTCCGGCCCTTCGCCGGGTCCGGCACGGCCGCGGCGTCGCCGATCGCCCACACGTTGTGGTGACCCGGCACGCGCATCGCCGCGTCCGTCTCGATCCGGCCCGCCTGCGTCAGCGGCAGGCCGAGCTGGCGGGCGACCGGCGGGGGCTGGACGCCGGCCGTCCAGCAGAGCAGGCGCGTGGCGAGGCGCTCGCCGGTCGAGAGCCTCACGCTGCGCTCGTCCATGCTCTCGAGCGTCGTGCCGGTGCGGATCTCCATGCCGCGCCTGCGCAACTCGCGCGAGGCGACCTCGGCGAGGCTCTCCGGAATCTCGCCCATGATGCGGTCGCGCGCCTCGACTATCACCCAGCGCGTGCCCGCCATGCGGCAGCGCGGATAGCTGTCGAGCGTGTCCGCCACGTAGTCCTGGAGCTCCGCGAAGCCCTCCACACCGGCGTAGCCGGCGCCGACGAACACGAACGTGAGGTACTGGCGCCGGCTCTCGTCGTCGGGCAGCGACTCGGCGATCTCGAGATTCAGCAGCGTTCGGTTCCGCACGGCGATCGCGTCGGCCAGCGTCTTGAAGGCGAGTGCGTGCTCGGCCAGACCCGGGATCGGGAGCACGCGCGACACCGCCCCGATCGCGACGATCAGGTGGTCGTAGCGGATCGTCTCGTCGCGCTCGTCGAGCGTGCGGACGTAGACCTCGTTGAGCGCGGGGTCGGCGCCGGTCACGCGGCCCAGCTCGAGCTCAGCCCATTCGAGCTCCTCCCTGATGGGCACGACCACGTGGCGCGGCTCGAGCGTCCCGGCCGCCGCACCCGGCAGCAGCGGGGTGTAGAGCAGGAAGTTCACGTCGGAGACGACCCTGATGCGCGCGCTGTGGCGCGGCAGCCGCCGCTCGAGCCGGCGCGCCGCGTAGAGCCCGCCGAACCCGCCGCCTGCGATCACGACGTCGGTGGCCACGGGGGGCGACCCTACCCTGCGGATCGCCGGGCCGCGTCCAGGGCCGGGCGCATCGCGCTCGGCAGGCGCCGGCGCACCCGCCACGGAGCGCCCGCGAAGGCGTGGTTGGCCACGGTGGCGAAGCCGACCTCGTCCACGCGCAGGGCGAGCAGCAGGTGCGCGACGCGGTCGGACGGCGGCAGCTCGGGGTCGGTCACGCCGACGCAGAAGGCGTGCACGCGGCGGCCGCCCGGGGTCACGAGCAGAGCGCCGCCCTCGCCGATCAGCCAGACGCCGAGCTCGCCGCGCTCGAGGGCGAGCCCGGTGAAGCGCTGGAGCTCGCGGGCTTCGTGGCCGAGGAGGTCGCCGAGCAGTCCCTGGGCCACGGGCTCGCCGGGCGCGGCGCCGCGCGACTTCGGGCGCACCGTGCTGGCGCCCCTGAAGGCGTACAGCTCCGGGATGATCCAGGCGTGGGCCAGCGCCGCCAGCGCCACGGGAGCGGCGAGCGGCTCGAGCCAGACCATGCCGGCCGCGGCGGCGATGAACGGGACCGTGTAGAGCAGCGTCCAGGCGTGCCACACGCGTCCCCACCGGCGCAGCCATGCCGCGTCGGTCGGCTGGCGCCACGGGACGGCGCCCAGCTCGGGAAGGCTGGAGCTAGCCGCCTGCAATGGGCCGCCGGAGGATCACCATGTCGGCTTCACGCGGCAGCTCGCGCACGTGCGTCGCCTTCCCGGGCCCGTCCGGGACAGTGCCGATGTAGCCGAGCTCCTGCTGCCCGGCGAACTCGCGCACGGCCGCCTCGAACGCCGCGTCATCCTCGGCAGACCACTCGGCGAGCGTGGTGTGCCCCGTCCCATCCATGCGAATGAGTCGTGCCATGGATTCAGGATACGCCTCCGATTTCCGGGTAGCGGATCGTCATGGCCAATACCAAGAGAACTCGCTCCTATCGCAGCGGCAGCAGGCGCACATCCGGCTCCGGAGCGCTGATCGACACCGTTCGCAACACGCTCACCGGGGTCGCCGGCAGCCGGGGGCGCGGATCGCGCGGGTCGCGCGGATCGAGCGGATCGGGCCGGTCGAACCTCGTCTCGCAGGCGGGCGGCTTCGTGAGCGGCCTGCTGAGCGGCGGCGCTGACAGCCGCAAGCGTGGCGGGCGCCGGCGCCGCTAGGCGCCGATCCGCTCGCTGATCATCCGCTGGACCTCGCCGCCGTCGGCGCGGCCCTTCGTCTCGCGCATCACCGCGCCGACGATCGCGCCGACGGCCTGACCCTTCCCGGCGCGGATCTTCTCGACCGCGTCGGGGTTGTCGGCGATCGCGCGGTCCACGATCTGCTCGAGCTCGCCGCTCTCGGCGCGCCCGAGTCCCTTCGCCTCGACGATCGCGGCGGGCTCGCCGCCCTCCTCGATCAGCGCGTCCAGCACCTCGCGGCCGGCGCTGGCTGAGATCTTCTTCTCCGCCACCAGCTCGACCAGCTCGGCGAACGCCGCGGGCTCGAGCCGGGTCGCCTCCAGGTCGCCGTCGCCGAGCCGCGCGGCGAGCTCGTTCGTGACCCAGTTGGCCACGTTGTGCGCGAGCGGCTTACGCGACTCGATCGCGCTCTCGAAGAAGTCGCCCCAGTCGGAGCGGAACGCCAGCAGGCGAGCGGTCTCCGCGGGCAGGCCGAGATCGCTCTCCAGCCGCTCGGCGCGCGCGGACGGCAGCTCAGGAAGCGCGTCGCGGGCACGCGCGAGCATCTCCTCCGTGGGCGCGACCGGAACGAGGTCCGGCTCCGGGAAGTAGCGGTAGTCGTGCGCCTCCTCCTTCGAACGCAGCGAGGAGATGGCGCCCGACTGCGGGTCGTAGTGGAGCGTCTCCTGCTCGACCTCGCCGCCGTCGCGGAGGATCTGCTCCTGGCGCTCGATCTCGCGCGCGATGCCGCGCTCGAGGAAGCGGAACGAGTTCATGTTCTTCAGCTCGGTCTTCGTCCCGAGCGTCGCGGTGCCGGCGGGGCGGATCGACACGTTCGCGTCCATCCGCAGCGACCCCTCCTCCATGTTCACGTCGGAGACGCCCATCCGGCGGAGCGTGGCCTGGAGCACGCGGCCGAACTCGGCCGCCTCGCCCGGCGAGCGCAGGTCGGGCTCGGTCACGATCTCGACCAGCGGGGTGCCGCCGCGGTTGAAGTCCACGACGCTCGTCTCGGCGCCGTGGATCCGGCCCGACGAGCCGGTGTGGATCAGCTTCGCGGCGTCCTCCTCCATGTGCACGCGGTGGATGCGCACGTCGCCCAGCCGTCCGTTCCGCCCGAGCGGGATGTCGTACTGGCTGATCTGGTAGCCCTTCGGCAGGTCCGGATAGAAGTAGTTCTTCCGGTGGAAGATCGACCGCGGCGCGATCTCGCACTCGAACGCCATGGCGATCATCAGCGCGTAGTGCACCGCCTCGGCGTTCGTCACCGGCAGCGTGCCGGGATGGCCGAGGCAGATCGGGCAGACGCGCGTGTTGGGCTCCTCGCCGAACGAGAGCGCGCAGCCGCAGAACATCTTCGTCCGCGTCCGGAGCTGCACGTGGATCTCGATGCCGATGACCGGCTCGTAGTTCATCGGACCGGCACACCCTCGAATGCGACCGACTTCTCCAGGGCGTGAGCGGCATCGAGGATGCGCGCCTCGCTGAAGGCCGGACCCGCGATCTGGAACCCGACCGGCAATCCCTCCGACAGCCCGCACGGGATCGAGATCGCGGGGATCCCCGCCAGCGGCATCGGAACCGTGTAGTAGTCCGACAGGTACATCGCCAGCGGGTCCTGCGTCCGCTCGCCGAGCTTGAAGGCAACCGTGGCGCTCGTCGGGCTCACCACGAAATCCACGTCCTCGAACGCCTTCGCGAAGTCCTGGGCGATCTTGGTGCGCACCTTCTGGGCGGTCCCGTAGTAGGCCTCGTAGTAGCCCGAGGAGAGCGCGTAGGTGCCGATCATGATCCGGCGCCGCACCTCCTCGCCGAAGCCGTCGTGACGGGTCTGCTCGTAGAGCGAGGTGAGGTCGCCGTTGCCCGAGCGCGGGCCGTAGCGCACCCCGTCGTAGCGGGCGAGGTTCGCGCTCGCCTCGGCGGGGGCGATCACGTAGTAGGCGGCGATGCCGTGCTTCGCGCTCGGCAGGTCGATCTCGGTGACCCCGCCGCCCAGCTCCTCGATCTTCGCGAGCGTGGCCCTCACCGCGTCCGCCACGCCGGGCTCGAGTCCGGGCTCCTCCATTCCCCAGACGCCGAACCTCAGTCCGTCCAGGCGCTCCGCGGTCGGAAGCGGGATCTCGCCGGGGATTCCGAGCGAGGTCGAGTCGCACGGGTCGCGGCCCTGGAGGTGGCGGAGCAGGATCGCGGCGTCGGTCACGTCGCGGGTGAGCGGGCCGCACTGGTCGAGCGAGGAGGCGAAGGCGATCATCCCGTAGCGGCTGACGGCGCCGTAGGTGGGCTTCAGGCCGACGACGCCGCACAGCGACGCGGGCTGGCGGATCGAGCCGCCCGTGTCGGTGCCGATCGCCCAGGGCGCCGTGCCGGCCGCGACCGCCGCGGCGCTGCCGCCGCTCGACCCGCCGGGCACGCGCGTGCGGTCCCACGGGTTCTGCACCGGGCCGAAGCCGGAGTTCTCGTTCGACGAGCCCATCGCGAACTCGTCCTGGTTCGTCTTCCCGAGCACCGTCGTGCCCGCCGCCAGGAGGTTGCGCACGCTCGTGGCCGTGTACGGCGGGCGATAGCCCTCGAGGATGCGCGAGCCGGCCGCGCTCGGCACTCCCTCGACGCAGAAGAGGTCCTTCACGGCGATCGGCGGCAGCGTGCCGGCGTTCTCCGGGGCCTCGTCGGCGACCCAGAGGTACGAGCCCAGGTCGTCGCCCGCGGCGCGACCGCGCCAGAAGTCGAACACCTCGCTCGCGGAGACCTCGCCCGAGGCGATCCGGTCGGCCTGCGCCGCCGCGGTGAGGCCCAGCAGCTCCTCGCTCACGACGCTCCCGGGCTCGGAACGCGGAAGCCGCCGTCGGCGGCGTCGGGCGCCTGCGCGAGGGCGGTCTCCTTGTCGAGGCCGTCGCGCGGAACGTCCTCGCGGAGCACGTTCGTGAGGTCGACCACGTGCGAGGTCGGCTCGACCCCCTCGAGGTCGAGCTCGTTCATCGTCTCCACGTGCTCGAGGATCTGCGACAGCTCCCCGGCCATGCGGTCCACCTCGTCGTCCGAGAGCCGCAGCCGCGCGAGCTTGGCCACGTGCAGCACCTGTTCCCTGTCGAGCATCGCCCGCGATTGTAGGCGGGGGTCAGCCGCCGAGCTTGCGGCCGTCCTCGCTAGGTGGCAACGAAATCTCTTGCTATGCGCGAGATTTGTTTGCCACCTCGGCGCCGGGCTCCGCCGGCGGCGCCGGCTCGGTGCCGGCCTCCGGCTGCTCGCGCATGGCCATGGCGCACGCGAACGCCAGCACGCCGAGCACGCCGAGCGCGAGCGGCGCGCCGATCTTCACGACGGTGACCTCGTCGAAGCCCGGCTCCTGGAGGATCCGGTAGAGCACGAGCAGCGCGGTGATGCAGGCGGCAAGGCCCGTGAGCCCGTACAGCCCAGCTCCCTCGTGGCCCGCGGCCTTCCGGAATCCGGTGGCCACCCCGAGCGCGGCGGTCAGGAGCAGGGCCACCAGGATCACACGGTCGATGCCGCCGTCCTCCTGCCACGCGTTTCGCTCCTTGCTCTCGGCGAGCGCGCCGGCGTCCTCCTCCACCTCGGCCTGAACCTGGCCGGTCGGCGCGCCCTCCCCGGGCTGCGCCTGCTCCTGGACCTCGCGGGCCGTCTCGCCGGCCTGCGTGCTGTACCAGTCGGGAGCGGTCGTGAAGAGGAGGGCGAGCGCGGCCACGAACACGACCCAGTCCACGAGCCGCAGCCTGGCGAACGTCACGGGCCGGCCTCGGGACGCGGCGGCGCGAGCGTCTCGATCTCGGGCTGAGCCGCCACCGGCACCCCGCTGAGGTCCGTGTGGCGGCCCTCGGGCGAGCGCCGCTCGTCGCGCATGGCGAGCAGGCCGCCGGCCACGACGCCGACGGCGGCGAGGAGCGCCACCCATAGTCCCCACTCACGATCGCTCGCCCAGTCCGGCAGGTTGGCCACCCGGGCGAGCACCGACAGGAGGGCGAGGATGCCGATCAGGGTGGTGAGCGACTGAAGGGCGAGCGGCAGCGCGGGCACGCGATAGGCCGCGGTGGCGACCGGGATCGCGAGCGCCGCGAGCCCCACGACGGCGAGGAGCACGTCCAGCAGGCCGAGCGACTGCCACCCCGTCCGTCCGTCGTACCAGGGCAGGAACAGCGAGACGAGCAGCGCGAGGCCCGCGAGCCCGGCGACCCATTCCCCCGTGCGCAACCGACGCAGATCCATCGCGGCGGGAGCGTACCGCCGCGGGGAGGTACCGGCGCCGCCGTCCCCGGGAGCGGTTGTCCGGGGACGGCGGCCCAGAGAGCACGGGCGGCCTACGGGGGAGAAGGGCGCCGTGCGGGGATGACTGAATGCTCCCAGCCGGCGGCGTGCCGGTTAAGGCGGCTGCCCGGCCAATCGAGGTGCGGTTAGCCGTACCTCGCGCGCGCGGCCTTCAGCGTGTTCACGAGCAGCATCGCGCGCGTCATCGGCCCGACGCCGCCAGGCACCGGGCTAATCGCGCTGGCGCGCTCGGCGGCGGCCTCGAAGTCCACGTCGCCCACGAGGCCGTCGTCGGTGCGGTTCGTGCCCACGTCGATCACCACGGCCCCCTCGCCGACCATGTCGCCGGTCACGAGCCCGGCCGACCCCACCGCGGCCACGAGCACGTCGGCCTCGCGGCACACCGCCGCGAGATCGCGGGTGCGCGAGTGGCAATGGGTCACGGTCGCGTTCGCCGCGAGCAGGAGCTGGGCCATCGGCTTGCCCGACCAGGATCGACCGGCCGAGCACGACCGCCCGCGCTCCGGACAGCTCCACCCCGGCCTCCTCGAGCAGCCGCATCACGCCGGCGGGCGTGCAGGGCACGATCGCCTCGCCGCGGCCGTGCATCAGCAGGCCGGCGTTCGCGGTGGTGAGGCCGTCCACGTCCTTGGCCGGGTCGATCAGGCCGACGAACTCGTCCTGATCGAGGTGGCCGGGGAGCGGGAGCTGGAGCAGGATGCCGTCGACCCGGTCGTCGGCGTTCAGCGAGCGGATCAGCTCGGCGAGCTCCTCCGGCGCCACGTCGCCGCCCGGCTCGTGGTGGAAGGACTCGATGCCCACCTCGGCCGAGTCCTCGCGCTTCATCCGCACGTACACGGCGGAGGCGGGGTCGTCGCCCACCAGGATCGTGGCGAGGCCGGGCGTGCGGTCGAGCTGCTCGACCTCGGCCTTCACCTCCGCGCGCACCTTGGCGGCGACCGCCTTGCCGTCGATGATCTGGGCCATGGCGGCGGCAGACTACCGGCGCTTCAGCGGCGCGTAGTCCGCCATGAGCTTGCGCTCAGAGCGGTCGGCGGCGAATCGCACGACGACGAGGCCGCCCGGCTCCACCCCCACGACGACGCCGTCGCCGAACTGCGCGTGCACCACGTCGTCTCCGGTCGAGAACGAGACTCCCGCCGCGACCCCGCCGCCCGGCTCGGGCGCCGACGCGCCGCCGCCCCAGGTGGCCGCCGCGGCCGGGCCGGTGGGAGCGTCCTCCTCGCGGTCGGTGAGCTCCGCCGGGATCTCGTCGATGAAGCGGCTGCGCATGTTCCAGTCGCGGTTGCCGAACAGGAGCCGCGTGCGCGCGTGCGTGAGGTAGAGCTGCCGCTTCGCGCGGGTGATGCCCACGTAGGCGAGCCGGCGCTCCTCCTCGAGGTCGCCCGACTCGATCGAGCGCATGTGCGGGAACACGCCGTCCTCGAGGCCGATGATGAAGACGATCCCGAACTCGAGCCCCTTCGCGTTGTGGAGCGTCATCAGCGTGACGATCCCCGCCTCGTCCTGGAGGTTGTCCTGCTCGGAGAAGAGGGCGAGCTGCTGGAGGAACTCCTCGACGGAGCCCTCCTCGGCGGTGGCGTCGTACTCGCGCGCCACGCCGACGAGCTCCTCGAGGTTCTCGAGCCGGCCCTGCGCCTCGATGGTGCGCTCGGCCTGGAGCGCCTCGGTGTAGCCGGTCTCCTCGAGCGTCTCGGCGAGCAGGTCCCCAACGCCCGCGCCGCCCTCGGCGCGCTCGCGAAGGCGCTCCATCACCGACATGAAGCGGCCCACCGCCTTGATGGCGGCCGGGGCGAGGCCCGGCACGGACTCCGGCTCGGCGGCCACGTCCCAGATCGGCTCGCCGACCGTGTTCGCGTATCCCACGAGCCGCCCCTGCGAGGTGGCGCCGATGCCGCGCCGCGGCGAGTTCACGATGCGCCCGAAGGCCACCGTGTCCGACGGGTTCACCAGCAGCGTGAGGTAGGCCAGGGCGTCCTTGATCTCGGCGCGCTCGTAGAAGCGGGTGCCGCCGATGACCTGGTAGCCGACCCCGTACCGGACGAGCATGTCCTCGAGCACACGGCTCTGAGCGTTGGTCCGGTAGAAGACCGCGACCTCGTCCCGCGAGGCGCCCTCGTCCACGAGCCGCTCGATCTCAGACACCACGAACCGCGCCTCGGCGTGCTCGTCCTCGAGCTCCCGCACGTGGACCGGATCGCCCTCGCCGAGCTCGGACCAGAGGAACTTGTCCTTGCGCTGACGGTTGTTGGCGATGACCCCGTTCGACGCGTTGAGGATGGTCTGCGTCGAGCGATAGTTCTGCTCGAGCTTCACGACCGCGGCGTCCGGGAAGTCCCGCTCGAACCCGAGGATGTTCTCGATGTCGGCTCCCCTGAAGGCATAGACCGACTGGTCGTCGTCGCCGACCACGCACAGGTTCCGGTGCTCCTCCGTGAGCAGCTGAAGCCAGCGGTACTGGGCCCGGTTCGTGTCCTGGTACTCGTCCACCAGCACGTGGCGGAAGGAGCGGCGGTAGCGGTTGCGCACCTCTTCGAAGAGCTCGAAGAGGTTCACGCAGCGGAACAGGAGGTCGTCGAAGTCCATCGCGTTCGCCGCGTGGAGGCGCTTCTCGTACAGGTCGTAGACGTCGGCGGCGGTCTGCTCGAAGAAGGTCGAGACCTTCAGGCGGTACGCCTCGGCGTCGAGGAGCTGGTTCTTGGCGTCTGAGATCTGGCGCCGGATGCCCCGCGGGGCGAAGCGCTTCGGGTCCACGTCGAGCTCGTCGATGCAGGCCTTCACCAGGCGGAGCGAGTCCTGCTCGTCGTAGATCGTGAAGCCGCGGGTGTAGCCGAGCTTGTCGGCGTCGGCGCGCAGCATCCGGGCGCAGGCGGAGTGGAAGGTCATCACCCACATCGCCCGCGCGCGGCCGCCCACCAGGGCCTCCACGCGCTCGCGCATCTCCTGGGCGGCCTTGTTCGTGAAGGTGATGGCGAGGATCTCGCTGTGCCGCGCCTGGCCGGTGCCCACCAGGTGGGCGATGCGGTGGGTGAGCACGCGCGTCTTCCCGGAGCCGGCTCCGGCCAGGATCAGGAGCGGCCCGTCGCCGTGCAGCACGGCCTCGCGCTGGGGCTCGTTGAGCCCCTCGAGGAGGGTTTCGGACGCTACTGCGGACACCTCGGTCGAGGATAGAGCGGGGCCCGGCCGCGCTAGAGGTCGCGCCGCATGAACGCCGCCCGCGCGCATGCCCCGACGAGCGCGAGATAGACCGCGGTCCACACCCACAGCCCGGCGCCGGCCTCCTTGGCGCCGCCGAACGGCCCGAGCTGGACGATCACGCCGGTGATGCCGCTCACGTCCTTGGTGAGCCCGTGGAGCCCTGCCTGGTAGAGCGCCTCGAAGGGCAGCACCCATGAGGCGATGTCCGCCACGTCCTCGAGCGTCTCCACCGACAGCGCCTCTCCGATCTGCCCCAGCAGGCCGGCCGCCAGACCGGCGCCGAACAGCATGAACACCGCGATGCCGTTCGCGCTCGAGGAGAGGAAGATCGACCCGAGGATCGAGAGCGCCGCGATCACGACGACCGCGAGGACGAGGCCGATGCCCGGCCCGACGATGCTGTCGGGCCACCAGTCCCCGAGGGTGCCGGTGATCACCACGGCCGCGATGTAGACCGCGGCCACGTACGCCGCGCACACGGCCGCCGCGCCGGCGAACCGCCCGAGCAGGAGGCTCGTGCGCCCCACGGGCCGGACCACGAGCGGCTGGAGCAGGCCGCGCTCGGCGTCGCCCCGGATCGCGCCGAGGGTCAGGAACACCGCGAGCACGGCGCCGAGGAAGAGCGTCGTGAACATGGACAGGCCCACGAGCGTGGCGCCGGCCAGCACCCGCTCGTCGAACTCGTCAGGCCCGCCGGGCGCCTCGATCTGGTCGAAGGTGACCTTGCATCCCAGCCCGTACAGCGCCAGGAAGCAGAGCGTGAGCAGGGCCACGACGAGGATCACGCGCCGGCGCACGGCCTCGCGCAGGGCATAGCGCGCGATGACGAGCGCGCTGCTCACGCGGCTCCGACCGCCTCGAGGTAGGCGTCCTCGAGCGTCGACGCGAGCACCCTGACCGCGTACACCCGCCCGCCGGCGGCGACGATGTCGGCCACGATCCCCGGCACGTCCTCGCGAGCCACGTCGGGGAACGTGCGCACTCCCTCCGCGGTCTCCACCTCTACGCCGCGCGGCCGGGCGAGCTCCGCGGGCGTGCCCTGGGCGACGATGTGGCCGCCTACGAGGATCGCCACGCGATCGCACACGAGCTCGACCTCGCTGAGGAGGTGCGAGCTCAGCACCACCGCGATCCCGCGGGCGCGCACCTCGCGCAGCAGGTCGCGGACCACGCGCCGCCCTACCGGGTCCAGCGCGCTCGTGGGCTCGTCGAGCATCAGCACGCGCGGCGACCCCACGAGGGAGTGGGCGATTCCAAGTCGCTGCTGCATCCCCTTCGACATCGCGGAGACGGAGGTCTCGCGCGCGTCGCCGAGGCCGACCAGCTCGAGAAGCTCCGCGCGCTCCTTCCCACCCCCCTCCGACCCGGCGAGCTCCTGGTGCAGCGCGAGCAGCTCCCCGGCCGAGAGCCAGCCGGGGAAGCGGAACAGCTCCGCGAGGTAGCCGATCGCCGCCCGCGCCGTCGCCGAGCCGGCCGGTGCGCCCTCGATCTCCGCGAACCCGCCGCTGGGGCGCACGAGCCCGCAGGCGATCTTCGTGAGCGTCGACTTCCCGGCGCCGTTCGGGCCCAGCAGGCCCAGCAGCTCGCCGGGGGCGACGTCGAGGTCCACTCCGCCGAGGGCCACGGTCGCGCCGTAGCGTTTCTCGAGGGACTGGCAGCGGAGAGCGGCCGGCACCGCGCGCAGTGTAGGAACCTCCCCCGATGGGACTGACGGACGAGGTGCGGCGAAACGCGCGCGAGATCGCTGAGAGGGCTCGCTTCGTGTCGATCGACATCGAGCGGCTGGACGCCCTCGATCCCGGGCGCCCGCCGGAGGCTCACTTCATCGCAGGGTCCGCGGAGGAGGTGGCCCACTTCGTCCTGGTCCTCGACACGATCAACTTCGGGTCGGGCTGGTTTCCGACGCTGAGGAAGCGGCCGGGGATGTCGGGGTACCTCACGGTGGAGTCCTCGCTGGCCGACTTCTGGCGTGTCCTCCGGCGGGTGGTCCGTTCACGAACTACGGGCATTGACGGCGGCCGATCTCGGCGCGGTCCTCGGCCAGGACCGCTCGCATGAGCTCATGGGCCTCTACGCCGAGGCGCTCCGCGACCTGGGTCGCTTCCTCGGGGTCCGCCGTGCGCTGGACCTGGTCGCCGAGGCAGACGGATCGGCCGAGCGGCTCGCCTCGATGCTCGCCTCCGGGATGCCCTTCTTCGACGACCCAGGCTTCTGGAAGCGGGCCCAGATCGTGCCGAACGACCTCGCCCTCGCCGGCGTGGCCTCGTTCGCCGACCTCGACCGGCTCACGATCTTCGCCGACAACCTCGTCCCCCACGTGCTCCGCGTGGACGGCGTGCTGCGCTACGACCCCGCGCTGGCCGCGCGGATCGACGCGGGCGAGCTGCTGCCCGCGGGCATTGAGGAGACGGAGATCCGCGGGTGCGCGATCCATGCCTGCGAGCTGTTGTCGGCGCGGCTCGGCATGCCGGCCCGCCAGATCGACACCGCGCTCTGGACGCGCGGCCAGGAGCCTGATTACAAGGCCATACCGCGGCATCGCACTCGGACCGTCTACTACTGAGTCCCGAGGATCCGCTTCACCCGCTGGATCGTCTCCTCGGGCTCGTCCGTGACCTGCCGGTACGTGAACCGGGTGACGCGGTACCCCGCGAGCTCGAGGTCCACGTCCTTCCTGCGGTCGCGCTCGAAGGCTCCCCGCACCGAATGGAACGCGTAGCCGTCCAGCTCCACGACGCGTCGCTCGGCTCGCCACAGGAAGTCGACCTCGTAGCCGTGCACGCGGACGTTGACCTCCGGCTCCCGCAGGTCAGCTCGCCTCACGAGCGACAGGAAGCGCTCCTCGAGGGCGCTGCGGGTGATGGCCGCTCCGCGGCCCTCCGCCGCGATCAGTCGCCGAAGCGCTCGTGTCTTGCGGCCGTGGGCGCGCTCCATCGCGTCCTCGAGCTCGCCGGGTGCCAGGAGCCGGAGGACGTAGGCCTGATCGAGTGCGCGCTCGACGAGCCGATCGGGAACGACTGCATCGAGGTCGACCAAGGTCCGGGCCGGCGTCGTGACCGGGATCCCATCGAGCTCGGTGACGTCCCGCGGGTCGAGGCGACGGACACAGCGGAGGTCGATTCCCTCGCGTCGCGGCCGTCCCCCGCGGGTGGCGGTCGTGACGTCGATCCGCTCGCGCGCAGTGGCCAACATGCCCCACCGCGCAGCGGCCGACCGGTGGCTCAGGACGGCGCCCGGCCCACACGCGAGAACTGCCGCGAGGACCCGACCCTCGGGCCGGAGCTCCTGGTGGCCGAACGCGTACACGCCCCGCCAGAGGCGCTGGAGCCGACCGACCGCGAGCCGGTGCGCGATGGCCCCGCGGTCGAGGCCGCACGCTCGGACCTGCGCAGCGGTGACGACCCCGAACTGCCTTGCAGCGACGACCGCAAGCTTGGCATCCGGCGGCGCTGCCGCAGGAAATACATGACTGTCATGCGTTTCCTGCGGCACCCCCCGAGCGTGGCCGAACCGGGCGCACGCGGATGCGCCCTATGTGACGGCAGTGCGACTTAGCCGCCCGCGCTGTCCGGGCCGCCCCGGCGCTCCAGGCGGCGAACCTCGCCGTCCGGCTTGCGGCCGGTCTGCTCGGCCACGAGCTCCTCGAGCTCGGTCAGGCGGTTCGCGAGGCCGCTGATCGCGTCGGCCACCGGGTCCGGGAGGTGGACCCAGTCGGCGTCGGGCCCCTCAGGCTTCTTGCCGTCCACCCGCACCGGGTGGCCGGGGTTGCCGACCACGGTGGAGTTCGGCGGCACGTCGTGGATCACCACGGAGTTCGCGCCGATCTTGCAGCGCTCGCCGATCTCGATCGGCCCGAGGAGCTTCGCCCCCGCTCCGACCATGACCTCGTTGCCGAGCGTGGGATGGCGCTTCCCGCGCGCGAAGCCGGTTCCGCCCAGGGTGACGCCCTGGTAGAGAGTCACGTCCTCGCCCACCTCGGCCGTCTCGCCGATCACGACCCCGGCGCCGTGGTCGATGAACAGCCCGCGCCCGATCTGCGCGGCGGGGTGGATCTCCACTCCCGTCACCGCCGTCGTTACATAGGAGAGAAGCCGCGGCAGGAGCGGCACGCCCGCGGCGTAGAGCGCGTGCGACACGCGGTGCATCAGGAGGGCCTGGACGCCGCGGTACGTGAGCAGCATCTCGACCCTCCCCACGCTCCGTGCGGCAGGATCGCGCTGCTGGGCGGCGGCGAGATCGTCGCGGACCTCCCGTGCAACCTGGCTCAGGGCGGTCATGGCGCGAAGAACGGCGTGCTGATGTAGCGGTCGCCCGAGTCCGGCAGGATCGCGACGACCCGCTTGCCGCTCATCTCCGGCCGCGAGCCCACCTGCACCGCCGCCCACACGGACGCGCCCGCCGAGATCCCGGCGTTCACGCCCTCGCGGCGCGCGCACAGCCGGGCGGTCTCGATCGCGTCCTCGTCCTCGACCGGCACGATCTCGTCGATCACCTCGCGGTTCAGCACCTCGGGCACGAAGCCGGGGCCGATCCCGTCGATCTTGTGCGGGCCCGGCCGGCCGCCCGAGAGCACCGGCGACGATGCCGGCTCCACCGCGACCACGTGCAGTCCCGGGTTGCGCTCCTTCAGCCTCTCGCCGCAGCCCGTGATCGTCCCGCCGGTGCCCACGGGCGCCACGAACACGTCGACCTTCCCCTCCATGTCGCGCCAGATCTCCTCGGCCGTCGTGCGGCGGTGCATCTCAGGGTTGGCCGGGTTCGAGAACTGGTTCGGCACCCAGCAGTTGCCGCGCTCGCGGCAGATGCGGCGCGCCTCGTCCATGGCCTCGTTCATCCCGCCCATCGACTCGACCCAGACGACCTCGGCGCCGTACAGCCGCAGCAGCTTCTCGCGCTCGCGGCTCATCCCCTGCGGCATCGTGATCACGAGGTCGTAGCCCTTCGCGGCGCACACGAACGCGAGGGCGATGCCCGTGTTGCCCGAGGTGGACTCGACGATCACGTTACGTCCCGGCTCGATCTGCCCCTCGGCCTCGGCGGCCTCGATCATGGCGAAGCCGATCCTGTCCTTGACGCTGCCGGCGGGGTTGTACGCCTCGAGCTTCCCGACCAGCTCGGCGCCGCAGTTGGGCGCCACGCGCGTGAGGCGCACCATCGGCGTGTTGCCGACCAGAGCCGCCAGGTTGTCCGGAATCGCCCGAGTGGGCGGCGAGACGCTCATCGGCCTCGACTGTACCGCCCTACTCGTGGCGCTCGACGGCGTCACCTATCAGCCAGAACATCGGCGGCCACAGCCCGACGAACAGCGCCCGCCGCTCGGCGTTGCCTCGCTCTTCCTGATCGACGGTCTTCGCGCGGATCCACAGCGTCACGCAGAGCCAGACCGTCGCGAGCGATGTCACGTGCAGGTGCCACCCTCGCAGTCCGGCGCGGTAAAGGCCCTTGCTCACCATGCGCCCCGGGGTACCCGGGCGATGTTGGGGGTATGCAGGCCGCGTGCGCAAGCCGACTCTCACCCGCCGCCTCGCAACCGCGGCCCGCTGGCCGGTCGGGGTCTCGCTGACCTCGTGGCGCTACCTCTGGCGGACCACGCCGCTGTACCGCGAGGAGGTGGACGGCTCGTGGCCGGAGGACGCCCCGCCCGAGCTCCCGCACGACGTCGACCGAGAGGACGTCCAGTGGGTGGGCGACGGCTCCGGGCCGCACTTCCACCGCACCTACACCGTGCGGATCGCGGGTCCGTCGATGTCGGCAGGCGAGCTGGCCGCTGCCCTGCACGAGAACCCGGACCGCGCCGCGCCGAGCGAGTTCGCAACCTTCCAGAAGACGAGGGGCGAGGCTGGCGTGTTACGCGTGAACGACGAGTTCGTAGTCCGGATGCCCGGTCCCTGGGACGGACCGGTCAGGGTCGCCCGGACGACACCGAGCACATTCCGGCTCGTGACATTGGCGGGCCACCTGGAGGCCGGGCAGATCGAGTTCCGGGCCTCGAACGGCGACGACCTGCTGCAGTTCGAGATCGAATCCTGGGCGCGGAGCGGCGACCGGCTCTCCGAGCTCATGTACGACCGGCTTCGGATATCGAAGGAGGTCCAGTTCCACATGTGGACCTCCTTCCTCGAGCGCGTGGTCACGCTTTCGGGCGGCAAGCGCGCCGGCGGCCTGCGGATCCGCACCCGGAAGGTGGCGGAGGTGCCCGCTGACCTCTGAGGGAACCCTGCGCGACGCTGCCGCTCGCCGGGCCCTGGACGCTCTACACGACCAAGAGCTCAACTTCGACGTCGCGGCGAGGGACGGGTGGACCGAGGCCGGCGGATGGCGCATCGACGACTATCGCCAACCGCTCCCGAGCGAGCGGCCTGGCCCGCCGGAGGCCGGCGGCCCGTGGGAGCGGGCTCGTCGGCTGATGACTGACTATGAGTTCGCCGACCCGGAGATCGTCCGGGCGATCTACCACCCGGATCGCCCGCTCGACGAGCGCGACATGCTGCTCGAGGTCCGTTTCTGGGGGCTGCGGTTCCGCTTCGGCGTGCGCGTGGGCGGCGTGATCGACGACACGCGCTCGGTCAGCGGGCGGGTTGCGCGCGTGTGGGGCTTCAACTACGCGACCCTTCAGGGCCACCTCGAGACCGGCCAGATGGACTTCGAGGCCTGGAAATGGATCGACACCGGGGTGGTCGAATTCCGGATCCACGCCGTATCCCGCGCGAGCCGGATCCCGAATCCCGTCATCCGGCTCGGCTTCAGGCTGTTCGGACGGCGCGAGCAGGTCCGCTTCGCCAAGCGCGCCTGCGAGCGGATGGCCTGCCTGGTGGCCGGCGAACCAGACGTTCGCGCCGCCGGCGACATCCCGGTCGGTTTGACCCGCGAGGCGTCGGGCACAGGGGACGCCGGGGCCGGGGCGGCGCGCGAGTGACACCCCTCTCCCGCACTAGCGAGAAGGGCCGGCCGAATGCGGGCTTCGCAGTCTGGCGGAACTTCGGGACCTACACCCGAACCACAAGGAGCCAGACCATGGCCGCATCAGAGGCCACAGGCAGCACCCGCGCCGACAGGCGCCGAACCACCGGTGTCCGCGCCACCGCGGAGCGCAACCACGAGACGAAGGCCGCGCTCAAGACCACGGAGTTCTGGGCGATGCTCGGGCTCGTCGTCGCGATCCTGATCAGCGCCGCTCTCATCGACGGCGGCGACAACGGCACGGATGAGTTCATCGCTCGCAACGCATGGCTGTACGTGTCGATCCTGGGCGGTGCCTACTTCATCTCACGCGGCCTGGCCAAGTCGGGCAGCTACGAGCCCGACCCGGACTACAACCCGGTCGACGCCGACCGCGGAGCCGGCATAGGCGCCGGCGACCGCCACTAGACGCGACGAAGGGGGCCCCGGTCACGGGGCCCCCCGTCGTCTGCGCTATTCGCAGAAGGCGATGCCCGGAACGCCGATGACGGTCGTGCGCTTCGTCTCCGTGCTGACCCCGAACATGATCCGGTGCCCGTTCCTGCGCTCCGGGGTCATCACGAGCGTCAGGCCGAACACCTCGTCCGTGTCGTGCTCGACCTCGGCGTTCGGGAACTTGTTCAGGATCGCCGGGATCTTCGATCCGATGCCGACCCCGCGCGCCCTCGCGCCGCCCCGCACCGTGATCGCCCTGACCCTGCGCGGGGTGCTCAGCGAGTAGGTGACGAAGCCCTTGAGCGGCCGGCGCAGCTTCGCCGAGCGCGTGTCCGGCCCGCCCAGCTCGCAGCCGGGCTGGAGTGGCCCGACCTTGCCGCGGTCGCGGAGGTCCTGATGGGTGTTGCCGAGACGCACGCCGTCGACCCGCGACGGCGAGATCTTGGCCGGCCGCTGGCTGGCGTCGCCGGTCACGGCGCCGCTGCCGGCGACTGCCACGACCGAAGCGACGGCGACGGCGGCTGGAACGAGGAGGCGGAGAGGGCTCATGCCGCCAAGCTACCCGCGCACTCGGGCGGAGGGGCGGTCGCGCGGTTTCCGTGGACGTTCGGGCCCGGAACCCGGCTAGATGTAGCGTGACGCCGAGATGGCGCCCGCCCTCACACCGGCCGTCGCCGCCGACGCGGCGGCGGTGACCGAGCTCGTCGTGGCCGTCGAATCGCTGCTGTACGGCCCGAGCACCTTCTCGCAGGCCGATCTGGAGGAGGAGTGGACGGAGATCGAGCTCGAGCGGGACGCGCGCGTCGTGCGCGACGGCGACCGCGTCGTCGGCTACGGCGTCGTGCGCGAGCGAGGCGAGCCGTGGCGCGTGGAGGCGTACGTGCACCCCGACGCGTTCGGGCGCGGGATCGGGACGCTGCTCGCCACGAGCCTCGAGGAGGACGCCGCCCACGGGGGCGCACGCAGGGTCCAGAACGCCGTCCTGGAGGCCGACGCCGCCGCCCGCACGCTGCTCGAGTCGCTCGGGTACCGCCTCGTGCGCGTGTTCCGCGAGATGCGCATCGAGCTCGACGCGCCGCCGCCTCGCCCCAAGTGGCCCGACGGGCTGCGCGTCGTCCCGTTCGACCCGGAGCGCGACGGGCGCGAGTTCTTCGTCGCGCACCAGGAGGCGTTCGCGGACCACTGGGACTACGCGCCGCGCGATTTCGAGACCTGGTCCAAGCTCCACTTCGAGAGCGAGCGCTTCGACCCGGCGCTCTGGTGCGTCGTCCGCGCCGGGGGCGAGATCGCCGCCGGGACGATCTGCACGGGCGACACGTACGGCGGCGGCTTCGTCCACGGGCTCTTCACCCGGCGCCCCTGGCGCAAGCAGGGCGTGGGCGCGGCGCTCCTCCACGAGACGTTCACCCGCTTCTGGGAGCGCGGCGAGCACAGCATCGGCCTCGGCGCCGACGCGGAGAGCGACACCGGCGCGTTCCGCCTCTACGAGCGCGCCGGCATGACGCCCGCGCTCGGCTGGGTCATGTACGAGAAGGAGCTCTAGAGCCCGGCGGCTTCGAGGGATCGGTTCCGGTCGGTGTGTACCGAGAGCCGAACGATCCTCCCATCACGAAGGGTCCAGACGTGGAAGAAGCGATTCCACACCTCGGCGTCGGCGCCTCTCATCCGCCCGCCATCGCGGACGAGGTCGACAACCCGCTCGTCGTCGGCGTAGATCACCTCTTCGATCTCGACGTGGTAAGCCTCGAATGTTTCCCAGTACTCGCGCATGGCGTCCTGTGCCGCGTCAAACCCCAGGACTTCCGCGATATCCGGCCAGAGCTCCGTGTTGTCGAACTCATAGTCCGGGTCGAACAGCTCCCGGGGTACCTCCAAGCGCGCGCTCACCCCTTCGTAGACCCGGCGAACTGTTTCGACGTTCCTTTCCGACATCACCCGTCCCGCATTCAGATGTAGTACATCGGCGCGGCCGAGTCGCGGGCCTCGCGCTCCGCGATGTCGGCGATCGTCGTGCCCGCCAGGACGGCCCGGACGGCCTCTGTCGCCTCGGTCCAGATCGTGCCGCTCGCCGCGGCCTCGGCGCCCAGCTCGCCCTCCAGCAGCTCCACGATCTCCAGCACCGTGACCTCGGCCGGCGGGCGGGCGAAGCTGTAGCCGCCCTTCACGCCGCGCTGCGACTGCAGCACGCCGGCGCGGCGGAGGGTCGCGAACAGGCCCTCGAGGAACTGCACGGGGATGTCGCGGGCGCGGGCGAGGTCGCCGATCGGGACGGGCGCCGCGTCCCCGCGGCGGGCCAGCTCGGCGAGAGCCTGCACCGCGTACGGCGACTTGCTCGTGATCACCAGCACGCCGCCTGACTCTACGGTATGGCGATGCGCTCTCTTCGACTCGGCCTGTGGCTTCCGCCGCTCGCTCTGATGGGCGCGATCTTCTTCCTCTCGCACCAGCCGAGCCTCGATTCGGGCCTCGGCTGGGTCGACCTCGTGGGCCGCAAGCTCATCCACTTCGCCGAGTACGCCCTGCTCTGCTTCCTGTGGTGGCGCCCCCTCGCCACGCTCACGAGCCCGCGTCGCGCCGCGCTCTACGCCTTCCTGATCGCCAGCGGCTACGCCGCCACCGACGAGCTCCACCAGAGCTTCGTCGAGGGCCGGCACGGCACTCCCGTGGACTGGGCGATCGACTCGGCCGGGGCCGCCGTGGCGGCGTTCCGCTTGCGAAAGGCCCGTCCTCGGGCGAAGCTGGCCGCGTGAGCCGTAGTGGCGGCGCCCTGCGGCGCATCCCAATCGAGTCCGCCGGGCCGATCCTCGTGTTCGCCGCCGCACGCCTTGCGGTGGCGGTCGTCGCGCTGGTCGCGGTCGTGCTCGTCGGCTTCCGGTACGACGGCCGCGCCGCGATCGTGCTCGCCGTCTTCGTCGCCTGGTCGGTGCTGGTGTTCGCCGTCGCCCGCCGGGAGCCGGACCTGGCCCTCCACCCGGCCGTGCCCGCGGTGGACCTCGGGCTGCTCCTGATCCTCGAGCTGGTGGCGCCGGATGCGCTCGGCGGGGTGCGCCTGGCCGCTCTCTTCCTGATCGCCGCCCATTCCCACTTCCAGGGCCCGCAGCGCGGGATGCTGATCGCCGCGCTGGGCTCGCTCGCGCTCGTGATCGGGTCGGCGATCCGCGGCGACGCGCCCTTCGACACCGACGTGCTCACGTTCTACGAGGTCGTGTTCGTGCTCTCCGCGCTGGCGACGGCCGTGGTCGTGGGCCTCCTGCGCACGAGCGAGTCGGCCTCGCGCCTGCGCGCGCGCGGGCTGTCCCGCCGGACGATGCAGGCCGAGAGCGAGGTGCGCCGCCGCGTGGCCGACTCGATCCACGACGGCCCCGTCCAGGAGCTGATCGGCCTGGACATGATCCTCTCGGCCGCGCGCGGCGCCGCAGACGCCGGCCGTGCGGACGAGGTGCGCCGGCTCATCGACGAGGCGCGCGATCTGACCACCCGCAACGTCCGTGCCCTGCGCGACGAGATCGTGGACCTCGGGCCGTACGCCTTCCACGAGGTCAGCTTCGAGACCGCCATCGAGGGCTGCCTGCCCGTCTGGCACCGCCGCTACGACATGGAGGTCCGGCTGGCGATCGAGCGCATCGATCTCCCGCCCGAGATGGCCGGGGACCTGTTCCGGATCGCGCAGGAGGCGGTGGTGAACGCAGGCCGCCACTCGGGTGCAAGCATCGTCGAGCTGTCGCTCCGGCGGCTCGGCCACCAGGTCGAGCTGAGGGTGGCGGACAACGGGCGCGGCTTCGACACCGGCAACGGCGTGACGATCTCCTCGCCGCCAGGCCACCTCGGGCTTCAGAGCATGCGGGAGCGAGCCGAGCTCATGGACGGGACGCTCGAGATCGAGTCGTCCGACCGCGGCACTCGCGTGCTCGTGCTGGCGCCGCTTGCGGCGCCGGCGAGGGCGCGGGCCTAGATCCAGCCGCGCTCGGTGGCGATCAGGACCGCCTGCGCGCGGTCCACCGCGCCGAGCTTCGCGTACGTGTTGTGGAGATGCGTGCGAACCGTGCTCGTGGAGAGCTCGAGCTCGTGCGCGATCTGCTTGTAGACCTTGCCCTCGGCGAGCCGCTTGAGCACCTCGACCTCGCGGTTCGAGAGCGGGCACGGGTCCACGTTGCGCTTCGCCTGGCCGCTGCCATGCGGCAGCTCGTACATGACGGAGCGAAGCTGCTCGGTGGTGAGCCCGCACGCGCGCGCCGCCTGGAGCAGCGCCTTCGGGTTCACGACCTGCGCGTGGCCGTAGTGGGCCAGCATGTCGGCTAGCCGGACGAGCGCGGCCTCGCCGTCGGCGTCGTCGGCGTGATGGCGCTCGATCGCCGTGGCGAGCCGGTTCGGCAGCGCCCAGCGGCGGGCGAGCACGCCGCCCACGAGCGCGTGGTCCACGCCGAGCTCGAGGCGCTCCTTGTGGAGACGCTCCTCGGGCGTGCGGGCCGCGCCGTGGATCTGCGACGGGTAGCCGGGATAAGCGTGTGTCAGGACGAGCTTGCCCACGTCGTGCAGCAGGGCCGAGCAGAGGAGCTCGTCGCGGTCCTCGTACTCGAGCTCGCGCGCGAGCCGGTCGGCCGCGGCCTGGGTGGCCACCGCGTGGAGGCGGAAGCGCTCCGGCATCAGGTCCCAGCCGGGCGTCCGCTCGAAGAAGTCGAAGGTGGAGGCGCGCGCGGCGAGCGTCTCGACGCCCTCCGGCGAGAGGATCTCGACGGCCTCCGGGATGGCCGCGATCTTGCCCTTCTTGCGCTGCGCCGAGCGGTTCGCGATCCGCAGCACGGTGATCACGAGCGCGACGTCGGACTCGACCGCCTGGACCACCTCGCCAACCGACGAGCGGTCCTCGCGCACGACCCGCAGGACGCGGTTGCGCGACTCGGCCAGAGCCGGAAAAGCCTCGAGCGCCTCGAATGCCGCGGTGAGCCTGCGCCCGTGGCCTTCGTTGTGCCGAACCGCCGCCGAATCCTGGCCAGGGGCCTGCTTGATGGAGGGAGAGGCTTCCACGGTCACCCCGGGTATCGGCAGGGGTGGACGAAAGGTTGAGTTTTTCGCGTTATTTGGCTCTGTGAAGGGCTTTGTCGAGCCGCGCCAGCGACTCCTCACGCCCCAAAGCGGCTAGCGACTCGAAGATCCCCGGGGACACCGTTGTGCCCGTCAGGGCTACCCGGATCGGTTGGAAGATCTCCTTGGGCTTGACCCCCAGCTCGTCGACCAGCCCGCGCAGGACGGTCTCGATGTCCGAGGTCTCCCAGCCATTCGCGTTCGCGAGTGCGTCGCGCACCTGCTGGAGCCGCTCGGCGTCCCCCCACTGGCTCCACGCCTTCTCGTCGTACTCGGCGGGTGCGTCGATCAGGGTGCCCGCGAGGGGCCAGAAGTCGGCCAGCGTCTGCATCTTCTCGCGGGAGATCGCAACGATCTCGCCGGGACGTCGCGACCGTAGAAGGCCTCGAGGCGAGCCTCGAGCTCGGGCAGCGGCAGCTCGCGCATGTAGCGGCCGTTCATCCAGCGGAGCTTCTGCTCGTCGAAGACCGCCGGGTTCTTCGACACGCGCTCGAGCGAGAACCGCTCGACCAGCTCGTCCGTCGTCATGAAGGTGGTGCTCTCGTCGTAGCCCCAGCCGAGCAGCGCGATGTAGTTGCGCACGGCCTCCGGGAGGTAGCCCTGGTCGCGCACCTCCTGCACCGACGCCGCGCCGTGGCGCTTCGACAGCTTCTTCCCGTCCGGGCCGTGGAGCAGCGGGATGTGCGCGTACACGGGCGGCTCGGCGCCGAGCGCCCGCAGCAGCATGACCTGGCGGGGCGTGTTCGACACGTGGTCCTGGCCGCGGACGACGTGCGTGATGCCCATGTCGCGGTCGTCCACCGCCACGGCGAGGTTGTAGAGCGGGCTGCCGTCCGAGCGCCGGATCACGAAGTCGGCGATCGCCGAGTGCGGGTTCGTGATCTCGCCGAGGACGGCGTCCTGGAACGTGATCTCGCCCTCGTCGGGCACGCGGAAGCGCACCGCGCCCTCGTCCTCGTACGCGTGACCCGACTCGAGCAGCTGCGTCACCGCCTCGGTGTGGCGCTCGCGCCGCTCCCACTGCGAGAGCGGCCCCTCGTCCCAGTCGAGCTCGAGCCAGCGCAGCGCCTCGAGGATCTGCTCGACGTTCTCGGGCGTCGAGCGCTCGCGGTCGGTGTCCTCGATCCGCAGGACGAACTGGCCGCCCGATCCGCGCGCGAGGAGCCAGTTGTACAGTGCCGTCCTCGCGCCGCCGATGTGCAGCACGCCTGTTGGAGAAGGCGCGAAACGTACCCTCATCGGCAGCGATGCTAGTTGGAGCTCACGTGTCCACCGCAGGCGGCCTCGTGCTCGCGCACGAGCGCGCCGTCGAGCGCGGCTGCGAGGCGATGCAGGTGTTCAACCAGTCGCCGCGCATGTGGCGGCCCACCCGCTGGAAGCCGGACGACGTGGCCGAGTTCCTCGAGCTGCGCAAGAGGAGCCCGGTGAAGTCGGTGATGATCCACGCGGTCTACCTGATCAACCCGGCGACGAAGGACCGCGAGATGCGGAAGAAGTCGGCCGACTCGCTGATCCACGCGCTGCGGATGGGCGACGAGATCGAGGCCGACGGAGTGGTGCTCCATCCCGGCTCGACGGTGGGCGAGCCGAAGGAGGAGGCGCTCCCGCGGGTCGGCGAGATGCTGAAGCACGTGCTCGGCGAGTCCGAGCGGGTGCCGCTCCTGCTCGAGAACACCGCCGGCGCCGGCAACACCATCGGGCGCTCGTTCGAGGAGCTGCGCGAGCTGGTGGACCTCGCCGGCGGTCACAAGCGGGTCGGCATCTGCCTCGACTCGTGCCACCTGTACGCGTCGCGGCTTCGACATCGCGACGGCCGACAAGCTCACGGCGGTGGTGGACCAGTTCAAGAAGGTGGTCGGCATCCGGCGCCTGAGGTGCCTGCACGTGAACGACTCGCAGACCCCGCTCGGCTCGAACCGCGACCGCCACGCGATCCCGGGCGAGGGCGAGATCGGAGCGGGCGGCTGCGCGGCCTTCCTGTCGGAGCCCCGCTTCGAGAAGCTGCCCGCTCTCTTCGAGGGCCCGGGCACGACCGGCCACGCGCCGGACAAGGTCGACGTCGACACGATGAAGGAGCTGCGCGCGAAGGGCTGCGGCCGGCGGCGCCGCGCAAGCGGCGCCGCAACCGGCGGACGTGAGCGCACGCGTACGGCAGCGCAGCAAGGGTCGATCCCGTCGCGCAGGTCGAACGCGGCGTCGCAGGTCGTCGACCATCGGCTTCTGGAAGAAGCCGGGGTTCACGCAGTCGAAGGCCTCGGTGTAGCCGTCGTAGGCGCGCTCCACGGAGGTGCGGCACTGGGGCAGCGGCAGGCCGCTCATCTTCACGCCGCCGAAGCCGTGGCGCGTGCGCTCGGCCGCTGGAACAGCTCCTGGTCGATCTCGCCGCGGAAGACCTTGTTCATGCAGCCCATGAAGCGGCGGCCGGTGTCCTCGTCGTCGTACAGGTAGAGGAAGTGGCAGCCCGACGCGATGCAGCCCGACGGGTGCACCACCCGGTCGCAGAACGAGCAGCACTGCCGGCACTCGTGGAGCTCCGTGGCGGTCCGTGCTGGGACGGGTGACACGCGGCCAGTGTAGAGCGAGGGCGGTCGCTAAGCGACCAGCCGGGAGGCGCCGGTCAGGCCGGCCAGCTCGGCGCGGCAGGCGCCGTCGGCGGACACGCGGTAGTCGGGGCCGAGCAGCAGCCGCCGCTCGCCCACGAGCAGCAGCAGCTCGTGCTCGCCCCGGTGGTGGCTCACCACTTCCTTCAGGTCCTCGAGGAACGAGTCGGGCACGCCCGGCGAGACGTGGATCGTCGAGCCGGTGCACCACCGCCTCGGCGGGCTCGCGCTCGATCGCGGCGAGCACCTCCTCGGGCGTCGGCTCGAACGCCTCCACCTCCTGGGCGACGAGCTTGGTCTCGCCCTCCTCCTTGTGGTCGACGCGCCCGCGGACCACGACGATCTTGTCCACGTCGACCTTGTCCTCGTTCTTCGCGTAGGCGGAGTTGAAGACGAGCAGCTCGACCTGGCCCTCGAGGTCGTCGAGCGTGGCGAACATCATCGGGTCGCCCTTCCTCGTCCGGATCCGCTTGCACTCGGCGATCATGCCGCCGACGGTGACCCACTCGCCGTCCTTCTTGCCGGCCAGGTCCGCGAGCGAGCAGTCCACCCTCGCGCGCAGCGCCGGCCGCACCTCCTTGAGCGGGTGGCTCGACAGGAACAGCCCGAGCGTCTCCTTCTCCCACTCGTTCAGCTGCTTGCGGTCGTCCGGCAAGGAGGCGATCGGCGGGTCGTGATGCGCCGCGGCGTCCTCCGAGCCGCCGCCGTCGAGGTCGAAGAACGACGCCTGCCCGGCGAGTGCATCCGCCTGAGCCTGGGCGCCGGCCACCTGAGCGCGCGGCAGCGCCTCCATCATCCCCGTGCGCGTTCCGGCCAGCGAGTCGAACGCGCCGCACTTGACGAGCGAGTCGCTCGCCTTCTTGTTCACGGCCTGGCAGTCCACCCGGCGGCAGAAGTCCCACACCGACGTGAACGGCCCGTCCTCCTCGCGTGCGTTGATGATCGCCCCGACCGCCTGGTAGCCGAGCCCCTTCACGGCGTCGAGCCCGAAGCGGATGTTTCCGTCCACGACCTTGAAGTCGTGCCCGGACTCGTTCACGTCGGGTGGCAGCACCTCGATCCCCATGTCCTCGCACTGGGCGACGAAGAACGGCACCTTGTCCTTCGTGGACATCACCGAGGAGATCAGCGCGGCCATGTACTCGGCCGGGTAGTGCGCCTTCAACCAGGCCGTTCGGTACGAGATCAGGGCGTAGCACGCGGCGTGAGAGCGGTTGAACGAGTAGTCGGCCGCGGCCTCGTTCACGGACCAGAGCTCCGCGATCACCGCCTCGGACGTGCCCGTGGCGCGGGCCCCCTCGAAGAAGCGGTCCTTGAGCGCCGCCATCCGGTCGCGTTGCTTCTTGCCGATGGCCTTGCGGAGGTCGTCGGCCTCGGGACCCGAGAAGCCGGCGATCGACTTCGCGATCTGCATCGACTGCTCCTGGTAGAGGATCACGCCGCGCGACGACTCCGTGATCGGCAGCAGCCGGTCGTCGATGTACTGGATCGCCTCCGGATTGCGCTTGTTGCGCGCGTAGGTGTCGATGTAGCGCATGGCGCCCGGGCGGTAGAGCGCGTTCAGCGCGACGAGGTCGTTGAACTCGTCCGGCTTGACCTTCCGCAGGGCGTCGCGCATGCCGTCCGACTCGAACTGGAACACCCCGACCGACTCGCCGCGCGCGAGCATCTCGTAGGTCTTCGGGTCGTCGAGCGGCAGCGCGGCAATGTCCGGCCGCTCGCCTGACGACTCCTCGATGATGTCGAGCGCGGCCTCGATCACGTCGAGGTTCCGCAGGCCGAGGAAGTCCATCTTCAGCAGCCCGATCTCCTCGATCGGCCCCATCGAGTACTGCGTGACGACCCGGTCGTCCGCCATCTGGAGCGGGACGATGTCCGTGAGCGGGCGGTCGGCGATCACCACCGCCGCCGCGTGGATCGAGGAGTTGCGGACGATCCCCTCGAGGCCCTTCGCGGTGTCGATGATGCGCCGTGCGTCCGGGTCCGAGTCGTAGACCCGGCGAAGCTCGTCCTCCTCCGTGAGGTACTCGTCGAACGACTTCGACCGGCCCATCACCGGCTCGGGGATCAGCTTGGCGATCCGGTCGCCGGCGCCGTAGTCGAGTCCGAGCACCCGGGCGGCGTCGCGCGTGGCCGCGCGCGGGAACATCCGGCCGAAGGTGATGATCTGCGCGACCGACTCGCGCCCGTACTTGTCGGCCACGTACTGGATCACGCGCTCGCGGCCCTTCACCGAGAAGTCGATGTCGATGTCCGGCATCGAGATGCGCTCGGCGTTCAGGAAGCGCTCGAACAGGAGGTCGTACTCGAGCGGGTCCACGTCCGTGATCCGGAGGGCGAAGGAGACGATCGAGCCCGCCGCCGAACCGCGGCCCGGGCCCACCGCGATGCCGTTGTCCTTCGCGAACTTCACGAAGTCCCAGACGATCAGGAAGTAGGCGCAGAAGCCCATCTTCTCGATCACCGCGAGCTCCATCTCGAGCCGCTCCATGGCGGCGGCGGGCACCGGGTCGCCGTAGCGCTCGCGCAGGCCCTCGTGCGCCAGCCGGCGCAGGTAGCTCTCCTCGCTCTCGCCCTCCGGGGCCGGGAAGCTCGGGATCAGCATCTTCCCGAGCTCGATGTCCACCTGGCAGCGCTCCGCGATCTCGAGCGTGGTCGCGATCGACTCCGGCCACGCCGCGAAGTCGGCCGCCATCTCGGCGGAGTCCTTCAGGTAGAACTCGTTCGTGTCGAACGAGAGCTTCGGCGCGTCGAGCGTGCTCTTCGTCTGAACGCACAGGAGCGCCTTGTGGTGGTCGTAGTGCTCGCGGGTGAGGTAGTGCACGTCGCCCGTCGCCACGAGCGGGCGCCCCATCTCGCGCGCGATCCGGACGATCGACTCGTTCGCCTTGTCCTGGGCCGCGATCCCGTTCTTCTGGACCTCGAAGTAGACGTTGTCCTGGCCGAACACCTGCGTGAGCTGGTCCACGTGGGCGCGGGCCTCGGTGGGGATGTCGTCCACGATCCGGCGGCAGAAGCGCGACTGGAGGCAGCCGGTCAGGGCGATGATGCCGCCGGCGTGGCGCGAGAGCAGGTCGAGGTCCACGTTCGCCTTGCCGCGCATGTAGCCCTCGAGGTAGCCGGCCGACGAGAGCTTCACGAGGTTGCGGAAGCCCTCGTCGCTCGAGGCCAGGAGCGTGAGGTGGTTGCGCTCGTACTTGACGGCCTCGGTCGCCCGGTCGTCGACGAAGTAGGCCTCGAGGCCCAGGATCGGCTTGATCCCGTGCTTCCTGCAGGCCTTGTAGTGCTCGACCGCCCCGTTCATCACCCCGTGGTCGGTGAGCCCGAGCGCCGGCTGGCCCAGCGCCGCGGCGCGCTCGGCGAGCGCGTCGATCGGGCAGGCGCCGTCGAGCACCGAGTACTCGGAGTGGACATGGAGATGGGCAAAGCTCATCCGGGACTTCGATCCTAAGCACGGCGGCGGACGCCGCGAGACGCCGATTCCGCAAATTGGAGGCGCGGCCTCAGCAGCGCTTGGGCAGGACCTTCACGCGCATCGTGTTCGTGCGCTTGCCGCCGATCGTGGCCCAGATCCGGAGCGTTCCGCCCCGCCTCGGGCGCACGAACGCGCCGAACTCGCCGAACTCCCTGAAGATCGGGCGGGCGGGCTTTCGCTTCAGCCGGATGCCGGCGCCGCGGGCGAAGAGCTTGATCTGGCGGAGCCCGGGGACGCCGCGGCGGATCAGGGAGTTCCCCTGGTACCGCAGCAGCCAGACCAGGTCGCCGTACTGGCCGGCCTGGAGCCACTTCGTCGTCTTGCTCCTCGGGACGTTGACGCCGCAGAAGCTCGCCCGGGTGGTCATGTAGCCGCCCAGGCGCGGCGGCAGATATGCCTGACCCGCGTCCGCTCGCGCTGTCGCCCGGTGCTCCTCGAGGTAGCCCTCGGAGTTCACGGTCTCGGCGACGCACGTGATGGTCACCTCGCCCGCCATGCGCATGCCGGGTCCCGCGACGAAGGCGTGCGAGCCGGTCAACCGCGCGTCCACGCTGTCGAAGCTCTCACCGTCGTAGGCGAACCGCCGTCCGGTGGGGCCGACGCTGGAGAGGCCCACTCCGAGCTCCTCGACGGCGTCCTGTCCGAGTCCGGGCCCGCAGGACGCGCTCCAGCTCACGACCGCGCGCCGGGAGCCTCCACACACCTGCCGGGAGTCACAGTCCCTCACCTTGCCCGCGAGCTGCATCGAGGCGGTGACCGCCGGGGCGACGTGGTCGGCCTGGGCGGCCGGAGCCGTGAGAGCGGCCAGCGCAAGGGTTGCCGCCCCGAGGGCGATGTATCGGCGCACGCCGCGACGCTACCCCAGGTTGCGGCGGTGCGCCAGTCTGGGGTGTAGCTACTCGCCGGAGGAGGCGCGCGCGGCCAGGATCCCGGCCGCGATCACGGCGAAGACGGTGGCGGCGGCGCCCAGCTTCACGCGGTTCTGGCCGATCTTTCGCCTCGCCACCCGGGAGATGATCTGCCAGACGAGCCAGCCCAGCACGGTGTAGCCCTTCGTCGTCGTCATGAGCCTCCCCTTCCCCGTTTCCGGACGTTGTACGCCATCCGCGACTGGAGCGACCACAGCTCGATGAAGCCGGGGCTCGCCTGCTGCGAGAACAGCCCGCCGGACTCGCCGAAGCCGGCCAGCTCGGGGTCGTAGAGCGAGTTCGGCGACGAGCGCGCCACCGCCCGCGCGCTGCCCTTGTAGAGGCGCATCGTGATCTCGCCGGTCACCTGCTCGTTCACCGCGTCCATCAGCGCGTTCAGGTCGGACAGGAGCGGCTCGTACCAGAGCCCCGCGTAGACGAGGTAGGCCCAGTGGTCGTCGAGCTGCGGCTTGAAGTTGTTCTGGTGGATCGTGCCGACGAGCTTCTCGAGCTCCTTGTGGGCGGTGAGGATGATCGCCGCGGCCGGCACCTCGTAGAGGTCGCGCACCTTGAGGCCCACGATCCGGTCCTCGATGTGGTCCACGATGCCCACGCCGTGGCGGGAGCCGATCTCGCCGGCGCGCTCGAGCAGCTCCACGAGCCCGAGCTCGCTCGCCGTTCAGCGACACCGGGCAGCCGCGCTCGAACCCCACCACCACGTCCTCGGCCTCGTCCGGCGCGTCCTCCGGCTTCGTGACGAGGTTGAAGACGTCGTCGCGGGGCGGCTCGCTCAGGTCCTCGATCGCCCCGCCCTCGGAGGAGCGCCCCCAGAGGTTGTCGTCGATCGAGTACGGCGGCGCCTCGGTGCCGCCCTTCACCGGGATCCCGTGCTCGCGCGCGTAGGCGATCTCCTCCTCGCGGCCCATCTGCCAGCCGCGCACCGGCGCGATGATCTTCATCTTCGGGTCGAGCGCGATCACGGTCGACTCGATCCGCACCTGGTCGTTGCCCTTGCCGGTGCAGCCGTGGGCGATCGTGTCGCAGCCCGTCTTCTGCGCGTACTCCACGGCCAGCTTCGCGATCAGCGGCCGGCCGAGCGCGGTGAACAGCGGGTAGCCGCCGCCGTAGAGCGCGTTGGCCTTGATCGCCGGGAGCACGTACTCGCGCGCGAACTCCTCGCGCGCGTCCACCACGTGGCAGTCGAGCGCGCCGAGGTGGAGCGCCTTGCCCTTCACGACGTCGTAGTCCTCGCCCGGCTGGCCGAGGTTCACGGTGAGCGCCACCACCTCGGCCTCGTACTCGTCCTGGATCCACTTGAGCATCACGGACGTGTCGAGGCCGCCCGAGTAGAGCAGCAGCACGCGCCCGACCTCGCCGGGCTCGGCCTCGTACGAGGCGGTCTTGATCAGCGTGTGGCGCTCGTCGGCCATGGCGCGCGGACCCTAGCCAAGCCCGGCGCCCAGCCGGCGCACGGCCTCGTCGATCTCGTCGTCGGACACGGTGAGCGGCGGCAGCAGCCGGATCCGTGTCCGGCCCGGTGGCGTGCACCACGAGCCGCTGCTCGAGCAGGAGGCGCCGGGCCCGCTCCTGGGCGTCGTCGACGTCGAAGCCGAGCATCAGCCCGAGGCCCGCGGGCTCGAGGCCGAGCCGCGCAGCCCTGCCGCGAGCCGCTCGCCCCGGGCGCGCACGCCGTCGAGGAAGCCGTCCTCGGTGACCACGTCGAGCACGGCGTTGGCGGCGGCGCGTCACGACGGGCCGCCGGCGAACGTCGAGCCGTGGTCGCCCGGCTCGAGCACGTCCGATGCCGCCGGGCCCGCGACGCAGGCGCCGATCGGCAGCCCGCCGCCGAGCCCCTTGGCGACCGTCATCACGTCCGGCGCCACGCCGAGCTGCTCGTGCGCCCACAGCGTGCCCGGTGCGGCCCATGCCGCACTGGATCTCGTCGAAGATCAGCAGCGCGCCGTGCTCGTCGCAGGCCTCGCGCGCCGCGCGCAGCACGCTCCGGGTCGAGCGGGTGGATGCCCGACTCGCCCTGGATCGGCTCGAGGAGCACGGCCGCGGTCCCGTCGCCGACGGCCGCGGCGAGCGCGTCCGGGTCGTTCCGCGGCACGACCCGGAAGCCCGGCACGAGCGGCGCGAACGGCGCCTGCTTCGTCTCCTGCGGCGTCGCCGACAGCGCGCCCATCGTGCGGCCGTGGAAGGCGCCCTCCATCACCACGAACTCGCCGCCCCGGCGGCGCTTGCGGGCGAGCTTCAGCGCGCACTCGATCGCCTCGGCGCCCGAGTTGCGTGAAGAACACCCGGCCGCCGAGCGACAGGTCGGCCAGCCGCTTCGCCAGCCGCATCCCCGGCTCCGTGTAGAAGAGGTTGCCCACGTGCATCAGGCGGCCGGCCTGCTCGCGCACCGCCTCCACCACGCGCGGGTGGCAGTGGCCGAGCTGCGCCACCGAGATGCCGGTCAGGAAGTCGAGGTACTCGTTGCCCTCGTCGTCCCACAGCCGCGTGCCCTCGCCGCGCACGAACTCGACCGGGTTGCGCGCGTAGGTGCGCCATGACGGCCTCGCGCTCGAGCGCCTGGAGCTCGGCGAGCGTCACGAGGCCACAGCTTCGTCCCGATGCCCTCGTCGGTGAACAGCTCGAGCAGCAGCGAGTGCGGCTGGCGGCCGTCGAGGATGTGCGCGTTGCCCGACGCCGGACTCGAGCGCGTGCACCGCCGCCTCGAGCTTCGGCCGCATGCCGCCGCTCACCTCGCGCAGCCGCTCGCGCACCTCGGGCGCGGTGGCCTCCGAGATCCGGCTGCCCGGGTCGTCGGGGTCGGCGCGCCAGCCCTCCACGTCCGTGAGGAAGACGAGCTTGAAGGCGCCGAGCGACTCGGCCACCGCGGCCGCGGCGGCGTCGGCGTTGACGTTGTACGAGTTGCCCTCGCTGTCGGCGCCCACCGACGCCACCACCGGGATGTAGTCCTCGGCGATGTGGAGCAGCACGTCCACGTCGACGCGTCTCGATCTCGCCGACGAAGCCGATGTCGGTCTCGCCGCCGGCGAGCTGCTTCTTCACCGTGAAGAGCCGCCCGTCGTCGCCGCAGAGGCCCACCGCCGGCTGCCCGTGGCGGTTGATCCGCAGGACGATGTCCTTGTTCTGCTTGCCGACGAGCACCATCTTCGCCACCTCGACCGTGGCCTCGTCGGACACGCGCAGGCCCTCCACGAAGCGCACCTCCATGCCGAGCCGCTCCATGTAGGCGGTGATGTCCGGGCCGCCGCCGTGCACGACCACCGGGTTCATCCCGACGTACTTGAGGAGCACCACGTCGCGCGCGAACTCCTCCTTCAGCTCCGGGTCGGTCATCGCGGCGCCGCCGTACTTGATCACGACCGTCTTGCCCGTGGAACTCCCGGATGTACGGGAGCGCCTCGAGGAGCGTTGCGACGTCTCTCATGACGTGTACTCCGCGTTGTAGGTCACGTACTCCGGGCTGAGGTCGGAGAAGAAGACCTCGGTCTCGCCGCCCTCGCCGGGCAGCGTGAGCACGTACTCGACCTCGTCGCGCTGCACGAGCTCCGCGGGCGCCGGCTCCGACCGACCTCGCCGGCCGAGACGCACCTGGTGGCCCTCGATCTCGAGGTCGACGACGAACGGCTCGCCGGGCGGCCAGACCTGGCCGGCCGCCTGGAGGATGCGGCCGAAGTTCGGGTCGCCGCCGTGGAGCGCGGTCTTCACGAGCGGCGAGTTGGCGACCGCGCGCGCCACCGGCTCGACGGCGTCCGGGCTGCCGCTCACGACCACGCGGCCCACCCGGCGCGCGCCCTCGCCGTCGTGCACGATCTCGAGCGCGAGCTGGCGGAGCAGCGCGTCGAGCGCCTCGCCCAGCGCGAGCTCGTCCGGCGACTCGGGCTCCACGCGCACGCCGGAGGCGCCGTTCGCGAGCGCGACGACCGTGTCGCTCGTGGAGAGCTGGCCGTCCACGGAGATGCGGTCGAAGGAGCGCTTCACGCACACGCCGGTGAGGAGGTCGAGCGTCGCCTGGTCGAGCGCCGCGTCGGTCTGGATGAAGCAGAACATCGTGGCGTGGCGCGGCGAGATCATGCCCGCGCCCTTGGCCTGCGCGGCGAGCCGGACCGTCCCGGCCGGGAGCGCGACCTCGAGGCAGGCGCGCTTCGGGCCCGGCGTCGCTCGTGAGGATCGCCGTCGAGAAGGCGTCGGCGTCGCCGGTCGAGCGCGCCGCAGGCCGCCCGCACGCCGCTCACGACCTTCTCGCGCGGGAGCTCCGTGCCGATCACGCCGGTGGAGGCCACCGCCGACCTGGCTCGGCTCGACCCCGAGCTCGCTCGGCCGCCGCGGCCTGCATCGCCACGGCGGTGTCGAGGCCGCGCTGGCCGTCGCCCACGTTCGAGCAGCCCGAGTTGGCGACCACCGCGCGCAGGCGGTCGAGCGCGGCCTCGCGCGAGACGATCACGGGCGCGCCCAGCGCGCGCGTTGGTGGTGAAGCGGGCGGCCGAGACGGTGTCGGGCTCGTCCGAGGCCACGACGCCGACGTCGAGGCCCGTCCGGCTTGATGCCGGCGGCCACGCCGGCGGCGCGGAAGCCCGCGGGCAGCGAGGTGCGGCTCGAGCTCGCGTGACGTGCTCGGGCCGCTCGACCCAGCGCGAGACGTCGAAGCAGCGCGTCACTCGAGCCCCTCGGTCTCGGGCAGCCCGAGCATCAGGTTGAGGTCCTGCACGGCCTGGCCGGCGGCGCCCTTCCAGAGGTTGTCGATCGCGGCGAGCGCGATCACGCGCTCGCCCGACGACCGTCACGTGGATGCGGCAGCGGTTCGTCTCGCGCACCTCGTCGGTGCCGGGCGGCTCGTCGACGAGGTCGACGAACGGCTCGTCCGCGTAGGCCTCGCGGTAGAGGTCGCGTCACCTCGCCGGCGCTCGAGGCCGGTCGGCGCGTAGCAGCAGGCCAGCAGGCCCTGCTCGACCGGCACGAGGTGCGGCACGAACGTGAAGCGTCGGCGCCGTTCAGCTCCTGCTCGAGCTCGGCGGCGTGGCGGTGGCCCTCGACCTTGTAGGCGCTGGACGTTCTCGGTGACGGAGACGAAGTGGGTGGTCTGGGTGGCCTCGCGGCCGGCGCCGGAGACGCCCGACTTCGCGTCGACCACGACGTCGCGGATGTGCTCGCGGAGCGGCCAGAGCGCGAGCAGCGCGGCGGTCGGGTAGCAGCCGGGCGCCGCGACGAGGTCGGCGCTCCCTGATCTCGTCGCGGTGAGCCTCGGTGAGGCCGTAGACGGCGTCGTCGAGCAGCTCGGGGGCGGCGTGCGCCTGGTACCAGCGCTCGTAGCGCTCGCGGTCGAGGCGGAAGTCGGCGGACAGGTCGACGACCTTGAGGCCGCGCTCGCGCAGCGCCCTGACCGCGGGCGCGGCGGCGCCGTGCGGGTAGGCGACGACCGCCGACGGCCGCGCGCTCGGCGATGCGAGTCGGGGTCGAACTCCTCGAGCTCGAGCGGGACGCGGTAGCGCGGATAGAGCTCGTCGTGCCGGCGCCCGGCGTCCGACCGCGCGGTGACCGCGGTGAGCTCGAGCGACGGATGCCGCGACAGGATCGCGGCGGCGACCGCGCCCGCCGTAGCCGGCGGCGCCGATGACGGCGACGCCGTCAGGCACGGAGCCGCCCTCCGATCGCCTCGAGCTCGCGCTCGATCGCCGCGCGGCGCTCGGCGACCTCCTCGTCGGTGAGCGTGCGGTCGGGCGCGCGGAACTCGAGCCGCAGGGCGAGCGACTTGTTGCCCTCGCCCACCTGCTCGCCGTGGTAGAGGTCGAACACCTCGAGCGAGGCGAGCAGCTCGCCGCCGCCGGCGCGCACGACCTCGGCGAGCCTCGGCCGCCGGCACGTCCTCGGGGACGATCACGGCGATGTCCTGGAGCACGGCCGGGAAGCTCGTGACGTCGCTGTAGGTCGCGACCCGCCCCTGCGTGAGCTCGTGGATGAGGTCCACCTCCAGCTCGAACGCCGCGGCCGGCCCCGTGAAGCTCCCACTGGCGGAGCACGAGCGGATGGAGCTCGCCCGACCCAGCCGAGCTCGCACTCCCTCGCCCGTCACGACCGTTGCCGCCCGCCCGGGGTGCAGGAACGGCCGCGCGGCTGCGCCCGCCTCGGCGGGCTCCACGCGCCAGTCCGCGATCCCGGCGGCCTCCATCAGCGCCTCGAGGAGCGCCTTCGCGGCGAAGAAGTCGGCCTCGCGCGCGGGTGTGCGCCAGCCGGCGCGCGCCGGCTTCGGTCAGGAGCGCCGCCAGGCGCTTGGTGCTCGTCCGCGGGCGTCTGCGCCGCGCGGCGAGCCCTCCGGGCGCCGGCTCGAGCGGGCCGGCGGGCAGGTAGACGTGCGCCGACTCGAACAGCGCCACCCCGGCGCGGCCGTGCGCGGCGTTGTGGCGCGCCGCGTCGAGCAGGCCGGGCAGCAGCAGCGGGCGCATGACGCTCAGGTCCTCGCTCAGCGGGTTCTCGACCCGCAGCGCCTCGAGGTCGCTCGAGGCGCAGCCGCGCGAGCGCCTCCGGCGAGGTGAAGCTGTACGAGATCGTCTCGAGCAGGCCGCGGTCGCGCAGCAGGTCCTCGAGCCGGCGCCGCAGCGGCTGGCTCCCGGTGAGCGCGCCCGATCGCCTCGCCGCGCGCGGGCAGCGTCGTCGGGCAGCTTGTCGAGGCCGTGGATGCGCGCGACCTCCTCGATCAGGTCGGCCTCGCGCTGGACGTCGGAGTCGCGCCAGGGCGGCACGCACGCCGAGCTCGCGCCTCTGCCGTCGACCCGGCTCGAAGCCCGAGCCGCTCGAGGATCCCCGCCGCGGTCTCCTCCGGGATCTGCTCGCCCGAGCAGCCTCTCCATCCGCGCCGGCGCGCAGCGGCACCGCGCGCGGCTCGGCCGGGCCGCGGGTAGGCGTCGATCGTGCCCGGCACGAAGCGCGCCCCGCACAGCTCCACCATCAGCCGCGCCGCCAGCCGCTGCGCCGCCATCGCCTGCTCGGGATGGAGCTGCTTCTCGAACCGCGCCGAGGCCTCGGTCCGCAGGCCGAGCGCCTTCGAGGTCCGCATGATGTTCGGCCCGACCCAGGTGGCCGCCTCCATCAGGACGCGCGTGGTCTTGTCCGACACCTCCGAGATCTGGCCGCCCATGATCCCGGCGATCCCGCTCGGCGCCCTCGGCGTCGCACACGAGCGCCATCTCGGAGGTGAACGTCCGCTCCACGTCGTCGAGCGTGGTCATCGTCTCGCCCTCCTGCGCGCGCCGCACGACGATCCGGCGTGCCGCGCACCTCGTCGAGGTCGAACGCGTGCAGCGGCTGGCCGGTGGCGAGCATCACGTAGTTCGTGATGTCGACGACGTTCGAGATCGGGCGCTGCCCGGCCGCCATCAGCCGCTGCTTCAGCCACAGCGGCGACGGGCCCGATCTTCACGTCCTCGAACACGCGCGCGGTGAAGCGCAGGCAGATCTCGGGGTCGGCGATCTCGACGCTCGCGTGGTCCTCCGCGCTGTCCGACCCGGACGGCTCGGCGTCCGTCTCGGTCGGGTCCGGCGCGAGCGGCGCGGCCGTGACGGCGTGCAGGTCGCGCGCGACCCCGTAGACGGCCATCGCGTCCGGCCGGTTCGGGGTGATCTCGATCTCGAGCACCTCGTCGGCGATCGGCAGGTGCTCGGACGAGCGGCGCGCCGATCGGCAGCGACTCGTCCAGGACCATGATCCCGTCGTGGTCCTCGCCGATCCCGACCTCGTCCTCGGCCAGGATCATCCCGCTCGACTTGACGCCGCGCAGCTTCGCCTCGCCGAGCTTCGTGCCGTCGGGCATGATCGCGCCGGGCCGCGCCACCGCCACGGTCTGGCCGGCGGCCACGTTGGGCGCGCCGCAGACGATCGTGCTCGGCTCGCCCGACCCGACGTCGACCGTGCAGACCGTCAGCCGGTCCGCGTCCGGGTGCTGCTCGGCGGTGAGCACCTTCCCGACGACGAACTCGGCCGGGTCGCCCACCCCCACGCGATGGAGCCGCTCGAGCTTGACGCCGGCGAGCGTCAGCGCGTCGGCGATCTCCGCGGCCGGCAGGCCGGGGTCGCAGTACTCGCGCAGCCAGGCGACCGGGATCCTCATGCGCCGAACTGCTCCAGCAGCCGGACGTCGTTCTCGTAGAGCATCCGCAGGTCGGGGACCTCGTGGACGATGCTCGCGATCCGCTCGATCCCCATGCCGAACGCGAAGCCCTGCACGCGCTCGTTGTCGTAGCCGTTGTCGCGCACGTAGTCGAGCACGTTCGGGTCGACCATCCCCGAGCCGAGGATCTCGATCCAGCGCCTCGCCCTTGCAGGTGAAGCAGCGCTGCGAGCCCTCGTAGCCGGTGCCGCCGCAGCGGAAGCAGGACACGTCCACCTCCACGCTCGGCTCGGTGAACGGGAAGTAGCCGGGCCGCAGGCGCACCTCGGTGTGCTCGCCGAACATCTGGCGCGCGAAGGCGAGCAGCACGCCCTGGAGGTCGGCCAGCGTGATGTCCTCGTCGATCGCGAGGCCCTCGAGCTGGTGGAACATCGGCACGTGCGTGGCGTCCGGCGTGTCCGGGCGGTAGACGCGCCCCGGCACCACGATGTAGATCGGCGGCGGCTGCGCCTCCATCGCGCGCACCTGCATCGGCGAGGTGTGCGTGCGGAGCAGGACGTGCTCGGACAGGTAGAAGGTGTCCTGCGGGAGCCGCGCCGGGTGCTCCGGCGGGTGGTTCAGCGCGGTGAAGTTGTAGTACTCGTAGTCGATCTCCGGCCCCTCGACGACCTCGAAGCCGAGCCCGACGAAGATGTCCTCCATCTGGCGCCGGATCTGCGAGACGAGGTGCAGGCGCCCGGCCGGCTGCGGCGGGTCGCCGGGGAGCGTCACGTCGATCCGGTCCTCCGCGAGCCGGCTGTCGAGCTCGGCCGCCTCGAGCTCGGCGGTGCGCGCCGCGAGCAGCTCCTCGAGCGCCACGCGGACCTCGTTGGCCGACTTCCCCACCGGCCCGCGCTGGTCGGGCGGCAGCTCGCCGATCGAGCGGAGCGTCGAGGTGAGCTCGGACTTGCGGCCGAGGTAGCGCACGCGCAGCTCCTCGAGCTCCGCCGTGTCGGCCGCGCTTCCGTATCTCACCCTCGGCGGCGCCGCGGAGCTGGGCCAGGTCAGTCATCGCGGGCCATCCTAAGCGCCATCTCGTAGAGCGCCACGGTCGCCGCCATGGCCACGTTGAGCGAGTCGGCGTGCACGGGGATCCGCACGCGCCTCCACGCCCTCCGGCAGGTCCCCGCGCTCCGACCCCATCACGAGCACGACCGGCCCCGTCACATCCAGGTCACGCAGGCCGCGCTCGCCGTCGCGTCGAGGGCGACCTTGTGGCCCGTCGAGTGCGTCGAGCGTCGCGCGGGCGGGCGGCCGCGCGAAGATCGAGCCCATCGACGCCCGCACGGCCTTGGGCGAGTACGGATCGGCGCAGCCGGGCCCGAGGACCACGGTCGCGTCGGCGAGGGCATGCGCGGAGCGGATGATCGTGCCCACGTTGCCGGGGTCCTCGACGCCGTGGAGATAGACGAGGAGGTCGCCCTCCGGCTCTGCCCAGCGCTGCTTGTAGACCCCGATCACGCGGGTGCCCGAGCCGAGCGTGCTCACCGCGTCGAGGAGCTCCGGCTCCACGTCGACGCCCGCCCGCAGCACGAACTCGGGCGGCCGGCCGCTGACGAGGTCCTCCCCCTCCGCGCTGAACAGCCCGAGCTTCGCCCGCCAGCGCTTCTGCTGGAGCTTCCGGATGGTCTTGAGCTTCTCGTTGTCGGCGGAAGTGATCACGAAAAAAGGGCGCCTCCTAAGAGGCGCCCGGGAGAGTGTCTGGTGTTCCGCGATCGCCTAAGCGGCCGCGGCCTCCCGGGCTTTCTCGGCAAAACGTCGGAACGTCTCGGGGTCGCGGACGGCGATGTCCGCGAGCACCTTGCGGTCGAGCTCGATGCCGGCCTCCTTGAGGCCGTGCATGAACTGGCTGTAGCTCAGGCCCTCCTGGCGGGCGGCGGCGTTGATCCGCACGATCCAGAGGCGGCGGAAGTCGCGCTTCTTGTTGCGGCGGTCGCGGTACGCGTACGTGTCCGCCTTGAGGAGCGCCTCCTTGGCCCGCTTGTAGCTGGAGTGCGCCTGGCCGCGGTACCCCTTGGTCCGCTCGAGCGTGGCGCGGCGCTTCTTGCGCGCGTGGACCGACCGCTTGACCCGGCTCACTTGTGCATCAGCTCCGTCGACGCGCTTGTGATCGGCCTTGGCGACGACCACCGGCCGGCCCAGGTGACGCTTCCGCTTGGCGCTCTTCTTCCCGAGGTTGTGGCTCGTGAAGGAGTGCCGCGCGAGCAGCTTGCCCTTGGCCGTCTTCTTGAAGCGCTTCTTGGCGCCGGAGTGAGTCTTCATCTTCGGCATTGCGACGGTGTATTGAAGCAGAAGGCCGGCGGATCGACCGGGGGCTAGCCCTCGGCGGCGGCCGGCGTGTCCGCCGGCTCGGCGGCCTGCGGCTCGCCTTCGCCCTGCGGCGCCTGCTTCCGGCTTCTTCTTCGCCGGCGCCAGCAGCATCGTCATGTTGCGGCCGTCCTGCTGGGGCGCCTGCTCGACCGTGCCGAGGTCGGCCACGTCCTCGGCGAGCCGCATCAGGAGCCGCTCGCCGCGCTCCGGGTGGGTCTGCTCGCGGCCGCGGAACATGATCGTGACCTTCACGCGGTCGTCGCCCTTCAGGAAGCGGACGACGTGGTTCTTCTTGGTCTCGTAGTCGTTGGTCGCGATCTTCGGGCGCAGCTTGATCTCGCGGACGTTCACCTGCTTCTGGTGGCGCCGCGCGGCCTTCGCCTTCTGCTCCTGCTCGTACTTGTACTTCGAGTAGTCGAGCACGCGGCACACGGGCGGGCGGGCCTCGGGAGCCACCTCGACCAGGTCGAGGTCGCGCTCCTGGGCGTAGCGAAGCGCCTGCTGCGTGTCGACGACACCGATCTGGTTGCCGTCCTCCCCGACCAGGCGGACCTGCGGGACCCGGATGCGCTCGTTGATGCGGGTCTCGTCCCGCTCCGGCATGCGCCGATCGAACTTACGAGGGATCGGCACTAGGTAGAAGCTATGTACGCGCGTCAAGCGGTCCGGAGATCGGTTCGGGTCATTCCCGAGCGAGTATAGCGGCGGTCAGCGAGGCGGCGAAGTCGTCGACCGGCCTCGCGCCGAGGTCGCCCTCGCGGTGCTTTCGGACCGCGACCTGTGCCCGTCGGACTGCTCCTGGTCGCCCACCACGAGCATGTACGGGACCTTCTGGAGCTCGCCGTCGCGGATCTTCTTCCCGACCGACTCGGTGCGCTCGTCCACCTCGACCCTGAGGCCGGCCTCGCGCGAGCCGCCCGGCCACCTCGCGCGGCGTACTCCAGGTGGCGGTCGGCGATCGGCAGCACGCGCGCCTGCACGGGCGCGAGCCAGAGCGGGAACTCGCCGCCGTAGTGCTCGATCAGGATCCCGATGAAGCGCTCGAAGGAGCCCATCAGGGCGCGGTGGATCATCACCGGGCGGTGCTCCTGGTTGTCCGCGCCCATGTAGGTGAGCTCGAACTGCTCCGGCATGTAGTAGTCGCACTGGACCGTCCCGAGCTGCCACGAGCGGCCGATCGCGTCGGTCATGTGGAGGTCGATCTTCGGGCCGTAGAAGGCGCCGTCGCCCTCGTTCAGGTCGTACTCGAGCCCCTGGTTCTCGAGCGCCTCGCTGGAGCGCGGCCTCGGCCTTGTCCCACATCTCCTCGGTGCCGACCCGCTTCTCCGGCCGCGTGGACAGCTCGAGCCGCGGCTCGAAGCCGAACTGGTCGTAGATGTAGAAGCCGAAGTCGAGGCAGCGCACGACCTCCTCCTCGATCTGGTCCTCGCGGCAGAAGACGTGCGCGTCGTCCTGGGTGATGTGGCGCACCCGCAGCAGGCCGTGGAGCGTGCCGCTCGGCTCGTGGCGGTGCACGAGGCCCTGCTCGGCGTAGCGGATCGGGAGGTCGCGGTAGGAGTGGAGGTCGCGCTTGTAGATCTGCACGTGCGCGGGGCAGTTCATGGGCTTCAGGCCCATGGGCTTGTCCTCCACGTCCGTGAAGTACATGTTGTCGCGGTAGACGTGCCAGTGGCCCGACTGCTTCCAGAGCTCGACGTCGTAGAGGATCGGCGTGCGCACCTCGGTGTAGCCGCGGTCGACGTTCGTCGTGCGCCAGAGCCGCGTGAGCTCGTTCCAGACGTGGGTGCCCTTCGGGAGCCAGAACGGCGAGCCGGGCGACAGGTCCGAGAGCAGGAACAGGTCGAGCTCGCGGCCGAGCTTGCGGTGGTCGCGCTCGCGCGCCTCCTCGAGCCGCTCGAGGTGCTCCTCGAGCTGCTCCTTCGAGGGCCAGGCCGTGCCGTAGACGCGCGTGAGCATCTGGCGGTCGGCGTCGCCGCGCCAGTAGGCGCCGGCCACGCTCGTGAGCTTGAACGCCTTGATCCGCTTCGTGCCCGGGCCGTGCGGACCGCGGCAGAGGTCGGTGAAGGGCCCGTTTCGGTAGAGCGAGACGGTCTCCACCGGCTCGGCGGGGTCGGCGTTCTTCACGAGGTCCTCGATCAGCTCGACCTTGTAGTCCTGGCCCTCGCCCCGGAAGCGCTCGATCGCCTCGGCCACCGTCACGTCCTCGCGCTCGAAGTGCTCGTCGGCCTTGACGTGCTCGCGCATCTTCGCCTCGATGCGCTCGAAGTCGTCCTCCGAGAGCTTCGTGCCGTCCGGGAAGTCGAAGTCGTAGTAGAAGCCGTCCTCGATCGGCGGGCCGATCGAGATCTTCACGCCGGGATAGAGCTCCGTCACGGCGGTGGCGAGCACGTGCGCGGCGTCGTGGCGGATCAGCCAGAGGCCGTCGTCGTCGCGGGCGGTGACGATCTCGATCTCGGCGCCGTCCTCGAGCGGCGCGTCGAGGTCGCGGAGCTCGCCGTTCACCCGGATCCCGAGCGCCGCGCGCGCCAGCCCCTCGCCGATCGCGCGGGCGGCGTCGGCGCCGGTCGCGCCGTCCTCGAGCTCGAGCTCGGTGCCGTCGGGGAGCAGGACCTTCATCGGGCTCCCACCGTAGCGCCGAGCGCCGCGCAGCTCGCGCTCGAGCGCGGCGGTCACGAGGAAGTGCTCGCGCACCCGCTCGCGGCCGGCGCGGCCCATCTCCACGGCGAGGCCCGGGTCGCGCACCAGCTCGAGGATGCGGGCGGCGGCCTCGCCTCGGCTCGGGCGCCAGGAAGCCGTCCACGCCGTCGCGGATCGCGAGCGGCGAGGCCGCCCACCACCGGCGTGCGCTTCCAGAGCGCCTCGAACGGCGCGAGCTCGAAGCCCTCGCGGAGCGAGCGCTCGATCACCACGCGCGCGAGGAGCAGGAGCGCGCCCAGCTCGAGGCTGCCGAGCCCCTCGTAGGTGGTGAGCAGGAGCACGCCGTCGGTGCCCTGCGCGTAGTCCGACACCTCCTTCGCCGCCTGCCAGCCCTCGCTGTCGGCGCGGTCGAGGAGCGCGGCGAGCACGAGCTGGAGGTCCGGCTCCTCCTCCTGGGCGAGCCGGAACGCGTCGATGGCCGCGTGCGGGTCGTCCCAGCGGTCGAGCTCGAGCACCTGGAGGCAGAACGGGCCGGTCGAGGTCCACGCCCGAGCGGGCGCACCACGCGGCCCGGCAGCCGCGCCTCGAGCTCGAGGTTGCGCGGAGTCGAGCGGGTCGATGCCGGGCGGCGCCTCCGTGGTCTCGATCCCGGGCGGGCGCGAACGACTCGTGCGGCACGAGCACCGAGCAGCGCCTCCCGCCAGCTCCGCGATCCGCGCCAGCGCGTCGCCCTCGGCGTCCGACGCGTCCTCGTGAACGCGCCACACCACGGGGCACTCGAGGCCGGCGGCCAGCCCGATCGCGGCGTCGTGCAGCACCACCGCGTCGTAGCTCGTCGCGCAGCGAGCGCGCCGTCTGCGCGCAGGCGTCGAGGTAGACGGCCCAGGCCTCGTCCTCGATCGCCCGACTCGCCTCCGCGCAGGCCGGACTGGAGCGCCGCCGCCGTCGCGCGCAGCTCCGGCGGGCCGAACAGCACGCGCCACTCCACCTCGACGCCCGCCCCGGCCGCCAGCGGCAGCATGCCGCCCGAGCAGCTCGGGCACGCGCCCCTCGGCGCCGGCGACGCTCACGTGCAGCACCCGCGCGCCCCGCAGCGGCGCCGCCGCGTCCTGGAGCCGCCTCGACCGCGCGCACCGCCCGCCGCCGGCGCGTAGTCGCCGGGCGCGCGCGGGGCGACGGCCATCGGCTGGAGGTCGGCGGCGGCCATGGGCGGTGGCAGCGTAGCCGCGCGCAGCGGCGAGGCGCGGCGCTCAGCCGCGCGCCGGCTCGATCCTGCCCCGCACCTCGCCGAGCGGCTCGCCGCGCAGCACGACCTCGTCGCCGTCCTCGAGGAAGGTGCGGGTCGACCCGTCCGCCAGCTCGATCGGCTCCTCGCCGTTCCAGCTCAGCTCGATCAGGCTGCCGCGCTCGCCGCGCTCCGGGCCGGAGATGGTGCCGGTGGCGAGCAGGTCGCCGGTCCGGAGGCTCGCTCCGTTCACGGTGAGGTGCGCGATCTGCTGCGCGATCGACCAGTACAGGTGGCGCGTGTTCGACCGGGCGATCACCGAGCCGTTCAGCTCCACCGTCAATGCGATGTCGTAGGCCCACGGCTCCTCGGCGAGGTACGGCAGCGGCTCGGGGTCCTGCGGCTCGCCCGCCACGCGCCGGTCGGCGATCTCGCTCAAGCGGCACGACCCAGCGGCTGACCGACGTCGCGAACGACTTCCCGAGGAACGGCCCGAGCGGCTGGTACTCCCACGCCTGGATGTCGCGCGCGGACCAGTCGTTCACGAGCAGCATCCCGAACACGTGGTCGAGCGCCCGCTCCACCGGCACCGGCTCGCCCATCGTGCTCGGCGTCCCGATCACGAAGCCCGCCTCGAGCTCGATGTCGAGCCGCCGGCTCGGGCCGAACTCCGGCCCCGGTCGCTGGCCGGACGGCCGCCGCACCGGCGTCCCGCTCGGCACCACCGTGCCCGCGCGGCCGTGGTAGCCCACCGGCAGGTGGCGCCAGTTCGGCAGGAGCGGCTCGGCGTCCGGCCGGAACATCCGGCCGAGGTTCATCGCGTGATGGAGCGACGAGTAGAAGTCCACGTAGTCGGCCACCTCGAACGGCATCCCGAGCTCGGCGTCCGCCACCTCGCGGCCCTCGCCGACCCGGTCGCGCGCCTGCCGCCAGGCGTCGGGCCCGGCGGCCATGAACGCGTTCAGGGACGCCGCGTCGAACACCGGGTCGAGGCCGCTCAGGTCGACGACCGTGCCGTCCACGCGCGCGCAGACGCCGCCCGCGGCCAGCACCCCGTACGCGAGCGTCACGACAGGAGCCCCAGCTCGCGCAGGTCGTCCATCGGCTCGCTCCAGCTGCAGCTCCCGAAGCTCACGAACACCTCGCGCCCCGCCTCGTCGAGCTCGAGCGCCTCGAAGTCCTCCTCAGCCACCGCGGCGGCGATCTCGCCCCGCGGCGCCGTCGCGGCCGCCAGCAGGTTCAGGAAGCCGTGCTCCTCGCCACGGCGCATCGCGTGATGGAGCCCCGCGGTCGCCTTGAAGGGCACGCCCGCCTCGCGGCAGCACGCCACCACCAGCGCCACCTGCTCCACCGACGGCACGCTCTCTCCGCCGCAGCGCAGCTTGGCGCGGCCGCCCACCGCGGCGATCGCGCCGATCGCGGCCGGCACGTCGTCGCGCCAGCCGTCCTCCTCGAAGAGCAGCTCGAAGTAGGTCTCCACGCCCAGCGGTCCGAGCGTGCGATAGGCCTCGAGCAGGTCCGCGGACCTCGGCCGGGCGCTCGCGAGCTTCAGCTCCACCGCCTCGACGCGCTCGTCGCCGTGCACCAGCTCCGCGGCCTCCACGCCGGGAAGCACGACGCTGAGCGCCGGCCCCTCCCGTGGCAGCTCGGCGAGCAGCGCCGCGGGCACCACGAACCGGCCGATCAGCTCGGGGTGCGCGCTCTCGCGCGCCCGCCTGTCCTCGGCGAGCGCGTCCGGGAGCGGCATGCTCGCGGGCGGGAAGAGCGCCGCGTGGTCGACCAGGCGCTCGAGCACTACGAGCGCTCGACGCGGCTCCCGGGCACGATGTCGTCGCGCCCGTCGGACCAGCGCACCCAGGCCTTGTGGCCGCCGTCGTAGTCGGGCGCCCAGAGCACGAGCGTCGCGTCCTCGCCCTCGACGGTGCAGGGGTCGTCGCCCTCCTCGTCGACCCCGCGCCAGACGCGGACGAAGGCGTTCGACTCCCACTCGTCGCCGATCGTGGTCGGGTCGGTGTGCCCGGGATGCACGCGCGTCTCGTGCGGCAGCTTCATCAGCACTTCCATGATCGAGTGCTTGAGGTCCTCGAAGCTCGTGGAGCCCGGCGCCCGCACGCCGCCGACCGAGCCCTTGAAGAGCGTGTCGCCGGTGAACACGTCCGTGCCGTTCACGACGAAGTTGAGCATCCCCGCGGTGTGGCCCGGCGTGAGGATCGACTCGATGCTGAGCCCGCCCACCTCGATCGTCTCGCCCGGCTCGATCGTGCGGTCCACCTGGTCGATCAGCTCGGCCTCGACCGGGTGGGCCACGATCTCCACCCCGTGGCGGTCCTTCCACACGGAGTTCTCCGCCACGTGGTCGCCGTGGTGATGGGTTAGGAGCAGGAGCTCGACGTCGAGGCCGTGGCGCTCGGCCGCCTCGAGCAGCGGCTCGGACGGGCCGCCCGAGTCGATCACGACCGCCTTCCCGTTCTCCTCGTCGCCGACGAGGTAGGCGTTGGAGAGCCAGTCCTGCTGCATGGAGCGCTCGATGATCATGGTCGGCCGCAGCCTAGTATGCGCCCGGCGTGGAGGAGCTCCGAGCCCAGTTCCCGGTCCTCGAGCGGGTCGCCTACCTGAACGCCGGCACGAACGGCCCGGTCCCGCGCGCGGCGTTCGACGCGGTGCAGAGCGACCTCCGCGACCAGCTCGAGCGCGGGCGCTGCGGCAGCGAGTGGTTCGACCACCAGAAGGCGCGGATCGACGAGCTCCGCGGGCGGATCGCGGGACTGCTCGGCGCCGAGCAGGCCGACGTCGCGATCACCGGCTCCACGACCGACGGCGTGAACGCCGCCATCCACGCGCTCGACCTGTCCCCCGGCGACGAGCGTGCTCACGAGCGACGAGGAGCACCCCGGAGTGCTCGGCCCGCTCGCGACCGCCCGCGACACGCGCGGCGTGAGCGTGCGCGTGGTGCCGTTCGACGACCTGCCCGGCGAGGTGCGGCCCGAGACGAAGCTCGTCGTGACGTCGCACGTCTCGTGGGCGACCGGGCGGGTGATCGACATGGCGCCGCTGGCGGCCTCCGACGCGCACCGTGGTCCTCGACGGCGCGCAGGGGCTCGGCGCCGTGCCGGTGGACGTGCGCGCGCTCGGCTGCGACTTCTACGCCGCGTCGGGCCAGAAGTGGCTGTGCGGGCCGAACGGCCTCGGCTACCTGTACGCGAACCCGGAGCTCGTGCCCGAGCTGCCCGCGCCCTGGAGCGGCTACCACGCGATGGACGACCCGGCGCGCGCGTTCGACCCCGCGCTCCATCCCGACGCCCGCCGGCTGTCCACGGCGTTCCCGGCGTCCCATCACGTCGAGTGGGCGCACACGTCGCTCGACGTGCTCGAGGGAGCGGGCATCGACCGGGTCCACGACCGCGCGATCGGCGGCGCCGCGCGGCTCACCGACCTCCTCCGCGAGCGCGGCGTGCCGGTCTCGGAGCGCGGAGCGTCAACGCTCGTCTCGTTCGAGATCCCGGACCCGGAGGGGCTCGCGGACCGGGCGGCCGCGGAGCAGATCGTGATCCGCAGCATCCCGAACAGCTCCTACGCGCGCGCCTCCGTGGGCGCGTGGAACAGCGACGAGGAGCTCGAGCGCCTGGCCGAGCTCGCGGCGGCCGCGAGCTAGTCGCCCGTGAGGATCACGATGCCGAACACGATCGCGCCGAGCACGACCGCCACGCCGACCACGCCCACCACGCCGTAGATCGCCGCCTCGGCGGGCCGGCCGTCGCGGGCGGTCTCGACCGCCCTGCTCGAGCCGAGCAGCGCGAAGCCCCACGCCGCGGTCACGCCGACGCCCGCGGCGAGCGATACCCAGATCACCTGAAGGAGCGCGTCCCAGTCGACGACGGTGGCGATCACGTGGGCCCGCTCCCGGCCGCGGGGACGACGCCGGGGGCGGCGCCCTGGTGCGAGCGCCGGACGAAGAGGAAGGCCGTGCCGGCCAGGATCAGGGTGGAGACCACGATCGGGCCCGCGGGCCCGGTCCCGAACGCGCGTGTGATCAGGTAGGTGATCGCGCCGATGATCGCCGCCGCCGGCAGCGTGAGCACCCACGCGACGACGATGTTGCCGGCCACGCCCCAGCGCACGGCCGACAGCCGCTTGGCGGCGCCCGATCCGATCACCGCGCCCGAGATGGTGTGCGTCGTGGACAGGGGGAAGCCCACGTGCGACGCCGCGAGGATCACGGTCGCCCCCGCCCCCTGGGCGGCGAAGCCCTGGGCGGCGTCCATCTTGTGGATGCGGCTCCCCATCGTCTTGATGATCCGCCAGCCGCCGACGTAGGTGCCGAGCGCGATCGCGGTTGCCGCCGAGACGACCACCCAGTCCGGCACGTGGAACTCGTCGCCCGAGAGCGTCCCGTTCGCCACCAGCGCGAGCGTGATGACGCCCATCGTCTTCTGCGCGTCGTTCGTGCCGTGGGCGAGCGCGAGCAGGCCGCCCGAGATGATCTGGCCGAACCGGAAGCCGCCCGTGACCGGGCCCGGCCGCATCCGGCCGACGATCCGGTAGAGCGCGAGGATCGCGAGGCCGCCGACGGTGAACGCGAGCAGCGGGGCCACGAGCGCCGGGATCATCACCTTGCCGAGGATGCCCTCCTCGAAGAAGACGGCGTCTGAGCCGTAGGCGACGAACACGGCACCGACCATCCCGCCGATCAGGGCGTGAGACGAGCTCGACGGCAGGCCGAAGTACCAGGTGATCAGGTTCCAGGCGATCGCGCCCACGAGGCCGCCGAAGATGGCGAGCAGGCCGATCGAGTTCGGCTCGATCTGCACCACGTCGTTCGCCACCGTGGCCGCCACCTCGAGCGAGATGAAGGCGCCGGCGAAGTTGAGCACCGCCGCGTACGCGACCGCGAACCGCGGCGGCATCGCGCGCGTGGAGATCGACGTGGCCACGACGTTCGCCGTGTCGTGGAAGCCGTTCGTGAAGTCGAAGATCAGCGCGGTCGCGACCACGATCACCACGATGATCTCGCTGCCCATGAGCTGGCTCTTACCCGTCTAGGAGTTCTTGATGACGACGCCCTGGAGGATGTTCGCCACGTGCTCCGTGGCGTCGATTGCCTCCTCGAGGCGCTCGAAGATGTCCTTCCAGCGGATCACGACCATCGGGTCGATCCCCGTGTCGAACAGGGAGGCGATCGCCTCGCGAACGATGCGGTCGCCGTCGTTCTCGAGCCTGTTCAGCTCGACGGTGTAGTGCGAGATGTCGCGGAACCCGCGCAGCCGCGGCATCGCCTCGGCGATCTGCCGCGCCGCCGAGTGCAGCACCCGGGCGAGGTCCTGCGCCTGCGCCATCGGCGCCTCGATCTTGTAGAGCCCGAGGTAGTCCGCGACCTCCTCGGTGAAGTCCACGACGTCGTCCAGCGCGGAGGCCAGCTCGTAGATGTCCTCCCGGTCGATCGGGGTGACGAACGTCTGGTTGAGGCGCTGGATGATGTCGTGCGTGATCCGGTCGCCCTCCTGCTCGCAGATGAGGATCTCGCGCGCGAGCTCGTTGCGGTCCGGATAGTCCTCGAGCAGCTGCTCGAGCAGGCCCGCCGCCCGCTCGATGTTCCCGCCCGCCTCCTCGAAGAGGTCGAAGAACTCACGGTCGCGCGGAGCGAGGACGTTGCCGAGGCGCATCGACGGCGCAACCTAGCACTAGGACACGTCGAACCGCGCGAGCTCCATCCGCCGGGCCGGCAGCTCTCCCACGCGCTCGCGCACGGCGGCGACCGCCGCCTCCCACTCGTACTCCACCCGCCGGAGCTCCACGCCGTCCCCGCCCAGCACGGCGTAGGCGGCCCGGTGGTCGCCGTCCCAGGGCATTCCGACGCTCCCCGGGTTCACGAGCTCGATCCCGGCCGGGCCGTTCCGTTTGAACTGAACGTGGATGTGCCCGCACACGACGCGCTCGGCCTCGACGCCCATCAGCAGCTCCGCATCCTCCTCGTGTGGCTCGGGCGGGAAGCTCTGCATGTCCGACTGCGGCGAGGCGTGGCAGTAGAGCGTCCCGTCGACGACGGTGGTCTCCGGAAGTCCGCTGAGCTCGGCCACGAGCTCCTCGCCCAACAGCTCCGCCGTCCGTTCCGCGATCGCGTCGATCGGCTCCGGCGCGTCGTGGCGGTCGACGAGCCAGCGGTCGGCGTTCCCGCGGATCCAGGTGGCGTTCGTCGAGCTCCTTCAGCCGCTCGACCGTCTCCCTCGGCCAGGCGCCCGCGGTGGCGTAGTCGCCGCCGAGGAGGTAGCCGTCCACAGCGCCGGCGTCGGCGAGCACCGCCTCGAGCGCGGGCAGGTTGCCGTGGATGTCGTACAGGAGCGCTAGCAACGATCCGCACGGTACCTCTCAGAACGTTTAGGCCACCTTCAAACCGGAACGCTTCAATGAAGGGACTCGATTCCGAGGGAGGCTTCGGAACCACATGGAGAAGAGAACCGCACGTCACGACTCGGCGCCATCGCCCGAGCACGTGAAGACCAACGACGACATACCGGTCTGGCGCCGGACCACGCCACGCGGCAACCAGGAGGTCGACCGCGGCGACATGGACCGCAGCGCCGAGCGGCTGGAGATGCTGCTAGGCCACTGAGCTTCGAAAGCCCCGCCCTCGGCGGGGCTTTCTCGTTCTGGGGGATACTCGCGTTGCTGTGACGGAGAGCAACGCGGACAGGCTGCGCAGCGTCCTCGCCCAGCTCTTCGAGGGCCGGCCGCTCGGCGCACAACAGCTGGCCGACGACGCCGAGTGGGTCAACCCGCACGACGCGGTCGAGCCCGGGACCCGCCGCGGCGCCGCGGGCTTCAATGACGCCATCCGAAGCGTCTTCGCCACCTGGGACGACGTGCGCTTCGACATCGAGCGGACGATCGAGAACGGCGATGCCGTGATCGCGCTCGGCGCGCTATGCGGCCGTGTGCACGCGGCGGGCATGGAGATCGACAGCCCGCACGGACAGATCTGGACCTTCCGCGAGGGCCTGGTGGTGCGGATGCAGTGGTTCAACAGCCACGCCGAGACGCTGGAGGCGGCCGGCCTCGGCGGACCGCAAGCGCCGTGAAGGCGACCATCGCGCTGATCGAGTCCGCGTTCGCGGCCTTCAACCGCGGCGACATCGCCGGCTTCGCCGACCACGCGTCCGAGGACGTGACATGGGTGGAGTGGTCGGGGCGGCCGGAGGGTCCCGACGGCGAACGCCACGGCCGCGACCGCATGCGCCGGAGCCTCGAGGACCTGTTCGAGGCCTGGGAGAGCTACTCCCTGGAGCTCGAGCGGGTCGAGGAGGCGGGCGACCGCGTGCTCGCGCTGGTGCGCGAGACCGCCCGCGGCCGCTCGAGCGGAGTCGAGGTGGACAGCCGGTGGGGCTACGTGCTCACGGTGGACGACGGCAAGATCGCGCGCGTGGACGCGTACCGCGACCCGGAGCAGGCGAGCGCCGCGTTCCGCGGGTAGTGGGCTAGCCGTCCGCCCAGCGGATGGCGGCGTCGAAGAGCTTGGCGCCGTCCGCGGTCAGCCGCGTGGTCCCGGCGTCCACCAGGAAGAGCCCGACGCGGCGCCCCGGCGCCGTCAGCCCGACCATCTGCGCGCCGGCCTCGTAGCCGAACACCCCGGAGCGGGTCGAGTCAGTCGTGGTGGCCGCGACGTTCACAGCCCCGATTCCCGGGCGCCCCCACGTGAACGACTGGGCGGCGTTCGTCACGGTCGGCGTTCCCGACAGCCCGGCCGCCAGCGGGTGCGCGGGCAGGAGCACCCGTAGCGCCGTCTGGCTCGCGAGCGTGCCGAAGGCGGTGCTGGCGGTTCCGGTCATGCCCATGTCGTCGAACAGCGCGTACTCCCAGACCACCACCGGCACGGTGGTCGAGCGGAACTTCGTGTTCACCGCGGTCGACCCGACCGTCGAGGAGATCACGACCACGTCCTTGCCGGCCGCCTCGCTCGCCGCGGCGGTCTGCGACCGCACCGTGACCGTGTAGCCCAGGTTCTGCAAACGCGTCCGCACGCCCGCGTCGCCCGCCGTCACCGAGGTCGCGCTCGAAACGATCAGCAACGCGTTCGAGCCCGGTGGAGGCGGCGGTGGCGGCGGAGGCGGTGGAGGCGGTGGTGGCGGAGGCGGAGGCGGCGGGTGGCGGCGGCGGCTCGGACGTGTCGCCGTCCGCCCAGCGGATGGCGGCGTCGAAGAGCTTCGCCCCGTCGGCGTTCAGCGGCGTCGTTCCGCTGTCGGCCAGGAACAGGCCGACTCGGCGCGCCGGCGCCGTCAGGCCGACCATCTGCGCGCCGGCCTCGTAGCCGAACACGCCCGACCGCGTGGAGTCACCTGTCGTGGCTGCGACGTTCACGGCCGCCGGTCCCGGCTTGCCGAACGTGAACGACTGCGCACTCGTCGTGACCGTCGGCGTCCCCGTCAGGCCCGCCGCGAGCGGATGCGACGGCTGGAGCACGCGCAACGCGGTCTGGCTTGCCGTCGTGCCGTACTGCGTGCTCGCCGTTCCGGTCATCGCCATGTCGTCGAACAGGGCGTACTCCCAGATCACGACCGGCACGGTGGTCGAGCGGAACTTCGTGTTCACCGCCGTCGATCCGACCGAGGACGAGATCACGACCACGTCCTTGCCGGTCGCCTCGCTCGCCGCGGCCGTCTGCGAGCGCACCGTGACCGTGTAGCCCAGGTTCTGCAAACGCGTCCGCACGCCCGCGTCGCCCGACGTGACCGAGGTCGCGCTCGAAACGATCAGCAACGCGTTCTTGCTCGGCGGGGGCGGAGGCGGCGGCGGCGGTGGCGGCGGCGGCGGCGGGGGTGCCGCGCCGGGAGCGATCCGGACGAACTTCGCCACCGACGGCACGCCCGCGGAGTTCACGAGGAAGAGCATGTAGTAGCCGGGCGGGGCGGCGTTCGCGTTCGCGGGCGCGGTGAGGTTCACCCCGCCCGTGCGGCCGGTCAGCGCGACCGGCACGTAGCGCTGGTGCATGTCCGTCGCGTGCGTGGTCGCGCCCGGCGCGATCAGGACCGCGCGCTGGACGTCCGTGTCGGGGGTGTCCACGCCGAAGGTCTCCCCGTACTGGACCGTCTCCGGCGCCGAGGCGATCGTCGGCCGGGGGCCCTTGAACAGGTAGGGCGGCTCATAGACCTCGGCGGAGTCGGTCGCGCCGCCCGCGGGAGCGTTGCCGTTGTCGCCCGCCGAGAGCACGCGCCCGTCGGGCAGCAGCACCGCCACCGAGTGGTAGGCGCGCGTCTCGCTCTGCGCGGCGCCGAGCCGCCACGTGCGTGTCACCGGATCCCACAGCTCGACCTGCTTGAGCGCCTCGGTCCCATCGAACTGCGGCCAGCCGACACCGCCGCCCACCGACGCCATCGACCCGTCGGGGAGCAGCACGGTGTTGTGGTACGTGCGTGCGAGCTGGTGCGACTCACCGGGCTTCCATGACGGCGACGCCTCGGACTCGTCGAAGTACTCCGACGTGGCGGTGCTGCCGTGGTTCGTCGCCGACGCGCTCGTCCGGCCGCCGAACTGCACGACCTTCGACGACGCCCTCACGTCCCCGGGAGGCGGCGGCTCGAGCACCGCGGTGCCGTAGATCCGGCGGCGGCTCGGGTTCGGCGTGTCCTGCCAGGAGATGTTGTTGTCGGCGCCGGGGGTGTTGAGGTACCAGCTGTCGTTCTGGTGCGGGCCCGCGACGAGCGTCTTCCCGGACGGCATCGCGAACATGTGGGGGTAGAGGTCGCCCATCGGCGGCATCCCCGCGGTACCGAGGCGCCCGTTCAGCATCGTCAGCGATCCCCGGCCCCCGCGCGTGGCCGGCGGGTTGAACAGCTCGATCGTGTCCGTGACCGTGTTGGTGCCGGTCTCGTCGTAGCCGCTCACGATCACCTGCCTGCCGTCCGGCAGGAGCACCTGGGTCGGATACCAGCGCCCGCGCGGCATGTCGGGCTGCTCGGCCCACGTCTCCGTCCAGGGATCGAACGTGTAGATCTTGTTCAGGCCGCGGACGGCCGGGTTCCGCCCGAGCGTGCCGCCGGCCACGAGCAGCTGGCCGTCCGCGAGGAACGCCTGGCCGCTGCAGTAGAGGTTGGCCGGCTTCATCACGCCATCGGCCGGATCGCGCCACAGCGGCGGGTCGACCCGCTTCTGGGTGCCCGTGATCGGATCCCAGAGGACGCCCCAGGTCTCGTTGTCGGCGAAGCCGTTCTGCGGCGGGCCGAAGAGCATGACCTTCCCGGTGGGAAGCGTCGCCGCGTGGATGGCGAACAGGTCCAGCGGGAACGGCGACGCCCACGCCCCGGTCTGCGCGCGCGGGTCGTCCAGATCGGCGGCGGCCGCGAACGACGCGCTCTCGACGAGGCTGCCGCTCTCGCCACTCAGCCGGCCCGTGTTGAGCGGACCAGAGAACGCGGGCTCGCCGCTGGGCGTGGCGCGTTCGAGGGCGTGCTCCCGCGCGTGCTGCTTGCCGAGCAGCTCGGCCTCGACGGCGCGAAGCTGCGGCTCCGGGAGTCCCGGCGCCACGCCGGCCGGATGGCTCGCCAACGCAGGCGTCGCCGCCGCCAAGGCAACGGCGAGAGAGACAGCCGCCGCGGAAAGGGCGCCGCGCCGGCCCGTCAACCTACGGAGGGCCACTGGATCACGCTAACACCGCTCCGCGTGATGCGCGAGGGCTATGGGCGTCACTGGCCAGGGCCGGGAGCACAGCGCGGCTTCGAGCTTAGGTTGCGTCGGGCATTGCGTAGATCGATCCTCGCCCCCCGCTTCTACACCGTCGTCGTGCGTGGAGTTGAGCCCGGACGGAGGGAGCTGGCCGAATCCGAATCCCCGCGGCCGAGCTCGTCAATGCCGGGTCCGTACCCACCAGGGGCGGGGAGGGGGTCGGCCCCATGCATGACCGCCGATCTAGGAGTCACATGCGCGTCAGAGATTTGAGTCCGGCAATCAGGCCGGCTTCGCCGGAGCCCCGAATGCTGTTAGTCGCTTATGACCACCAGCTTGATCGCGCCGATGCCGCCAGGGAACGAGGCATTGCTGGCCGTCACGTTGCAGACCTGGAGAGTCGTGCTGACGTTGCCCGGGGTCCCCGCGGCCAGGCTTGCGCTGAAAACGATGCCGTTGCCGTGCGCACCCGAAACGAACACCGGGTCGCCCGGGTTGCCACCTGGGAGCGCGACGTTGCTGAACGTGCCGCACTCGTTAGGGCCGAAGCCGATACCGGCCGGGTTGAAACTCCGCCTGACCAGCGTGGTGGCCGACACGAAGTCCGTGGAGTCCTCGCCGTCGAGCGTGTCGGTATCGCCAACCTTGCCGAGGCTCGATTCGAGGATGTCGTCGCCGGTGACGGTATCGTCGGCGATCTTCCCCTCGCTGCCGCCGCTGATCTTGCCCGCTGCGATGGTCGGATTGGGGTAGGTGCCGGTCAGGTCACCGCCTGCCGGGTCGCCGGGCTTCAGTGGCCCGGCAGCGTAGGCCACCCCTGTGAGCGCAAAGAACAGCGCGACGTAGGCCACGACATTGTGGCGCGCGTGGGAACCGAGCTTGGACAGCATGAGCGAGTCCCTCCTTCGAGGCCGGTTGTGTGCCGACCGTAGCCGCCCGCAATGAGGGCCGCAACTTCAGATTCAGCCGTGGGCGCTGGGGACAGCCTGTAGCCGCCACGGGCAGAGGCGGGGGCCGACGGTGCATGCGCGAGGCGAGCACTCACGCGTCAGGCACGAGAACAGCGCCTCCAGCTCGTCCTCATCGGGCGCAGACTCTCCACAAAGCATGACGCCGCTGGCCGATCGACCGCAACCCGATCCCGACGCAACCCTCGGCGTGCGTCGGGATTGCGTCGGTGCATGCACGCGAATAGGCCCGCACGGCCTGTGACTGAGGGCTATGCGGGCCTATGCGGAAGGCTTCGGCTATGGGCCGTACTGGGCTCGAACCAGTGACCTCCGGCTTGTCGAGCCGGCGCTCTCCCAGCTGAGCTAACGGCCCGGGAGAAAATCATCGCGGCGCACCGGGCACGCCCGGTGCTGGCGCAACGGCGCCGAGTATAGACGCCGTCAGGAGACGGCTGCCGGTGATTCCGTCGCCGCTCCGTTGGTGCTCGCGTCCGCCACGGGCGGGTCGGCGGGAGGCATCTTTCCGTGGGCTCGCATCGTGATGTCGAAGGTCTCGCGGGAGGTGTGGTTCGGCGTCCACCCCAGCGTCTTCTTCAGCTTCTCGTTCGACACGATCCACGGGTACAGCGCGAAGTCGATCTGGCCGGGCGGCGCCTCGGAGGCGCGCAGGCGCCACAGGACCCGCGCCAGCGCGCGGTACGCGCGCAGCGGCATCTTCCGGATCGGCGTGCCGAGCACCTCGGCGCACTCGCGCAGCGTCATCAGCCCGTCGGGCGACAGGTTGAACTGGCCGGCGTGGCGGCCCAGCAGCAGCTGCGAGATCGCGTCGACGACGTCGTCCTCGTGCACGAACTGGATCCCGCCGTCGAGGTTCCCGGCGTCGACCGCGAACGGCTGCTTCGTCCACAGCCGCACCAGGTAGTTGTCCACGTTCGGCCCGAACACGATGCAGGGCCGCACGATCGTGGTGATCACGTCGGGGTGCTGGAGCGCCCACAGCTGGACGATCCGGTCGGACTCCGTCTTGTCGCGCGCGTACGAGAAGCGCGCGACCCCGCGCACCGGGTGCTCCTCGGTGATCGGGTTCGGGTTGTCCGGGAACGCCCCGTACGCCACGGCGGAGGTCGTGACGAGCACCTGCCCGATCCCCACCTCGGCCGCCGCCTCGAGCACGTTGTGCGTGCCGTTCACGTCCACGTCGTACATCAGGCCCTCGTCGTGCGACGGGTTCAGGATGAACGCCAGGTGCACCAGCACGTCGGGGTTCGCGCGCTGGAGCGCCGAGTGCACGGCGCCGCGGTCGCGCACGTCCACGCGCTCGAACTCCGTCTTCGGCTGGTAGCCGCCCTTCGGCGGCACCACGTCCGCGATGACGATCTTCTCTGTGTCCTCGCGGCGGGCGAGGAGCTGGACGAGGCGGGTGCCGATGTAGCCGGAGCCGCCGGTGATCAGGTAGCGCATGGCGCGCATCCTATGCACGACGGGGCGCGGCGCTAGCCCTCCTTGTCGGCCCACTCCTTCTCGAGGTCCTTCATCACGCCGGGCTCGCGGAGCGTGGTCACGTCGCCGGCCTCGCGGCCCGAGGCGATGTCGCGCAGCAGGCGGCGCATGATCTTCCCGGAGCGGGTCTTCGGCACGTCGGCCGTCCAGATGATCCGCTTCGGCCGCGAGAACTTGCCGATCCGGTCCGCGACCCGCTAGCGCACCTCGCCCTCGAGCTCCTCGGAGCCCTCGAGGTCGCCCTCGAGGATCACGAACGCCACGATCGCCTGCCCCGTGTCCTCGTCCTCGATCCCGATCACGGCGGCCTCCGCCACCTTCGGGTGCGACACGATCGCCGACTCCACCGTCGCGGTCGAGAGCAGGTGGCCGGACACGTTCACCGTGTCGTCCACGCGCCCGATCACCCAGAAGTAGCCGTCCTTGTCGCGGCGCGCGGCGTCGCCGACGAAGTACGTCTTCTCGTCCCACTTCGAGAAGTAGGTCTCCTTGAAGCGGTCCGGGTCGCGGAACAGCGTCCGGAGCATCCCCGGCCACGGCCGCCGCAGCGCGAGCAGGCCCTGCTCGTCGCCCTCGACCTCGTTGCCGTCCTCGTCCAGGACGGCCGCGTCGATCCCGGGCAGCGGCCGCGTCGCCGAGCCCGGCTTGGCGGGCACGACCCCCGGCAGCGGCGAGATCATGATGTGGCCGGTCTCGGTCTGCCACCAGGTGTCGACGATCGGGCAGCGCTCGCCGCCGATCACCTTCCAGTACCAGAGCCACGCCTTCGGGTTGATCGGCTCGCCGACCGTGCCGAGCAGCCGCAGCTTCGACAGGTCGTGCTTCTGCGGGTGCTCGATCCCCCACTTCATGCACGCGCGGATCGCCGTCGGCGCCGTGTAGAAGATGGTCACGCCGTAGCGCTCGCAGAGCTCCCACCAGATGTCCTTGTCCGGATAGTCGGGCGCGCCCTCGAACATCACCGAGGTCGCGCCGTTCATCAGCGGCCCGTAGACGATGTACGAGTGGCCGGTGACCCAGCCGACGTCGGCCGAGCACCAGTACACGTCCTCGTCCGGCTTCAGGTCGAACACGTACTTGTGCGTGAACGCCACGCCGGTCAGGTAGCCGCCGGTCGTGTGCTGGATCCCCTTCGGCTTCGCGGTCGACCCGCTCGTGTAGAGCACGTACAGCGGGTGCTCCGAGTCGAACGGCTCGGCCGGGCAGTCCTCGGACGCGGCCTCGATCGCCTCGTCGTAGAAGAGGTCGCGCCCCTCCTCCATGTCCACGTCGGCGCCGGTGTTCCTCACGACGACGACGGTCTCGATCGACGGCACGTCGCCGAGGAACTTGTCGACCGCCGGCTTGATGTCGGCGGCCTTGCCCTTGCGGCGCGCCTGGTCGACCGTGATCAGCGCCTTCGCCTCCGAGAACTCCATCCGCTCCTTCACGGAGTCGGGCGAGAAGCCGCCGAAGACGACGTTGTGCGGCGCGCCGATGCGCGCGCACGCGAGCATCGCCACGGCCACCTCGGGGATCATCGGCAGGTAGATGCCGACCACGTCGCCGGGCTCGATGCCGCGCTCCTTGAGCACGTTCGCGAGCCGCTTCGTGTCGCGCAGGAGCTCGGCGTAGGTCACGTCGCGCTCCTCGCCCTCCTCCCCGCGCCAGTGGAACGCCACGCGGTCGCCGCGGCCCGCGTCGACGTGGCGGTCGAGCGCCTGGTGCGACGCGTTCAGCTTGCCGCCGACGAACCACTTGTAGAACGGGGCCTCCGACTCGTCGAGCACCGTGTCCCAGGGCTCCGCCCAGTCGAGCGCCTCGGCCTGCTTCGCCCACCAGGCCTCGGGGTCGGACGCGGCCTCCTCGTACACCGACTCGTCCGCGATCAGCGCCTTGTCGCGGAATGCGGACGGCGGCTCGAAGGTCTCCTGGTCGAGCAGTTCCTCGAGCTCGCGCTCGAGCTGTTCCGGCGAGGGCTTCGTCGTGGCTTCCATAACCGCTTTCTACCCGATGGCCTCCGCCGGAACACGGACGACGCGCTCGAGCCAGCGGCCGAAAAGCCGCCGTGCGAGCGGGATGGTCTCGTCCGCGTGCCCGTCGACCTCGGCCACCAGCCGGTCGAGGGCGCCCGGGCCCTGGATCTTCTCGAGGCTGTCCGCGTAGGCCGGGACCTCGCCCCACTCCGCCGCGAGCTCGGGCGTCACCTCCAGGTGGAACTGCAGCCCGTACGCGCGCTCGTACACGAAGGCCTGGTTTCGATAGGCCGGCGAGCTGGCCAGCAGCGTCGCGCCGTCGGGGAGATCGAAGGTGTCGCCGTGCCACTGGAGGCTCGGGAAGCTTCCCGGAGCGTCCTCGAACACGGGATCGCTCGCCGGCGGCCTGGGTCAGCTCGACCGGCAGCAGGCCGACCTCGGGCTTCTCGCCGGGATAGACGCGCGCGCCGAGCGCGCCCGCGAGCAGCTGCGCGCCGAGGCAGACGCCCCAGACCGGATGGCCGGCGTCGGCCGCCTCGCGAAGCGGCGCGCTTCTCGGCGGCGAGCCACGGGTGCGCGTCCTCCTCGTAGGCGCCCATCGGCCCGCCCATCACGATCACCGCCGCGAACTCGCGCCAGTCGGGAAGCGGCGTCGCCCTCGTCGAGCTCGACTCGCTCGAGGTCGAGCCCGCGGCAGCGCAGCTCGTCCTCGAACGCCGCCGGCGGCTCGCACGCGATGTGCTGGAGGGCGAGCAGCGTCGTGCGCATGCGCGCACGCTACTGGCTCTATGGATGCGGCAACGTGGCAGTCGCCCCCGCCGGCACGCGCTTGTCCTTCTCGCGGCCCGTGAGCGTCAGGCCGGTGCCCTCCTCGGCGCCGAGGCCCGTCTCGGAGCGGACGTAGAGCTCGTCGAACGTAGCGCTCGGCCGTCTCGGCTCGCGCGACAGCATCGTGCCGAGCCAGCAGCCGATGAACCCGAGCGGGATGCTGATGATCCCCGGGTTCGCCAGGGCGTACCAGGACAGCGCGCCGCCCTCGGAGTCCGGGCCGGGCCACACGGTCGGGCTGATGATCACGAGCGCGACCGAGCTGATCACGCCGAACAGCACGCCGGTGACCGCGCCGGTGGTGTTGAACCGCCGCCACGTGAGCGCGAGCAGCAGCGCCGGGAAGTTGGCGCTGGCCGCCACGGCGAACGCGAGGCCGACCATGAACGACACGTTCAGGCCCTCGCCGCCGATCACCGCGATGGCGATCGCGATCGCGCCGATCGACGACGGCCGCGATCTTCGCCACCCAGACCTCCTCCTTCTCGGAGTCGCGGCCCTTGCGGACGATGTTCGACCAGACGTCGTGCGCGACCGCGCCCGACGCCGAGATCACGAGGCCGGCGACGACCGCGAGGATCGTCGCGAACGCCACGCCGGCGATGATCGCCAGGAACAGCTCGCCGCCGAGCTCGTCGGCGAGCGTCGGCAGCGCGTTGTTGCCGGTCGGCCCGGCGGCCTCCTCGCCGCCCTGGCCGAGGATCGCGCGGGCGCCGAAGCCGAGCGCCGTCGTCATCACGTAGAAGGCGCCGATCAGCACCATCGCCCACATCACCGAGCCGCGCGCCGCCTTGGCGTCCGGCACGGTGAAGAACCGCATCAGGATGTGCGGCAGGCCGGCCGTGCCGAGCACGAGCCCGAGGCCCAGCGACACCGTGTCGAGCGGCGTCGACAGGAACAGGCCCGGCTTCAGGTACGCCTCGCCGTCGGCCGACTCCGCGCGGGCGTCACGGAACAGGTCGATCGGGTTCCAGCCGATCTCGGCGAGCACCCAGATCGTCATCACGATCGCGGCGCCCATCAGCAGGAACGCCTTGATGATCTGCACCCAGCTCGTGGCGAGCATGCCGCCCGCGACGATGTAGATGACCATGAACGCGCCGGTGAGCACGACCGACAGCCAGAAGTCGATCCCCACGAGGCCCTCGATCAGGACGCCCGCGCCGACCATCTGCGCGATCAGGTAGAAGGCGACCACCGACAGCGTGCCGAGCGCCGCGGCCGCGCGCGCCGGCCGCTGCTTCAGCCGGTACGAGAGCATGTCGGCGATCGTGTACTTGCCCGAGTTGCGCATGCGCTCGGCGAGCAGGAACAGCACGGTCAGGAACGCGACGAGGAAGCCGACCGAGTAGAGGAACCCGTCGAAGCCGAACAGGAAGATCAGTCCGGCGATGCCGAGGAAGCTCGCCGCCGACATGTAGTCGCCCGCGATCGCGAAGCCGTTCTGCGGGCCGGTGAGGCCGCGCCCGGCGGCCCAGAAGTCGGTCGCCGTGGAGACGCGCTTCGAGGCGAAGTAGGTGATGACCATCGTGATGCCGACGACCACCGCGAAGACGACGAGCGCGGTCTCGTTGACCGCTGCGATGTAGGGGGTCATCGGGTCACCTCGTCCGCGCCCGTCGTGTGGGCGACGGCGGCCTCACGGGCGCGCTCGGCGAGCGGGTCGAACACCTTGTCGGCCCGCCGCATGTACATCCAGCCGAGCACCCACGTCATGACGAACTGGCTCAGCGCGAGCACGTAGCCGACGGTCAGCCCGTCGGTGAGGAACTCCTCGCCCATGAAGTCGGGCGCGTAGCCCGCGAGGATGATGAAGCCGAAGTACCAGGCGAGGAAGAAGATCGTCGCCGGTATGACGAACGCCTTCTTGCGGCGAATCAGCTCGCGGAACTCGGGCGAGCGCTCCACCGCCTCCCAGTCCACCTGTGGGCGGTGCGCGGCGCCGTCGGCACCGGTCGCGGACGTGTGCGTCATCGTCAGTTCCCCTCCTGGTTGCGCCTTCGGTTCGGGTGGGTACCCAGTGCATCGGAGCCCTATGCGGGAAGTCACACCTCGTGGACTCGGCCGTGCCGTGGCGGTCGCCCTCGTGGCGATGCTGCTCGCCGCGCCTGCCGTTCTCGGGCATCCGCCGGCGCCCGTCGACGAGGGCGGTCGCGCGATCACCGGGAAGATCCACCGCTGGCTGCACCAGGCGAACGTGCCGCTGGTGCGCGGACGGGTGCAGGTCCGGCGGTCCACCTGCCCGGGCAATCCGCTCTTCGTCGGATGCGTCTTCACCGCACGGCCGCGGACGCTCTACCTGCGGCACGACGTGCGCTCGCCGCGGCTCGTCCTGTACCACGAGCTCGGCCACATCTTCGACATCCGCGTGCTGAACGGCGCGAGCGGCGGGCCTTCAAGCGGATCGCCGGGATCCGCGCACGCGGGTGGTACGCCGGCGCCCTGCCGCCCGCCGAGTGGTTCGCCGACGCCTACAGCGCGTGCGCCGCCCGCCTGAAGCTGTGGCGGCAGGCGCGCTCGTCGTCGTACGGCTACAGCCCGACCCGGCGCCGGCACATCCGCGCCTGCCGGCTGATCCGCCGCGCCGCGGCGCCGCGCGGCCGGCCGCCCGAGCCCCCGTCGAACCCGCCGCCGGTGATCGAGGTAGCCCCGCCGGCCCCGGCGGAGCGCGCGCCCGACGCCAGCGACCCGGGCTGCAACCTGGTCGAGGCGCTCCTCACCGGCTGCTCGCCGGCAGAGCCGTCTCCCCCGCCCGCGCCGCTGCCGCCTGCCTAGAGCCGCGGAACCGCCCCGGCCGGGTGGTGGGGAATCGGTGCGTTTTTCGCCCCGGATACCCACCACCCGGGTGGGCGACAGATGTGCCGGAATCCGGCACGTTCAGCACCCACCCGACAAAGCAGCCAAGACGCCTATCCGGCGACGGCGGGCCGTGACGACCACCCCACCCGGCGACCACACGGCCAGCCTTCCCGACCGGCGAGCGACAGTAGGCTGCGGCTGTGCAGGACTTCCCGCGTTGGACGGACGACGAGCTGGACCGCTGGCTGCGCGAGCAGGCGGCGTCTCGCGGCCTCGAGTTCGTCGCGGAGAATCGCCCGAATACGGATGGAAGCGCGTCAGACGTCTGGTTCGCGGCCCTGAAGGACGCAGGCGGTCTGGCGCTCGTGGGCTGCGAGGCGCTCTCGGAGCGGTGGGCGAAGAACGGCCTCGCGCAGGTGTTGGACGCGTTGACGGAAGCGGACTGGCAGCGCCTGGTGCGCTGAGGCGGGCGACGCCTACGCGCACCCGATGCGCCGCTTGGCCGCCGGCCAGCGCTCGATGTCCTCTTCGTCGTCGAGGTTCACCAGGTAAGCCGCCTTCTCATCCGGACCGATCCAGAGCTCCTCACCGTCGCGGCGGAAGCCCGTGTCGACGGCACCCTGGGGGAGCGTCGCCTTGTTGGCGAAGGTCCCGTGGAGAAACTCGCCGAACTCGCCGTTCGCGTCGCGCACGTACTGAGGCCGCCGCTTCCCCGTGCTCCGAACGAGCAGGAACGTGATGTGCGTCCACGAGCAGTGCTCGGCGCCCTGGAACGACTGGATGCGGGTTATGGGCATGCGTCGTCCCGACTCGTCCTCCCAGACGCCGATGTTGAGGTCTTCGGTGATCTCCGCCGGCAGCTCGGATGGATCGCACTGCGCCCACGCCCGGATGCCCCAGCCCACGTCGCGGTTCCAGTCGCGGACGTCGTCGGCGGCGAGCAGCGACACCTTCGTCCGGCCGTCAACGTCGTAGGAGATCAGCGCCCGCCCCGGGCGCTCACGCTCGATCACGTAACCGTCAGACGGCGTCCAGAAGCCCAGGCCGGACTCGCGCATGTAATCGTCGAGCGCCGCCTCGGCGCTGTCCTGCACGGTCGCCAACCCGTCGCGGTACGCGCCCTTGGCGCGCTGGTAGGGCGTCCTGCCGTCGCACTCCAGCGCCGCGACAGCCGCACCCGGCCCCAAAGGGCCGTCGTACGGCGGGGTGGCCGAGGAGCCGCGATCGACCACCGTCGACGACCCGCAGCCGGCGAGCAGGACGGCGATGACGGAGATCGAGATGCGCACGCTTAACCAGTACGAGTGAGGACGCATCCCGTCACCAGAGGCGCCGACCGGAATCGAACCGGTGTCAACGGCTTTGCAGGCCGCTGCGTAACCACTCCGCCACGGCGCCAGGGGGGCGTTTAGGGTAGCGGTGCGGGCGGGCGGCGCTTTGCGCGGTTTGGGTGCGTCCGCCCGCTGCCGAAGTGGAGTCCGAGCTACCTTTGCGCGTCGTATGACGATGGAAACCAAGACCGTCTCGTTCTGGGTCCCGGGAGGCACGCGCGCCGCGGGCCTCGCCCGGCGATCCATTCTGTCGGTCGAGGCCGGGCTTCCGGACTCGGTTCGCCACCGCCTTGCGCTGCTTCTCTCCGAGCTCGTCACCAACGCCATCCAGCACGGCGGCGCCGGCGAGCACGAGACCATCCAAGTCCGGATCGCCTCCTCGTACGAGAAGGTCCGCGTCGAGGTCTTCGACCCGGGCCCGAACGCGCCCGGGCCGCGCAACCGGCTCGAGCCGCAGGGCGGCTACGGCCTGCTGCTGGTCGACCGCCTGGCCAGCGGCTGGGGCCGCGACCGGGTCGAGAGCGGCGGCAGCCTCGCCTGGTTCGAGCTCGAGCTCGACCACACCGACCACCTGTAGCGCCGCGCGCGGTGACCTCCTCTGGCACCGGGTGGGCGGTCGGCGACCTCGCCGGCGGCCCGATCCGGTGCGCGGGCGAGCTCACGCGGATGCGCGCGTGGTCGACGATGAAGCTGCCCGTGATCGTCGCGACGCTCCAGGCGCGCCGCGCGGGCGAGCTGCCCGGCGAGAGCGAGCCGACCCCGGAGGAGCGCGACGCGATCGAGGTGGCGATCACCCGCTCGGACAACGATGCCGCGCTCACCCTGTGGGACGAGCTGGGCGACGCGGCCGCCGCGGCCGCTCGAACGGAGCGGGTCCTGCGCGCGGCGGGCGACGACTCGACCACCGTCCCCTTCGACCCGGACCCGCGCGGCTACAGCCCGTTCGGCCGCACGGTCTGGCCGCTCGAGGCCGCCGCGACCTTCTACCGGGCGCTCGCCCTCGGCCGGCTGCTGTCACCCGCCGACACCGAGCTGGTCCTCGACGCGATGGGCCGCGTCGTGCCCGAGCAGCGCTGGGGCATCGGAGCGGCCGAGTGGGAGGCGGCGCCCCCGCTGCGCTTCAAGGGCGGCTGGGGGCCGAGCGACGCGACCTCCGGCGCCTACGAGCTCCTCCAGGTGGGCCTGATCGGGACGGGCAGAGACGGGCTCGTGGTGGCCGTCGCGGCCACCGCCCCCGACTACGAGGCCGCAACGGAGATGGCCACGCTGAGCGCCCGGGCGCTGGCCGCCCCGCGGCTATACTGACCCGCTCGCGCGGCTGTAGCTCAGTTGGCTAGAGCGTCTGCTTGCCATGCAGAAGGTCGTGGGTTCGAATCCCATCAGCCGCTTCCCCTGAAAGCCCCGCTACGGCGGGGTTTTCTGCTTCTTTGCATCTTGTGCGCGTTCGGCTATTAAGCGACGCCCCTCTCCATCCGATGGACTGGGAATGGCCCTGGCCCGGCTTGCGATACGCGTATGCACGGTCTGTCTTCTCGCGCTTGCGGGAGGTTCGCTGGCGCCGCCTTCGGCAGCGGCCGCGACCGATACGACGCGGGTGCGGGAGATCGCGTCGGTTGCGCTGCACCCATGGCGGCTTGAGATCCACAGGGACGACTCGCTGTTGTCACCGTTGGCGGACCGTGAGACCCGCGAGCGCACGTTCGCGGAGCTACAGGCGCTCGGGATCACGCAGGCTCGCGTAGACCTCAAGTGGCACGAGGTAGAGCCGAACCCGCCGGGGTCGGCCACCGAACTGTTGCTCGGGGACGGGCGGGACTGGAGCACTTTCGACTCGGTCCTCGCCAGCGCCGCCCGTTACGGAGTGAGGCTGACGCCAATGGTCTCGTACGTGCCCGGTTGGGCGAATGGCAACGAGCACTACTTCACGTACCCGACCGACATGCGAACGTTCGAGCGCTTCTTCGCGGCCGCGCTCCTCCGCTACCCGCAGATCGAGGCCTGGGAAATCTGGAACGAGCCGAACCACCCGAACTTCGCGAGACCCGTGCCGGACGTGGGCCGCTTCGTGGCGCTGCTGCGAGCAGCACATGCGGCGCGCGCGGCGGTCGGCTCGGACGCCAAGCTGATCTCGGGCGGCCTCGCCGCAGGCAACGGCATGTCCGGCTTCTTCGAGCGCATGGCCGACCAAGGCGCGCTCGACTACATCGACGGCCTGGGCGTGCACCCGTACAGCCGGGTGGCGGCTGACGAACGCGGCTCTGGCCTACTGCGCTTGCCCGGGCTGTACAGGCGCCTTGTCGAGCGGGGCAAGGGTCACATTCGGCTTTGGGTCACCGAATACGGCACGCCGGACAGCACCCAGGGCAGTGAGTACGGCGAGCCGGCCGATGAGCGCCGACAGGCCAGCCGGCTGCAAAGGGCCTATGCGCTCGCGGCGCGTTGGCCGTTCGTCGCCAACCTCACTTGGTACGAGTTCCGCGACGCTTGCGCCGATCCTGGGACCCCGATCTGCCGGCTGGGGCTCGTGCGCCCCGAGCTCGGGCGCAAGCAATCCGCGCTGGCGCTGCGCGACCTCCTCGCCGGGGCGGAGGCGCCCCAGTTGCGTACCGCGGTCAGCCTGCGCGTTGCGCGCTCGAGGCGCCACAGGGTGCGCGGCACGGTGTTCGCGCCAGACCTCGACCTGACCGGCCGGCGCGTCCTCGTAACCCTCGTACGACGCGCGCGCCACCCCGAGCGGAGCCGCGCGCGGCGCCTGCGACGCCTCAAGCCGCGACTCCGCGACGGACGCTTCAGGCTCGCCCTCGGACGGCTGCGCCCCGGCCGCTACCGGATCACCGCACGGTTCCCCGGAGACGCCCGGCACGCGCCCTCGCAGAGGACGACGTCCATCGTGGTCCGCGCGGCGCCCAAACGAGGTTTACGCTCACACCGACGATGAGCCGTTCGCGCAGGTCCGCGCCTTCCCCTTCCGATGTCTGACTGGACGAAGAAGAATTTCGGCGATCTCCGTGACGTCAGCCCCGAGGACGTTCGCATCCAGTGGCGGTTCGCGCGTGAGGCGCTCGGATCCCCCGAGCTCGGGGTCAGCCGGTTCACCTACGAGCCGGGTGCCCGCATGCCGTGGGGACACAGGCATCGTGCGCAGGAGGAGGCCTACGTCGTGGTAGGCGGGTCCGGACGTGCGAAGCTCGACGACGAGATCGTCGAGATCTCCGTCTGGGACGTGCTGCGCGTGGCTCCCTCGGTGGTCCGGTCATTCGAGGCGGGCCCGGAGGGCCTCGACGTCATCTGCATTGGTGGCCGGAAGCCCGAGGGGCCCGACGGCGAGCCCGTGGAGGACTTCTGGGACTGAACGGCGACCTGGTCCGACAGGCCTACGACGCGTTCAACCGCCGGGACATCGCCGCGGTGCAAGAGCTGATGGACGCCGAGGGCGTGGCCATCTCGCGCCTGGCCGCCATCGAGGGCGGCTATCACGGCCACGAGGGGCTTCGCCGGTGGTGGCAGGACCTGCTCGAGGCATGGCCCGACTACACGGTCGAGGTCGTGGAGGTGCGAGACCTCGGCGGCGCCACCCTCGTGCACGCCAAGGTAGGAGGTAGCGCCGCGGACAGCGGCATCCGGCTGTGGCAGACGTCCTGGCACGTCTGGCGTTGGCGCGGCGGGAAGGCGATCTGGTTCGCCGTCTTCACGAGCGAGGCCGAAGCGCTCGCGGCCGTCGGCGAGTAGCGGCCGCCTACGCCGCCAGAACGAGCTTCTCGCCGTACTCCTCCGGAAGGCCGGCAGCCGCCACCTCGCGCGCAACGGCCTCGGCGTCGTAGGCCACACGCTCGATCGTCACCTCGATGCCCTCGTCGGCCGGCCGTAGCACTGCGAAACCGGCGCGTGGGTCGCCGTCCTTCGGCTTGCCCACCGAGCCACAGTTGACGAAGAGAACCCCGCCGTACTCGTGCACCCACGGCTTGTGGGTGTGCCCAAAGACGAGCGTGTCCGCCTCCTCAGCCCCCGCCAGGCGCTCGTAGAGACTCGCGGGCTTGTCCTCGAAGAGGTACTCGTTGACCTTGCGCGGCGAGCCGTGCACGAGGTGGACGGCGGTCTCGCCCACGTCGAAGCGCAGGTCGAAGGGAAGCTCGCGCATGAAGTCCTTGCTGCGCCGATCGGTGTGCGCGAGCGTCCAGTCGACCGACCGCTGGCCGAGCTCGCGCTCGTGCTGGGTCGCGGTAGGCGCAGCCGCAGTCTTCGAGGTCCCGCGCGATCGCGTAGTCGTAGTTGCCGTAGATCGTGGGTATGCCGCGCTCCTCGACCAGCCGGCAGACCTCGTTCGGATGCGGTCCGTAGCCGACGAGGTCGCCGCCGCAGTAGACACGCTCGATGCCGAGCTCGTCGATGCGTGCGAGCGAGGCTTCGAGCGCGGGGAGGTTGGCGTGGATGTCGGTGATGACGGCGGCTGCGTCAGACATCGCTCGGTCCCCGCCACCCCCTGGTAGGCGAACGCCCCGAGGGCCGCGCCGGCGACCGGGCCCGACCACGTAGATCCAGAAGTCGCTCCACTCGCCGGCCGCGAGCGCGGGGCCGAACGAGCGCGCCGGGTTCATCGACGCGCCCGTGACCGGGCCGCCGAAGAGCGCGTCGAGGCCGACGGTGCCGCCGATCGCGATCGCTGCGGCGGCACCGACGGCGCGCGTGTCGGTGGCGACGGCCATGATCACGAACATCAGGAACGCGGTCAGCACGAGCTCGTAGACGAACGCGCTGCCCGGCCGACGCTCGGGACCGTGGCGCCGAGGTCGGCCGGCTGATCCGGCCACACCGCCAGCAGCAGCGAGCGCGCCCGCGGTGGCCCCGGCGAGCTGCGCCGCGATGTAGGCGGCGGCGTCGCGAGCCGGGAAGTGCCGGCGTGAGGGTGAACGCGACCGTCACGGCAGGGTTGATGTGCGCGCCGGACAGGTGGCCGGTCGCGTAGACCATCACCATGATGATCAGCCCGAACACGAGGCTGACGCCGACGGCACCGAGCGCGCCGTCGTACTGCGCGTTCGGCGACGATCGCGCCGCAGCCCGCGAACACGAGCGCGAACGCGGCCAGGCCCTCGGCCGCGGCGCGGCGCAGAACATCCGGGCGCGGAGGCTCCGCGTATGGCATCGCTACGCGAGCGCGAGCGGCTCGCAGCGCTCCGCTGCCAGGCACTCGCGGGTGCGGCGGTGCGCGAGCGTCATGACGAACGACCGCACCGGCACATCTCGGTAGTCGGCGAGGATCGCGTCGGCGCAGGCGCGGATCTCGGCATCGGAGCCGTACGCCCGCGAACTCGCTCGACGAGGTCCGGCAGCAGCCGCTGCAGCCGCAGCTGGTGGCTGGTGCGGTCCGCGCGGATCGCGTCGAGGCGGTTCTCGACCAGGTCCTTGACGCAGTGCCTCGATCTCGTCGCGGATGGCGCGCACCTCCTCGATCGGCTTGCCCGCCGGGTCGGCGATGTCCCAGTCCTCGACCGTCGAGGGCACGTACGGGCAGGCGTGCGCCGCAGGCGAGCGTGATCGCCCAGTCGGCGTGCAGCTGCATCTCGAGCGTCAGCTTCTTCGGCCGCCGGTCCGCCAGGTCGATGCCGATCTCGCGCATCGCCTCGACCACCACCGGGTGGACCCGGTCGGCCGGCTCCGACCCGGCCGACTCGGCCCGGACGTCGGCCGGAGCGTGGCGCTCGAAGAACGCCTGGGCCATCTGAGAGCGGCCGGCGTTGTGGGTGCAGACGAACAGGACGTACTTCATCGCCGCGCGCAGCCTATCCATTGACAGTCGTCACTTCAATCGATATATGTAGATAGATGTCCGTCGATCTGGAGCTGGCTCCCAAGCAGAAGCGACCCGCCGGCGAGCCCTGCTGCGAGCCGGTCGTCTATCCCGACGTCGAGCGCGAGCAGGCGATGCGGATGGCCGAGGTCGCCAAGGCGCTCGGCGACCCGGTTCGCCTGCAGCTGGTCGACGTGCTCCGAAAGCACGCCGGCAAGGTCTGCGTCTGCGAGCTCGTGCCGCTGTTCGACATCTCCCAGCCGACGCTCTCGCACCACCTCAAGAAGCTGCGCGAGGCCGGCATCGTCGACTCCGAGCGACGCGGCCTGTGGGCCTACTACTACGTCACCCCCGACGCCCTGGAGGAACTGTCCGCATGGCTGAGCTGACCGACACCGACATCCGCGAGCAGGTGCGCGAGCGCTACGCCGCCGCCGCTACAGCGGTCGCCGAGAGCACCGGGTCCGGCTGCTGCGGGGCGCCGGCCGCGATCGCCGGCTGCGGCCCGGACATCGCGTCGACCGACAAGCACGGCAACGAGGTCTTCGGCGTGGCGCTCTACGACGGCGAGGCCGACGCCGCGCCCAGGGCGGCCGTCGAGGCGTCGCTCGGCTGCGGCGTGCCGACCGCCGTCGCGGACCTGCACGAGGGCGAGACGGTGCTCGACCTCGGCTCCGGCGCCGGCGCCGACGTGCTGATCTCCGCCCGCCGCGTCGGCGCCGACGCGGCAAGGCGATCGGGCTCGACATGACCGACGAGATGCTCGACCTCGCCCGCGCCAACGCCGCCGAGGCCGGCGTCGAGAACGTGGAGTTCGTCAAGGGCTACATCGAGGACATCCCGCTCGCGGACGACACGGTGGACGTGGTGATCTCGAACTGCGTCATCAACCTCGCGGCCGACAAGCGCAAGGTGCTCGCCGAGGCCGCTCGCGTGCTCCGCCCCGGCGGCCGCTTCGCGGTCTCGGACGTGATCGCCGACCCCGACATGGACGAGGCGACCCGCGCGGACATGCAGCAGTGGACCGGCTGCATCGCCGGCGCGCTCACCCGCGAGGAGTTCGAGGAGGCGCTCGCCGTCCGCCGGCCTCACCGACGTCGAGATCACGCGAGACGCACCGCGTGCACGAGCACGCCAGCTCGGCGATCGTGCGGGCACGCAAGCCATAGCCGCCGCCTACCCCCTGCTCCTCGCGCTCGGCGCGCTCGACGCCACGGGGTACAGCGTCATCGTCCCCGTGGCGCCGGCGATCGCGGATGCCACCGGCGCCGGGCCCGCCACGATCGGGCTGCTCGTCGCGTCGTTCCCGGCCGGCATGGTCGCCGGCTTCGCGCTGGCGGGCTGGGCGATCCGGCGGTTCGACGCGCGGGCGCTGCTCGTGGCGTCGCTGGCGCTGGTCGCGCTCGGCTCTCTCGGGTTCGTGCTCGGCGACTCGCTCGGGGTGTACTTCGCGTCGCGCACGCTGATGGGGCTCGGCTCGGGCGGGATCTGGATCGGCGTCACCTTCGACACGCTCGAGCGCTGGCCCGGCGAGGAGTACCTGTGCATGAGCCGGGTGTTCGCGGCCTACTCGGTCGGCGGGCTTCTCGGCCCCGCCCTCGGGGCGTTCGGCGGCATCGACGGGCCGTTTCTCGCCTACCTGGCACTGGTCCTGCTCGCGTTCCCGGCCGTCCTGCTGGTCGAGGCGCCGCAGGTGCGCCGCCACTTCACCGCCGACCGGACCGTGCTTCGCACGAGGGGATTCCGCGTGGCCGCCGCCGCGATCCTCTTCGCCGTCCTGGCGCTCGGGGTGCTGGAGGGCGTGCTGCCGCTGCATCTGGCCGAGCGGCTCACCCAGGCCGAGATCGCCGCCCTCTACGTGGGCGCCTCGCTGGCCGTGGCCGCTGAGCGCCACCGCCTCCGGAGGGCGGCCCCCGCGCCCACTGGTGTTCGCCGCCGTCCTGCTCGCCGTGGCGGGCATCGCGCTCGCCGGCATGGTGGCCAGCGTGCCGCTCTGGCTGTTCGCCGTCCTGCTTGCGGCCATCGGCATCGGACTGGGCAACACCGGCTCGCTCGGGCTTCTCGTCGAGTCCGTCCCGGTCGACCGAATCGTGACCGCGATGGTCGTGTGGTCGCAGATCGGGATCCTCGGCTACCTGCTCGGGCCGCTCGCCGGCGGCCTGGTCGCCGAGGGCCCCGGTTACGCGTTCATCGGACTCGTGCCCGCCGCGGCGGGCGTCGTCGTAGTGTCTCTCCTGCGATGGGAGCGTCAGACGCAGGCCAGCTCGTAGAGGAGGCCTACCGGACCTGGAACGAGCGCGGTCCACGTGCCTTCGCCGAGGAGTTCACGACCGCGGACGTGCGCGTCGAGGACCCGCCCGAGCTACCGGACGCGGGGACGTGGGCCGGCCGGGACGCGATCGTCGAGCGGTTCGAGGACGTCGTGGCGGCGACCGGCGGGCGGTGGGCCGACGTCGACGAGGTCCGGCCCGTGGGCGACGAGGTGCTCGTCTCGCTCACGTGGCGGCTCGAGCGCGGCGGCACCGCGTCGCTCGGGTGCGTCTACCACCTCGTTCTCGTCCGGGACGACGGCATCGCCCGCATCCGCGTCTTCCTGGCGAAGGACGCGGCGCTCCGCGCCGCGGACGCCTAGTCCGCCAGCTCGGCGAGCACGCGCTCGTTGTGCCGGTGGCCGGCCACCTCGTAGGCGACCACCGTCACCCAGGGCACGAGCGCCAGCACCAGCAGGCACCACGCGAGCTTCACGCCGAGCGCCGCCATCGCCACGGACAGGCCGATCACCGCGAGCGAGACGGCAAGCATTGGGAGGTGGAGCCTGTCCACAGTGCCGCTGAGGTAGGTGTAGAGCAGGAAGATCGCAAGCAGGTAGATCGTCAGCGGGATCGCCGTCGTGAGCAGCGTGTCGAGGACGTCGAGCTTGGTCTTGCCCTCGAGCAGGTAGGCGGCCGCGTGCAGGCCGCCCCCCACGGCGACCACCGACCCGAACAGCGGTATGTGGCCGTAGCCCCAGGGGAAGGAGCGCTCGCGGTGGCGCGCGAGGATCTCGCCGCATGGGATGACGAAGTAGATCCACCACATGCCGAAGGTGAGCGCCACCCCCGCGAACCCGATCGCCGCCGCCTCCACGGACCACCCCGGGCCCTCCGGCCCCACGACGGCCCGGAGGGCGAAGACGGTGCCGAGGATCGCCTCCCCGAGCGCGATGATCACGAGCAGGCCGTGGCGCTCGGCGATGTGGTGGGGATGCCACGGCGTGCCGCCCTTGCGCGTCTCGGCGAGGTACGGGCCGGTGATCTCGATCAGGATCAGCACGGCCGCGAACGCGAACATCGTTCCCACGGACGTCTTCGCCACCGCCAGGGCGATCCACCCGGCCTGGGCGATGAGGACGGCGGTCACGTACGTCATCGCGGCCGGCCGCCGGGCGGGGTCCTGCTTCGCGGCGCGAAGCCATTGCAGTACCAGCGCCACGCGCATCACCACGTAGCCGGCCACCATCACCCCGTTGTCCACGTAGTCGCCGTGGTCGATCGACGCGAACAGGTCGGGGATCCCGAGCGCGAACACGAGCACGCCGACCATCTGGATCAGGGTCAGGATCCGGAAGAGCCAGTCGTCCGTGTCGTACGCCGAGGCGAACCACGAGAAGTTGATCCACGCCCACGAGATCCCGAACGTCACGAAGCTGAACCCGAGCAGGCTCGTGCTGATGTGATCCTCCACCAGGTAGTGCGCCAGCTCGTCGGCCGCGATCCCGAACGCGACCACGAACGTCAGGTCGAAGAGCAGCTCGAGCGGGGTGACCGCCCGGTGGCTCTCTGCGGGATCGCGGCCGGACATGCGCGCGACCCTGTGGTCCAGCGAAGGTGGCATGCGTCGGCCATACTGGCGTACCGATGCCCGCGGAGCACGTAGACGTCCTGGTCGTAGGGGCCGGCCTGTCGGGCGTCGGGTTCGCCTGCCACCTCCAGGAGCACTGCCCCGGCAAGACGTACGCGATCCTCGAGGCGCGCGACGCCATCGGCGGCACCTGGGACCTGTTCCGCTACCCCGGCATCCGCTCGGACTCGGACATGTTCACGCTCGGGTACGCCTTCCGGCCCTGGGAGGACGGCAAGGCGATCGCGGACGGCCCGGACATCCGGAGCTACATCCGCGACACCGCGCGCGAGCGCGACGTGGAGGACAAGGTCCGCTTCCACCACCGCGTGGTGCGCGCGGAGTGGTCGTCAGCGGACGCCCGCTGGCGGGTCGAGGCCGAGCGCACCGACACCGGCGAGACGGTCGAGCTCACCTGCAGCTTCGTCTACGGCGCCACCGGCTACTACCGCTACGACGAGGGCTTCACGCCGGAGTTCGAGGGCACCGAGCGCTTCGAGGGGACGATCGTGCACCCGCAGTTCTGGCCGGAGGACCTCGACTACGCGGGCAAGCGGGTGGTCGTGATCGGGAGCGGGGCCACGGCGGTGACGCTCGTGCCGGCGATGGCCGGCGACGCCGCTCACGTGACGATGCTCCAGCGCTCGCCGAGCTACGTCGTGACGCTGCCCGCGGAGGACCCGATCGCGAACTGGCTGCGGCGGCGGCTGCCCGCCCAGCGCGCCTACGAGATCGTCCGCTGGAAGAACGTGCTGATGATGCTCGGGAGCTTCAACGTGAGCCGCCGCTTCCCGGACTTCATGCGGAAGGTGATCCGCCGCGGGGTGGAGCGCAACCTGCCCGAGGGCTACGACGTCGACACCCACTTCAACCCGCGCTACAACCCGTGGGACCAGCGCATGTGCCTCGTGCCGGACAACGACCTGTTCGACGCGATCGGGGCCGGCACGGCGTCGGTGGTCACGGACCAGATCGAGACGTTCACCGAGAAGGGGCTGAGGCTCGCCTCGGGGGCCGAGCTCGAGGCGGACGTGATCGTCACCGCCACCGGTCTCAACCTGCTGATCCTCGGCGGGATCGAGATCGAGGTGGACGGCGAGCCCGTCGACTACGCGGACAAGGTCGCCTACAAGGGAATGATGCTCTGCGACGTGCCGAACCTCGCGCTCGCCCTGGGCTACACGAACGCCTCGTGGACGCTGAAGTGCGACCTCGTGGCGCGGTACGTCTGCCGGCTGATCAACCACATGGACGCCCACGGCTACGAGATCGCGACGCCGGCGGCGCCCGACCCCTCGGTGCCGGTGGAGCCGTTCATCGACTTCAGCTCGGGCTACGTGCTGCGCTCGATCGAGCGGCTGCCGAAGCAGGGCGCCACGCAGCCGTGGCGGCTCCACCAGAACTGGTTCCGCGACATCCGCCTGCTGAGGCGCGGGCCGGTGGACGACTCGATGACGTTCTCGCGCGCGACCCGCGCCGAGGAGCCCGCTCAGCAGGCCGCGTAGTAGGTAGCCTCGAAGCATGTGCCGCAACATCCGAACGCTCCACAACTTCGAGCCCCCCGCCACCGATGAGGAGATCCGCGCCTCGTCGCTCCAGTACGTCCGCAAGGTCAGCGGCTTCTCGAAGCCCTCTCAGGCCAACGCGGAGGCCTTCGACCGCGCCGTCGACGATGTGGCCGAGATCACGGCCCGCCTGCTCGGCGAGCTCGTGACGAACGCGCCGCCGAAGGACCGCGAGGCCGAGGCCGCCAAGGCGAAGGCCCGCAGCGCCGCGCGCTACGCCGCCTAGGGCACGCGCAGCTCGATCTTCTCGTCGGGCGCGAGCAGCATCGTGAGGCCGTGGCGCGGGTCGCGCGGCGAGCGCCGCTGCTCCCTCAGCACGATCGCCGACCAGGCCTCCCCCGCGTCCAGCTTCGGCGCGAGCTCCTCCGCCAGCTCGCGCGGCACCCAGCCGACCTGCTCGCCGTCGCCCGAGTGCACGGCGACGGCGTTCGGGTCGTGCGGGTTCTCGGGATCGCGGCGGAGCTCGAGCGGCCGGCCCGGGGCCACCGTGTCCGAGACGAGCGCCTCCGCGTGGTGGCGGCCCGCTCCGGCCACACCCGCCACGTGCACTCCGAGGGCGGTCAGCTCAGGCGCGTCGCGGGCGAGGTAGCGGCCCGACTCGGGGTCGACGAGCTGGTACCCCGCGACCCAGACCTGCCCGCCGTCGTCGGGGTACCAGTAGCGCTCCTCGTAGCCGGCGTGGACCAACACCGGCTGAAGGGTGTCAGCTGCCGTTGTGAAGGCGAGCGTGCAGCAGCTGCTTCCCCTGCTCGCCGCCCTTGCGGCTCTCGGCCTGCGCCTTGCGGAAGAACTCCGCGAGCTCCGAGTCGTTGTCCCGCTCGGCGTCCTGGATGTACTGCTCGAGGCGCAGCACGTTGCTGAGGCACGCCTCGGTGAACCAGATGATGTTGTAGGTCTTGTCCTTCGTTCCTGTCATCTGGCCGGTCTCTGCGGTGGACACGTTGTCCATCTCCTCCATTCGGGTACGCGGTGTTGCACTACCCGAGTGGAAGCGAGCCGAACATGCCCCTGACAGTCGCCGAAGTGCCGGCCCCGAGCCCGCCACAGCAGCCCACGCCCGAGCCGTCGCCGGCGCCGCAGCCGGACCCGAAGGGGCCCGAGACGCCGGACGAGCCGATCTCCCCGGAGCCGCAGCCGCCCGCGCCCGGGCAGTCCTAGCCGAGCTCCATCTCCCTGACCGGCACCGCGAAGCGCTCGCGGGCCTGCTCCACGAGGTCCTCCTCGGCCCAGTTCTGAGCGCCCTCCGGATGCTTGAAGATCACGATCTCCTCGGCGGGGAAGGTCGCTAGCGCGTCCTGGAGCGCCAGCAGCGGGTCGCTCTCGCCGGTCTCGCCGGTGGCCCGCACGCCGTCCTCCTCGAGCCGCTCGACGCTCTCCTCCTTGACCTCCTCGGCGCGGGCGATCGCCTCGTCGCTGTCGGAGGTCCAGAAGCGCATCCGGCTGTCGAGCGCGGGCGCCACGACCACTACCTCGGCATCCTCGGCCCCGTTCCCGAGCGCGGACCTCAGCGCGTCGCCGTCGATCGGCTCCGCGGCGAGCGCGAGGATCTTCTTCGCCATGGCCTAGCGGTCCTTCCGGAACTCGGAGGTGCGTCCCACGCGGCCTGGGGGCGCCGGGTGGCGCTCCATGGCGCGCTGGCGCGAGCGCCCGAAGCGGTGGAACAGCGCGTGCAGGACGAGCCCGCCCACGGCGGCCGCCAGGACGATTCCGATGATGATCAGGATGCCGGTGCTCATGGCTCCCCCCTACCCCGGGTATGTGGGGGAAATGCACGCTGAGACACCCAGCCCAGGACCGAGCCCCTCCCCCGGCCCGGAGCCCACCCCGCCCGAGCCGACACCACCCACGCCCAGCCCGGATCCCGGCGGTCCGCCGGAGGACCCGGTGCCGCAGATCTAGGACAGCGCCTCGTCCAGGGCCTCGTTGACCAGCTCGTCCGCGCGCGCATTCTGCTCACGGCGGACGGGCCGGACTGCCCACTTGTGGAAGCCGCGCAGTTCCCTCATCGCTTCGGCGAACAGCGGCTTCAGGCCGGCGTGCTTGACCTTGTACTCGCCGCCGATCTGCCGGGCCACCAGCTCGGAGTCGTTGACGATCTCCACCTCCTCGGCGCCGAGGTCGCGCGCCAGGGCGAGTCCCAGGAGCAGCGCCCGGTACTCGGCCACGTTGTTGGTGGCCTCGCCGATGTACTCCTTGCGCTCGCCGAGCGGCTCGCCGTCGGCGCTGGTGGCGACCGCCGCCGCGGCGGCCGGGCCCGGGTTTCCGCGCGCCCCGCCGTCGACGTGGACTATGACCCTCAAGGAGTAGGCGGCTCGATCGTCGGGAAGCTGCCCTTGGGGCGCTGCCGGCGACGGTCCTCGTGCGCGGCGTGGTCGCCGGGCTTCCCTCCCTGCGCGCGGCGGTCGATGATCACCTCGACGTGCGGGTCGTCGCGGTAGTAGTCGGCCAGCTTGTCGTACAGCTCGTCCGCCAGCGCCTGCGGCACCACGCAGTAGATCACTCGTCAGAACCTCCGTCGGTGGCCGCCTTGCCGGCAACCACTCGTCCCTCTTCGTCGAGTCCCGCGTTCCAGGCGCGGAGCGATTCCTCGATCTGGTCGATCTCCTCGCCCTTGTCGAGCATCATCACCGGGTCCGCCTCGTCGCCCAAGTCCACGCGATAGCGATACCACGAAAGCTCCCAGGCCACGAGGACGGACACCGCGCTTGCCTGCGCGGGATCGGGCAGGGCGCTCACCCAGGGCTTCCCCAGAGTGCGCGCCAGGCCGGCCACGGTGCGCTGGTGTCCGGACCCGTTGAAGAGCTCGAGGGCGCGCTCCACCTTGACCTCGGCGGTGGTGGGCACGGCGCGCACGTGGCGCGGGCTCTGCGGGCGTGAGCGCGGCCGCGAGGGAGGCGGCGCGGGCGTCTCGGACGGCTGCTCCTCGGGCTCCACCCCGTTCCCGGCGCCGAACATGGCCTCCTGCTCGGCGAGCCGGGCCTCGTCCTCCGCCCCGGGCCGCCCCGGCCGTTTGCGCAGGCGCCCGAGCATCCCTCGCCGCGGCTCGTTGCGCGGCATACGCGCGGGCAGGTCGCCGGCGCCCGACTCGCGGATCCAGCCGTGGTGCTGGGCGCGCGAGGCGCACAGGTCGCAGACCTGATGGCGGTGGCCGCCGGGCGCCAGGTACCACTCGGTGCGCTCGCCCTTCAGGATGGTGCGTCCGCAGACGTCGCAGCTCACGGCGTCGTGGACTGGCCGAAGCTCCTTCTTCACGGAGCTAACGATAGATCAGGCCTTGACGGCCTCCTGCTCCTGCTGAGCCTGTTGCACGACCTGTTGCGCCACGTGCCCGGGCACCTCCTCGTACCGGGCAAGGTCCATCGTGTACTCGCCCTGGCCGCCGGTGATGGCGCGCAGGTCCGGGGCGTACTCGAGCATCTCGGACATCGGCACCTCGGCCTTGATCTCGGTCACGGCGCCCTTCGGCTCCATGCCGAGCGGCCGCCCGCGGCGCGAGTTGAGATCGCCGATCACGTCGCCCACGTACTCCTCGGGCACCGCGACAGTCACGGTCATGATCGGCTCCATCAGCGTGGGCTGGGCCTTCTGCATGGCGTCCTTGAACGCCATCGAGCCGGCCATCTTGAACGCCATCTCCGACGAGTCCACCGAGTGGTGCTGCCCGTCGAAGAGCGTGACCTTCACGTCCTGGATCGGGTAGCCGGCGACCGTGCCGGCGCGCATCGCCTCGCGCACGCCCTTCTCCACCGCCGGGATGAACCCGCCGGGGATCACGCCGCCCTTGATCGCATTCACGAACTCGAGGCCCTCTCCGTCCGCGCCCGGGGCGATCTCGAGGTGGCAGTCCGCGAACTGGCCGCGCCCGCCGGTCTGCTTCTTGTAGCGCGCGTGCGCCTTCGCCGAGCCCTTGATGGCCTCGCGGTAGGGCACGTGCGGCGAGTGGAGCTCCACCTCGGCGCCGAAGCGGTCCTTCATCCGGTCGACGATCACCTCGACGTGGATCTGGCTGATCCCGGCGAGGATCTGCTCGCCGGTCTCCTTGTCGCGGTGGAAGTCGATGGTCGGGTCCTCCTCCTGGAGGCGGCGGAGCGCCTGGCCCATCTTCTCCTCGTCGCCCTTCGCCTTCGCCTCGATCGCGAACGCCATCACCGGGCGCGGCATCGCGGGGAGCTTCAGCGGGCACTCCATGTCCTTCGAAGCGAGCACGTCGCCGGCGTGCGTCTCCTTCAGCTTCGCCACCGCGCCGAGGTCGCCCGGGCCGAACTCGTCGGCGTGCTCGTTCTCCTTGCCCTGCGGCACGAGCAGCTGCCCGATCCGCTCCTTCACGTGGGCGCGGCAGTTGTGCACGTGGGAGTCGTGCTCGAGGACGCCCTGGTAGACGCGGAACAGGTTCACGCGGCCGGCGTACGGGTCGGCGAGCGTCTTGAAGACGAACGCGACCGTGTCCTTCGACTCGTCCGGCTCGAGCGTCACGCCGTCGAGGTCGATCGCGCCGCGCTTCGCGGGCGACGGCAGGTCCTCGACGAACGCGTCGAGCAGCCGGTTGATCGCGAGGTTGCGTGTGGCCGCGCCGCAGGTGACCGGGAAGACGTGCCCCTCGGTGACGCCCTGCTTGAGCGCCGAGACGGTCTCCTCGTGCGAGATCTCCTCGCCCTCGAGGTAGCGCTCCATGAGCGACTCGGAGACCTCGGCCACCTCGTCCATCAGCTTCTCGCGGTACTCCTCCGCGGTCGCGCGGAGGTCCTCGGGGATCTCGATCTCCTCGCAGTTGTCGCGCGAGTCGCCGTCGTAGCGGTACGCCTTCATGTCGATGAGGTCGATCACGCCCTGGAGCTCGTGCTCCTTGCCGATCGGGATCTCGGTTGCCACGACGTGCGGGCCGAAGGCGTCCTTCAGCGAGTCGAGCGCGCGGAAGAAGTCGGCCCGCTCGCGGTCGAGCATGTTCACGAACAGGAGCCGCGCGAGGCCGAGCTCGGAGGCGCGCTCCCAGAGGCGCGCGGTGGTCACCTCGGCGCCCATCACTCCGTTCACGACGAACACCGCGCCCTCGACCACGCGCAGGGCGGCGAGCGCGTCGGCCACGAAGCTCGGGTCGCCGGGGGTGTCGATCAGGTTGATCTTGCGGTCGTCCCAGCGAAACGACGAGAGGCTCGCGGAGATCGACATCTCGCGCGCCTTCTCGTCGGAGGCCGAGTCCGACACCGTGGTTCCGTCTGCCACCGAGCCGAGCCGGTTGATCGCGCCCGCTTCGAACAGAAGCGCCTCGTTCACGGACGTCTTCCCGCTGCCCCGGTGGCCGACCAACGCCACGTTACGGATCCTCTTCGGCGATTCGTGCGCCATCAGACTCCCTTCTCTCCCTGGACGTGCGAGCGCTCAGCCTACTCCGACAGCGCCTCCTCAAGCGACTCGTGCACCGGTGCGGCGGTGTGCACCTCCGTCAGCTCGATCACGCGCCTGAGCGGCGAGTCGGGCGGCATGACGATGCGGAGCTCCTGGCGCCGGCGGCGGAGGCGCCGCGACAGCTCGAAGACCACCTCGATCGCGGCGGAGTCGAGGTAGCGGCAGGCGCTCAGGTCGAGCACGAGCGCAGCCGCGTCGTTGGGCATCGAGGTGAGGAGCTGCTCGCGGACGTAGGTGGCGTTCGACATGTCCACCTCGCCGCTGATCCGGCCCACCACGTAGCCGTCGCGCCGGTCGAGGACGATCTCGGCCGGCGAGGTCACGCGGCTCGTTCCGCGCCCAGCCGGCGCCGCATCGTCACGGCGGTTCCCTCCTCGTCGCGCTCGACAGTCACCTCGTCCATCAGGTCCTGGATGATGCGGAGCCCGCGCCCGCGGTCGGTGCCGCGCTTCTCGCGCCAGCGGCCCCGGTCCCGGACGGTGGCGGTGAGCTCGCCGCCCTGGAAGGCCACCTCCACCTCATACGTGGCGTCGCCCGGGCCGTACGCGTGCTCGATCGCGTTGCCTGCCGCCTCGCAGATCGTGAGCGTCAGCTCGTACTGCTCCATCTCGGACGCGCCCGTCGTGTGGAGGAAGCGGGCGAGCCGGCGGCGCAGGCCCGCGAGCGAGCCGGGCTCGGCCGGGAGCGCGAGCACGAGTCCGTCGCCCGCCACGACGCGCGGGCGGACGGCCAGGAGGGCAACGTCGTCGCCGAGCTCGGTGTCGTCCGAGCACCGCCTCGATCACGCTCTCGCACAGCTCGCCGAGGTCGTCGCGGTCGGCCGCTGCCGCGGCCGCGAGCTGGTCGAGCCGCTCCTGTAGCGGCGTGTCGCGGCGCTCCACGAGCCCGTCCGTGTAGAGCAGGAGCGTGGAGCCGGGCGGGATCACGGCCGTCGTCTCGCGGAAGACCGCGGGATCGGCCGCGCCGATCGGAACCGAACGCCCGCCCTCGAGGAAGTAGGGCCCGTCCGGGGCGATCACGAGCGGCGGCGGATGGCCGGCGGCGCTGAAGGACACCTCGCCGGTCTCGCGGTCGAGCACCAGGTAGAGCACGGTTGCCATCACCTGCTCCACGCCGCTCATCACGAGCCGGTTGATCCGGGCCACAACGTCGGCCGGCGAGGTCTCCACCAGCCCGTAGGCGCGGAACGCGTTGCGGAGCTGGCCCATCGACGCGGCCGCGCGGAGGCCGTGGCCCGCCACGTCGCCCACCACCAGCGCCACGCGGCCGTCGGGGCGCTCGAGCACGTCGTACCAGTCGCCCCCGATCGCCGCGCCGCGCGTGCCCGGCAGGTAGCGGGCGGCCAGCTCCACGCCCTCGATCGGCGGCAGCCGCTCCGGCAGGAGGCTGCGCTGGAGCGTCTCGGCGATCGTGTGCTCGCGCTCGTACACCTCGAGCAGCCGGGCCTCCATCGTCTTCCGCTCGTGGATGTCGATGGCCGTGCCCACGTAGCCGGCGAAGCGGCCGCCCTCGAACCGCGGCAGCCCGCGGTCCACGATCCAGCGGTACTCGCCCGAGCGGCTGCGGAGCCGGTACTCCTGCTCCCACGGGCGGCGCTCCGCCCGGGCGGCGTCCCAGGTCGCGGTCGTGAGGGGCGGCGTCGTCCGGGTGCACGCCGAGCTCCCAGCTCGCCCCGAGCTCCTCCTGGAAGGTCGTGCCCGTGAAGCGCAGCCAGCCCTGGTTCACGAACGTCACGAGCCCTTCGGTGTCCGTCGTCCAGATCATCGCCGGGGCGGTGTCGGCGAGCTCGCGGAAGCTCGCCTCGGACTCGCGCAGGGCCTCCTCCATCGTGCGGCGCTCGTGGATGTCCGTGGCGGTGCCCACGTAGCCGATGAACTCGCCGCCGGCGAAGCGCGGCGTCCCGACCTCGAGCACCCAGCGGTAGTCGCCCGACGCGGCGTGGCGGAGGCGGTACTCGTAGGAGAACTCCTCGTGGCGCCGCGACGCCTCCTCCCAGCGCCGCAGCATGCCCTCGCGGTCGTCGGGGTGGGCGCTGGCGGCGAACGTGCTGCCCATCTCGCCGCCGCCGGTGAAGCGGCGCCAGCCCTCGTTCACGAAGGTCACGTCGCCCTCGGCGTCGGTCATCCACATGAGCGCGGGCGTGGTGTCGGCGAGGTCCCTGAAGCGCGCCTCGCTGTCGCTCATGAGGTCCTCGTGGCTCGCCCGCTTCACGGCGGCGTCCAGCAGGCCGGCAACCTCGTCCAGGTAGAGGCGCTCGTCGTCCGTGAACGGCTCGCGCCGGTGCGCCTCGATCACGCCGAAGGGCCGGCCCCGCGCGCCGATCTCAGCCGCCAGCCGGCTCTCCGTCCCGAGGTCGCGGGCGAGCTGCTCGGGGTCGGGCGGGAGCACGCCGCCGAGCACCCCGTCGGGCAGGCCGACGCCGCTCCGCGCCAGCATCCCCTCCCCGTCGCGCGTGCGCTCCAGCACCGCGACGTGGTCGGCCTCCAGCTCATGCGCCACCCGCTCCGCGGCGAGTTGCAGCAGCTCGTAGAGGTCGATCCCATCGAGCGCACGCCTGGCCAGCTCGGCCAGCGCGGCTTGCTGGCTGGTGCGATCCGGCAACTACTCGGCTTCGGCGATGGGATCGCCCTGGAGGCGGGACTTCAACCGCAGCACGGCCTTCGTGTGGAGCTGCGACACGCGCGACTCCGTGACTCCCAGCACCTCGCCGATCTCGCGAAGGGTCAGGTTCTCGTAGTAGTAGAGCGCCACGACGAGCTTCTCCCGCTCCGGCAGCCGCGCGATCGCGTCCGCCAGCCGGTCCTTCATCTCCGTCGTGTCCATCTCCATGGCGGGGTCGAGCGCCTGGGGATCCTGAATCGTGTCGAGGAGGGAGACCTGGTCGCCGGAGGCGTCCGAGACGGTCCACAGCTCGTCGAGAGCGACGACGGAGGAGTTGGAGATGCGGACGAGCGACTCCTGGAACTCCTCGACCGAGACCTCGAGCTTGTCGGCCATCTCCTGGTCGGTCGGCGCGCGGTGCAGCTCGTGCTCGAGCTTGGCGTTCGCGCGCTCGATCTCGCGCGCCTTCGTGCGCACCGAGCGCGGCACCCAGTCGAGCGAGCGCAGCTCGTCGATGATCGAGCCCTTGATGCGGGTGATCGCGAACGTCTCGAACTTGATCTCGCGCTCGGGCTCGAAGCGCTCGATGGCGGAGATCAGCCCGAGGAGGCCGTACGAGATCAGGTCGGCCTCCTCCACATGGGAGGGCAGGCCGCTCGACATCCGGCCCGCCACGTACTTCACGAGGGGCGCATAGGCGAGAACCAGCCGCTCACGGGCCTTCTCGTCGCGCTCCTCCTTATAGCGGCGCCAGAGGTCCCGGAGCTCGATCGCCTTGAGATTTGTCTCCATTTTGTGGTTCGTTCACGCGCGCGGGTGAGAGCGCGCGTACGCCTTCTTGAGGCGTTTCGACTCTACCCGAGTGTATGTCTGGGTCGTGCTGATCGAGGAATGGCCGAGAAGTTCCTGGATAGTACGGAGATCGGCACCTCCCTCCAGAAGGTGAGTGGCGAATGAATGCCGCAACGTGTGGGGGGACACGCCGGCCAGGCGGGTCTGGAGCCTGAGGCGCCGCCTGACGTCCGAGGTGGACAGCCGCCTGCCGCTCTTCGAGATGAACAGCGCCCTGCTCTCCCCGGTGGCCAGCACGGTGCGCCCGCGCGAGAGGTAGCGGTCGAGGGCGCGCCAGGCGTGCTCGCCGACGGGCACCACGCGCGTGCGGCCGCCCTTCCCCTCGACGCGCACCTCCTCGGCGTCGGGGTCGAGGCTGTCCAGGTCGAGGTTCACGAGCTCCTCCGCGCGCAGGCCGGCGGCGTACGCGAGCTCCAGCAGGGCGCGGTCGCGGAGGTCGAGCGGGGTCGAGCGCCGGGATCCGGTCGAGCAGGTCCGCCACCTCGTCCGGCCGCAGCACCTTCGGGAGGTAGGAGTCCTTCTTGGGGCTCGAGACGAGCTCCGCCGGGTTCGCCTCGAGCTCGCCCCGCTCGACGAGCTGGCGGTAGAAGGTGCGGATGGCGGCGAGCTTGCGGGCCACGGTGGACTTGGTGGCGCCGCGCTCGGAGACCACGCCGGCGAAGTGCCGGAGCTCCTTGTGGGTGAGCTCCTTGGGCCCCAGGTCGCGGCCCGACGCCCACTCGGCGAGCTGCGAGAGATCGACCCCGTAGGCGCGCCGGGTCTTCTCCCCCATGCCGCGCGTGAGCTGCCAGTCGTCGAAGCGGGACAGCGCTTCCTGCCAGGTAGCCTCGATGGGAGTGGGTGTCTTCTTCGTCAACACGGAGGACGGAAGGGTCGCGACGCGTACTCAGCTGGTCGAAGCCGGCCTCGCCGACGAGCAGGAGAAGCCCGTCCAGCCCTGGCACCCCATCCAGGGCCCAAGCGACGCCTCGACCATGTGGTACTCGGTGCTGCGAAAGCGCGAACGGGGCATCTTCATCGGCACGCTCTGCATTCGACACACGGAGCGCCGAAACCTGCTTACGGAGCAGGGTTGGGAGGAGATCCCGATGGAGGAAATCCGGGTCTAGACCCCTCCGCCGCGACCTCTGCCCTCTTTGCCGGACATATACCGGTCAAGAGGACAATGGTCCGCACCGGCCGCCGCGGCTACGCGATGTAGATCGGCGCTCCGACCGGTACCTGGTCGTAGAGCTCGATCACGTCCGGGATCGCCATCCGGATGCAGCCGTGGGAGGCGGCTGTGCCGAGTGAGTAGGTCTGGTCGGTGCCGTGGATGCCGGCGCCGTCGTAGATGCCCATCCAGCGTGCCTTCAGCGGGTTCTCGGGCACTCCGCCGGGCACGATCGTGCCCGCGAGGTCGCCGGCCCAGTCGCTCTCCGGCACGTGCCAGGCGGGGTCGACCGCCTTGTTCTGGATGGCGTACATCCCGGCGGGGGTGTCGAAGCCCACGGCGCCCACGGCCACCGTGTACTCCTTCTGAAGCTGGAGCTGCTTGTAGAGCCGCAGCCGGAAGTTGTAACGGTCGGCGATCAGGAGCACGGGGTACTTGTCCGCGAGCTGCTCCTGCGTGACCTTCGGCTTGATGATCCGCACGGGCGCCCTCACCTGGCGCTCCACGCCGGGCACGGTCAGCGCCTGCGCGATCCGCTGCTCGAGCGCGGCCGCCTTCACGCGCCGGCCCTTCTGCTCCTTCACCTTCTCGAGCGAGGGGAAGTCCACCTCGGCGTCGCGCGCCGGGCGGTTCAGCTTGCCCTCGATGCGCTCCACGAGCTGCTCGACCGCGGCCGTCGAGTACGAGACGCGCGCCGAGACCTGCGCGTCCTCCTCGCCACCGGTGATGTCGCGGGCGACGCGGCTGAAGATGCTGCCCTCGCGGCTCGCCTGGATGGCCTCGTCGACCATGCCGCCCACGTCGGCCTTCACGCCGGCGTCCTCGGCCGAGAGCGTGAAGCGCTCCTTCCCGCGCACCACCGAGATCGGCCGCTCGAGCGGCTCCTGCAGCTCGCGGCGCACCAGGGCACGCGCCTCGTCCGTGGACATCCCGCCCACGTCGACGCCCGCGACCGTCACGCCCTCCGCGATCAGATCCTCGCGGGAGCTGTCGTATGCGAATGCAGCGACCGCGCCTCCAACCAGGACCAGAAGGACGACGGCCACGAGGATGAACCACCTGTGCCTCATGGTGCCGATTGAGGGTACCGACGGGTTCGGCCCACAACGACCGTTGAGAGAGCGATTGCGGTTAAGACACCGGCGAGCCGCCGCGCGCCAGCACGGAGTCGATCGCGCTCAGGACGCGGGTCCGATTGGCGTGATCGCGCTCGTAATCCCGCAAAGTGCGCAGATCGTCGGCCTCGAGCGAGGCCAGCAGGGCGATGACCTCCTCGGCGGCGAGGTCGTCGTAGTGCTCGACGGGCCGGGCGGACGGCACCGGGCGCTCGGCCTCGGCGCGGTCGCGGGCGCTCTCCTCGGCCGCGCTCTCGGCCCGCTCCGCCCGCTCCGCCGCCTCGCGCGCGGACGCCTCCGCCGCGGTCGCCCGGCGCTCCGCCTCCGCGGCGCGGTCGGGCGCGTCGCTCTCGAGGTCCATCCCCGATGTGTCCGCGAAGCTCGTGAGCAGCCGCTGGAGCTCCACGAGCTGGTCGCGGCTCAGCTCGGAGACGGCCTTGTCGCGGGTGTTCTTCACGTGCGGGCTCCAGCGCAGGAAGTCCTCCACCTCGCGCTCGTACCGGTACGGCTCCTGCGCGCCCCGCAGCACCGGGTGGATCCGGAGGTGCTCGCCGAGCTTCAGCACCGTCTCCCGGCTCGTGTGCTGGTAGTTGAAGCCCGACGCCTTGAAGCGGCGGTTGTCCACCCCGCGGCCGAAGCGCATCTGGTTGAGGGCCTCTGGCGGGATCTCGATCCCGACCCGGCGCGCGACCGTCGCCGCGATCCCGGTCCCCCAGGGAGGCAGCATCGGCGCGTACGGCTTGCCGAGCAGCCCGGCGACCTCTGAAAGCGCCAGCACCCCGTCGCCGGCGATGTTGTAGACGCCGGGCACGCTGTGAGCGACGGCGTGCTCGAGCGCGTGCACCACGTCGTCCTCGTGCACGAACTGGTAGCGCGGGTCGAAGCCGAGGATCATCGGCACCACCGGGAGCGAGAACAGCTTGATGTGCGAGGTCTCGACGTCCGGGCCCAGCACGTTCGCGAACCGCAGGATCGTCACGGCCTTGTCCGGGTTGCGCTCCGCGAACTCGGCGAGCGAGGCCTCCGCCTCCACGATGTCGCGCTCGATCCCGGTGCGCGGCGGGTGCGGACGGCGCATCGTCTCGTCGAAGAAGGCCGGGTCGTCCTGCTCGCAGCCGTAGAAGTGCGTCGATGACTTGAATACGACCTTCCGCACCGGCGAGTCCGGCCCGGCGCACGCGGCGAGGATGTTCATCGTCCCCATCACGTTGTTCTCGTGCGCCCGCGAGCCGGGCATCGTGACCGAGTCGACGATCAGCCGCGTGTCCACGACCGTGTCGATCTCGGCGGCCTCGACCACGCGCCGCAGCAGCGCGTGCTGGGCGCCCACCTTCACGTACTCGGTGCGCTCGAGCTCGACCTGCGGCTCCTCGTTGTCCACGCCGATCACGGCCTGGACGTCCGGGAACGCCTCGAGCGCCTGGGCGAGCCGCCCGCCCCAGTAGCGCGAGATGCCGGTGATCAGGATGCGCTTCGAGTCCACGCCGCTACCCGAACCAGACCGACTTGCGCTTCGCGAGCATGTCCCAGACGTTCTCCTGGATGCGCGCGCGGATCTCGTGGGCCACCGTCTGGACCATCGCCTTGTCCTCGTGCATCCCCTCCTCGTCGAAGTAGATGGGCTCGAGGAAGCGCAGCTTGAACTTGGCCGGGAGGTAGCCCGCCATCCCGAGCAGGCCGAAGTGCGGGAACGTGGGCGTGATCGGGAAGTAGAGGAGCCCGGTCAGGCGCTGCATGACCTTCACGTGGGCGAAGATCGGCGCGGCCTCCTCGGCGCCGACCACGCAGACCGGCACGATCGGCGCCCGCGCCCTCATCGCCGCCTCCACGAAGCCGCCGCGGCCGAAGCGGCGCAGGCGATAGCGGTCCTTGTAGAGCTTCTCCGTGCCCTTGCGGCCCTCGGGGAACACGAGCACGAGCTGGTCCTCGTCGAACAGCAGCCGGTGCACGTTCGCGGGGTGCGCCGGAACGCAGCCGATCTTCGGAGACGAGCATGCTGAACCCGGGATAGCCCTTGAAGAAGTGCTCGATCGTGATGTTGAGCGGCCGCGGGTGCGGGTGCTCCTCCTTGATCGCCTTGGCGATCATCGCGGCGTCGGGCGGCAGCGCGCCGGCGTGGTTCGACACGAGCAGCGCCCCGCCCGTGGACGGGATGTTCTCGATCCCCTCGACCTCGGCGCGGAACCAGTAGCGGTAGTAGAAGTCGGCCACCAGCCGGTCGTAGATGCCCTCGATCCGCTCGGAGCGGCCCCAGTCGTTCAGCTGCCGCTCGGGCTCGACGCCGGGGAGGTGCTCCTTGAGCTCCTCGGCGGGCACGAGCGCCGTCGAGGGCGCCTCGCGCTCGCGCATCGAGAGGGTGGTGCGGCGGGACTCGGCCATCCGGCGATTCAAGCAGGCGCGCCGTCGAGGCGTTCCAGCACGGGGTCGAGAGCGGTTTTCAGCCGCTTCCAGTCCGGCGCGCCGATCACGCCGTCGGCCTCGACCGCCTCCTCGTTCCACGGATGGATGATCGTCGCGGCCACGATCCCGGCCTCCGTGGCCCTGGCGATGTTCACCGGGCTGTCGTCCACCAGCACGTCGATGTCGAGCTCCACGCAGCGGGGCACCTTGTCGAACGAGCAGTGGAGGTCGTCCCACGGCATCCCGATCCTGTCGAGCCAGGCGGCGGTGGCCTCGTAGGTGCTGCGGCGGCGGTGGCTCGTCACGTGGATCCAGTGGCCGGCCTCGTGCCACTCGCGCACCGTCTCCACCGCGTCCGGGTACGGCACGCCCGCGGCGATGTTCTCGTCGGAGTGCGTCTCCTCGACGCAGTGCACGATCGCGTCGCGCTCGAGCACGGTGATGCCCCAGTCCCGCTGCTCCTCGTACGGCAGCTCCACGCCGTAGCGCTCACGGGCTATCCGCTGGAGCAGGTCCCAGTAGTGGTGCAGGGTCGAGTCGATGTCCAGCGCGATCCGTGCCACGGCTTCGTACAGTAAGGGCATGGGACGCTCGTTTATGCGCCCGGGCGCGGCCCCCGCGCCGCCCTGGCGGGACAAGGACGCGGACGACGACTACGGCGCCACCGCCACGCCCGACTGGCGCGAGACGGACTGGTCGCGCGAGCTGAAGCGGATCGAGGTCGACGGCGTCGAGGCGAACTACGTGGACGTCGGCTCGGGCGACGAGGACCCCGTCGTGCTCGTGCACGGCCTCGGCGGCCAGTGGCAGAACTGGCTCGAGAACATCCCGCGGCTGGCGCAGGACCGGCGCGTGATCGCGATGGACCTGCCCGGGTTCGGGCTGACGCCGAAGCGCGAGGACGACGACGTGACCATCCCCGGCTACGGCCGCTGGGTGAACAAGCTGTGCGACAAGCTCGGGCTCGAGCAGATCGAGCTCGTCGGGAACTCCATGGGCGGCTACGTCGCCGCCGAGGTGGCGATCCAGTTCCCGGAGCGGGTCAAGCGGCTCGTGCTCGTGTCCGCCGCCGGGATCTCGAGCGCGGAGACGCTCCAGGCGCCGATCCTGACCTTCGGCCGGATCGCCACCGCAATCGCAACGAACAGCGCGGCGCGCCATCGCCATCTGGCCTCGCGGCCGCTCACCCGGCACATCTCGCTCGCGCTGGTGGCGCGCCACCCGCGGCTCCTGAAGGCCGACCTCGCCTACGAGGGCTTCTTCAAGGGCGCGGGCAAGGGCGGCTTCGACGACGCGCTCCGCGCCTGCCTCGACTACGACTTCCGCGACCGGCTGCCGGAGGTCAAGGTGCCGACCCTGATCGTGTGGGGCGAGAAGGACTCGATCATCCCGGTCCGGGACGCCGACGAGTTCGAGCGCCTGATCGAGGACAGCCGCAAGGTCGTGATGAAGGACACCGGCCACATCCCGATGGCCGAGCGCCCGCAGGCGTTCAACGACGTGCTGGTGGACTTCCTGGCCGAGACCGGCCGCGCGGAGGAGAAGGAAGCGGTCGAGGGCGAGTCGCAGGCGGCCTGATCGAAGCCGCGACGCCGGAGCCCACGCAGTTCCTCCCTCCCGGAGGCCCGCGGCCTGTTCGTGCTCGGCGCGCTCGCTTGGGCCGTGCCGGTCGGGATCGGCCTGGTGGTCGGCGGCACCGCGCTGGGGGGAAGCGACGCGCCGGGTGTGCTGGCGTGGCTCGCCTGGGCGCTCGCGGTCGGCGTCGTCCTCGTGGGCGGGCTCGTTCTGCCGCTGGTGCGGTGGCGGACGTGGCGCTACGAGGTGCGTGACCAGGAGATCGACCTGCTGCGGGGGGCGGTGGTGGTCACGCGCACGCTGATCCCGATGACGCGAGTGCAGCACGTCGACACGCGGCGCACTCCGCTCTCGGACTTCTTCGACCTGCGCGCCGTAACCGTGCACACCGCGGCGGACTCGCACGCGATCCCGGCCTTGCGCCCCGGGGAGACCCGTCGATCCGGGACCGGATCGCCGTGCTGGCGCGGCAGCCCGATGAGCTCTGAGCTCTCGGACCGCGCCGGCTCCATCCCGCGGAGATCGTCCTCGGGGCGCTCGACAACCTCCGCGGAATCGCCATCGCCGCCGTGGTGGGCCTGGTGATCGGCGGCGGGGCCGGCGGGATGCCTCCGCTCGCCGGACTCATGTTCGCCCTGGCCGGCGTGGCGGTGGCCGCGGGCATCGGGTACGTGCGGTGGACGCACACGACCTATTGGGTTGCGGGTGATGCGCTCCACCTCCGCCAGGGCTTGATCTCGCCCCGACGAGACCTCGGTGCCGCTCGGTCGCATCCAGGCCGTGGACGCGACACAGGGCCCGGTTCAGAGGCTCTTCGGCGTGCAGGCGCTGCACGTTCAGACCGCCGGCGGCGGCGCCGAGGGGGAGATCGTGCTCGGGCCGTCTCCGACGCGGCCGCATCGGAGGTGCGCGCGGTCGCCGGCCTGCCGACCCGGTCTCGCGGGACTGCGCGAGTGGCGGCTCGGTCTCGGCGCGCTGCTCGTAACCGCCGTCACGGCGCCGCAGCTCGGCGTGATCCTGCCGCTGGTGGGCGCCTTCCGGCTGCCGGCGAGGACGTCCTGTTCGGCGGAGGCGAGGGACAGCAGCTCATCGACAACCTCATCGACGACGTGGGCCTGCTGATACACGTGGTCGCGGAGGGCGAGGCGGTGCTGGCGCCGGCGGTCACCCGCCGGGTGGTCGAAACGTTCAACCAGCTCCCCGCTCGCCAGGACGAGCTCCATGACGCGCTCGAGACGCTCACCGTACGTGAGCGGGAAGTGCTGATTCTGCTGGCGCGCGGCCACTCCAACGCGGAGCTGGCTGAGCATCTTGTCGTCAGCGAGGCCACCGCCAAGACGCACGTCCGGCACGTGCTCGGCAAGCTCGGGCTGCGCGACCGCGTGCACGCGGTCGTGTTCGCGTACGAGTCGGCGCTCGTGCGGCCCGGGGACCGCTGACTCGCCGGACGTCCGGCGCTGCCCTAGCCCGTGATCGCGCCCTCCGCGGCCGAGCCGACCAGCTTCCGGTACTTCCCGAGCACGCCGTTCGTGTAAGCGGTGGCAGGCGCCTCGTAGGCGGCCACGCGCTCCGCGATCTCCTCATCGGACAGCTCCAGGTTGAGCTCGCGCTTCGCGACGTCGAACACGACCGTGTCGCCGTCCCGCACCGCGGCGATCGGGCCGCCGTCGGGCGCCTCGGGGGCCACGTGGCCGGCCATGAAGCCGTGGGTGGCGCCCGAGAAGCGGCCGTCGGTGAGGAGCGCGACGCTGTCGCCCAGCCCCTCCCCCACGAGCGCGGCGGTCACGTGCAGCATCTCGCGCATTCCGGGGCCGCCCTTCGGGCCCTCGTTGCGGATCACGACGACGTCGCCGGGCTCGATCTCCTTCGCCATCACCGCGGCGAAGGCGTCCTCCTCGCGCTCGAACACGCGCGCCGGGCCGCTGTGCTCCATGCGGTCGTGGCCCGAGAGCTTCACCACGCAGCCCTCCGGCGCGAGGTTGCCGCGCAGGATCGCGAAGCCGCCGTTCGGCTTCAGCGGGTCGTCCACGGGCCTCACCACGTCCTGGCCGTCGGCCTCCTCGGCGGCGTCGGCCACCGCGCCGATCGTCTGGCCGGTCACGGTGAGCTCGTCCTCCTGGAGCGCGCCGAGCTCCTTCAGCCGCCGGATCACGAGCGGCACGCCGCCGGCGCGGTAGAGGTCGGTGGCCACGTAGCGGCCGCCCGGCTTCAGGTCGCACAGGAGCGGCGTCTGCCAGGCGATCCGGTCGAAGTCCTCGAGCGCGAGCTCCACGCCCGCCTCGTGGGCCACCGCCAGCAGGTGGAGCACCAGGTTCGTGGACCCGCCCGACATCGCGCCCGCCGCGATCGCGTTCTCGAGCGACGCCTTCGTGATCACCTTGCTCGGCCGGCGGTCCTCGGCCAGCACCTCGAGCACCAGCCGCCCGCACTCCTCGGCCACGGCGCCCTTCTTGCCGTCCTCGGCCGGGACCATCGAGCTGCCCATCGGCGAGATGCCGAGCACCTCGAACGCCATCGCCATCGTGTTCGCGGTGAACTGGCCGCCGCAGGCGCCCGCGCCCGGCGAGGCGTGGTCCTCGAGGTCCGTGAGCTCCTCGTCCGTGAGGTCGCCGGCGGCGTGCGCGCCGATCCCCTCGAACACGTCCTGGATCGTCACGTCCCTGCCGCGCCAGCGCCCGGGCGCGATCGAGCCGCCGTAGAGCATCAGGCCGGGCACGTCGAGCCGGGCGAGCGCCATCACGCAGCCGGGGATCGTCTTGTCGCAGCCGGAGAGGGCCACCACCGCGTCGAACATGTGCCCGCGCGCCACCAGCTCGATCGAGTCGGCGATCACCTCGCGGCTGACCAGCGAGGTCTTCATCCCCTCGGTGCCCATCGTGATGCCGTCCGAGATCGCGACGGTGTTGAACTCCATGGGCGTCCCGCCCGCCGCTCGCACGCCCTCCTTCACCTTCTCCGCGAGCCGGCGCAGGTGGAAGTTGCACGGCATCGTCTCGGTCCAGGTGTTGGCGATGCCGACGATGGGGCGGCTGAGCGCCTCGTCGTCGTAACCGACGCCCTTCAGGTAGGCGCGCGCCTGCGCGCGGTCCGGGCCGTCGAGGATGACCCGGCTCCGACTGCGGAGGTCTCGGGTCACCGAGGGCTCTGGTGGACCTGATGCCGGTCGCCGCGGCGGCGTTCCCACTCAGCTAGCCGCCACAGGTCGCGGCGCACGCGCGCGGGGTCGAGCTGACGGCCCACGAGGTGCATGTTGGCGCGGCGGATCACACGGTCCTCGTCCGAGGTGAGCGCCATCCACTTGGCGAGCACGTCGTCCGACGCGGGCAGACGGTGGCGGTTGCCCGTGCCGCCGAGGTCCGGGAACTCCACGCAGTACTCCGAGAGGAGCTGCCCCGAGTCGGGCACGTAGGCCACGATCGGCTTGTGCGGGTAGACGAGGTAGGCGTAGGCGGGCCGGCCGCTCCGGTCGACCTCCCTGCGGGCGTGCCGGCCGCCGACCCGGATGAACCCGAGGTCGCGGTACATCGCCCACTCCTCCTCGTTCACGCACGAGCGGAGAAGCTCGCGGGCGCGGTGCTCGGCCCGGCGCTCGCGGCCGGGGTCGTACAGGTCCAGGTCGAGCTCGTCGGCCGGGCGGCGGCTCGGACGTGCGGCGTGCCACTCCTTGAACCGGCGCACCGCGAGCGGCGCGGCCAGGACGACGGCCACGAGAGCGAGAGCGAGCAGCGCGAGCAGCATCGGCCCGGCGGCTAGCCGCCCGAGGCGCGCGGGAAGAAGATCACGCGCTCCGAGTCGGGCGGGATGTCGGTGTACTGCTTGACCATCTGGGCCTCGCGGCGGCCGCTGCCGGCGTTCGTCACCGGCACCGCGGCCCACATGCCCTCGTCGAGCTGGCGGCGGAACTCCTCGACCAGCCGCTCCTCGTCCTCCTCCACGCCCGGGTCACCCTCGGCGAGCAGGATCTCGCCGTGCCCGGGCTTCATGCGCAGGAACTTCACCCGGCCGATTATGTCACGCGCCGGGCCGCTTCCGGGCTGTTTGGCGCCCGGGAAGACGGGTAGCGCTTGAGCCATGCGACCCGCAGAAGCCCAGGGCCCTCCGCCCACCCTGTTCGAAGTGGTGCACCGCGCCGTCGAGGTGGTGGACCCCTCCGGGGAGTTCGGGGTCGGGGACCTGCTCGGCCCCGTCGAGGACGCGGACGAGCCCGTGACCGCCCACGCGGACATCGAGACGGACCTGGCCGAGCTGAAGGGCCGCATCGATCCGCAGGACGAGGACCCGGCGGTGATGATGGCGATCGCCGTGGCCACCTACCTGGCCTTCAAGCGCGACGAGATCGACGACGACCCCGGCGACCTGCTCCGCCTGGCCGCCCGCGCCGAGTTCGACGGCAACCCGCCGGACCACGTGCGCGCCTGGCTCGACCAGCAGGGCGTGGCGGTCTAGCCGCGTAGGACCTCCGCGCCCCCCGCCGCCGTAGATACGGCGGACGATGAGGGCGATGGCGCTCATGGCGGTGGTGGTGCTGGCGGCGGCGCTCGCGGCCTGCGAGGACGAGCCGAGCGCCGCGCCGCCGTCGGGGTGGTCATGCCATGCGGCAAGCGGGTCGAGGGCCCGCCGGGACTGCCGGAGCTGAAGCGGCGCCGCGACGTCATCACGAGCGGGATCGTCTTCTACGCCCTGAGGGAGGAGGCCCGCCGCGCGCGGCGGCGGCCCGAGGGAGTGGCGCGGCGGTACAGGAACGGGATCGGCGCGATCAAGGTGCTGGTGGGAGTGTGGTCCGGCCTGCGAACGAGGGTGACGCTCGAGGGCGAGAGCCGATGGCACGCCGGGCTCATGTACGGAGCGTCGCCCGAGCCGAGGCAGCCGCGGAACACGCTGGAGGTCACCGAGCCCGCGGTCGAGTTCCGGGCCTGCCCGAACGACAAGCCCCGCTTCAGCGGCGGTGGCGTCATCGGGCCGCTCACCCAGTTCTCGGGCGGCTTCCTGGTCGCGAGGGCGCACTGCCTGCGGCTGAGGATCGCGGTGGCCGGGCAGGGCGTCCGGCACGTGGCGCTCGGCTACGGCGTGCCGCCGGGGCGCTGCTGACGCTCGAGCCCGAATACGTCCACGGGCCCGGGGCCCTCGCCGACGCTCCGCAGGCCGTCGCGCACGGCCTCTGAGGCGATCCTCTTGGCCGCGCGGGCGGCCTCGAGCGGGTCGAGGCCCTTCGCGAGGTGGGCGGCGAGCGCCGAGGAGTGCGTGCAGCCCGAGCCGTGGGCGGCGCCGTCCGGGTGGCGCTCGCCGGGAATCTCGACCAGGCGCTCGCCGTCGAAGTAGAGGTCGGCCGCCTCCTCGCGGTGGCCGCCGGTGAGGACGACCGCCCGCGGGCCGAGGGCGTGGACCGCTCGGACGAGCTCCTCCGCGCCGAGTCCGTCGTCTCCCGCGAGCACCCCCGCCTCCGGGACGTTCGGGGTGACCACCGCGGCGCGCGGCAGGAGCCGGGTCCGCAGGGCCTCGACGGCCTCCTCGTCGAGCAGCCGGGCGCCGGTCTCGGAGATCATCACCGGGTCGAGCACCACGGGGGCGTCGCGAACGAGGTCGAGCGCCTCGTCCACGGCCTCGATCGTCTCGGCGTTGCCGAGCATGCCGATCTTCACGGCGTCGACCCCGATGTCCTCGGCGACCGCCCTGACCTGCTCGACGATGATCTCGCCCGGAACCGGGTGCACCGCGGTCACGGCCACGGTGTTCTGCGCGGTGATCGCGGTGATCGCGGTCATCCCGTGGACGCCGCAACGAGCGAACGCCTTGAGGTCGGCCTGGATGCCGGCGCCGCCGCCGGAGTCGGAGCCGGCGATCGAGAGGACGCGCGGTATGCGGTCGGCGGGCACGGGGAGGGCAGGATAGGAGCCGGAGGGACGCCCCGGCCTTCAGGGCGCTGCGGGAACCGCCGAAGAGACAAACATGGCTTTCGTGTTCGGTTCGGCGCTCGTGGCCGTGCTCATCGCGGGCGTAGTCCTGTCCAAGGCCATGACCGACCCCAACTGCACGGAGGGGCCATGCGCCCAGGACGTGATCCTCGCCGCGACGTTCTGTTGGGTCGCCTTCATCATCGTGGCCTGGATCGCCGCGGCGATCTCAATGGCCCACGACGCGCGGCGCGACCGGGACCGCTAGAAGTCACCCCCTCGTCACACTGACGCGCCCACGCTTCGGCCGGCTGGGCGGAGCATCGCCCGAGTGCTCGCCGCCGTGGCCACCTTCACGCTCGAGGGCGTCCGCCCCCAGGAGGTCACGGTCGAGGTCGACGTCCGGCGGGGCCTCCCCACCTTCACCCTCGTCGGGCTTCCCGACCGGGCGATTCGCGAGTCGCGGGAGCGCGTCCGGGCGGCGCTGCTCAACTCCGGGCTCGACTTCCCGCAGAAGCGGCTCACGGTCAACCTCGCGCCCGCGCACGTGCGCAAGGCCGGGCCCAGCTTCGACCTGGCGATCGCCGTTGGGCTGCTCGCGGCCAGCGAGCAGGTGCCGCTCGAGGAGCTCGAGCACTCGGCGCTCGCGGGTGAGCTCTCGCTGAGCGGCGAGCTGCGGCCGGTGCGCGGAGCGCTGAACGCCGCGCTCGGCGCCCGCCGCGCGGGCTACCGGCGCCTCCTCGTGCCCGAGCAGAACGCGCCGGAGGCCGCGCTCGTGGAGGGCATCGAGGTCACCGCCATCCCGCGGCTCGCGCGGTTGCCGGACCTGCTCCAAGGCCGCTGGGCGCCGGAGCCGGCGCGCGCGGCGGTCCCGGACCCGGCCGAGCCGCCGCCGGAGGGGCCGGACCTCGCCGACGTGCGCGGCCAGGCGGACGCGAAGCGAGCGCTCGAGATCGCGGCGGCCGGTGGCCACAACCTGCTCATGGTCGGGCCGCCGGGCGCGGGCAAGACGATGCTGGCCCGCCGGCTTCCCGGGATCCTGCCGCCGCCCACGTTCGAGGAGGCGCTCGAGATCACCCAGGTGCACAGCGCGGCGGGCATCGGCACCGGCCGGCTCGCCACCGAGCGGCCGTTCCGCGCGCCGCACCACACGATCTCGGCGCAGGGCCTGGTGGGAGGCGGCTCACGGCCGATGCCCGGCGAGATCACGCTCGCGCACCGCGGAGTGCTGTTCCTGGACGAGCTGCCGGAGTTCGCGCGCTCCGCGGTCGACGCGCTGAGGCAGCCGCTCGAGGAGGGACAGGTGGAGATAACGCGCGGGCAGCGCACGCTGGACTTCCCGGCGAACGCGATCGTGGTGGCCGCCTGCAACCGGTGCCCGTGCGCGCGGCCGCCGGACCGCTGCGGGTGCACCGCGCTCGAGCTCGCGCGCTACCAGCGCCGGCTGAGCGGCCCGCTGGTGGACCGGATCGACCTCGTCTGCCAGGTCGACGCCGTGCCGGCCGTGGAGCTCGTGAGCCGGACCGGCGAGGGTCGCGAGCCCTCCGCGGAGGTGCGCGCCCGCGTGGTGGCCGCCCGCCGCCGGCAGCTCGCCCGCCTGGCGGGCACGGGCGTGCTCTGCAACGGCGACATGGACGGCCGCCTGACCCGCCGCGAGGTGCCGCTCGAGGCGAGGCTCGCCGCCCGCGTGCTGGCGGTGCGAGACCAGATCCCGCTGAGCGGCCGCGGCCATGACCGCGTGCTCCGGGTGGCCCGGACGATCGCGGACCTGGACGGCCGCCCGGAGCTCGAGGAGCGCGACCTGGACGAGGCCCTGTCGTACCGGCTCGACTCGCTGGAGGCGGCCGCGTGATCGACGCGTGCGAGGCCTGCATCCGGCGCGCGTACCTTCTGGCACATCTCGCGCCGCGCATCGCCGGGCTCCTCGGCAGCGGCGAGCGGCGGGCGACCGGGCTGCTCGCCCTGCCGGAGGACGAGCTCCTCGCGGCCACCGCCGGGCGGCGCGTGGAGCGGGCGCTCGCGTTTCTCGACGCCCTCGACGTGGATTCGGAGCGCGAGCGGCTCGCCGGCGCCGGCTTCGTCGCCCTCTGCGGCCATGCGGACCTCTACCCGCCTCTGGTTCGCGACCTCGGCGACGCGCCGTCGGTCCTGTTCGGCGCCGGGAACGCCGAGGCGCTCGCGGTCGTCGCCGCCGAGCCGGCGGTCACGGTCGTCGGCACCCGGCGCGCCAGCCCGTACGGCACCGAGGTGGCGTACGTCCTCGGCCGCGGGCTAGGGGCGTCGGGCGTGCCGGTCGTGAGCGGCCTCGCGCTCGGCATCGACGGGACCACTCACCGGGGCTGCCTGGACGGCGGCGGCCTGCCGATCGCGGTGGTGGCCTCCGGGCCGGACGTCGTCTACCCGCGCCGTCACCGGTCCCTTCACGAGCGCGTGAGGGCGGCCGGGATCGTGATCTCCGAGCTCCCGCCCGGCACCGAGCCCTACCGCTGGAGCTTCCCGGCTCGCAACCGGATCATGGCCGCGCTCGCCCGGATGACGCTCGTGGTGGAGGCGGCCGACCCGAGCGGAAGCCTGATCACCGCCGAGTTCGCGAAGGACCTGGGCCGCTGCGTCGCGGCGGTGCCGGGCCGCGTCACGTCGAGCCTCGCCCGCGGCACGAACAACCTGCTGAAGGACGGCGCCACCCCGATCAGCGGCACGGAGGACGTGCTGGACGAGCTGTTCGGAGTCGGTGTGCGCGCGGTGGCCGACCGCGCCGCGCCGAGCGCGGAGCCGGAGGACCCCCGCCTGCGAGCGACGCTCGAGGCCGCCGACCGCTGTGACTCGGTGGAGGCGCTCGCCGCCGCCACGGGCCTCACGATCTCCGACACCCGCGCGGCCCTCGGCCGGCTGGAGGCCGACGGCCACCTGGTGCGCCGCGACCTGGGTGGCTGGGAGCGGGCGGCGCGCTGATGGCCGGCGAGGCGGGCGGCGATCCGCGGCGCAGGCTCGGCGCTCGCGGGGAGGAGCTGGCCGCCCGGCATCTCGAGGCGCGCGGCTTCGAGGTCGTCGACCGGAACTTCCGGACCCGCTACGGCGAGCTCGACGTGATCGCGCGCGACGCGGGCTTCCTCGTCTTCTGCGAGGTCAAGACGCGGATCGTGCGCGCCTCGGACGCCGGCTCGGTCCTCGGCCCGTTCGCCGCAATCGGACAGCGCAAGCAGCGCCAGGTCCGGGCGATGGCCCGCGAATGGCTGGCCGCCGGCCGCCTGGACGGCGCGCGCCCGCCGGAGATCCGCTTCGACGCGATCGGGATCCGCTTCGACGGCCGCGGCCGGCTCCTCTCACTGGAGCACCTGGAGGCCGCCTTCTAGGCCCGGCTAGCCCTCGAGGGCCAGCTGGGTGTAGGCGATCGACTGGAACGACATCCGGTGGAGCGGCGACACGCCGTTCGCCCGTATCGCCGCCCGGTGCTCCGGGGTCGAGTAGCCCACGTTCGTCTCGAAGTCCCAGCCCGGGTGGCGCTCGGCGGCGCGGCGCATGTAGCGGTCGCGGCTCACCTTCGCGAGCACCGAGGCGGCGGCGATCGCCGCGCTGCGGCAGTCGCCGTCGATCACGGCCTGCTGCTCGAAGCCGAACTCCGGCACGTTGAAGCCGTCCACCAGGCACATCGTCCCGGGCACGGCGACGCCGATGAGGGCGGTCCGCAGTGCCTCGAGGTTCGTCTTGTGCAGGCCGCGCAGGTCGATCCCGCGCACGCAGCGCGACACGATCACCGAGCGGGCTGCCGCCCGCATCACGAGCGGGTACAGCTCCTCGCGCATCTCGGCGGTGTGCTGCTTCGAGTCGTTCAGCCGGGTGAGCGTGCGCCGCTCGGCGAGGGTCAGCCGCTCGAGGTCGAACAGCACCGCGGCGGCCACGAGCGGCCCCGCGAGGGAGCCACGGCCCGCCTCATCGGCGCCCGCCACGTAGCGGCAGCCCAGCTCGCGGTCGAACGCGAACAGGCGGCGTCCGGTGCGAGGCCGGCCCTTCACCCTGCGGTTCCTCGGGGTCCCCACGATCGGCGCCGATCATATGTACGGTCACGGCGGAAACACGGGAGGGGCGGCACTGGCCCCCTAGAGTAGGCCGATTCGGCCCGGCGGCCAATACGTCATAAAGGCCTTTCCGATGATCCATTCCTTCGGGACCGGCCCCCATTCGCGGCTGTCCGCGGACTCGCCGCGGTTGTCGCCCATCATGTAGTAGTGGTCGTCCGGGATCGTGATCTCCCGGGGCAGGTTGCAGGTCCCGCACTGCGGGTCGAGCCGCGCGAACGGCTCGTCCTGGCGCTTCCCGTTGATGTAGACCGATCCCTCGATCACCTTGAGGCGATCGCCGGGCACGCCCACCACGCGCTTGATGAAGTTCGTGTCGGAGCGCTCGGCCGTGCCCTCCGGGCACGGCTGGTCGCTCGCGCGCTCGACGCCGCAGCGGTTCGGCTGGCCGATGGGCGGCTTGAAGACGACGACGTCGCCGCGGTCGGGGTCGCCGAACCTGAAGCTCACCCGGTCCACGAGCACGCGCTGGCCGATCTCGAGGGTCGGGACCATCGACTCGCTCGGGATGCGGAACGGCTTGACGAGAAAGGCCTGGATTCCGAGCGCGAGACCGAGCGCGACCGCGACGATCATCACGAGCTCGACGAGCGAGTTGTGCCCGCGCTTCTTCTCCTTCTTCGCCACCGGTTCCGTCCGGAGCCCCATGGCCCGCGTCGCTAGGACGCCTGCTCGTCGCCGTCCGGCTGCTCGGCGGGAGCATCGGCCGGCTCGTCGCCCGCGGCCTCGGAGTCAGCGGGCGGAGCGTCCTCGGCGGAAGCCTGGTCAGCCTCGGCCTCCTCCACCGCGGCCTGCTCGGCGAGCTCTTCCTCGCCGGGCCGCGGGGCGTCGTCCGGCGGCATCGCGCCCTCCTCGACCAGGCCCGGCTCGATGGCCTCCTCGGTCTCGGCCCCGGTCCAGCGGCGCTCGCGGACGCGCGAGGCGCGGCCCACGCGCTCGCGGAGGTAGTAGAGCTTGGCGCGCCGGACGTCGCCGCGGGCGGCCACCTCGATGCGCTCGATCTTGGGCGAGTGGACCGGGAAGGTCCGCTCCACGCCCACTCCGAACGACTGCTTCCGCACAGTGAACGTCTCGCGCACCCCGCTGCCCTGGCGCTTGATCACGATGCCCTCGAACACCTGAGTACGGCGGCGCGTGCCCTCGACCACCTGGAAGTGGACGCGCACGCGGTCACCCGCCTGGAACGCGGGGACGCGGCGCAGCTGGGCGCGCTCGATGCTGTCGATCACTCCGGACATAGGCACAAAAAACGCGACCGAGGAATCCGTCGCGCGTGGATCGGCAATGGTAGCGAAGGAGTTCGGGCCTAACTTCGGCCGCGCAAGCGGCTCTGCTCGAGCCGCCACTCGCGGATCTTCGCGTGGTCGCCCGAGAGGAGCACGTCCGGCACCGTGTGCCCGCGCCAGTCGAACGGCCGGGTGTAGTGCGGGTACTCCGGGGCTCCCTCGAGCGCCTCGCTGAACGACTCCTCGACCGCGCTCTCCTCGTGCCCGAGCGCCCCGGGGAGCTTCCGCAGCACGGCGTCTGCCACCACCATCGCGGCGAGCTCGCCACCCGAGAGCACATACGGCCCGATCGAGACCACGTCCGTGGCGAGGTGCTCGTTCACCCGCTCGTCGAAGCCCTCGTAGCGGCCGGAGAGCAGGGTCAGCGCCGGCTCGGCCGCCAGCTCCGCGGCGAGCGCGTCGTCGAACTGGCGGCCGCCCGGCGACAGCGCCACCGTCCGGTGCGGCGGCGGCGCCGCGCCGTAGCGCCGCTCGAGCGCGGCCTCCACCACGTCCACCCGGATCACCATGCCGGCGCCGCCCCCGTAGGGCGTGTCGTCGACCTGGCCGGCGTTGAGCGGAGTGGTCTCGCGGAGGTCCACGAAGCCCAATTCGTGACCCAGCGCGAGCGCGTTCGTCACGTGGCGCTGGGTCCTGAACCACTCGAACCAGTGCGGGAACAGCGTGACGACGTCGATCCTCATCCGAGGAACTCGCGGTTCACGTGGATCTCGCCGGCCTCGAGGTCGATCCGCTCGATCGCGTCGGACACGAGCGGGACGAGCGTCCCGTCGTCGAGCTCCAGCACCGAGCACGACGGCGCGTCCACGCAGCTGCGCCACGCGGCCCATGCCGGGCACCTCCAGCCCGACGAGGTCGGCGGCGAGCCACTCCCCCTCGCCCACCTGGTCCTCCACGAGCAGGACCTCGCCCCGCAGCGGGCGCGGGTCCTCCACCCCCGACAGCCGGATCAGCGGCCGCTCGTCCGTGCCCGCCCGGCGCTCGACGCGGTGGGCGGCGCCCGCGATCGCCAGCTCGGTGCCCTCGGGCAGGGCGTGGCGAGGCCGCTCGACGTAGAAGCTTCCGTCCAGGCCGTGCGGCTTACCCACGCGGCCGGCGGTCACGAGCGTCAATCGACGACGTCGACTAGTACCCGGTTGCCGTCGCGGACGGCGGCGGCCTTGACGACCATCCGGAGCGCGGCGACCGTGCGCCCGCCGCGGCCGATCACCTTGCCGGTGTCGTCATCCGCCACGCGCAGCTCCAGGACGACGGTGCCGTCATCCTCCTCGAACGACTCCACGCTCACCTCGTCCGGGCTGTCGACGAGCGACCGGGCGAGGTACTCGAGGAGCTCCTCCACCTACTCGGTTGCGGCGTCGCCGTCGGGCTCGGGCGCCGCCTCGGGCTCGGGCTCGGGCGCCTCCGCGACCGGCGCCCCCTTGTGGTGCGCCTTCACGAGCTGCTTCACCGTGTTCGTGGGCTGGGCGCCGCGCGCGAGCCAGTGCTGGAGCCGCTCCTCGTCGATCTTGATCGTCGAGGGCTCCGTCTGCGGGTTGTACTGGCCGATCGTCTCGATGAAGCGGCCATCGCGCGGCGAGCGCTGGTCGGAGACGACCACGCGCCAGATCGGATTCTTCTTCGACCCCACACGGGTCAGGCGTACTCGTACGGACATAGGCCGGGAGAGGTTAGCGACCCGCGAGCTGTTGTAGCGACGGCATCTTCCCGGCGGCCACCTGCTTCATGACCTTCTTCATCTGGGCGAACTGCTTCACGAGCTGCGACACCGCCTGGACCGAGGTCCCGGACCCGCGCGCGATCCGCCGCCGGCGCGACCCGTCGATGATCTTGGGGTTCGCCCGCTCCGCCGGGGTCATGGAGCGGATGATCGCCTCGAGCCGGTCGAGCTCCTTCTCGTCCACGTTCAGCGAGCCGAGCTGGCTCCCCACCCCGGGCATCATCTTCAGCAGCGAGCCGAGCGGCCCCATGTTCCGCACCTGCTGCATCTGCTCGAGGAAGTCGTCGAGCGTGAACTGCTCCTTGCGGATCTTCTTCTCGAGCGCGGCGGCCTGGCGCTCGTCCATCTGCTTCTCGGCCTTCTCGACGAGCGTCATCACGTCGCCCATGCCGAGGATCCGCTGCGCCATCCGGTCCGGGTGGAAGCGCTCGAAGTCGCCGAGCTTCTCGCCGGTGGAGGCGTAGAGGATCGGCTTGCCGGTGACGGCCTTGACCGACAGCGCGGCGCCGCCGCGCGCGTCGCCGTCGAGCTTCGAGAGGACCACGCCGTCGAAGTTCGCGGTCTCGGCGAACTGCTCGGCCACGTTCACCGCGTCCTGGCCGGTCATCGCGTCCACCACGAGCAGCACGTTGTGCGGCTTGGTGCGCTTCTTGATCTCGGCGAGCTCCTTCATGAGCTCCTCGTCCACGTGCAGGCGGCCGCTCGTATCGACGATCAGCGCGTCGCGACGGTCCTGCTTCGCCTGGTCGAGCGCCCACTCGGCGATGTCCACCGGGTCACGGCCGGTGCCCTGCTCGTACACGTGCGCGCCGGCCTGGCCGGCGACCTTCACGAGCTGGTCGACGGCGGCGGGCCGGTACACGTCGCAGGCCGCCACCGCCACGTCCATGCCGTGCTCCTCGCGCAGGTGGCGGGCCAGCTTCGCGGTCGCGGTCGTCTTGCCCGACCCCTGGAGGCCGGCCATCAGGACCACGGTCGGCCCCGGCTTCGCCAGCGCGAGGTCCCTCCCGCTCCCGCCCATCAGGGAGGTGAGCTCGTCCGAGACGATCTTCACCACCTGCTGGCCCGGATTCAGTGAGCCGAGCACGTCCTGCCCGAGCGCACGCTCCTTCACCGCCGAGGTGAACTGCTTGACCACCTTGAAGTTCACGTCGGCCTCGAGCAGCGCCAGCCGCACCTGCCGCATGGCGGCATTGATGTCGTCCTCGGTCAGCTTGCCGCGCGAGCGGACGTCGCCGAGGGCGGCCTGAAGCCGGTCTGACAGCGCATCGAACACCCATGAGAGGCTAGCCGGGGTGGACAAGAGGCGTGCATCGACGTTCCTCTCGGCGAAGGTCTTCAACCCGCTGGTGCTGGCGGCGGCCCGCGCGGGCCTCCCCACCCCGACCGTCGTGATCCTCGAGACCACCGGGCGTCGCAGCGGCCAGCCCCGCCGCGTGCCGGTGACCCGGATGGTCGAGGGCGACACGGTCTGGATCGTCACCGAGCACGGCCGGAGGGCGGGCTACGTGCTGAACATCGAGGCCGATCAGCGCGTGCGCGTGCGTGTGGGGCGCCGGTGGCGGTCCGGTCGAGCCCGGGTCGTCGGCCCGGCCTCAGCGGTCCCGGCGATGGTCAGGGTGATGGGGACGGACCACCTGAGGATTCGCGTCGATCTGGATCGCCCTTAGGCAGCGCCGCCCCGAGCTGGTCGAGCGCCTTCGTGAACTCGCTCGGGATGATCCAGAGCTTGTTCGACTCGCCCTGGGCGATCTGCGGCAGCATCTGGAGATACTGGTAGGCGAGCAGCTTCGGGTCCGCGTCGCCGCGATGGATCGCGTCGAAGACCGTCTCGATCGCCTTCGACTGGCCCTCCGCCTCGAGGATCTGAGCCTCGCGGCGGCCCTCCGCCTTCAGGATCGCGCTCTGCTTCTCGCCCTCTGCGGTGAGGATCTGCGACTGCTTCACGCCCTCGGCCGTCAGGATCGCGGCGCGGCGGTCACGCTCGGCGCGCATCTGCTTCTCCATCGCCTCCTGGATCGACGCCGGCGGGTCCACCGCCTTCAGCTCCACCCGGTTCACTCGGATGCCCCAGCGCCCGGTGGCCTCGTCGAGCACCACGCGCAGCGCCGCGCTGACCTTGTCGCGCGACGTGAGCGTGTCCTCGAGCGTCATCCCGCCGATCACGTTCCGCAGCGTCGTCACGGTGAGCTGCTCGATGGCGGCAATGTAGTCCTGGATCTCGTAGGTCGCGGCCTTGGGGTCCGTGACCTGGAAGTAGATGACGGTGTCGATGTTGATCACGAGGTTGTCCTCGGTGATCACGGGCTGCGGTGGGAACGAGACCACCGTCTCGCGCAGGTCGATCAGCGGCTTCACGCGGTCGACGTACGGCACGACGAGCGCGAGACCGGCGTCGAGCGTGCGCTGGTAGCGGCCGAGCCGCTCGACGATCCCGGCTCGCGCCTGCGGGACGATGCGGATTCCGCGCGACGAGCGTGAAGAGCACGACGACGGCAACGACGATGAGCACGATCAGGGTCTCCATGGGCGACCCACCCCTCTCATTCGGCGACGAGCGCGGTCGCGCCGTCGATCTGCATTACGCACACGCGTGTGCCGGGCTCGAACGACTCGTCCTCGTCGTATGAGCGTGCGGTCCAGATCTCGCCCGCGATCTTCACCTGGCCGCCGCGCTCGTCCACCCGCTCCAGCACGAGCGCGGGAGCGCCCACCAGCGCGGCCGTGCCCGTGCGGATCTGGGCGGGGGTGCGGAGGTGGCGCCGCGCGACCGGCCGCAGCACGAGCAGCGACCCGAGTGACGCGGCGATGAAGACGATCCACTGGGCGGCAAGGCCGGCTCCCGCGAGCGCGACGACCGCGGCCAGGACGGCCGCGATCGCGATCGGCCCGGCGAAGAAGCCCAGCGTGAGCATCTCGCCCACCGCGAGCACACCGGCGGCGACCATCCACAGCACCCACTCGTCCATGTACGTCGATCCTAGCCAGGGTGACCGCGAGCGGAGTCGAGCGCACGCTCGATGTCGGCCAGGAGATCGGCCGTGTCCTCGAGACCGGCCGACAGCCGGATGAAGCCCTCGGTGACCGCGTCGCCGCCCCAGCGCGCGCGCCGCTCGGCGCTCGTCTGCACGGCGCCGAAGCTGGTCGCGTCGGTCACGAGCCGCGCCGCGGCGAGGAAGCGCTCCGCCCGCTCTCTGCTCCCGAGGTCGAACGAGACCACCATCCCGTAGCCGCGCATCTGCCGCCGGGCGACCTCGTGGCCGGGATCGTCCGGGAGGCCCGGGTAGCGCACGCCCTCCACGTCGTCGCGGGCGGCGAGCAGCCGCGCGATCGCGAGCGCGTTGTCGCAGCCGCGCTCGAGGCGCACCGCGAGCGTCGGGAGCGACCGGTGCGCGAGCCACGTCTCGAACGGGCCCGGGAGGGCGCCGGCGTCGCGGCGCCAGTCGCGCAGCGCCTGCGCTCGCTCGGAGTCGCGCGTCGTGACGTAGCCGAGCAGGAGGTCGGCGTGGCCGCTCATCTGCTTCGTCGCGCTCGTGAGCGCGTAGTCGGCGCCGAGGTCGAGCGGCTGCTGGAGGAGCGGGCCGGCCGTCGTGTTGTCCACGACGGTGATCGGCGCGGCGTCGGCGAGCGGCCCGATCTCGTACACCTCGAGGCTGGGGTTCGAGGGCGTCTCGAGCCACAGCAGGTCGGCCCCGCGCGCGGCATCGGCGAGCTCCGCCGGCGGAGCCAGCCTCAGCTCGACTCCGCGTGGCTCGAGGTGCGACTCGGCGAGCCCGCGCACGCCGCGATAGCAACCGGAGTCGATGGCGAGGACCGAGCCGGGCCCCAGGTGCGTGAGGAGCAGCGCCGCGGCCGCCGCCATCCCCGACGAGAACAGCACCGCCTCGGCCCCCTCGAGGCTCCCCACCGCCTCCTCGTAGCGCGCCCATGTCGGGTTGCCGTAGCGCGTGTACGCGGCCGGCGCCGCGTACGGGTCGCCGCTCACGTGGAACGGCGCCGCGAACACGGGGCCGGGCAGGAACGGCTCGCCCTGCTCGGGCTCGGGGAGGCCGGCCCGAACGACCCTGGTGCTGGAGCCGGGGTCGGTCATGGCTCGAGGATCGCCTGGGCGAAGTCGTCCGGGTCGAACGGCCGCAGGTCCTCGAGCGCCTCGCCGATCCCGATCATCTTCACCGGCACGCCGAGCTCCTGGGCGATCGCGAGCGCGATCCCGCCCTTGGCGGTGCCGTCGAGCTTCGTGAGCGCGATGCCGGTGACCTCCACGGCCTCGCGGAAGAGCAGCGCCTGGCGGAGGCCGTTCTGGCCGGTGGTGGCGTCGATCGTGAGAAGCGTCTCGTGCGGCGCGCCCGGGGCCTGGCGCTCGATCACCTTGCGCACCTTCCGCAGCTCGTCCATCAGGTGCTGCTGCGTGTGGAGGCGGCCGGCGGTGTCCACGATCACCACGTCGTGGCCGCGCGAGCGGGCCGCCTCGATCGCGTCGAAGACGACGGCGCCGGGATCGGACCCCTCGTCGCCGCGCACGAGGTCGGCGCCGGAGCGCTCGGCCCACAGCGCGAGCTGCTCGGCCGCCGCCGCGCGGAAGGTGTCGCCGGCGGCGAGGAGCACGGAGCGGCCGAGCTCCTTCTGGAGGTGCCAGGCCATCTTCCCGATGGTGGTGGTCTTCCCGCTGCCGTTCACTCCCGTCATGAGGATCACGGTCGGGTGCTCGGTGAGCGGGATCGTGTCGCCGTCGAGGCGCGCGGTCTCCGCGAGCAGCTCGCGCAGCCGTCGCGAGAGGTCCTCGCCGCCGGAGAGGTCGCCGCTCTCGGCCTCGGTCTCGAGCCGCTCGACGATCTTCGCGGTGGTCGGCGCGCCCACGTCCGCGTAGATCAGCGTCTCCTCGAGCCGCTCGAAGGCCTCGTCGTCCAGCGACTGGAAGACGGTCGTCTGAAGCTCGGCGCCGATCGCCTGGCGCGTCTTCGACATGTTGTCGCGGAGCCGCGGAAGAAGCCCGTGCGCTCGGGCTCTGAGTCCTCGGCGGCCTCGGCCTGTGCGTCGGCGCCGGTCTCGAACAGCTCCTGCCAGGTGCGGGCCATTGGCCCGCGGAGGATAGGGACGCCCGCCCTGCCGCGGGCGTCCCCTCTCCAGTACCCCTGCCTACGAGTCGCCGGGGCCGTCGGCCCCCTGCTCTTCGTCGGCCGGGTCGGGCTCCGGCTCGTTCCAGACCGGGTCGTCGCAGGAGGGATAGGTCGCCACGCAGTGCTCGTCGTCGCTCGGATCGCAGTCCATGGCGTCGCGCGCGGCGCACGGCTCCTGGTCCGGACAGCCGCCGCCGTCCCGGGCCGCGCACGGCTCCGGCGCGGGACAGCCGTGCGATCCCGCGGCGCACGCTTCCTTGCCCTCGCCGGGCCGCTTGATCTCCTCGCAGCCGTCGTCCTCCGTCACGTCGCCCCTGCCGAGCACGACCACGTCGTGGCCGGACCCGCACACGATCCGGTCCTTGTCGCGGCCGTCGCCGCCGCCGTTCAGGTAGTCGTTCCCGTTCGCCGCCGTCCAGGAGGTCGTTGTCCTGGCCGCCGCGGAGGCGGTCCTTGCCGCGACCGCCGAACAGGGCGTCGTCGCCGCCGCCGCCGCGCACGCGGTCGTTGCCGCGCGCCGCCGTTCACGGTGTCGTCACCGGCACGCGCGAACACGCGATCCGCGCCGACGGCCGGCATTCAGCTCGTCGCCGTCCTTCGTGCCGCTGACAACGCCGTGCCCACCGGCAACCGCTGTCGCGCTGAGCAGGCTGCAAACAGCCACCAGCGCAAGAAAAATCGTCCTGCCCCTCATCCCCGCACCTCCGTCGGTCTGATCCCCCACAGCGGGATCGGAGGGCGCGCGGATTTCCTTTAGGCGGCGGCCTCTTCCGCGGACGACAAGGCGTGCTCCTCGGCGGGCCTCCCGGCCAGCTTGCGGGAGACCACGCGTGAGATCCCGTCGCCGCCCATGCTCACCCCGTAGAGCGTGTCGGCAGCGTCCATCGTGCGCTTCTGGTGCGTCACGACGATGAACTGCGCGCGGTCCGAGTAGCGCTTCACGAGCTGGAGGAAGCGGTCGATGTTGAGGTCGTCGAGGGCCGCCTCGACCTCGTCGAGGATGTAGAACGGGCACGGGCGGGCGAGGAAGACGGCGAACATGAAGGCAAGCGCCACGAGTGACTTCTCGCCGCCCGAGAGCAGCGACAGGCGCTTCGTGGACTTGCCCGGCGGCGTCACCTCGATCTCGACGCCCGCCTCGGGCTGCTCGTCCTCGTCCTCGATCGGATCCGGCGCCTCGCCCTCGGGGAGCGGCTCGCCGCCCACGACCGGGCGCGGGCCCACCTCCTCGTGCACGAGCCGCAGCGCGCCGCGGCCGCCCGGGAAGAGGTGCTGCACGACGTCCTCGAAGTTCTTCGCGGCAGCCTCGAAGGTCTGCTCGAACGCCTCGCGGATGCGCCGGTCGGTCTCCTTGATGAGCCCCTCGAGCTCGGCGAGCGCGCTCTCGAGGTCCTCGCGCTGCGTCTCGAGCTCCTCGACGTGCGCCACGGCCTCGTCGTACTCCTGCTTGGCGAGCGGGTTCACGGGGCCGAGCTGCTCGCGGCGCCGCATCAGCCGCTCGACGCGCTGCGTGAGCGCCTCGCGCTCCTCGTCGGGCAGCGCCTCCGCCGCGGGCACGGGCTCGAGGCCGAGCTTGCCCGCCAGCTCGTTCAGCTCGCGCTCGGCGTCCGCGGCGGAGTCGCGCACCTGCTGCGCGGCCACCTCGGCGCCGGTCACGCCCTCGCTCGCACCCTTCAGCAGGCCCTGAAGCTCGGCCTCCTCCTGGGCGCAGGCCTTCAGCGCGGCGGCGGTCTCCTCGCCGGCGGCGGCGCCCGCCTCGAGCTCCGCGTCGAGCGCGTCGCGCCGCGCGGCGACCGCGTCGCGCGCGCTCTCGAGGGCGGTCACGACGCGCTCGGCGTCCGCCGCCAGCGCGAGGTCGCGCTCGGCGCCGTCCCGCAGCGCGGTGAGGGCGCGCGCCCGCTCCTCGCGCTCGCGCGTCGATCCGCTCCGCGAGCCGCTGCTCGGCACGAAGGTCGCCGAGCAGCTCGGCGCGGCGCACGGCCTCGGGGCCGTCGTCCGGCGCCTCGCGGCGGCGCTCGATGAGCCACTCGGAGCGGCCCAGGCCTTCCTCGGCCTCCGAGACGGCGCGCAGCGCCGTGCGCAGGGCGGACTCGGCGGCCTCGCGCGCGGCGTCGGTCTCGGCGATCTCGCCGCCGGCGTGCTCGACCGCAGCGCGGGCCTCCGCCTCCTGGCGAACGGCCTGCTCCGAGGCGGCCACGAGCTCGTCGCGCCGCGTGAGCTCCTCGAGGAGCCGCTCGGCGCCGCCCGTGGGCGCCTGCGAGAGCTCGCCGGTGCGAGCGTCGAAGAGCCGCCCCGCCTTCGTGACGGCGACGCCGGTGAATGTGTCGGGAAGCGCACCGAGCGAGTCCACGACCCACACGCCGGCGAGCAGCCGCGCGGCAAGGGCCTCCACGTCCCGCTCGGGGCGCACAAGGTGCGCAAGCAGTTGGCCGGTTGGCACCGAAGGGGAGCTCGGAACGCCCGCGGCACCCGCGCCGTCCTGGATCGGGTCCCCCAGCGGTGCTCTCAGCAGGACAGCCCCGCCATCGGCACCGGCGGCGTCCAGGACACGCTCACCCTCACCGCGGTCGTTCACGACGGCGGCGGTGAGCCGCGGGCCGAGCACGGCCGCCAGCGCCAGCTCGTAGCCCGGCTCGACGTGGAGCCGCTCGGCGAGCGACTGCGCGTCGCCCGGCGTGGCGCCGGCCGCGCGCACGAACTGGTTCACCGCCGCCAGCTCCGAGCCCACCTCCGCGGCCTGGGCCCGCGCGGCCTCCGCGGCGCGCTCCGCCTCGCGGCGAGCGGCGCGTGCGGCCTCGGCCGCCTGGTCGGCGCCGTCCAGCGCGGCCCGCTTCTCCGCGGCGTCCTCCTTCAACGCCTCGAGGCGCGCCCTCGTATCGCCGAGATCGGACTCGAGGCCCGCCAGCTCGCGCGCCAGCCGCTCCTCGCGGCCGGCGTCGAGGGCGGCAAGCTCCTGCTCGATCGCGGCGATCCGGTCCTGCGGGCGCTCCTCCTCGCCGGCGAGCTCCGCGTCGGCGGCCGCCTGCTGCTCGAGCACCTCGACCTGACGGAGCCGCCGCTCGCGGCGCTCCTTCGCGGCGACAGCCTGCTCGGCGCACGCGCTCCAGCCTCATCGCGATCCGCTCGCTCGCCGAGCGCGCGGCGTAGAGCCGCGCCTGGAGCCGCTCGCGGTCGCGCGTCTGGGTCGCGAACGCCTCCTCGGCCTCCTCGCGCCGCCTCGCCACCTCACCCAGCAGCCGCTCGGCCTCGTCGCGCTCGCGAACGAGCCACCCGAGCGCGCTCCTCGGCCTCGGCCAGCGCAAGCCGTGCGCTCCGCGACGCGTCGCGCGCGAGGGAATACCGCGCCTCGGTCGTCTGCCGCTCGAGCCGCTCGTGCAGCTCCGCCGCCTCGGCCTGGCGCTTCAGCGGCCGGAGCCGCGAGCGCGCCTCGCGCTCCACGTCGAGCGAGCGGGAGAGGTTCTCCTCGGTCCGCTCGAGCTTGAGCTGCGCGCGGCGGCGGCGCTTGCGGTGCTTCCCGAGCCCCGCCGCCTCCTCGATCATCAGCCGCCGGTCGCGCGGGCGCGAGAGCACGATCTGCTCGACCTTGCCCTGCGAGACGACCGAGTGCATCTCCTTGCCGAGCCCCGAGTCCGAGAGCACCTCGACCACGTCGACGAGCCGGCAGCGCGCGCCGTTCAGGCGGTACTCGCCCTCGCCGTCGCGGCCCAGCTTCCGGACGATCGAGATCTCGGAGAAGTCGAGGTCGAGCGCGCCGTCGTGGTTGTCGATCACGACCTCGACCTCGGCGGCGCTCGAGCCCTGGACGCCGTGCGCGCCCGCGAAGATCACGTCCTTCATCGACGACCCGCGCACCGCCAGCGGCGACTGCTCGCCGAGCGCCCACAGCACGGCGTCCGTGATGTTCGACTTGCCGGAGCCGTTCGGCCCGACGACCACGGACACGCCCGGGCCGAACTCGAGCTTGGTCCGGTTCGGGAAGGACTTGAAGCCCTTCATGGAGATCGACCTCAGGTGCATCTACGAGGCCGCCTCTTCGTCGAGCGCGTCCAGTGCGTGCAGGGCCGCCTCCTGCTCAGCGGCCTTCTTCGTCTTTCCCTCCCCGCGCCCGAGCTCCTGCCCGTCCACCTCGGCCACGGCGATGAAGCTGCGGTCGTGCGCCGGGCCCTCCTCGGAGACCGTGCGGTAGTCCACGACGGCGGCCCGCCGCGCGAGCCGCTCCTGGAGCACGGACTTGTAGTCGACGGGGTTCTCGAGCGCCTGCTCGATCTCGCCCCGGAACGACTCCACGATCGCCGGCGCGGTGCGCTCGAGCCCGAAGGAGACGTACGCCGCGCCGATGATCGCCTCGCACACCGACGCCAGCACGCGCTCGGATGCGACGAGCATGTCGGCCGTCCGCCCCGTGCTCCCGTCGGGCGCCACGCGGCGGAGCTCGTCGGGCACGCCGAGCGCCCGCGCCACGCGCGCGCACGACGCGCCGCTCACGGCCTGGGCGCGGACCTTGGTGAGCCGCCCCGCTCCGTAGCGCTCGAAGCGCGGGAACAGATGGTCCGACACGGCGAGGCTCAGGACCACGTCCCCCAGGAACGCGAGCCGCTCGTAGGCCTCGGGCTTGTGCTCCACCCACGACGAGTGCGTGAATGCCTGCCGCCGCAGCGCCTCCGGCAGCTCGTGGAGCAGCTCTTCAAGGGACTCAGGTCTCGATCCCGCTTGCATGGGCGGCGACGAAGTCGGCGGCCTGGCCGACCGTGAGGATCTTGGCCGCCTCCTCGTCCGGGATCCGGACGCCGTAGCTGTCCTCGAGCTCGACGACGAGCTCCACGAGGTCGAGGGAGTCCGCCTCCAGGTCCTCCTTGAAGCGCGTGGACTCGTCGATGCGGCCCCGGTCCACCTCCAACTCGGTGGCCAGGTGCTCGCGGATGCGTTCGAGAACCTCTTCTCGGGTCATCGCTCGGCGACGCTAGCAGCGGTCGCGGACCGCAACGCCCCGGCGCTCTCGAGCGCCTTCGTGGTGCGCCCGACCATGTCCTCGTCCACCGCCCGGCGGGCCAGCTTGACCGCGTGCTCGATGCCCGTCGGGCCGAAGCTGCCGTGCGCAACGACCACCGGCTTTCGCAGCCCGAGCAGGATCGCGCCGCCCACGCGCTCGGGGTCGAAGTCGTCGCGGAGCTTGCCGAGCTTGCCGCGGACGAGGAGCCCGCCGAGGCTCGACACCGCGCCCGAGCGGATGCGCGAGCGGATCTCGCCCGAGAAGACCTTCAGCGTGCCCTCGAGCACCTTGAGCGCCACGTTGCCGGTGAAGCCGTCCGCCACCACCACGTCCGCGCCGGCGCCCGGGAGGTCGAAGCCCTCCACGTTCCCGACGAAGTTCAGCCCGCCCCCCTCCGCGATCCGCTCGTGCGCGGTGAGCACGCCGGGCGTGCCCTTGCCGGACTCCTCGCCCACCGACAGCAGGCCGACCCTCGGGCGCTCGATCCCCACGACCGCCTCCATGAAGCCCGCGCCCATGTAGGCGAACTGCACGAGGTGCTCGGGGCGCACCTCCACGCTCGCGCCCGCGTCGAGGAGCAGCACCGGGCCGCCGGGGATCGGCATCAGCACGGCGAGCGCGGGCCGGTAGACGCCCTTGATCCGCTTCACGGAGAGGGTGGCCGCGGCGAGCGTCGGTCCAGTGGTGCCCGGCCGAGACGAGCGCGTCGGCGCGGCCGTCGCCCACCGCCTTGGCCGCCTGGACGATCGAGGCGTCCGGCTTCGAGCGCACGGCGGCCACGGCCTCCTCGCCGGCCTTGACCGTCTCGGGGGCGTCGACCATCTCGGCGTGCGGGCCCGCGGCGCCGGCGATCTCACCGGCGGGGCCGAACAGCATCACGGGCAGGCCCGAGCGGGCGACTCCCTCGGCGACTGCGACCGGCCCCTGATCGGCGCCGTTCGCGTCAACCGCGATCACTCGTCGTCTGTGTCGACTCCGGGCTGCTGCACGACGACCTCACGGCCGGCGTAGGTGCCGCAGTTGGGGCACACGCGGTGCGGCCGCCGCGGCGCGTTGCAGCGCGGGCAGTGCCGGAGGCCCGGGGTCTCGATCTTGTGCTGCGAGCGGCGCTTGTTCGTCCGCGAGTGGGACTGTCTCTGCTTGGGGACGGCCATAGAGGGCGGGAAGGATAGCTTGCGGCGGCCCTCTCGCCCGGCTAGCGTCGACCCATGTACGACTACGTGATCGTCGGGGCCGGCTCGGCCGGCTGCGTGCTTGCCAACCGCCTGACGGAGGACCCGGACGTCTCGGTGCTGCTGCTCGAGGCCGGCGGGCCCGACACGAACGAGCTCGTCCACCTGCCGGCGGCCTTCTCGGCGCTGTACCGGACCGCCCAGGACTGGGACCACTCGACGATCTACGAGCCGTTCGCCAACGACCGCCGCATCTACCTCCCGCGCGGGAAGGTGCTGGGCGGCTCCTCGTCGATCAACGCGATGATCTACATCCGCGGGAACCCGATCGACTACGACGAGTGGGGCCCGGGCTGGACCTGGGACGAGATGCTCCCGTACTTCAAGCGCTCGGCCGAGACGCTGCCGATCTCGGAGGGCCGCTCGAACAACCCGCTCACCCAGATGTTCCTCGACTCGGCGACCGGACTCGGGCTGCCGTTGAACGAGGACTTCAACGGCGAGTCGCAGGATGGCGTCGGCTTGTACCGGCTGACACAGCGCAACGGCGCTCGCGCGAGCGCGGCGGTGGCCTACCTGCACCCTGTGATGAGCCGGCCGAACCTGACCGTCGAGACGCACGTGCACGCGCTCTCGGTGCTGTTCGAGGAGGGACGCGCCGTGGGCGTCGTGGGCGCCCGGCTGTCCGAGATGATCGTGCACCGCGCCGAGCGCGAGGTGATCGTGTGCGGCGGCGCCTACAACTCGCCGCAGCTGCTGATGCTGTCGGGGCTCGGCCGGCCCGAGGAGCTGATGGAGCTCCAGATCGAGGTCGTGGCCGAGGCGCCCGAGATGGGGCTGAACCTCCACGACCATCCGAACTCCGGCGCCGTCTACGGGATCGACGAGGAGATCTCCCTGTTCGGCGCGCTGAACGAGGAGAACCTCGCGCTGTTCGAGGGCGAGGGCCGCGGCCCGCTCACGTCGAACGTGGCCGAGGCGGGCGGCTTCATGCGCACGCGCGACGGCCTCGAGGCGCCCGACGTCCAGTTCCACTTCGCGCCCGCGCGGTTCCAGTCCGAGGGGCTCGTGCCCGGCGACGGGCACGGCTTCGCGCTCGGCGCCTGCGTGCTGAAGCCGAAGAGCCGCGGCTTCGTGACGCTCGGCTCACCCGACCCGACGGCCAAGCCGCTGATCGTCCACAACTACCTCGAGCACCCGGACGACGTGGCGTCGATGGTCGCCGGCGTGCGGCAGCTGCCTGGAGATCTGCGAGAGCGGCCGGCTCGGCGAGCTCTCGACCGGGATGCTGATCGGCCCGGACTCGCACTCGGACGAGGACATCGAGGCGCACTGCCGCCAGCGGCTCCAGACGCTCTACCACCCGGTCGGAACCTGCCGGATGGGCGACGACCCCGGCGCCGTCGTGGACCGCGAGCTGCGCGTGCGCGGCGTGGAGGGCCTCCGCGTGGTGGACGCCTCGGTGATGCCGACCGTGCCGCGCGGCAACACGAACGGCCCCGTGATCGCGCTGGCCGAGCGCGCGGCCGACCTGATCAAGGGCGAGGTGCCGGTGGGCGCCCAGACGGAGCTGTCGGACGCCCCGGCTTAGTCGAGCTTCAGCTCGCGCAGCGCGGCCCAGCGCGGGTCCGGCTCGCGCTCGTGCGCGTGGTCCGGTGAGCGGTTCAGGTTCTCGCCGCACACGGCGCAGAGGCCGGCGCAGTCCTCCTTGCAGACGATCTGCGTCGGCAGGGCGAGCGCCAGCGCGTCGCGCGCCCACGCGCGCATGTCGAGGTGGCCCTCGTCGTAGTAGGGCGAGCGAGAGCTCCTCTCCCCCGCCCGGCTGGTCGATCTCGCGGGCGTCGACCTCGACGCGCTGGTCGGCGGTCTCGAGGCACCGCACGCACGGTCCCTCGAGCGCGGCGCCGAAGCGCAGCCGGAACGCGTAGCCGCTGACGGTGTGCGACACGTCGAGCCGCGCCTCCACGTCGCCGCCCTGGATCTCGTAGCGCTGGCCGCCGAAGTCGAAGGCGTCCACCGGCACGACAAGATCGAGGCTCCGTCCCTCTCCCGAGGAGAGCCCGAGCTGACCTACGTCGAAGCTGTCGGTGCGCTGCGCCATGCCATCGAGGCTAGCGCCGGCTTCACCGGCCGATCAGCTCGATCCGGTAGCCGTCCGGGTCGCGCACGAAGGCGATGAACGGGCCCTCGGTGCGGCCGCCCGGGCGGTACGGCGGCTTCTCCGGCTCGATGCCGTCGCCGGCGAGCCCCTCGAGCGTGCCGTCGAGGTCGTCGACGGCGATGGCGATGTGGTTGTAGCCCGTGCCGAGGTCGTACGAGTCGACGCCGTGGTTGTACGTCAGCTCGAGCACCGGGTCCTCGCCGGGGAGGCCCATGAAGACGTTGGTCGCGTCGTCGCCGATCGGCATCCGGCGCCGCTCCTCGAAGCCGAGCTTCTCGTAGAACGAGACCGAGCGGTCGATGTCGCCGATGCGGTAGCAGGTGTGGAGGTAGCTCGCCATGCGCCCGAGGCTACTCGGCCGCCGCGCGGCGTGCTCGGGATGCGCTCGTCGAGCTCGTAGTAGTCGCCGGCGCTGCCGACCCAGATCTGCTCCGTCGTCTTCAGCTCCGTCGGCCCGTCGAGGCAGCCCGCGGCGAGGCTCACGCGATCGCTCCCCGGCACCTGCCAGAAGAGCGACGACCCGCACTCGGCGCAGAACCCGCGCCGCGCGTCCCAGGCACTGTCCGGGCTGTCGATCCAGCGAAGCCCGCGCTCCTCGCCGAAGTCGAGATCGGCCCACGCCGCCTCACTGGCCGCCCACACGTGACCGGCCCACCGCCGGCACTCGGTGCAGTGACAGAGGTGCACCTCACGCAACGGCCCTCGCACGTCGAACGCAACAGCCCCGCAAATGCATCGCCCAGAAGCCATGGGCGAACGCTACCTGTCGAAGAAACGGGACAAATAGTCCCGGAAGTGCGACCGGCGCGCTAGTCGGCCACGCGCGGGCCTACTTCGGCCTCTTCGCGGCCCTGCAGCCGGTCGCGGCCTCGCTGCACGGCCGCGATGAACTTCGTCAGGTTGACCTCGAGGGTGTTGAGGATGTCGTCGGCGTAGTCCTCGGCGCCCAGGCGGATCTCGCGCTCGCGTGCGCGCGCGTCCTCGATGATCTCGTCGGCCTGGCGCTCGGCCTGCTTGACGATCTCTTCTTCGCCGATCAGGCGGATCTGCTCCTCGCGCGCCTCGCGGATGATTCGCTCGGCCTCGCGCTTCGCCTCGGCCAGCATCTCCTGGCGCTCCTTGACGATCCAGCGCGCCTGCTTGATCTCCTCGGGGATCGTCGCGCGCATCTGGTCGAGGATGTCGTAGATCTCCTCCTTGTCGACACGCACCTGGTCCGTAAGCGGCACGGGCTTAGCGTTGTGAATCGTGTCGTCAAGCTTGTCGATCAGGACCAGTACATCCATCCGCGCCTCAGTTCTTCACCGCTTCAGTTCTTCCTGCAACCGTGCCGCCACCGGATCCGGTACCAGCCCGCTCAAATCTCCTCCGAACATCGCCAGCTCCTTGACTCCACTGGAGCTTAGGAAGCTGAACTCTGGCGCCGCCATCATGTACATGCTCTCGATGTCGGGCGCCATTTTCCGGTTCAGCTGGTTCATCTCGAACTCGTACTCGAAGTCCGAGATCGCCCGCAATCCCTTGACGATCGCCTTGGCGCCGTGTTCTCGGGCGAAGTCGACGAGGAGAGTATCAAAGGGTTTTACCTGCACATTGCCGTATTCCGCCACCTCTGACTCGATAAGTGCAACGCGCTCCTCGGCGCTGAACACGGTCTTCTGCTTGCGCACCGGCTGGTCCACGACGCCAACTATGACGTTGTCGAACACGTTCGCGGCGCGCCCGATGATGTCGAGGTGGCCGAACGTGACCGGGTCGTAGGAGCCCGGCACGACCGCCGTCCCGCCGTTCCTCGGAGCGTTCACGGGGCGCTGTGGATCGCGATTCGGGTGTCGCCGTAGCTCCGCTCGACGAGGAGCGGCTGCGAGAGCACGAGCGGATTGCGCTTGTCGGATTCGGTCACGATGCGGGCGTCCTCTGCCGCGATCGCCGGCACGGCTTCGGATAGCCGGGCGGCGACGCGCGGCGCATCATCATATGGCGGGTCGCACAGAACGAGGTCGAACGTACCCTCCGGATGGGCCAGGAAACGGATGACGTCCTGCCGCCTGACCTCGGCCACGGCGTCCACCGCCTCGAGGTTACGCCGCAGCGCGGCGAGCGCCTTGGTCGCGCTCGACGAACACGGCCGACTCCGCGCCGCGCGACAGCGCCTCGATCCCGAGCGCTCCCGAGCCGGCGTAGAGGTCGAGCACGCGCGCGCCCGACACGTCGCCGAGCATCGAGAAGAGCGCCTCGCGAACCGGTCCGCGGTCGGCCGCGTGCGCGCCGCGCGGCGCGTGCAGCCGCCGGCCCTTGAACTCGCCGGCGACGACCCTCACTGGTCGAGCCCGCGGCGGCGCCTCGTCCACGTCGTGTACATGCCATGCGGACGAGCGCCGTCGCGGTAGGTCCAGAGCTGCGCGAAGGACATCTCGGCGGGGACGCCGCTCTCGCGCCCACGCCGCGCATGTGGATGATCGCGAGCGCGTGACCGGCGCGCCTCCGGAGCTCCCAGTCGAGTGGAGTCCTCCCAGGGCTCGATCCACTCGTGGAAGAACTGGTCACGCCCTCGGCGCCGCGGCGGACGCCTCCGGATGCCCGGCACACCCACTCGAAGTCGTCGCCGAGGCCGATCAGCGCCTCCTCACCGGCCCTCGCGCCACATCATCGTGTAGCCGCGGTCGAGCAGCCGGAGAATCCGCTCATGCCGGGATCGGGTCGAGCTCGGAGCCGAAGCGCGCACCACCGCGTCGCGCAGCAGCGCGTGCTCCGGCTGCTCCAGGCGCGCGTCCTCCACGAGCACCTCGTCGGCCAGGTCGCGCGCCCGCACGAGCAGCTCCACGTCGTCGGGGAGCTGCGCCACCTTGAACTCCGGGACGCCGTGCTGGCGGGTGCCGAGCACCTCGCCCGCGCCGCGCAGCTCGAGGTCGATCTCGGCGAGCCGGAAGCCGTCGCGCTCCTGGGCGATCGCCTCGAGCCGCGGCAGCGTCGGGTCGCCGAACAGGATGCAGAGCGAGGGGTGCTCGCCGCGTCCCACGCGGCCGCGGAGCTGGTGCAGCTGCGAGAGGCCGTAGCGCTCGGCCGCCTCGATCAGCATCACGGTCGCGTTCGGCACGTCGATCCCCACCTCGATGACGCTCGTGGCCACGAGCACGTCGGCCTCGCCCTTGGCGAAGCTCTCCATCGCGGCCGCCTTCTTCTTCGAGGGCATCTGGCCGTGGATCAGCTCGACGCGCTGGTCGGCGAACTCGGTCGTCCGGAGCCGCTCGAACTCGGCGGTCGCGGCCTTCGCCTGGAGCGCCTCCGACTCCTCGACCAGCGGGCACACCACGAAGCACTGCCGCCCCTGCGCGATCTCCTCGCGGATGCGCTCGTACGCGCGCGCCCGCGCGCGAGCGCCGTCGACCACGTGCGTCTCCACCGGCTGCCGCCCGCGCGGCAGCTCGCGGAGCACGGTGGCGTCGAGGTCGCCGTAGGCGGTGAGCGAGAGCGTGCGCGGGATCGGCGTGGCCGTCATGTGGAGCGAGTGCGGCACGAGCCCCTCCGGCGCCTTCGCGTCGAGCGCGGCGCGCTGGCGCACGCCGAAGCGGTGCTGCTCGTCGACGACCACCACGGCGAGGTCGCGGAACTCGACGGGGTCCTCGATCAGCGCGTGCGTGCCGACCACGAGCTGGAGCTGCCCGTTCGACAGCCGGTCGAGCAGCTCGCGCCGCCGGGCGGCGCTCGTCGAGCCGGTGAGGAGCTCCACGGGAAGCGTCCCGCCGAGCAGCGAGTCGAGCGTGCGGTGGTGCTGCTCCGCGAGCGTCTCGGTGGGCGCCATGAACGCGGCCTGAGCGCCGTTCTCGACGGCGCGGAGCATGGCCGCCAGGGCAACGGCCGTCTTGCCGCTCCCCACCTCCCCCATCAGCAGCCGCTGCATCGGGCGCTCGCGCGCGAGGTCGGCGTCGATCTCGTCGATCGCGTGCGCCTGGTCGCCCGGTGAGCTCGAACGGCAGCGACCAGCGCCAGCGGTCCACGATCACCCCGCGCGCCTCGAGCGGCCGGGCGCGGCGGCCCTCGCGGCGGGCGCGCCGCCGGCCCGCCACCGCGAGCTGGAGCAGGAACAGCTCCTCGAACGCGAACCGGCGCCGCGCGCCGCGCTCCTCGTCCTCGCTCTCGGGGAAGTGGATCGCGTCGAGGGCCGCAGGGCGCTCCGGCAGGCCCTCGTCGATCCGGAGCCGCGCCGGCAGCGGCTCGCCGGCCGCGAGCATGAGCGGGCGGACCCGGTTCACCAGCTCGCGCAGCCGCTGCGGCGTGATGCCCTGCGTCGCGGGATGGACAGGCACGAGCCCGACCGTGTGCACCGGAGCGGCCCCGTTCCCGATCACCTCGTGCTCGGTCACCCAGAACTGGTTGCGCTGGCGGAGCTTTCCGTGGAGGAGCAGGTGGGTGCCCGCCGTGAGCTCCCGCGCGATCCATGGCTGGTTGAACCAGACCGCGACGAGCGGGCCTGTGTGGTCGAAGACGCGCGCCTCCACGCGCTTCTGGCGCCGGTTTCGCATCGGTTTCACGGCGACGGTGCGCACCGTGACCGCGACCGTCGCGTCCTGGCCCACGGCGAGGCTGGCCACGTCGTGCAGCGAGCGGTCGCGGTGCGAGTGCGGGAAGTGCTCCATCAGGTCGCCGATCGTCTCGATCCCGAGCGCCTCGAGCTTCTCGAGCGGGGTCGAGAGCACGCCGGGCCGCGGGTACGACCGGATCGCCGCCGCGGCGGCCTCTTCCCTCGTCAGGTCCTCGGCCGATGCGAAGCGCTTGGGCGTCACTCGGCGCAGAGGAGCCACCACCAGGCGGGCTGGCCGCCCTCGTGGTACTCGAGCTCCACGCCGTCCGGCACGTGCGCCTCCACGTCGCCCCTGCCGAGCGGCGGTTCCTCGCCCGCGATGCAGGTGAGCAGCTCGGCGCCGTCCACCAGCTGGTCGAGCGTCGCGCCGAGCGTCGCGGCCGGGTCGCCCCACGCCACGAGCTCGCCGCCCGCGTAGCCCACGGCGTCGCCCGCGATGAAGCGGCCCTGGACGTCGTCGCGCGCGGCGGGCGCCACGCCGCCGATGCGGAGCGCCTCGGCGGCGCGCGAGACGGCCGCGGCGTTCTCGCTCGCGGCGCGGTCGGGGTCGAACGCCAGCAGCGCGGCGAGCCCCTCCTGGGGCGCGGTGGTCGGCACCACCGCGGCCGGCTTCTCCGACAGCTCGCACGCGCGCTCGGCGGCGAGGATCACGTTCGGGCTGTTCGGCAGCACGACCACCTCGGCGCCGGACGCCGCGTGGATGCCCGCGAGCAGCTCGTAGGTCGAGGGGTTCATCGTCGGGCCGCCGTCAACCACCAGCACGCCAAGCTCCTCGAACAGGCGCTTCACCCCCGGGCCGCTCGCGACCGCGACGACCGCGCAGGTCGACTCGTCGCCGGCGGGCGCGCCGTCGCCGCCGAGCCGGGCGGTCCGGTCGGCCACCTGCTCGTGCATGTCGGCGACGTCGAAGCGGGACACCTCGCCCGCCGGCTCGAACAGGGCCACGGCGCGGTCCGGCTCGTCGGTGTGCACGTGCACGCGCAGCGTGCGGTCGTCGCCGACCACGAGCACGGAGTCGCCGAGCTGCTCGAGCAGCGGGGTGAAGTGCCGCGCGTCGAGGCTCTCGCCGGTGACCGCGAAGTTCGTGCAGTAGCGGAAGCTCGAGGACTCGTGCTCCGGGCGGTGGAGCGCGGCCGGCGCGTACTGGTGCGCGAGCTCGGGCGCGGCCGTGCCGCGCAGCGCCGCCAGGCAGCCGGCGATGATCACGGTGATCCCGTAGGCGCCCGCGTCCACCACGCCCGACTCGCGCAGGATCGCGAGCTGCTCCGGCCCCCGCTCGACCGCCTCCTTGCCGGCCTCGAGCGCGTTCTCGAGCACCTCGGCAAGCAGCTCGTCCTGCTCCTCGGAGCCGGCGTCCGGGCCGAGCCGCTGCGGCTCCATGTGGGCGAGGTCGTGCGCCACCCGGCTCGCCATCGCGCGGACCGCCGTGAGCATCGTGCCCTCGGCGGGGTCGCGCACCGACGCGTACGCGGCGTCGGCCGCGCGCGCGAACGCCGCGGACACGAGCACCGGGTCCACCAGCTCGCCGGGGCGGGAGGCGAGCTCCTCGGCGGCGCCGCGCACGACCTGCGACAGGATCACGCCGCTGTTGCCGCGCGCGCCGAGCAGCGCGGCCCGCGCCACCGCGCTCACGATCTCGTCGCGGCCGATCTCGTCGATGGACGAGCCGTCGAGCGCGTTCAGCTCGTCGACCACGGCGCGCATCGTCAGCGCCATGTTGTCGCCGGTGTCGCCGTCGGCGACCGGGAAGACGTTGAGGTCGTTGACCTCCTGGCGGCGGTTCTCGAGCTCCGTCAGCGCCGAGGCGACGACACGCCTGAACCGGGCAAGGCTGTCGTCAGGAGGCATCCCGCGTGTTCTACAGCACCGGGAGGCGCTAGACGTGCTTCGTGACCTTCGCGGCCTTGAGGCAGCGGGTGCAGACGTACTCGCGCCGGGGAGCTCCCCCGACCGAGATGCGGACCTTCTGGAGGTTCGGGTTGAAGCGCCGCTTCGTCGCCACCATGGAGTGACTGCGGCTGTGCCCGAACGCAGGGCCCTTTCCACACGAGTAACAGACCTTCGCCACGGCGCGTCAGGGTAGCAGCGAGTCGCGCGCGGCCTGGAGCGCCGAGTCGATGTCCGAGCGGTCCACGTCGAGGTGCGTCACGGCGCGCACGCGGCCGTCCGGCGTGCCGCTCAGCTCCACCCCGCGCTCGGCCATCCGGCTCGACGAAGCCGTCCGGTGCGCTGAAGATCACGATGTTCGTCTCGGGCGCGATCACGTCGCAGCCGAGGTCGAGCAGCCCCTCGGCGAGCACGCGCGCGTTCTCGTGGTCCTCGGCCAGCCGCTCGACGTGGTGGTCGAGCGCGTGCAGGCAGCCGGCGGCCACGATCCCGGACTGCCGGAACGCGCCGCCCCACTGCTGCTTCCACCGCCACGCCTCGTCGATCAGCTCGCGCGACGCGGCGAGCACCGCGCCCACCGGAGCGCCGAGCCCCTTGGTGAAGTCCACCCACGCGGTGTCGAAGCCACCCGCGAAGTCGGCGGCGCTCGTGCCGGAGGCGACCACCGCGTTCATCAGCCGCGCGCCGTCCATGTGCGCGCGCAGGCCGTGCGCCCGCGCCACGTCGAGCACCGCCCGCACCTGGCCGGCCGGCCACACGCGGCCGCCGCCCATGTTCGTCGTCTGCTCCACCGAGACGACCCGCGAGCGCGGCAGGTAGCGGTTCTCCGGATCGCGGATCGCGGCCTCCACCTGCTCGGCGCTGAAGATCCCGCCGTCGCCGTCGAGCGCGTGGATCATGAGCTGCGCGTTCTGAGCCGGACCGCCCGCCTCGGCGATGATCGGGTGAGCGGTGCGGTCGAGGATCAGCTCGTCCCCGCCCGGCCGCGCGTGCAGCCGGAACGAGATCTGGTTGCACATCGTTCCGGTGGGCAGGAAGAGCGCGGCCTCCTGGCCGAGCAGCTCCGCCACGCGCTCCTGAAGGAGGTTGGTCGTGGGATCGGCGAGCCGCTGCTCGTCGGCCACCTCGGCGGAGGCGATCGCCTTCCGCATCGCCTCGGTCGGGCGCGTCTGCGTGTCGCTGTAGAGGTTGATCACTGGCCGAGCTCGCGCCTCAGCGCCGCCATCCGCAGCACCGCATGCGCCGCGTCCTCACCCTGGTGGCGCTTGCCCCCGCCCGTGCGGGCGAGCGCCTGCTCCATGTTGTCCACCGTCAGGACGCCGAACGCGCACGGGACGCCGGTGTCGAGCGACACCCGTGCGATCCCGCTGGCTGCCTCCGCGCACACGTAGTCGTAGTGGTCGGTCTCGCCCCGGATCACGGCGCCGAGGCAGACGACGCCCGCGTACCGCCCGCTGCCGGCGCAGTAGCGGGCCGCGAGCGGGAGCTCGAAGGCTCCTGGGACGTCGTGGACGTCCATCTGGACGCCCTCCTGCTCGAAGACGTGCTGGGCCCCGGCCACCAGGCGCTCGGCCAATTCGGAGTAGAACCGTCCGACGACGGCCGCGTAGGTGTCAGCCACGGCCGCGGGGAGCCGGTCCCTGCCCGTACGGATCGGAGTCCTCGGCCAGCGCGCGCTCGCGGTCCTGCACGCGCTCCTCGTGGATCATCTCCTCGTCGAGCGCGAGGCCCTGGTGGTGGAGCATGTGGCCGAGCCGGTCCTTCTTCGCGCGCAGGTAGTCGCGGTTGTGCTCGCCGGGCGCGTGCTCGATCGGCACCTGGTCGGTCACGGTCAGCCCGTACCCCTCGAGGCCCACGATCTTCCGCGGGTTGTTCGTGAGGAGCCGGATCGAGCTGAGCCCGAGGTCCACGAGGATCTGCGCGCCGATGCCGTAGTCGCGCAGGTCCGCCGGCAGGCCGAGCTTCATGTTCGCGTCGACCGTGTCGAGCCCCTCCTCCTGGAGCTTGTACGCCCGCAGCTTGTTGAGGAGGCCGATGCCGCGGCCCTCCTGCGCGAGGTAGAGCAGCACGCCCTGGCCCTCGCCCTCGATCCGCGCGAGCGCGTCCTCGAGCTGCTCGCCGCAGTCGCAGCGGAGCGAGTGGAAGACGTCGCCCGTCAGGCACTCGGAGTGCACGCGCACGAGCACGTCCTCGTGGCCGTCGACCTCGCCCTTCACCATCGCCACGTGGTGCTTGCCGTCCACGAGCGAGCGGAAGCCGACCACGTGGAAGTCACCGAACTTCGTGGGCAGGCCCGCCTCCGCCACGCGCTCGATCAGCTTGTCGTGGCGGCGCCGGTAGGCGATCAGGTCGGCCACCGTGACCATCTTCAGGCCGTGCTTGGCGCAGTAGCGCTCCAGGTCCGGCACGCGCGCCATCGTGCCGTCGTCGTTCATGACCTCGCAGATCACGCCGGACGGGTTCAGCCCGGCCAGCCGCGCCAGGTCGACGGCCGCCTCGGTCTGCCCCAGGCGCTCGAGCACGCCGCCGGTCTTCGCCTTCAGCGGGAAGATGTGGCCCGGCTGGACGAGGTCCTGCGGGCGCGTGCCCGGGTCGATCGCGACCTGCACGGTGTGGGCGCGGTCGTGAGCCGAGATGCCGGTGGTGATCCCCTCGCGCGCCTCGATCGAGACCGTGAACGCGGTCTGGAACGGTGACTCGTTCTTCGCCGCCATCAGGTCGAGGCCGAGCTCGTCGCAGCGCTCGCCGGTCAGCGCCAGGCAGATGAGGCCGCGCCCGTGGGTGGCCATGAAGTTGATCGCCTCGGGCGTCGCGAACTGCGCCGCCATCGTGAGGTCGCCCTCGTTCTCGCGGTCCTCGGCGTCGCAGACGACGACCATCCTGCCGTCGCGGATGTCCTCGATCGCCTCCTCGATCGTGCTGAACGGGGGGTTCGTCACGGGACCCTCAGCTTCTCGACGTACTTCGCCAGCACGTCGACCTCGAGGTTGACCGTGCGGCCCCGCGCGGCCGCGCCGAGCGTTGTCCGCTCGAGCGTCTCGGGGATGAGGGACACCTCGAATCCGGAGTCGTCCACGGCCGAAACGGTAAGGGAGACGCCGTCCACGGCGATCGAACCCTTGTGGACGATGTAGCGCAGGAGCTCGGCCGGAGCGGCGATCCTGACCACGCGCGAGCGGCCGTCGTCGCGCACGGACTCGACCGTTCCGGTGCCGTCCACGTGGCCCTGCATCACGTGCCCGCCGAGGCGGTCGCCCGCGCGCAGGGGCAGCTCGAGGTTCACCTCGTCGCCCTCGCCGAGCGGCTCGAGCGAGGTGAGCCGGAGCGTCTCCGGCATCACGTCGGCGGTGAACGAGCCGTTGGCGCGCTCCGTGGCGGTCAGGCAGACGCCGTTGACGGCGATCGAGTCGCCCGGCGAGAGCTCGCCCGCGAGCGGCGTCTCGACCTCGAGGCGGCCGTCGCGCAGCGCGCGCACGACGCCCTTCCCGGCCACTAGCCCGGTGAACACCTCACCACTCCTTGAGGCGGGCGACGATCAGCACGTCGTCCTCGATCCGCTCCGTCTCCATGTGGAGCGCGCGCGACGCGGACGCGATCGCCTCGACCCCGATCCCCTCGACCGCGGTCCTGGCCTTCGCCCCGCCGAGCAGCAGCGGCCCGATGAAGATGCGCGCCTCGTCGATCTCCCCGGCCTCCACGAACGCGCCCGCGAGGTGCGGCCCTCCCTCGAGCAGGAGCGACTGGATCTCGCGCGCGCCGAGCTCGTCGAGCGCGTGCTCCACGCGCGCGGCCTCGTTCTCGCCGGTGGCGACGATCACGTCCACGCCCGCGGCCTCGAGCGCCTGGACGGCGGTTCGTCGCCGCGGCGCGGCTGGTGACGACGATGAGCGGCAGCTCGGACGTGCCCTTGACGAGCCGCGAGTCGAGCGGCAGGCGCGCCTCGGAGTCGAACACCACCCGGCGCGGCTGGCGGGCCACGCCCTCCACGCGGGCGGTCAGCCGCGGGTCGTCCACGAGCGCGGTGCCGATGCCCACGGCCACCGCATCCGACTCGGCGCGCCAGCGGTGCGCGCGGGCGCGGCTCGCCTCGCCCGAGATCCACTGGGAGTCGCCGGTGTGGGTGGCCACCTTGCCGTCGAGCGTCATCGCGGACTTGAAGATCACGAGCGGGCGGCCGGTGCGCGCGTGCTTGCGGAAGGGCTGGTTGAGCATGCGGGCCGCCTCGGCCACTTGGCCGTCCACGAAGTCCACCCTCACGCCCTCGTCGCGCAGGATCCCGGGGCCGCGGCCGGCGGCCTTCGGCGTCGGGTCGTCGGAGGCGATCACCACGCGCGCGATCCCCGCCGCCACGATCGCCTCGGTGCACGGCGGCGTGCGGCCGTGGTGGCAGCAGGGCTCGAGCGAGATGTACATGGTCGCCCCCGCCGTGTTGCCCGCGGCGGCCTCGAGGGCGATCACCTCGGCGTGGCTCTCGCCGGGCGGCTGGGTCACGCCCTCGCCGATCACGCGGTCCTCCTTGACCACAACCGCGCCCACCATCGGGTTGGGGCTCGTCTGCCCGCGCGCGCGGCCGGCCAGCTCGATGGCCCTCTCGAGATGGCGCACATCGCCCTCCGTAGCGGTGGTCTCGGGCATCTGAAAAGACGGTACCAGCGGTCCATTCCCGGCTGGCGGGGCTGGGCGCTGACTAACGTGCGGCCACGTGCACCGCCTCGTGCTCGCCCTCATCCTGGTGGCCGGCCTCGCGCTGCGCGTGTGGAACATCGACTACGGGCTGCCGTTCGTGTACTCCGTGGACGAGGGGTCGCACTTCACGTCCGTGGCCGTCGAGATGTTCTGGCAGGACCTCGACCCGGGCTACTACCAGAACCCCTCCGCCTACACGTACCTGATCTACGCGGTGCTGCGGGTGATGTACGGGCCGCTCGGCTTCCTGTTCGACCTCCCGTTCGGGAACGTCACCGACCAGTTCGACAAGGACCCGACCCAGATCTGGATCGCCGCGCGCGTGCTGGCCGCGCTGCTGTGCATGGGCGGCGTGGCCGCCACCTACTGGGCCGCGCGGCGGCTGTGGGGCGTGCGCGAGGGGCTCGTGGCCGCGGCGGTGATGGCGTTCGCGTTCCTGCCGGTGGCCTACTCCCGCGTGGCGGTGACCGACGTGGGAGCGCTGATCGGGGTCGCGCTCGCGCTGCTGTTCGCGGTGCGCGTGTACGAGGAGCGCGGGCGCCGCCCGCTCGTCGACTTCGCGCTCGCGGGCGCGTTCGCCGGCCTCGCGGTCTCCTTCAAGTACACGGCCGGGCTCGCCCTCCTTCCGCTCGCGATCGCGGCGCTCGCCCGGCTGCGCTCGGACGGCGTGCGGGCGGTGGGCGGCCTCGCGCTCGGCGGCGCCATCGCGGCGCTCGTGTTCGTGGTGCTCAACCCGTACCTGTTCGGGTCGCTCGACGCCTGGTGGACCGACCTCCGCGACCAGGCCGAGGTGGCGGCCGACGACCCGAAGCCGGGCCAGGAGTCCGGCGGGTTCGCGTACTACCTCGACAGCCTCACCTGGGGGCTCGGGTGGGCGGCGGCCCTCGCGGCGCTCGCGGGCGCCGTGCTCGAGCTGCGTCGCGATCTCGTGCGCGGGCTGATGCTCGTCGCGGTGCCGGTGGCGCTGTTCGCGTACCTGAGCGTGCAGTCGCGCTACTTCGGCCGCTGGCTCCTGCCGGCCTATCCGGCGCTCGCGATGCTGGCCGCGGCCGCCCTCACACAGCTGAGCTCCCTGGTGCCTGATCGCCGCTGGAGAGGACCGGCGCTCGCGGGCGTGACCGCGCTGGTGCTGCTTCAGCCGCTCGCCGCCGACGTGCGCAGCGCGCAGGTGCTGGGCCGCGACGACACCCGGCAGCAGGCGCGCGACTGGATCGAGGAGCGCTACGCGCCCGGGCTGCGCGCCTCGATCGAGCCCGCGGTGCCGGGGCGCTGGTTCCGCTCGAACCCCGAGGGCGACCCGCCGGCCTGGCTCACGAGGTGCGAGCGGCGCGAGGGCTGGACCGAGCCCGGGTGGTCGTACGAGGACGAGAACGGCGAGCGCGTCTGCGTCCAGTACAAGCCGGCGCTCGTGGCCCGCCCGGACGGCGGCATCCGCGCCTCGGCCTATCACGACGTGCTCGGCCCCGAGGTGATCGACGAGTACCGCCTCTACGGCTACTGCCTCGTCATGACGGTCGACGTCGTGCGCGACCGCGCGCTCCGCACCGGCGACCGCGACGCGCGCGCGTACTACGAGCGGCTCGGGCGCGAGTCGGAGCTGCTCGCCGAGTTCAGCCCGTACGACGAGGGCGCCGACCCGGTGCCGTTCGACTTCGACCTCTCGTTCAACTACTACCCGCCCGAGTACCACCGGCCCGGCCCGACCGTGCGGGTCCACGGGCTCGACGACTGCGAGCAGGCGAACGGCCCGTCGCTGATCAGGGTGCCGCGGGCGAAGGAGCCGCCGCCGCGGTTCTGAGCGCGCCGGGCCGGGCCGCTCAGTCGAACGCGCCGAGCGCGCGCAGCGAGTAGCGCTTGAAGTGGCCGTGCTTCGTGCCGCGCGGCGGGGAGAGCCAGTCGGTCGCGTACTGCGCGTACATCAGCGCGCGGTCCGCCCACCAGGTGCCCACCGGAAGCGGGCCGCCGTTGCAGGAGCCGGCCGAGTAGCCGGGGCGGTTGATGTACATGTAGGCGTCCACCAGCGGGTGCGCCGTGGCGGTGGTGGGCGCCGGGCCCATGCCGCGGAGCCCGGGGTGGCACCACACGTTGATGCGGCGCCACCTGTTCTTGGACTTGTTGATCCACTTCTTGTAGTGGAGCGGCCCGCGGCCGTTGTACGAGGTGCTGATGATGAAGTGCTTGCCGCCGGTCATCCGCGAGAGCTCGATGCCGTGCTGGATGTTGTTGCGCGTCCAGTCGTGGTGCGTCACGTTCAGCATGAAGCCGCGCACCTTGTGCACGCCGATGTAGCGAAGCTGCTTCGCGGTGCGGTGGGCGGGCTCCCAGTCGGAGGCGCCGGCCTCGAGGTAGATCGTCGCGTTCGGCAGCTGGGACAGCCTGTCCACGCCGTAGCGCAGCACGTCGAGGCGGTCCTGGCGGCGGTCGCGGGCGAGGCAGTCGATCGTGCCGAGCGAGTCGGGCTCGAACGCGATCACCACGCGGGCGTCGCCCACGGCCTCGACGAAGTCGTCGTACCACTTCATCGTCCGGCGGTCCTCGCCCTCGCCACCGGCGCGGTAGGTGCCGCTGCAGCCCTTGCCCTGGTGGCGCATGACGGTCATCAGCGGCACGGTGCCGGGCTGGTCGCACTGCACGCGGTCGAGGTAGCCGCGGATCTTCTTCTGCATCCGCGGGCGCGTGAACTTGCCGAACCAGCGGAAGCGCGGCTCGCGGGCCAGCTTCCAGATCGCGTTGGCCTTGGTGGCCTGCCCCTGGCGCTTCCACTTCACCCAGGTCCCGTATGCGGGCTCCAGGCGGTCGAGGAAGAACCGCTGCCCGAGCAGCGGGTTCGGGAGCGCCGGATCAACGCCGCGGGGATCGATCCCCGCGGGCGCCGCCGGCCAGACGGGCCGGGTCTCGGCGACGCACTTCGCCCAGTCCTCGGGGTACTCCCCGATCGGCCCGGGCGGGACGGCCGCGGGCGGGTTCACGTACGCCGGGGCCACCAGCGGACCGGGCGCGTACGTCTGCGCGCTCGCCACCGCGGGCACGGCCGCGAGCAGGGCGAGAGTGAGCAGAGCGAAGCGAAGGCGAGCCATCGTTCCCTACTCATCGGCAAAATTCCGCCTGGATTGAGTCCACGTTTGAGGTAGGCGCGCCTCGCTACTCTCCCGCCGCGTGGATGCGCGCCTGACCCGCCGGCGGTTGCTGCAGGCCGGTGCGGCGAGCGCCGCGGGCGCGACCCTGCTGCCCGCGCTCGGGTGCAGCTCCGGCGACCCGAGCGTGGCCGACGAGGGCCCGCTGAACGTCGTCTTCGTGATCCTCGACACCCTGCGCCCGGACCACGTGGGCGCGTACGGCTCGCCGGTCCTCACCCCGCACATCGACGCTGTCGCGGGTCGCGGGCTGCGCTTCACGCGCGCGTTCCCCGAGGCGCTGGTCACCGTGCCGGCGCGGCGCTCGATCTTCAGCTGCCGGCGCATCTTCCCGTACCGCGACTGGCAGCCGAACGCGGAGATCGGGACGAGCCCCGGCTGGCTTCCGATCGACGACCCGCAGCGCACGTTCACCACCGCCCTGCGCGACGCCGGCTACTGGAACGCCCAGATCAGCGACAACCCGTTCACCGCGTTCATGAAGGCGTTCGAGCCGTTCCGGGACACCTTCAACGAGTGGAAGACCATCGTGGGGCAGTCCGGCTTCCGCCAGCCGCCCGAGAGCGTGTCGATGGAGACGGTCCACCACTGGCTCCCTCCGTTCCTGCGGAACGAGCGCTACGTCCCGGGCATGCGCAAGTACCTGGCGAACACCGGCGAGGGCCGCGACGAGGAGGAGACCTGCGCCGCGCGCGTCTTCAAGGGCGCCGCCGACATGCTCGACGACGCCCGCCGGCGCCAGCCGTTCGCGCTGACGATCGACTGCTTCGACCCTCACGAGCCGTGGAGCCCGCCGAAGAAGTACCTCGACCTGTACGGCGACCCCGGCTACGAGGGGCCCGAGGTGGGCGTCACGGACTACGGCTTCGCGCAGAACTTCACGCCCGAGCTCCGGAGGCGGCTGAGGGCGGTGTACGCGGCCGAGGTCACGCTCACCGACCACTGGTTCGGCCGCTTCATGGAGCGCTTCCGCGAGCTCGAGCTGGACGAGAACACGGTCGTCGTCCTGATGAGCGACCACGGCTACCTGCTCGGCGAGCGCGGCTTCATGGGCAAGGTGCCGTCGCAGCTCCACCCCGAGCTGGCGCAGGTGCCGTTCATCGTCGCCCACCCGGACGGGAGCGGGGCCGGCCGGACGCACCCCTACTTCGCCTCGACCCACGACGTGGGGCCGACGATCCTGTCGATGCTCGGCGTGGACCGCCCCGACTGGATGGGCGGCGCCGACCTCTCCCCCGCGCTCGCGGGCGACGACCCGGCCGAGCAGCGCGACTTCCACTACGGCGGGATGTACAACCGCTTCTTCATCCGCACCGACGACTGGGTCCTGATCGGCGACAACCAGGGCAACGAGCGCACGCTCTGCAACCTGCGCGAGGACCCGCAGGAGTTCCACAACGTGGTGAAGGACAACCCGGCCGTGAGCAAGGAGCTCTACGAGACGGTGCTGGACGTGGCCGGCGGGCCGCTGCCGTATTACGAGTAGGCGATCAGGCCCACTCCCGCCACCACCGCGACCGCGCCGGCAAGCTTCGCTCCGCCCACCCTCTCCTTGAGAACGACCGCGGCGAGGAGGGCGGCGATCACCACGCTCGTCTCCCTCACCGCGGCCACCGGCGCCGCGGGCGCGAGCTCGAGCGCGGCGAGCACGAGCAGGTACGCCCCGAAGGTGGCCGCCGCCGTCAGCGCCGTCGCGCGACACCCACGTCCGGGCGCGTCTTCGTGACGAGCGGGTAAAGCGCGCGCGCACGGCGCGGTGACGAGGGCGAGGTACGCGACCGGGTCGGCGTGCTCGACGCCCTCGGAGTCGACGAGCGTGTAGGCGGCGATGACCGCCCCGATCGCGAGCCCGAAGAGCACGTCGCGGCGGGGGTTCGGCCGATTGATCCCGCTATGCGGGACCAAGTGACCGGACACCACGAAGATTCCGCCGACGACCGCGAGCATCCCGACACGGCGCCGAACGGCACGTCCTCCTTCAATGCAATCGCGCCGACGACCAGCACCACGACCGGGGCCGACCCACGAGCGACGGGATACACAACCGACACCTCACCGCCGTCGTACGCCCGCGCGAGCAGCACGAAGTAACAGAGCTCGAGCGCGGCCGAGACGGCGATGAACGGCACCGCCTCCGACGAGACGTCCGCGGTGAACAGGGCGGCGATCGCGAGGAAGGCGGCGCCGAAGACCAGCACGCCCGCCGTCGACGCCCGCGTGTCGCGCGCGCCCGCCAGCGCGACGTTCCAGCCGGCGTGCAGGAACGCGGCGCCCAGCGCTAGAGCCAGTGCGCCCGCGTCCACGGCCTACGAGTGCAGCGGCTCCTTCATCGACTCCGTCTCCGGAGCCTCGATGTAGGGCTGCTTGTCCTCGTTGTCCTTGCCCTCCTCGTGGTACACCGACTCGGCGTTCACGGCCCAGATGTCGTGGTCGGCGCCGTCCACGAGGTTGTCCACGGCACGCATCGCCGTGAGCATCGAGTGGTCCGAGTTGTTGTACCTGTGCAGCCCGTTGCGGCCGACCTGGATGTAGTTGTCCAGGCCGTCGAGCCAGGAGCGGATCGTCGAGACGCGCTTGTCGTACTCGGCGTCGTACATCGGGTACGCCTTCGGCACGCGCTCGACGAAGCCGAACTCGAGCTGGTCGGGCCGGGCGAGGCCGAGCTTCTCGAGCTCGCGCATGCCGAGCTGCACGAGCTCCTCGTCGGCGGTCTCCCAGAGCTCGTCGCCCGCGAAGCAGAAGAACTCGAGCCCCACGCACGCCTTCGACGGGTCCGGCACCATCCACGGGCTCCACGAGCGGAAGTTCTGGATCCGGCCCACGTTCACGTTCGGGTCGTGGATGTAGATCCAGTTGTCCGGGAACAGGTCCTCGCCGTCGAGCACGACGGCGACCGTCAGGAAGTCGCGGTAGCGCATGCCCTTCGCCGCGGCGATCACCTCGGAGCGCGGGTGCGGGCTCGCCATCCCCACCGCGTTCCGCAGCGGCAGCGACGAGATCACGGCCGACGGCTCGAACGACTTGTCGCCCACGTGCACGCGCACGCACCGGTCGTCCTCGAACTCCAGCTTGGTGACCTTGTGGTTCAGGAGCACCTGGCCGCCGAGCTTCTGGATGTCGTCGGTCATCGTCTCCCACATCTGGCCGGGGCCGTAGCGGGGGTAGTTGAACTTCGAGATCAGGCTCGTGACCTTGTTGTCCTTGTTCCCGAAGAACGCGGACCAGGCGGCGCGGAAGAACGAGAGGTTCTTGATGCGCTGTGCGGCCCAGTCGGCGCGGATCTCAGAGGTCGGGACCCCCCACACCTTCTCGGTGTAGGACTTGAAGAACTGGTTGAAGAGCCAGCGGCCGAAGCGGTTCGAGACCCACTGCTCGAACGTGTCCTCCCGGCCCTTCGGCCTGATCGCCGCGGCGAGGTAGGAGAACAGCGCCTTCGTCAGGTCGATCGGGCCGAGCTTCTTCATCACGTCCGGCCCGCGCAGCGGGTAGTCGAGGAACTTCCCCTGGCCGCGGCTGTCGCGCCAGTAGATCCGCGACATGCGCGGACGCTCGAGGAACTCCTCGCGCATGATCTCGTGCCAGAGGTCGTCGACCTCCTTCACCTTCGTGAAGAAGCGGTGGCCGCCGAGGTCGAAGCGATAGCCGTCGCGCACCGCGGTCTTCGCGATCCCGCCCACCTGGTCCTCGGCCTCGAGGACGATCACCGGCAGGCCCTTCTTCGACAGCAGGTAGCCCGCGGTCAGGCCGGCGGGGCCCGCGCCGAGGATCACGGTCGGCTTGTCGCGCATGTCGGGTCGCGCGAGGTCTGCGGGAGGCTGTGGCTTCGTGTTGGTGTCGTTCATCCGGTCTTCTCGTAGATAAAGCCACGGACTCCGATTCGCGTGGCGCGGCGGTAACGCAGTGGAACGGGCTTGACTGGCTCCAGGCGCGGGTCGTTCGCAAGCGCGGCGCCCCATTGGGCCGAACGGCGCCTGACCAACTCCGTCCAGGGCGCGTCCCAGTCATCCGCGCGTGAGGTCACGGGATGCACGATGAGGACCCGTCCGCCGGGCGGCAGACTAGCAATCAGCGGCTCCAGATTCTCCGATGGCGTCGCGTCCTTCAGCTTGTCGTAGCCGTCGGTCCAGTCCATGATCATGTCGTTCTCGACCGCGCCCATCGGGTTCCCGAAGCGGAGCTCCGGCGCCCCGCCGAGCGTCTCCAGGTGGTACGCGAGCAGCGGGCCCTGCTCGGGCTGCATCGACAGGACGAGGTCGCCCTCGCGCAGCTCCGGCACCGCGTCGTTGCGGAGGTCGGAGGCGTTCGACTTGTTCTCGAGCCCGTAGCTCTTCGGGATCGCCCAGATGACGACGATGATCACGAGCCCGACCAACCCGAGGTTCCCCGCCCGGGCGAGCCCGAGCGCGGCGAGCAGCAGCATCGGCCCGAGGAGGACGCCGAGGTAGCGCGTGGTCCAGGCGGGCGACACCTGCGACACGATCCAGGCGACGACCAGCGTGCCCAGCACGATCACCGCGCCGGAGATGAGCGCGGTGCGCTCCTTGTCGTCCACGCGCCGCGAGATGATCACGGCGATGCCGGAGCCCGCGGCGAGGATCAGCGCCGTGGTCGGCGTGCCGCCGCCGAGCAGCGACTTCGAGATCTGAACGGGCGCGCCGAAGTTCGGCGGGTTGAGCCAGGGGGCGCCGGTGTGCTGCACCTGGTGGAGCAGCGTCGGCAGCCAGGGCAGGTAGAGCAGCCCGACGCCGCCGAAGCCGATCAGCGCGTCCTTCCAGAAGCTCGAGCGGACCTCGGAGACGTACCAGCACGGGATCAGGCCGAGCGCCAGCCCCGCACCGAGGAACAGGCCCCAGTTGTGCGTGTACAGCATCCCCGCGAGCAGCACCATGAAGAGCGGCAGGTACTGCCGGCGCCCGAACCCGAACACGTGGAGGAATGCCGCCGTGGCGAGCAGCGACATGACCAGCATGAGCGAGTACATGCGGGTCTCCTGCGCGTACTGGGTGAGAAACGGGTTGACGGCGCAGAGCGCGGCGCAGAAGAGCCCGGCGCGGCGGCCGAAGAGGCTCCAGCCGGCCCACATCCCGCCCGGGATCGCGATCAGCGAGATGGCCACCGACAGCGCCTGCGTCGCCGCCGGCCCGTCGCCCGACGATGTCCATCCAGACCGAGAGCAGCATGTAGTAGAGCGGCGGCGAGCCGTCCATCCGCAGGATGCCGGGGATGTCGAACAGCGGCTGGGAGGCGATCCCGATCGACAGCCCCTCGTCCATCCAGAGCGACTCGCCGAGCGAGTTCGTGCGCAGGAAGGCCGACACCGCGAGCAGGCCGAGCAGGACCACCGCGGGCAGCACGAAGCGGTTCGGCAGGGAGCCGAGCCTGGGCATGGTGCGAGCGCGGGAAGCGAGGCTTGCCACCCGGCGATCCTAGTGAGCGCCCCGGCTCATTCTTCGCCGATCCCGGTGCCGATGACCTCGACCTCGCGCTCCCCGGGGCCAACCTCTTCGGGCGGCGGCGCGGTCGGGGCATTCGGGCCCGACTGGGGACAGCCCTCGGCCGGGCTGTTGCCGTCTGGCGGGACCGTGAGCAGGCGCCACTTGCCCTGCTGGTCCACGAGCCGGAAGCGGTCGTCGGTGGGCTTCGTGACGAGCGGGCCGTCGGGAACGGTCCGGGTGCGGAACGCCACGCCCGGCGGCGGCGTGACCTTCCAGCCCACGTTGATCCCGTGGACGCCCAGCTCGTAGGCGACCATCTGCGTCTGGAACGGCCCGCTGAAGACGCCGCCGCACGCGAGCAGGCGCGTCGCGCCGCCGTTCGCGTCGATCAGCGCCTTGAGGTCGTGCCACAGGTAGGCCTCGTGCTCGATCCCGCCCTGCACGCGGCCGGTGTTGTCGGCCTTGGCGATGATCGTGGGCGACGCGATCGCGAGCCCGAGGACGAGCGCCGCGGCGGCGGCGATCTGCCCCGTTCGCGGCCTGCCCGACCAGCGGACGCCGAGCCACTCCACGCCCTGGAGCACGCGCACCGCGCCCACACCCCCGAGGATCGAGACGATCGCCGTCGTGACCATCAGGTAGCGCTGGTTGCCCGCGAAGCCCGCGCTCCGTCATCACCGCCACGAGCGCGAACCACGAGAAGCCGAGCGCGGCGAGCGCGAGCACGGTGCCCTGAGCCCGTCCTCCGGAACCAGGCGACCGCGGCCACGCCCACCGCCACGAGCGTGCCGGCCTCCACCGGCGCGACCGTGCTCTGCGCGAAGCGCTTGAAGAGCTCGAACGCGGGGCGCTCCGCGAACGCGGCGCTTCCAGGATTCGGCGCGTTGGCACGGGAGCCGGCACGCAACGGGTCGCCCGCGCCCCACCACTCGGGCAGGATCCAGAGCGCCGGCACGAGCGCCGCGGCCGCCACGAGGCGAACGCGCAGGTGCGGCTCGTACACCCACAGCCATAGCCCGTAGAGGCCGAGGAACGGCCACGCCTCGGGCCGCAGCAGCGCGGCCGCCACGCCGAGGTAGAGCGCGTGGTCGCGGCGGCCGTCGAGGTGCCGCTCGAACGCCCACAGCACGACGGCCGCCAGGATCGGCTCCGAGTTGCCGAGCGCGGCGTCGCGCACGTACTTGTTCGAGGACAGGAGCGCGGCGAACGCGGACAGGCCGGCGAGCACCCCGTAGATCCGGCCGCCAACCAGCCGGCTCGCGATCCGGTACGCCATCACGCACCCGAGCAGCCCGCCCGCGCGCGCGACCCAGAGCCACAGGTACGGCGCGAGGTCCTGGCCGAAGATCGAGAACGGCACGGTGAAGAAGATCGGGAACGGCTTCCAGGACGGGCCGCCCTCGGTCACGAGGTCGAGGTGCAGGATCTCGCGGCCCCAGAGGATCCACGCCCACGGGTCGTACGTCGGCGTGGACGGGAACACCAGCGTGAGCGCGGACACCGCCAGGCAGCCGGCGATGATCAGCGCCATCTGGACGCCATGGCGCTCCAGCGGTAGCCGGCCGGCAAAGCCTTCGCCCCGGCGAGCCGCGGTCGAGATGGCGAACATCGGGGCGCTCAGGCGCGCGACGCCTCGAGGCGTGCGCCCTCGCGCGTGGCCGACCGCAGCCGCGACCAGCCGCCGTAGCGCGTGACGAGCACGATCAGGCCGACGACCGTGATCGGCACGTAGAGCACGAAGCGGATCAGGATGACGTAGGACACCGCGACGGAGCCGGCGGCGCCGAGCCTGGCCGCGCCCCACGCCACGGCCGCGTCGAAGGTGCCGATCGATCCCGGCGCCGCGGGCAGCGCGGCCACGAAGTTCGTGAGCGCGACGAGGTACAGCGCTCCGCTCATGCTGATGTCCATGTCGATCGCGCGCGCGACGCTCCAGTACACGGACGCCTCGATCGTCCAGAGCACGAACGTGCCCGCGAGGAGCACGAGGCCCCAGCGCGCCAGCAGGGCGCGCGGGCGCGTCGGCGAGCGGCCGCAGCCAATCCCGCACGCGCTCGAAGACGTGGTGCTGCCGCATGATCCAGACGGTGATGGCGCCGGCGATCACGAGCGAGATGCCGATGCCCGTCACGAGCAGCGGCCGGTCGGTGGGCAGCACCTCCGAGGTGCTGAGCACGCCGTAGACGGTGACGACGAAGAACGTGAGCAGGACGATCACGTCGAGCAGGCGCTCGGCGACGATGGAGCTGATGATCGTTCGCTTGCTGGCGTCGCAGCGGGGCGCCAGGAGCACCACGCGCAGCGCCTCGCCCGCGCGCGCGGGGAGCACGTTGTTCCCCATGTAGCCGACCGTGGTGAGCGCGTAGCAGTCCACGCGCTTCGTGCGCACCCCTGTGTGCTCGAGGATCTGGTGCCAGCGCTCGGCGCGCACGAGCGTCGCGACCACGTAGAGGCCGATACCGGCGACGAGCCAGGCAATCGCGTCACCGTCGGTCGGGATGTGGGGCTTGTCCTGATTGCTCGCCCACCAGACGACAGCCGCCAGTGCGACGAGCGATACCAGCGCTTGGATGAGGGCGAAACGACGGTTCATGGCGAAGACGGCGCAGGCGGGCGGACCGTAGCAGTTGAAACTACCCGTGGAACGTTGTCTTGATGCGCCGCTACGCTCCGGCGCTTGCTCAGGCGAACCCTCCTCAGTTGCCTTGCCGTCGCTGCCCTGTGCCCGCTCTCGGCGCAGGCCCAGGTGGCGGCGCCGCCCTCCCCCGAGCTCAAGGTGGAGCGCCCGGGCGGCAAGCCGCTGATCCGGGAGGGGCAGGTGGACCGCCAGCTGCTCGGCGGCACGTGGTACTTCCGCCAGGACCACACGGCGGTCGGCGAGGACGAGCGCTGGTTCGAGCAGGAGGACCTCGCGGGCTGGACCGAGATCTCCGTGCCGCACAACTGGAACGCCACCGACACGGCGGAGAACCGCTCGTCGGTCGGCTGGTACCGCAAGGAGTTCACGCTCCCGCGCTCGCCCAGGCGCGCGAAGCACTTCTGGAAGGTGCGCTTCGAGGGCAACAACTACCGCACGAAGGTCTGGCTGAACGGCGAGGAGCTCGGGTTCGTGACCGGCTACTTCCCCTTCGAGGTGTGGCTGAAGAACCTGAGGAAGGGCCGCAACACGCTCGTCGTCGAGGTCTCCTCGATGCGCAGCAACACGGACCTCACCCACTGGCGGCCGGCCGCCTTCAACGGCTTCGGCACCGGCGGCTGGTGGAACTTCGGCGGGATCCTGCGCGAGGTGTACGCGCGCCGCGTCGACACGGTCGACGTGGAGCACGTGCAGGTGCTGCCGCGCCTGCGCCGAGTGCGCGGCCCCGCGCGCGTGGAGGTGCGCACGATGCTCCGGAACTTCACGCGGCGCGACCAGGACGTGTCGCTCACGCTGCGAGCCGACGGCCGCCGGATCGACCTCAGGCCGAAGACCGTGCCCGCGCTCGCCCGCCGCGAGATCACGACCAGGTTCACGATCGACGAGCCGCGGCTGTGGGCGCCCCGCGACCCGGAGCTCTACAAGCTCAGCGTCAGCGCGGCCACGCGCCGGAAGGAGCGCGGCACCTACCGCGCGACGTTCGGCGTCCGGAGGATCGCGACGAGGCCGGGCGGCGTGATCACGCTGAACGGCAAGCGGGTGAACCTGCGCGGCGCGAGCATCCACGAGGACGACCGGCGGGAGGGCGGCGCCGTGTCACCCGCCACGCGCAGGCTGTTCCTCAACCGGCTGAAGAACCTCGGGGCGACGATCACGCGCTCGCACTACCCGCTCCACCCGGCGTTCATCGAGGCGCTCGACCGCGCCGGGATCATGTACTGGGTCCAGGCGCCCGTGTACCAGGTGCCCACGCCGAACTGGGACAAGTCGGGCGTCCGCGCGCTCGCGACGCGGGCGGCGACGCTGACGGTCGAGAACAACCTGAACCACCCGTCGATCCTCACCTGGTCGCTCGCGAACGAGCCGCAGGAGGCGGGCGCCAACCTCGGCAACTACAGCGCGAACTTCACGCGCTACGTGAGCGGCGCGTCGCGCGCGGTCCGGCGCATCGACGACACGCGGCTGATCGCGATCGACCGGCAGTCGCGCGTCGGCGAGCCGCTCACCACGCCCGTGCACCAGTACCTCGACGCGCTCGGCGTGAACGAGTACTTCGGGTGGTACCGCTCGGTGATCGACAACCGGCCCGACCTCCGCCTCGACCACCACCGCCGACCTGAGCGCCTACCTCGACCAGCTCCACGCGGCGAACCCGGACCTCCCGCTCGTGATCACCGAGTTCGGCGCGGAGGCGAGCCGGTTCGGCCCGGTCGACGCAGAAGGGGACGTACGAGTTCCAGCGCAGGTTCGCGCTCGACCACCTCGCCATCCACGGCTCGAAGCGCTACGTGAACGGCTCGATCTACTGGGCGCTGCGGGACTTCCGCGTGCACCAGACCTGGCGGGCGGCGCGCCCGCGGACTTCGCCAGCCGCCCGTGGCACAACAAGAGCCTGCTCGAGGAGAACGAACCGCCGGAAGCCCGCCTTCCTGTCGGTCGCGCGCGCCTTCCGGCGCACCAAGCCGCTCGCCGCTAGCCTGCGCCGCCCGTGAAGCGCCCTCTACTCGCACTGCCGCTCGTGCTGCTCGCGGTCGCCGGCTGCGGCTCGAGCGACGCGGCGCCCGCGTCGACGAGTCCGACGTGCCCGGCTCGGCGCTCGCGTGCCTCGAGTCCAACGAGATCGCGGCGACGCGCGAGGGCGAGGCCGACAACGAGCTCGTGCTCGAGGCGGGCCCGCGGATCCGCTTCTACCTCACCGCCGACGAGGCCGAGGCCGCGCAGTTCCAGGGCCGTGGCGAGGGAGCGGAGCAGATCGGGAGCGCGCTCCTGTTCGTGGACCCCGAGGTCGACCCGGAGACCGAGGACATCCTCGACGACGTCGAAGGCTGTCTAGCCGACCTCTGAGGACCTGCACCCGGTTGCGGCCCTCGCGGAAGGCCGACTCCGGGACCATCACCGAGACCAGCTCGCCCTCGTCGCCGACCGCGAGCGTGAACGTGTTGCCCACGCCGTGGATCACGCCGTTCACCGCGACCGCGATGTCACGCGGCTGGCGGTCCGGGCCGTTCACGCGCGCCACGACGTGCGTGGGCACGTAGCCCGACGCCGGGTCCACGTTCTCGTACTCGCCCGCGTTCGTGAGCTCCACGTCGAGCGGAGCGCCCGCGGCGGAGGCCGGCCGGCCGATCAGCTCCGTGTTCGGCCCGATCTCGTAGAAGCGCTCGGGACCGTCCCCGCCGGAGCCGAACAGCCGCTGGTTGCGGTCGATGATCTCCTGCCGGTCGGCCTCGAACTCGTCCGCCGGGATGCGCAGCTCCTCGAACGAGTTCCGGATCAGGAAGCGCAGCTCGTCGCGGCTCTGCACCTCCTCGCTGAACGCGGACCTCCCGTCCATCTTCACGCGCGGGTCCAGGTTCAGCACGTCGAAGATCGTCGGGAGGATGTCGATCGTCTCGACCCAGGCGTCGTCGACCTCTCCACGCCTTTGCCGCGGCGCCTTGACGAACAGCGGGATCGGGGCGATCTCCGCCGCCGTCTCGGGCCCGAGCCGGCGGCGCTGGCGCGAGTGCGGGAACGCGACGCCGTGGTCGGCGGCCACGACGATCAGGGCGTCGTCCCAGATCCCCTGCCGCTTCAGGCGGTCCCAGAGCTGCGCGAGCATCCGGTCCGTGAAGCCGGTCTGGAGGTAGTGCCGCTGGAGCAGCACGTCGAGCTGGCCCTGGTCCTCGTAGGACTGGTTCGACAGGCCCGGGATCGGGTCGCTGACGGTGCGGCGGTAGCCGCGTCCCGACGGCAGGTACTGCCACGGCACGTGCGGGAGCAGCGTGTGCTTGAAGTTGAGGCCCGGGCGCGACCCGGGCTCGATCCGGTCCATCCACCGCCTGAACCGGGCCGGGCGGCCGGACCTCAGGTTCCGGAGCACGTTGCGCGCGTCCTGGTCCTCGGTCTCGGGCGCGGCGGTCTCCGTCTCGTCGCCTCCGCCGAAGTTGCCCCAGTTCTCGGACACGCTCGCGAGGTCGTTCTCGATGTCCGGCGGCGAGACCACGTGCAGCCAGACGAGCCCGAGGTCCTCGGCCATCGAGGACATGCGGCTCGCCGTACGACTCGTCCACGAGCGTGTCCTCGCAGAGGTCGCGCGAGCAGACCGTGGTGGCCTCCTCGTCGACGTTCATCCGGTGCGTCTTGCGCGAACAGGGAGAAGATGCTGTTCGGGTGGTCCGACGAGATCGGCTGCCTGTCCTCCGTCGGGAGGTTGCCGTCCATGATCGCGGGCTGCGCGCGCTCGGTGGAGTCGTAGATCGTGTACGCGTTCTTGAACCAGGTGGCGTTCTCGGCGAGCTCTCCGAAGCCCGGGAAGCGCTCGTCGTCGAGGTCGGCCGTTCGCGTCCACGAGCGTGTTCGAGGGGAGCTCGTCGAGCAGCACCATCACGATCGGCGCCCGCGCCACGCCGCCGATCGTGCGCGCCTCCGCCTCGTCCGGGAACGCCAGCTCCGAGATCTGGCCGCTGAAGAGGAACAGCAGCAGGAACACGAGCGGCACCGGCGAGAGCACGTTGAGGAACGAGCGCACCGGCTCGGCCCGCGCCCAGAGGGCGGCGACGGCGGCGCCCACCACCACCGCCAGCGCCACCAGCACGGCGTCCGAGGCGTCGATCGACTTCTTGAGGGCCTGGGCGGCGATCAGCGCCACAAGCGCCCCGATGAACACGATGTGCGCCGCTTCACGGACCTCGGGGCGAATCAGCCCGAGGAGGAGCTCGATTCCGAGGAGCAGCAACGGCGGCAGGGCCACCAGCAGAATCGAGAAGCTCAGGATGTCGAAGCCGGTCGACCCGCGCGCGGCGAAGAACTCAGGGTTGTCCTTCAGCAGGTCGAAAAGCGGCTGCGCGACCGCGAAGGTCCACAGAACCGCGAGGTTCAGATAGGCCCAGGCAGCGCTCTTCACTTGGGGCGAGCGTAGTAGAGCACCCGCGTGCCGGACTCCAGGCGCTCGCTGCGCTCGACCTCGAACGCGTCCTTCAGGGTGCGCTCGAAGAACTCGAGCTCGTAGTCCGGGTGCAGGCCGTCGCGCTTGGGCGCGAGCAGCTGCTTCACCATCGGGTCCTCGCGCGTGGGGAACTCGATCACGAGCGCGGAGCCGAGCGAGGCCAGCCAGTCGACGAACTCCTTGACCGGCACGTTGGCGCTGATGGCCACGTGGTGCACGAGCGCGAGCGCCAGCACGAGGTCGGGCTTGCCGCGCTCCGGCAGCGCCTTGCGCTCGAGGCCGCGCCAGCCGAGGCCCGGCGACGGGTCCGCGAGGTTCATCGTGAGCGTCAGGATCTGCTCGTTGCCCTCGCCCCTGCAGGTCGCGGTAGAGCAGCTCGACCGGGCCCTGGTCGGCGTCGACCGAGACGACGTTCCGGGCGCCCTCGGCCGCGATGCGCGAGTAGCGGCCGTTGTTGCAGCCGATGTCCCAGACGAGCTTCCACTCGCGGCTGTTCGCGACCTCGCGGACGAACTCGTCCTTGCGGCGCGCGTCGTCGTCCGTGTAGCTGTTGCGCTCGCCGTAGGCGGTCCAGACGCCCTCGGGCGGATCCCACGTGAGCCGCTCCACGAGCTTGCGCATCTTGCGCACGTTCGCGACGAACAGCTCCTTCTTGAAGACGCGCTTGACCTCCTGCTTCACCTGCGCCGGCTTGTCGGCGTAGCGCTCCTCGAGCTTCGCGTGCAGGAAGACGTTCGTGAACACGCCCTTCCGGAAGCGGTCGCGGAACGACATCAGCCGGCGCATCTCCCCCGGCCTGATCCCGTCGATCGACCCGCGCAGCCAGGGATGGAACGGCACGCCCTTCGCCGACTGGAGGAGCAGCGGGTACAGGTAGAGCATGCAGAACTGGCGGTAGGCCACCCACGGCTCGCCCTCGCGCCGGCGCTCGAACGAGCCGACGTCCACGAACGTCGGCTTGGCGCCCTTGAACTGCACGTTGTAGGGCGTGGAGTCCTTCAGGACCAGGTCGTGCTCGAGGGACGCCAGCAGCAGGTCGAGCTGGAGCAGCGCGGCGTCCTTCAGCATCGAGAAGGTCCACTCGTACGGATACGAGACGAACGGGATGCGCTCGTGGCGCAGCACCGCGGCCGGCTCGTGCACGAGCAGACCCTGGAGCGGAGGGCGTGTCCTCGGCCCGCTCGGTGCGGACCACGCGGTCGTCGTCCAGCAGGCCCGTCGCCTCGAGGGCCTCGAAGTCGCTCAGGCCGTCCGCCGAGAGGGCTCGGTAGACGTCGTCACCCGCGTAGAAGACGCGGCTCTCGGGATCGCGGAAGGAGCCTGGCTCGAGGCCGGCCGGCGCCGAGCTCTGCACGTGGCTAAGCGGCGTCGGTGCCGCGCGTGGTGTCCGGCTCGGAGACTTCCGGCTCGTCCTTGCGGATGCGCAGGAAGCGCAGAATGCGGTTCCAGTAGAGCTTGGCGGTCACGGCCACGGCAGCGAGACCACCAGCGATGATCTGGAGGATCATGCTCCCGCTGCCGGGATCCAGGTATGCGAAGAGGGCGGTCATAAGAAGGGAGCGCAGGCTAGCAGAGGAATTGCTTGTAAATCAGGTGTTAAGCCCTGGTGCAACTACGCTTACGCGTCGCGCATGAAGCTCATCGTCCAGATCCCCTGTTTCAACGAGGAGGCCACCCTTCCCTCCACGCTCGCGGACCTCCCGCGGGATATCGAGGGCATCGACGCGGTCGAGTGGCTCGTGATCGACGACGGCTCCACGGACAACACCGTGGAGGTGGCGCGCGAGCACGGCGTGGACCACATCGTGCGGCTCACCAACAACCGCGGGCTGGCCGCGGCCTTCCAGGCCGGCCTTGACGCCTCCCTGAAGCTGGGCGCGGACATCGTCGTCAACACGGACGCCGACAACCAGTACTACGGCGGCGACATCCCAAAGCTGGTGGCGCCGATCCTCGCCGGCGACGCCGACATGGTGATCGGCGACCGCGAGACGGACCAGATCGAGCACTTCTCGCCCGTGAAGAAGCGGCTCCAGCGGCTCGGCAGCGCCGTCGTGCGCAGGGCCTCCGGCACCAACGTCCCCGACACCACCTCCGGCTTCCGCGCCTACAACCGCGAGGCCGGGCTCCAGATGCAGGTGGTGTCGAAGTTCACCTACACGCTCGAGTCGATCATCCAGGCGGGCAAGATGCTGGTGGCCGTCGACCACGTCCCGGTCCGGACGAACGAGAAGACGCGCGAGTCGCGCCTGTTCCCGTCGACGTGGGCGTACGTGCGGCGCAACACGGTCTCGATCTTCCGGATCTACACGCTCTACGAGCCGCTGCGGGTGTTCCTCTGGGCGGCGGCGCTGACCGCGCTCGTCGGCGCGGCGATCTGGGGGCGGTTCCTCTACTTCTTCCTCTTCTCGGACACCCCCGGCGAGCACATCCAGTCGCTGATCCTGGGCTCGACGCTGTTCATCATCGCGGTGCAGTTCGTGGCGCTCGGCGTGATCGGCGACATCCTCGCCGGCACGCGCGTGCTCCAGCAGCGCGCGCTCGAGCGGGTTCGGCGCATGGAGCTCCACGTCGGCGTGGAGCCCTCGCACTACGAGCCGGGCGCGCGCGACACCGGGCAGGCGCCCACGACGGGCGCGCAGGCCGGCCGTGCCACAGGCAAGACCGAGGACCGCGAGGCGCTGAAGCTGTGAGCGGCGCCGCGGCGACCGAGGTCCCCACCGGCAACACGTTCGACAAGTACGGCTCGTCGAACCCGGTGGTGAGGCGCCTGATGGCGGGCTTCCACGGCACGCTCGACGAGCTGTGGGCGAAGGCCGCGCCGGCGTCCGTGCTCGACGTGGGCTGCGGCGAGGGCGTGCTCACCGTCGAGTGGGCGGAGCGGCTCGGCGACGGCCGGATCGTGGGCATCGACCTCGACGACCCGAAGCTCCGCGCCGAGTGGGAGCGGCGCTCGCGGCCGAACCTCGAGTTCCGGGTCGAGGAGGCCACGCGGCTGTCGTTCGCGGACGACGAGTTCGACCTCGCCGCCGCCATCGAGGTGCTGGAGCACGTGCCGGATCCCGAGGCGACCGTGGCCGAGATGGCGCGCGTCGCGCGCCGGCACCTGCTGGTGTCGGTCCCGCGCGAGCCGCTCTGGCGCGGCCTCAACATGGCCCGCGGCGCCTACTGGCGCGACCTCGGCAACACGCCCGGCCACGTGAACCACTGGTCCAAGCGCGGGTTCGTCTCGCTGCTGTCGCGCTTCGGCGCGGTGGAGGAGGCGCGCTCGCCCTTCCCCTGGACCATGCTGCTTGTCCGCCTCTAGGCGCAAGCACGGGGCCGTGCCCCGTGCGCCGCGATCCTCTCCGCGGTCGTACGGCCGCGGCGCGGCGGTCCTGTCGGTGGGGATCGGCGCCACCGGCCTGATCACGTTCGCCTACTTCTCGCTCGCGAGCCACTCGCTGACGGAGGCCGAGTACGGGCGTATCACGCTGCTCTGGTCCGCGATGTTCATCACGGTGTCGGTGCTGTACCGGCCGGTGGAGCAGCTCCTCTCGCGGACGATCGCCGACCACGACGCGCGCGGCATCGGCGGCACGGAGCACCTGCGGGTCGCGGCTACGATCCAGCTCGGGCTGGGGCTGGCGTTCGCGGTCGTCGCGCTCGCGCTGCGCGGGCCGATCGAGGACGACCTGTTCGGCGGCTCCTCGACGCTCTACTGGATCCTGGTCGTGGGCGTGCTCGCGTACGCCGCCAGCTACTTCGCGCGCGGATACCTGGCGGGCCACCACGACTTCGGCCTCTACGGCGCGCTCGTGCTGATGGAGGCGAGCTCGCGCTGCCTGTTCGCGCTCGCCGTGGCGATCGGGATCGCGGAGGGGCAGTCGGCGGTCGCGCTCGGGATGGTGGCGGCGCCGATCGTCTCGCTGGCCGTGGTGCCGTGGGCGCTGGCGCGGCGGCTGCGCCCGGCTCCGGACGCGCCCGCTGACCCGCCCGGCGAGCCGCCCGACGCCGAGTTCACGCTCGCCCGCGGCACCGGCTTCGCCGCGGCCGTCCTGCTCGTGATGCTCGCCGAGCAGACCTTCCTCAACGCCGGCCCGCTGCTCGTGAAGGCCACCGAGGACTCGGGCGGCGCCGCGCTCGCCGGCTTCACGTTCAACGTGCTCCTGATCGCACGCGCGCCGCTTCAGCTCTTCCAGGCGGTGCAGACCTCGATCCTCCCCCACCTCACCCGGCTGCGGGCAGGCGGCGAGTCCGACCCGTTCGCGCGGAGCGTGAACCTCACGCTGCTCGCGATCGCCGTCTTCGCGGCCGCCGTGGCGCTCGTGATGCTCGTCGCCGGCCCGCAGGTGATGGACCTCCTGTTCGGCGGCGACTTCGACTACGAGCGCGGCGGGCTGGTGCTCGTCTCGATCGGGATGGGGCTGTACCTCGCGGCGGCGACGCTCAACCAGGCGCTGCTCGCCCACGCCCGCGCGGCGCAGTCGGCGGCCTGCTGGGTGGTGGCCGCGCTCGCCTTCGTGCTGTTCCTGGTCCTGGCGGAGTTCGACGACCGCGTGCTCCAGGTGGAGGTGGCGTTCGTGAGCGGGGCCGCCCTGCTCAGCACGGCGCTGTACGCGCTCTACATCCGCTCGTGAGATCCTCCCGCGCATGGCGAAGACTCCGCAGGTAGGCGACCCCGCGCCCGACTTCGAGCTCGACGGCACCGGCGGCTCCTTCCGGCTCTCAGACCACCGCGGCGAGCGCGTGGTGCTCCTCTTCTACCCGGGCGACAACACGGCGGTGTGCACGAAGCAGTTCTGCTCGTACCGGGACGCCGGCGAGGACTTCGACGCGCTCGACGCGACGGTGGTCGGGATCTCGTCGCAGAGCGTCGACTCGCACGAGGGGTTCACCGCCAAGCACGGCCTGAACGTGCCGCTGCTCGCCGACGAGGGCGGCGAGGTGGCGAAGGAGTACGGCGCCCACGCGCCGCTCGTGGGCACGAAGCGCGCGGTCGTGATCGTGGACGAGGACGGCGTCGTGAGGTACCGGCACGACCACCGCCTGGGGCTCGACTACCAGTCGGTCGACGACCTGCGCGAGGCGCTCGACTCGCTGCCGGCCGTGCGTGGCTGAGAGCGTCTCGATCCCGGCCCGCTTCAACGGGCCGCCCGGGTCGGCGAACGGCGGCTACACCTGCGGGCGCGTGGCCGAGCTGGTCGGCGGCGAGGTCGTGGAGGTGTCGCTCCGGAAGCCGCCCCCGCTCGACCGCGAGCTGGACGTCGTGCGTGACGGCGAGCGCGTCGAGCTGCGGGACGGCGAGGAGCTCGTGGCCGAGGGCGCGCCCGGCGAGCTGCTGCTCGACGTGCCCGATGCCGTGCCGCACGAGGAGGTGGCGGCGGCCGTCGAGGCGGGGCGGGAGCGCTGGGCGGCCGGGCACCCCTTCCCCACCTGCGTGGTGTGCGGGCCCGACCGCGACGACGGCTTCGGCATAACCCCCGGAGCGCTACCCGGCCGCGACGGCCTGTTCGGCGCCTGCTGGACTCCGGACGACGGGGCCCCGGCCCTGGTCTGGGCGGCGCTCGACTGCCCCACGAGCGCGCCGGTCGCGAACTTCGGCGAGGGCCCGGCGATGGTGCTCGCCAGCCTGACCGCGCGGCTGGGCTGCCCGGTGTGGGCGGATGAGCCGCACACGATCCTGTCGTGGGCGCTCGGCGAGGACGGGCGCAAGCACTGGGCCGGCGCCGCGCTGTACGACCCGGACGGCATCCTCACCTGCGCTTCGCGCGCGCTCTGGATCGAGCTGCGGGAGTAGGGTCCCTCCATGGCCACGCACCTCCGTACCTGTCCGTTCTGCGAAGCCACCTGCGGCCTCGAGATAGAGACCGAGGGACGGGAGGTGGTGTCGGTCCGCGGCGACGCGGACGACGTGCTGAGCCACGGCTTCATCTGCCCGAAGGCGTTCGGGATCAAGCAGCTCCACGAGGACCCGGACCGGCTCACGACGCCGCTCGTGCGCCGCGACGGCGAGCTCGTCGAGGCCACCTGGGACGAGGCGTTCGAGGAGATCGACCGGCGCCTCCCGCCGATCATGGCGGAGCACGGCAAGAACGCCGTGGCCGTCTACAACGGCAACCCGAACGCGCACAACCTGTCCTTCCTCACCCACGGGCCCGCGTTCCTGCGCGTGCTCGGCACGCAGAACATCTACTCGGCGTCGACCGTCGACCAGATGCCGAAGCAGGTGTCCGCCGGGCACATGTTCGGGACGATGCTGTCGGTGCCGATCCCGGACGTGGACCGCTGCGACCACCTCCTCATGCTCGGCGCGAACCCGCTCGTCTCGAACGGCAGCCTGCTCACCGCCCCCGACATGCGCGGCCGCCTGCGCGCGATCAGGGAGCGCGGCGGGAAGGTCGTGGTGGTCGACCCGCGCCGGACGCGCACGGCCGAGCTGGCCGACGAGCACCACTTCATCCAGCCGGGCACGGACGCGCTGCTGCTCGCCGCGATCGCGTGCACGCTGGTCGAGGAGGGCCTCGACGACCCGGGCGAGCTCGCCGAGCACTTGAACGGGCTCGACGAGCTGCGCGCGCTCGTGCGCGACTTCCCGCCCGAGGACGTGGCGGGCGCCTGCGGGATCGCGGCGGACGAGATCCGGCGGATGGCGCGCGAGCTCGCCGCCGCGGACCGGGCGGCGATCTACGGGCGGATCGGAACCTGCACGCAGGAGTTCGGCACCCACGCGAGCTGGCTCGTCGACGTGCTGAACGTGCTCACCGGGAACCTCGACCGCGAGGGCGGGGCGATGTTCACGCGCGCGGCGGCCGGGCAGCGGAACTCGTCGGGCAGCGGCCCGGTCGGGCGCGGGGTCAGCTTCGGGCGCTGGACGAGCCGCGTGCGCGAGCTGCCGGAGTACTTCAGCGAGCTGCCGGTGTCGGCGCTTGCGGAGGAGATCGACACGCCCGGCGAGGGCCAGGTGCGAGCACTCGTGACGATCGCGGGCAACCCGGTGCTCTCGACGCCGAACAGCGACCGGCTCGAGCGCGGGGTCGAGGGGCTCGACTTCATGCTCTCGCTCGACATCTACGTGAACGAGACGACCCGCCACGCCGACGTGATCCTCCCCGCGCCGGAGCCGCTCGAGAAGGCGCACTACGACCTCGCGCTCTACCAGCTCGCCGCGCGCAACGTGGCGAACTTCTCCCCCGCCGTGTTCGAGCGGGAGCACGGGCCGGCCGAGTGGGAGGTGTTCCTGCGGCTCGCCGGGATCGTCACCGGCCAGGGGCCGAACGCCGACGTCGAGGCGTTCGACGACATGCTGATCCGGACGCTCGTGCAGCGCGAGGTCGGGATCGAGGGCTCGCGGCTCGAGGGCCGCGACGTCGAGGAGCTGCTGGCGGAGCTCGAGCCTCGGCGCGGCCCGGAGCGCGTGCTCGACTTCCTGCTGCGCGCGGGCCCCTACGGCCTGTCGCTCGATCAGCTCGAGCAGAGCCCGCACGGCATCGACCTCGGGCCGCTCACGCCGCGGCTGCCCGAGGTCCTGCGCACGCCGAGCGGAAAGGTCGAGCTGGCGCCCGAGGCGATCGTGGCCGACCTCGACCGCCTCCGCGGCGCCCTCGCCCGCGAGCGGAACGGAGGCCTCGTGCTGATCGGCCGGCGGCAGCTCCGGTCGAACAACTCGTGGATGCACAACCTGCCCGCGCTCGTGAAGGGCAAGGAGAGCTGCACCCTCCACGTCCACCCGGACGACGCGGCCAGGCTCGGCCTGAGCGACGGCGGCCGCGCGCTGCTGCGCTCGGCGGCGGGCTCGCTCGAGGCGCCCGTCGAGGTCACGGACGGGATCATGCGCGGGGTCGTCTCGATCCCGCACGGCTGGGGGCATGGCGCCGGCGGCGTGCGGATGGGCGTGGCGTCGGAGCACGCCGGGGTGAACTCGAACGTGCTGTCCGACGAGTCGATGGTCGAGCCGCTGTCGGGGAACGCCGTGCTGAACGGCATCCCGGTGGAGGTGGGCCCGGCGCCGCTAGATGGGCTGGAGCATCGATCCGCCGCAGTTGCGGCAGATCACGTTGGCGGTGTCTGACATCCGCGCGATCGTCGAGTGAGCCCCGCAGTTCGGGCACTCCGAGCGGAGCTCGAACCTGTGGAGGCACGCGACGCAGCGGTAGCGGCCGGGCAGGTTCGTCCCGCGTAGCCACAGCTCGCCGCAGGAGGGGCATTCGGGTCCCTTGTGGGTGCTTTGTTCACTCTCAGCGGACAGAGATTCTCCAGGTACGACGGAACGCTATCGGCTCATCCCCCGAGGCGGTCGGCGTAACCACGGATCCACGCCTCGGCGTCCATCGGCCGCTTTCCGGCCGGGTGCACCTCACACAGCTCGAGCGCTCCTCCGGCGGTGCCGTAGAGGAGCCGGCCGTCGCGCACCGCGAGCTCGCCCGGCCTCGGGCCGTTCCCGGGCGCGATCGCGGCCCGGGTGACCCCCAGGCGCTCGTCCCAGGGAAGGTCGATGTAGGCGCCCACGTGGGGCCTGAGCGCCCGCACCCGGCGCGCGAGGAGGTCGGCTGTGAGCGCCGGGTCGAGCCGCCGGTCCTCCGGCCCGATCTTCTCGGCGTAGGTCACGCCGGTCTCCGGCTGCTCGCGGAAGGCGGGCTGCAGCTCGAGCGCCTCGACGAGCAGCTCGCCTCCCAGCGCGGCGAGCCGCGCCGACAGCTCGCCGTAGTCGTCGTCCGAGCGGATCGCCTCGGCGCGCTGCACGCCGATCGGGCCGGCGTCGAGCTCCGCCGTGGGCCGCATGATCGTCACGCCGGTCTCCTCGTCGCCGGCCTCGATGGCGCGCTCGACCGGCGCCGCGCCGCGCCAGCGCGGGAGAAGCGACGGGTGCACGTTGAGCATCTCGTGCTCCGAGAGGAGCGGCTCCTTGATGAGCGCGCCATAGGCGCAGATGGCGACGGCGTCCGGCTCCACATCCTCTATACGCCGCCGGGACGCCTCGGCGTTCACATCATCCGGCTGGAACACCTCGATCCCGAGGAGACGAGCCCGCTCCGCGACCGGCGGCGCCGCGAGCTTCCGCCCCCGCCCGCGCGGCGCGTCCGGGCGCGTGACGACGAGTCCGGGCCGGTACGGGCTGGCCGCCAGCCGGTCGAGCACGGTGGCGGCGAAGTCCGAGGTGCCGAGGTAGACGGTGCGCATCAGGCGGCGACCAGCACCACATGCAGCCGCCGCGGGCCGTGCACGCCCTCGACCCGGTCCAGCTCGATGTCGGACGTCGCCGACGGCCCCGCCACGAACGTGAGCGGCCGGCCCGCCCTGACGGCGTCCTCGAGCCTGGCAACCGCCTCCGGAACGAGCCCCACGACCTGATCCTCCCGAACGACGCAGACATGAAGGTCCGGAACGAGGCTGAGCGCCCGCCGCCCCTGCCCGGCTCCGGCGTCGAGCACGAAGGCCCCGACCTCGGCGATGGCGACCGCGCAGCCGGTGAGGGCGCCGTCGAGCTCGTCCAACTGCTGCACCGAGAGGGCGGTGCCCTCCCCGTCCTCGTGCAGCTCGGGCGCGCCGGGGCGCCATTCCGCGGGCAGGTCTGCGGGGATCGCGAGCGTCCGCGCTCCCTCCTCCTCCGCGATCCGCGCGACGGCCTCGCCCACCTCGCCCGCGCGGACCCGGTGGACCGTCGCCCGGTACTCCGCCACCCGCTCGGCGAACAGGTCCACGATCTCGTCACGCGCCCGTGCGTCCTCGGTGCGGTAGTTGCGCGGAACGTCAGCCGCCCGCGCGCCGGCCACCGCCGCCCGGATGCGGCGAAGGATGTCCTCCCGGGCGCCCTCGCCCGGCACCGATTCGACCAATGTGCTCTTTACCGGACTATTTCCGGTTAAGGGCACAGAGGTTCCCACGGCGGACGCGCGGGTGGGGGTGCCGCGGGTGCGGCGCCACCACTCGCGGAACGTTTCCGCGGCGGGCGTGGGCAGGTCGCGCGACGTCGTCCAGCCCGAGAGCGGGCCCGGCGCCCAGGAGAGAGTGCGCTTGCCGAATGGGCGCGCCGCCGCTCGCGCCAGCTTCTGCGCTCGCTCGTAGCGGTCCCGTGAGGAGAAGGTGTGGAAGAGGGCGCGCATGGTGAGCCGTTCGGGGTCGAGCCGGCGGCGGGAGGCGACCTCGCGGGCGCGCAGGTGGGTGAGGAGGCGCGGGATCTCGATCTTGACCGGGCACACCTCCGCGCAGGCCCCGCAGAGGGACGAGGCATAGGGCAGCGTGGGCGCCTCCTCGATGCCCTGGAGCTGCGGCGTCAGGATCGCCCCGATCGGGCCGGGATAGACGGAGCCGTACGCGTGGCCGCCCGTCCGCGCGTACACCGGGCACACGTTCAGGCACGCGCTGCAGCGGATGCACCGCAGCGCCTGGCGGCCGACCTCGTCCTCGAGCGTCCGCACCCGGCCGTTGTCGAGGAGCACGAGGTGGAACTCGCGCGGGCCGTCCGCGGCCACGCCGCTCCACACCGACGTGTACGGGTTCAGCCGCTCGCCCGTGGAGGACCGCGGCAAGAGCTGCAGGAACACCTCCATGTCGCGCCAGGCGGGTACGACCTTCTCCACGCCCATCACGGTGACCAGCACCTCGGGCAGCGTCGTGCACATCCGGCCGTTGCCCTCGGACTCGAACACGCAGACGCTCCCCGTCTCCGCCACCGCGAAGTTCGCCCCGCTCACCCCCATCCGCGCCGACAGGAACTTCGCCCGCAGGTGAAGCCGAGCCGCCTCGGTGAGCGCGGCCGGGTCGTCGGTCAGCTCGTCCAGCCCGAGCTCGCGGCGGAAGATGTCGCGGATCTCGGCCCGGTTGCGGTGAATGGCCGGCACGAGGATGTGCGAGGGGAAGTCGTCGTCCAGCTGGATGATCAGCTCGGCGAGGTCTGTCTCGAGCGCATGGATGCCGGCGGCGGCGAGGCTGGCATTGAGGTCGATCTCGTCCGTGGCGATCGACTTGACCTTCACCACCTCGTCCACCCCGTGCGACCGGGCAACGGCGGCAACGATCGAGCAGGCCTCAGAGCCGTCCTTCGCCCAGTGGACGACCCCGCCGGCGGAGGTGACTGAGGCCTCGAGCGAGCTCAGGTGCTCCGCGAGCCCGAGCAGCGCCGACTCCTTCACCGCCGCCCCCGCCTCCCGCAGCTCCTCCCAGTCCGGCACCTCGCCGACCACCCGCCCCCGCTTGTCGCGGATCGTGGAGGTCGCGCGCGCCAGGTTCGCGCGCAGCTGGCTGTCGCCGAGCGCGCGCCTTGCCGCCGCCGGGAAGCCGCCTACGGCCATTGCGACTCCTCGGTCGACGCGAGGATCTCCGCCAGGTGGACCGTGCGAACCCCGGTCCGGCCGCGCGAGAGCCCGCCGCCGATGTGCATCAGGCACGAGGAGTCCACCGCGCACAGCACCTCGGCCCGCGTGTCGAGGACGTTCCGGACCTTGTCGGAGAGCATCGCCGTCGACACGTCGGCGTTCTTCACCGCGAACGTGCCGCCGAACCCGCAGCACTCGCGCGCGTCGGGCAGCTCCACGAGGTCCAGCCCGCGCACGGACGACAGCAGCGCCTGCGGGCGGTCGCCGAGCCGGAGGCTCCGGAGCGAGTGGCAGGTCGGGTGGTACGCCACCCGGTGCGGGTAGTACGCGCCCACCTCCTCGACGCCGAGCACGTCGACGAGGAACTCGGACAGCTCGTGGACCGGCGGCGCCTCGTCGCCGAGCTGCTCGCGCACCATCCCGGCGCACGAGGCGGATGGCGTGACCACCGCCTCGCAGCCCTCGAACACGGCGGCCAGCCGCCGCGCGAGCGCCAGCCCCTCGTCGGCGTAGCCGCTGTTGAGGTGCATCTGCCCGCAGCAGGTCTGCTCCTCGGGGAACTCCACCTCCACGCCGAGCCGCTCGAGGACCCGCACCACGGCCTGCCCGGTCGATGGGAACAGCGTGTCACCGAGACACGTGACGAACAGGCCGACTCGCACCGTTTCAGAGTTTCCCCGATGCGGGCGGCGGGCAATCCGGCCTGCAAGCGATTGCAGGGGAGGCGGACGTGTACACGCAGGACTTCGACCCGGTCTCTAGCTCGCTCGGACTGAGCGCGATCTTCGCGGCTCTGCCGCTGATCACGCTGTTCGTGCTGCTCGGCGGGCTCAAGATGAAGGCCCACTGGGCGGCGCTGATCTCGCTCGCGATGGCGATTCTCGTGGCGCTGATCGTCTACGGCATGCCCGCCGGACCAGGTCGGCCTGTCCGGGCTCGAGGGAGCGGCCTTCGGGCTGTTCCCGATCATGTGGATCGTCGTCATGGCGATCTGGGTCTACAACATGACCGTCGAGACCGGCCACTTCGCGGTGCTGCGCAGGTCGTTCGGAGCGGTCTCCACCGACCAGCGCATCCAGGCCGTGATCATCGCCTTCTGCTTCGGCGCCCTGCTCGAGGCGCTCGCCGGCTTCGGCACGCCCGTGGCGATCACCGCGGTGATGATGATCGCCGTCGGCTTCAAGCCGATCAAGGCGGCCGCGATCGCGCTCGTGGCCAACACCGCCCCTGTCGCGTTCGGCGCGATGGCCACCCCGATCATCACGCTCGCCGAGGTCACCGAGCTCGACAAGGGCGACCTCGGCGCGATGGTCGGCCGCCAGACGCCGTTCCTCGCCCTGATCGTCCCGCTGATCCTGATCGGAATGGTCGACGGCCGCCGCGGCATCCGCCAGACATGGCCCGTGGCCGTGGTCGGCGGGCTCTCGTTCGCGATCGGCCAGTTCCTGTGCGCGAACTACCTGTCCGTGGAGCTCACCGACATCGTCGCCGCGCTCGTCAGCACCGCCGCGATCGTCGGCTTCCTGCGCTTCTGGCAGCCGGGCGAGCCGCTCATCGCCGAGCCGTCCGACGGGCGCTTCGGCCGCCCGGCCGCCGCGGGCGCCTCGGTGCACGACCCCGTGATGGAGCGCGAGGTCGCGCGCCGCGACGACACGCAGAAGGACTCGAAGGGCGACATCGCCCGCGCGTACGCGCCCTACGCGATCATCATCGCGGTCTTCTCGCTGTCGCAGATCCCGGCGATCAAGGACGCGCTCGCCGAGTCGCCGTGGACCACCACCTTCGAGTGGCCCGGCCTCGACGTGCGCACCCCGGAGGGCGAGCCGCTCTCGAGCCTCGTGTTCAACTTCAACTGGCTGCCGACAGCCGGCACGCTCATGTTGATCTCGGGGCTGATCACGATGGCGGTGATCGGGCTCTCGCCCGGCCGCGCCGTGGGCGTGCTCGGCAAGACGCTCGACCAGCTCAAGTTCGCGATTCTCACCGTTGCCGCGGTGCTCGCGCTGGCCTACGTGATGAACCAGTCCGGTCAGACGATCACGCTCGGCCTGTGGGCCGCCGGCGCCGGCTCGTTCTTCGCCTTCCTGTCGGCGCTGATCGGCTGGCTGGGCGTGGCGGTGACCGGCTCGGACACGTCGTCGAACGCCCTGTTCGGAGCGCTTCAGGTGACGGCGGCGAACGAGAACGGCATCAACTCCACGCTCCTCGCCGCGGCGAACAGCTCGGGCGGCGTGCTCGGGAAGATGATCTCGCCGCAGAACCTCGCGATCGGCGCCGCCGCGGTCGGCCTCGCCGGCCAGGAGGGCGACCTGTTCCGTAAGGTGGTCGGCTGGAGCATCGTCCTGATGCTGGTGATGTGCGCGCTCGTGTACCTGCAATCCACGGCGGTATTGGACTGGATGGTCGTGAAGTGACAGATGGCTCGCTCGTCGAGCGCCTGAAGGGCATCGCCGGGAGCGAGCACGTCGTCACACACGAGCGGCAGCTCGCCACGTACGAGTCCGACGGGCTGCTCCAGTACGCGGTCACCCCGGCGGCGGTCGTGCTGCCGGGGTCGAAGGAGGAGGTCGCACAGGTAGTGCGGGCGTGCCACGAGGCCGGCGTGCCGTGGGTGGCGCGCGGCGCGGGCTCGGGCCTGTCGGGCGGCGCGCTCCCGGTCGAGGAGGGCATCCTGATCGCGCTGTCGAGGCTCCGCCGCATCCTCGAGGTGGACATCCCGAACGGGCGCGTGCTCGTGGAGCCGGGCGTCACGAACATCGCCGTCTCGCAGGCCGTGGCGCCCACGCACTTCTTCCCGCCCGACCCGTCGAGCCAGATCGTCTGCACGATCGGCGGCAACGTGGCGGAGAACTCCGGCGGCGCGCACTGCTTCAAGTACGGCTTCACGACGAACTACGTGACCGGCCTCGAGGTCGTGCTCCCGGACGGCTCGGAGGTGACGCTCGGCGGGCCCGAGCTGGACCACCCCGGCTACGACCTCCTCGGCGCGTTCGTCGGCTCGGAGGGCACGCTCGGCATCGCGACCAGGATCTGGCTGCGCGTGGTGCCGAAGCCCGAGGACGTGCGCACGCTCGTGGCCTTCTTCGGCTCCACCGTGCGAGGCCGGCGAGGTCGTGTCGGCGATCGTCTCCGAGGGAATCGTGCCGGGAGCGATCGAGATGATGGACAACCTCTCGATCCGCGCGGCCGAGGGCGCCACCAAGGCCGGGCTACCCGGTGGACGCCGGGCGCCGCGCTCGTCGTCGAGCTCGACGGCTCGGAGGCCGAGTGCGAGACCCGCTTCGAGCACGTGATCGAGATGTGCTCCGGCGCCGACTCGCGTGCGCGTGGCCCAGGACGAGGCCGAGCGCGACCTGATCTGGCGCGCCCGCAAGGCCGCCTTCGCGGCGATGGGCCGGATCGCGCCGAACTACTACGTGCAGGACAGCGTGATCCCGCGCACGCGGCTCGCCGAGGTGCTCGGGAAGATCGACGAGCTCGCCGCCGAGCACGACCTCCAGGTGGCGAACGTCTTCCACGCCGGCGACGGCAACCTGCACCCGCTCGTCTGTTACGACGGCGGCAAGCCGGGCGAGGCGGAGCGTGCCGAGGAGCTGGCCGGGCTGATCGTGAAGGCGTGCGTGGACGCGGGCGGGTCGATCACCGGCGAGCACGGCGTGGGCGTCGACAAGAAGCGCTACATGCCGTCGATGTTCGAGGAGCCCGACCTCGCGACGTTCCAGCGGCTCCGCTGCGCGTTCGACCCCGACGGCCGCGCGAACCCCGGGAAGGTGATGCCCACCCCGCGGCTGTGCGGCGAGGTGCCCGGGCCCGTACAGGCAGCACCCGCTGGAGCAGGCCGGGCTCGCGGAGCGCTTCTGATGCACGTGGCGCAGGCGCCCGCCACGCGCGAGGAGCTCTGCTCGGTGCTCGCGGCCGCCGCCGAGGGCGGCACGCCGGTGCGCTTCCGGGGCGGCGGCACGAAGATCGGCTGGCGCGCCCCGGCGCCGCCCGACACGCTCGAGCTCTCCACCGGCGGCCTGAGCGGGATCCTCGAGCACAACGCCGGCGACCTCACCGCCGTGCTCGAGGCGGGCGTGCCGCTCGCCGAGGCCCAGAGCACGTTCGCCAAGGAGGGCCAGATGCTCGCGCTCGACCCGCCCGACGGCGGCGCGACCATCGGAGGCGTGGTGGCGAGCGGCGACACCGGCCCGCTGCGCGGCCGCTACGGCGGGCCGCGCGACCTCGTGGTGGGCATGCGCGTGGCGCTCTCGGACGGCACGCTCGCGAAGAGCGGCGGCAAGGTGATCAAGAACGTCGCGGGCTACGACATCGCGAAGCTGTTCGCGGGCTCGTTCGGCGAGCTGGGCGCGATCGTGGAGCTGTCGGTGCGCCTCCACCCCGTCGCGCCCTCGGCATCCACCGTCATCGGCTCCGCGAGCGATCCGGACGAGCTCGCTCGCGGCACCGCCGCCGTCTCCGGGTCGCCGCTGGAGCACCACGGGCTCGACGTGCGCTGGCGGTCCGGGACCGGCGCCGTGCTGGTGCGCTTCGCGGGCGCCTCGCCGCGGCCCCAGGCCGAGGCCGCCGAGGCGCTGCTCCGCGACGAGGGCCTGGCGACCGAGATCGTGGACGACGACACGCCCTGGGACGAGCAGCGCGCCGGCCAGCGCGGCCCGCTCGTGATCAAGGTGTCGGCCCTCCCCACCCGCCTGCCCAGCCTGCTCCGCGTGGCCGACGAGCTCGACGCGTCGGTCGTGGGCCGCGCCACGCTCGGACTCTGGTGGCTCAGGATCGAGGAGCCGAGCGCCGTGCCGGTCGAGCGGCTCCGCCGCGACTTCATCGCCGCGGTCGAGGACCACCCGGCCGAGCTCGAGGTCGACCGCTCGGGGCCGATCCCCGCGCCCACGCGGGAGCTGATGCGCCGGGTGAAGGAGCGCTTCGACCCCGCCGGGGTGTGCGTGTGAGCGGCTACGACTCCACCCGCGCGCCCGAGCTCGACCTGATCTCGGACTGCGTGCACTGCGGCTTCTGCCTCCCCACCTGCCCCACGTACGTGCTCTGGGGCGAGGAGATGGACTCGCCGCGCGGGCGGATCGTCCTGATGAAGGAGGGCCACGAGGAGATCTCGGCGCCGCTCGTGACCCACCTGGACCGCTGCCTCGGCTGCATGGCGTGCGTGACCGCCTGCCCGTCGGGCGTGCAGTACGACAAGCTGATCGAGGACGCGCGGCCGCAGCTCGAGCGGAACTTCGAGCGCCCGCCGCTCGAGCGCGCCCACCGGCGGCTGATCTTCGGCCTGTTCACGCGCCCCGGCCGCCTCCGCGCGCTCGCGCCCGGCGCCGCGGCGGCCCACAAGCTCGGCCTTCCCCGCCTCGCCCGCCGGAAGCGCATCCGCCGGCTCGCGCCGCGGCTCGCCGCCATCGCGGCGATGACGCCCGACGCCCCGCTGAAGCGCTCGCTCACCCGGCTGCCCGAACGGTTCGAGGCGCAGGGCGAGAAGCGCGGCACGGTCGCGCTTCTCCAGGGCTGCGTGCAGCGCGTGTTCTTCTCGCACGTGAACGAGGCCACGGCGCGCGTGCTCGCGGCGGAGGGGTTCGAGGTGCACATGCCGCGGCAGCCGCGCTGCTGCGGCGCGCTCGCGCTCCACGCGGGCGAGGACCCGCAGGCGCGGGAGCTCGCGAAGCGGACCATCGAGGAGCTCGAGCGCTACGAGACGGTGGTCGTGAACGCCGCCGGGTGCGGCTCCGCGATGAAGGACTACGAGCACGTGCTGCGCGACGAGCCCGAGTGGGCCACGCGTGCGGCGGAGTTCGCGGCGCGCGTGCGCGACGTGTCCGAGTTCCTGGCCGAGGCGGAGCCGCGCGCCGAGCGCCGCGAGGTGCGCATGAAGGTCGCGTACCACGACGCGTGCCACCTCGCCCACGCGCAGGGCGTGCGCACGCAGCCGCGCGACCTGCTGCGCGGGATCCCGGGCATCGAGCTGGTGGAGCCGGCCGAGTGGGAGCTCTGCTGCGGCTCCGCCGGGATCTACAACCTGGTGCAGCCGGAGCCCGCCGCGGAGCTGGGCGAGCGCAAGGCGCGTAACCTCCTGGAGACGGGAGCCGAGGCAGTCGTGGCAGGGAACCCGGGGTGCGCGCTCCAGATCACCGCGCACGCCGAGCGACTAGGCCGCTCGCTGCCGGTGCTCCACCCAATCGAGCTCCTGGCTCGCTCGATCGGCTGAATTCGCCCCGCGTTCCGCTGCCCGGCCCTCGAACAGCAACGCGGTGATGATCGAGCCGGCGGCAAGGATTCCGGCTGCCCACCAGAACACGACCGTGGAGCCGTGTACCGCCGCTTCGGCCCGGGCCAGCGCGACCGGCGTGCCGGCCGCCGGAACGAAGCCGCTCACCGCGCCGGCGAACAGCGTCGAGAGCAGCGCCACGCCGAGTGAGCCGCCGACCTGCTGGGAGGTGTTGACCAGCGCCGAGGCGACTCCGGCGTCCCCTGGAGCCACTCCGCGCGTGGCGGTGGCAAACGACGGCGCCATGATCATGCCGAACCCGAGGCCCATGACCATGATGCCGGGCAGGACGGCACCAGCGTATGAGGAGCCGACCTCGATCCCGGTGAGGTAGGTGGCTCCCGCCGCGCCGAGCGCAAGCCCGGTCGGCACCAGAGGCCGGGGACCGACGCGGGGAAGAAGGCGCGTTGACGAGGTCGTCGCGGCAACCATGACCATCGCGACCATCGGCAGGTAGGCCAGCCCGGTCTCGATTGGCGAGAACCCCAGGGTCTGCTGCAGGTAGTAGGTGAGGAACAGGAACGTGGCGAACGTCGCCACCCCGACGATGACGATTGCCAGGAAGGCCCCGCCGCGGTTGCGGTCGCGGACCACCTCGAGCGGCAGCAGCGGGTTCGCGACGCGCCGCTCCAGCGCGACGAACCCCGCGATCGCCGTGACGCCGAAGGCGAGCATCGCCACCGTCAGCGAGGCGCCCCAGCCGTGCATCTCCGCGTTCGCGAAGCCGTAGACGAGCGCGAACAGGCCGCTCGTCACGGCGAGCACGCCCGGCACGTCGATCCGCTCGCGGTGCGCCGGACGCTGGTTCGTCAGGAGCCGGAATCCCGCGACCGCGGCGGGCACGCCGAACGCCATGTTCACGTACATCGTCCAGCGCCACGACAGCAGCTCGGTCAGGAATCCGCCGAGCAGCAGGCCGACCGCGGCGCCGGAGCCCGCGATCGCTCCGTAGATGCCAAACGCCCTGGCACGCTCGCCGGGGTCTGTGAACGTCGTCGTCACGATCGACAGGGCGGCCGGGGCGAGCAACGCGGCGAACGCGCCCTGCACCGCGCGGGCAGCAACCAGCACTTCGAAGCTGGGCGCGGCGCCGCCGATCGCCGAGGCCCCCGCGAAGCCGAGGAGGCCCGCGATGAACGTCCACTTGCGCCCGATCATGTCGCTGATCCGCCCGCCGAGCAGGAGCAGAGACCCGAACGCCAGCGCATACGCGGTGATCACCCACTGCCGGCTCTCGTCGGAAAATCCAAGGTCAGCCTGGGCCGAGGGGAGCGCGATGTTCACGACGGTGACGTCCAGGACCACCATCAGCTGCGCGAGCGCGATGACGCCCAGGATCAGCCAGCGGCGGGCGTGGTGGGGGTTCGTGGGATGTCGTAAGGCCTGGGCCACGGTCAGCCTCCTCGCGAGTCGAATGTCGTCGTCATTCCTTTGACGAGCTCGACCGGCGCGATGTGACAGCGAACGATCCGCGATCGGTCACATCGGGGTCGCGGCGCACGTCAACGGGGTGACGATGCAAACGCGGCCCTGCTGTCGCTTGACCGAAGGAGACTCGACATGGGTTTCACTGGCTTTGACTCCGACTGGTTCTCCGGCGCCGCCGCGGCTGCGACGGGGATCGGGGTCCTCACGTTCGCCCTCTTCCCCCTGGCGATCCCGCTCCTGCTGTTGACGGTCGTCGCGGTGCTCCCGTTCGTGGTCCCACTGGTCGTCCTCGCGGGGATTGCTGCCATCCTCGCCAGGGCGTGGCGCGGGATCCGGGCAGCCGGCCGAGCGATCCGGCAGCTCGGAAGCGCGCGCCCCACGGCGGCTTGGGTCCCTCCCGCGCAACCCAAGCACTGCCATGACTGACGGACGAGAGGGGACGAGGTGGACGAGCGCGAGTACCTGGCCGATCGGTTCGACGCGAATCGCGCTCACCTGAGGTCCGTGGCGTACCGCATGCTCGGCTCGCTGAGCGAGGCGGATGACGCGGTGCAGGAGGCGTGGCTGCGGCTGAGCCGCACCGATGCCGACGAGATCGAGAACCTCGGCGGGTGGCTCACGACTGTCGTCGCCCGGGTGTCCCTGGACATGCTCCGCGCCCGCTCGAGGAAGCAGGAGAGCCCCTTCGACGTGCGTCTTCCCGAGCCGATAGTGGACCGCGCGGACGGGACGGATCCCGAGCACGAGGCGCTCCTTGGTGACTCGGTCGGCCTCGCCCTCCTGGTCGTGCTGGAGACGCTGACACCCGCCGAGCGGCTTGCGTTCGTGATGCACGACGTCTTCGGTGTGCCGTTCAACGAGATCGCACCAATCGTCGACCGTTCGCCCGAGAGCGCCCGCCAGCTGGCCAGTCGCGCGCGCCGGCGCGTCCAGGGAGAGCGCACCGTGCCCGATGCCGACATCGAGACCCAGCGCCAGGTCGTCGACGCCTTCCTCGCCGCCTCACGCTGCGGCGACTTCGAGGGGCTGCTCGAGGTGCTCGACCCCGACGTGGTGCTGCGAACGGACCGAGGCGGGGTGCCTCGGGAGTTTCGAGGCGCGGAGGCGGTCGCGGGCCGCGCGGTGGGCTTCGCGCGACTGGACTTGGACATGCGGCCGGCGCTCGTCAACGCGGTCGCCGGAATGGTCGTCATGCGGAACGGCGAGCCGTTCGCGGTGGCAGCCATGACGGTCAGGAACCGGCGGATCGTCGCGATGGACTTCTTCGCCGACGTCGACCGGCTGCGCGCGCTCGACCTCACCGTGCTCGACCGCTGAGACCTGTCCCTATCCTCGGCCGCTCATGTCAACTCAATACATCTTCACGATGTACAAGCTGTCCCGCGTCCATCCGCCCGACAAGAAGGTGCTCGACGACATCTCGCTGAGCTTCCTCCCCGGGGCGAAGATCGGCGTGCTCGGCCCGAACGGGTCCGGCAAGTCCACCCTCCTCCGCATCATGGCCGGGCAGGACACCGACTTCCGCGGCGACGCTCAGCTCGCGCCGGGCGCGACGGTCGGGCTGCTCGAGCAGGAGCCGCAGCTCGACTCGACCAAGGACGTGCGCGGCAACGTCGAGGACGGCGTGCGCGAGCTGCGCGACATGCTCGACCGCTTCAACGAGCTCGCGGCGAACTACTCGGACGAGACCGCGGGCGAGTTCGCCCGCCTCCAGGACGCGATCGACGCCGCCGACGCCTGGAGCCTCGACACCACGCTCGAGATCGCCATGGACGCGCTCAGGCTGCCGCCCGGCGACGCCGACGTGGACACGCTCTCCGGCGGCGAGCGCCGCCGCGTGGCGCTCTGCCGGCTGCTCCTCGCCGCGCCCGACCTGCTGCTCCTCGACGAGCCCACGAACCACCTGGACGCGGAGTCGGTGGCCTGGCTCGAGAAGCACCTCGAGGACTACAAGGGCACGGTCGTCGCGGTGACCCACGACCGCTACTTCCTCGACAACGTGGCCGGCTGGATCCTGGAGCTGGACCGCGGCCGCGGGCTGCCGTTCAAGGGCAACTACACCGCGTGGCTCGAGCAGAAGCAGGAGCGGCTCGCTCACGAGGAGCGCCGCGAGGGCGCGCGGCAGCGCACGATCGCCCGCGAGCTCGAGTGGGTGCGCGAGTCCCCGAAGGGCAGGCGCACGAAGGCCCGCGCCCGCCTCAAGCGCTACGAGGCGCTGCTCGCCGAGGAGAAGAGCGTCAAGCTCGACCAGGTCCAGATCCACATCCCGGCCGGGCCGCGGCTCGGCGACGTGGTGCTCGAGACCGACGAGGTGCGCAAGGGCTTCGGCGACCGGCTGCTGATCGAGGACCTCTCGTTCACGCTGCCGCCGGCCGGGATCGTCGGCGTGATCGGCCCGAACGGCGCCGGCAAGACCACCCTGTTCCGGATGATCGTGGGCGACGAGGAGCCGGACGGCGGCGACCTCCGGCTCGGCGAGTCGGTGGAGCTGGCCTACGTGGACCAGTCGCGCGACGCGCTCGACCCGGAGAAGACCGTCTGGGAGGAGATCTCGGACGGCTACGACCAGATCAAGGTCGGCGAGCGCGAGATGAGCTCGCGCGCCTACGCGGCCGGCTTCAACTTCCGCGGCTCGGACCAGCAGCGGAAGGTCGGGGCGCTGTCGGGCGGCGAGCGCAACCGCGTGCACCTCGCGAAGCTGCTGCGCCGCGGCGGCAACCTGCTGCTGCTCGACGAGCCGACCAACGACCTCGACGTGGACACGCTCCGCGCGCTCGAGGAGGCGCTGCTCTCGTTCGCGGGCTGCGCGGTGATCATCTCGCACGACCGCTGGTTCCTCGACCGCGTCGCCACGCACGTGCTGGCCTTCGAGGGCGACTCGCAGGTCACCTGGTTCGAGGGCAACTTCGAGGCATATGAGGAGAACCGAAGGGCGCGCCTGGGTACTGAGGCGGACAGACCCCATCGGATCACCTACAAGAAGCTGACGCGATCGTGATGATCGAGATCAGGGCAAGCCCCGACCAGCTAGGACGAGGTGCTCACCGACGACGGGCTCGCGCTCGTCGGCCGCCTCCACGAGGAGCTCGACGGCCGGCGCCGCGAGCTGCTCGACGCGCGCGAGGAGCGCCAGGCGCGAGCTCGACGCCGGCGAGACGCTCGAGTTCGTCGCGCGCGCCCGAGGACTTCACGGTGGCCCCGGTGCCCGCCGCGCTCCAGGACCGGCGCGTGGAGATCACCGGCCCGACCGAGCCGCAAGATGGTCATCAACGCGCTCAACTCGGGCGCGCGCGGCTTCATGGCCGACTTCGAGGACTCGAACTCGCCCGCCTGGGCGCAACATGGTCGGCGGCCAGGTCAACCTGGCCGACGCGATCCGCGGGCACGATCGAGCACGACGAGAACGGCAAGCACTACGAGCTCGACGACGACCCGGCCGTGCTGCTGCGTGCGCCCGCGCGGCCTGCACCTGCCCGAGCGCCACCTGCAGGTCGACGGCGAGCCGGTGGCCGGCGCGTTCATGGACTTCGGCCTCTACGTGCACCGCAACGCCGAGGAGCTGCTCGAGCGCGGCGCGGGCCCGTACTTCTACATCCCGAAGCTCGAGTCGCACCACGAGGCGCGCGCTCTGGCGCGACGCCTTCCTGATCGCCGAGGACGCGCTCGGCCTCGACCGCGGCACGATCAAGGCGACCGTCCTGATCGAGACGATCCCGGCCGCGTTCGAGATGGACGCGATCCTGTACGAGCTGCGCGACCACGCCGCCGGGCTGAACGCCGGGCCGCTGGGACTACATCTTCTCGGCGATCAAGCGCTTCCGGTCGCGGCCGGAGTTCGTGCTGCCGGACCGCTCCGAGGTGACGATGACCGTGCCGTTCATGCAGCGCCTACACGCGAGCTGCTCGTGAAGACCTGCCACGCGCGCGGCGCGCACGCGATGGGCGGCATGGCGGCGGTGATCCCGACGCGCACCGACGAGGAGGCGAACCGGAAGGCGTTCGAGGCGGTGCGCGCCGACAAGGAGCGCGAGGCCGGCGACGGCTTCGACGGCACCTGGGTCGCGCACCCGGACTCGGTGCCGGTGGCCACGGAGGCGTTCGACGAGGTGCTCGGCGACCGGCCCAACCAGGTCGACCGGCAGCGCGACGACGTGTCGACGTCGGCGCCGACGAGCTGCTCGACGTGGCCCGCCACGCCCGGCGAGGTCACCGAGGAGGGCCTGCGCTCGAACGTGAACGTCGGCATCCAGTACATCTCGTCGTGGCTGCGCGGCAACGGCGCGGCCGGCGATCTACGGGCTGATGGAGGACGCCGCGACCGCCGAGATCTCCCGCGGCCAGGTGTGGCAGTGGATCCGCCACGGCGCGACGCTCGACGACGGCCGCACGATCACGCCCGAGCTGGTGCGCGAGCTGGCGACCGAGGAGCTGGAGCGGATCCGCGCCGAGATCGGCGACGACGAGTGGTTCGAGCGGGAGGGCCGCCCCGACCTGTCGCGCGCGCTGTTCGAGCGCGTCGCGCTGAGCGGCGACGAGTTCGTGGAGTTCCTGACGCTGCCGGCGTACGACGAGCTGCTGAAGCTCGAGCGCGGCTAGGCCGCTTCGCTGCTCTGCGCTCGCGCGCCGCGCTCGCGCGCTTCGTCGCGAGCTCGCGCAGCGCGCGCTTGCGCTCGTCGCGGGTGGTGCGGTCCAGGATCAGCACGCCGTCCAGGTGGTCCATCTCGTGCTGGATCACGCGCGCCTCGAGGCCCGAGGCCTCGACCAGGCGCTCCTCGCCCTCCTCGTCGAGCGCGCGCACGCGCACGTGCACCGGGCGCTCGACGTCGACGGTGACGCCGGGGATCGACAGGCAGCCCTCGTCGAGCGTCTCGCTGGTCGTCGCTCGACCACTCGAGCTCGGGGTTGGCGAGCGCGATCAGCGGCGCGTCGGGGCCGACCCGGTAGACGAGCAGCCGCTGCGAGATGCCCGAGCTGCGGCGCCGCGAGGCCCGACGCCGAGCGCGTCGTTCATGATCCCGGCCATCCGGCTGACCTGCCGGCGCAGCGAGTCGTCGAAGCGGTCGACCGGCGTGGCGCTGCGACTTCAGCACCGGGTCGCCGAGGCGGCGGATGAACGACATCGCGGCGACGCGGCGCGCCTCGACCTCGGGATCGAGCGGCGGCGGCTCCTCGTCCTCGCCCGCGATCGTCGTGCTCGGTCGTCGGTCGCGCTCGTCACTCGGCTCGCCGGTCCATCGGCCGAGTCTAGCGCGCCGAGTCGGTACCGCGCCTACTGCGGATCCACGTCGACCGCGAAGCTCGCGGCCCGCGTGCTCGCGGTCGGCGGCCACCGCCTCGACCGCCGCGCGCACCGCGGCGATCGCGGGCGTCGCGCTCGCGGCGAGCGGACCACGAGCTGGGCGCGGTGGCGCGCCTGGCGGCGGAACAGCGGCGCCGGACCGAGCACCGGCACGCCGGCGGCCGTCGACCAGCTCGCGGACCGCCGTCGGCCGCGGCGAGCTCCGGGCCGGGCTCGGCCGACGAGCAGACCACCCGGATCAGGTGCCCGTAGGGCGGGTAGCGCGAGCGCCTCGCGGCGCGCGCAGCTCGCCGGCGAGGAAGCCCTCGGCGTCGTGCGCGGCGGCGTGGCGCAGCGCCGCGCGCGTCCGGGTCGAGCGCCTGCACGATCACCCGCCCGCCGCGCTCGCCGCGGCCGCTGCGGCCGGCGAGCTGGGCGACGAGCGCGAACGTGCGCTCCTCGGCGCGGAAGTCGGGGAAGCGCAGCGTGGCGTCGGCGTCGAGCACGACGCCGAGCGTCACGTCGGGGAAGTCGTGGCCCTTCGCGACCATCTGCGTGCCCACGAGCACGCCCGGCGGGCGCCGCGTCGAAGCGGCGCAGCACCGTCGCCGACCCCGGCCGGCGGCCGCGACGTCCGCGTCGAGCCGGAACACCGGCAGCGGCGCCACCAGCTCCTCCAGCTCGCGCTCGAGCTGCTCGGTGCCCGCGCCGTGGCGCGCCACCGACACCGAGCCGCAGTCCGGGCAGTCGCGCGGCACCGGCTCGCGGTGGCCGCAGTGGTGGCACGCGACCTCGCGCCGCCGCGCGGTGGAGCACGAGCGTCACGTCGCAGTCCGGGCACTCCCAGACGCGCCCGCAGGCGCGGCAGGAGAGGAAGTTCGACCAGCCGCGCCGGTTCAGCAGCACGATCGCCTTCTCCCCGCGCCGGCGCACGTCGTCGAGCGCCTCGCGCGTGCGCTCGTGGAGCGGGCCCGCCGCGCCCGCCATCGCCACGAGCTCGACCGGCGGCAGCCCGCGGCCGTCGACCCGCTCGCGGCAGCTCGATGCGCTCGTAGCGCACGCATGCTCTCCGGCCGCGGCGTGGCGCTGCCCGCCAGCAGCAGGGCGCCCTCGCTCGGCGGCGCGCCGCTCGGCCACCACGCGCGCGTCGTAGCGCGGGTCGCCCTCCTGCTTGTAGGAGCGCGTCGTGCTCCTCGTCGACGACGATCAGCCCGAGGTCGTCGAACGGCGCGAACACCGCCGAGCGCGGCCCGACGCACACGCGCGCCTCGCCGCGGCGCATGCGCCACCACTCGTCGTAGCGCTCGCGCGGCGAGAGCCGCGAGTGCATGACCGCCACCGCGTCGCCGAAGCGCTCGACGAAGCGGCCGGCCGTCTGCGGCGTGAGCGCGATCTCGGGCACGAGCACGATCGCCGAGCGGCCGCGCTCGAGCGCGGCCGCCACCGCGCGCAGGTAGACCTCGGTCTTGCCGCTGCCGGTGACGCCGTGCGAGCAGCAGCGGCGCGCGTCCGCGCCGCGCCGTCGAGCCGCGCCTCGATCGCCGGCGAGCGCCGCCGCCTGCGCCGCGGTGAGCGCCACCGCGCCCGGCCGCGCGCCCACGCGCGTCGACTGCGCGGCCGCCGCGGCGCCTCCGCGGCGTTCTCGAGCCGGACCAGGCCGCGCCGCTCGAGGCGGCGCAGCGTCGAGTGGTCGCAGCCCGCGCGGCGCGCCAGCGCCGCCGCGCCGAGCGGCGCCGCCGCGCGAGCGCCTCGAGCGCCGCCGCGCTGGCGCGCGCCCATCCGCGCGCCCTCGGCGAGCGCCGCCGCCCCGGCCGGCGTGAGCGCGGCGCGCAGCGAGCGCCTCGGGCGCAGCGGCCGGCCCGCCCCGGTGCCCGTGCCGGGCGGCAGCACGAGCGCCAGGCCGCGCGCGGGCGTCGAGACGTACTCGCGCGCCACCCACAGCCCGAGCGCGCACGAGCGACTGCGGCACGTCGGCCTCGAGCGCCGCGAGCGGCTCGACCAGCCGCTCGGGCGGCAGCTCGCTCGTCCGCGGCCACGTCCACGACCACGCCGAGCAGCCGCCGCCGCCCGAACGGCACCACCAGCATGCTGCCCACGCCGACGCCCTCCAGCGCCCCGCCGAGGCGGTAGTCGAACGGCCCGCGCAGGCCGCGCGCAGGGGTGAGCGGCTCGACCTTGGCGATCACGTCCCCGAAGCTACGGGCAGGCCCGGACGACGGGTGAGGCAGCGCTCAGGCCGCGGCGCGCGAGCCGGCTTCGTGCTCGCGCCGGAGAACCCGCTCCAGCGCGTCGACGCAGGCGCGGTCGAACGTCCTCCCCGCCTCCCTCGAGAGCAGCGCGAGCGCTTCCTCGAGCGTCCACGCCTCGCGGTAGACCCGCTTCGCCATGAGGGCGTCGAACACGTCGCACATCGACAGGATGCGCGTCTCGATGTCCAGGTCCGGCGCCCCGAGGCCGCGCGGATAGCCGCCCCCGTCGAGCCGCTCGTGGTGATCCAGCACCAGTCGCGCGACCTGCGCGGAGAACCCGAGCTCGCGCACGAGCCGTGCGCCCCGCTCGGGGTGCAGCTTGATCTCGCCGTACTCCTCGTCCGTGAGCGCGCTCGGCTTCTGGAGTATCTCGTCGGGCACCGACAGCTTGCCCACGTCGTGGAGCAGGCCGCCGATGGCGAGCTCGCGGAGCCGTGCCGGCGCGAGCCCGAGCTCCTCGCCCACCTGGACTGCGCGCAGCGCGACCGCGCGAGTGTGCTCGGCCGTGTAGTCGTCCTTCTCGGCCAGCCGCACGAGCAGCGCCCGCACGGTCGGGCCCATGAAGGCGTCGGCCGCGCTCACGAGCTCGCTCGCGCGCAGGTCGCCGGCGAGCGGGCGGGACTGGGCGCCGCGGTGAAGGTCGAGCGCCACCGGCACGCCCACGAGGGCGATGCCCACCAGCTCCCAGGCATGGCCGAGCCACCAGCCGAGGTCCATGAAGGTCAGAAGCAGGCCGGGAACGAGCGAGACCGCGAGCAGCACGAGTCCGTAGACGACGGCCAGGTCGGCGAACCGGCGCGTGAGCAGGTAGGTGCGCCCGGCGCGCACGGCGAGCGTCCCGTAGAAGACGCAGCCCGAAGCCGAGCACGACGTACGCCGCGGTGCTGGCCGGCTCCGGCACGTCCGGCACGAGCGAGGGCACGAGGATCCCCGCGACCCCGAGCGCGACGATGCCCGTCACGAGCACGCCCTGGAGCCAGAGCAGCGGCCGGACCGCGCTCGGCCGGCGCAGCTCGGGGATGGCCGACAGGGCGAGCACGGCGCCGCCCACCGGGAGCGTGAGCGCGCCCGAGAAGCCCACGAGGCCGCTGTCCTCGACGAGGAAGCCCGGCGTCGTGAGGCCGTGGATCGACAGGAGCGCCGCCATCGACGAGAAGGCCGTGCCCACGAGCACCGCGCGGCCGTCGCCCTGGCGGGCGCCGAAGACCGTGAGCGCGAGGGCCGCCGCGGCGGCGATCCCCGCGCTGATCGCGATCGGGAGGAAGTGAACAGCGCCGTCGACCTGCACCTCGTTCCGCCCGAAGAGGTGGACGATGCCGGCCGGCACGACGGCACACCCGGCCAGAAGGCCGAGCAGCGAAACGGTCCGCTGGCGCAGCAAATGGGGCATGCGAGCGGTATCGGACACGGCTCGCGGCCTCTTGAGGCACCATTCGGGCGGTGCCGATCGACTTCGAGGCCGAGGGACTGCTCGACGGAGCGAGTGACCGCGACGCGCGGCTCGAGCTGCTGCGCACGCTGGAGCAGGAGGGCTTCACCCTCGACGAGCTGCGCGAGGCGGCGGCGCACGACCGGCTGGCGCTGCTCCCGATCGAGCGCGTGCTCGCCGGCGAGGGCACCCTGTACACCCGGGAGGAGCTGGCCGAGCAGACCGGCCTCGGCGAGCGATCTCCTGGACGAGGCGGCGCGCGCGCTCGGCATGCCCGTGCGCGGACCCGGCGAGCGGGCCATCACCGAGGAGGAGATGGAGCTCGTCGCAGCAGCGCCAAGATGCTGCTCGACGCCGGCCTTCGCCAAGGAGTCCTTCCTCGAGCTCACCTCCGTGATGAGCCGCGCGATGGCGAGCATCGCGGCCACGTTCACGTCGGTCTTCGGCGAGGCACTGCTGCAGCCGGGCGACACCGAGCGCGACCTCGGCCTCCGCTACGCCGAGACGCTGCGGAACCTGGGGCCGCTCGCCGCGCCCGACGCTCGAGCAGATGTTCAACCTGCGCCTGCGCGAGCAGATGCGCGAGGCGGTCATCAGCCAGGCCGAGCTCCAGAGCGGCCGGCTGGCGGGCGCGCAGCCGGTCACCGTCGGCTTCGTGGACATCGTCGGCTTCACCAAGCTCGGCGAGGACGTGGGCCCGGAGGACGTGGGCGCCGTGGTGCGGCGCTTCGAGCGCGCGGTCGTCGGACGCCGTCGAGCCGCCCGTCCGGCTCGTGAAGACGATCGGCGACGCCGCGATGCTCGTCGCCCCCGAGCCCGCCCCGGTCGTGCAGGCGGTGCTGCGCCTCGTGGAGCGCTCACAGGACGAGAGCGCCGCTGCTGCGCGGCGGCGTGGCCCTCGGCGAGGCGCTCGCACGCGCCGGCGACTGGTACGGACGGCCCGTGAACCTCGCCGCCCGGCTCACGTCGTTCGCGCGCCGCGGCACCGTCGTGGCGACTCAAGGAGGTCCGCGATGCCGTCGGGCGACGGCTACAACTGGTCCGCCGCGGGCAGCCGCCGCTTCAAGGGCGTCCGCGGCAGCGTCGACGTCTTCCGCGTCAGGCCCGCGGAGGAGACCGGCTAGGCCGGAGCCGTCTCCCGTGCGCCGAGGCCGGCGGCCTCGCGCAGCGTGTCGGCCTTGTCGGTCTTCTCCCAGGTGAAGTCGTGGTCGTCGCGGCCGAAGTGGCCGTACGCCGCGGTCTTCTGGTAGATCGGCCGGTGCAGGTCGAGATACGCGCGGAACGCGCCCGGCCGGAGGTCGAAGTGCTCGTCCACGAGGCCGGCGATCTGCGCCCGCGGCACCTTCTCGGTGCCGAACGTCTCCACCATGACCGACACGGGGTGCGCCACGCCGATCGCGTACGCCACCTGCACCTCGCACTTGTCGGCGAGGCCCGCCGCCACCACGTTCTTCGCCACGTAGCGCGCCGCGTAGGCCGCCGAGCGGTCCACCTTCGACGGGTCCTTGCCCGAGAACGCGCCGCCGCCGTGGCGGGCCATGCCGCCGTAGGTGTCGACGATGATCTTGCGGCCGGTGAGGCCGGCGTCGCCGACCGGGCCGCCGATCACGAACCGGCCGGTCGGGTTCACGAGGAACGCCGCGCGCAGCTTGCCCGCGTCGTAGAGGTCCTTCGGCAGGATCGGCTCGACCACGTGCTCCCAGAGGTCGTCGGGAATCAGCGACTCCGCGCCCTCCCTGTGCTGCGTCGAGATGAGCAGCTTCTCGATCTCGGCCGGCCTGCCGTCGCGGTACCGGACCGAGACCTGGGTCTTGCCGTCCGGGCGGAGGTACGGGACCACGTCGGCCTTCCGCACGTCCGCGAGCCGCTTCGCCAGCCGGTGCGCCAGCGCGATCGGCAGGGGCATCAGCTCGGGCGTCTCGTTCGACGCGTAGCCGAACATCATCCCCTGGTCGCCCGCGCCCGCGATGTCGAGCTCGTCGTCGTCGGAGGCGTCCGTGCGGGCCTCATAGGCCTGGTTCACGCCCTGCGCGATGTCCGGGGACTGCTTGTCGATCGCGTTCAGGACCGCCACCGAGTCCGCCGAGAAGCCGAGGTCGGCATCCACGTAGCCGATGTTCCGGATCGTCTCGCGCGCGACCTCCTGGATGTCCACGTAGGTCTCGGTCGAGATCTCGCCCGAGACCACCACCAACCCGGTGTTGACGAGCGTCTCGCAGGCAACGCGCCCGGTCGGGTCGTCGGCCATCACGGCATCCAGCACGCCGTCGGAGATCTGGTCCGCGACCTTGTCCGGATGGCCCTCGGTGACCGACTCCGAGGTGAACAGGAACTCGTTGTCTGAAAACTGCTGCGTCGTCATGAGGCGGGGAAGCCTAGCGGCATCGAACGAAGGGTCCCCGCACAAGCGGGATGCGCTGCTCGTGCCGCATCCCGAGCACCGTGTAGCGCACCCAGACGGCGTCCAGCTTCGCCACCGGAGTCGGGCACGACGCGCCCTGGCGCAGCACGAGAACCATCTCCTCGTCGAAGTCGTCCCGCCCGAGCTCCATGCGCGCGACCGGCTCGAGCTGGTCCTCGTCCGTGATCACGCCATGCCTGACGCTCCCCACGCGCTCGACCTGGATCGCGGGGCTTCCCTCCGTCCGGACCAGCTCGAGGTCGCTGACGACAGAGCGGCCGATGTTGTCGATCCTGAAGGAGTAGAGCACCCGGTCCCCGGGCTCGTGCGCGAAGGAGCGCTTCTCGCTGGACACGGTGCGGTCGGTGCGCAGCGGGTGCGTGAGGCCGTACGCGACGACGTAGCCGGCCATCAGCGGAACAGCCACCGCCAGCCCGATGGCCACGGCCCGCCGGAACCGGCGCGGCACCTGCCCGAGCGGCGTCATCGGCTCGGCGCCCGAGGGCCGGGCGCGCCACCTGAGGACGAGCGCGGCCAGGACGAGCGACACGACGGCCGTCGCGCCGTACAGCGGAGTGAGCGCCAGCGCCGGCGCGTAACCGGTGAGCAGCAGCGTCGCGAAGGTCGTGCCGAACGGGACCTCCCAGCCGGTGCGCGCGTTCAGGGAGCTGCCCACGAGCAGCGCCGTGAAGCCGGTCATCAGGATCGCGGCACACGCCTCCGCGGCCCAGCTCCAGGTGTCGTAGCGATAGAACAGTCCGCGACCGGCGGCGCCCCCGGCGTCGAGGACGCCGACGCCGGCGGCCCACAGGAGGAGCCCGACCAGGAGCAGCACCACGGCCGAGAAGAAGTAACCGAGGAACGTGGCCCAGGCGACTGCGAGGAATCCGGGCCGCGGCGGCGGGCCGGGCGGAGCCTCGACCGGGGCCGTGAGCACGGGGCTCATGGAATGAGGGTAAGGGTAAGCAGGGTCGAATGCACGAGTTTCGGACGATCATCGAGCCGTTCCGGATCCACTCCGTGGAGCCGACCCGCATGACGACTCGCGCCGAGCGCGAGCACGAGCTCGAGCGCGCCGGCTACAACCTGTTCGGCGTACCGGGCCCGCTCGTGCTGGTGGACCTGCTGACCGACTCCGGGACCGGCGCGATGTCGCTCAGAGCAGTGGGCCGGCCTCCAGCGCGGCGACGAGAGCTACGCGGGGTCCGCGTCGTGGTTCCGCTTTCGCGACGCGGTGCGCGAGCTGTTCCCCTTCGACCACGTGATCCCGACCCACCAGGGCCGCGCCGCCGAGAAGATCCTCTTCAGCGCGATCGGCGGGCCGGGCAGGACGATCCCGAACAACACCCACTTCGACACCACGCGCGCGAACGTCGAGTTCACGGGCGCCGAGGCGCTCGACATCCCGGTGGCCGAGGCGCACGTGCCCGTCCTCGCGGCACCCGTTCAAGGGCAACATGGACGTCGACGCGCTGCGGCGGGTGCTGGCCGAGCGCGACGTGCCGGTCGTGTTCCTGACGCTCACGAACAACTCCGGCGGCGGCCAGCCCGTCTCCATGGAGAACGTCCGCGCGGTGCGCGAGGCGTGCACCGAGGCCGGCGTGCCGCTCTTCCTCGACGCGTGCCGCTTCGCGGAGAACGCCTGGTTCGTGAAGCTGCGCGAGGAGGGCTACGCGGACACGCCCGTGCCGGACATCGTGCGCGAGACGGCCGCGCTCGCCGACGGCATGACGATGTCGGCGAAGAAGGACCCGCTCGGCAACATCGGCGGGTGGCTCGCGCTGAACGACGACGAGCTCGCCGAGCGCTGCCGCAACCTGCTGATCCTCACGGAGGGCTTCCCGACCTACGGCGGGATGGCCGGCCGGGACATGGAGGCGATCGCCCAGGGCCTTCGCGAGGCGGTGGACGAGGACTACCTGCGCTACCGCATCCGCTCGACCGCAGTACCTGGGCGAGGCGCTCGACCGCGCGGGCATCCCCGTGGTCCTGCCGGTGGGCGGCCACGCCGTCTACATCGACGCCCGCGCGATGCTGTCGCACATCCCTCCGCTCGAGTACCCGGGCCAGGCGCTGGCGGTGGCCCTCTACCGCGAGGGCGGCATCCGCGGCTGCGAGATCGGCACGGTGATGTTCGGGATGCAAGCCCGACGGGTCCGAGGAGCCCGCGCCCATGGACCTGGTGCGGCTGGCGATCCCGCGCCGCACCTACACGCAGTCGCACGTGGACTACGTGATCGAGGTGTGCGAGCACGTGGCCGCGCACGCGGACGAGCTGCGCGGCTTCCGGATCGTCGAGGAGCCGCCCGTGCTGCGGCACTTCACCGCTCGCTTCGCCCCCGTGACGTCTTGAAGTCGATCACGAGCGGCACGCCCTCGAGGCGGTAGCGCTCGCGCAGGCGGTTCTCCAGGAAGTAGGCGTAGTCGCGCGTCACCTGGCCGCGGTTGTTCACCTGGATCGCGAAGCGGGGCGGCTTCGTCTCGAACTGGCTCATGTAGTAGATCTTCAGGCGCTTCCCGCGCACGGCCGGCGGCTGGCGGATCGCCTGGAGGTCGGACACGAAGCGGTTCAGCTCCGGCGTGGGGATCCACTGCGCCGAGCGGTCGGCCAGCGAGAGCGCCTCCGCCACCAGCCGCTTCAGCCCGCGCCCGGTGGTGGCCGACACCGCCATCACCTGCGGGCGCTGGCGCAGCTTGCGGCCCACGCGCGCCTTCGCGTGCTCGAGGTCGGTCTCGGTGATGTCCCACTTGTTCATCGCGATCACGGTCGCGCACTTCTGCTTCATGGCCAGCTCGGCCACGCGCAGGTCCTCGCTCGTCACGCCCTCGCTCGCGTCGCAGACGACGATCGCCACGTCGGCGCGCTCCGGCCGCCTGCTCCGAGCGGAGCTGCGCGTAGTAGTCCACGGTGCCCGCGACCTTCGTGCGCCGCCGCAGGCCGGCGGTGTCCACGAGGATCACCTCGCGGCCCTCGAACTCGATGCGGGTGTCGATCGAGTCGCGCGTGGTGCCGGCCACGTCGGTCACGATCACGCGCTCCTCGCCGAGCAGCCGGTTCACGAGCGACGACTTCCCCACGTTCGGGCGCCCGATCAGCGCCAGCCGCGTGACCTCCTCCTGCTCCTCGCCGCCGCGCGGGAGCCGCTCCACGATCCGGTCGAGCAGGTCGCCGGTGCCGAGCCCCTGGGTGGCCGACACGGGCATCGGCTCGCCGAGCCCGAGGCCGTAGAACTCGCCGGCCAGCCCGGTCTGGCGCCCGTCGTCCACCTTGTTGGCGGCCACGATCACCGGCACGTCGCCGCCGCGCAGCTCGCGGGCGAGCTCGGCGTCGCCCGGGCGCAGCCCGGCCCGCGCGTCCACGACCAGCACGGCGAGGTCGGCTTCGTTCAGGGCCATCAGCGCCTGGCGGCGGATCTCCTCCGCCATCTGGTGCTCGCCCGCGAAGTCCACGCCGCCGGTGTCGATCAGCGTGAAGCCCACGCCGTTCCAGTCGGCGTCGATCTCCTTGCGGTCGCGCGTGACGCCCGCGTCCTCGTGCACCACCGCCTCGCGCGTGTCCGACAGCCGGTTCACGAGCGTCGACTTCCCGACGTTCGGGATAGCCGACGACCGCGACCGTTGGGCGCTTCATCGCTTCTGCTCTACCAGCAGCACGATCCGCGCGACGACCTCGTCGACGCCCGAGGCCGCTCGTGTCGAGCTCGATCGCGCCGGGCGCCATCGCGAGCGGCGAGTGCTCGCGGTCCATGTCCTGGGCGTCGCGCAGCGTCTGGTCGCGGAGCACGGTCTCCACGTCCGTGCCCAGCTCGTCGGCCCGGCGCCGCGCGCGCTCCTCGGGCGAGGCGGTCAGGTACACCTTCACCTCGGCGTCCGGCGCCACGACCGTGCCGATGTCGCGGCCCTCGGCCACCCAGTCGCCGCTCGCGAGCAGCTCGCGCTGCTTCTTGACGAGCTCCTTGCGCACGGACGGGTCCGTGGCCACCTCCGACGCCGCCTCCGACACCTCCGGCGTGCGGATCGCCTCGGTCACGTCCTCGCCGTTCGCGAGCACCTGCTCGCCGAGCACGATCTCGAGCTCGCGCGCGCGCTCGGCCGCCGGGCCGCCGTGCCGGCCCGTCATCAACGCGACCGCCCGGTACATCGCGCCCGAGTCGAGGTAGGTGAAGCCGAGCGCGCGCGCGAGAGCGCGCGCGACCGTGCTCTTCCCCGCCCCCGCGGGCCCGTCGATCGCCACCACCATGGCGCGACAGGCTACGTGGGCTTGGTGGTCATGGCCCAGATGGCCACGAGGTACGCCGCGAGCACCAGTCCCGTCAGGACGAGCGTGGCCGTACGGAGCCCGCCGCCGCTCTCCCGGCGCGAGCCCCGCCATGCGCACACCGTCGCCGCGATGATCAGGAGGAAGGTGGCCTCGGACGTGATGAACCCGATTTCGATCCACGCCGGCTCCGGATCGACCTCGTCCCAGCCCTGCTCGGAGAAGACCCACTGTGCGGCCACCCGCATCACGATCCAGCTCGGAATCGCGCCGATGAGGAGCGCGCGGTAGGCCGAGCCGGATGTTGTGGCCCGCGACGGAGGTGGCCACCAGCACCAGGCTGCCGACGAGCGTGATCGCGCTCAGCACGTGAAGGAACAGGGCGAGCTTCATGCGCCCGGCTTCCAGACCATCAGCACGAGCAGCCCGACCACCGTGAGCGTGCGCAGCCAGTGCATCGTCGTGACCGCGGCGGTCTCACCGTCGGCCAGCCGCTTGCGCACCGTCTCGCCGAGGCCGGTGGCGATGAGCCAGAGCACGATCGCGCCGATGATCCAGCCGTCCCAGATCTCGTACTCGTCGAGGTGGAGCGCCAGCCAGATGCCGAGGATCAGCGTGCCGAGGCCGCCGACGTCCCAGCAGCGGTCGGCGACGAAGGTGGCCCGCCCGCCCAGCGCCGAGCCGAGCGCGACCGCGCTGTACATGACCACCGTGATGCCCAGCAGGAAGGCGGCCAGCAGGTGGAGGAAGAGGAGCCAGTCGTACACGGTGCGGAAGCTACAACAGCGCCCGGAGGTCGCGCTCGAAGCCCGGATAGGACACCGCTGCGGCCTCCATCCCGATCACCTCCACGCCCTCGACCGAGGCGAGCCCGGCCACCGCGCCGAGCATCGCCATGCGGTGGTCGCCCCGGGCGTCGATCGTGCCGCCCCGGAGCGGCGAGCCGTCGCCGCGGACGACGAAGCCGTCCGGCGTGCGCCTCGATGTCGGCGCCCAGGCCGCGCAGCCCCTCGACCACGCCCGCGATCCGGTCCGACTCCTTCAGGCGGAGCTCCTCGGCGCCGCGCACGACCGTCTCTCCCTCCGCGTGCGCGCCCAGCAGGGCGACCAGCGTGAGCTCGTCGATCGCGAGCGGCACCTCGTCCGGCTCCACGACCGTGCCCTCGAGCGGGCCCGACGCCACGTCCAGCTCGCCGCGCGGCTCCTCGTCCGACTCCGTGCCCGGCTCCTCGAGCTCGCCGACGATCACCGCGCCCATTCGCTCGGCGATCCGGAAGAAGCCGGTGCGCGTCCAGTTGAGGCCCACGTCCTTCACCACCACGCGCGAGCCGCTCACGAGGATCGCGGCGGCCACGACGAAGGCCGCCGACGACGGGTCGCCCGGCACCACCACCTCGTCGAGCTCGAGCTCGTCCACCTGCCTCGACCGTGATGCGCCCGCCGTCGCGCTCGAACGGCACGCGCGCCCGGCGGAGGAGGCGCTCGGTGTGGTCGCGGCTCGTGGTGCCCTCGATCACGCTCGTGGCGCCCGAGGCGTGCATGCCGGCGATCAGGACGCACGACTTCACCTGTGCGCTCGCCACGGGCAGCTCGTACTCGATGCCCGTCAGCTCGGCGCCGCGGACCGTGAACGGCGGGAAGCGGCCGTCGCTCGCCTCCACCGCCGCGCCCATCAGGCGCAGCGGCTCGGCGATCCGGTCCACCGGGCGGCGCCGGATCGAGGCGTCGCCGTCGAGCGTCCACACGCCGCCCGGCTGCCCCGCGAGCCAGCCGGGCAGGAGCCGCATCAGCGTGCCGGCGTTCCCGACGTTCAGGCGGCCCTCCGGTGGCCTCGAGCGGCGCGTGCAGGCCGACGCCGCGGATCAGCACGCAGTCGCCGGCCTCCTCCTCGACTCCGGCGCCGAGCGCGAGCACGGCGGAGAGCGTGGAGCGCGTGTCCTCGGAGTCGAGGAAGTTCCGCACGGTCACGGGCTCGTCGGACATCGCGGCGAACAGCGCGGCGCGGTGGGTGATCGACTTGTCCGCCGGCGGCGTGTAGTCGCCCCGCAGCGGGCCGTCCGGCTCGAAGCGCGCCGTCGTCACTCGCCGCCGACGGGGAAGCCGAGCCCTGTGATCAGCTCGCGCGCGCGGTCGGCCTCGGCGTCGCCCGCGATCCAGAGGCTCATCGCGCCGGTCCGCATGTCGGACGCGGGCGCGAGCGCCATGTCGAGGATGTTCACCCCTGCCCTGCCCAGCTCGAGCGCCACCTGGGCGACGATACCGGGGCGGTTCGGGACGGTCAGGCGAAGCTCGTGCACGGGCCCGCCCGTCGCGGCGGACTCGAGCAGCACGCGCCGGTCGTCGCGGGCGCGGTCGTTCCAGTCCTCCACGTCGCCGGCCTCGAGGCGGCGCTCCACCTCGTCGAGCTCGCGCGCGGAAGCGGCGGATCTCCTCGACGATCGCCGCGCGGTTCGAGCGGTAGATGTCGCTCCACATCGCCGTGTTGGCGCCGGCCACGCGCGTCATGTCGCGGAAGCTCGGGCCGACCTGGCGAAGCGCCTCGCCGTGCTCGGACAGCCGCGCGGCCGCCTGGCTCGCGAGCACGTTGGCGAGCACGTGCGGCAGGTGGCTGAAGACGGCCACGAGCCGGTCGTGCGTCTCGGCGTCGACCGCCACTGGGCGCGCGCCCACGTCCACCACGAAGCGGTGCAGCCGCTCGTACAGGAGGCCGCCCGACTGCTCGTGCGGCGTGAGGTACCAGACCGCGTTCTGGAACAGGTCGGCGCGCGCGTGCTCCACGCCGGCGGTCTCAGCGCCCGCGATCGGGTGGCCGCCCACGAAGCGCGGGTCGCCGATCCGGCCGACGAGGTCCTGCTTCGTCGAGCCGACGTCGGTCACGAGCGTGTCCGGCCCGGACGCGTCGAGCGCCGCGCGCACGAGGTCGGGCAGGACGCCCACCGGCGCGCAGGCGAAGCACAGCTCGGCGCCCTCCACCGCCTCCTCGAGCGAGCCGGCGGCGCTGTCGATCGCGCCGCGCTCCACGCGCCGCTCGCAGGCGGTCCGGGTCGCGGCCGAAGCCCACGACCTCCGCGCCGTCCACGTGCTCCTTCGCGGCCAGGCCGATCGAGCCGCCGATCAGCCCCACGCCGAGGACGGCGATCCGCATCTAGGGCGTCACCCGACGGTCGGAGAACTGCTTGCCGGCCAGCTCCGCCGCCGCCTCGAGCTTGCGCAGGTACGGCGCGAAGTCGTCCGCGTACAGCGCCTGCGGGCCGTCGCAGACGGCCTCCTCCGGGCTCGGGTGGATCTCGACGATGATGCCGTCCGCGCCCGCGGCCGCCGCCGCCAGCGACAGCGGCTCCACGAGCGAGCGCTTCCCGGCCGCGTGGCTCGGGTCGATCACGATCGGCAGGTGGGTCAGCTCGCGGAGCACCGGCACGGCCATCAGGTCGAGCGTGAAGCGGTAGCTCGGCTCGTAGGTGCGGATCCCGCGCTCGCAGAGCATCACCTGCTCGTTGCCCTCCTTCAGCACGTACTCCGCGGCCATCAGGAGCTCCTCGAGCGTGGCCGACAGCCCGCGCTTCAGCAGCACCGGCTTCCCCGCCCGGCCCGACCTCGGTGAGCAGCGTGTAGTTCTGCATGTTGCGCGCGCCGAGCTGGACGACGTCGGCCACCTCGAGCACCGGCTCGAGGTCGCGCACGTCCATCAGCTCGGTCACGATCGGCAGGCCGGTCTCGGCCTTCGCCTCGGCGAGCAGCCGCAGCCCCGCCTCGCCCAGTCCCTGGAACGAGTACGGCGAGGTGCGCGGCTTGTAGGCGCCGCCGCGCAGGAACTGGGCGCCCGCGTCCTTCACGGTGCGGGCGGTGTCGAGCAGCACCTCGCGCGACTCGACCGTGCACGGCCCGGCGATCGTCGCGAAGTGCTCGCCGCCGATGCGCCGGCCCGTCGATCTCGAGGACCGTTCGCTGCTCGCGCCGGTACTGGAGCGACGCGAGCTTGTACGGCTTGAGGATCGGCACCAGGTGGTCGACGCCCGGCGCGCCCTCGAGCCCGAGGTTCGCGACGTGCTCGCGGTCGCCGATCGCGCCGATCACGGTCACGAGCTCGCCGGCGGATATGTGGGCCTGAGCGCCGACGGACTCGACGCGGCGGACGACGGCGTCGACCTCCGCCTGCGTCGCCCCTTCTTTCATCACGATCATCATCTGTCCCTAAAGCCTCTCAAAGTCGATCACCGGCACGGCGCTGTGTGGCGCGGCGTCGTGGACGACGCCGGACGCCTAGCTAAATCGGTAGTACCAGTGATGAGAGCGCGGCGTCACTGCAGCTGTTTGTACCAGGCTCAGAGCAGCTCGTCCAGCGCCGCGAGGAAGCGGTCGTTCTCGCCGCGGGTGCCGTAGGTCACGCGCATCCAGCCCTCGTCGCCGAGCGCGCGGCCGGCGCGGACGATCACGCCGCGCTGCGCGAGGCCGTCCACGACCTCGTCCTCGTCGCGGTCGCCGAGCGACACCCAGGAGAAGTTCGCCTGGCTGTCGGTGGTCTCGAGGCCGCGCTCCTGGAGCTCGGACTCCACGTGCAGCCGCTCGATGGCGGTCTGCTCGACGCGCCGCTCCACCTCGTCCTGATGGTTGAGCGCCTCGGTCGCGGCGGCCGAGCGCGAGCGCGTTGACGGAGAACGGCTGCCGCACGCGGTCCACGGCGAGCCGGAACTCCTCGGAGCCGAGCGCGTAGCCGACCCGCAGGCCGCACAGGCCGTACACCTTCGAGAACGTGCGCAGGAGGATCAGGTTGGGGTGCCGGCCCAGGAGGTCGAGCGACTCGTCCGGGTCCTGGAGCGTCGAGAACTCCACGTAGGCCTCGTCGAGGATGACCGCCACGTGGCGCGGGAGCTCCGCGACGAACGCGTCGATCGCGGCCGGCGGTATGCCGGTGGCGGTCGGGTTGTTCGGGTTGCAGACGATCAGCGTCCGGGTGGCGCCGGTGACCTCGCGCGCCATCGCCTCGAGGTCGTGCTCGCCGGCGTCGTTCAGCGGCACCGTGATCGCCCGTGCGCCGGACATCGCGGCCAGGTGCGGGTAGATCGAGAACGACGGCCACGCGTAGACGAGCTCGGCGCCGGGCTCGAGCATCGCGTCGGCGGCCGCGAGCAGGAGCTCGCAGGAGCCGTTGCCGATCGCGATCCGGCCGCTCGGAACGCCGGTGCGGTCCGAGAGACGCCGGCGAAGGGTGGCCTTGGCCGGGTCGGGATAGCGGTTCAGCGTGCGGAGCTGGCTCTCGACGGCCTCGAGCACCTGCGGGTGCGGCGCGAACGGGGTCTCGTTCGACGCGAGCTTCACGAGCTCGCCGTCGAAGGCGTAGGTGGACGCGGCCGGGTAGACCGGGATGTCGCGCACGCGAGAGTTGAACTCGAGGCCGGTCACTGCGCGCCCTTCAGGTCGCGCCGGAGCGACTCGGCCTCGCGCAGGTACACGTGCTTCGGCGGCGTGTCCGGGTCGGCATAGCAGTGAAGGAGGAGCCGGATGACCCTGGGCAGGGCGCCGGGAACGTCGATCTCCCTGCGCGCACAGCAGCGGCACCGCGGAGAGGCCGAGGTTCCGCGCGGCCACGGCCGGGAACTCCGCGTCGAGGTCGTCGGTGCAGGTGAAGATGCAGCTCACCATCGCGTCCGGCTCGAGCGCGTTGCGCTCCATGACCTCGCGCACGAGCTCCTCGGTCGCGGAGAGGATCGCGTCCGGCTCGTTGGCCTCGACGGTGGTGGCGCCTCGGAGCGCGCGCAGCTTCATGCGGCGCAACAGTCTGGCAGCCGGGTGGCGGGATCGGCTGGCCGCTCGAGTCCCACCACGCGGTTGCCATATCCGCTACCTCGGGGCCGCCCACCCGGGCGGCTCGGCGGTCGCCCGGCGCAGCCGCTCCACCTCGGCCCTGGTCAGCCGGCGGCTCTTCCCCGGCTCGAGGCCGCGCAGGCCGAGCGGCCCGAAGGCCACCCGCTCGAGCTCGACCACCCGGTGCCCCACCGCCTCGACCATCCGGCGCACCTGGCGCTTCTTGCCCTCCCGGATCGTGAGCTCCACCACGCCCCGTGCCGAGCTGCCGCACACGTGCCGGAGCGGTGCGCCCGTCCTCGAGCTCCACGCCCTCCTTCAATGCCTCGAGCGACCGCGGGCGACAGGCGCGGCGGCGCACCCGCGCGCGGTAGACCTTCTTGACCCCGTAGCGCGGGTGGGTGAGCCGCTCCGCCAGCTCGCCGTCGTTCGTGAGCAGGATCAGGCCGGTGGTGTCGGCGTCGAGCCGCCCGACCGGGTAGAGCCGCCGCCGCGACCGCACGAGCTGGACCACCGTCGGACGCCCGTGGGTGTCGCGGGCGGTCGAGACGACCCCCGCCGGCTTGTTGAGCGCGTGCACCTCGTGCGGCTCGGCCTCCACCCGGCGGCCGTCGACCTCCACGGTGCGCGTCTCGTCGACATCGCGCGCCGGATCCGTGACGGTCTCGCCGTCGACCGTCACGCGCCCCTCGGCGACGATGCCCTCGGCGGCCCGCCGGGAGGCCACGCCCGCGTGAGCGAGGAACTTGGCGAGGCGCATGCGGGGAGGCTACGCGGGCGGCGGGTCTACCTTTCAGTGGCCATGGACCTGGGCCTACTCAGCGAGCGACTCCGGGCGGACGGCGAGCCCTCCTTCCGCGCCCGCCAGGTCTGGGAGTGGGCGGCGCGCGGGGCCGGCTCGTACGAGGAGATGACGAACGTGCCGCGCGACCTCCGCGAGCGGCTCGCCGGAGAGGTCCCGTTCTCCTCGCTCCGCCTCGTGCACGAGTCGCTCGCCTCCGACGGCACGGAGAAGGCGCTCTTCGAGACGCACGACGGCCGCCCGGTCGAGGCGGTGCTCATGCGCTACCGGGACGGCCGCCGCTCGCTGTGCGTGTCGAGCCAGTCCGGCTGCCCGCTCACGTGCACCTTCTGCGCGACCGGCGCGATGCGCTTCGGCCGCAACCTCACCGCGTCCGAGATCCTCGACCAGGCGCTCCACTTCCGCCGCAAGGAGGACGTGAACCACGCCGTGTTCATGGGGATGGGCGAGCCGCTGATGAACCTGGACAGCGTGCTGGCGGCGTGCGAGCGGCTCCCGGACGTCGGGATCGCGCACTCGAACATCGGCGTCTCGACGGTCGGCTGGATCCCCGGCATCGACCGGATGGCCGAGGAGGGGCCGGCCGTGCGGCTCGCCCTCTCGCTCCACGCCGCCGACGAGGCGCTCCGCTCCGAGCTGATGCCCGTGAACGACCGCTACCCGCTGAGCGACGTGCTCGACGCGTGCCGGCGCTGGCACGAGCGCCGCCGCCGCCAGGTGTTCGTCGAGTACCTGATGCTCGACGGCGTGAACGACCGCTACGAGCAGGCGGTGGCGCTCGCCGACGTGCTCGAGCCGCGGCGCGCCTTCAAGGTCAACCTGATCCCGTACAACCCGACCGAGTCGGGCTACCGCGGCTCAGGCCGGGACGCGATCGCGGCGTTCCGGGCCGGCCTCGAGGCACGCGGCGTGCGCGCCACCGTGCGACTCACCCGCGGCCGCGACATCGCGGCCGCGTGCGGGCAGCTGGCCGCCCGCCGCTAGCCACGATCCGCCGAGGATCAGGACGAGCCCGGCGAGCGTGGCGCCCGTGAAGCTCTCGTCGAGCAGGACGACGCCGTAGAAGGTCGAGAACACGGGCGCGATGTAGCCGACGAGGGACGCCTTCCCGGGCCCGTCGGACGCGACGAGCGAGTGGAACAGCACGAAGGCGAAGCCGGTGCAGATCACGCCGAGCGTCACGAGCGACGCGATCGCCTCCGCGCTCGGCACCGATTCCGGCACGTGCGTCAGGCCGAGCGGCAGCGTCACGAGCGCCGCGATCACCTGGGTGCCGGCCACGGTGGCCACCGGCTCGACCCCGCCCAGGTTCCGCTTCAGGTACCAGGCGGCCACGGCATACCCGAACGCCGCGAGGATGATGAACATGCCGCCCACGAGCGCCTCGGACCCGCCGCCGGCGTCCACGCCGAGCAGCATGCCCACGCCCACGACCCCGATCGCCACGCCCACGAGGCTCGAGGTGCTGGCCCGCTGCTCGCCGGTGAGCGCGAACGCGAGCAGGAAGGTGAAGATCGGGGCGGTGGCCACCAGGATCCCGGTGAGCGACGAGGAGATCCGCTCCTCACCGAGCGCGATGAAGCTGAGCGGCACTGCCACCTGCACCATCGACAGCACGAAGACGGCGCCCAGCCGCCCGCGGAGGCTGCCGAGCACGCCCATGTGGATCGCCAGCGGGAGCAGGACCAGCGCCGCGAGCGCGGTGCGCGACGAGACGACCGCCCAGGGCGCCACGCCGTCGTCGAGAGCGACCTTGATGAAGAGGTAGGAGGCGCCCCAGAAAGCGCTGAGCAGCAGGAGCATCAGGGCCGAGCGACGCGACATCGCCATCAGCTTCGCAGATGGCTCCCATTAGTCCCAATGAAAGTTGCTTGACACGCCGATAAGCTGTGCTGATGCTCGACGTACGGCGAATGAAGGTGCTGCGCGAGGTGGCCGCCCGGGGCTCGTTCTCGGCCGCGGCAGAGGCGCTGAGCTTCACCCAGTCCGCGGTGAGCCAGCACGTGGCGGCGCTCGAGCGCGAGACCGGCACGCAGCTCGTGGAGCGGCTCCCGCGCGGCGTGCGCCTCACCGAGGCGGGCTCGGTGCTCGTTGGGCACGCGGACGCGATCATCGCCCGGCTCGAGTCCGCCGAGGAGGATCTCGCGGCGATCGCGGGGCTGCGCGGCGGGCGGCTGAGGCTCGTCTGCTTCCAGAGCGCCGGCGCGACGGTCGTGCCGCGCGCGGTGGCCGCCTTCCACGAGCGCCACCCGCAGGTGGAGCTCGGGATGCGCGAGGCGGAGCCCGCGGAGGCGGCGGCCATGCTCAAGGCCGGCGAGGTGGACCTCGCGCTGCTGTACCACCACCCGGCGATGACGCTCACGCCGGAGCTCGAGCTGACCCACCTGATGGACGACTGCTACGACGCGCTGCTGCCCGCGGCGCACCCGCTCACCGGCCGCCGCCGGCTCGCGCTGAAGGACCTTGCCGACGAGTCGTGGATCGTCTCCACCCCCATCAACGGCTGCCGCCTGATCACCTCCGCGACGTGCCGCGAGGCCGGCTTCGAGCCGCGCGTGGCGTTCGAGGCCGACGACACGCTCGCCTCTCAGGCCCTCGTGGCCGGCGGCGTGGGCGTGACGCTGATGCCGCGAATGGCGCTCACGGCCCTTCATCCCGGAGCCGTGGCGCGGGCGCTCAGCGACGCTCCGCAGCGACGCGTGTACGCCGCCCGGATGGCCGGCGCCTTCCACTCGCCGGCCAGCGACGCGATGCTCTCGATCCTCCAGGATGCCGCGGCCGGTTTCACCGGGCCGCGGCTCGAGCTCGCCGCGAGCTAGCCGGCGAGGTTCTTCGCGCGCTGCTCGCCCGCCCGCAGCAGGCGCTCGCGGATGTCGCCCTCGTCCTCGGGCGACGGGTCGAAGCGGCCGGCATCGGGCAGCGTCGTCCAGCCCGGAGAGGCCGAACAGCTTCTCGAACAGCTCGGTGGACCGGTACATGGTGGCGCCGAACCGCGAGCGCCCGGACTCCTCGATCAGGCCGCGCTCGAGCAGCGTGCCGACGGCCGACTCGGAGGCCACGCCGCGGATGCGCGCGATCTCCGGGCGCGACACCGGCTGGAGGTAGGCCACGATCGCCAGGCACTCGGCCTGGGCCTGCGTGAGCGGCGGGGTGCGCGGGCGGGCGAGCAGCCGCCGCGCGGCGCGCTCGGCCACGGGGTCGGTGGCGAGCGTGAAGCCGCCGGCCACCTCGCGCAGGACGACGCCGCGGTAGCCCTCGGCGTAGTGCTCGCGCAGCCGCGCGAGCGCCTCCACGATCTCGCCCTCGCCGACCTCGCAGGCATCGGCGAGCCGCTCCACGGACACCGGCTCCGGCGACAGGAACAGCAGCGCCTCGACGGTGCGCGCCAGCTCGTTCATGGCGACGGCACCACCGTGATCGGCCCGAACGGCACCTCCTGCTCCCACTTCGCCTCCCCCGCCTTGTAGAGCTCGAGCAGCGCGAACAGGGTCACGGCCTCGGTGAGCCGGTCGGCGCCCTGCACGGCCTCGTCGAACGAGAACGGCGCGCGGCGCGACAGCAGGTCGCGGAGGTGACGGAGCCGCGCCTCGACCGAGACGGCCGGCCGGCGCACGTGGCGCAGGTCGAGCGGCGGCGGCACGGTGAGCAGGTCGCCGATCGCCTCGGCGAGCCGCTCGGGTTCGTACGCCGCCTCGGCCACCTCGAGCGAGATGCGCCGCAGCTCGGGCGGCAGCGGCGCGCTCCGGTAGCGGTAGCCGTGCTCGGCCTCGAGCCGCTCGCGCAGGTGCTGGGCCGCCTGGCGGTAGCGGTGGTACTCGAGCATCCGCGCGAGCAGCTCCTCCGCGGCCTCCATCGGCTCGATGTCGAGCCCCTCCTCGTCGTCCGCGGGCAGCATGAGCCGCGACTTCAGCTCGAGCAGCGCGGCGATCAGGACGAGGAACTCGGTGGCGGCCTCGAGGTCGAGCTCACCCGCGCGCTCGAGGTGCTCGACGTAGGCGAGCACGACCTCGGCGAGGTCGACCTCGAGCAGGTCGATCTCCTCCTTCAGCACGAGCGTCAGGAGCAGGTCGAACGGCCCGTTGAAGACCTCCAGGTCGAGGTCGAGCGCGGCGATGGACATCGCCGGTGAGACTAGACGGGACCCCGGTCAGAGGGTCAGGCCGACGTCGGTCGCCCAGATCGTCCAGGCAAGCGCGGCAAGCAGGACGATCAGGAGCGGCCGGACCAGCGGGCGGTCGAGCGCCTTCGCCTTCATATGCCTTGTGATCGGAATCACAAGCCATTTCTTTAGCGCGCGGTTCCGGACGCTACGACCGCGTGCCCAGTCCCATGGCGGAATGCACCTCCGCCATCACCGGCACGGCGATCGCCCGGGCGCGGTCGGCGCCCTGCTGGAGCGCCTGCTCGAGCAGCTTCTCGTCGGCCCGCAGCTCCGCGTAGCGCTCGCGCACCGGGCCGAGCAGCTCGGCCACGGCCTCCCCCACCGCCTGCTTGAACGCGCCGTAGCCCTGGCCGTCGAACTCGCGCTCCACGTCCTCGGCCGACACGCCGCGCGCGACCGCGTAGATGTCGATCAGGTTCGTGATGCCCGCCTTGTCAGGGCCGCGCGTGACCTCGCTCCCCGAGTCGGTCTGCGCCCGCTTGACCTTCTTCAGGATCGCGTCGGGCTCGTCGTCGATGTAGACGAGCCCGGCCTCGCTCCCGTAGGTCGTCGACATCTTCGCCGTGGGGTCCTGGAGATCCATGATGCGCGCGCCCGTCTCCGGGACCACGACGTCGGGCTCCACGAACACCTCGCCGTAGGTCGAGTTGAAGCGCCGGGCGATCTCGCGCGCGAGCTCGACGTGCTGGCGCTGGTCCTCGCCCACCGGCACCTCGTTCGCCCGGTACAGCAGGATGTCCGCCGCCTGGAGCACCGGATAGAGGAAGAGCGCGGTGCGAACGAGCTCCTGCTCGCGCTCGGCCTTGTCCTTGAACTGGTGCATCCGCTGGAGGTCGCCGTACGCGGTCACGGACGAGAGCAGCCAGCACAGCTCCGAGTGCTCGGCCAGGTCGGACTGGCGGAACAGGATGCAGCGCTCGGGGTCGAGCCCGGCGGCCATGAGCATCGCGGTCGTGTCGAGCACGTAGCCGGGCAGCGCCTTCGGGTCGTACGCCACGCCCGTCGCGTGGAGGTCGACGACGCAGTAGATCGCCGGATCGCCCCGCTCCTGGCCCTCGAGGTAGCCCCGGATCGCCCCGATGTAGTTGCCGAGGTGCTTGCGCCCGGTCGGCTGGATGCCGCTGAAGATGCGCACGGGCGCGCCAGTCTAGGGCGCAGCCACGCGACGACCGGAATCCGCTCCACCGCGTTGTTCGCGTAGCCCTTGAGGTTCCAGGGCGGCTCGAGCGGCTGGGTGTTGCCCGCTGAGTCGGTGGCGCGGCTCGAGATCACGTGCTCGCCGGGCTCGGCGTTCCACTCGGCGCTCCAGCCGCGCCAGGCGTGCGGGCCGAGCTCCGGGTCCAGAACGGCAGCATCGAAGGTGGACGCCTCCGTCCGTGGACACCTCCACCCTCTCGATGCCGCCGTATCCGGACCAGGCGCGGCCCGTCAGGGCGACGGGGCCGGGGTTCACATGCCGCGCGCGCGTCATGAAGTCCGGCACGCCGGGTGGGACCATGAGCGAGCGCGGGAGCATCCGCGTCACGGGCTCGCCCGGCTCGCCGTTCTCGTCGTACATCCGGTAGGCGACCGAGTTCTGGAAGCCGGTGAACGGCTCCGTCAGGACCGTGATCCGCGTGAGCCACTTCACGTTCTGCATGCCGTACCAGCCGGGCAACACGAGCCGGAGCGGGAACCCGTGCTGCGGCGGCAGCGGCGCGCCGTTCATCTCGTAGGCCAGGAGCGCGTTGCCGGCCTCCGCGAGCGGCAGCGACCGTTCGTACGTCTGTGGCTCGCCGCCCTCCACGCCGCGGTCCAGGGCGGTGAAGAGGACCTCGACCGCGCCCTCGGTCACGCCGGCCTCCTCGAGCAGCGGCGCGAGGAGCGTGCCGCCCCATTCCGCGGTGCCCACCGCCTCGGTGAGCCACGGCTGGCTGAGCGGGCGCGGCTCGAGCAGGGCGCGGCCGTTGCCGGCGCATTCGAAGGTGATCGGCTGGGCGATGCGCGGCCGCTTCTCGATGGCATCGAGGGTGAGCGTCGTTGGCCGCTCGACCGCCCCGGTGATCTCCAGGCGGAAGTCCTCAGGGCTCACCGCCGGGATGTCGTAGTGGATCAGCAGGTAGTGGAGGCCGGCGGGCGTGATCGGCTCGCGGAGCGCCTCCAGCGGCAGACCGTGGTTGCGGGCGGCGAGTCGCAGCTCTTCGGGAGTGATGCCCTGCTCTGCGAGGGTGCCGGCGGGAGCGTCAGCCATGGCCCGGACTCTAAGCCCGGAACAGCCCGCTGTCGAAGTCCGTGTCGAGCCCGAGGATCACGGCGAGCAGCCCGACGCAGACGATCGCGAGCGCGGCCCAGAACGCGATCCGGGCCCCGGACACGTGCGCGTAGCCCATCGCGACCAGCCCGATCACGAGGCCGAGCGGGAAGAAGATGAACATCGAGACGAACGAGGTGGCCGCCAGCACCGCCGCGGCCTGCCGGTCCCGCCGCCGCGAGGTGTCGCGCTCCTGCGGCGCGATGCCGCCGAGACCGCTCACGCTCGTCGCGCTCCGTTCACACTCGTTGCGTGCCCTTCAGCCTCGGCGCCGTAAACGACGGGCAATGAGGGGGTGCTCCGTCGTTTGTGCCGGCATATCCGGCATAAGCGGCGGAACCCCCCGGAGGCCGACCCCCTCACCGCCGCCGTTCGGCGAGCTACATCGCCCCCGAGCCGCTCGCCGGCGCCTTCTGCGCCCGCTCCGGGTCGCCCGGGTTCTCGTCCACGGGGCGCCAGCGGACCACGGGGCGCTTTGCGGCGCCGGCCTCGTCGAGGCGGCGGACGGGGGTCGTGTGCGGCGCCGTGCGGGCCACCTCGGGGTCCTCCTTCGCCTCCTCGAGGATCGCGCGCACCACCTCGGCGAAGTGGTCGAGGCGCTCCTTCGTCTCGGTCTCGGTCGGCTCGATCATCAGCGCCTCGTCCACCAGCAGCGGGAAGTACACGGTCGGCGGGTGCACGTCGTGGTCGAGCATCCGCTTCGCGATGTCGAGCGTCCGGATGCCGAGCTTCTCCTTCGCGCCCGACCCGGACACGACGAACTCGTGCATGCAGGTTCGGTCGAAGGCGATCGGGAGGTACTCCGCGATGCCGGGCGCCGCCAGCAGCGCCTTCAGGTAATTGGCATTGAGGACGGCCACCTCGGACACGTCCTTCAGCCCGTCGCGCCCGAGCGAGCGGATGTAGGCGTACGAGCGCACGAACACGCCGAAGTTGCCCTGGAAGCCGCGCAGTTTTCCGATGGACTTCGGGCGCTCGTAGTCGAGGTCGAAGCGATCGCCGTGGCGAACGACCTGCGGCACCGGCAGGAACGGCTCGATCCGGTCGGAGCACGCGATCGGCCCCGCTCCCGGACCCCCTCCGCCGTGCGGCTGCGTGAACGTCTTGTGCAGGTTGAAGTGGACGATGTCGAAGCCCATGTCGCCCGGGCGGGCGATCCCCATCACCGCGTTCAGGTTCGCGCCGTCGTAGTAGAGCGTCGCGCCCGCGTCGTGCACGATGCGCGCGATCTCCTCGATGTTCCGGTCGAACAGCCCGAGCGTGTTCGGGTTCGTGAGCATCAGGCAGGCCACGTCGTCGCCCGCCTTCTCGCGCAGGTCGTCGACGTCCACCCCGCCGTCGGGCGCGGTGCCCACCTTCACGACCTCGTAGCCCGCCATCGTCACCGTCGCCGGGTTCGTGCCGTGCGCGGTGTCCGGCGTGAGCACCTTGGTCCGCTGCTCGCCGCGGTCCTCGTGGTAGGCGCGCGTGAGCAGCAGGCCGGCCAGCTCGCCGTGGGAGCCCGCGCTCGGCTGGAGCGAGACGTGCGGCAGGCCGGCCACCTCGGCGAGCGCCTCCTGGAGGTTCCACATCAGCTCGAGCGCGCCCTGCGCGTACTCGGGGTCCTGAAGCGGATGCAGCCGCGCGTGGCCGGGCAGCGCCGCCACCCGCTCGTGCAGCTTCGGGTTGTGCTTCATCGTGCAGGAGCCGAGCGGATAGAAGCCCTCGTCCAGGTGGAAGTTCTTCGACGAGAGCGTCGTGTAGTGCCGGACCAGCTCCGGCTCCGAGATCTCGGGCAGCTCGGCGGGGCGCTCGCGCGCCATTCCCGCGGGCAGGAGCTCCTCGACCGGTACCTCCGGGACGTCGTTCGTCGGTGACGACGAAAGCCCGCCGGCCGGGCTTGGAGCGCTCGAAGACCGTGAGCGTGTCCTCCGTCATGCGGGCGCGCCCTCACGAACCGGAGCGCCCACGAGGGCGGCCAGCCGGTCGATGTGGTCCTTGGTGCGCCGTTCCGTGACGGCGACGAGCAGCCCGTCGGAAAATTCCGGATAGTCGCGCCCGAGCGGATATCCCGGGTTCACGCCGGCCTCCCGCGCTCGGGCGATGGCGCCGTCGAGGTCCGGCACGCGCACCGCGAACTCGCGCACCACCGCCCCCGGGTTGATCGCCTCGAGCCCGAGCGCCTCGCGCGCGTAGTGGGTGCGGCGCAGGAGGAGCTCGCCCAGCTCCACGAAGCCGCGCTTCCCGAGCCATGACAGGTACACGACCCCCGCCAGCGCGTTCAGCGCCTGCGCGGTGCAGATGTTGTGCGTGGCCTTCTCGCGCCGGATGTGCTGCTCGCGGGTCTGGAGCGTCAGCACGAAGCCGCGCCGGCCGTCCACGTCGCGCGTCTCGCCGGCGATCCGGCCCGGCATCTTGCGGATGAAGCGCTCGTCCGCGGCGAAGAACCCGAACGACGGCCCGCCGAAGTCGAGCCGGTTGCCGAGCGGCTGCCCCTCGCCCACGCACAGGTCCGCGCCCAGCTCGCCGGGCGGCTTCAGCACCGACGAGCGCAATCGGGTCCGCGGCGCACACGAGCAGCGCGCCGGTCCGCTTCCCGGCCTCCGACGAGCGCGCCCACGTCCTCGACCGTGCCGAGGAAGTTCGGCTGCTGCACGAACACCGCGGCGGTGTCGTCGTCCACGGCGGCGGCGAGCGCCTCGGCGTCCGTGGCGCCCTCGTCGTCGAGCGGCACCTCCACGACCTCCATGCCGTAGCCGGCCGCGTGCGTCACGAGCGCGGCGCGCGAGTGCGGGTGGAGGCCGCGGCTCGCGACCAGCTTCGTCCGGCGCGTCTCGAGCTTCGCCAGGTAGCCGGCCGCCGCCACCGCGCTCGGCCCCTCGTACACCGACGCGTTCGCAACCGGCAGCCCGGTGAGCTCCGAGATCGCGGTCTGGAACTCGAACATGACCTGGAGCCCGCCCTGCGAGATCTCGGGCTGGTACGGCGTGTACGGCGTGAGGAACTCGGAGCGGCCGAGCAGCGTGTCGATCAGCGCCGGGACGTAGTGGTCGTACATCCCGGCTCCGACGAACGTCACCTCGTCCTCGGTGCTGCGGTTTCGCGCCGCCAGCGCGGCGAGGTGCTCGTACACCTCCTGCTCCGACTGCCCGGGCGGGAGGTCGAGCTCGCGGCCCAGCCGCACCGACTCCGGGATGTCGGCGAAGAGGTCCTCGAGCGACCCGGCGCCGATGGCGCCGAGCATCTCGTGCAGATCCTCGTCTGTGACTCCCGTGTAGCGGCTCATCCGGCCTCTACGAACTTAGCTACCCGCTTGGAGCAGCTCCTTGTACGCGCCCACGTCCATGAGCTGGTCGACCTCGGACGGGTCGGACAGCCGGACCTTGACCATCCAGCCCTCGCCGTACGGGTCCTGGTTGACCTTCTCCGGGCTGTCCGCGAGCACCTCGTTCACCTCCACGATCTCGCCCGACAGCGGCGCGAACACGTCCGACACCGCCTTCACGGACTCGACCTCGGCGTAGGCCTCGTCCCTGGACACCGAGGCGCCGACCTCCGGCGGGTCGAAGAAAACGACCTCGCCCAGAGCGTCCTGCGCGTACCAGGTGATGCCGAACGTGGCCTGGTCGCCCTCGATGCGCGCCCAGTCGTGCTCGGCGTGGTACTTCAGGTCCTCGGGGTAGCTGGCCTCAGCCACTGGTCTCCTTCCGGTAGAGCGGTTTCTCCCGCACCTCGGCCGCGCGCGCCTTCCCGCGCACGTCGACCTCGAGCCCGGTGCCCGGCTCAGCCGCGGCCACCGGCACGTATGCCATCCCGATACCCACCTCGAGGCATGGCGAAAGCGAGCCGCTCGTCACGACGCCGTCGCCATGCTCGGTGTGCACGGGGTTGTCCTGCCGCGGGATCCCGGGCCCGGTGAAGGCGAACGGGACCAGCGTCTGGTCGGGCTCGAGGCCGCGCAGCGCCTCCGCGCCGATGAAGTTCGTGTCGAGCTTGCAGCACCAGCCGAGCCCGGCCTCGATCGGGTTGCGGTCCTCTGACAGGTCGTTCCCGTACAGGTGGAAGCAGACCTCGAGCCGCAGCGTGTCGCGCGCGCCCAGGCCGGTGGGCACGACGCCTTCGCCGGTGAGCGCGTCCCAGACGGCGGGCGCCCCGTCCGGCGGGATCATGAGCTCCACGCCGTCCTCGCCGGTGTAGCCCGTGCCGCACGCGAGGCAGTCCACGCCCGCCACGGTCACCTCAGCCGTGCGCATGCGCGCCGGCAGCTCGCCGTCCGCGTTGCGCTCCACGGCGGCGCGCGCCTCGGGCCCCTGCACGGCCAGCATCGCCCAGCGCTCGTGCGCGTCGTCCACCTCCACGTCGAACTCGCCCGCGTGCTCGCGGAACCAGCCGAGGTCCTTCTCGTGGTTCGACGCGTTCGTGACGGTGAGGAACCGGTCCTCGCCGAGCCGGTAGGTGAACAGGTCGTCGAGCACGCCGCCGTCCTCGCGGCAGAGGACGGAGTACTGGGCGCCGCGCTCGGCGATCTTCGTCACGTCGTTCGAGAGGATCCGCTGAAGGAAGTCCTCGGCCCCCGGGCCGCTCGTCTCGATCTCGCCCATGTGCGAGACGTCGAAGACCCCGGCGCCGGTGCGCACCGCGACGTGCTCCTGGCGGATGCCCTCGTACTGCACGGGCATCTCCCACCCGGCGAACGGCACGAGCCGGGCGCCGGCTTGCCGGTGACGCTCGAACAGGGGCGTCCGGCGGAGGGTGTCTGTGGCGGGCGGCAACCGCCCGGCAGGTTACCCCGTGTCGGACGTGTCCGAGGCAGCCGCGGCCGCGCGGCGGCACTGGTCGACCGCCACGGCGAGGCCAAGCCATCCGGCGAACGGCAGATCCGGCGTATGCTGAGCACGCAGGACGCCGCGGACGCCGTCCGGCTCGAGCTCGAGCTCGACAACCGCCCTGACGGGCTCCGTTGCTTCCATGCAGCGATAATCGCGCCGTACGCGCCGTGGCGCATCGGTAGGACCCCCGAACCAGACCCCGATTCTTTGGCCGACTCGCAGACAGCCACGAGTGACCCCCACCTGCTCGAACGCGAGGTCGAGCTGGGCGCGCTCGATCGCGCGCTCGCGGACGCGGTCGAGGGCCGCGGCAGCGTCGTCGCCGTCGAGGGCCCGCCGGGGATCGGCAAGTCGAGCCTCGTTGCCGCCTGCATCGAGCGCGCCCGCGAGCGCGAGATGTACACGCTCTCGGTCCGGGCCACCGAGCTCGAGCGGAGCTATCCGTACGGAATCGTTCGCCAGACGGCGGACTCGGTGGCGCTCGACAAGACGGACGAGGAGCGCGCGGCGCTGTTCACCGGCGCCGCCCGGCTCGCGCTGCCGATCCTCGACCCGGGCGGCGGCGAGGAGAACGACAACCCCGAGCTGATGTACCAGCGCCTGCACGGGCTCTACTGGCTCACCGCGAACCTCGCGCGCGACCGCCCGCTTCTCATCACGATCGACGACGCGCAGTGGGCGGACGAGGCGTCGATGGCGGCCGAGCGCTTCCTCAGCCTGCGGATCGCGGACCTGCCGATGGTGCTGCTGCTCGCGGTGCGGACGATGGAGGTCGGGCAGCTCGCCGTGCCGCTGGCGGAGATCCTCGCCGACCCGGCCACGGTCGCCGTGCGGCCCAGCCCGCTGTCCGAGGGAGCCGCGGGGCAGCGCGTGGAGGCGCTGCTCGGTGTCGCGGAGCCGGAGTTCGCCGCCGCCTGCCACGTGGCCACGGGCGGCAACCCGTTCCTGCTCGAGCAGCTCGTGGCGGAGATCCAGGCCGAGGGAATCGAGCCGACGGCCGAGAACGCCGGCCGGGTGGAGTCGCTCGGCCCCGACACCGTGCGCGCGTCGGTGCTCCTGAGGCTCGAGCGGATGCCGAGCGCGGGCGGGCCGGTGGCGCGCGCGCTCGCGGTGCTCGGCGAGCACGACGTGGCATTGAGGGACGTCGCGACGATGGCCGAGGTCCCCGAGGACGCGGCCGCCGACGCGCTGGCCGAGCTGGAGCGCGCCGGCCTCGTGACCGGCACGCCGCGGCTCCGCTTCACCCATCCGATCCTGCGCGCGGCGATCGAGGACGACATGCCGGCCGTGGAGCGCTCGCGTGCCCACGAGCAGGCCGCGCGGATGCTCGCGGAGCGCGACGCCGACCCCGTGGCGGTGGCCGCCCACCTGCTCGTGTCGGAGCCCGGGCAGGGCGCCTGGGCGATCGCGGCGCTCCGGGCGGCCGCGCGCCGCGCCGAGGCGCTCGGCGACCCCTCGACGGCCGTCCGCTACCTCGACCGCGCCGTGGCGGAGCGTCCCGAGGACGACGAGCTCGGCGAGATCCTCTTCGACCTCGGCCTCGCGGCGGCCCACGCGGGCGACCCGGACGCGGGCGAGCACCTCGAGCGCGCCGCCGAGGCCGGCGGCTCCACCCGGCTTCGCGCGCAGCACTGGACGGGAGTCCTTCATCTGGTGGCGGGCCGCGCCGGCAAGGCCGCCGACGTGCTCGAGGCCGCGCTCGCGGACGTGCACGAGGAGGACGAGGCGGCGAAGCCGCTGCTCGAGACGCTGATCGCCGCGGGCCTCGAGAGCGCGACCGTGCGGCAGCGCCTCGGCGACATCTTCGACCACCTCGAGGAGCCGCGCGGCGCGCCGCGCACCGACTTCGAGCGCTTCGCGCTGATCACCAACGCCTTCCTGTCCGTGGTGGAGCGCGCGGACGCCGCGCGCGCCAACGAGCTGATCCATCGCGCCCTCGCGGTGGAGGAGCACGGCTACTACGAGTCCGTGATGCGCGCGAGCGTCGGCCGCCCCATGCCCGCCTTCGTGCTCACGCTGCTGGAGCGCTTCGACGAGTCGCGCGAGATCCTCGACGGCCTCGTGCGCGCGGCGCGCGAGTACGGCGACCGCTCGGCGGCCGGCGTCTTCCTGGCCGAGCGCGCCTGGACGCGCTACCGGGCGGGCAACGCCGAGGGCGCCGAGGCTGACGCCTCGGAGGCGCTCCGGATCGCACGCGACGCCATGCGCGCACGCGGGCACGCGCCGATCGCGGCCTCCGTCGCGGTGCTCGCGGGCATGGAGCGGGAGCGGCCCTTCGAGGAGCTCGAGGCCGTGGTGTCCGGCCTGCCGCCGGTCGGCGACCCCGACACGATCGTCCAGGACGACCTCACGCTCGCGCGCGCCTGGCTGATGCTCTCCCAGGGCGACGCCCGCGGCGCTGCCGACGCGGCGCTGCAGCTCGACCGCGCGGACTCCTGGGGCTGCAGCTCGCCCACGCTCCTCCCCTGGCGCTCCGTGGCCTCGGTGGCGCTCTCGCAGCTCGGCGAGGAGAAGCGGGCGCTCGAGCTCGCTCACGAGGAGCTGCGGCTGGCGGAGGAGCTGGGAACTCCCCGCGCGGTGGGAATCGCGCAGCGCGCGGTCGCGCACGCGGGGCCGGCCGACGAGCGCGAGGCCTGGCTCGAGAAGGCGGTGGCGACGCTCGAGGGCGGCCCCGCCAAGCTCGAGCTGGCCCGCGTGACCTGCGAGCTCGGCGCCGAGATCCGCCGGCGCGGGGAGCGCAGCACCGCCCGCGAGGTGCTGCGGCGCGCGTACGCGCTCGCCACCGAATGCGGGGCCACCCGGCTCGCGAGCCGCGCGCGCGACGAGCTGGGCCGCTCCGGCGCTCGCCTGATCCGCGAGCCGGCGAGCGGAGTCGAGGCGCTCACGCCGAGCGAGGTCCGCGTGGCTGAGCTCGCCGCGGAGGGGCTCACGAACCGCGAGGTGGCCCAGGCCCTGTTCGTGTCCGAGAAGACCGTCGAGACGCACCTCGGCCGCGTGTACCGGAAGCTCGACATCAAGTCGCGGCACGCGCTCCCGGGGGCGCTGGCGGAGCGGCAGGTCACGTCCACCGAGGACGAGGAGGCCGCCGGCTAGCTAGCCGAGAAGGGCAGCTGCGCACCGGGCACCGCCCGGTGCTACGCCAACAGCAGCGCGCTCGCCACCGCGAGCGCCACTTCCGCGCGGGTCCGGATCGACTCGGCGCTGACCCACTCGTGCGGCGCGTGCGCCCCGCCGCCGCGCGGTCCGAGGCCGTCGATCGTGCAGCGCGATGCCGCCGGCCGCGATGTGGCTGGCGTCGCTCGCCCCGCCGCGCTCCGAGGCCGCGATCGGCCTGCCGAGCACCTCGGATGCGGCCGCGATCACATCGCGGGTGGCGTCGCGGGAGTCCATACCGGGCCACGCGCGCACCATCGTCGTCTCGAGCCGCACGTCGTCGTGCTCGGCCGGCACGGCGGCGAGCACCGGCTCGAAGGCCTCGATCCGGTCGGCGCGCAGGTCGCAGAGCAGCTCGCCCTGGGCGGGAACCACGTTGAAGGCATCGCCCGAGTGGAGGATCGTGGGCACGGCGGTGAGCCGGTCGGGGCCGTCCGGGTCGTGGCGGCTCGCGACGATCTGGGCGGCCGCGGCAAGCGCGAGCAGGGCGCTCCGTCCCTTGTGCGGCGCCGACCCGGAGTGTGCGGACCGGCCGTGAGCGTGCACGCGCAGCGTCGCCGCGGCCTTTCGCTTCACGATCACGGCCTCGTCGCCCGTCGCCGTCCGCTCGCCGGCCTCGAAGCAGAGGCACGCGTCGAAGTCCGCGAAGCGCGGCGCGTGGGCGAACCCGGACGTGCGCCACTCCTCGTCGTTCACGAGCAGCACCGCGGCCTCCGCGTACAGCTCGGGGCGGTCCGCCAGCTCGCGCATCAGCGCGAGCGCCAGCGCCACCCCGCCCTTCATGTCCACGGCGCCCGAGCCCGTGAGCCGGTCGCCGTCGCGCGCGAGCGGCCGGTGGCCGTCGTGCGAGACCACCGTGTCGAGGTGGCCGAGCAGCACCACGCGCTTCGACCCGCTGCCGCGCAGCCGCCCGATCAGGTCGCGGGCGTGGCGCGGCGTGGAGCACTCCACGCGCTCCACCTCGGCCTCGGTCGGCAGGAAGGCGGTGGCGAGCGCCACGCACTCCTCCGCGCCCTCGACGTCGCCCGAGGGCGAGGACACCGCCACGAGCGCCTCCAGCTCACGCTCGGCCGCGAGCGCCATGCGGGCGGCCGCCTCGATCATTCGAGCGGCGCCGCGAAGTGGTACGCGTAGATCCGGAGGCCGGTGTTGAAGTAGAGCCGGTGGGCGTCCTCGCGCTCGGGGCCGACGCCCGAGTCGAGGTGGAACTGCGTGCAGCCGAGCCGCCGCCCCTCCTCCTTGCACCATTCGAGCAGCGCGCGCCCGTGCCCGCGCCCGCGCGCCTCGGGGAGCGTGGACAGGTCGTCCACGTAGAGCGCGTCGTGCCAGGCGAGGTTGTGGAGCACGCGAAAGCCCGCCACGGCCACGCAGCGGTCGCTCCTCGAACGCGCCGACGATCCGGTAGCCCTGCGGCCGCTGCACCTCGTCCACGCGCCGCACGAACTCGGCCTCGTCCGCGTAATGGGTGCGGAGGGCGCGCATGGCCTCGAAGGCCTGCGCCGTGTCCGGCGGGAGGAGCTCTCTCAGTCCTTCAGGAATGACGGCACGTCGATCTCGTCGTCCGAGATCTCGAGCGACTCGCGCTGGCGCTCGTCGAGCTTCACGTCGCGGCGGCGCGGCTCGCGCCGGCGGCCGGTGGAGTCCTCGGCGAACAGCGGAGTGCGGCCCGGGCGCTCGAAGCCGGTGGCGATGACAGTCACGCGCACGGCGTCGCCCATCGTGTCGTCGACGACCGCGCCGAAGATGATGTTCGAGTTCTGGTCGGCGGCGCTCTGGATGATCTCCGCCGCCTCGTTCACCTCGAAGAGGCCGAGGTCGGTGCCGCCGGTGATGTTGAGGAGGATGCCCGTGGCGCCCTCGACCGACTGCTCGAGCAGCGGGCTCGACACGGCGTTCTTCGCCGCCTCGGCCGCGCGGTTCTCGCCCGATGCCTCGCCGATGCCCATGAGCGCCGAGCCGGCGTCCTGCATGATCGTGCGCACGTCGGCGAAGTCGAGGTTGATCAGGCCGGGCGTCGTGATCAGGTCGGTGATGCCCTGCACGCCCTGGCCGAGCACGGCGTCCGCCTCGCGGAAGGCGTCGAGGATGCTCGTGCGGCGCTCGACGACGGCAAGCAGCTTCTCGTTGGGGATCACGATCATCGTGTCCACCTGCTCGCGGAGGCGGTCGATGCCCTCCACGGCCTGGCGCATCCGCTGCGTGCCCTCGAAGTCGAACGGCTTCGTGACGACGCCCACGGTCAGCGCGCCGACCTCCTGCTTCGAGACCTCGGCGATCACGGGGGCCGCGCCGGTGCCGGTGCCGCCGCCCTCGCCGGCGGTCACGAAGACCATGTCAGCGCCCTTCAGCGCCTCCTTGATCTCGTCGCGGCTCTCGTTCGCGGCGCCGTAGCCGACGTCAGGGTTCGCGCCGGCACCGAGGCCGCGCGTGAGCTGGTCGCCGATCTGGAGCTTGATGTCGGCATCGCACATCTGGAGCGCCTGCGCGTCCGTGTTCACGGCGATGAATTCGACGCCCTTCAGGCCCTGGTCGACCATGCGGTTCACGGCATTCGTGCCGCCGCCGCCGATGCCGACGACCTTGATGACCGCCAGGTAGCTACCCGTGTCCATGTGAGGTTGGTTCTCTCTGCCGTCCGAAGCTCAAGCGATAGTGGAGGGTTCCCCGGCCCTCCAAAGCCCAGACTCTAGGCGGACTTCTCGGGAAGTGTCAATCGCCTTCGCAAGAAATCATGCACCGGAACCCTCGACCGGTGCTGGAGGGTAGGGGTCAACCTCGACCCCCGCTTGAGGGTAGCGCGAACTCTACTCCAAAGGCGCCGGACCCGCGCCACCACCGGCAGTCTCGGGTGCGGCGGGCGCCGCTTCGGGGGGTGTCGCCGTGGGCGGCGCGGCCGCAGGCGGCGCGCTCTCGGCCGTGGCCGGATCTGTGCCCGCGGCGGGGTCGGCGGGCGCCAGCTCGGCGGTCGCCGGGTCCACCGGCGCGGCCGCGGCGGCGTCGGCCGGCGGCGCCAGCTCGATGCTGCCCGCCGGGTCCACGGGCGCGAGCGTCTCGGCCGGCAGGCCGCCGGCGGCCGGGCGGCCGGGCAGCCTGACGTCGATGTAGGTGGCGCCCGCGGCCTCCGGGTCGGCCAGCACGCGTGTGGCGGCCAGCCACTTGGCGTGGACGTGCGTGGCGTCGCCGAAGATCAGCTCGGGGCCGTCGCGCATCTCGACGACGATGCCCTGGTCGGTGCGCATCTCGACCCGCTCGAGCCGCGAGCGCAGCGGCCCGGGCGCGCCGCCGGCCACGCGCGCCGCGTGAAGCAGCGCCGGGTGGCTCAGGCGGTCCCCGCGCGGGGCGCCGCGCGCGTCGAGCTCGGGAAGCTTGCCCTCCACCGGCAGGCCGCGGAGCACGGTGCCGTCGCCCGCCACCGGCAGCCCGCCCACGAGCGCCGCCGGCCGGTGCTCGACCACGTGGATCGTGAGGCCGTGCGGGAAGTCGGTGGTCACCCGGAGCTCCCGGACGACCGGGAAGGCCGCGATGGCGCGCTCGAGGTCCGCTTGGTCCACGTGGAGCGTGGTCATCGTGCGGGCCGCTGACGCGAGCGACGCGCGCACGCGCGGCGCGTCCTTGGTGGTGAGGCCGGTCACGGACACGTCCTCGACCGCGACGAGCGGCGAGTCGCGCAGCCAGAGCTGGTAGCCGGCGAAGAGCACAACGCACGCCGCCAGCGCGATGAGCAGCCAGCGCTTCAGCCGCGCGGGCAGGATCGCGAGCAGGGCGCCCGGCGGGCGCAGCAGCCGCCCGGCGAGTGCCTGGCCGCTCACTCCGCGCCCCTCTCGCCGTCGCCCCACAGCGGGCGGTCGTCCACCTCGCCGAGAAACTGGACCTCGGGCTCGAGCTCGATGCCGAAGCGCTCGCGCACCCGGCGGCGGCCCTCGCCCATGAGGGCGACGACGTCGGCCGTGGTGGCCTCGCCCATGTTCTCCACGAAGTTCGCGTGCTTCTCCGAGAAGCGCGCGCCGCCGACCGTGAGGCCGCGGCAGCCCGCCTCGTCGAGGAGCACTCCGGCGCTGCGTCCCTCCGCGCGCGGGTCGTCGGGGTTCTTGAAGGTGGAGCCGAAGGTCTTGATGCCGGAGGGCTGCGCCTCCTTGCGCTGGGCGCGCATCTCGGCGAGCGTCGCCTTCACCGACGCGGGCTCGGCGGGCGACAGCGCAAACGACGCGCTCGCCACGATCTCGTCAGGCCCGAGGTTCGAGCGGCGGTAGCTGAAGCCGAGGTCGGCCGGCTCGCGGCGGGAAGTCCCGGATGGCGAGGTGACCTCGACCCACTCGAGCACCCGCGCGAGGTCGCCGCCGTAGGCGTTCGCGTTCATCTTCACCGCGCCGCCGACGGTCCCGGGGATGTTCACGCCGAACTCGAGCCCGGTGAGCCCGGCCCGCGCGGCGAACGCGGCCGCCTGCGGAAGGCGTGCGCCACCGCCGCAGAGCAGGCGCTCGCCGTCCTGCTCGATCGTCGCGAGCGAGCCGTCCAGCTTCATCACAAGTCCTCGGAACCCTTCATCCGCTACGAGCAGGTTCGAGCCGGACCCCACCACTCCTACCTGGACGCCCTCACCCGCTGCCCAGGCGAGCAGCGCGGCGAGTGCCTCGGCGGAGTCGGGCCGGGCGAACCAGTCGCCGTGGCCCGCCCGTGCGGACGGTGGTGAGCCGGGCGAGCGGGTAGTCCGCCTGGACGCCCGGAGGCCGGTCCTGGGCGGTCACCGGGTGAGCCTCCGCGCGAGCTCGTCCACGTCTCCCGGCGCCGATCGTCACGAGCAGGTCGCCCTCCTCGAGCTCGGCCGCGAAGCTGCGCGCTCGGCGTCGTCCAGCGCGGGCAGCCACCAGACGGGGCGGCCGCCGGCGTGGTCCGCCGCCGCCTCGGCCACGAGGTAGCCGCTCACGCCGGGGAAGTCCTCCGGGCGCTCGCGGGCGCGGTAGACGTCGAGGACCACGACCAGGTCGGCGAGCGCGAGCGCGCGCCCGAACTCGCGCGCGAGCATGCGCGTGCGCGAGTACAGGTGCGGCTGAAAGCAGGCGACGAGCCGCCGCGGCTCGAGCGTGCGGGCGGCGGCGAGCGTCGCGGCCACCTCCGTCGGGTGATGCGCGTAGTCGTCGTACACCTCGGCCCCGCTCGCGGTCGCGCCATGACGCTCGAACCGCCGCCCGGCGCCGGTGAACTTGGCGAGCGCCGGGCGCGGCCTCCTCGAGCGGGACCCCGGCCGCGCGGAGCGCCGCCAGGGCGGCGAGGGCGTTGAGCACGTTGTGCTCGCCGGGCACCTGCAGCTCGACCTCGACGCTCGACGGCCTCCTCGCCGACGACCTCGAACCGCGCGGTCCCCGGCCCGAGGCGCACGTTTTGCGCACGAAGTGACCCCTCGTCGATGCCGAATGCTCACGACTTCGCCGGTGGCCGGTCGATGGCGACGCCCGGCCCCACCACCAGGGCACCGGCCGGGGCAGCGAAGTCGGCGAACGCCAGCTCGAGCTCTCCGATGGTCCCATAGGTCGCGTGGTGGTCCAGCTCCACGTTCGTGATCACGGCGACGTCGCGCGCGAGCGCCAGGAAGGAGCGGTCGGACTCGTCCGCCTCGATCACCGCCCACTCCCCCGCTCCCCAGGCGGCGTTCGTGCCCGCCGCGCGCAGCTCGCCGCCGATCAGGAAGGCCGGGTCGCGGCCCGTCTCGATCAGCGCGAGCGCGGCCATCGAGGCCGTTGTGGTCTTCCCGTGGGTGCCGGTGACGGCGATCGTCCGCTTCATCCGCGACAGCTCGCCGAGGAGGTCGCCGCGGTGCAGCACCCGCGCGCCGGCCGCCCGCGCGGCGGCGAGCTCCGGGTTGTCCTCTGGGATCGCGGTCGAGACGACGACCTCGGCGCCCTCCGGGCAGGTTCGCGGCGTCGTGACCGATCACCGGCTCGATCCCGGCCGCCCGCAGCCGCTCGCAGTAGGACGACTCGGCCTGGTCGGAGCCGGTGACGCTCGCGCCGAGCTCCTTCGCCACGAGCGCGAGGCCGCTCATGCCGGCCCCGCCGATCCCGACGAAGTGGAGCGCGCCGCCCGGAGAAGGTCTCAGCAGCCATCGCGCCTCACCTTACGGCTGGGTGCCGCAGGAAACGCTCGATTATCGAGTAGCTTCCTGCGGCACCGCTAGCGAGGGACCAGCGCGAGCAGCTCCTCGGCCACCCGCTCGGCCGCGTCGGGCCGCGCCACCGCCTGCGCGGCGTTCGACATCTCCGCCATCCGCTGCGGGGCGGCGAGCAGCGCGCCCACCTCGCGCGCCAGCCGCGGGCCGTCCAGCTCGGCGTCGGGGATCACGATCGCCGCGCCCGCGTCGGTCCATGAAGCGGGCGTTCGCGTCCTGGTGGTGGCCGGTCGCGTGCGGGATAGGGCACGAGGATCGACGGAAGTCCCGCCGCGGCCAGCTCGAAGACCGACCCGCCCGCCCGGGCCACGGCGAGGTCGGCCGCGGCGAGCGCGTCCGCGAACGGCTCGATGTACGGGAACAGGCGGTAGTGCTCCGGCGAGCCGAGCTCGTCGAGCCACGCGCGCAGGTCGTCGTGGTCGCGCCGCCCCGAGGCGTGCAGCACCGTGCAGGGCGCCGCCGCCCCGAACGCCTCGACCGCCGCGACGTTCAGCCGCCGCGCTCCGAGCGAGCCGCCGAACACGAGCAGGCAGGGACCCTCGGCAGGCACGCCGAGACGAGCCCGCGCGGCGACGGGGTCGCCGCCCTCGGTGCCCCGGGGGACCGGGCGGCCCGTGACGAGGTACTTCGAGCCGCGTCCGCCCCGGCGATCGGGAACGCCAGGCACACCCGCGCCGCGAACGGCGCGAGCATCCGGTTCGACACGCCGAGGTGGCTGTCCGCCTCGGTGAGCACCAGCGGCAGCCGCAGCGTCCGCGCCGCCAGGCCCACGGGCCCGGCCACGTAGCCGCCGCCGCCCAGCACCGCGTCCGCGCCGATCCTCCGGAGGAGCCGCCGCGCCTGACCGGTCGCGCGGGCCGCGACCAGCACCGCCCGCGCCGCGCGGAGCGCGTTCTGCCGGTCGATCCCGACGACCTTCAGCGCGTGGAACGGATAGCCGGCCGCCGGCACGAGCTCGGCCTCGGCCCGCTCGCCACCGATGAACTCGACCTGCGCGCCGCGCTTGCGCAGCTCGTCAGCGACCGCGAGCGCCGGCACGACGTGTCCCGCCGTCCCGCCCGCGGCGACCGCGATCGTCGTCACGCCCACCCCCGTCGATCGCCCGCAGCTCCGGCCGCTCGACCCGCCGGGCTGCCCGGCCGCCGGTCGCGGCCACGTTCAGCAGGAGGCCCATCGCCCCCATCAGGACCACCAGGTTGCTCGCGCCGTACGAGATGAACGGCAGCGGCACGCCGGTCAGCGGCATCAGCCCGAGCACCGCGAAGAAGTTGAGCGTCGCCTGGCACAGGATCAGCGAGGTGATGCCGGCCGCCAGCAGCTTCGAGTAGAGGTCGCGGGCGAGCTTCGCCACGCGAAGCCCGGCGTAGCCGATCATCCCGTACAGGCCGATCAGCCCGAGGATCCCGAACAGGCCGAGCTCCTCGCCGATGATCGCCAGGATCATGTCCGTGTGGGCCTCGGGCAGGTAGAAGATCTTCTGGACCGACTCGCCGAGCCCGACGCCGAAGAAGCCGCCCGAGCCGATCGCCGTGAGCGCCTGCACGGCCTGGAAGCCGGTGTCGCCGGCGTCGGCGAACGGGTCGATGAACGAGAGCAGCCGCTCGCGCCGGTACGGCTCCGCGATCGCGAGGATCGTCGCGAGGAAGGCGAGCGTCCCGCCGATCAGGCGCGAGGTTCCGCATCGGCGTGCCGGCCGCCACGAGCAGCGCGCCGATCGCGAAGCAGATCGACCATCGTCGTGCCCATGTCGGGCTGCTTCATGAGGAGCGCGCAGGCCGCGCCCACCACGAGCAGCAGCGGCTTCGTCATCGTTCCGATCGTGCGCACCGAGTGCGGGCGCGCGGCGAGCAGCTGCGCGGCGTAGAGCACGAGCGAGACCTTCAGGAGCTCGGACGGCTGGAACTGGATCGGCCCCGCGCCGAGCCAGCGGGTGGCGCCGTTCACCGTGACGCCGATGCCCGGCAGCATCACCGCGAACGTGAGCACGAACGAGCCCGCGAGCAGGATCGGCGTGAGCGCGCGGATCACCTGCAGCCCATGCCGTGACGCGGCGTGCAGCAGGACGAGCCCGGCGAGCCCGAACATCACGTAGCGCTTGAGGTAGTAGGACGGGTCGCCGGACCCCGACAGGAGCGATTCGGCCGAGCTGGCGGAGTACACCATCACCGCGCCGCCGGCGAGCAGGCACAGCGTGGCGGTGTAGAGGATCGAGTACTCGACCGGGCGCTTCCGGGGCATCCAGATCGTTTTCTACGCCAGGCCCCGGATTCATCCCCGCGGAACGAGCGATCTGAAGGCCTCGCCGCGCTCCTCGTAGTCGCGGAACTGGTCGAAGCTGGCGCAGGCCGGCGAGAGCAGCACCACGTCGCCGGGCCCGGCGGCGGCGCTCGCCTGGCGTACCGCCGTCTCGAGATCGCCGGCGCGGTGCAGCGGAACGGCCCCCGCCAGGTCCTCCTCGAGCCTGTCCGCGGCCTCTCCGATCAGGTAGGCGGCCACCGCCCGGCCGGCGAGCGCGTCGCGCAGTCCGTCGAATCCGCCGCCCTTCAGGCTGCCGCCGAGGATCGCGTGCACGCCGCCGTCGAAGGCCTCGATCCCGCGCACCGCCGAGGCGACGTTCGTGGCCTTCGAGTCGTTCACGTACAGCACTCCGTTCACCGACCCGATCTCCTCGAGCCGGTGCGGCACGCCCGGGAAGCTGCGCAGCGCGGCCGCCACGGCCTCCTCGGGCACGCCGGACGCGCTCGCCGCGGCGGCGGCGCCGCGCGCGTTCTCCAGGTTGTGCTCGCCGCGGAGCCTGATCTCCTCGACCGGCAGCGGGAGCGGCCCGAACTCGACCCGGCGGCCGGCGCCCGGCACGTCCACCCCGGGCGGCACCACGGCAACCTGCTCGGGCGTCTGGTTGGCGAACAGCCGCAGCTTCGCCTCGCGGTAGGCCTCGAGCGTGCCGTGGCGGTCGAGGTGGTCCTCCTCGATGTTGAGGAGCAGCGCCGTGTCCGGCGCGAGCGCCTCCGAGTCCTCGGCCTGGAAGCTCGAGACCTCGCACACGATGGTCGCGCCGGGGTCCACCTCGCCCACCAGGGCCGACAGCGGCGTGCCCACGTTCCCGGCCAGCGCCACCGGCAGCCCGGCCTCGCGCCAGATCGCGCCGAGCAGCTCGGTGGTGGTCGTCTTCCCGTTCGTACCGGTCACGGCCACGAAGCGGTTCGGCAGGAGCCGCCACGCCAGCTCGAGCTCGCCGAGCACCGTCATGCCCCGCTCGCGCGCAGCAGCGATCACGGGCGCCTCGTTCGGCACGCCCGGGCTCTTGACCACCGTCGACACGCGGTCGAGCAGCTCCACCCCGTCCACGCCCAGGTGAGCCTCGATCTCCTCGGGCGCGTCGGGCGAGCCGGAGTCCGTCGCGATCACCTCGCCGTGCCCGCTCAGCATCCGGGCCGCCGCGATCCCCGAGCGCGCGAGCCCGACGACCAGGTACGGCCCGTCGGGAAGCGGCGGCCTCACGACCCCGGGATCGACGCCTGGTAGAGCGTGAACCCGATCGCGGCGCAGATCGCGGCGATGATCCAGAAGCGCAGGATGATCTTCGTCTCCGACCACCCCGCCAGCTCGAAGTGGTGGTGGATCGGCGCCATCAGGAACACGCGCCGGCGGAAGCGCTGGAAGGCGAACACCTGGATCGCCACGGACAGCGCCTCGATCACGAAGATGCCGCCGATCACGATCAGGAGGATCTCGGTCTTCGTCACCACCGCGAGCGCGGCGATGGCGCCGCCCAGGCCGAGCGACCCGGTGTCGCCCATGAACACCGACGCGGGGAACGAGTTGAACCACAGGAAGCCAACGCAGGCGCCCACGAGGCACGCGCTCAGCAGCGCGAGGTCCTGCTGGCCCGTGGTGATGAACGTGATGACGGTGTAGGTGAGCAGCACGATCGCGGCACACCCCGCGGCGAGGCCGTCGAGGCCGTCGGTGAGGTTCACCCCGTTCGTCGCGCCCGCGAGCACGAGGAAGATCAGGACCGGATAGGCGAGCCCGAGGTCGACGGAGTGCGTCGATCACGCGCAGCCGGAGCGTGTCGTTCAGCTGAACGGACTCGGTCACGAGGATCCACAGCGCCGATCGCCGTGATCGCCTGAACCAGGAGCTTCGTCTTCCCCGACACGCCGAGCGAGCGGCGGCGGCGCAGCTTGACGATGTCGTCCACGAACCCGAGCGCCGCCATCGCGAGCGCCGTCATGAGCACGGCGAGGCTGGCCGTGCGGTACTCGGACAGGATCAGGAACGGCACGGCGATCGCGATGAAGATCGATCAGCCCGCCCATCGTCGGCGTGCCCGCCTTGCCGTGGTGGCCGGCCGGGCCCTCCTCGCGGATCTGCTGGCCGAACTCCTTCAGCGCGCAGGTAGTCGATGAACTTCGGCCCGAGGAACATGCAGATCAGAAGCGACGCGGAGCCGCCCATGACGATCTCGCCCAGCACGGCTAGCCCCGCACCCCCTGGCGCGCGCGGAGCGCCTCGCGCGCGACGGTGATGTCGTCGAACGGCTCCTTGCGGCCGCTCTCGAACTCCTGCCCCTGCTCGTGGCCCTTGCCCGCGACCACCACCACGTCGCCCGGCTCGGCCTCCTCGATCGCCCGCGCGATCGCCCGGCGCCGGTCCACCTCGCGCTCGGCCTCGGCGCCGGCTCCCTCCATGATCTCGTCGACGATCGCCTCGGGCGGCTCGCTGCGCGGGTTGTCCGAGGTCACGAGCACGCGGTCCGCGAGCCGCCGCGCGGCGTCGCCCATCAGCGGGCGCTTGCCGCGGTCGCGGTCGCCTCCCGCCCCGAACACCACGTGCAGGCGCCCCTCGGTCAGCTCACGCGCGGCGCGCAGCACGTTCTCGAGCGAGTCGGGCGTGTGGGCGTAGTCCACGAGCACGCCGAAGTCCTGCCCCTCGTCGACCGGCTCGAACCGCCCCGGCACGCGCTCGAAGCCGCTCAGGTCGACGCGCTCGACCCCGAGCGAGCGCACCGCGGCGATCGCGCCGAGCACGTTCTGCACGTTGAAGAGGCCGGGAAGCGGCGACTCGACCTCGAACGCGCCGTCCGGCGACTCGCAGACGAAGCGCGAGCCCTTGAAGTCGAACTCGATGTCGCGGGCGCGGTAGTCGGCGTCGCGCTCGATCGCGAAGGTCACGCACTCGACCTCGGCCGCGATGCTCCGGCCGTACTCGTCGTCGACGTTCACGACGGAGAGGCCCGGCTCCTCGAACAGCCGCCGCTTCGCCGCGAAGTAGGCCTCCATCGTCTCGTGGAAGTCGAGGTGGTCCTGGGTGAGGTTCGTGAACACGCGGCAGGCGAAGCGGATCCCGGCCACCCGGCCGAGCTCGAGCGCGTGCGAGGACACCTCCATGGCGGCGGCCACGTCGCCGCCATCGGCCATCCGGCGGAACGTCTGCTGGAGGTCCACGGCCTCGGGCGTCGTGCGCTCCACCTCCTCCTCCACCCCCGCCACGATCCGCTTGACGGTGCCGAGCAGCCCGGTCTGGCGGCCGGCGGCCTCGAGCAGGTGGCGAACGAGGAACGCGGTGGTGGTCTTCCCGTTCGTGCCCGTGATGCCGACCACGTCGAGCTCGGCGGTGGGGTCGCCGTAGAAGCGGGCCGCGGCGGGGCCCATCGCCGCCCGGACGTCCTCCACCACGACCTCCGGGACGCCCAGGTCCAGGCGGCGCTCGGTCACGAGCGCGGCGGCGCCCCGATCCACCGCGTCGGGGGCGAAATCGTGCCCATCCGAGCGAAAGCCAGGGACGCAAAAAAAGAGCGCCCCGGGGGTGACGCTCTGGCTTGAATAGGCGAGGCCCGAGATCTCGACCTCGGGCGCCCCGGTGCCCATCAGGTCGCGAAGGGTCATGCGCGGGGGCAGGATAACCCGTTCACCCCTCAGACTTTCGTCCAGGGAGCCGATACAAGGTCCGTGAGCGGCACCGTCCTGAGCGCGCTCGCTCGCCTCGCTGAAAGGCGGTTCACAAGCTTCTCCGAGGCAGCAGACACGGTCCTCGACCTGATCGAGGCCGAGCTCCCGCCTGGCTCGATCTTGCTTGGCCGCGTGGATTGGGACGAGGGAGAGCTGAAACTGATCGACGTCCGCGGCGCGGCGGCGCCGTCGCTGGCCGCAGGCTCGACCCTGCCGCTCGCCCCCGCCGCCGACGGCGGCCGCAACGGGCTCCTGGACCAGGAGGCGCTCCAGCACCTGGCGGTGCGCTCCTACATCGCGCTCCCGCTCGACTCGAGCGCGGGCGCGGGCGCGCTGACGCTGTGCGCCCTGGCGCCGGGCACCGACGTCTTCACTCAGGAGCATCTCGAGGTCCTCTCGATCGCGGGCCGTCTACTCACCTACGAGTGGGAGAGCGTCAAGTGGCGCGCCGACCTCCGCCGGCTCGGCGAGCGGCTGCGCGATCCCGAGCGGACCGACACGCTCACCGGCCTGCTGAACCGGGTCGCGTTCGTCGAGGCGGTCGAGCGCGAGTGGCGGCTCGCCGAGCGCGGGACGCTCGAGACGTACGTGCTCGCGTTCCGGGTGTCGAACCTCGTGGCCATCTCGGAGCGGCACGGCACCGCGCTCGGAGAGCTGATGCTGAAGGACGCCGCCGACGTGATGGGCAACGCGATCCGCCGCACGGACCACGCCGGGCGCATCTCGGACGAATCGTTCGGCGCCGTGCTGGTGGGCTGCAAGGGGCTCGAGGGCGCGGCCGCGTTCATCGGCCGCTACGGGCAGGCGCTCGCGCGGGTCACCCAGGAGCGGCCCGCCACGCTCGACCTCTCCTACGCGATCTGCTCGCTCGGCGACGCCGAGTCGCCCGAGGCGGCGCTCGAGCGGATCGAGAACGAGGCCCGCGGCGGCGCCGCGGCGCTCGCCGGGGAGTCGTCGTGAGCGCAGAGGCGCCCCCCAGGGGAGTCGTGCCCCCGACCGAGCCGGGAGGCCGGTCCGGCTTCCTGAGCGACGTGATCGTGGAGCTGGGCTTCGCGACGCGCCGACGCCGTGGAGGAGGCGGTCCGCGAGGCGCGCAGCGGCAGCACGGTCGCCCAGGTGCTCGTGGAGACCGGATCGATCACCGAGGAGCAGCTCGCGCGCGCCACCGCCGAGCGCTACGGGATCGCGTACATCGAGCTCGAGAGCTTCGAGATCGACGGGAGCGCCGCCGCGCTGATCAAGCCGTCGGCCGCGAAGCGCTACCTGGCCGTGCCGGTGGGCTTCGTGGCCGGCGAGCTGCTGGTGGCGATGACGGACCCGGCCGACTCGCTCGCGGTGAACGACATCGCGGTGATGACGAAGCTCGACGTGGCGCCGGCCGCGGTCACCCGCTCCGCCCTCGACGCGCTGCTGGCGCAGCTGGCGACCGCCGCCGAGGCCGAGGACGGCGACCGGAACGGCGACTCGGGCGCGAAGGCATCTTCCTCGTCCGCGGTCTTCTGGCAGGCGGGCGACGGCGCGCCGGCGGGAACGGCGCCGGCCGCCGGCGCCGGATCTGCCGACGCGGAGCAGATGCAGGCGGAGCTCGCGGAGCTGCGCCGGAAGCTGGCCGGAGCGGAGACCGAGCTGGTGAAGGCGCGCGCGGAGCTGACGGCCTCACAGGAGCGACCTCACGAGCGCCCGCGACAGCGCCGCCGGCACGACCGCCGAGCAGGAGACGCTGATCCAGGAGCTAAAGAACGCGCGCGAGGCCGCCGCGCGCGCAACCGCCGAGGTGGAGCAGCTGCGCGCCCAGGTTGCGACGCTGGAGACCGAGCAGGCCGCGCTGCGCGAGAACCAGACCGCCGCCACCGACGCCGACGAGCGCCGCGCGGCGGCGGAGGCCGAGCTGGCCGCCGAGCAGGAGCGGGTCGCCGCCGTTCAGGCCGAGCTGACCGCCGAGCGCGAGGCCGCCGCTGCTCGGGTCGCCGAGGTCGAGGCCGCGCTTGCCGCCGCGCGGGACAGCGCCGCGGCACCCACGGCCGAGGTGGAGGTGCTTCGCGAGCAGCTTGCGTCCGCCACGAGCGAGCTCGACGCCGCCCGCACCCGGGCGGCCGAGCTGGACACGGAGCTTCAGGCCGCCGATGCCAAGGGGCACAACCTGGCGCAGACGGTCGAGGAGGCGCACACCCGCGTCGCCGAGCTCGAGGCGCAGATCGCCGAGACGCGCGCCGGCGGCGAGGATGCCGAGACGAAGCTCCGCGACGCCCTGGCCGCGAGCGAGCGCCACGAGGCCGAGCTGGCCGAGGCTCGCGCGGCGGTCGAGCAGGCCGGGCGGAGCCTGGCGGAGTCGCGCGCCGCAACGGAGCGGCTCGAGGCCGAGCTCGCCGAGTCGCGTGCAGCCGGCAACGGCCACGGAGAGAAGCTCGCCGAGGCCACCGCGGCGGTGGAGCGCCTGGAGACCGAGCTCGCGCGACTCCGGTCCGAGAACGAGAGCTTCGGCGCCCAGCTGCGAGAGGCCGTCGAGGCCTCAACCGGCCACGAGGCCGAGCTCGGGAGCGCGCGCCAGGAGGTCGAGCGGCTCTCGGCGGAGCTGGCGGAGGCGCGCACGGAGACGAAGGCGCTCGCCGAGCAGCTCGAGGCCACCCGTTCCACCACACACGACTTCGACGCCAGCCTCGCCGAGGCGCGCACGGCCGTCGAGCAGGCCGAGCGCGACCGGGACGAGCAGCAGTCCAAGAAGAAGGCGCTCAAGGCCGAGCTGGCCGAGGCCCGCGAGGCCCTCGAGCGCTCCGGCGCGGATCTCTCGAGCGCCCGCACGGCGGAGGCCGAGGCAATCTCCGCCCGCGACGAGGCGGTCGCGGCCCGCGACGCCCTCGCCGCCGAGCTCGAGGAGGCGCGCGGCACCAAGACCGAGGCCGAGGGGGCCCGCGAGGCACTGCTCGCCGAGCTCGACGAGGCCCGCCGCGCGAAGGCGGACGCCGAAGCCGCCCGGGACAGCCTCACGTCGGAGCTGGCCGAGGCGCGCGCGGCGATGGCAGAGGTCGAGAGCGCCCGTGACGCCCTGGCCGCCGAGCTCGTACAGGCGCACGCCGCCAGGACGGAGGCCGAGGGCGCTCGCGAGACGCTGGCGGCAGAGGTGGAGCAGGCGCAGACCGCGAAGTCCGAGGCCGAGGCCGCCCGCGACGAGGCCGCCGAGGCCCGGGAGCGCCTCCAGGGCGAGCTCGAAGCGCTCGAGACCGAGGTCGCGCAGGCGCGCGCCGCCGGCGACGGACTCAACGCGCAGCTCAGCGGCGCGCGGGCCAAGAGCGAGGGGCTCATCCGGGAGCTGCGCGAGGCGCGCGCAGCGGCCGAGACCGCCGAGGCCCGGCTCGCCGAGAGCACGGAGGCGCTCGAATCGCTCGAGGCCGAGCTTGCCTCGGAGCGCGAGGGCGCCGAGAAGCTCTCCGCTCAGCTCGCGGAGGCGCGCGGCGCCGCCGGCGGAGCTCGAGAGCGTCCGGGCCGAGCTCGCCGACGTCGAGGCCGAGGCCGAGAAGCTGCGCGCCGAGGCCGCCGTCATCGCCGAGCTTCGAACCGACCTCGAACGGGCGCGCGCCGACGCCAAGGAGCAGCGCGACGAGCTCGTCGTCACGCAGAAGGCGCTCGACCGCGCCGGCGCGCAGGCAGCCGACCTCCGCAGCCAGCTCGCCGATACCCACACCGAGCTCGACCGGGCCCGGCTCGAGGCCGAGGAGCTGGACGCGCTCCGCGTGAAGCTCGGCGACGCCGAGTCGGAGGTCGCCGAGGCGGAGGCCGCCCACGCCCAGACCCGCGAGCGGATGGCGCGCGTGGAGGCCCAGCTGGCCGCCGCCCAGGGCGCGGCCTTCGCGTCAGAGCGCGCCGCGGAGCAGCTCCGCATGGCGCAGGAGCGCATGCGCGAGGCCCTCGCGCCGCTCGACGAGGCCGGCGACGGCGACGAGCAGCCGCCCGCCTAGCCCGGCGGGATCTTCAGGTACGGCAGCGCGAACTCGACGATCCGCTCGAACGCGGGCGCCGCGACCGTTCCGCCGTAGATGTCGCCGCGCGGCGTGTCGACCATGACCGCCACCAGCAGTCGCGGGTCCTTCGCCGGCGCGTAGCCGATGAACGAGGCGATGAAGTCCGTCTTCGAGTAGCCGCCCTCGATCGCCTTCTCCGCCGTGCCGGTCTTGCCGGCCAGCGTGTAGCCGTCCACCGACGCCTCCTCCGCGGTCCCGCCCGCGGCCAGCACGCCCTCGAGCATGTGCGACACCTGGCCGGCCACCTTCCGGGACAGGACGCGCTTCGGCGGCGGCCCCTCGCCCTTCACGATGTGCGGCTGCCGCATCACGCCGTGGTTCGCGATCGCGGTGTACGCCGTGGCCATCTGCATCGGGGTGACCGCGATGCCCTGCCCGATCGGCATGTTCCCCAGCGACGAGCCCCAGTAGTTCTCGGGCCGCTTCACGATGCCGGTCTGCTCGCCCGGAAGGTCCACGCCGGTCGGCCCGGCCGAAGCCGAACCTCCGCACCCACTTGTCGAAGCGCTCGGCGCCCAGCTTCAGGCCGATCATCACCGACCCCACGTTGGACGACTCCTTCAGGATCTGGGAGACGGTCTTGATCCCGCCGCCGCCCTCGTGCGCCTCGCCCACGGTGCGGTCCGCGACCGTGATCTCGGGCGACACCTCGAGCGTCGTGCCCGGCTCGACCAGTCCTTCCGACAGCGCGCCCGCCACGGTGAAGGCCTTGAATGTCGAGCCCGGCTCGTAGTTGGCCTCGACGGCGCGGTTCTGCTTCGCGTACTCCGGCGCGCCGCCCGGGTCGTTGCCGTCCACCCTGCGGCCAGTTCGCGAGCGCGAGGAGCTCGCCGCTCCGCGGGTCCATCACCACCGCCGTGGCGCCCTGCGGCGTGTAGGTCTCCCCGACCTCGGAGAGCACCGCCTCGGCGCGCTCCTGGATGCGCGAGTCGAGCGTGAGCCTGAGGTCCTCGCCCGGCTCGGAGCGCTTGGTCTCGATCATGCTCACCGGCTCGCCGAGCGCGTCCTTCACGAGCCGGCGCTCGCCGTCCTCGCCGGCCAGCGCGTCGTCCTGGGAGTACTCGAGCCCGGACAGCCCGGTGTTGTCGGTGCCCACGAACCCGAGCACCTGGGAGGCCAGGAAGCCCTGCGGATACACCCGCTTCGGCTCGGTGACCATCCCGATCCCCTCGATCTCGAGCTTCTCGATGTCCTCGCCGAGCGACGCGTCCATCTTCCGGCGCAGGTACACGAAGCTCTCCTTCGACGAGAGCTTGCGGAGCAGCTCGTCCTCGGTCCGCCCCACGAGCGGCGCGAGCTGGGCGGCGGCCTTCACGGGGTCGTCGATCAGGAACGGGTGCGCGAACACGGTGGCCGAGTCCTCGGAGACCGCGAGCTCCACGCCGTTCCGGTCGTAGATCGTGCCGCGCCGGGCCGGGTCCTCGATGTCCTCGATCTGCTGGCTCACCGCGCGCTCGGACAGCGAGCCCGACCGCACCGTGCCGAGCCAGAGCGCGCGCATGGCCGCGACCGCGAGCAGCAGGAGGAATAGGGCGAACAGCAGCCCGATCCGCTTCTCCACGAGGCGAACGGAGGGACGCCCCGCCCCGCGCGGCGGGCGGCGGGTGGGCGGGCGTCGCTGCGTGGTGGGCACGGGCTAGCCCGCCGGGACGGCGGCCGGCGCGGGTCGGGTCGGTTGCGGCTGGGTCGGTTGCGGCCGGGTCCGCGTAGGCGGGATCGGTGGCCGCGGGGTCGGCCGCCGCGGGATCCGTGGCGGCCGGGTCGGTTGCGCCGGGGTCGACGACCGTCGTGTCGACCGGCTCCGGCGCGGTCTCGATCGGCTCCGGAGCGACGAGCGTCGTGTTCGGAGCCGTGATTCGCTTCGCGGCCTGGCCGGCGTCGCGGCCCGGTCGCGCCTTCAGGTAGCGGACCTCGCCCGGGGCCGGCAGCACCAGCCCGAGCGCGGCCGCCGACTCCTGGATCCGCTCGCTCGACGCCAGCCGCGCGACGTCGAGCCGGTTGCGCGCGATCTCGCGCTTGAGCGTGGAGATCTTGTCCGCGTTGCGGGCGATGTCGCGGTTCATCTGGAGGAGGTCGACGTTGAAGAAGACGATCCCCGCGAGGAGGACGAAGACGAGCGCGATCCAGCCGCGGCCGGACAGCAGGGCGTCGAGCACGCCGCTGGTGCGGCGGCGCGCGGCGCGCGCGAAGGGCGCGTTCAGGACGCGGACGGGAAGCGCGACCGCGGGCGCGGCGGCGGCGGCCGCCGGACATGCGGCGCTGCGCCGGGCGGCGCTGCGCCGGGGCGCGCCGGCGCGGAGCGTGCCGGGCGGGAGCGGTTCGCGCGGTCCCCTTGCGGGCCGGCGCGGTGCGCGCGGGCGCCGCTGAGCGTGCCGTTGCGGCGGCGGCGCGAGCCATCAGCCGCCTCCTCCACCGCGAGCTTGCGCGCTGAGCGCAGCCTGCTCGACTTCGCGCGCGGGTTGTCGGCCACCTCGCCCGGGGTCGGCACCACGGCGCGCCCGGTGATCAGCTCGGCCTCGGGCTCGCGCCCGCACACGCACACGGGGAAGTCCGGCGGGCACACGCAGCCGCGCGCACGCTCGGCCAGGAAGCGCTTCACGCGCCGGTCCTCGAGCGAGTGGAAGGAGATCGCCGCGAGGCGGCCGCCCTCGCGGAGCACCTCCCAGCCGAGCGGCAGCGCGCGGTCGAGCGAGTCGAGCTCCGAGTTGACCGCGATCCTGATCGCCTGGAAGACCCGCTTGGCGGGGCTGCCGCCGCCGAAGCTGCGGCGCACGGCGGCCGGCAGCGCCGCCTCGATCGCCGCGACCAGCTCGCCGGTCGTCACGATCGGCGCCCGGTCGCGCCGCTTCACGATCTCGCGCGCGATCCTGCCCGCGTTCGGGTCCTCGCCGAGCCGGCGGAAGAGCTGTGCCAGCGCGCGCTCGTCCCAGGTGTTCACGATCTCGCGGGCGTCGAGCTCCTGGCCCGGGTCCATGCGCATGTCGAGCGGCGCGTCGTACGAGTAGGAGAACCCGCGCTCGCGCGCGTCGACCTGCATCGAGGAGATGCCGAGGTCGAGGTAGACGACGTCCGCCTGGAGGCCCTCGTCGCGCAGGAGCGCGAGGCCGTCGGCGTAGTCCATCCGCAGGAAGCGCGTCTCGCACGCAACCTCGCGCGCCAGCTCGTCGAAGTGCTCCTCGGCGAGCGGGTCGCGGTCGATGCAGACGAGCGTCCCCGACGGGCCGATCCGGTCGGCGATCAGGCGCGCGTGGCCGCCCGCACCGAAGGTGCAGTCCACGACCGTCTCGCCCGCGGCCGGCGCGGTCAGCTCGATCAGCTCGCCGGCCAGGACGGGTACGTGCACGCGCGTCATGTCAAGAAGGATTGCCAAGGCGCTCCGTCACCTCCCCGATCTCGGCGTCGAGTGCGTCCTGCTGCTCCTGCCAGCGCTCCTTCGCCCAGACCTCGAGGTGGTCGCCCACGCCGACCACCACGACCTCCTTCTCGATGCCGGTGTGGTCGAGGAGCGGCGGCGGCAGCGTCACGCGGCCGCTCGCGTCGAGCTCGATGTCGAAGGAGTTGCCCTGGAAGTAGCGCGAGAGCCGGCGATAGTCCGAGCCCATCGGGTTCAGCGGGCCGAGCGCGCGCTCGACGATCGCCTCGTGCGCCTCCGCGGTCCAGACGGCCACGCAGGGTTCGAAGTCCTTCGCGAGAACGGTTCCACTGGAGAACGCCGCGCGGAACCGGGCCGGAATGCTGAGCCGGTTCTTCGCGTCCAGCGAGTGCTCGAAGTGGCCACGAAACGCCAACGGTCATATCCCCGGGAGAAAGTTCAGACCGGAGTGGCGGAGTGGGAGGAGCCCCGCCACTCCGGTCGATTGGTGAGGCCACCGTACCCCACTTTCTCCCACTCTGCAACACGATTCCCCACTTTTCCGTCCGACGGTCGCGTGGCGACGCTCGGCGGACGCGCCGTTTTTGGCTCTACAGTGCGGGATTTCGCGGGTGGAAGCGGGTGGGACGACGGCCCGCGAAAAGCGCCGTTTCGCGTGCATGAGCGCCTTCTGAACGCAATTCTGCGTGCAGATCGGCCATTTGGTGGGTCATTTCCCGGCCACCGCAACCGGAGCGGGGCGACCCTGTTGGGGGAGATATGAAGCGACTACGAACACCCTCACCGGCACTGGTCATCGCAGGCCTCGCGCTCTTCCTGGCGCTGGGCGGCGTCGCATGGGCGGCGGCGACGATCGGCTCCGACGACATCATCAACGGCTCCATCCGCAACCGCGACTTCAAGGACGGCACCCTGCGCGGCCAGGAGGCCAAGCGCAACGGGTTCGGAGGCGGCGCGATCAAGGAGAGCTCGCTCGCCAAGGTGGACGACGCCGCCGTCGCCGACGGCCTCACCCGCCACGCGGTCGTGAACGCGGCCGGCACGCTCTCGCGCGGCCGTGGCACGACCTCGTCCGCGAAGAGCGCCGACGGGCAGTACCAGGTGGTCTTCGACGGCGCCGTGACGGACTGCGCCCTCTCCGCCACGCTCGCCGATCCGGCTACCGGCGCCCCGCCCACGGGCGAGATCGCGGCCGGCCTGGTCGCGTCGAACGCGAACGCGGTGGAGGTCGCCACCCGGGACAGCGCCGGCGTCGCGGCCGACCGCCCGTTCCACCTGGTCCTCTCCTGCTGACGACCCGGCTATAGCGGCAGGGCATCGGCGCTGCCATCGAGCAGCGCCGATGCCAGCGCCGCGGCCACGAGCAGGAGCACCGACGGCACCAGCAGCAGGGCAACGACGAGCTGGAGCTTCGGCCCCGCCCGCGCGGCGTCGTCGCGTATCCGGCGTGCGAGCGAGAAGCGGGCCGCGCGCGCCTGGGCGGCGAGCGTGTCGCCGAGCGGCGCGCCGTGGCGGCGCGCGCGATGGAGCGCGGCCACGAACGCGCGGATCTCGGGCTGCGGGAGCCGCGCGGCGAGTCCGTCGAGCGCGTCGCCGAGCGGGACGCCCACGTCCACCTGCCCGGCCACCGCACGCCACTCGCGCGCGAGCGGGCCGTCGGAGCGCTCCCCCACCGACCGGAGCGCCCACGCCGGCGAGCCGCCGGCCTCGACGGACACGCGGAGCATGTCGAGCAGCGGCGGCAGGTCGCGGCGGACGCGCCGTGCCCGCTCCGCGCCCAGCCGCGCCAGCCAGAGGTCGGGCGCGAGGAAGCCGGCGACCGGGCCGGCCGGCGCGAGCACCAGGCCGAGCCGGCCGGGCGCGAGCGCGGCGAGCGGCATCGCGGCCGCGCCCGCCAGCACCGCCGCGGCGATCTTCGCCGCCATGACCTCCCTCGTGCCGAGCCCCGCGGGCGACCCGGCCGCCTCGATGCGCCCGCGTAGGTCGGCGGGCGCGCCCGGCGGCCGGAGCAGCCTTCCTGCGCGCGCAAGCCGGAGCACGAGCCGGGAGCCGAGCGTGCCCGCCGTGGGACGGCGCGGAACTGGGCAGAGCGTGAGCGTTGCGGCAACGCCCGCCGCGGCCGCGACGAAGGCCAGCGCCGCGCTCACCACCTGAGCCGCCCGATCCTCCGCATCAGCACGGCCGCCACGAGCTGCAGCACGAGGGCGATGCCCACGAGCCAGGCGGTGAGGAACGAGCTCCAGAGGCCGGCGAACCAGCCCGGGCTCGCCAGCTCCGCGAGCAGCGCGCCGCCCAGGGGCAGCAGGACGACGATCAGCGCGGTGAACCGCGCCTGCGCGGTGGCGGAGCGGACCTCATCCTCGAGCCGCGCCTGGTCCTCCATCGCCCGAGCGGACTCGCGAAGCAGCCGCGCGAGGTCGCCGCCCGCCCGGCTCTGAAGAAGGCACGCGGCGACCAGGGTGTCCATCCGCGGCGACCGTACGCGGAGTCGCATGGCCTCGAGCGCATCCGCGGTGGCGGCACCGGCGGCGAGCTCGGCGGCGGTGCGCCGCAGCTCGTGCCCGGCGGCACCGCCGACCCCGCCGCCCGGGACCCTGCCGCCGCCCGCGACCTCTCCGAGCGCCGCGCGCAGCGAGCGGCCGCCTCCGATCGCGTCCGCGATCGCGACCGCCAGCTCGGCCACTCCCGCGTCCACGGCCTCGCGGTACCGGCGGCGGCGCGCCGCGAGCAGGCGGGCGACCGCCCACGGCCCGCCGGCCGCCAAAGCCAGCCCCAACAGAGGCCCGAACGTCACAACTCCGGCACCGAAGGCGCATGCGGAGCCCGCGAGCAGCAGCCGCCGCCGCTCGACGGCGCCCGGATCGCGCCCCTCACGCCCCGCGCGAACGAGCGCATCGACCAGCGCGGCGACCCCGCCGGCCCACCGAAGCCCGGGTGGTGGGGAATCGGTGCGAAAAACGGCATCGTTTCGCCCACCCGGCGAAGAGCCCCCTCAGTGCCCGTCGTTCGAGCACCGCGCGGCCGAGCTCGAAAAGCCCCGCGGCACCGGCCGCGCCCGCCAGGAACGCCGCGCCAGCGCGGCGCTCACGGCGCCTCCCCGCCCCGCAGCGCCTCCAGCCGGCTTCGCAGCTCCCCCGGTCCGGGCTCGCGCAACGAGGCGCCGCGGGTCCAGAGCTCGCGCGTTCCCGCTCCGCCGGCCACGCGGAGCACCTCGCTCACCGATTCCACCACCCGGGCTCCGCCCGGGAGCCGGGCCTGGTGCACCACCACGTCGAGGGCGCTCGCCACCTGGTCGCGGACCGCGGCGTGCGGCAGCCCCACGCCCGCCATCAGCGCGAGCGTCTCGATCCGGCGGAGCGCGTCGGCGGGCGAGTTCGCGTGCACCGTGGTGAGCGACCCGTCGTGGCCGGTGTTCAGCGCCTGGAGCATGTCGAGCGCCTCGGGGCCGCGCACCTCCCCCACCACGATCCGGTCCGGCCGCATCCGCAGCGCGTTCACCACGAGCTGGCGGATCGTCACCTCGCCGCGGCCCTCGAGGTTCGCCGGCCGCGCCTCGAGCCGCACCACGTGCCGCTGCCGCAGCCGCAGCTCGGCCGCGTCCTCGATCGTCACGATCCGCTCCTCCCCCGGGATCGCGCCGGACAGGGCGTTCAGCGTCGTGGTCTTCCCCGACCCCGTTCCGCCGCTCACCAGCACGGACGCCCGCGCCGCCACGCACAGCGCCAGCAGCTCGGCCACCTCGCCCGGCAGCGTGCCGCCGGCGACAAGCTGTCGCAGCGAGAAGCCCTCGCGCCTGAACCGCCGCACGGTCAGGCACGGCCCCGACAGCGACAGCGGAGGGATCACGACGTTCACGCGTGAGCCGTCGGGGAGCCGCGCGTCGCACAGCGGCGACGCTTCGTCCACCCTCCGCCCCAGCGGAGCCAGCACACGCTCGATCGCGTGCATCAACTCCGCTTCCGAGGCGAACGATACGCCCGTGCGGCTCACGAGCCCACCCCGCTCCACGTACACCTCGCCGGGCCCGTTCACCATCACCTCGTCGACCGCGCGGTCCGACAGCAGCGGCTCCAGAGGCCCCAGCCCCGTGGCTAGGAGCAGCACGCGCTCGCAGAGCGAATCGCGGTCGGCGCCGGGCAGCGAGCCCGCCTCACGGTCGACCAGCGACCGCACCTCGGCCTCGAGCCCGGAGCCGTCGGCCTCCCCCGCCCGGGCCCGGTCGATCAACCGCTCGCGCAGAGCCACCGCGAGGTCGTCCAGCGCCTCCATGACCGGTGGAAGCCTCGAACGCGGCAGACTCTCCCCCATGGACCTCAAGTTGCAGAGCCTCGACTCGCCGGACGAGACGCGCACGTTCGACCACGGGCGCTTCGAGCTGTTCTCGGTCGGGCCCATGACGATCGGCCGCGCGACCTACGAGCCGGGCTGGAAGTGGTCGGAGCACGTGGGCGGCCCGGCCGGGGCGAGCGCCTGCATGGTCGAGCACGTGGGCCTCGTGGTGAGCGGCCGCGCGGCGGTGAAGATGACCGACGGCGAGGAGCGCGTGATGGGGCCGGGCGACCTCTTCTACGTGCCGCCCGGCCACGACTCGTGGGTCGTCGGCAACGAGCCGTACATATCTCTCCACTTCATGGGCAGCGAGAATTACGCCGCATGACCCGACGCGAGATCCGCTCCTGGCTCATGGACATGGACGGCGTGCTCGTCCGTGAGCAGAACGCCATCCCGGGCGCGCAGGAGTTCCTGGCGCGGCTGCGCGAGCTGGGCCTCCCGTTCCTCGTGCTGACGAACAACTCGATGTACACGCGCCGCGACCTGGCCGCCCGGCTCGCGCGCACCGGCCTCGACGTGCCGGAGGAGTCGATCTGGACGTCCGCGCTCGCGACCGCGCAGTTCCTCGAGGACCAGCGGCCGGACGGCACCGCGTTCGTCGTCGGCGAGTCGGGCCTCACCACCGCGCTGCACGAGGTGGGCTACACGATGAGCGAGCGCGAGCCCGACTACGTGGTGCTCGGCGAGACGCGGACGTACAGCTTCGAGCGGATCACGGAGGCGATCCGGCTGGTGGCGGCCGGCTCGCGCTTCATCGCGACGAACCCGGACAACGTCGGTCCCACGCCCGACGGCCCGCTCCCGGCGACCGGCTCGGTGGCCGCCCTCATCAGCCGTGCCACGGGAGTCGACCCGTACTACGTCGGCAAGCCGAACCCGCTGATGATGCGCTCGGCGCTGAACGCGATCGAGGCGCACTCGGAGACCACCGCGATGATCGGAGACCGCATGGACACGGACATCGTCTCGGGGCTCGAGGCGGGCCTTGAGACCATCCTCGTACTGACCGGGGTCACGACCCCCGGCGAGGCGGAGCGCTACTCGTACCGCCCGTCGCGCATCGTCAACTCGGTCGCCGACCTGGTGGAGGGGCTCGGATGACCCCGCTCGACGGCAGGGTCGCGCTCGTGACCGGCGCGAGCGGCGGGATCGGCGCGGCCGTGGCGCGCTCGCTCCACGACGCCGGCGCGTCGGTGGGCCTGATCTCCCGCCGCGGCGAGGACCTCGGCCTCGAGCGCGCGCTCGGCATCGCCTGCGACGTGCGCGACCGGGCGGCCGTGGCGCGCGCCACCGAGCAGGTCGTGGAGCGCTTCGGGCGGCTCGACATCGCGGTGGCGAACGCCGGCGTGGGCTCCTACGGCTCGTTCCTCGAGCTCGACCCCGACGACCTCGAGGCGATGATCGACGTGAACCTCAAGGGCACGCTCTACACCGCGGCCGCCGCGCTCCCGCACCTGATCGCATCCGGGGCCGGCGACTTCGTCTCGCTCGCGAGCGTGGCGGGCGTGCGCGCGTTCCCGGGCGAGGCCGTCTACAACGCCTCGAAGTTCGGGCAGGTGGGCTTCACGCGCGCGCTCGACCACGAGCTGCGCGAGCAGGGCGTCCGCGCCACGAGCATCGCGCCCGGCGGCGTGAACACCGAGTTCGCGATCGGCACCGGCCGGGAGCGCGGGGATCCCGAGCTCGAGAAGATGATGAGCGCCGAGGACGTGGCCGAGGTCGTGCTGTTCGCGGTCACGCGCCCGCGCAACCTACGAATCCTCACCACCACGTTCCGGCCGATGAGCGAGGGCTCCTTCGGCTGACGCGAGCGCGTCGCGCGCCTCCGCGGCCAGCCGCCTCACCAGCTCGCCCGCGGGCAGCTCGGCGGCCAGGCCGTGCGCCTGCCCGGCCCAGAGGTTGAAGCCGTCCGCGTCGCCGGCCGTCGCGCGCCGCCGCGCGCACCGGCGCGGTCAGGTTGTGCACCTCCGGATACGCGAGCGGCGCGTCGCTCTCGTGCTCGCGCATGAAGCGGTTCTCGATCCCGCGCGCCGGCCGGCCGGTGAACGCGCGCGTCACGGCCGTCTGGCCGCCGCCGCGCAGGGCCTCCCGGTGCGCCGGCGACGTGGCCGCCTCGGGCGTCAGCATGAACGCGGTCCCGAGCTGAGCCGCGGCGGCGCCCGCGGCGAGCACGGCGGCCACCCCGCGGCCCGTGGCGATCCCGCCGGTGGCGACGAGCGGGAGCTCGGTCACCTCGCGCACGAGCTGGAGCAGCGCGAGCAGGCCCACGTCGGCCGGGGCGCCGGGCTCGTGCGACCCGCGATGCCCGCCCGCCTCGAAGCCCTGGACCACGAGCGCGTCGGCGCCGGCGTCCGTCGCGGCGGACGCCTCGGCGGCGCTGGTCACGGTGACCCACGACGCGCAGCCCGCCGTCGCGCAGCGAGTCGAGCACGCCCGGCTCGGGGCACCCGAAGGTGAACGACACGACCGGCACCGCCTCCTCGCGCATCGAGCGCCAGCTTGGCCTTCCAGCCGTCGTCGTCGTAGCGCGGCTCGCCGATGTCAACGCCGTAGCGCGACGCCTCGCCCGCCAGCGACTCCGCGTAGCGGGCCAGGCCGCCCGGGATTCCGGCTCGGCACTCCGGGCACGAACAGGTTCACGCCGAACGGCCGGCTCGTCAGGCGGCGGAGCTCCTCGATCTCCTCGCGAACGGCGTCCGGCTTCCGGTATCCCGCCGCGAGAAAGCCGAGCCCGCCGGCCTCGGACACGGCCGCCGCGAGCGCCGGCGTGGACGGCCCGCCTCCCAGCGGCGCCAGCACGATCGGGTGATCAAGATTCGCGAGCGAGAAAGCCATCCGTACAAGCTAGCCTCGCGCGTGTGAGCACGACGATCGACGAGAAGCTGGAGGCCGCCTCCTGGAACCTCGAGCCGCTGGTGGAGAACGGCGGCCCGGAGGCGGTCGGGACGATGCTGACCGAGGCGGCCGAGCGCGCCGAGGCGTTCGCCGGCCGGTACAGGGGACGCGTCGCGGAGCTCGACCCCTCCGAGCTCGCCGAGGCCATGCGGGAGCTCGGCGCCATACACGACCTCGCGGGGCGCGCCGGCTCCTACGCGATGCTCAGCTACTCGCTCGACACCGCCGATCCCCAGCGCGGCGCGCTCATGCAGAAGGCACGCGAGCTGGCCGCCGCGATCGAGACCCACCTCCTGTTCTTCGACCTCGAGTGGAACCTCGTGCCCGACGAGCGGGCGGAGGAGCTGCTCGGCGGCCCCGGCCTCGAGCCCTACTCGCACTACCTGCGCACGCTGCGGCGTTACCGCCCGCACCAGCTCTCCGAGCCCGAGGAGCGCGTGCTCACGGAGACGAACGTCACCGGCGGGTCCGCCTTCCAGCGCCTGTTCACCGAGCAGACCTCGGCGCTCGAGGTGCCGCTCCCGGACCGCGACGAGCCCGCGTCGCTCGAGGAGGGCCTGTCGCGCCTCCAGCACCCCGACCGCGACACCCGCCGCGAGGCGGCCGAGGCCGTGACCGAGTCGCTGCGCCCGAACCTCCGCACGCGCGCCTTCGTCTTCAACACGCTGCTCCAGGACAAGGCCACGAAGGACCGCCTGCGCGGCTACCCGCACTGGCTCGCGTCGCGGAACCTCGCGAACGAGGCGAGCGACGAGTCGGTCGAGGCGCTCGTCCAGGCGGTGCAGGGGCGCTACGACCTGGCCCGGCGCTGGTACGGCCTCAAGGCGAGGCTGCTCGGCGTCGACCGGCTGGCCCACTACGACCGGATGGCGCCGGTCTCGGACTCCGACGACCGCATCCCCTACGGCGAGGCCGAGGAGATCGTGCTCGACTGCTACCGCACCTTCTCGCCCGAGCTGGGCGACACGGCGGCCGAGTTCTTCACCGGCGGCTACATGGACGGCCCGCCCCGGCCCGGCAAGCGCGGCGGGGCGTTCTGCTCCTACACCGTGCCCGTCGGCGCACCCGTACGTGATGCTGAACTACACCTCGCGCGCGCACGACGTGCTCGTGATGGCGCACGAGCTGGGCCACGGCGTGCACGCCGCCCTCGCGCGCCCGCAGGGCATCTTCCACTTCTCGACCCCGCTGACGCTCGCCGAGACGGCGTCGATCTTCGGCGAGAACATCGTGCTGGAGCGGCTGCTCGAGCGGGCTCCCGGCCCGGCCGAGCGGCTCGACCTCCTGGCGGGCGCCCTCGACGGCGCCGTGGCGGCGGTCTTCCGGCAGGTGGCGATGAACCGCTTCGAGGACGCGATCCACAACGAGCGCCGGAGCGCCGGCGAGCTGTCCGTGGAGCGCTTCGGCGAGCTGTGGCTCGACACCCAGCGCGACCTGCTCGGCGACAGCGTCGAGGTGGACGACGACTACGCGCTCTGGTGGTCCTACATCTGGCACTTCGTGGACGCGCCCGGCTACGTGTACGCGTACGCGTACGGGCACCTGCTCGCGCTGTCCGTATACCGGAAGTACGAGGAGCAGGGCGAGGGCTTCGTGTCCTCCTACCTCGACCTCCTGCGCGCCGGCGGCTCGCGGCCGCCCGAGGAGCTCGGCGAGATCGTGGGAGTGGACCTCTCGGACCCGGGCTTCTGGAGCTCTGGGCTCGAGCTGATCGAGCGCCAGCTCGACGCCGCCGAGGCGGCCGCGCGGGAGGCCGGGCGACTCGAATGATCGCGGAGCGCGTCCCGCTCCCCGGCGGGGAGGTCGAGCTGGTGCGGCCCCCGGACGCCGAGGCCCTCATCACCGAGGAGGCGTTCAGGCAAGAGGAGTTCCTCCCCTACTGGGCCGAGCTGTGGTCGAGCGCGGTGGCCCTCGCCCACGACGTCTCGATGCGGGCGCTGCGCGGAAGGCACACGCTCGAGCTGGGCTGCGGGCTCGGGCTGCCGAGCATCGCCGCCGCCCGCGCGGGCGGCCGCGTGCTGGCCACGGACTGGTCGCCCGACGCCATCGAGGCCACCGCGGCGAACGCGGCCCGCAACGGCGTGGACGTGGAGACGCTCCGGTGCGCCTGGGGCGAGCCCGAGGCCATCGTGGCGCGCGCGCCGTGGCAGCTCGTGCTGGCGGCCGACGTGCTCTACGAGCACCGCAACGTCGAGCAGCTGCTGGACCTGCTCCCGCGGCTGGTCGACGACACCGGGCTCGTGCTGATCGCCGACCCGGGCCGCGTTCCCGCCGAGGCCTTCCTGCGCGACGCGGAAGAGCAGGGATGGGCCGTCCGCAGCATCGCGAGCCCACGCGCCAGGCGCGTGCTCATCCACCGGCTGCGGCGCGCGAGCGGCTAGACGACTTCGAACTTGTTGCCGCCGCGGTCGCCGACCGCGTCGGCGGCGCGCAGCGCGTCCTGGAGCAGCGCGGCGGGACGGCGCTGGCCGCCCGCGGAGCAGGTGGCGCCGACGCTCGGCGTCACGCGCAGGCCGCCCGCGCCCATCGGGCGCCCAGCCACTTCCAGGATCCGCTCGGCGATGCGGCCGATGGTGGTCTGGTCGCAGACGCCGGCGCACACCGCGGCGATGTGCTCCTCGTCGAGCTGGCCCACGAGGTCGAGCGGGCGCAGCGCGGAGCGGACGTGGCGGCCGATCTCGCGCAGAATGAGGCTCGTTGCCGGGCGGGCGCGGTCCTCCACGAGCCGCTCCATGCCGTCCACGCGCACGACCACGACGCCGGCGGCGCCGGAGCCCGCGGGATGCAGCGCCCAGGCGAGCCGGTCGAGCAGCGAGAAGCGGGTGGGAAGTCCTGTGGAGGGGTCGATCTCGGCGGCGGTCTGCGGCTCTGCCCCGACCACGTCGAGGCGGCGCGTGACCCACTGGACCTCGGGGCCGCCGCCGTCCACGAAGGTGGTCTCGACAGGGCACCAGCCGCCGCCCGAGGCGAGCAGCCGGTACTCGACGGTCTGGGCTCCGGGACCGCGCATCCACGCGCGGTGAAGGCACATCACGCGCTCACCCTCCTCCGGATGGATCAGCGCCTGCACGGGGCTGCCGATCAGGGTGTCGTGCGGCACGCCGGTGAGCTCCGAGACGAGCGGCGAGGCGTACCGGAAGGACCCGGCGGCGTCGTGCACGGACACGAGCGCGCGGATGCTCCCGGCGAGCAGGCGGAAGCGCTGCTCCCACGGGTCGACCGCGGGGCCGCTTCCGTCCACGGCCTTCAGATGACGCTTCGGGACGCCCACCCTCCGGTTATCGGCGCGTGGGGTCCGACCCTTAGCGCGGCAACCGGGACAGCGCCTGATACAGCTCGCGCGCCGCGAGCTCGCCGAGCGCGAGGCTCTCGAGCCGGTAGCTCTCGTTCGGCGCGTGGAACGCGTCCGCGCCCAGGGCGAACCCGCTCACGATCGTGGGAATCCGCTGCTCCGCGAGCACGGCGAGGAGCGGCAGCGTCCCGCCCAGCCTGACGAACGCGGGCGCGGTCCCGCAGGCACGATCGAGTGCTTCCCCGGCGAGCTGGAGTGCCGGGTCCTCCACGTCGAACAGCGCCGGCTCGGCGAGCTCGAACCGCGCCGACAGCTCCGCGCCGCCGGGCAGCGCCGCGCGCATGAGGCGCTCGGCCTCCGCCGCCACCTGCTCCGCGCTCTGACCGGCCGCGAGCCTGATGCTCAGCTGCGCGCGCGCCTCGTGCGGGATCACGGTGCGGGGCTCGCCGGACTCGAGCATGTTCACGTCCACGGACGTGTCCGCGCCCGTGCGCTCCCAGAACTCACCGGCCGCGCCCGCCGTCACCTCGGCGGCGCCGGCCTCGCGGATCGCCTCCTCGCCGCTCGGCAGCAGGCCGCACGACTCGCGCTCGGTTTCGCTCATCGGCTCCACTCCCGCCCGCAGCTCCTCGCGAACGCGCCCGTGCTCGTCCGGCAGCACCTCGCGCAGCACCCGCATGAGCACGTGGGTCGCGTTCAGCACGGCGCCGCCGTACAGCCCGGAGTGGAGGTCGCGCTCGCCCGTCCGCACGACCACCGGCCCCTGCACCATCCCGCGCGCGCCGATGCTGATCGCCGGCGTGTGCTCGTCGGCCATCATGGAGTCGAAGACGATCGCCGCGTCGACCTCCGGCGGCTGGTCGGCGAGGTAGCGGAGGACCCCCTCGCTTCCCACCTCCTCCTCGCCCTCCACGAGGAAGCGCACGTTCACCGGCAGCTCGCCCTCCCGCGCCAGCTCGCACGCCACGTGGAGCAGCGGCAGGAAGTTGCCCTTGTCGTCGGCGGCGCCGCGGGCGTAGAGCCGCCCGCCGCGCTCGGTCGGCTCGAACGGCGGCGACTCCCAGAGGTCCAGCGGCCCGGCGTCCTGCACGTCGTAGTGGCCGTACGAGAGCACCGTCGGGGCGTCAGGGCGGACGGCGCGCAGCTCGCCGACGGCCATCGGATGGCTGCCGTTCACCACCACGCGCTCGCCGGTCCCGCCCGCGGCCTCGATCCGCTCGAGCACCCAGTCGCAGGCGCGGCCGAGCGCCTCCGCGTCGCCTCCCCCGTCGACACCGACGGGATGCGCAGCCACTCCTCGAGCTCTTCACGAATCGGCTTCACGACCTCCCGTAGCATCGTATGGATGCGCCGGTTGTTCTGGCTCGTCGCGGCTGTGGTCCTCGTGGACACGATGTTCTTCGCCGCCGTCGCGCCGCTCCTGCCGCACTACTCGGACGAGCTCGACCTGTCGAAGACCGGCGCAGGCATCCTCACCGCCGCCTATCCGGCCGGGACGTTCGTGGGGGCGCTGCCCGCCGGCTGGCTGGCGATCCGCTGGGGCGTCAAGCCCACGCTGCTGCACGGGCCTCGGGATGCTCGGGTTCTCGAGCCTCGCGTTCGCGTTCGCCGAGCACATCGTGCTGCTCGACTCCGCGCGCTTCCTCCAGGGCGTGGGCGGCGCCTGCATGTGGGCCGCCGGGATGGCATGGCTCGTGTCGGTCGCGCCGCCGGACCGCCGCGGCGAGCTGATCGGGGCCGCGCTGAGCGCCGCGATCGTCGGCGTGCTGCTCGGCCCCGTGCTCGGCGGCGCCGCCACGGTGCTGAGCCCCGAGGCGGTCTTCAGCGGCGTCTCGGTGTTCGCGGCCGCGCTGGCCGTGTGGGCCTGGACGATGCCGGCGGTCGAGCCCCAGCCCAGCCCGGGCATCCGCGCGATGCTCCGCGCCCTGGCGCGGCCGGCGGTCCTGCTCGGCTTCTGGCTGTTCACGATCCCCGCGCTGTACGCGGGGGTCCTCGAGGTGCTCGTGCCGCTCCGGATGGACGACCTGGGCGCGGCCGGCACCGCGATCGGCGCCGTTTTCCTGGTGGCCGCGGCGGTCGAGGCCGTGATCAGCCCGTTCGCCGGCCGCTTCTCGGACCGCGCCGGGCGCCTCGCGCCCATCCGCCTGGGGCTGGTCGCCGCGGCGGTGATGGCCGTGATCATGCCGCTGCCGGGCACCGCGGTCCTGGTCGGCGTCGCGGTCGTGGCGGCGATCGCCTCGCTCGCCGTCTTCTGGGCGCCGGCGATGGCGATGCTCTCGGACGCGGCCGAGGAGGCGGGGCTCGACCAGGCGCTCGCGTTCTCGATCTCGAACCTGGCCTGGGCCGCCGGCCACGTGCTCGGGGCGGGCGTCGGCGGAAGCGTCGCGGACGTGACCTCGGACGCGGTGCCCTACGCCGCGCTGGCCGTGGCCTGCGCGGTCACGCTCACCGGCCTGACGGCCATGGGCCGCCGCCGCGCGGCGGCGCTCTGCGAGCCCGCGGCCTAGCCGCAGTTGGGCCAGGGAGCGGTGCCGCTCCGGCGGTACAGCTTCAGCGCCATCCGGTCCTGGAGCCACTCCGGCGCGTCGGCCGGGTCGCCCCTGCCGCCGAGCCCGCGCCACGTCGAGCGGCTGAACTGGTACTTGCCGCGGTAGCGGCCGTCGGCCGAGATGGCGCGCGGGTTGCCGCCGGACTCGCACTCGGCGATCCGGCGAAGGATCCTCGGCACGCGGACGCGGCGGCTGCTCGTGCGGCGCACTGAGCGCGCGCTGAACGGCTCGAGGCCGAGCGCGCCGCGCGTGATCGGGCCGACGATGCCGTCGGGCACGAGGTCGTGCCGGCGCTGGAAGCGCTTCACGGCCCGCTCGGTCATGGGGCCGAAGACGCCGTCCGCCGTGATGCCGAGCTCGCGCTGGATCGCGCGAACGGCCGAGCCGCGGTCGCCGCGCTTCACGACGACCTCCTTGGACGCCGATGCGCCGCCGGACGCGGTGGACGCACCCGGGTCGGCGAGCGCGGGCACCGCGGCGGTCGCGAGCAGCGCGGCCACCACGAGCATGGCCGCGAGATGCGGCATGCGCACGGCATCGAAGATCCTTGTCACCAGCGAAAACCCCTTTCCGGTGCCTACGGGGTGAGCTGACGGGCTCGCGCCGGAAAGTGGCGCTACACAACGCTTGGGTTGCGATTCGCCCCAGCGGCCTCACGGCCGCAATTGGGTCCCCCGTTCCTCGCCGTCGGGACAGCGAGAACTCGGCAAGTTCAAATCAGAAGTCGTACATCCAAGCAGATCGGCGCCACGGTTGTTCCGCTACATCACCCGTATGGGGGACTAGCGGCCCGCGTTGAGCAGATCGTCGACGACCGTGACGATGTCGATCGGCTCGCGCTCGAAGCGGCGCGTGCGCGGCTCGGGCGGCTCGAGCTGCGGCCGCTCGGGCTGGCTGCGGCGCAGCCATACGAGCGCCGCCACCACGCCCACGAGGAAGGGCGCGCGCGCAGAAGTAGCCGGAGGCCGGGCATCGCGACGACCCTACCGTCGCCCGCGGATACTCTGGCGGCGATGGATCTCGGAATTGGCGGGAAAGTCGCTCTCGTAACCGGGGCGTCTCAGGGCATCGGGTTCGGGATCGCGAAGGAGCTCGCGCAGGAGGGCGCGCGCGTCGCGATCAGCTCGCGCACGAGCGAGAAGATCGAGGCGGCCGCGTCGGAGATCGGCGCGCGCCCGTACGTGCACGACACGCTCGACCTCGACTCCGCTCCCGGGCTGCATCGAGAGCGTGGAGCGCGACCTCGGGCCGGTGGACATCCTGGTGGCGAACACGGGCGGGCCGCCCGGAGGCGACCCGCTCGAGTTCACGCGCGAGCAGTGGGAGGCGGCGCACAGGGAGCTCGTGGTGGCGCCCATCGAGATGATCGAGACGGTCGTGCCCGGGATGCGCGAGCGCGGCTTCGGCCGCATCCTGAGCGTGTCGTCGTCGGCCGCGCGCGAGCCGATCCCCACCCTGCTGCTGTCCAACTCGCACCGCCCCGGCCTGCTCGGCGCCTTCAAGACGCTCGCGCGCAAGCTGGCCGCCGACGGCATCACGCTCAACACGATCCTCCCGGGGCGGATCGCAACCGACCGGATCGCCCACCTGCACGGCTCGATCGAGGAGGCGCAGGAGGTGGCCAAGGAGCAGATCCCGGCGGGCCGGCTCGGCACCGCGGAGGAGATCGCCGCCGCGGCCGCGTTCCTGTGCTCGGAGCGGGCGAGCTACATCACGGGCGTGTGGCTCCTGGTGGACGGCGGCCTGACGGTGAGCCTCTGAGCATGGCGCGGGAACCACGCCGAAGAGCTCGCGTCGGCCGCACCCGGGGTGGCGTTCGAGCTGGAGCGGTTCGAGTGGGTCGCGGACGACCGGCTCGAGCTGGTCGGCCGCTGGTCCGGGCTGCGCGGCCATCGCTTCCTGAGGCCCACGCTCGACGTGGTGGTCGACGGCGAGCGGCGGCGGATGCTCGCCGTCCTCGAGCACAAGCCCTGGGCGGCGGAGGCGGGCGAGGAGTGGGTGGCGGCCTTCACCTGGCGCGGGGACCGGACCACGTTCGAGGAGGCGGAGCTGACGGTGAGCCCCGACCTCGCCGTGGAGCTGCCGTCCGCGGGCGGGTCGGCGCGCACGTCGCCGAAGAAGAAGGCCGCCGGCGCCGTGGACTCGCGGCCGGCGCGGCGCCCGCGCACCGCCGTGCTCGAGGAGGAGCTGGCGAGCGTCGTGGCTGAGGCGCAGGAGCTGCGCGAGCAGCTCCGCGTGGAGCAGACGAACGTGCGCGGCCTCGAGACCCAGCTGCGCCAGTCCCGCGAGGAGATGTCGTCGGCCCAGGAGGAGCGCGAGGCCGCCCGCGCCGAGGCCGACGAGGCCCGCACCGCGGCCGATGCCGCGCACGAGGAGGCGGCCACGGCGCGCAAGAAGGCCGAGAACGCCCAGGAGGAGGCCGACGCCGCCCGCAAGGAGGCTCAGGCGGCGATGCCCGAGGCCGGCAGGCTGCGCCTCCAGCTCGAGGAGGCGCAGCGCGAGCGCGACGCCGTGCTCGAGCGGCTGAAGGATGCCGAGCGCGAGCGGGCGGCCGCGACCGAGGCGCGCGACCGGGCCCGCGACGAGCGCAACGCCTGGATGCAGCGCGCCCGCGCGGTGGCGGCCGGACGGCCCAGCTCGGCGCTCCCGGACGAGGCGCCCCCAGGCGCCCGCCCTCGGAACCGCCCCCGGCGGCCGGAACCTCCCCCGCCGGCGGAGCCCGAGTCGCCGGACGCTCCTGCCGGAGACGGTGCGCCGCCCCCGAGCGGCGCACGATCCAGATCGGTGAGCGGCCCGGACCGCTCCGCCCCCCGGAGACTCCGCTGCAGCCGGACGCGCCCGCCTGGCGCAGCGCGATGGACAAGTGGGGGCCGCGGCTCCTCGCGCTCGTGCTCGCGCTGCTCGCGATCGTCGTCGTCGTGCTCGTCCTTCGGGTGCTGTGACGGCGGTCTAGGCGGCGAGCGTGGTGGCCGGAGCCGGCTCGAGAGCCAGCTCCAGCACCTCGTCGATGCTCATCACCGGGTGGAAGGTCATCGCGTCGCGGACCTCCTCCGGCACGTCGTCCAGGTCGGCCCGGTTGCGCTCCGGCAGGATCACGTCGGTGAGCCCGGCGGCGTGCGCCGCCAGCACCTTCTGCTTCAGCCCGCCGATCGGCAGCACCCGGCCCTGCAGCGTGACCTCGCCGGTCATGCCCACCGTGTGCTTCACCGGCCGGCCGCTGAGCAGCGACGCCAGCGCGGTCGTCATCGTGATGCCGGCGCTCGGGCCGTCCTTCGGGATCGCGCCCGCGGGGACGTGGACGTGGAACTCCCGCCCGTCGAACGCGTCCTCGTCGATGCCGAGCCCGTCCGAGTGCCCGCGCACGTAGGAGAGGGCGATCCGCGCCGACTCCTTCATGACGTCGCCGAGCTGTCCGGTGAGCACGAGCGGGTCCTTGGGCGGGTGCGCGGGCATCGAGGTCGCCTCGATGAACAGCACGTCGCCGCCCGCGCCCGTCACCGACAGGCCCGTGGCCACGCCGGGGATCGCCGTCCGCTCCGCCGACTCCTGGAAGAAGCGCTGGCGCCCGAGGGCGTCGCGCACCTCGTCGACGCCGATCCGCACCGGTGCGGTTGCCTTGCCCGCCGCGATCTTCGTCGCGGTCTTGCGCAGCAGCGTCCCGAGCTCGCGCTCCAGGTTGCGGACGCCCGCCTCGCGGGTGTACTCGGTCACGACGGCGCGCAGCACGTCGTCCCCGATCTCCACCTCGTCCTCGCGCAGGCCGTTCCGGTCGCGCTGGCGCGGCCAGAGGTAGCCCTTCGCGATCGCGACCTTCTCCTCGGTCGTGTAGCCGTCGAAGCGCACGACCTCCATGCGGTCGAGCAGCGGCGCCGGGATCGTCTCGGCCATGTTCGCGGTGGCGATGAAGACCACCTCGGACAGGTCGAGCTCCACGTCCAGGTAGTGGTCGCGGAACGAGTGGTTCTGGGCCGGGTCGAGCACCTCGAGCAGGGCCGCGCTCGGGTCGCCGCGCCAGTCGGCGCCGACCTTGTCGACCTCGTCGAGCATGATCACCGGGTTCATCGTCTCGGCGTCGCGCAGGGCGCGCACCAGGCGGCCCGGCAGGGCGCCGATGTAGGTCCGGCGGTGACCCCGGATCTCGGCCTCGTCACGGACGCCGCCGAGCGACATGCGCACGAACTCGCGGCCGGTGGCGCGGGCGATCGACTCGCCGATCGACGTCTTGCCCGTTCCGGGCGGGCCGATCAGGGTCAGGATCGCGCCGCTCTTCTTGTCCTCCGCGATGCCGCGCTCCTGGCGGAGCTTCCGCACCGCGATGTACTCGACGATGCGGTCCTTCACGTCCTCGAGCCCCGCGTGGTCGGCGTCCAGCACCTCGCGCGCGTGGACCGGGTCGAGCCGCTCGTCGGAGCGCTTCGACCACGGCACGGCGATCAGCCAGTCGAGGTAGGAGCGGATCATCGAGCTCTCGCCCGACTGCTCGCCCATGCGCTCGAAGCGGGCGAGCTCGCGCTCGGCCTGCTCGCGCACCTCGTCCGGCATGCCGGCCTCGGCGATCTTCGTGCGGTACTCGTCGACGATCGACGCGTCGTCCTCGCCGAGCTCCTTCTGGATCGACTCCATCTGCTTGCGCAGGAAGTACTCGCGCTGCTGCTTCTCCGCGCCCGACTGGACGTCGTCGCGGATCTGGCGGCGCACCTGCATCTCGGCGAGCCGCTCGCGCTGAAGCTCGAGCGCGCGGGCGAGCCGCTCGGTCACGTCGAGCGTCTCGAGCAGCTCGACCTTGTGGTCGTAGGTGAGGTCGGGCGAGTAGCCGGCGGTGTCAGCCAGCGCGCCCGGCTCGACGATCGAGCGGACGAAGGCCGCGACGCGGCCGTCGTCGCCGCGGAGCTCGAGGAGCTCCTCCACGACGGCGCGGTACTCGCGCTCCAGCTCGCGCGTCTTGCCGTCGACCGGCTGGTCGTCCGGGCACGGCTCGACCTCGACGCGCAGGTCCCCGTCCGGGGTCGCGCTCGCGGCTCCGATCCGGCCCCGGTAGAGGCCCTCGAGCGCCACCGCGCGGCCGCCGCCGGGCAGGCGGATGTGGTCCGCCACCTCCACCACGGTGCCGACGGACGCGAACTCGTCGCCCTTGCGCGGCACGAGCACGACGCGCTCCTCGGTGCCGACGTCCACGGCCAGCGTGACTGTCATGGTCGGGAAGACGACCGAGTCGTCCACCGGGATCAGCAGCATTGTTTCCTTACTCATAATAAGTAAGTGTAGAGATGGTTAGCACGACCGCCGCACGTGCGAAGCTGCCCGCCGTGGCTGACTCCTCCCCCGCCCGCGAGGCCGCAGCAGCGGCCGCTGTGGAGCTGGTCTCGCCCGGGATGACGATCGGGCTGGGGTCCGGCCGGGCGGTGTGGCGCGTGACGGAGCTGCTGCCCGCCGGCACCCGGGCGGTCGTGGCCTCGGAGCGGACACGTGAGGTGGCGGAGGCCGCGGGCATCGAGGTCGTGGAGCTCGACGGCTCGTTCGAGCTCGACATGGCGCTGGACGGCGCGGACGAGGTGGACCCCGCGCTCGGCCTGATCAAGGGCGGCGGCGGCGCGCTGCTCCGCGAGAAGATCGTGATCTCGGCGGCGCGGCGCTTCGTGGTGGTGGCGGAGGCGGCGAAGAAGGTGGACCGGCTCGGCGAGGGCTTCCGGCTGCCCGTGGAGGTGGTGCGGTTCGGGTGGGCGGACACGCGCCGGCGGCTGTGCGTCGCTGCTCCCGGACGCCGAGCTACGCGGCCGACGCGGTCCGATCCCTACGTCACCGACGAGGGCCACTACATCCTCGACTGCGCGATCCCTCGACGGCGCCGACGCGGCCTCGCTCGCGGCGGCGCTGAACGCGGTCCCCGGCGTCGTGGACCACGGCCTCTTCCTCGACATGGCCGACCTGGCCCTCCTCGGCCACCCGGACGGCACGGTCGAGCGCCTCGAGCGCGCCTGACCCGAGACCCGTGGCGCGTCAGAGGTCGCCGACGGAAACAGCGGCGCCCGGGCGCGAGCGGTCGCCCGGCGGGCGGGCCAGGAGCCGGATCTCGCGTGCGAAGTTGTCGGCGGCGGTGAGGTAGACGGCCTGCCGGAGGGTCACCCGCAGCGTTGCGAGCGCCGCCGGCCCAGCGGAGACCGAGGACGCCGGGTCGACGTCTTCATAGCCCGTCGTTGTCTCACCGAGCCGCAACAGCTCCACGCCTGCCAGCGCAACGATCGTCCGGCCCGGCTCGGCCGACACCAGGACGTCCACCGGCGACATCGGAACCAGGCCCTCCAACGCCGCCCCGCCGGCCACCTCCACCGTCACCGCCCGTTCACCGCGACCCACACCGGGCCCGGCACGACGAGCGGCCCCCTCACCGCCCTCGAACGCACCCGCCGTGAGGTACCCGCCCGCGGGCACGGGGACCGCGAGCCGCACCCCCACGGCCCCGGCTCCGGAGGCGAGCGCGTCCGGCGGCACGAACCGCGCCGGCACCCGTCGCAGCCCGAGCGCCGCCCGGCTCACGCGCGCGCCCGCGGGCATGTCGCGCGCCGCGACCACCACCTCCACAGGCTGCCCCACCTGCTCGGCGACCGACCGCTCGTGCTCGTGCACCCGCGAAGCCGCCAGTCCTCCGCTCGCGAGCGCCACCGAGAGAAGCAGGAGACCGCGCCGCCGGCGAGCGCTCACGCCGGCAGATCGAGCGTCGCGACCGCGGTGTCGTCCACGATCTCGAAGCTGAGCCGGCCGCCCAGCTCCTCGGCGGCGTCGGAGGCGATCGCGAGGCCGCGCCCGCGGTTGCGGACCTGGAGCCGGACCCCGCCGTCCCGTGCGCGTCCCGTCACGCTGGATGTCGCCGGAGCCGTGCTCGGCGGCATTCGCCAGCACGTTCCCAAGCGCCTTCGCGAAGCGGCGCCGGTCGAGAGTCGCGGGCGCCGGACCTCCCTCCCACTCGAAGGTCGTGTTCCACGGCCGCGCGGCCGCGCGGGCGAGCGCCGAGAGCTCGACCTGCTCCGTCGCCATCATGGGCTCGCCCGAGCGCGCCGTCTCGAGGTCGGCAAGACCCGCACGGAGGCGGTCGAGCTGGGCATCGATGGCCGCCGCGTGATCCTTCACCGCCGGGTCTCGCCGGAGCGACTCGCAAGCCAGCGCCAGAGCCGCCGCCGCGCCGCGCAGCTCGTGCTCGGCGCGGGCGATCTGCTCGTCCGCCGTCACAGCGCCTCGGTCAGCTTGTAGCCGACACCGCGCACGTTCACCACCCACGGCCGCGAGGACGGGCTCAGCTTCTTTCGCAGCCGGCAGGCGTGCGCGTCGAGGGTGCGCGTGTTCCCCTGGCTGAGGAAGCCCCACACGTCGCGCAGCAGCTCCTGCTTCCCGTACACGCGCGTCGGCTCCTCGGCGAGCGCGTGGAGCAGCGCGAACTCCTTCGCGGCCAGCTCCACCTTCCGGCCCGCGAGCCGCACGGCGCGCGTGCTCGGGTCGACGGTCAGGTCGCCCACGCGGAGGAGTCCCTGCCGTCGCCTCCCCTCCGCGCGCCTCAGGACCGCCCGCACCCGGCCGAGCAGCTCGGCGTAGAGGAACGGCTTGCAGACGTGGTCGTCGGCCCCGCGGGCGAAGCTCCGGACCCGGTCGGCCTCCCCGGTCCGGCCTGTCAGCACGATCACCGGCAGGTCGGGGTCGATCCGCGAGGCGAGCCCGTCGGCGTGCCGCACCCGGTCCAGCAGGTCGAGCCCGCTGCCGGACTCGAGCGCCAGGTCCAGCAGCACCAGGCTCGGCCGCCGCACCTCGATCGCGCGTACTCCCTCCCCGGCCTCGCTGGCTCCCACCGCACGGAAGCCGTCCGCGGCGAGGTTCTCGACGAGGAAGCTCCGCGTGGCGTCGTCGTCCTCCACAACCAGGATCAGCCGTTGCTCGTCCATGCGGCGCTAAGGCACGCCGCGAGATTTCTAAGCCCGGCTGCCCGCGCTACCGGGCGGCTAGTCGCGCCACTTGCGGTCGCCCCACCAGGTCGTCACGCAGGGCACCTCGACCTCGCCGACCTTGAGCGCGCCGCCGGCCGAGAACCCGGGCCAGGTCAGGCTGAACGAGTCGTTCTTGCCGTTGTTGCCGCCGTCGGCGACCGTCGACGTGAACTGAACGCTCACGCCGCCGTTGGTAAGGCCCACGCCCTTGATCGTCGCCGTCCGCCCGGTGACCCGCAGGCTCGTTAGCTCGGTCGACGCGAACAGGCGACCGTTCTTCGCGTCGGTGTAGACGATGCCGCCGAACGGGCGCGCGTCCTGGGCGCGGTACTTGACCCGGAAGGCGAACGCGGCAAGCGGGTTCGCCTTGAGGCTGGCCAGGCCCTGCGTGCACCCGGGCGTGCTGCTGACGGTGTCGCAGGCGTCACCGCGCCCGTCCCCGTCCTCGTCGGCCTGGCTCGGGTTCGGCACGGACGGGCAGTTGTCCGCGTCGTCCTCGATGCCGTCGTTGTCCGCGTCGCGATCCGCCTCGACGAAGCCGAAGTCGATCGACGTGTCGTCCTGGCCGCGCGCGCCGGTGGTGACCGCCGCCTCGACCACCCCGCCCGCGGCGAGCAGGCCATCGGAGTCGATGGAGTCGTTCGAGCCCGCGTTCGCGGTGGTCGGGAGCAGCGTGGCGAGCGGGCCGGTGGCGTTCTCGACCCGCACGATGTACGCGGTCGACGGAGCGACCCCGCCGGTCACGTTCGCGTCCGTGAACCGGTAGGCGCCGGCCGAGTCCGTGGTCGTGGAGCCCACCAGCGCGGGTGTCGCGCCGGAGTGCGTTCAGGAGCCGCACCGTGACGCCCCCGATGCCCGGCTCGCCCGCATCCTGGAGCCCGTCCTCGTCCGTGTCGCGCCACACGCGGTCGCCCAGCGCGATCGGCAGCGGCTCCGCGACGGCGTACGAGCTGGTCAGTGAGGCGGGGTTGCCCGCCGCGTCCGCGGAATCGACCTTGAAGTTGAAGTTGCCCGCGGTCCCGGTGTCGAGCGCGGCCCCGTTCGCGATCGGCCCGTCACACGACGCCACGCCGGAGCCACCCGGCTCGTCCTGGCACGAGTAGGCGGCGGTCACGGCCTGGCCGTTCGCGTAGGACGCGCCGTCGGCCGGCCGCGTGATCGTGATCGACGGCGCCTGGGTGTCGACCAGGAAGTCCGAGCTCGCCGCGCCCTCGTTGCCCGCCGCGTCGTCCTGCGTCGCGGTCACGGTGTGGTCGCCGTCCGCCAGGCCCGAGGCCCAGTCGCCGTCCGGCACGCTCCAGGAACCGCCCGACGCGGTCGCGGTGAACTCACGCGCCGGCGTCGACGATCCCGCCGCGAAGACCTTCACCGCGACGTCGCCGTCCCTGTCCGAGGTGCCCGCCAGCGACGGGGTCGCGTCATTCGTGACCGAGCCGTCGGCGGGCGAGGAGATCGTGAGCGCCGGTCCCAGGGTGTCGACCTCGAAGTCGGAGCTCGCCGAGCCCTCGTTGCCCGCCTCGTCGTCCTGCGTCGCGGTCGCGGTGTACTCGCCTTCTCCGAGACCCGACGTCCAGTCGCCGTCCGGCACGCTCCAGGAACCGCCCGAAGCCGTCGCCGTGAACTCACGCGCCGGCGTGGACGAGCCTGCAGCGAACACCCTCACGGTCACGTCGCCATCCTCGTCGGAGGCGCCCGCCAGCGAGGGAGTCGGATCGTTGGTCACCGAGCCATCGGCCGGGGAGGTCACCGTCAGCGCCGGCCCGACTGTGTCGACCTCGAAGTCGGAGCTCGCCGAGCCCTCGTTGCCGGCAGCGTCCTCCTGCGTCGCCGTGACCGTGAACTCGCCGTCCGCGAGACCCGAGGCCCAGTCGCCGTCCGGCACGCTCCAACTACCGCCCGAAGCCGTCGCCGTGAACTCACGTGCCGGCGTCGACGAGCCCGACGCGAAGATCTTCACCGCGACATCGCCGTCCTCGTCGGAGGTGCCCGCCAGCGACGGAGTCGCGTCGTTCGTCACCGAGCCATCGGCCGGCGACGTCGACCGTCAGCGCCGGCGCCGCCGTGTCCACCTCGAAGTCCGAGCTCGCCGAGCCCTCGTTGCCCGCATCGTCCTCCTGCGTCGCGGTGACCGTGAACTCGCCGTCCGCGAGACCCGAGGCCCAGTCGCCGTCCGGCACGCTCCAGGAACCGCCCGAGGCCGTCGCCGTGAACTCACGTGCCGGCGTGGACGACCCCGCCGCGAAGACCTTCACCGCGACGTCGCCGTCCTCGTCCGAGCTGCCCGCAAGCGAAGGCGTGGAGTCGTTGGTCACGGACCCGTCGGCCGGCGAGTCGACCGTGAGCGCCGGCGCGGCCGTGTCCACCTCGAAGTCCGAGCTCGCCGAGCCCTCGTTGCCCGCCGCGTCCGACTGTGTCGCCGTCACGGTGAACTCGCCGTCGCCCAGGGCGGAGGCCCAGTCGCCGTCGGGAACACTCCAGGAACCGCCTGACGCGGTCGCGGTGAACTCACGCGCCGGCGTCGACGAGCCCGCCGCGAACACCTTCACCGCGACATCCCCGTCCTCGTCCGACGTGCCTGCCAGCAGCGGCGTCGCGTCATTCGTCACCGAGCCGTCCGGCGGGGACGTGACCGTCAGCACCGGCGCGACGACGTCCGCCGGCTCCGGCCGCCAGGCGGGCCTGCTCTCGTTGAAGCCGGGGGTGTTCGTCAGCCGTGTGAGGCCGCCGTGCTCGGGGTCGAGCATGTAGAGCTCGAACAGCGGGTTGGACACCGTCGTGGTCACAAAGGCGATGTGCGCGCCGTCGAGCGACCAGGCCGGATCGAACGACTGCCCCGGCTGGCCGAGCAGGAAGCGCTCGTTCGTCCCGTCCGGCGTCGATCAGCTTGATCTGGCCGTTGAAGCTCGCCTCCGGCGGCCCGAACACGGCCCGGAACGCGATCGTCCCGCCGTCCGGCGACCAGTCGGCCTCCACCTGCGAGTCGCCCAGGGTCCGCAGCGGCCGCGAGCCGGTGCCGTCCGCCTCGACGATCCACAGGTCGGAGCGATCCGGCTGTCCCAGCTGCGAGGGGATCAGCCGCTTGTCCATCACGATCTCGGTTCCGTCCGGCGACCACGACGGGTTCGCGCCCTCCACCGAGTTCGCCAGGAAGCGCTCGTCCGTGCCGTCCGGGTCGATCAGGTAGATCCCCAGGAACGCCAGCGTGTCCGACCGCCCGAACGCGATCGTCTGCCCGTCGGGCGACCAGTCCGGATCCGCCTCGAACAGCTCCGGCGTCGTCGTGAGCCGCGTCCGGTTCCCGTCCAGGTCCTGCACGTACAGGTCGCCGCCCACGATGAACGCGAAGCGCCTGCCGTCCGGCGCCCACGCCAACGCTGTCTCGCCCTCGGGGCTCGTGATCAGGCTTTCGAGGTTCGCCCCGTCGAGGCGCATCGTCAGCGCGTCGTTCGCGCCGCCTCCCAGCCCGGGCGGCCGGAGGAACGAGATGTCCGGCAGCGGGCCGGCCCCCACCGTGAAGGTGAGCGGCGCCGACGTCGCCTGGTTGCCCGCGGCGTCCCGCTGAGTCGCCGTGGCCGTGTACTCGCCGTCCGTGAGCAGCGCCGCCGCGCGCCGGAAGTCCCCGCTCGGGTCGACCGCGGCCTCGAAGGTCTGAAGCGGCGATCCCGCGACCGAGCCGCCGGCGTACACGCGGAGCGTGACGCGGTCGTCGTCCGCCGGGCCGGCTCCGCCGGTCCCCTCGAGGAGCGGAGTGCGGTCGGCCGCCGTGCCCACCGGCGCCGTCAGCGTGGGCTGCGGAGCCGTCTGGTCGACGCTGAACGTCGCCTGCGCGCGGCCGGTCCGGCCGAACGAGTCGCTCTGCGAGGCGCGCACCGTGTACGTGCCCTCGGGGAGCGGCGCGCGCGCCGGATCGCTCGCATCCCAGGCCGACCCTGGCACCGACCACGAGGATCCAGAGCGCGTGACGCTGAAGGACCGGACCGCCGTGCCCGAGGACGAGGCGCCCTCGAAGACCTCGACGACGACCGTCGCCTCATCGCCCGTCCCGTCGCCCGCGACGCCGGCGAGCGCCGGCGTGGCGTCCGCGGTCGAGCTGCCGTCGGCCGGCGAGGCGATCGTCACGAGCGGAGGCGCATCCTCCTCCGGCTGCCAGGCGGGCCTGCTCTCGTTGAAGCCGGTGGTGTTCGTGATCCGCGTGAGGCCCGAGCCGTCGCGGTCCAGCATGTAGAGCTCGAACAGCGGGTTCGAAACAGTTGTGGTCACGAAGGCGATGTGCGCGCTGTCGAGTGACCACGCGGGATCGAACGACTGCCCCGGCTGGCCGAGCAGGAAGCGCTCGTTCGTCCCATTCGGGTCGATCAGCTTGATCTGGCCGTTGAAGCTGGCCTCGGGTGGCCCGAACACGTCGCGATAGGCGATCGTGTCGCCGTCCGGCGACCAGTCGGCCTCGGCCTGCGAGTTGCCGAGCGTGACCAGCGGGCGCGAGCCCGTCCCGTCCGCCTCGACGATCCACAGGTCGGAGCGATCCGGCTGTCCCACCTGCGACGGGATCAGCCGCTTGTCCATGACGATCTCGGTTCCGTCCGGCGACCACGACGGGTTCGCCCCCTCGACCGAGTTCGCCAGGAAGCGGTCGTTCGTCCCGTCCGGATCGATCAGGGAGATGCCCAGGAACGCCAGCGTGTCCGACCGCCCGAACGCGATCGTCTGCCCGTCAGGCGACCAGTCCGGATCGGCCTCGAACACCCCGGGCGTCGTCGTGAGCCGCGTCCGGTTCCCGGCCAGGTCCTGCACATAGAGCTCCGGGTTGCCGTCCCGGTTCGAGATGAAGGCGAAGCGCGTGCCGTCCGGCGACCATCCGAAGCTCGACTCGCTCACGGTCTCGCTGTTGGTGAAGTTGAGCTCGCCGGTGCCGTCGAGCCGCGCCGACAGGATGTCGTTCACGCCGCCGCCGAGCCCCGGCGGCCGGAGGAACGACAGCCGCGGCAGCTCGCCCGCGGCAACGGTGAACGTGAGCGGCGCGGACGTCGCCTGGTTGCCGGCGTCATCGGCCTGGGTCACGGTCGCCGTGTACTCCCCGTCCGCCAGCAGCGCCGACGAGTGGTTGAACGCGCCGCCGGGGCCGAGCAGGGCGGTGAACGTCTGAACCGGCGAGCCGGTGGCGGTCGTGCCCGAGTAGACGCGCACGAGCACGGACGTGTCGTCGCCCGGCGCGGTGCCGCCCGTGCCCGAGAGCTCGGGCGTGCGGTCCGAGGTCGTGCCCACGGGCGCGGTGAGAACCGGCGCCGGGGCGAGGCTGTCCACGCTGAAGGTCGTCTGCGCCTGCCCGACGTTCCCGGAGTCGTCGGCCTGCGAGACGCGCACCGTGTAGGTGCCCGACGCGAGCGGGGCGCGCTCGGGCACCGCCGGGTCCCAATCCGCGTTCTGGACCGCCCACGCCGTGCCGGACCGCGTGACCGTGAAGGAGCGCACGGCGGCGCCCGCGGTCGACGTGCCGGAGAAGATCTCCACGAGCACGGTCGGATCGTCCACGGCCCGGTCGCTCGCGGCGCCGGCGATCGACGGCGTCGTGTCGCTCGTGAACGACCCGTCCGCGGGCTCGGAGAAGGAGACGAGCGGCCTGTCGATCTCGGGCTGCCACGCGGGCGCCCGCTCGTTCTGCATCGGCGTGGTCGTAAGGCGCGTGAAGCCGCCGCCGCCCGCATCGAGCATGTAGACGTCGAACAGCGGGTTCGAGTCCGTCCAGCCGGTGAACGCGATGTGCTCGCCGTCGAGCGACCACGCGGGCTCCAATCCGCGCGTGGCCTGGCCGGGCAGGTCGCGCTGATCGGTGCCGTCCGGGTCGATCAGCTTGATCCGGCCCTCGAAGCTCGCCTCCGGCGGCCCGAACACGTCGCGATAGGCGATCGTCTGCCCGTCCGGCGACCAGTCCGCCTCGGTCTGCGACTGGCCGAGCGTGACCAGCGGGCGCGAGCCGGTCCCGTCAGCCTCGACGATCCAGAGGTCGGAGCGGTCGGGATCCCCCAGGAACCCGGGGAGCAGCCGCCGGTCCATCACGAGCTCGGTGCCGTCGGGCGACCAGGATGGGTGCGCGCCATCGACCGAGTTCGCCAGGAACCGCTCGTCCGTGCCGTCCGGGTCGATCAGATAGATCCCCAGGAACGCCGACGAGTCCGACCGCCCGAACGCGATCGTCTGCCCGTCAGGCGACCAGTCCGGGTCCGCCTCGAACACCCCGGGCGAGGTGGTCAGCCGGGCCGGCGGCCCGCCGGCCGCGAGGTCCTGGACGTAGAGCTCCGGGTTGCCGTCGCGCTGCGAGACGAACGCGTAGCGCGTGCCGTCCGGAGCCCACGCCACGGCGGTCTCCGGCGCGGTGCTCAAGGTGAGGTTCTGCAGAAACGACCCGTTCAGCCGCATCGAGAAGATGTCGAAAGCGCCGCCACCGAGGGTCGGCTGGCCCAGGAAGGAGATCCGGGGAAGCTCGCCGGCGGCGACGGTGAAGGTCAGCGGCGGGCTGGTGCCGATCCCGGTCCCGCTGGCCTGCGAGGCGGTGGCCGTGTACTCGCCGTCCACGAGCAGCGGCGACGACGCCTGGAAGCCGCCGCCCGCGTCGACCTGCGCCGTGAAGGTGCGCGCCGGGCTGCCGGACGCCGTGCCGCCCGGGTACACGTTCAGCGTGACCGAGCCGTCGTCGCCGGGGGCCGTGCCGGCGTTCCCGGAGACCTGCGGCGTGCGGTCGTCGACCGTGCCGGTGGGCGCCGTGAGCACCGGTGACGGCGCGGCGGAAGCGCTCGCGGCAGCGAGCATGAAGACGGTCAGCGTCGTGAGGACGAAGAGCCGTCGCCTCTGAGGACCCCGGGGCGACATGGCGAGCCGCGTCCACCGTATGCGCGAGTTCGTGTCACGTCAAACGAGGCGCGGTGCAAACCCACTTGCACAGACGGCCGCGCGCGTGAAGGAAACGCGCTTATGATCGCGACGCCGCGGGCCGATCCCACGAGGAAGCGGGCGGGAAGCCCGGCGAGCATCGATCATGGACACCGCGCGCAGAGGAAACTACGAGTCGGGCTCGGACTACGTGCTCGAGTACGGGGAGCTTCGCTTCACGTTCAACGAGCGCGACTTCACCGAGCGCGTCGAGCAGGCCGCCGTGCAAGCTCGGCTTCGTGGACGGCCCGCTCGGCGACGACGAGCGCGAGGACCTGGTCAATCTCGCGGTGAACGGCGAGGTCACCGACGCCCACTCCGACCTCGGCGAGCACATCAACGAGTGCTGGGGCGACCTGAACGGCCCCTCCGAGCGCTCGCTCGTCCACTGGATCCGCCGGCTCGTCTTCCGCGGCGCCTGGCTCGACCAGCGCGTGATGGAGGGCGAGCTCGAGGTCGTCTTCGACGACGTCGAGCAGCTCCTTCGGCTACGCCCAGCCGGACCGCGACTTCGAGCTCATCGAGCTCTCGCCCGAGCCGTCCTGGCGCCGGGTCGCGTACCGCCGCTAGCGCCGAGCCGCGTCGCGCGCGCACGGTGCCGCTCTCGCCTCGAGAGCTTGCCGCCCGGCTCGAGCACCACGCGCGTGGTCGCCCAGCGGAGCGCCTCGCGGTCGCTCGCCGGCCGCCGCCACGACGGTCAGCGTGCCGCCCTCCTCGGTGGCGCGGCCGGCGCCGAAGATCCGCCGCCGCGCCGCCCGCGGGCAGCGACTCGAGCGAGTCGACGAGCACGCACCGCGTGGCCGCCGCGCTCCACACGCCGCTTGGCGCGCTCGACCGCCAGCTCGGCGGCCTGCGCCTGCGCGTCGGGCGAGCGGTCGAAGCCGCCGCCGGCCACCGTCGAGGCCGTCGGTGCGGCGCCACTCGGTGACCTCCTCGGGCCGCACGCCGGCGAGCACCACCTGGACGCCGAGCTCCTCGTCGCCGGAGAGCTCGCTGCGCCAGCTCGCGCAGCAGCGTCGTCGCGCCGGCCCCGGGCGGCCCGCGCGATCGCCACGCGCGACCCGCGCCCGAACGGCACGTCCTTCAGCGCCTTCGGCGCGTTCAGCTTCTGCGAGGGGAACACCGGCGTCAGGTCGGCGAACCAGCGGCCGCTCCTCGGCCGGCTCGGCGGCTCGCGCCGTTCACCGTCTCGACCCGGACGAGCGACGGATGGCGCTCGTTGCGCCGCGGCGCCCGCGCCGGGCCGCTCACCTCGTCGCCGGCCCGCAGCTCGCAGCGGCGGATCTGCGCGGGCGAGACGTACACGTCGCTCGCGCGACTGGCCGGCGGCGTCCACGCGCACGAAGCCGCTGCCGTTGGCGAGGATGTCGAGCACCCCGGTGGCGATCTCCTCGTCGGAGATCTCGTCCTCCACGACCTCCGGCTCCTCCTCGCCGCCCGTGCCGCGCCGGCGTCCGCGCCCACCGCGGCGCACCGCGCCGCGCGGGACGCTCGAGCGCCTCCTCCTCCGGCACCTCGTCGGGCTCGTCCTCCGGCGTCGCCTCATCGGGCTCGTCCTCGGACGTCCCCTCGGACGTGTCGTCGGAGGTCCCCTCGGAGGTGTCCTCCGACGTGTCCTCGGAGGTGTCCTCGTCGGCGTCGGCGTCGTCGGCCTCCGGCGCCGGCTCGTCGGCCACGCCGCTCGCGCTCGAGGATCGCCCCGATCAGGTCGTCCTTGCGCATCGCGCGGTAGCCCTCCACACCGAGCTCCGACGCGATCTGGTGGAGGTCGGCCAGCGGGCTGTCCGCCAGCTCCTTGCGGTTCAGCACCGACATAGCGGCGCCGTACCCTAGCGGGCGCGGGCTACCGGGCGCGCGGCCGCGCTTCCGTCGACGAGCCCGCGCAGCCACTCGCCGAACTCGGGACGGCTCTTCCAGTCGTCCGCGAACCGCGCGATCCCCGACTCGGTGAGCGGGTGCGCCGAGCATCTGCTTCAGCACCTTGCCCGGGACGGTCGCCACCTCGCAGCCGAGCCGCGCGGCGGTGACCGCGTGCATCGGGTTGCGCAGCGACGCCGCGAGCACCTGCGCCTCGCGATGCGGGCCGAGCGCGTCGACGATCTCCGCCACCACCTCGCTCGGAGTTGACCGAGATGTCGTCGAGCCGGCCCATGAAGCAGGACACGTAGGTCGCGCCGGCCTCGGCCGTGAGCAGCGCCTGCGCGGCCGAGAAGACGAGCGTCATGTTCACCGGGATGCCCTCGGAGGTGAGCTCGCGCGTGGCGGCGAGGCCCTCGGACGAGAACGGCACCTTCACGACGACGCGGTCGTCGAGCCCGGCGAGCGCGCGGCCCTCGGCGACCATCGCGTCGCGCTGGTCGGAGACGACCTCGGCCGAGACCGGCCCGTCCACGAGCTCGCAGATGCGGCGGATGCTCTCGCCCGGGTCGGCGCCTCCTCCTTCGCCAGCAGCGACGGGTTGGTCGTCGCGCCCGAGAGCACTCCCCAGGCCGCGATCTCCTCGACCTCGGCTACGGATCCCGTGTCGATGAACAGCTTCATTGGACCTCCTGGACGGCGTCGAGCACGAGCTGCATGAGCTGCGCGAGCGTGTCGTCGACGTTCTCGTTGTCTATCACCACCACCCCCTCGGAGCGCGCCCGCTCCCAGAGGTGGTCCTGAAGCTCTTCGTATGTCCTCGAAGCTAGCGAGGTAGCGCTCCGCCGGCCGCGTGCCGGGCCGGTGCGAGAAGTGGCCGCGGTGCAGGTCCTTGTCCTCCACCACCACGAGCGCCTCGACGAGCACGCAGCGGTCGCGCATCGCGCGGGTGGACCCCGCCCGGCACGACGTGCACGCCCTCGACGACGACCGGCTTCGCCTCGTTGGCCGCGCGGTCCACGATCGCCGCGATCCCGGTGCCCACCCGCTCGGCCTGGTCGCGGTAGCCGGCGATGCCGCCCGCCTCGAAGGCCGAGTAGTGGACGGTCGGCATTGCCTCATGGGTGAAGAATGCCCGGAGCACCTGCCGAATCACGTCCGTCGCGATCACGCGGTTCACGCCGAGCCGCCCGGCGAGCATCGTCGCGATCGTCGACTTCCCGACGCCGGTCGTGCCGCCGAGCAGCACGACGAGCGGGCGGTCGAGCCGGTCGAGCCGGCGCCAGTTCGCGTAGCGGCGCGCGGTGACCTCGCCCTCCTCGGCTGACAGGACCTCCTCGGCGAGCGTGTGCAGGTGCGGCGGTGTCGATCTCACCACCACCGTTCGCGTCGAGCCGCTCGCTCGATCTTACGAGCGAGCTCGAACGCGCGCTCCGGCGACAGGCCGGTGGCCGAGATCGTCTGCGCCATCAGCCCCTTCGAGTAGGGGAGCCCGTGGCCCTTGTGGACGACGATCGTCTCAGGCATCGCGGTAGAGCTTGACGAGTGCGTCGTCGATGCCGACGGGCCGGTTGCGGATGAAGACGACGCGGGCGCCCTCGGCACGCGCGCGCAGCGCCACCGTGTCGATCGCGGCCGCCTTCAGCTCGGTGAGGTAGACGTCGCAGCCCTCGGCCGCGGCGCGGTCGAGCTCCCCGGCGAGCGCGGCGCGGCGGGCCAGGTTGGTCGAGACGAGCACCGGGTCGGGGATGCCGTGCACCTGCGTCGCGCCGGTGGTGAAGACGGCCACGCGCGCGTCCTCCGGCACCGGCTCGAGCGGCTCCGGGCGGAGCTCGAACGGGATCGCGTCCGGCGGGGCGTCCGCGCCCTCCGCGGCGAGCACGAGGTCGGCGCGCGCGAGCCGGTACTCGGCGAACGGCTCGGGCTGCCCGGCGCCCAGGATGCACACCGTGCGGTCCACCTCCACCGGCGGGATGCAGGCGCCCGAGCCCTCGAAGACGATCGCGCCCGGGTCGAGCGAGACGGCGAGCGCGGCGCCCTCGACCACGTTCGACTCGTACGGCGCGCCCGCGAAGCCGCCGCCCACGCGCCGGCAGCCGATCGTGGGCACGCCGGCGATCACGGCGTCCTCGAGGTAGTCGGAGGCCGCGTGCGAGCCGGACTCGGCGATCGCGATCAGCTCGTCGAGCGACGGCGCCGCCTCCGCGAGCCGCGGCTCGGCCGGGCCGCCGCGGCCCATGCAGACGATCACCGGGCTCGGCGCCCTCGTCGCGCAGCAGCGACGCCCAGTGGCCGGCCACCGCGGTCTTGCCGGTGCGCTTGCCGGTCGCGATCACGGCGAGCTTCGGCCCGGCGAAGTCCACCGGCTCGTAGCGGGGCGGCTCGAGCCGCGCGCCCGGCGCCTCGTAGGCGAGGCCGAGCGACGAGCGCGAGCGCGGCGAGCCGGAGCTTCGCCGACGCCGGCACCACCGGCTCGTCGGCCAGGTCGAGCACGGTGTCGGCGCCTGGCGCGAGCCTGCGCATCCCCTCCTCCGGGTCGTCCTCGACGGGCATGCCGTAGTGCTCCTCGAGCGAGCCCGGCCCGAGCTTCTCCTCACCCCCGCAGAAGATCACGCCCGCGACGTCGAGGCCCGCGAGCACGTCGCGGACGGCGGCGGGATGGTGCTCCCCGTCGACTGAGGGCGATGACCGGCACGCGTGCATTCTTGCCGCAGCGCGCCCGAGCGGGCTAGCGACGTCTGCGCAGCACGCGGAAGCGGACCGTCTCGACGCGCGAGAGATTGCCCGCGCTGTCCCGGATCACGAGCTGCGCGCGATAGCGGCCCGGCCGCAGCCGGCGGCCGGCGATCCGCCCGCTGAAGACGATCGTGTTCCGGCCCGGCGTGACCGCCTGCCGGATGCGCCCGATGCGCTTGTAGGCCTTGCAGCGCCGCTGCCGACGGAGCCGGAGGTAGGCCCGCCGGCTGCCGGCGCGCCTGCGAAGCGCGCGCAGGCGCCGCGGCGTGGCGGGCAGACAGCGCCGCCGTCCCCGCTGCCGCACCTTCAGGCCCTTGACCTGCTTGTGCACGGTCAGCGTGGCGAGCCCGGCCTCGCTCGAGTTGAACGTGAAGCGTGTGCCCTGACCGGGTGTGAGCGTGGAGTCACCGGCGCTGAACCCACCGGCGGTCGGCCGCGTGGTGTCCGGCCCACCAGGACCGCCAGGGCCACCCGGTCCAGCCGGCTCGGGCTGCGGATCGATGCGAACGACCCGAATGGCGCTTCCAGCGGTCCGCCACGCGGCGAAGCCCGGTGCCCGCCGGTGCCTGCCTCGACGAGCGGGTCCTGGAACGACTCGCCCAGTGCGAGGTTGGCGGGCGCCGCGAAGGAAGTGCCGCCGTTGCGTGGAGCGGGTGTAGCGCAGCCGGCCGCCGCAGTGCAGCGTCCGCCAGACGACGTGGATGCGGTTGCCGCCGTCCTGGGAGTGGTGCGGGAAGTCGAGCGCGTTGTTGTCGATCGAGCTCGGCCCGTCGATGTAGGCGGGCGCTCCGAAGGCGTTCGTGGTCGCGTCGTAGCGGCGGAACCCAAGCCGGATGTCGCCGGGAGAGAACGTGGAGGCGTACGTGAGCAGCACGCCGTTGCCGCCGGCGCGAGAGATGCGTCTCCTCGTTGTCGGCCTCCGGCGACGACAGGGCCTGGGCCGCGGCCCAGTTGCCCGCCGTGTTGAGGGTGGCCGGCGTCGTGGACGCCGGCGTTGAACACCCGGTAGCTGACGGCGCTGAGGTTGTTGACCGCGTAGACCGCCTCGTTCACAAGCCGGCACCTTGACGGCGGACGCGCGAGAAGCGCGCCGCCCGCCGAGGCGTCACCGGCGCTGCCACGGTCGGCATCGCCCTGGATCGGCCGGCCTCGACGCCGAGTACCTGGACGCCGCCCAGGTAGCTGCTCTGCGCCGGAGAACCCGAGCTCGCCGACGATCGACGCTGACCGAGTCGAAGTTCGCGCCGTTGTCGGTGGAGATGCAGTCGATACGTGTTCGGTCGACACGTCCCCCGTCGGGCACTGCGTGCAGCTCGCGAGGATCACGACCGGTGTTCGCCTCGGGCGTGAAGATCTGCACGGATCGCCCTGGGCGATCGCGGTCGCGGTCATGTCCGGGAAGGTGAGGAAGCCCGACTCCGAGTCGCACGCCGAGCCGCCGCGCGGGCACGCGGCAGTAGCCGATCCGGTCGTCGAGCTGCTCGTTCGGTGAACCAAGCGACGTGCGCGACACCGTCGGTGCCGACGGCGATGTCGTGGCCGGTGCCGGTCCCGGCCGTGAACGGCGTTGCGGCTGCAGCCGCTGGCGCGAGTGCCATCGACACGACAAATGCCAGCGGCAGGAGCAGCCGCGCTGAGCTCTCATGGGTCCCCCGTCGTCGCGATCGCCGCGCATTCTCGACCGCGACCCGGCGGAACCGGCCGAATCTACGGGTCACCCGTGCGATGTCTCGCCGAGCAGGCCCGGATTCTTCTCGTAGTCGTAGGTCCGGGGGTCGAACGAGAGGATCGCGTCCTCCTCGTGGAACGGGTACTTGCGGAAGACCGTGACCCGGTCGGGTGCTGCGCGGACGACGTTGTAACAGGGCTTCGTCTTGCCGCTGAGGCGGGTGGTCGAGACGGTTCCCGCGTTCACCACGAACAGGTTCTCGAGCCGCCAGGCGTACGGCACGTGCTTGTGGCCGGACAGCACCAGGTGGGCGTCCGCGCGCTGGAGGCACTCGAGCGTGTCGCCCGCGTCGTGCACGATGTTGCGCTCGCGGCCGGTGCCCGGCACCGGCAGCAGGTGGTGGTGCAGCACGAAGATCCGCAGGAACGCCTCGTGGGAGGCGAAGCGCTCCTCGATCCACTCGTAGCGGCCGCGGCCGATCAGGCCGTTGTCGAGGTCGGGCTCCGTCGAGTCGACCGCCAGGATCGACACGCCGTTCAGGTGCAGCTCGGACCGCCGCTCGCCGAACAGCTCCTCGAAGTGCACGTAGCCGACGTTCCGCGAGTCGTGGTTCCCGGGGATCACGATCATCCGCTCGCAGACGATCTTGTCCAGGTACTCGCGCGCCAGCTCGTACTCGCCCCTGAAGCCGTCGCCGGTGAGGTCGCCCGAGACGATCACCACGTCGGGCTCGAGCTCGTTGATCTCGACGATCGCGCGGTCGAGCAGGCTCGGCACGAAGTGCGGCGAGCCGCAGTGGAGGTCGGAGAGCTGCGCGATCGTGACGCCGTCGCTCACACCGCCTCCCTTCGAAGCTCCGGAGCGAGCTCGAGCGAGCGGTCCGCCCCGCTCTCGAGCGCCTCGCGCACGCGCAGGTAGTCGCTCGCGCCCGCCACGTCGTGCACGCGCACGATCAGCGCCCCGCCGGCCACCGCGGCGCCCACCGCGGCGAGCGTCCCGGCGTCGCGCTCGGCCGGCGGGCGCTCGGTGAGCGCGCCGACGAAGTCCTTGCGCGACACGGCCGGCAGCACCGGCCGCCCGAGCGCCGCGATCTCCGGCAGGCGGCGCAGCAGCTCGATCGACTCGGCCGGCGTCTTCGCGATGTCGAGGCCGGGGTCGAGCACGATCGCGTCCTCCGGCACCCCGGCCGCGAGCGCCACCGCCATCCGCTCCTCGAGGAACGTGCACACGTCGGCGACGACGTCGTCGTAGTGCGGGAACGCCTTCGTCTTCGGCGCCGCGCGCGTGTGCGTGATGACGAGCGCGGCGCCGGCGGCGGCGCACGCATCCGCCACCGCCTCGTCGCGACAGGCCGCTCACGTCGTTGATCATCGAGGCGCCGGCCTCCAGGGCCGCGCGCGCCACCGGGGCCCGCCAGGTGTCGACGGAGACCGGGGCGCCCTCGCGCGGCGAGCCGCTCCACCACCGGCACGACGCGCTCGATCTCGGCCTCGACGGGCACCGCCTCGCGTGTCGGTGCGGCCGGACTCGCCGCCCACGTCGAGGATCGCCGCGCCGTCGGCGACGCAGGCGGACTCCCCGCGCGGCGAGGTCGTCCGGGCTCTTCGGCCCCTGGGAGTCGGAGAACGAGTCGGGCGTCGCGTTCACGATCCCCATGAGCACGGGCGCGACGAGGTCGAGCTCGTGCTCGCGCAGCGCAGCGTCACGCGGCCTCCTCCGGCGCGGCGCCGGGCGCGGTCGGCGACGGCTCCTCGGGCCCGCGGTCCGGGACCGGCACGGGCGCGGCCGCCGGGACGATGCCCTCGGCGCGCGCCTCCTCGTCCCAGAGCTCGAGCTCGGCTCGACGCGCGCGTCGTCCCAGCCGAGCTGTCCGCCCATCGCCCGCGCCACGGCCGACCGGGCCCTCGGCGTCCGGCTCGCACAGCCGGCGCGCGTCGAGCAGCCCGAGGCGGGTGCGGCGCAGCAGCACGTCCGCCACCGACGCGGCCTGCTCGTGGTCGACCGCGAAGGCGGCCTCGGCCACGATGTCGGGCAGGTCGGGCGAGATCCGGCGCGCCAGCGCCGGCTCCGCCGCCGCCAGCGCACCACGAGGTGAGCGGCGTGGCCGTAGCGGTCCGCGAGGTGCTCGCGGCTCGCGTCGTCCACCCCGGGCGACTCGGGCAGCGAGGCCGCGTCCACGGGCTCGCCGAGCTGGATCTCGTGCGTGCGGCAGGGCGCCTCGCGGCCCTCGCGCTCCACGATCCGGTCCACCGCCAGCTTCGCCATCCGCCGCCAGGTGGTGAGCTTCCCGCCGGTGATCGTCACGAGCCCCGAGCTCGTCTCGTACAGCTCGGCCTTGCGCGAGATGTCCACGGACTTCTTCGGGTCGCCGGTCGAGATCAGCGGCCGCACGCCCGCGTAGGCGCCGGTGAGGTCGCCGGGGCCGAGCTCGGTGCCGAAGAACCCGTTCACGGCCTCGAGCAGGTAGGCGATGTCCTCCTCGCCCGGCGGCACGTGCTCGACCGAGCCCTCGTAGTCGTTGTCGGTGGTGCCGACCAGCGTGCGGCCGAGCCACGGGAGCACGAAGACGGTGCGCCCGCCGCCCGCCGGCACGATCGCGCCCGCGCGCACGTCGAGCTGCTCGCGCGCGAGCGTCACGTGCGTGCCGCGGCTCGGCCGGATCCGCGGCACCTCCTCCTCGTCGTACAGCTCGTCGGGGCGGAGCCGGTCGGCCCACACGCCGGTCGCGTTCACCACGTTCGTCGCCGCACAGCTCGAACTCGCCGCCGCCGACCGCGTCGCGCACGAGCACCCCGGCCGCGCGGCCGGCGCGCTCCACGAGGCCGGTCACCTCGCAGCGGTTCGCCATCACCGCGCCGAAGCGCTCCGCCTCGCCGAGGACGGTGAGCACGAGCCGGGCGTCGTCGGTCTGGCAGTCGTAGAAGAGGTAGCCCGCGGTCGGCGTCGCGGCCCGCGAGCGCCGGGAGCAGCTCCACCACCTCGGCCCCGTCGATCGTCCGGTGCCGCTCCGGGCTCCACTCCTCGGCCTCGTCGCGGCCGCGGCGCCAGGACATCACGTCGTACATGTTCAGCCCCACGCCGAGGAGCCGGTCCGGGCGCTTGTCGTCGAAGGTCGGCACGATCAGCGGGAGCGGCTTCACCAGGTGCGGCGCGAGCTTCACGAGCAGCGAGCGCTCGAGCAGCGCCTCGCGCACGAGGCCGAGGTCGAAGTTCTGGAGGTAGCGGAGGCCGCCGTGCACGAGCTTCGACGAGCGGCTCGAGGTGCCCGCCGCGAAGTCCGACTTCTCCACGAGCGCGACGCTGTAGCCGCGCGACGCGGCGTCGAGCGCGACGCCGGCGCCGGTGATGCCGCCGCCGACGACGACCAGGTCGAACTCGTCCCGCTCGAGCGCTGCGAGAGCGTCTGCTCGCGGGATCACGGCAGGTACGTTACGAACTCTCCCGGCTCCGCCCGCTCAGGCGGCTCCTTCTCCTGGCGCGCGGGCCGAGATGGAGGAGCCCGATCGCGCGCTCGCCGTCGGGCACGCCCGCCGCCGAGCAGCCGCCCGGGGTGCGCAGCACGGCCGGCGTGCGCCAGTAGCCGGCCAGCCCGCGGGCGTGCGCGGCGAGCAGCACGATGTAGGCGGCCACCGACGCCGCGGCGTAGTCCTCCTCGTCCTGCACGGGGTCGCCGGTCTGCACGACCGAGGTCACGACGAGCGTCGGCGCGCGGTCGAGCTTCGCGGCCGCCTCGGGGTCCGCCGCCTCCTTCAGCCGCGCGAGCGACTCCGGGCCGAGCACGCGGAAGCGCCACGGGTTCGTGAGGTTGTGGTTCGGCGCCCAGCGCGCGAGCTCGAACAGCTCGTCGAGCGTCTCGCGCGGCACCGGCTCGGGCCCGTAGACCTTGTGGGTGCGCCGCGTCCTGATCGCGTCCTCTACCTGCACCCGGGCGAAGCTAGCGAATAGGGTCCCGAGCCATGCCCTCCGGAACCGTGCTCGTAACCGGCGCGTCCACAGGCATCGGCGAGGCGACGCGCGCTGCACCTGCGCGAGCTCGGATTCGACGTGATCGGCGCCGTGCGCAAGGACGAGGACGCGGAGCGGCTGGAGGGCCAGGGCCTCCGGACGGTGCGCCTCGACGTGACGGACGCCGCCCAGATCGCCGCCGCCCGGGACGCGCTCGGCGACGCGCCGCTCGCCGGGCTCGTGAACAACGCCGGCATCGCGGTGGCGTCGCCGCTCGAGTTCATCCCGATCGACCGGCTGCGCCAGCAGCTCGAGGTGAACCTGATCGGGCAGATCGCGGTGACGCAGGCGTTCCTGCCGGCGCTCCGGCGCGAGGGCGGCCGGATCGTGATGATGAGCTCGATCGGCGGACGGGTGGCGCTGCCGCTCGTGGGCGCGTACAACGCGTCGAAGTTCGGCCTCGAGGGGGCGAGCGACTCGCTGCGGCGGGAGCTCCGCCCGCAGGGGGTCGACGTGATCCTGATCGAGCCCGGCGGCGTGAAGACCCCGATCTGGAAGAAGGGCGCCCGCGTCGCCGACGAGATCCAGGCCGACGGCCCGCCCGAGGGCGAGCGGCTCTACGGGCGCATGATCGAGAAGGTGCGCGCCGAGACGAGGAAGATCGACGAGGAGCGCGGCAGCGAGCCGCGCGAGGTTGCCGAGGCCGTGGGCACGGCGCTCACCGCCGGACCGGCCGCGGGCCCGCTACCTCGTGGGGCGCGACGCGAAGTCGCGGGCCGTCATGGCGCGCGTGCTGCCCGCCCGGGTGATGGACCGCCTGATCGTGCGCGCGCTCGGCGGCTAGCCCACGTCGGACCGGCGCGGCAGCACGTACCTGTGGAGCGCCCACAGGAGCGCGAGCAGGCCGAGGCCCGCGAGCACCGCCGCCCACACGGGCACGGGGTCCGTCTCGGCCGCCGTGCCCTGCGCGCTCGCCGCGGTCTCACCGGCGAGCGTCTCCGCGGTGGTGCCCTCTGCCGTCGGCACGGGCTCGCCCGTGGCGGTGACCCCGCCGACGGCTCCGGTGTCCGGCCCGCCCGCGGCCGCTCCTCCGCCCGCGCCTCCGGTGGCTGACGAACGCACCGCCGCCGGACCTGCGGCTGCCGCTGCCACCGCCGGCCGCCGCGCCGCCCGACCCCGCTTCCGCGGCGCTCGCGCGGCGGCGCTTCTTGCGCGGCACGGTGCCGATCGGGAGCGCCTTGCCCTCGAGCGCCATCAGCGCCTGGGCGGTGACCCACACCGGGGTCTGCGTCGACGAGGACGAGTAGGCGATGCTCCCGTCGCGGCGCTGGCGCCGGACCAGGTACGCACGCGCGCGTGAGACGACCTCCCCGCTGAAGCCCGCCGCGAGCAGGCCCTGCACGGCGTAGGAGGTCGACTGCGCATTCGACGGCCGGCCCTTGAACTGCCCGAAGCCGCCGTCGCGGTTCTGGTTCGACTGGAGCCACTCGGCCGCGCGGCGTCCGGCCGCGGTCCCGCCGTGGCCCACCGTCACGAGCGCCTGGAGCGCGGCGCCCGTCATGTCGGCGTCGCTCGTCGACGAGCGCGCCACGCCGAAGCCGCCGTCCTCGTTCTGGGAGCCCTTGAGCCAGCGGACCGTGGACTCTCCGGCCGGGGTGCCCGAGGCCTTCAGGGCCATGATCCCGAAGGCCGTGTAGCTCACGAAGTTGGAGATCGAGCCGTTGGCGCGCCGGCGCCGCTCGATCTCGGCGATCAGGTCGCGGCCGCCGAAGCTGCGCGGGTTGAGGCCGGCGACCTTCGCCACCAGGACGGTCCGCTCGATCTCGCCGATGTCGCGCAGGGACTTGCTGCCGCGGAGCACGTAGCGGGCGAGCGTGCGGCCGCCGCGCCGGTGCACGTCGCGCGGGTTGCGGCCGGCGGAGCCGAGCCCGAGGCCGGCCCAGCCCGTGTAGAGCGGGCTCGAGCCGCTCTTCGGCTCGGTGCCGAAGCCGCCGTCCTTGTTCTGCGCCTTGACCAGGTAGCGCTCGGCCTTCTGGGCGGGGGTGGCCGCGACGGCGGCGGCCGGGACGGCGAGGACGAGCGCCACGGCGATGGCGCCGAGCGCAACCGGCGCGGGCGGCCGCGTCCAGCTCACCTCGAGGCGGCGGCGGTAGCGCGCGAGCGCGCGCAGGAACGCCGGCCCGATGAGGAGGCAGAACACGAAATTGCCCACCGCGTGGGCGAGGTTGTAGGGAAGTGAGGTCCCGGCCACAGCTACATATGTATCGAGGTCTTGCCTCGCGGCAAGGGTCCACTGGTACACGTCCATCCACGCGCCGAAGGCCAGACCGGCCAGAGCGCACACCGTCGCGAGCATGAATCGGTTGGGCTCGCGGCCGCGAAGTGTCCTCGCGAGGAACGCGCCGGCCACGCCCACGCCGCCCCAGCCGGCCATCTGCCAGACGGTCCACGGGCCGTGCGAGAGGAAGATGTTCGAGACGATCGCGGTGACCGCGCCCACCGCGAAGCCGGGGATCGCGCCGAGGGCGTAGCCGGCGAACAGGACGATGTCGGTCGTCGGCTTGACGTTCGGAATCGCGGCGAACGCGAGCCGCCCGACGACGGCGAGCGCGGCGAGCGCCGCGACGACCGCCACGACGCGCGCGGGCGGCTTCTCGCGCTCGTACCAGGCGAAGCCGCCGGCGAGGGCGATGCCGAGGAGGACGAGGGAGGCGGCTTGCCAGCTCATGTGGTGGCCTCCTTCTGCTCCAACTACGAGCACCGAGGAGGGTGGCTCCCTCGTCCGGGAGGAGGGCGGCTCCGTTCGTCACCCGTGCCACCTCCGTCGAGAAGTGGCGGCCGCCGCCCAGCACCTCGTTTGGCGGGCCGTCCGCGATCACCACTCCCTGGCCCAGGAGGACGATCCGGTCGGCGAGCGAGGCGGCGAACTCGGTGTCGTGCGTGGCGACCATCACGGCCGCGCCCGCGTCCGCCAGCTCGCGGGTGCGCTCGGCGAGGGCGTCCTTGTGGAGGCGGTCCATCCCGCGGGTGGGCTCGTCGAGCAGCACCACCGCGGCCGGCTCGCCCGCGAGCACCACCTCGAGCGCGAGCCGCTGCCGCTCGCCGCCGGAGAGGTCGCGCGGGTTCGCCTGCTCGCGCCCGGCGAGGCCGGCGCCCGCGACGCCCTCCGTGCCCGGCGTCCTCCACGGCGTGGTCGTGCACGAGGTAGTCGCCGGGGTTCTGGAGCAGCAGCGCGACCGCGCCGCCGCGCTCGATCTTTCCGCGGGTCGGCTCCTCGAGCCCCTTCGCCAGCCGCAGCAGCGTGCTCTTGCCCGCCCCGTTCCTGCCCATGAGCGCGACCCGCTCGCCGGGCCGGAGCTCGAGGGAGATGCCGCGCAGGATGGTGGGGCCGTCCTCGATCTCGAGCCAGAGGTCGCGGAGCCGGAGGGCGCTCGGGGACGCCCCGTTGCGCCGGAACCAACGACCTCTGCCCTCTTTGCCGGAAATATTCCGGTCAAGAGGGCATTCATCGGTGCGCGGAATCAGATTCGCCTGCCGCAGGCCGGCGTGCGCCTCCTTCACCGATGCCGGCAGTGGGCTCAGGCCGGCCAGGGAGAACAGCCGCGCGGCGGGCGTCGCCAGCGCCGCGTGGGTGGCGGAGGCCCATTCGAGGAACTCGCGCGGGGTGGCGTCGCAGACCACCGCGCCGTCCACCATCGCGATCACCCGGTCCGCCGCCGGCAGGCAGCGCTCCAGGCGGTGCTCGGCCATCACCACCGCGGTTCCCCAGTCCTCGTTCAGCCGGCGGAGCTGCCAGACGAGCTCGTCGCCCGCCACGGGGTCGAGCTGAGAGGTCGGCTCGTCGAGCACGAGCAGCGGCGGGTCGTGCACCATCGCCGCCGCGATCGCCACCCGCTGGAGCTCGCCGCCGGAGAGCGTGTCCGTGCGGCGGTCGAGCAGGTGGGCGACGCCCAGCCCGAGCGCCGTCTCCTCAACCGCGCGCGCGACCGCGCCCTCGGGCTCGCCGCGGTGCTCCAGCGGCAGCTCGAGCTCGGCGCGCACGCCGCCCATCACCACCTGCGTCTCCGGCTCCTGGAAGACCGTCCCGCACACCCCCGCCAGCTCGCCCGGCCCGTGGTCGCGGACGCTGAGCCCGCCCACGGTCAGCTCGCCGGTGGCCTCGCCGCCGTGGAAGTGCGGCACGAGGCCGCAGAGCGCGCGCAGCAGCGTCGACTTCCCCGAGCCGGACACGCCGGCGAGCACGGTGAACGTGCCGGGCTCGATGGTGAGCGTGATGTCGCGGAGCGACGGCCCGGCGGCCTCCGGATACCGGTAGCCGAACCCGTCCGCCACGACGAGCGAGTCAGGCATGCGCCACCCCCATCCGCGCCGACGCGTCCCGCGAACGGCGACAGCGGCACGAGCAACACAACGGCCGCGAAGACCACCTCTTCAATGCCCGTCGTTACGTCGAGTGTGGGATACGGCTCGACATGGCCGACCCCGGCGATGGCACCCGCGATGGCCGCGAGCCCCAGCGCGGCCGCCGCCAGCGCAACGCGCACGTCATGCCGCGACCACGCGCGCCGCCGGTTCATGGTCCGCCCGCCGAGCGCGTACCCACGCACCTCGAGCGCGGCGGCCACGTCCACCGCGCGGTCGAGCGCGCCGGCGAGCGCCGCGCGCGCCACGGTGAGCCGCCCGGGCGGGTGCGGGCGGCAGCGAGCCGCGTCGCTCATCCGGGTGGCGTCGCGCGCGAGCACCGGCACGAGCCTGGTGGCGAGCGTCGCCGTGAGGGCCGACCGGTACGACACGCGCCTGAACATCCGCAGGAGCTGGTCGGGATCCACGGCCGCGGACATCAACCCGAACGCCGTGACGATCACGATCACCCTCAGGCCGTTGAAGACACCGGCCGCGGTGGCCTCGAGCGTGATGTCGATCCGGCGGCCGAACACCTCGCCGCCGCGGAAGAGCAGCGTGTCGCCCTCCGGATACACGAGCGGGTTGATGAGCGCGATCAGGAGCGCGAACGGCAGCGCGAACCGAAGCGAGCGGCCGATCTCCCGCCCCACTCCGGCGAGGACGCCGGCGAGCACGATCGCCGCGAGCGCCGCCGAGAGGATCAGCGGGTGCAGGAAGAGCGCGCCGGTGAGCGCGAGCGCGCCGCAGAGCGCGGCCCCGGCGCCGGCCCGCGACGCGTGGAGCGCGCTGGGACGGTCGCGGTAGACCGGGATCAGGCTCATCCGCCCACCAGCGGGAGCTTCTCGACACGGTCGCCAGTCGCCGCCACCGCGAAAGCGTCCCGCAAGCTGCGCTCGTCGAGGGCGCGCACGGCCGCGGCGAGCCCCTCCTCGTCGAGCGCGGTCACGATCCAGAGCAGCTCCTCCGCGCGTGGCTGGAGCGCGAGCACGACGCCCACGCCGTCGCCGCGGCGCACCTCGCGGGCCACGTCACCGTTCTCGTCGAGCAGCTCGAGCGTCTCCCCGTCGGCGCCGAAGCGGGCGAACACGCCGCTCTCCTCGGGGCCGGTCTCGAGCCCGGACGCGCCGCGCACGCCGCGCGCCTGCGGCCACAGCGCCACGACGAGACGCGTGACCTCCTCGGTGCCGGGCGCCCCGACGGACGCGCCCGACGTGGGCACGCCCTCGGCCTGGAGGCTCGCGCGAGCGTCCTTGCAGGGCCGGCTCTGAACGTCGTCGCATTCCACGCGCACCGGGCGGCGCTTGCCCTCGAGCCCGCTCTTGAACGGCTCGGGGTACGCGCCGACGATCGCCGGCACGCGCATGGCCGCGCTCCAGTCGCGGTGGTCCCACTGGATCCGGTCGCCCGGGTGGACCTCCCATTCCGCCGCACCCATGTCGGCCTCCACGCCGTTGACCCAGAAGAGCCAGTCGACCTGCCCCGCGCCGCCCTGCCCCTCGACCCCGTCGATCGACTGCACGAAGCGGCCGCCGAAGCGGGTGGTCACGTCGAACTCGGAGCGGAGCATCCGCATCACGGTCTGGTCCTCGCGCACGCTCGCGAGCCGGGCCTCGCCGAGCGCCCGGTGGCCGAAGTCGCGCGTCACGCGCAGGACGGCGCCGGCGCCCTCCTGCTCCTCCCCCTCGCCGAAGCCGCAGCCCGCCGCCACCGGCGGCACGAGGGCGGCGGCCAGCACCGCGGCGATGAGACGGAGGGAGCGCCTCACGGCACCTCGACCCGCTCGGTGAACGAACGCACGAGCCCGTCCTTCGCGGGCCACGACACGGTGCGTGCCCGGCGGCAGCGCCAGCCGGACGCTGCCGTCCGCGCCGGTCTGGCCCGTGGCCCCGCCAGCTGTGCTGACGCTTGCGCCCTCGACCGGGACCGCGTCACCCGCGTCGTCGTATCCGCGCACGGTGACCGCGATCCCGCCGGCCTCCGGGCGGATCCGCATGCGCGAGCGTGCGCTGGCAGTCGGCCGCGCGAACGCAGTAGAACCAGGTGACCCGCTGGCCGCGCCGTAGCCGCCCGCGGCCGAAGGGGCCGCCGGTGTCGCCCGCGCCCGCCGTGGCCGCCCGGTTGCCGACCTTGTACACCCAGCCGCGCTGGCCGCGGTTGCGGTCGGGGCCGATGCCCGTCACGAGGAGGCCGGCGGCATCGCCGGGCCTCGAGGAGCACGCGCCGAAGTCCTTGAAGCGAAGCCGGCCCGCGCGGCTGCGCGCGAGCGCGGCGAGAGCCGTGCCGGCTCCCACTGCGCAGCGCCGGCCGCTGACGCGGACGCGTGTCCGCCCGGTGCCGACTTGCCCCTGCAGCGCAGCGCCGTCCCGGAAGACGACGAGCTGCCGCACCTGCGGCGCGCGGGCGGCCGCCTCGGCGGCCGCGTCACCCGGCGCCGCTCCGACTCCGCCCGCGGCCGCCCCGGCGCCCGCCGCCACGAGGGCGGCGAGCACCGGGAGCAGCACGCGGCGAACCATCAGCGCCGGCCGCGAATGCGCACGACCTCGCAGTCGCTCGCGACGCGGTCGCGTGCGCCCGCGCGCACGACGTCACGCCCGCGACCGCACCTCACCACGTCGCGCCAGCCGCGCCGGACCAGGATGCGGTCGTTGCCGCCTCCGGCGCGAATGCGGTCGGGACCGGCCGTGCCGGCGATCCGCTCGCCGCGGCGGCTGCCCCAGATCCGGCCTCCGCGGGCGGGCGAGCACTTCGACAGGTCCTCGTTCACGCAGACCTTGGTCGGCGCTGACGGGATGTTCGGGTCGAGCGTCGCCCGCAGGGTCCGGTTGCCCTGGCGGTTGAGCGTGAGCCGGGCGGCGCCGGTGGCGTCCGTGACCGCCGAGGCTCCGCCGCCGGCGACGGTCACTCCCGCCGCCGGGGTGCGGGTGCCCTGGAAGTCGTACTGGTTCACCTGCACCGACGAACTCGTCACCCGTGGCGACCCGCGCCGGAGCCCTGAGCTCGAGCTCGTTGCCGCGTGTTGAGGTCGCTCGAGAAGAACCAGAGCACGTCGTCTCCGCGCTTGACGGTGAACTGGTCCGCGCCGACCTCCGGCGAGACGTGGTTCACCTTGTAGAGCCAGAAGCTCGACCCGGAGGACTCGTCGCCGCCGATGCCGCAGACGATCAGGCCGAACGAGAACTCGTCGCTCACCAGCAGCGGGTCGAGCCGCCGGTCCACGCGCTCGCCGTCCGCGAGCGCGCCGAGCGCGGTCGGGCCGGAGAGCGACTTCGTGGCGCCGGTGCCGTTGCAGTTCGGAGGCCGCTGAGCGGTCCCGACGGTCGTCGTGTCCGTGAGGTATCGGTCCGCGGCCAGGCTCTTGCCTGCCGCCCCCTCGACACGGACGTCGACGGGAATCGAAGCCGCTCCGGCCGGCGCCGCGAGCGCAAGCACGCAGCAGACCGTCAGGACGGCGAAGTGGACAGGTCGCATGAAAGGCACACCCTTTCCTCGAGGGTCGTAATGGGCTCGGCCGGAGTCAGGTCTCCTGGCTTCGAGCTCCACGCCGCGCCTTCCCGGTGAGCCGTCGGCTCCCCAGTGGCTTCATGCGACGCATCGACGCCCGTTCACAGTGGCGGGACCGCGCGGGATTCGCACCCGGCTTCCCTGAACCACCGGCCGTAGAACGCCGAGCAGCATATCCCACGTGGCCACACCCGCAGACGGCCGCTAGAATCGCTCGCCGCGCCGCCATCGTCTAGGGGACTAGGACGCCGCCCTCTCACGGCGGAAACCGGGGTTCGAATCCCCGTGGCGGTACTGGCGCTTCCGGGTAACCGGAATGGGGTTGTCGGTTGACTCCCATTCAGCGCTCCCATACGTTCCCCGGCCGATGTCGCGGTGCAGGGCCGCGACGAGGATCGATCGCCTGGGAGGCGCCATGAAAGTCACGAACGCGCTGCGGCCGCGTGCGGTCAGAATCGCAGTGCTCGCCCTCGTGGCCACGCTGCTGCTCGGTACGGGCACCGCGTCGGCACGCAGCATCTACGTCAACGACGATCGCCCGGTCACGCCGGCGCCGAGCAGCTGCGACGACCCGGAGTTCAACGCCATCCAGCCGGCGGTCGACGCTGCCGCGCCCGGAGACCGGGTGCTGGTCTGCAGCGGCACGTACAACGAGCAGGTGAAGGTCACCAAGCGCTTGGCGCTGATCGGCATCGGGCGACCGGAGATCAGGCCGCCCACGCCCGTCGCCGTGGCGCCTCCCGGCGCCCTCGTGGAGTTCGCCGGACCGAGCACGGTGGCGTCGATCACCGGGTTCCGCATCGCCGGGCCGCTCGTGGGTGCCGCGAACTGCGCCACGGACTTCACCGGGGTCCTGGTGCGGCAGTCCGCCACCGCGACCGTCATCCACAACGAGATCCTCGACATCCGCGGCGAGCCGCTGAACGGCTGCCAGACCGGGACCGCGGTGCAGGCGGGTGACTTCGTCGGCCCGACCAACGACGACTTCACCCCGGGCACGGTCATCCTGCTCGACAACCTGATCGCGCGCTACCAGAAGAACGGCGTGACGGTGAACGAGCGGGGCTCGCGCGGATACATCCACGACAACCGCATCCAGGGCGTCGGTGAGAGCGAGATCATCGCCCAGAACGGCGTTCAGTTCGGATTCGGCGCGGTCGGCACGATTCAGGACAACCTGATCACCGACAACGAGTACGCGCTCGACACGTTCGACGGCTCGGGCGTGATCCTCACCCAGGCGGGCGAGAACGTCCGCGTCGTGGACAACGACATCCTCCGCAACGACGTCGGCGTGTTCGTGGACGGCACGCGCCGCGCCCGCGTGGAGGAGAACAAGGTTCATGACAGCCCCTCGGACGGGATCGCGCTCACGACGGCGACCGACGACTTCGGGCCGCCGTTCGAGGGCGGGCCGACCTTCGACTCCCGCATCGAGGACAACGACGTGCGCCGCAGCGGAAGCGACGGCCTGCTCGCCACGATGGGCTCGATCCGGAACGTGTTCGAGGACAACAGCTCGTTCGACAACGGCGAGTGGGACTGCCGGGACGAGAACGGCGACCGGCTCAACCGCTGGGAAGACAACGAGGGCGAGACCTCGTCGCCTCCCAAGCTGTGCAAGAAGAAGAAGCGCGGCGGCCACGGCCATCACGACGACGACGACGACGGCCATCACGGCGACGATGACGACGACGACAAGCGTCACCACGACGCCCGCATCAGCCGCAGGTAGGCAGCTGAGCTGAGAATGGCTCCGGCGCCCGTGGCTAGGGCGCCGGAGTTCTCAGCCGCACGGTGCGCCCGTCGATGCGCCCGCGCAGCCTGGCGAGTCGCGCCCTGCCGGTCGGTGTCCCAGCGCATCGTCAAGTGGCCGCGCGCTGCGCCGCGCAGGCGCAGGCGGGCGCTCACGAAGCCGGCGCGGCGGTTCCAGGTGACGATGCCGCTCACCGGAAGGTCGGGCACGAAGCGCGCTCGCCGCAGGCGGAAGCGCACCGGTCCGTAGGCCAGGTAGTCGCCCGACGTCTTGAAGCGGCCGCCGCGCAGGCCGTGGCCGTCGAAGCCGGACATCAGCCACCAGCGGGCCACCGCGTCGCCCGTCGCCCAGGCCGCTCCCCATGCCGCACGGCGGGCCCGCGGCGTCGAGCGGTCCGCCGGCCCGGCCGGCGTCGCGGCCGGTGCGCCGCGTGTCCGCCGCGGGAACTTCGGCACGACGTGGATCTCGGGGACCCGCTCCGCGCAGCTCGTGTCGCCCGGCGAGAGCGTGCGGATGAAGCGGCGGACCATCCCGGCCGCGCAGCCGGGATAGTCGGCGAGCGCGGTCACGTGCCCGACGTTGCGGACGATCACGAACGTCGAGTTCGGGAACAGCCTCGCGGCCGTCGCGGAGTCGCCGAGTGGGGTGATCACGTCCATGTCGCCGTCGAGCACGAGCACCGGCATGTCCGGGTAGTCCGCCCCGGGCGGAACCGGCGGGTCGGGGTACCGCGGCGCGGGCCACCCGATGCAGCCGGTCACGTACTGGGCGATGTAGAGCGAGCGCAGCCAGACGTCGTTCGGGAAGGGCGCGTAGGTGCTCGGGTCGAGCGCCGCGCGCGCGGCCCGGTACTGCCGCCGCCGCTCGGGAACGGGGGCCGAGACGTCCCACAGCGTCGGGTAGTCGTGGCACGCCACCGCGGCGTAGGCGCCCTCGGAGTAGCTCGTGATCGCCCCGCCGCCCGTGAACGGAAGGTCCTCCGCGGCCACGCGAAGCAGCGGCCCGCGGTCGCCCTGGCCGTACGAGCGCAGCGCCGCCAGCAGGTCGCGGTAGATCGTGTAGTAGAAGGACCCGTCGCCCACCATCTGGCCGAGCGCTGAGCCGTCCACGCGCACGCGGTGGCGAGCGCCGTCGGCGTCGCGTCCCACCCCCACCAGCGGGCGCCGCTCGAGGCGGCGCGCCCAGCGTCCCAGCGTGGCAAGCGCCCCCGGGCCGCAGCCGGGCGACCTCAGGCACAGCTCGGTCCACGCGTTCCTGATGCCGAGCGTCTCCTGCCTGATCCACGGGTCGAGTCCCTCGACCCCGAACGCGGCATCGAGGATCACCGACCGGACCCGCTCCGGATGCCGAACGGCGAACGCCTGCGCGAAGTAGGTGCCGTACGAGTCGCCGTAGATGTTCACCCGCGGCACGCCCAGCTTGTCGAGCACCGCGGCGAGGTCGTCGGCGGCGGCGCCCGTGCCGTACGCGTTCGCCGCTCGCCCGAGCTTCCGCGCGCAGCGGGCGACCTCGCGCGAGTACACGCCCCTGGCCCGCCTGGAGCCGCGGGCAGTCGATCGCGCCCGAGCTCCCGGTCCCCCGGTTGTCCATCACGATCAGGTCGCGGCGGCGGTGCAGCGGGCCGAGCATGAAGCGGTAGCTGTCGGCCGACTCGAACGTGGAGTAGCCCGGCCCGCCCTCCGCGGCGACGAGCGGCTCGAGCGCCGGCTGCGCGCGCCGGGTCCTCGTATACACCCGGAAGCGCACGCGCAGCTTGCGGCCGCCACCGTCGGGCGCGCCGCGATAGAGCGGCACCAGCACGGACCCGCAGCGCACGCCGCGCTCACCGGGGCACGGCTTCGTCGCCGGAGCCGCGGTGGCGGCGGGCGCGGCCACGGCGGTAAGCGCAATCGCCGCCGCCACCACCGATCCCGACTCGCCGCATGGGCGCACGCTATCCCAGCGGGCGTCAGAGCCTGAAGCGGGCGAACGCCGGCCGCGAGCCGTTGTCGGCGCGGTCGTAGGCCACCAGGCGGGCGCGGTAGCGACCGGGCGCCAGGCCGCGCAGCGGCATCCGGGCGCGGTTGCGGCCGCGCTTGGCCGTCAGGTCGAAGCTGCGCACCGCCCGCCAGCGGCCGTGCCGGCGGCGCTCGATCCGCGCCAGCACGGTGGCGCGCTCGGACACCCTGAAGCGCAGGCGGCGGGTCGCGCCGTTAGCGCGCACGCGTGAGAGCCTCGGGCGCGTCTCGTCGACCGGGGGCGGCTCCACGACCTCGACGGCGCCGCGCATCGTCGCCGGGTGGACGCGGCAGTAGTACGTGAAGCGGCCCACGTTGGTGAACCGGTGCGAGTGCACGTCGTTCCGCGGGTGGACCGGAACGCCGGTGGGGTCGGAGTCGAAGCTCTCAGCCTGGCCGGGGTCGGCCGTGACCGTGTGGTTCAGGTCCGGCCCGTTCCAGAACCACAGGACGGTGTCGTCGGTGGCCACCTTCACCACGTTCGGGAAGAACGCTCCACCGCCCACGACCACCTGGCTCGGCCCGTGGCCGGGGTGCGCGGCGCGCGCGGAGGCGCCGAGCCGCTCCGCCCAGTACTGCCGGCGGCCCTTGCGGCAGAAGAACGGGAAGCCCCCGCCGGGGCGCGAGCACGAGTAGCCGCGCGGGCGCGCGCCGCGGCGGAAGTACGCGCGCGACCACTTCACGGCGAACCGGCAGGTCACGACGCGCGCCCGCACCCGGTAGTCCCGCTCACCCTTGGCGATCACGCCGCAGCGCTTGGCGTGGGCGCTCGGCCCGGCCGCCGGCGGGGCGGCCGGCGCGGCGGTCGGTGCGGCCAGGCCGGCCGCGGCCGCGCACACGGCGAGCAGGGCGGCGACGAAGAACTTCGCGGCGAGCTGCTCGATCGTCCCCATGGTGCGCTGGGTGGCCTTGCCGAGCAGCTTCCCGAGCGCGTTCTGGTCGAGCGACGAGCCCTGCGTGCCGCCGCTCGGCAGCCAGAAGAGCTCACGGTCGCCGAAGGCCAGGCGGTCCTCGTCCGTCGCGAGCCCGAGCACCTTCTTGCGAGTCGCGGCGGGCGGCTTCGACCCAAGCAGCAGCACCTGGAGCTTTCCCTTCGACGCGTCCACCTCGCGTGCGGGAAACGGCTCGTGGGCGGCGATCGACCTCAGCTCGCGCTCGGTGCGCATGAAGATCACCATCTCGTGCCCGAGCTCCGCCTCGAGATGGGTCTCGAGCTTGCGGGTCATGTCGCGCGGCGCCTCGAACACCACGTTGCCGCTCGTCCGGAACGTCGATACGTCCTCCGCCCCGGCCTCCTCGAACATCCGCTTGAGGTCGGCGCCACTGACGCGCCGGTTGCGGCCAAGGTTCACGGCCCGGAGGAAAGCGGCGTACCTCACCGGCCGAATCGTGGCAGGCAACGGGACGTTCACGCCTCGTTCACCACCCGGTTACAGGCGCCGGCGCGCGGCGGCCGACACTTTCCTCATGGACAACACCGTGAGGCTGCTCTTCATGGCCGCGGTCACCTGCTACCTCCTCGGCCGCGTCTTCGCCGGGGACACGTCGCACCCGGAGACGGTCGTCTACGGGCTCACGGCGGCTTTCGGGCTCGAGTTCCTGATCGCGTCGTGGCGCGGCCTCTGGGCGCCCGCCCGCTAGAGGCCCACGTCGGCCGCGCTCCGGCCCATCCGGATGCGGTCGTGGTAGACGATGCTCGTCTCGTCGTGCGAGTCCGACCGGTAGATGCCGGTCTTGAAGTACCCCTTCCCGAACTCGAACGTGCTCCCTCTCATGGTGTGCTCGCCGTTCTCGAGAGTCTGCTCGGAGCCGTCGAGGTAGACGCTCACCTCGCCGTCCTGATCCGAGGAGAACAGCACTCCTACGCCCACGTCGTGCCAGGTGTCCCGCTCGAGCTCCGGCGAGCGCCAGTAGACGTCTCCCCCGTCCCCGTCGCCCAGCTTGAAGTGGAACCCGTCGCCGTCTTCGCCGGGCTCGGTGAGCAGGGCGAGCGCCGGGGGGCCCTCGCCGTTCGCCGAGTACTGGATCACCTGTTGCCAGCCGCCCGCGACGGCCGAGTCCGCGTCCACCCGGATCGCCTGCCGGAACCAGACCACGTCCCCCTCGGAGAAGCTCGGGCCGGAGAGCTCGGCCCGGGTCCCGCCGGCGGCCTCGTCGCCCGGCCGCACCTCGAAGCGGGCGGAGCGGTCCCCGGAGAACGCGGCCGGCTCCTCGACCAGCTGTATGCGGTCGTCCTCGTCTCGCTGGACGTCGAAGGCCTCGAGGCCGGCGCCCTGCTCGAAGTCGGCCTGGAAGAGCGGATCTCCCGCGTCACCGGGCGCCCGCGCAAGCACCACCACCAGGGCGATGGCCAGCAGCACGCCGCAGCCGAGCACGACGAGCCGGCGACGGACAGGTCTCGACTCAGTCGGCGTGCTCACAGGCTCCATTGTGGCATCGAGTTAGGGAACCCGAAGCGGGCTTTCACAGCGCCGCATGGTGCGCTAGATTCGACATCGTGGAAGCGCGCCGCACAGAAGCGCTGAAGGCCTCGCCCCGGATGTTCGACTCGGAGCTCCTCGACCGCCTCTCGCGCGTGCATCCGGCGGTCCCGGTGATCATCTTCGTGCCGGCGATCGTGGCGCTGTTCGTGTACGGCGCCCGCGGGGAGCCCACGACCATCCAGGTCATCGGCCTGGTCCTCGCCGGCTACGTCTTCTGGACGCTCACCGAGTACTGGCTGCACCGGCTGATCTTCCACTTCGAGCCCGAGGAGGGGATCGGCGCCCGCTTCCACTGGATCATCCACGGCGTCCACCACGACCATCCGAACGACCCCATGCGGCTCGTGATGCCGCCGTCGGTGAGCGTGCCGCTCGCGCTCGGGTTCTGGGGCCTGTTCATGCTCGTGCTCGGCACGCCGTGGGCGCACGTGTTCGCCGCGGGCTTCCTGGCGGGCTACCTGATCTACGACATGACGCACTACCACGTGCACCATCACCGGCCGCGCACGAGGGCCGGCAAGCTGATCCGCGAGCTGCACATGCGCCACCACTTCCAGGACGACACGAGGGGCTTCGGCGTGAGCGCCCCGTTCTGGGACTACGTGTTCGGCACCCCGCAGCGTCGTGCGGGCCGCGGCTAGCCGCGCGACCTGCTGAAGCGCCGTAGCCGCAGCGCGTTCCCGACCACGGACACGCTCGAGAACGCCATCGCGGCGCTCGCGATCACCGGGTTGAGGAAGCCGGCCGCCGCGAGCGGGATCGCCGCGACGTTGTAGCCGAACGCCCAGCCGAGGTTCTGCTTGATGGTGCGAAGCGTGGCGCGGCTGAGCCGGATCGCGTCCGCGGCCGCCGTGAGGTCGCCGCTCACGAGCGTCAGGTCCGAGGCCTCGATCGCGACGTCCGTGCCCGTGCCGATCGCCAGGCCCAGGTCCGCCTGGGCGAGCGCGGGGGCGTCGTTCACGCCGTCCCCGACCATGGCGACCACGCGGCCCTCGTCCTGGAGCCGGCGCACCACGGCGGCCTTGTCGGCCGGGAGCACCTCGGCGATCACCTCGTCGATGCCCACCTCGGCCGCCACGGCGCGGGCGGTCGTCTCGTTGTCGCCGGTGAGGAGGACGGGGCGAAGCCCGAGCTCCTTCAGCGACGCCACCGCCTCGGCCGACGACGGCTTCACCGTGTCCGCCACGACGAGGACCGCGCGTGCCTGCCTGTCCCAGGCGGCCACCACCGCCGTCTGGCCGCGCGACTCCGCCTCTGCCCGAGCGGCCTCGAGCTCCGCCGGCAGCGCGTAGCCCCACTCGGCCATCAGCGCCGGGCGGCCCACGACCACGTCCACGCCCTCCACCATTCCCTCCACGCCCATGCCCTCGCGGTTCGCGAACGCCTCCACCGGGGGCAGCGAGCCGAGCTCGCGCCCGGCGGCGGCCGCGATCGCGCGAGCCACCGGATGCTCGGACGCGTGCTCGAGCGCGCCGGCGAGCCGGAGCGCGTCCTCGCGGCCGGCGCCCGGCGCCGTCGTCACGTCCACGAGGCTCATCTGGCCGGTGGTGACCGTGCCGGTCTTGTCGAGGACGACGGTGTCCACCCGGCGGGTCTCCTCCAGGATCTCCGGCCCCTTGATCAGCAGGCCGAGCTGCGCCCCGCGGCCGGTGCCGACCATCAGCGCCGTCGGCGTGGCGAGCCCGAGCGCGCAGGGGCAGGCGATGATCAGCACGGCGACGGCCGCCGTGAAGGCGAACGTGGCGCTCTCGCCGGTGCCGAGCCAGAAGCCGAGCGTCGCGACGGCCACGCCGATCACGATCGGCACGAACACGCCGGACACGCGGTCGGCGAGCCGCTGAACAGGCGCCTTGCCGGTCTGGGCGTCGGTCACGAGCCGGGCGATCTGGGCAAGCGCCGTGTCGGCGCCGACCTTCGTCGCGCGGACCACGAGCCGGCCGCCCGCGTTGATCGTCGCGCCGGCAACCTCCGACCCCGGCGACACCTCCACCGGCACGGACTCACCCGTGAGCATGCTCATGTCGACCGCGGAGGAGCCCTCCTCGACCACGCCGTCGGTGGCGACCTTCTCCCCCGGCCTGACCACGAACCGGTCGCCGGCCGCGAGCCGCTCGACCGGGATGCGGCGCTCCGCGCCGTCGGCGTCGAGCACCGCCACGTCCTTGGCGCCCATCTCGAGCAGCGCCTCGAGCGCGGCGCCGGCGCGGCGCTTGGCGCGCGCCTCGAACCAGCGGCCGGCGAGGATGAACGTGGTCACGACCGATGCGGTCTCGAGGTAGATCTCGTCGGCGCCCTCGCCCTGCGACGGGATCAGGTCGAAGCCCATGCGCATGTCGGGCATGCCGGCGTCGCCGAGGAAGAGCGCGTAGAGCGACCACAGCCAGGCGGCCAGGACGCCCACCGAGATGAGCGTGTCCATCGTGGCGGCGCCGTGCTTCAGGTTCGCCCACGTGGCGCGGTGGAAGGGCCAGGCGCCCCAGAGCACGACCGGCGTGGCCAGGTTGAGCGCGAGCCACTGCCAGTTGTCGAACTGGAGCGCCGGGATCATCGAGATCAGCAGCACCGGGAGCGACAGGAGCGCCGAGATCACGAGCCGGCGCCGGAGCGGCTCCGTTGGATCGGGGCCCGGCACCTCGTCCGCGGCGGCCCCCGGCTCGGTCGCGGGCAGCACCGCCGTGTAGCCGGCGGCCTCGACCGCGCCCAGGAGCTGCTCGGGAGCGACCGCCGCCGGGTCGTACTCGACGGCGGCGCGCTCGGTGGCGTAGTTGACGGTCGCTGTGACGCCGTCCACGTCGTTCAGCCGCTTCTCGATCCGGTTCGCGCACGACGCGCAGGTCATCCCGGCGATCGGCAGGTCCACGCGCTCGCGCACGGCGCTCACCGCGGCACCTCCCGCGTGAACTCGGCGGTGCGGACCTCGCCGCGGTGCTTGAACTGGAGGTAGAGGCGATAGCGGCCCTCGGTGGGGAACTCGGCCATGAAGGCGAGCGAGTCCTCGTCGGGGTGCACGTGCAGGTACGCGAGATCGCCCTCGCGCAGCGCCACCAGGTGGCCGCGGGCGCCGAGATAGGGCTCGGGCGGTGACCTCCTCGCCTTGGCGGGTGACGGCGAACTCCAGGTCTGCCTCGCCGCCGGCCCGCACGCTTGCGGCGCTCAGCTCGACCTCGTAGCCGTCGCCCGCGTCCGCGCGCGTGGCGGGCTCGGGCAGCGGGCGGTAGTCCGCGTCGCCGTCGACCGTCAGGTCCGCGGCCAGCGTCCGCGCCTCGCCCTCGTGCGAGAAGTCTGCGAACACGCGGTACGAGCCGGCGTCGGGCAGCGTCAGCGGGACGCGCCAGGTGCCGTCGCCGGCCAGCTCGGGATGCAGGTGCTGGAAGCCGCTGCCGTCGCGGCGCACCACGATGAGGTGCATGCGCTTCTCGTGCTCGACGTCGAAGTCGCGCACGGGCGCGCCGCCCTCGCCGAGGATCGCGAACCGGAGCTCGCTCCGGGTGCCCCGCTCGAGCTCGGTCGCCTCGAGAGCGAGCTTCAGCCCATCGTCGGATACGGCGAGGCCGCGCACCGGATCCGGCGCGGTCGCCTCGGCCTCCATCCCGTGATCCTCGCCCGAGGAGGGCTCCGCGCCGTCGCGGTCGGGACCGACGGTCGCGCCCGCGAGGGTCGCGACGCCGAACACCGCCGCCAGGGCGGCGGCGAAGGCAAGCAGTTTCAGCGGAGGAGCCATGCGAGCCAAGAACGTAGCATACCCCCGGGGGGTATGTCATACTGTCCCGCATGGCAACCGCGAGCACGACCGAGACGCGCGGCTACACCGCGACCAAGGACCAGCTTCAGACCCGCCTCCGCCGGATCGAGGGCCAGATCGGCGGGATCCAGCGGATGGTCGACGAGGACCGCTACTGCATCGACGTGCTGACCCAGATCTCAGCCGTGCAGGCCGCCCTCGACAAGGTGGCCCTCGGCCTGATGGACGACCACGCCCGCCACTGCGTGGTCGGCGGCCCGGCCGCGAAGAAGGAAGAGCGCACCGAAGAGCTGATGGCGGCAGTGGGCCGCCTGATGCGCCGCGGCTGACCTCGAACGAAAGAAGCCCCGCCGGAGCGGGGCTTCTTCTATGCGGCTGAGAGGATTCGAACCTCCACGGGCGTTAGCCCACCGCCACCTGAAGACGGCGTGTCTGCCTGGTTCCACCACAGCCGCGTGCGCGCCAAGCGTAGCGCCTGCTCATTCCTTCACGCCCGCGTGCTCCCGCATGAGCGCGACACTCTCGCGGCGATAGATCCGGACGTATCGCCGGTACCCCCGGTACTCGACTTCGACCCGGTCGCAGGCGTCCATGAACAGCTCACGAATCTGCGACGACCGATTGCTGAAGTCGTAGGAGACGTATTCGTACGGGCCCGTGCGATTGACGAACACGCAGCCGTCGGATCGGATCAGTCCTCGAATGAACATCCAGGGCTCACGCTCGACAATCTCGGTCTGCCAGTCCTCAAGGGTGATGTCGCGCGCGTGCTTCACCCCGGGGCCATGCTGAGGAAAGAGGCAAGCGAGGTGATTGCTGTAGACGCTGAGGATGGTCGCGGTCCCCTTGCCCGTGCGAAACCTCCCAACTCGATGTGCCGTAAAGCAACGCTCGAGCAGCGCTCTCGCGTCCGAGATGATTCCCTCGTAGCGTGTATCGAGGAACAGGCGGAGGCGGTCGCTTCGACTGGTGCGGACGATGTGGCCGTCCCCGAGGTACAGGCCCAGCAGCTCGGAATAATCGGCCTCGGTGAACCTGATTGGCCGGAAGGCCGGCCGCCAGCAGCGGGGGCAGGTCGGTCTCACCGGCACGGTTTCCGCTTCGCGGCGCCAGTCGCGGACTGTCGTCCGGGGCAGGCCCAGGCGTCGCCCGACCTCGCAGTCGTTTGCGCCCGCTCGAATCAAGGCGAGTGCTTCCGCGCGAATGGCGTGTGCGTGCACGAACACATGTTCGTGTCAGGACCGGACGGACAGCTCCGCCACCAGCGCCGAGTGGTCCGAGAGCTTGTCGTCGCGGCGCCAGTCGTGGCGGTACGAGCACGCGGTCACCTCGATCTCCTCCGAGACGATCAGGTGGTCCAGGCGGTAGCCGCCGCCCCAGCGGGGCCATTCCCAGCTCGGCTCCTTCGCCTCGAAGCCGTTCAGCTCGCGGAAGGCGTCGCGGAAGCCGAGTGGCTCGAGGCCGCGGATCAGCGCGGTCTCGGCGGCATCCCAGCGCTCGCCCCGGTCTTCGCGCAGGCGGCCATAGCGGTCGCGGGCGAACGTCCACACCGTGCCGTCGGGGTGCTCCTTGCGCGGAGTGTTCAGGTCGCCCAGCACCATGCGCGGGCCCGACCCTCGGCAGAGGTGGAGGAACACGGCTTCGTGGGTCATCACCTTCACGAGGCCCGCCTTGGCGCTGATCGGCGAGTGCACGTTCACGACCTCGAGCGAATCGGTGCGCGCGGCCAGCACTCGCTCCGGCCAGGGCACGCCGTCCACCTCCCCGACCTCGAGCGCGCCGCGCGCGGCGGTGAGCGCCGCGAGCGGCCGGCTGCCCTCGCGGACCCGCGGCAGAGGCGCGAGCGCGACCCGGAGGCCCGCCTCTTCGAGCCGCTCGGCCCAGTCGCCGGCCGTCAGGGGCGTGACCTCCTGCAGGCAGACGAGGTCCGGCCGCTCGGCCAGCACGCGCTCGGCCTGCTCGCCGACGCGAGTTCTCCGGCCGGCCACGTTCCACGAGATGAGAAGCACCGCATAAAGTCCTACACCGCGACCCAGAGAAGGAGAAATCAGATGGCCTACGAGGTACCGCCCCTCCCGTACGACTACGACGCACTCGAGCCCCATGTGGACGAGGCCACCATGAAGGTCCACCACGACAAGCACCACCAGGCCTACGTGGACAAGGTGAACGCCGCCCTCGAGGGCACCGACTGGGCCGACAAGCCGATCGAGGAAGTGATCGCGAACCTCTCGCAGATCCCCGACGACAAGCGCACCGCGGTCCGCAACAACGGCGGCGGCCACTTCAACCACAGCCTCTTCTGGGAGTGGATGTCGCCCGACGGCGGCGGCGAGCCGGACGGCGAGCTGGCCTCGGCGATCGAGTCGGCCTTCGGCTCCTTCAGCGACTTCCAGGGCAAGTTCAAGGACGCCGGCGTGAACCAGTTCGGCTCAGGCTGGTCCTGGCTCGTGCACGACGGCTCCGGCCTCGCGGTGGTCTCGACCCCCAACCAGGACAACCCGCTCACCGACGGCAAGACGCCGCTGCTCGGCGTCGACGTCTGGGAGCACGCCTACTACCTGAAGTACCAGAACAAGCGCCCGGACTACATCGACGCCTGGTGGAACGTCGTGAACTGGGACAAGGTCGCCGAGGGCTTCTCGAAGGCGGGCGGCTAGCCCGTCGCCGGACGGCGGCGTGAGGAGCTTCAGGGTCAGGTCGCGCGCCCGCTTCGGCGGCGCGGCGGATCTCGACCAGGTCCTCGCGCCGCGGGTCGTCCTCGGCCGTGTCCTCCAGCACGAAGGCGGAGTAGTTCAGGATCACGGCCAGCTGGTTGTTGAGGTCGTGCAGCTCTTCGCGCATCGCCCTGGAGCCTATGCTGAGCGTGTGACCGACTGGGTTGGACACGCGCAGCGCCAGCTCGAGCGCGAGGGCTATCGCGTGAGCGGGCCGCGCTCCGCCGTCGTCGAGACGCTCGACGACCTCGGCTGCAGCGTCACCGCCAAGGAGATCGCCGACAGGCTCCACAGCCGCGGCCAGGACATCGGCGTGGCGAGCATCTACAGGACGCTCGAGCTGCTCGACCGGCTGCGGCTCACGCGCCGCGTGGACGCCGCCGAGGGGGTCGCGCGCTACGAGCCGATCGGGCCGGGCGGCGAGCACCACCATCACATCGTCTGCGACACCTGCGGCGAGGTGTCGGCCTTCGAGGACCCGGCGCTCGAGCGCGCGATCGAGCAGCTGGCGAACCGCGTGGACTACGCGATCGACACGCACGACGTGACCCTGCGCGGCGAGTGCCCGGCCTGCCGGGCGCGGCTCGAGCGCGCCGGCTAGAGCCCGCAGTCCACGCGGCCGCCGGACATGCCGCGCACGAGTGCCTCGGCGTCGGCCGCAAGCGCGCCGGCGTAGGTCTCCCCCGCGCTCCCCTCCGGGCCGAGCGAGTCGGCGTACAGCGCGTCCCCGACGGTCGCTCCGGACTCGCGCGCGATCGCCCGCTCGATGTCCGGGCTCACCGCGCTCTCGGGGAAGATCGCCTCGACACCCTCGTCGCGGATCTGGCGGACGAGCTCGTCCACGTCGCCGGCCGACGCCTGCGCGTGCGTCGAGAGCGAGGGGATCACGGAGCCGACCACCTCGATGCCGTAGCGGCTCGCGAAGTAGCCGAGCGAGTCGTGCGTGGTCACGACCTTGCGCTTCGTCGCGCGGCACCCGCTCGACGCACGAGGCGATCTCGCGGTCCAGGCGCCGGAGCTCCGCGCCGGCGCGCCTGGCGTTCGCCGCGTACGCCGCGCGGCCGTCCGGGTCGGCCTCCGTGAGCGCCGCGCGGATCGACCTCGATCGCCCGCACCGCGTTGCGCGGGTCCTGCCACCAGTGCGGGTCGTCGCCCAGCGCGCTCGACCGAGTCGATCAGCGCGATCGCCTCGGCGTCGCCGCCGGCGTTGCCGGTCACCTCGCCGAGCCACTCGTCCACCTCGCCGCCCGAGCGGAAGATCACGCCGGCCTTCGCCACCGCGGCGACGTCGCTCGGGCGCGGCTCGTAGTCGTGCGGGTCGCCGCCCGGGCGCAGCAGGCCCTCGACGTCGACGCGCTCGCCGCCCACCTGCCCGGCGAGGTCGGCCACCTGCGTGGTGGTCGCGACGACGGTGAGCTCGCCGGACCCCGACCCGCCGTCCCCGTCACCGCAGCCGGCCGCCGCGAGGACGAGGGCGACGGCCACGGCTGGGAGATGTGCGCGAGGGACCACGCCCGCATCGTAGTGAGAACGATTCTCACTCGCCACTCGAGGAGACTGTCGCGCCCCATGGACCCGCTCGAGCTCGCCGCCTTCTGCGCCTGGTGCTTCACCGTGGCCCTCGCCGGCGCGTCCGTGGGACTCATCCTCGGCAACATCCGGCTGCCCGCGGTCCTGCTGCTCGCGTCCCAGCCGGCCGCGGGCGCCGGGGCGAATATCGGGATCTCGGGCGTCGCCGCGACGGCCGCGGCGGTCGTGCACCTCCGGGCGGGCCGGATCAACTGGAGGCTGGTGGCGTGGATGGCGCCGCCCTCCATGCTCGGCGCCATCCTCGGGGGGTATGTCTCGGGCGTGCTTCCGGAGGATGTCCTCCTGGGGGCGATAGGCGCCCTGCTCGTCTACTTCGGCATCGACCTCCTGCGCGAGCGGGGGCGGGACAGCACCAGGCGCAGCCCGGAGCAGGGACTCGACATCCGCGCCGCGGTCGTCACCGGCGCGGTCGTCGGCGTGCTGGGCGGGCTCGTGGGGCTCATCCTGAGCACGCTCCGCGTGCCCGCGATGCTGCGCTACGTAGGCGAGGACCCCGCGCGCGTGATCGGCACGAACCTTCCGGTGGGAGTGTGCGTGGGCGTAGCCGGCGTGATCGGCCACACCCCTGCGGGGGTCGATTGGGACCTGCTCGCGATCGGGTCTTTGGCATCCGTCCCGGGCGCGGTGCTCGGGGCGCGGCTGACCGGGCGGCTCAGCGAGCGGCAGCTGATCCGCGCAATCGGCGCGGTGCTGGTGGTGGCCGGCGCCACCACCGCGGCGCAGGCTGTGTGGTGAGCTAGGAGTCCTGCGCGTCGTAGGCCTGGGCCGCGACCATCTCCCGGGCCTGGTCGTCCGAGAGCTCCATGTCGGGATGCTCCTCGGCAACGTGCTCGCGCACCGCCCCCGCGAGGTCGTCGTCGTTCGCGGCCTGGAGGGTCGTCCCGCATTCGCAGTCGATGACGCGCATATCCGGAGCGTAGTGGGGGTACATTGCGCGTGTCGGCGGGGACGGATTCCCAGCCGAGCCGGGAGGTGTCGGTGCGCACCGCGGGGCGAGCGTTAGGATCGCCGCCCCGTGGGCGTTGCCGAGATTGCCGCGATCACCGCGGCGGGCATGGCCGCCGGCGGGATCAACACACTCGTCGGCAGCGGCACCCTGATCACCTTCCCGGTGCTCCTCGCGTTCGGGTACTCGCCGGTCACGGCGAACGTGTCGAACACGATCGGCCTCGTGCCGGGCTCCGCGTCCGGCGCCTATCGGCTACCGGCGCGAGCTCGCCGGCGAGTGGACGCGCACCCTGCGCTTCGCGCTCGCCTCCGTGCTCGGCGGGATCATCGGCGCGATCCTGCTCCTCGAGCTGCCCGAGTCGGCGTTCGAGGCGATCGTGCCCGCGTTCATCGCGCTGGCGCTCGTGCTCGTCGTGCTCCAGCCGCGGCTCGACCGCATCGTCGCCGAGCACCGGCCGCCCCCCGACGCCCACGGGACGGGGCTGCCACGCGTGGGCGTCTTCTTCGCCGGCATCTACGGCGGCTACTTCGGCGCCGCGCAGGGGATCCTCCTGGTCGGGATCCTCGGCGTCGCGCTGCCCGATGACCTCCAGCGCGTGAACGCGCTCAAGAACGTGCTCGCGGGGGTCGTGAACGGCGTCGCCGCCGTGGTGTTCATCGCCGTCGCGGACGTGGCGTGGGGCCCGGCCGCGCTGATCGCGGCCGGGTCGGTCGTAGGCGCGTGGCTGGCAGCCCGCTACGGCCGCCGGCTGTCGCCGGAGGCGCTCCGCGCGGTGATCGTCGTGGTCGGGATCGCCGCGATCGTGCAGCTCGTCCTCTAGGGCTCCCGGAAGATCTCCCTCGCCGCCCAGGCGGTGTCCGGGAAGTCCGAGAACACCCCGTCGATCCCGAGCTCGTAGAAGGCCAGGTACTCATCGACCGGCCCGCCCGGATACCCGGTCGGGAACGCGTCGTCGCGGAACGTCCACGTGTGGACCAGGAGCCCGCGCGCGTGCGCGCGCTGGATCAGGTCCGTGGGCGGCCGCACGTCTCCGCCCCCACCCCCGGTCGTGGGGATGATGTAGACCTTCCACGGCCCGATTCCGTCCGCGTACCGCCTCACCTCGTTGAGGCCGGCGTTCGTCGCGAAGTAGCCGAAGGTGTCCGTGCGGCCGGACACCGTCCAGTCGTACGGGCCGGTCCCACGGCGGCGAGAAGACGGGGTTGCCGGTCACGGGGTCCGTGTCGGCCGCGTCCATCAGCTGCACGAGCCGCACCGGCGTCATCCGGTTCAGCCGCTTCAGGTTCGCCTGCTCGAACGACTGGATGAACACCGGGGCCCGCCGGTGGTTGAGGCCGTTCCGCTTCAGGATCCGCACCAGCCGGCGCTCGAGCGGCAGGTTCTCGTCCTTGTGGAAGGTCGGGTGCTTCGTCTCCGGATAGATGCCGATCGTGCGGTCGCGCTTCCGCGACTCGCGCTTCGCCAGGTCGATGACCTCCTGGAGCGTCGGGATCTTGAACCGGTCGTTGAACCGCGTGGGCCGGCCGCCGCGCGTCTGGCGCGCGCGAAGCGTCTTGATCTCCGCGAGCGTGAAGTCGTCGGCGAAGAAGCCCTGGGTCGGGATGCCGTCGACGTCCTTTGTCGTCTCCCGATCCGCGAACTCGGGGTGGTCCTCCACGTCGGTCGAGTCGCCGCCGGCGGCGGTCGAGCCGAGCATCGGCTCGTGGCGCGCGATCAGCACGCCGTCCTTCGTGGCGACCACGTCGGGCTCGATGTAGTCGGCGCCGAGCTTGATGGCCAGCCGGTACGCCTGGATCGTGTGCTCGGGCAGGAAGCCGCTCGCGCCTCGGTGGCCGATCACGAGCGGGCTGTTCTCGCGCTGGGACGCGCGCTTGCCCTTCTTCGCCTCCGCGATAGGCGCCATCAGAGCTCCGATGACGACGATGGCCACGAGCATGAGCGTCCAGCCGCGAGTCTTCATCCGCCGAACCTAACCGACGCGCGGAGCCACGTGTTGCGAGAAGGCCTCCAAAACGTGAACGTTCCGGTGGTCGAGGTGCTGGAGCATCACCCGCTCGACGCCGGCATCGGCGAGGTCCGTGAGGCGTGCGCACCGCCTCGTCCGGCGAGCCCATCGCGATATCGGTCATCGCGGACAGCGGCAGCGGCTCGCGGCCCTCGCGCTCGCACGCCTCTGCGATCCGACCGCGGATCTCGCGGCACTTCTCCGGTGACGGCGAGACCGCGTTGTACTCGTCCGCCCAGCGGGCCGCCAGCGCCACGCTCCGCGGCCTGCCCGCGCCGCCCACGACGATCGGCGGGTGCGGCTGCTGCACGCCCTTCGGACGAGGGTCCGATTCGGTCAGCCTGTAGTGCTCGCCCTCGAACGAGAACGGCTCGGCGCTCAGCTGCCGGTGCACGATCTCGAGCTGCTCGGCGAACACGTCCATCCGCTCGCCCATGGGCGGGAACGGGAACCCGTACCGGGCGTGCTCCGCCTCGTTCCACCCCGCGCCGATGCCGATCTCCACGCGGCCGCCCGAGATGTGGTCGACGGTCACGGCGGACTTGGCGAGCACCGAGGGATGGCGGAAGGTGGCGGGCGAGACGAGCGTGCCGAGCCTGATCCTCGAGGTGACCGTGGCGAGCCCGGCGAGCGTCGTCCACGCGTCGAGCGACCCCTGCTCGCTCCTGGGCCACGACCGGGCCGTAGTGGTCCGAGCGGAAGAGCGCCTCGAAGCCGAGCTCCTCCGTCGCCCTGCGCGAGCGCGACCCACTCGTCCCAGGTCACGCCCTCCTGTCCCTCGACCATCACGCAGAGGCGCATGCCGCAACGGTAACTTCACGGACCGTGGAGGCGCAGGCGCTATCGATCCGCCCTGGACCGGGTGGCCTCTCCGAGGGCCGCGGGTTCATCGATCGAGTGCTCTCGAGCGCGGGCTTCGACGACGCCGCCCGCTACCAGATCACGGTCGCGACGAACGAGGCCGTCTCGAACGCGATGGAGCACGGCGAGCCGTGCGACGACGGGCACTTCCACATCGCGGCCTCCGTCGAGCGCGACTGGTTCGTGTTCTCGGTGCGCGACTGCGGGCAGTTCGAGGAGGCGGCCGCGCCGGAGCCCGACCCGATGGCCGAGCGCGGCCGCGGGTTCGCGTTCATGAACCTGCTGATGGACGACGTGCGGCTCGACGCTCATCCCGGCGGGACGCTGCTCCAGCTCGTGAAGCGGCTGCCGGGAAGCCCCGCGCCCGATCCCGGCACGGTCGCGGGCGATCAGGGGCCCGAGCAGAACCTCCGGGTGGTCCGCGAGCTGTTCGCGGCGTTCGCCGCGCGCGACGCAGAGCGGGCGCTCGCGGTCGTGGACCGCGGCGTGATGTTCGAGCCGCTCTCCACACCGCTCCAGCGCCGCACTCCATACCTGGGCGCGAGCGGGCTCCAGCGCTACTTCCGCGATCTCGACGACACGTGGGAGGAGTTCGACGTCACGATCGAGGACCTGCGAGCGGGCGGCGACTACGTCGTCGCCTTCGGCCGGGTCTACGCGCGCACGCGCGACGCGGTGGCGGACGACCCCGCCGGGTTCGCCATCAGGCTCCGCGACGGCAAGGTCGTGTGGGCGAAGGTCTACCGCGGCCAGGACGAGGCGCTGGCAGCGGCCGGGCTGACCTGACCCAGGCGGGCGGGCTCAACCGCCGGCCGACGCCGCTGCCGCCCGCTTCTCCATCTCGTCCGGCGAGACGTCCTCCACGTGGGAGGCCACATGCCACTGGTGTCCGAAGGGATCCTCGAAGCCCCCCGAGCGGTCACCGTAGAACTTGTCCTCGAGCTCGGCGGTGACCTTCGCGCCGGCGTCGATCGCCCGCTGGAACACAGCGTCGACGTCCTCCACGTACACGTGCATGGACACCGGCGAGCCGCCCACGCTCTTCGGGCCGAGGGCGTCGATTTCGGGGTGCTCGTCGGCGAGCATGACGATGCTCTCGCCCACCTCCAGCTCGGCGTGGCCGATCTTGCCGCCGGGCCCTCCCATCCGCATCCGCTCGGTCGCGCCGAGCACGGACGCGTAGAACTCGATCGCCGCGGCGGCGCCGTCGACGATCAGGTAGGGAATGACGCGCGGATAGCCCTCCGGAATTGGGTTGACCATGGGGTCAGGCTATCTCAGCGACCGCTGCAGCGGCGGGTCAATAAGTCGGGGCGACTGGATTTGAACCAGCGACCTTTCGGCCCCCAGCCGAATGCGCTACCAAACTGCGCCACGCCCCGTTCGCCGAGCACGATAGCGCCCATGGCGAACGTCGGCCAGGGGCCTTATCGTGCTGCCATGAACCGAATCCTCGCCACGGCCGCGCTGGCCGCCGGGCTGCTCCTCGCCATTCCCGCCACCGCGTCGGCGCAGGAGCGCCACACCTGCGGCAACTACGGCCACCCGGAGGGCCACGAGGGCGACAGGCCGATCTTCACGAACGAGCCGATCGTGGGCGCGGGCGTGGAGGCGATCCGCACGCGCGAGATCGGCTGCCGCAAGGGACGCAAGATGGTGAGGGCGTTCTGGAATGGCCGGTTCGACTGCACCGAGAACGCCCTTCGCTGCACCTACTTCTCCTACCGCTGCCGGAACCGCCGGCTCGGCGACGAGCACTGGCTGGTGCGCTGCTTCAGCTCGGTCGACCGCGACCGGATGCTGAAGTTCCGCTTCGGCGCCTGACGGCGGGCGTGTCGGACGCGAACGTCCAGATCGTCAGGCGCGTGTACGACGCGCTCGCCAATCCCGGCGAGGACGTCATCGCCCTCTGGGATCCGGACGTCGAGTTCGACGTGTCGCGCGACATATGGGGCGCGGTCATGGGCGGCGGCCACTATCGCGGCGTCGAGGGCGTCCGCGCGTGGATGCTCGACCTGTACGCGGCATGGGAGCAGATGGACATCGATCTCGAGGAGCTGATCGAGGCCGGCGATGACGTGGTCGCGGTCATCCGGGTCGCGGGCCGCGGCCGCGTGAGCGGCATCGAGATGGAGTACCGCCCCGCCGGGGTGTGGACGATTCGGGACGGACGCATCGTGCGGGTCGTGTGGTTCGTGGACCGCGACGATGCGCTCGAGGCCGCGGGGATCGCGGGTTAGCCGTGTCCGAGGAGCAGGTCGAGACCGTTCGCCGCTTCATCGAGGCCGGCGCTCGGGACGACCTCGAGGCGATGCTCGCCTGCCTGCATCCGGAGGTGGAGATGCTCCCGCTTCGCGCGAGCACCGAGGGCGCGTTCCGCGGGCACGAGGGCTGGAAGCGCTTTCGCGCGGACACGTGGTCGCACTACGAGAAGTTCGAGCCGCGCTACGAGGTCGCCGACCTCGGCGACGGGGTGATCGTGTTCGGAGCGATCCTCGTCCGCGGAATGGGCAGCGGCGTGGAGATGGAGGTGCCGAGCGCGGGCATCTTCCGGTTCCGCGACGGGCTCATCGTGCGGTGGGAGGACTTCGGCTCGAAGGAGCGGGCGCTCGAGATGGCCGGACTGCCGCGCGACGCCGCCTGATAGGTCGCTTGACGACATGTCGTGCGGCGACTACTCTGGTCGCATGTCCGAGGCCACGTACTACGTCCTCGCCGCACTGCTGGACGAGCGGCTCCACGGCTACGGGATCGTGAAGAAGGCGGCCGAGCTCTCGGGCGGCGCCGTCAAGCTCACGACCGGGACGCTCTACGGCGCGCTCGACCGGCTGGCCGCGCAGGGGCTCGTGGAGCTCGACGGCGAGGAGGAGGTCGGAGGCCGGCTCCGCCGTTACTACCGCCTCACCCGGGACGGCGCCGAGGCCGTCCGTACCGAGGCCGACCGGATGCGCCGCGCCGCGCGAGCGGTCCCGGCTCGCGGTCGCGCCGCTGCGCTCGAGGGCGGCTTGCGATGAGGGCGCCGCGCCGCTACCGGCTGGCGGTGCTCGCCTACCCGTCGTCCTATCGCGAGGCGCGCGGCCGCGAGCTGCTGGCCACGCTGGCGGACGGCGACGACGACCGCGGCGGCCCGTCGATGCGCGAGGCGGCGGCCCTCGCCTACCGCGGGCTGCAGCAGCGCGCGGGCATCGCGGTGTCCGGCGAGGGGCTGCTGACGATCGCCGCGGTGATCGTGCTCGTCACGGCGATCCTGGGCCTCACCTGGGTCGAGCGCACATTCATGCTCGACGGGGACGTCGCCGCCATGCACATGTCCGGCCCGGACCGGTGGTGGGCCGTCGCCCTCGTGGCGTGCGCGTTCACGGTGCTGGCCGCCGGGCCGTTCCGCGCGGCGGAGGATCCACGCCGCCGCAGGCGAGCCGCGTTGCTGGCCTTCCCGCTCGCGCTGCTCTTCCTCAACGCCCCGGGCTGGCTGTTCGCGAACGGTTTCCCCAGCCCCGCCGAGTTCGGGGACTACCTGGTCCTGAGGGTCGAGGCCACGTGGGCGAACCGGGCGATCACCGTGCCGGACGCGGCGATGGTCGCCGCCGGGACGTGGCTGCTGCTTGCGGTCGTCTCGGAGCTCCGTCCGCGTGCCCGCCTGCCGGTGCTCGCCGCGACGCTGGCAATCCTGAGCGCCGCGGCGGTGGTGGCCACCTGGGACCGCCCCGTTCTCCACGTGGACGATCCCAGGGCGTACGTCGACGCGTACGCCCAGAGCGCCTTCGCCGATCTCGGCGCGGGCGTGTTCGCCACCGGCCTCGCCGCGCTGCTCGCGCTGGCCGCCGTCGCGCGCCGCAAATCGGCCTAACCCCGGAACCTCGGGCGCCTTCGCGCGTTCTTATTCATGGAAGCCGTTCTCGGCGAAGGCACGATGCCTCACCGCTTCACATCCCAGCCCGCTCAGCAGGACGCTCGCCCGCGGGAGCGCGGGCATGCGGCCCTGCTGCTGACGTTCCTGGTCGTCGGGGTGATCACGGCGGCCTGGGTGGCCGGCCTGTTCCTCGGCCTCCGCTGGCTCGTGACCGCGATCTTCTAGCGCATGATCGTCATCTTCCGGCGCGTCTCGTGAGAAGATCCAAGGCGCTCCCGTGAAGAAGCTCCTCGTCATCTCGGTGGTCCTAGCCGGACTCGCTGTCCCGGCCGGCGCCCACGCCGCCCCCAAGCCGTGCAAGCGCATCGTCAACCCGTACGCGGGCACGCGCTACGAGGGCAGCGACCTGTACCGGATCCGGGCGAGGAAGACCACGTGCCGGACGGCGAGACGCGTCGTGCGCAGAGGCCACCGGAAGGCGCTCGCCGACACGCCCGACCGCTACGGAATCGTCCGCGTGACCTATCGCCGCTGGACGATCGCCGGCGACCTGACCGGCGACCACGACCACTACTTCGCGACAGCGCCCGGCGGCAAGCGCGTGACCTGGCTGTTCTAGCCGAGCAAGCCTTAGAAGACGAAGATGACGAGCAGGATGAGGATGAGGATCACTGCTCCGATGCTGATGTACACAGGTGCCCCCTTTCTTGGCTGACCGAAGGGTGCCCGCCCGATGCGCATCGGCAAACATCTTGAGTGGCGGGGCGCTGGGCCAACTTCGCGAAAAGCGGGCGACGGGGATCGAACCCGTACTAAGAGCTTGGAAGGCTCTTGTGCAGCCATTACACCACGCCCGCGGGGCGACCTAGGCTAGCCAACGCTTGGGGTTCTCGACCATCATCTGGTCGAGCTGCTCGTCGGTCATCCCGCGCTCCTTCAGCTCCGGGATGACCTGCTCGAACAGGAAGGTCATCGACCAGTTCGGGACCACCGTCGCGGCTTCAGGTGCTCCTCCACCTCGGGCGGGAACCAGTCGATCGTCGAGCAGTAGTCCTGCGAGAGGAACATGCGGTCGGCGTGGCCCTTCTCGAGCAGGGCGAGCACGGTCTTCTGGCGCTGCTCGGTCGGCAGGAAGATGTCGAGCCCGTAGCGGTCCATGCCGATCCAGCAGCCCGTGTCGAGCAGGCGCTCGATGTAGTCGAGGTCGTCGGTGTCGCCGGTGTGGGCGATCTGCACCTTCGCCGGGTCGACGCCCTCCTCGGCGAAGATCCGCATCTGGTCGAGGCCGGTGCCGCTGGCCGGGCGCGAGTGGGCCATGATCGGCCGGCCGGTCTGGAGCGAGGCGCGCGCGGCGGCGCGGTGGATCTTCTCGATGTTCGGGCGTCACGCCCGGCTCGTCGGCGGCGCACTTGATGAAGGCGGCCTTGATGTCCGGTGCCCTGGATGCCGTGCTCGATGTCGTGGACGAAGATCTCGGCGATCTGGTCCTCGTTGCGGTTCATGAGCGGCTGCGGGAGGTGGTCGTAGGTGTAGACGCCGGTGGCCAGGATCACGTTGAGGCCGCTCTCGTCGGCGACGCGCTTGCTGAACGCGCGCGTCGCGGTGGAGGAACATGGCGCTCGGCTCGACGACGGTCTTCACGCCGTGGCCCTTGACGCGCGTTCGCGTCGGCGATCGCGCGCCTCCCACTCGGCCTGCCTCGTCGTAGAGGTGCGGGAACTGGAAGCGCAGCGGCCTCGTCGGTGGCGCGGAAGTGCTCGTGGATGAGCGTCAGCCCGAGCTCATCGACGTCGACGGGCCCGTTGACGGTCTCGACAGTGGCCAATGCGGTCTCCTCCGGTGGCGGTGCGGAGGGAACCTAACCGCCGCGCGCGGCTACGCGTAGCGCGCGTGCTCGCCGCGCTCGCTCGTGCGCGCGTCGATGATCGCCGCCGACGAACGACGCCGGCGACGGTGATGAGCGAGCGCGACGATCAGCCGGATGAGCACCGACGCATCGGGCCCGTACGTGAAGAGCGCCCAGAGCCCAAGCGCGAGCGGGAACAGAAGCGGCAGCCAGCGCCACTTGCCGGCGGCGGCATAGCCGAAGCCGAGGCCGGCGAGGAAGAAGAGCACGTAGGCGGTGATCCCCACGGGCGGATCATTCCCCGCCGCGGGAAAGTCGAATCACGACGTACTGAAGGCGGGGCAGCCAGGACTCGAACCTGGGACCTCCGGTTTTGGAGACCGGCGTTCTGACCAACTGAACTACTGCCCCCTGGGATCGCTGATGGTAGCGCGACGAACCGGCACTGTATCGCGTCCGACTCGAGCGGGAACATATGTTCGTATGCGAACGTCTCGCCGAACGGCGCCAGGTCGAGACAACTGGCTCGCGCGCGGCGCGAGCGACTACGCGATCGCCGGCGATCACCGGCGTGCCCCGAAGCACGGTCCAGCGCTGGCGGCGCCACCCCGATGCGCGGACCGCGCGAGGCCGCGCCGTGCGACGTCCGTGGCGGCCGCCAGACGCCGCTGCCTACGCGTACCTGCTCGGCGCTCTACCTCGGCGACGGCTGCCTCAACCCGCGCGGGTCGCCGCTCATGATCGCGCTCGACGCCCGCTACCCCGGCATCGTCGGCGGCCGCCGAGGCGGCGATCGAGGCGACGCATGCCCGGCATCGCGACCCGCCGCTACCGGCCCAAGGAGAACCGTGATCCGCGTGCGTCGCGTCGAGCCCGTCGCTGGCCGCGACGCGTTCCCTCAGCACGGACCCGGCCGCAAGCACCTGCGACCGATCGAGCTCGACGGCTGGCAGCGGGAGATCACGACCGCGTTACCCGCGCGAGCTGCTGCGCGGGCTCATCCACTCGGACGGCTGTCGCACCATCAACCGCTTCAAGACGAAGCTGCCGAGCGGACGGGTCGCGGCGTACGAGTATCCGCGCTACTTCTTCTCGAACCTGTCGGACGGACATCCGGCGGATCTTCTGCGAGCACTGCGAGCTGCTCGGGATTCGGTGGACTCAGTCGAATCCGCGGAACATCTCGGTGTCGCATCGGAAGTCGGTCGCTCTGCTGGACGAGTTCATCGGGCCGAAGTGGTGAGCCGTATACAGTGCAGGCTGTGGCGTTTCGTCCGACGAGGTCGCCGTCGTCGGCGCCGGGATCACCGGGCTTGCCGACGGGCTACGCGCTCCGGCGGCGCGGCGTCGAGTGCCGTGGTGTTCGAGGCGGCCGCGCCGGGCTCGGGTCAGTCGGCTGGGCGCACCCGGGTCTTTCGGCATGCGCATGACGACCAGCGGCTCGTTCGAGCTCGCGGTTCGTGCGCGCGGCGAGTGGGAGCGGCTCGAGAAGGATCTCGGTGTCCGGCTGCTCGGACGGCAGGGCGTTCTCGTCTGCGGCCCGAACGTCGCCGAGCGGGCGGCGGCGTTCGAGGCGGCCGGCGTGCCCGCGCGCTTCGTTGACCGTGAGGAGCAGCGCGATGTGCTGCCGGTCTTCGCGCCGCCGGAGGACGAGGCGCTGCTCGACGAGCTCGGCGGGTTCATCGACGTCCGCGCGGCCGTCGACGCGCTCGCCGCCGCCCTGGACGACGCGCTCGTCGAGGCGAGCGTCTTCGAGCTCGTCGAGCGTCGGCGGCGGCGTCGAGCTCCGGACCTCCGAGGGCATCTGGCGCGCCGGTCGCGCGATCGTCTGTGCAGGCGCTCGGGGCTCGCGATCTGGCGACCGACCTCGGCCTCGACATCCCGCTCGCGAGCGAGCTCCACACCCGCGCGGCCTTCCGCGTGCGCGAGCCCGGCGCTCCACTCGCCTGCCTGCTCGACCGCTCGGGCGTCCACGGCGAGACCGTCTACGGCTCGCCGATGCCCGACGGCCTCGAGTACGCGGTCGGCCTCGGCGGCGAGGAGGAGCCGCCGGTCGACGAGGCGCTCGCGCGGCTCACCGCCTACGTCGAGCGCGGCATGCCCGGCCTCGACCCCGAGCCGGCGTCCGTACGCCTGTGCGCGACGAGCATCCTTCCCTGGGGCGCCGACGCGTTCGCGGTCTGGCGAGCCGGCAACGTCGACGTCCTCGCCGGCGCCAATCTCTTCAAGTTCGCGCCGCTGATCGGCGAGCTGCTCGCCGACCGCTCCGACGAGCTCGCGCCGGACCATCGGCTCGGCTCGTCATGCGGGCGGAGGGACTCGAACCCCCACGTCCTCTCGGCCACGAGCACCTAAAGCTCGCGCGTATGCCAATTTCGCCACGCCCGCGAGAACCGGCGTAAGAAACGCCGGTTCCAGGGTATTGTGCCTCGCGATGGCCGACACCGTCCTCGTTCATCCCAACCGGGACAAGCCGGAGTCGAAGGCCACCCGGGCCGTCGTCGTCCTGCTCCTCGTCACGAGCGCCGCGCTGATCCTGATCGTCACGCTCGGGGGCTGGTCGGAGCTTCAGGGCATGGAGATCGTGTCGTTCCTGTACGCGATCCTCTACTTCGTGATGGCGTGGTTCGTCGCGAGGTGGAACCGCGGCGTCCTTCCGGTGGCGGCCGGGCTCGCGGTGCTGTTCGCCGTAGTCGCCGCGGTCGCCGGGCCCGCGTGGTTCGAGCGCGACAAGGCCGGCTTCGACGATCCCGCCCTCGAGCCCTCGATCCTCGGCCTCTTGACGATCATCCTCGTGCCGGTGCAGCTCCTGCTCGTGGCCTTCGCGATGCGCGGCTTCCAGCAGCAGTGGAGCACCGAGATCGAGGTATCGCGCGACGAGGCCGACCGCTACGGCCCGGACGCGCGCGGCGGCGAGCCGCAGCCGGCGTAGTCATAGCTGACGGCGCGCCTAGGATTAACCGCGTTGCCCGCCCGGGTGGCGGAATGGCTTACGCGATGCACTCAAAATGCATTGTCCTTCGGGACGTGTGGGTTCGAATCCCACCCCGGGCATACCTCGGCTAATCGAAGGGAGCACCGGCCATGTCACTTGCCCGCGTCCAAGCCTTCTCCATCTCGCTCGACGGTTTCGCCACAGGCGAGGGCCAGACCCTCGAAGCGCCGTTCGGCCACGCCGGCGAAAGGCTGCACGAATGGATGTTCGCCAGCCGGTGGGGCCGCGAGAGGTTCGGCCGGCCCGGCGGGACCGGTGGCATCGACGACGCCTTCGCGCGCCTGTTCGCTCCCGGCATCGGCGCCGAGATCATGGGTGCCGGCAAATACGGCTACCCGGGATGGCACGAGGACCCGGAGTGGAGGGGCCCGTGGGGTTCCAACCCGCCGTTCCATACACCGGTATTCGTCCTCACCCACCACCCGCGCCCGCCGCTCGAGATGGAGGGCGGCACGACGTTCCACTTCATCGACGCCTCGCCTGCCGAGGCGCTCGAAACAGCCCGCGAGGCCGCGGACGGCCAGGACGTACGCATCGGCGGAGGTCCTACGACGCTCCGCGAGTTCCTTGCCGCCGGGCTCATCGACCACATGCACGTCGTGGTGGTCCCGATCCTGCTCGGCCGAGGCGTCCGCCTCTGGGACGGACTCGAGGGCCTCGAGAAGGACTACGAGGTCGAGTCCACCTCCTCGCCCACCGGAGTCACGCATGTGACGTTCACCCGTGCATGACGCCGCCGTGACCGACGCCTTCGCCGAAGCCGAGCGCCTCGTCGACGAGGTCGGGCCGCGGCCGCCCGGCTCGGATGCCGAGCGGCGGGCGGCCAAGCTGCTCACCGGCAGGCTCGAGGAGCTCGGGCGGGAGGTCGTCAGGCGGAGCCGTTTCCGGTCTGGCCCTCCTGGGCGACCGGCTACGCGATCAACGCGGGCATCGCCATCGCGGGGAGCGTGCTCGCCGTGTCGAGCGCCGTTCTCGGCACCGCGCTCGTCCTGGTGGCGGCGATCCTCACCTTCCTCGACCTCTCGGGCATCTCCCCCACCACGCGGCGGCTGCTCGGCCGGCGCGCCTCTCAGAACGTCATCTCCTGGGGCGATCGGGAGAAGGAGGGCGCACCTCTTCCTCGTCGCCCACTACGACAGCGGGCCCGCGCGGACCCGGCCGCTCCGGCCCATGTTCCTCGCGCTGCTCGTCCTGCTCGCCTGCTGCGTCCTCCGCGTGGCGCGGCATGGAGGGGGTCGCGATCACGATCGTCCAGTTCATCCCGACGGTCGCGCTGATCCTCTACGTCGCCGCTGCTCCTCGACCTCGCGCTCGCCGCCCGCCGCGGCCGGCGAGAACGACAACGCGTCCGGGGTGGCCCTCGCCCTGAAGCTCGCCGAGCGGCTCGGCACCGAGCTCGAGTACTTCGGCGTGCACGTGCTCTTCACCGGCTCGCAGAAGGCGATGGCCCAGGGCATGCGCGCCTTCCTGAAGGCGCACAAGAAGGAGCTCCCGCGGTCGGACACCGTCTTCATCAACCTCCACGCAGTCGGCGCCGGCGACATCCGGCCGGCGACGAAGGAGGGGCCGCTGCTCGCCGCTCGCGGCCACGCGGCGCTCGCTCGCCCAGGCCGACGCCGAGACGACGACCACGAGCCGCGAGCCGAGCGACGGCTACGCCGCCGCGTCGGCCGGCTTCCCGGCGATCACGATCACGGGCGAGGGCGAGCGGCTCGAGGAGGAAGCGCTCGCGGCGGCCGAGGAGCTGGCCGTGCGAGATCGCCGAGGGAATCGACGAGGAGCTCAGCTAGCCCGCACGGCGAACTCGGCGATCCAGTCGAGCGCGCCCGGGTTCGCCAGCGAGTCGCGGCTCGCCGCGCTCTCCGGCGCCGCCCCGAGCAGGATCTTCTTCACCGGCACCTCGAGCTTCTTGTTCGAGAGCGTGCGCGGCACCTCCGGGATCTGCACGACCCGGTCGGGCACGTGCCGCGGCGAGCAGTGCTCGCGCACGCGCCGGCGGATCTCCGCCACCACCTCGTCGGTGAGCGCGTCGCGCACCACGACGAACAGGATCATCTCGTCCTCCACGTCCACCACGAGGCTGTCGAGCACGGCCGGCACGCCCTCGACGGCGCTGTAGATCTCGCTCGTGCCCATGCGCACGCCGCCGCGGTTGATCGTCGAGTCCGAGCGCCCGTAGATCACCGCCGTGCCGCGGTCCGTGATCTTGATCCAGTCGCCGTGCCGCCACACGCCCGGGAACATCTCGAAGTAGCTCGACCGGTAGCGCTCGCCGTCCGGGTCGTTCCAGAAGTAGATCGGCATCGACGGCATCGGCTCTGTGATCACGAGCTCGCCCACCTCGTCCACGAGCGGCCGGCCGTCCTCGCTCCACGCCTCCACCGCCGCGCCCAGGCAGCGCGCCTGGAGCTCGCCCGAGTACACGGGCAGCAGCGGGCAGGCGCCCACGAACGCCGTGCACAGGTCCGTGCCGCCGCTCGTGGAGAAGAGCCACACGTCGGGGAACTGCTCGTACACCCAGTCGAAGCCCTCGACGGGGAGCGGCGACCCGGTGGAGCCGAGCGCGCGCAGCGCCGGGCTCTCCGGCGGCGTGACGCCCGCCTTCATCGACGCGCCGATGAACCCTGCGCTCGTGCCGAAGGTCGTGACGCCCGCCTCGGCGCCGAACTCCCACAGCCGCTCCGGGTCCGGCTGCCCGTCGTACAGCACGATCGCGGCCCCCGCGAGCAGCCCGCCGACCAGGAAGTTCCACATCATCCAGCCGGTGGTGGTGAACCAGAAGAAGCGGTCGCCCGGACCGAGGTCCGAGTGCAGCCGCGACTTCTTCAGGTGCTCCAGCAGGATCCCGCCCTGCCCCTGGACGATCGCCTTCGGCAGCCCGGTCGTGCCCGACGAGTAGAGGACCCAGAGCGGGTGGTCGAACGGCAGCCGCTCGAAGGTCAGCTCGGCGGGCTCCGCGAGCAGCTCGTCCCACCCGCTCGGCACCATCACCGTGTGCTCGATCGACGGGATCGCCGCGACGATCTCGGCCACCCGCTCGCGCCGGTCGAAGTCCTTGCCGCCGTAGCGGTAGCCCTCGGTGGCGATCAGCACCTTCGGCTCGATCTGCTTGAAGCGGTCCACCACGGTCGGCGTGCCGAACTCGGGCGCGCAGCTCGACCAGACCGCGCCGATGCTCGCGCAGGCGAGAAAGGCCACCACCGTCTCGGGCACGTTCGGCATGTAGGCGGCCACGCGGTCGCCGCGCCCCACCCCGAGCCGCCGCAGCCCGGCCGCGCAGCGCGCCACCTGCTCGCGCGAGCTCGTCCCAGGTGATCTCCGCCAGCGGCTGCGACTCGGACGCGTGCACGATCGCCGTCGCCCCCGGCTGCGCCGCCTCGAAGAGCCGCTCGGCGTAGCTCAGCTCGACGCCCGGGAACCACTCCGCGCCCGGCATCTCGCGGCTGCCGAGCACCGCGCCGTGCGGCGCGCCGATCTGGAACCACTCCCACAGCGCGCCCCAGAACCCCTCGAGGTCCTCGACCGACCAGCGCCACAGCTCGTCGTAGGACGAGAACCCGCGCGCCCGCATGAAGCGGGCCATCTCCGTCGACTCAGGGTCCGACGGGGTCCACAGGAGTCGTCCCTCCGGCATGGCGGCGAGATTCTAGGCGCGCGTGCCGCTCCCGGCGGCGGCGGCGCTCGTCGTCGACCAGCGGGCTGAGCAGCGCCCGCGCGATCAGGGGCGCCACGCCCATCACCGCGAACACGGCGTGCCACGAGACCGCGGTGGCGAGCGCGCCGAGGCTCACGGGCACCGCTGCGGCCACGACCCGCATCGCGGTGTTCTGGATTCCCATCGCCTTGCCGGCCTGCCTCCGGCCCGAGATCTCCGCGGCGGCGGTGAAGGACAGCCCGTTCCAGCTCATCGCCGCGACTCCGCCCGCGAGCAGCACCGGCACGGCGAGCGGCCCGCCGAGCGCGGCCACCAGGAGCAGCACCCCGGCGACCGCCGCGAGCCTCCGGAACGGCTCGATGCGCTCGTCGCGCAGGTCGGACCAGCGCCCCGCCGACACCCGCGCCACCGCCGCGCCCACCTGCACGCCGCCGAGCGCCAGCGCCGCGTGCGCGGCCGTCCAGTCGCGCTCGGTGTACAGGTAGAGCACGAGCAGCGAGGTCACGCCGATCTGGCCGATGATCATCAGCGACGACGCCGCGCTCAGCCGCCAGATCCGCGGGTCGCGAGCCGCATCCGGGGCGGGCGGCGCCGCGGACTCCACGGGCGGCCCCTCGCGCAGCCAGATCGCCGCCGCCACCGCTGCCGCGAGCATCAGGCCGGCGAGCGCGTACAGCGCCGCGTCGACGCCCGCGCCCGACGCGAGCGGCGGGAGCGTGAAGGAGGCGAGCGCGGCACCGGCCGGCACCGCCGTCTGCCGGAGGCCGAGCGCGAGCCCGCGCTCGTGGCGGGGAAACCAGCCGAAGACCGCGCGCCCGCTGGCGGCGATGCCGGCCGAGCCGAGCATCCCGGCGAGCGTCATCCACGCCAGCAGCGCCACGTAGCCGTCGGCGCGCGCCGCGCCCACCATGGCCACCGCGCCGGCGCCGAGCCCGGCCGCGATCACGATCCGCTCGCTGCCCCGGTCGGACGCGACCCCCCAGGCGAGCAGCGTCACCACCGTGCCGATCGCGAACGCCGTGAACACGCCGGTGACCTGCACGAGCGAGAGGTCGAAGGCATCCTGGATCGCGGGCGCGATCGCCGGGAGCCCTCCCTGCACAGCCGACAGCGCCGCCGTGGCAAGCGATCCCACCGCGAGCACCACCCATCGGTAGCGGAGCGGTGCGGCTGTGGCGGTCACTCCTTCGAGTCTATGCGTGGGCCGTGGCCGCTAAACCGGCGTGACCGGGTTGCGCTTCGCGGGCCACGCGCGGTCGCGCGAGGCGTACGCCGCGAAGCGCTTCACGAGCTCACGGCGCAGGTCGCCCGGCTGCACCACGGCGTCGATCACGAGCTCTGACGCGAGGTGGAGGATGTCGATCTCCTCGCTGTACTCCGCGCGCAGCTCCTCGGTCCGGCGAGCGCGCTCCTCGTCGTCCTCGATCGCCTGGAGCTGATTGAAGAACACGGCGTTGATCGCCGCCTGCGGCCCCATCACCGCGATCTTCGCGTCCGGCAGCGCGATGCAGGCGTCGGGGTCGAAGGCCGGCCCGGCCATCGCGTACAGCCCGGCGCCGTACGCCTTTCGCACGATCACGGACAGCTTCGGCACCGTCGCCTCGGACACCGCCGAGATCATCTTCGCGCCCGCGCGGATGATCCCCTGGCGCTCGACCTGCGTGCCGATCATGAAGCCGGGCACGTCGGCCAGGAACAGCAGCGGCACGTTGAAGGCGTTGCAGGTCCAGATGAAGCGCGCGGCCTTGTCGGCCGAGTCCACGAACAGCACGCCGCCGCGCTGCTTCGGCTGGTTGGCCACGATCCCGACCACGCGGCCGTCGATCCGGGCGTAGCCCACGATCAGCTCCTTCGCCCAGCGCTTCTGCACCTCGAGGAACGACTCGGCGTCCACGAGCGCGTCGATCAGGCCGAGCATGTCGAACGGCTTGTTCTCGTCCTTCGGGATGTCGGGCAGCTCGCCCGCCGGCTCGGCCGGCGGCGCCACCGGCGGCGGCTCCTGCCAGTTCGAGCCGAAGTAGCCGAGGTACGACTTCGCGAGGTCGATCCCCTCCTCGTCCGACCCCACGAGGAAGTGGCCGCAGCCCGACACGCCCGTGTGCATCCGCGCGCCGCCCATCTCCTCGAGCGTGACCGTCTCGCCGATCACCATCTCGGCCATTCGCGGCGAGCCGAGGTACATCGAGGCGTTGCCGTCGCGCATGATCACCACGTCGCAGAACGCAGGGATGTAGGCGCCGCCGGCGGCGCTCGGCCCGAACAGCACGCACACCTGCGGCACCACGCCCGACAGCTTCACCTCGGTGTGGAAGATCCGCCCCGCGCCGCGCCGCCCGGGGAACATCTGCACCTGGTCGGTGATCCGCGCGCCGGCCGAGTCCACGAGGTAGACCATCGGCACGCGGTGCTCGAGCGCCTGCTCCTGGATGCGGATGATCTTCTCGACCGTCTTCGGCCCCCAGGAGCCCGCCTTCACGGTCGGGTCGTTCGCCATCAACGCGACCGGCCGGCCGGCGATCGTCGCCATGCCGGTGACCACTCCGTCGGCGCCGAAGCCCTCCTGCTCCCAGTTCGCGAGCAGCGCGTCCTCCACGAACGAGTCGGCGTCCACGAGCCGCGCGACGCGCTCGCGCACGGGCAGCTTGCCCTGATCGCGGGACTTCTCGTGATGGCGTTCGGGCCCGCCCCCGCGCGCGCGGTCGAGCGCGTCCTTCAGGTCCGACATGAGCCGGAACGTATCAGCGGGCAGCGCGCAGCTGGGAGCGCAGGGCGCGCCGGATCAGCTCGATCCGCCCGCGCCTGACGCCGTAGCCGGTGGCTGCTCCGAGCAGCCCGATGCCCATCGGGGCGAGCAGTGTGGTCCCGAAAGCGAGCAGGCCGATGCCGAGCCCGACCTCGAGGCCGATCAGCACTGCGGCGACGTCGCGCGTCTCCATGGCTTGCCCTTCTACCCAGTGCCGCCCTGTCCTCTCACATGGGCGGATCCGTTCATAAACGAGATCTCATGTTCGGCTCACGGTCGGCTTACGGGGCGCGGGCATCTTGGTGATCGTCCGATCAATCGAAAGGAGCCCAGATGGCCTACAAGTCCGCATTCAGTTCCTCCATCCCGGCCGCCAAGGCGAGCGGAGACGACAGCTCGAACACAGGTCGCCGCCGGCGCCGCCGCAGGCGCCGTCGCCGCCGGATGCGCCGCCGCCGCCGGAACAGCAACACCTAGGCACACGTGACACCCAGCAGTACGGGAGTACCAGGCGACCCGGCCAAGCGGCCGGGTCGCCTGCGTGCGCTGTTGCTCCCGAAGGAGGGCGGCAGCGACGTCGTGGCCGCCGCCCCCGGTGTGCCGCCGCGCGAGCTCCTGCGCCGCTTCTGGCCGTTCGCCCGCCCCTACCGCAAGGGCATCGCGGCGGGCCTCGTGCTCGTCGCGCTGCTGCCCGCGGTCCAGGCGGCGGAGATCTGGCTGTTCAAGGTCGTCGTGGACGACGTGATCGTGCCCGGCGACCTCGGCGCGCTGCCCGCGATAGCGGCGATCGTGCTCGCCCTGACGATCGCCGGCGCCCTGCTGTCCTTCGGCGAGGACTACGCGTGGACCTGGGCCGGCGAGCGCTTCCTGCTCGACCTGCGCTCCAAGTTCTTCTCACACCTGCAGGGACTGTCCTTCGACACGCTCGACCGCCGCCGTCTCGGCGACCTGATCGCGCGGATGGGCGGCGACATCCAGGCGATCGAGAGCTTCGTGCTCGGCGGCCTCGGCGAGGCCGTGTCGGCGCTCGCGCGCATCGTCCTGTTCGCCGGCGCGCTGTTCCTCCTGGACTGGCAGCTCGCCCTCTACGCCCTCGTCCTGGCGCCGCCCTTCTACCTGGCGGCGCGCTACTTCGCGCGCCTCGCGCGCCACGCCGCGCGCGAGAAGCGGCGCCGCAGCGGCGCGCTGAGCGCCGTGGCCGAGGAGAGCCTCGCCAACACCGCGCTCGTCCAGTCCGTGAACCAGACGGAGCACGAGCGGAGGCGGCTGATCCGGGAGGGCGAGGGCGTGGTGGACGCGGAGCTCACCGCGGCGCGCGTGGGCGGCGCGTTCGCGGGCGCCGTGGCGCTCATCGAGGTCGTGGCGGTGCTCGCCGTCATCGGATTCGGCACCTGGGCGGTTCAGGACGACCGGCTCACGATCGGCGGCCTGCTGGCGTTCATGGCCTACCTCACCCAGCTCATGCGCCCGATCGGAGACCTGGGCCATCTCGCGTCGACCCTGCTGGCCGCCGCCGCGGGCGGCGAGCGCGTGCTCGAGCTGCTCGACACGAAGCCGCTGGTGCGGGAGCGGCCGGGCGCGACCGCGCTCCCCCGCGCTCACGGCGACCTCGAGCTCGAGCACGTGACGTTCCGCTATCCGGGTGCCGCGGACCCGGTGCTGGCGGACTTCTCGCTGCGCGTCGACGCCGGCGAGGTCGTCGCGCTCACCGGCCCGAGCGGGTCCGGAAAGTCGACGATCGCCCGCCTGCTCCTGCGCTACGCGGACCCGGCCTCGGGCGTGGTGCGCGTGGACGGGCAGGACGTGCGCGACATCACCCTCGCATCGCTGCGCGAGAACGTAGCCATCCTGCTCCAGGAGAGCATGCTGTTCGACGCGAGCGTCGCGGACAACATCCGCTTCGGGCGCCCCGGAGCCACCGGCGCCCAGGTCGAGGCGGCCGCCCGCGCGGCCGGCGCTCACGACTTCATCGAGGTGCTCGAGCACGGCTACGAGACCCGCGTGGGGCAGCGCGGCCGCGCGCTGTCCGGCGGTCAGCGGCGCCGGATCGAGATCGCGCGGACGCTTCTGCGCGACACTCCGGTCGTCGTGCTGGACGAGCCCACCACTGGACTGGACGCGGAGGCGGCCGCGCAGGTGATGGAGCCGCTCCGGACGCTGCTGCGCGGACGGACCGCCGTGATCGTGACCCACGACCCGGCGCTGTTCGGGTTCGCCGACCGGGTCGTGCGCATCGGCGCCCCGCGGCCGGTGCCCGCCGGGGCCGCGGCTTGACCCGCCGGGCGGCGTGGCGACCCGGCGCGACGATCGCGCCGGGCTACGAGGCGATCGCGCGCATCCACCGCTCGAACGTCTTCGACGTGTACGACGCATGGAGCGTCGAGCGGGAGACCCGCTGCATCGTCAAGGCCCTGCGCCCCGACCGGCTCGCCGAGCCCGCGAAGCGGCGCCGGCTGATCGCCGAGGGCAGGCTGCTGGAAGGCCTGGCGCACCCCGGGATCGTGCGCGGCTACGAGACACTCACGCGACCCGAGCCACTCGTCGTGACGGAGACGCTCACGGGCGAGACGCTCGCCCATCTCGTGGAGCGCCGGGCGCGCCTCCTGACGGCGCGCGAGCTCGCGTTCCTCGGGCTCCAGCTCGCCTCGGCCGTCGGCTACCTGCACCGGCAGGGCTACGTGCACCTCGACCTCAAGCCGGGGAACATCGTCGCGGAGAGCGGGCGCGCCAAGCTGATCGACCTCAGCATCGCGCGCCGTCCGGGCCGCGCGCGGCCCGGCGTGGGCACCTGGTGCTACATGGCCCCCGAGCAGGCCCGCGGCGGCCAGGTCGCCGAGCCGGCCGACGTGTGGGGAATCGGGGTCGTGCTCTGGGAGGCGGCGTGCGGAGACACGCCGTTCGGGGACGAGTCGGTCGAGTACCCGCAGCTCGAGGGGCGCGCGCCCGCGCTGCGCTCCGAGCGGCGGCTGCCGGCGCCGCTCGCGGCGATCGTGGACCGCTGCCTCGAGCCCGATCCGGGTGACCGGCCGTCCCTGCCGGAGCTGCGGCAGGCGCTCGAGCCGATCGCCGGCGCGCGCGGCTAGAGCACGAGAAAGGGGGCGCCCCGGAGGGCGCCCCCTTTCGACGAGGCGATCGGTTCCGGACGGCGGCTAGCCGTCCGTGCCGCCGCCGTCGTCGGTCCCGTCGCCGCCACCGCCGCCGTAGCTCGGGGCGGGCGCCGGCGCGACGTAGCTGTTGTCGCCGCCGCCGGTGCCGTCGTTGCCGCCGGTCCAGTCACCGTCGCCGGTGTTGTTCCCGCCGCGCGTACCGTCGTTGCCGCCCGTGCGGTCGCCGTCACGCGTGCCGTCGTGACCGCGGGTGTTCGGGCCGTCCGCGGTGTTGTCGCCACCGCGGGTGCGGTCGCCGCCGTCCGTCCGGTCGCCGTCGCGCGTGTCGTCATGGCCGGCCGTACGCGGACCGTCCAGGGTGTCGTCGCCACCGCGGCTGCCGTCGTCGCCCTGGGTGCGGTCGCCGTCGGTGTTGTTCCCACCGCTGGTGCCGTCGTTGCCCTTGGTGCGGTCGCCGTCGACGGTGTTGTTGCCGCCCATCGTGCCGTCGTCGCCCATCGTGAGGTCGCCGTCGCCGTCGCGGTTCCCCACGTCGTCGTCCACGGCCTCGTCGTCGGCGGCGTCGTCCTTTCTCAGGTCGACCGGCTCGATCGCGGTGGCACGATCACCACCCTCGAGCGCCGCTCCGATCGCGGCGCCGAAACCACCCGCCGCCACGAGGCACGCAAGCACCAGCACGGCCATTCTTCCTGCTCCGATTCCCATCTCTCTGACCTCCTTGGTCTTGCTTTCTCAGGGTCGGAGCGGAACCTAAGGTCGCCCCGTGAGCCGTCCGTGAGGCGGTCGTGAGACCTCTTTCATCGAGCGTCGAGACGCTCGAGCATCCGCTTTCCGCCCGGGCGGAAGCGCCCGATCCGGGGTGGCGGCAGCGCGTCGACGAGCGGCTCGAGCGCGTCGGCGAGCTGGGCGGCGGTGGGCCGGTCGGCCGGGCGCGGCTCGAGACACGACCGGATCAGCGGCTCGAGGGCGGGCGGGAGCCCGGGCAGGTCGCCGGGCGACCAGCTGAGCTGGGGATGCGGCTCGCCCTCGGCACGGCGCGCGTACGGCAGCCGGCCGGTGACCGCCTCGTGGAGAGTCGCGCCGAGGCCCCACATGTCGCTCGCGGTGCCGATCTCCCCGCGGCGCTCGGGATCGCATTGCTCCGGCGCCATGTACCTGTCGGTCCCGACCAGCCCGCGCATCCGGCTCACCTGCCCGATGTCGCGCGCCACGCTCAGGTCGATCAGGCGCGGCGCCCCGTCCATGATCAGGTTGCGGGGCTTCACGTCGAGATGCACCACGTTCTCGGAGGCGAGGTAGTGGAGCACCGAGCACACGTTCAGCGCGAGCGGCAGCACCTGCTCGATGATCAGCCCGTCACGCCGGATCAGCGTGGACAGCCGCGGGCCGTCGATGTACTCGAGCAGCACGTACGGCCGCTCGCCCTCCGGATCGGCGCCGAACGACCGCACGAGCAGCGGGTGCGACAGCCGCGCGAGCAGCGCGGCCTCCGCCGCGAGCGACTCGCGCGCGCGTGAGTCGCCGGCCTCGCCCGGGCGCAGCAGCTTGGCCACCACCATCGCGCGCCGTCGTTCGTCCCACGACAGCCACGCCTCGTAGCGGTGGCCGCCGCCCAGGGGCAAGAGCGCGGTGAGCCCGGGCGCCACCGGATCGCCCTCGGCGAAGTCCCACGAGTCATGCGGGAACCCTGCGCCGGCGCGGATGAGCCACCATTAAGGGCTCGGTGAGATCTTTCTCATGTTCCCCTCACATCGCGCTCACCCCCCGCGGTGAGATTCAGGCGCTGTGGCACGCGAATCCCGCAGCGGCGATCGGGGGCTGCCTCGCCTGGCCGCGTTCATCGCGCTCGGCGCGGCGGCCGGAGCGATCGTGTGGGCGAGCATGACCCTGCTGGCCGGGTCCGGCGCTCCGCCGCAGGTGGCCCCGATCCAGATCGACACCACCCCGGCGGTGCGTGAGGCCGAGCGTATGGAGCGCCGGCGGCGCGCCGAGCGGCGCGAGCGTCTCGAGCAGCGCCGCCGGGCCGCGCGCCGGCGCGCGGCGCAGCGGCGCCGCACCGCGGAGCAGAGGCGCGAGGCGGCACCGCCCGCGGCGGTGGCGCCTGCCCCCGCCCCGGCGCCTGCCCCCGCCCCGGCACCGACGCCCGCTCCGGCGCCTGCGCCCGCGCCCGCCCCCGAGCCGGCTCCGGTCCCACCACCCGTCGAGGACGACGACGACGGGGACGACGACGGCGGCGGGGACGACGGAGGGGACGACTGATGCGGCAGCGCCTGTTCTCAAGCGCTCGCTCGAGGATCCTCGCCTCGTACATCGTGCTGCTCCTGTTCTCGACGGTGGTGGGCACGGTCGCGCTTCGCCAGGTGCTGCAGGGCCGCGCCGGCGAGCGCGTCGACGAGGCGCTCGTGCAGGAGACCGAGGAGTTCCGCCGGCTCGCCGTGGACGGCCGCGACCCGCGCACGAGCCGGCCGTTCGGGAACGACGTGGAGGCGATCTTCGAGGTGTTCCTGTCGCGGAACGTCCCGGGCGAGGGCGAGGCCTTCTACACCTTCATCTCGGGGCGAGCCCCACCGCGAGCGGTTCGCCCCGGGCCTCGAGACGATCCGGGTGGCCGAGATCGACGCGCTCGCGTCCACCACCACGAGCCAGGGCGGGGAGGCGGAGGTCGCGGACGGCCGGCGGATCCGGTACGTCGCCGTGCCCGTGGGCCCCGGGGACCGCGCGACGGGCGTGTTCGCCGTGGCGCTGGACCTCAGCGGCGAGCTCGACGAGGTGAACGACGCGCTCCGCCTCGCCTCCGCCGTGAGCATCGGGGTGCTGATCATCGCCTCGCTCCTGGCCTGGGTCGTGGCCGGGCGCGTGCTGGCTCCGCTGCTGGTGCTGCGTGACACCGCGCGCTCGATCAGCGGGTCGGACCTCACGCGCCGGATCCCCGTGCGCGGAGACGACGAGCTGGCCGACCTCGCACGGAGCTTCAACGAGATGGTCGACCGGCTCGAGGAGGCCTTCGCCAGCCAGAAGGCTTTCATCAGCGACGCGGGCCACGAGCTGCGCACCCCGATCACGATCATCCGCGGGCACCTCGACGTGATGGGCACGGACCCCGAGGAGCGGGCCGAGACGCTCGAGCTGGTGGGCGACGAGCTCGACCGGATGGGGCGACTCGTGAACGACCTGCTGCTGCTGGCGAAGGCCAACCGGCCCGACTTCCTCCAGCCGGAGACGATCGACGTCGCGGACCTCACGCACGAGCTGTTCGCGAAGGCGTCCGCGCTCGCGCCGCGCGACTGGCGACTCGGCGGGGTGGGCTCGGGGCGGATCGTGGCCGACCGCCAGCGCCTGACCCAGGCGATCATGAACCTGAGCCAGAACGCCGCCTCGCACACCCACGAGGGCGACGCGATCGAGCTCGGCTCGAGCATGACGAACGGGGGCGCGGAGCTCTGGGTGAAGGACACCGGGCCAGGCATCGCGCCGGAAGCTCAGGAGCGCATCTTCGAACGCTTCGTCCGGCTCGATGGAACCGGAGAGGGCGCCGGCCTGGGACTCGCGATCACGGCGGCGATCGCAGAGGCCCACGGCGGGGACGTCAAGGTGGACAGCCGGCAGGGCGCCGGCGCGCGGTTCACCGTCAGCATCCCGATCGAGCCGCCGCAGGAGGTGCAGGGAAGGTGAACCGCATACTGATCGCGGAGGACGAGCCGAGGCTGGCGTCGTTCCTCGAGAAGGGCCTGCGGGCCAACGGGTTTGTCACGACGCTCGCGGAGGACGGCGCGAAGGCGGCCCTGATGGCACGCGACGACGAGTTCGACCTGCTCGTGCTCGACCTCGGCCTGCCGGGGAAGGACGGCACGGTTGTGCTCCGCGAGCTGCGCGCGTCGGGGCAGCAGATGCCGGTGATCATCCTCACGGCGCGCGACGACCTGAGCGACAAGGTCGCCGGGCTCGAGGGCGGAGCGGACGACTACGTGACGAAGCCGTTCAGGTTCGAGGAGCTTCTCGCGCGCGTGCGCGCACGCCTGCGCGACGAGCGGAGCGTCGAGCCCACGGTGCTGCGCGCGGGCGACATCCTCCTCGACCTGCGGACCCGCCGCGCGAGCGCCGCCGGGCAGACGTTCGACCTGACGGCGCGCGAGTTCACGATGCTCGAGGTGTTCATCCGTCACGCGGGCCAGGTGCTGAGCCGCGAGCAGCTCCTGTCGCACGTGTGGGGGTACGACTACGACCCGGGCTCGAACGTCGTCGACGTCTACATCGGGTACCTCCGCAAGAAGCTCGGCTCCGGCGCGATCGAGACGGTTCGCGGCATGGGCTACCGGCTCGTTACCTAAGGACAGACTCACCTCCGGTTCACGGCTCGCTCACCCCTCGCGGCAAGAACGGGGGGCATGAGACGACATGCAGGCGCACTTTTCGTGTTGGCCCTCGTCGCGGCCGTCGTGCCGGGAGCGAGCGGAGCCGCCACCGACGAGCAGAGGCTCGTCCCAGCGGGCTCGGGACCCGGCTTGCGGCTCGTCGAGGCGGGCGGCGAGCGTCATGTGGTGCGCCGCGCGCCCCGAGTGCGGGCGCTGCCCGGGCGGAGCTCGCGGCGACGTAGCCTCGTGTACCTCGCGCACCTCAGCGACTTCCAGCTCGCCGACGAGGCCTCACCCGCCCGCTTCGAGTACCTCTCAGGTGTCAAGCCCGCCTTCCACGGCTTCTGGCGCCCGCAGGAGGCGTTCGGCCCGCACGTGATCGACCAGGCGGTTCGGGCCGTGAACGCCCACCGCACGAGTCCCGTGGCCGGCGCCGGCGGCCGCGCGCGCATGGACCTCGCGCTCGTGACCGGCGATATGGCCGACACCGCTCAGGTGAACGAGCTGCGGTGGGCCGTGCGCCTGCTGAACGGCGGCCGCATCGATCCGTACTCCGGCCGGCGCGTCTCACCGGCGAATCCGTGCCGCGTGGGCAGGGCGCAGCGCCGGCGGCTGAACCGCATGGTGAGCCGGCGCGCGTACGCGGGGACGCCTCGGTCGAGGCGCGCGCTCCGGCGCTGGCCGGGTGCGCTCGCACGTGCCCAGCGCCCGTTCACCGCCCAGGGCCTCCAAGTGCCCTGGTACTCGTCGCGCGGGAATCACGACGCCCTTCCCCAGGGCCACTTCGGCCCGCTCGCGGCACAGCCGCGCTCCGCCTCCATCGGCTGCCGCAAGGTGGTCTCGGCCGCCGGGCCCGGATGGCTCAGAGGCGAGCCCTGGACCCTCTTGCGCGCGACGCGGGCGAGCGGGCGACTCGTGCCGCCCGACCCGCGGCGGCGCTTCCTCTCGTCGCCGCTTGAGTTCAGGCGCCTGCACGGCCGCGCGGACCGTGCGCATGGGCTCGGGTTCACCTCGCCGGTCGAGCGCCGCCGCTCTCGCGGCACCGCCCTGTACTACGCCTGGTCGCCGTCGCGCGAGTTGCGCTTCATCTCGCTCGACACGGTGGCCGACGCCGGTGGCGCGAGCGGCAACATCGATCACCCGCAGTACCGGTGGCTCGCCCGCGAGCTCCGCCGTGCCGAGCGGCGACGGCAGCTCGTGGTGGTGTACGGCCACCACCCGCTCGAGATGATGGTCAACCGGATCCCGGACGAGCGCGCCGGGCGCTTCGACCGCGACCCGCGGTCGTCCTCGCCCGTGCACCTCGGCCCGGGCGGCAGGGGAAGCCTGCGATCCCTGCTGATGCGCCACCGAAACGTGGTGCTCTACCTGGCCGGGCACAAACACTACGACCGCGCGTGGCGCAACTTCCGCCGCGACGGGACCGGCTTCTGGCAGGTGGTCACGGCATCGCTGGCCGGGGCGCCTCAGCAGGTGCGACTGCTCGAGCTCATGGACAACCGCGACGGCACGCTGTCGCTCTTCACGACCATGCTCGACCACGCTGCCCCCGTCACGGTGCCCGCCCGCCGTGGATCCGCGCTCGGCCCCGCCGACCTCGCGTCGATATCGCGTACCGTGGCCTGGGGCCGGCGCCCGCTGCGTGACGGTCGCCGTCGCCGGCCGTCTGGGCGTGCGATGCGGAACGTCGAGCTCGTGATTTCGGACCCGCGGCGGCGGGCCGGGAGATAGCCTCCGCCGCATGGGACTTCTTCGCACCGAGGACCGGGGCGCGGTGCGCCATCTCGTGCTCAACCGGCCCGACAAGCGCAACGCACTGAACGGCGACCTGATCCGCGAGCTCGGCGCGGCGATCGAGGCCGCCGCGGCGCGACGACTCCGTGCGCGTGGTCGTCGTGCGCGGCGAGGGCGCGATGTTCTCGTCCGGCATGGACCTGAACGACCTGCGCGAGCTGTCCGAGAGCCCCGCGAACCTGCGCGACTACCGGCGCCCGATCCTGAGCTGGTGGAACCTGCTCGAGGAGATGCCGAAGCCCACGATCTGCCAGATCCACGGCGCGGCGCTCGGCGGCGCGTTCGAGCTGGCGCTCGCGTGCGACTTCCGCACGATGGCCGAGGACGCCGTCGCCGGGATCATGGAGGTGCGCGTCGGGCTCATCCCCGACGTGGGCGGCTGCTCGCGGCTGCCGGCCGTGGTCGGGCTCGGCAACGCCAAGGAGCTGATCATGACCGGCAAGGTGATCGACGGGCGCGAGGCGCACCGGATCGGGTTCGCGAACCGGATCGCGCCGGCCGACGAGCTCGACGCGGCCACCGAGGCGCTCGCGAACGAGCTGCTCGCGTGCGCGCCGCGCGCGGTCGGGCTGGCCAAGCGGGTGCTCGACGCGGCCGCGAAGCCGGCGCTGTCGGTGACGCTCGAGCAGGAGGTGGCCGCGCAGGAGACGCTCGCGGCGTCCGAGGACTTCGCCGAGGGCGCGAGGGCGTTCTTCGAGAAGCGCGACCCGCAGTTCGCGGGCCGCTAGGCGCGTTCGAACGGCAGCATCGAGGGGCCACTCCGCCGGGTGGTGGGAATCGGTGCGTTTTCCGCCTCGAATCCCCACCACCTGGGGTCGGATGCCCCTCAATGCTGTCGTTAAATGCGACGGGCCCGGATGCCGTGGTCCGGGCCCGTAGCGCGAAATGCCGGGGCAGGGTCGGGGGAACCCATATGTGCCGAAAACCGGCCCCGGCGGCTGAGTTTGGGTTATACCCGGACCCGAAAGGTCAAACCCCCGAAAATGTGTCGCAGCCTCGGCGTCCGGCCCGCGCCGCGAGCCACATGACCCCCGCCGCGACCACCGTGCAGAGCCGCGACGACGACCCACGCGGTGCCGTAGCCGAACTCGCGACAGGAGCGCTCCGAAGAACACCGGGCCGCCCGCCGCGCCGACGTAGATCCCGGTCTGGCTGACCCCGCTCGCGCTGCCCGGCGTCTCGCGGTTGCTGTCCACGACCGCCAGGTTGAACAGGCCCGGCCAGCCCCAGCCGAGCGCGAACGCGATCAGCGCGCCGCCCACGAACGGCGCGAGCGAGCCCACGCCCATCAGCGCGAACCCGGCCGCGCCCGCCAGCAGCAGGAGCACGACCGTCTCGAGCCCGTACGCGCGCCGGCGGTCGGCGCGCGCGCCGAGCGAGATCCTCACGGCGAGGCTGAGCGCGCTGCCGAGCGCGGCCAGCAGGCCGGCCACGCCCTCCTGCCACCCCCACGTCGACCGCCGACGCCACGAGGTACGCGCCGAGCGCGCACGGCCCGCCGGTGGCGAGCGCGGCGCCGAGCGCGGTGAGCACGAGCGCGCGCGAGGGGCGTCCCGCCCGCGGCCGCGGCGTCGGCCGCGCGACCCGGCCGGGCCGCAGCACCACCGCGACCGCGAGCGGCGCGAGCGCGCAGATCGCGAACGTGGGCCGCCAGCCGAACGGGATCGCGAGCACCGGCAGCGCGAGGCCGCTCACCACGATCGCCCCCGGGATCCCCGACTGCTTGATGCCGAAGCCGAGCCCCTGCCGGTCGGCCGGCACCTCCTCCGCCACGAACAGGTTGGTGGCCGGCTGCGCCACGGCGTTCGACACGCCCGCCACCGCGAGGAACACGAACAGCGCGGCCAGCGAGCTCGGCGAGCAGAGCCGCGCCGAGCAGGCACGCGCGCCGTCACGAGCATGCAGCGCGCGAAGGGCGGCGCCGGCGCCGATCCGGTCCGCGAGCCGGCCGCCCGCGCTCGCGCCGATCGCTCCGGCGAGGAAGAAGACGGACACGCCCGCCGCGACCTCCTCCACGCGCACGTCGAGGTCGCCGCGGATCTGAAGCGCGAGCGCGCCCACCAGGAAGCCGGGCAGCACGGACGCCGCGCCCGCGGCGACCGCGATCGCGAGGGGACGGGCGAGGGCTACGCCAGCCCCACCAGGTTCGCCATCACGATCACGCCGACGACGCAGAGAATCGCGCCTATCACGTCGAAGACGGCTCCCGCCTTCAACATCCGCGTGATCGGGACGAGCCCGGAGGAGTAGACGATCGCGTTCGGTGGCGTCGAGACCGGCAGCATGAACCCGTAGTTTGCCCCGAAGATCGCGGCGAGCGCCGGGATGGTCGGGTTCACGCCGGACGCGGCGGCGATCGAGATCGCGATCGGCACCATGATCGCCGCGCTCGCGGTGTTGCTGGTGGTCTCCGAGATCAGGATCGCGACGACCACGATCACGACCGTGATCCCGAGCATCGTCGAGCACGCCGGTGGTGTCGGAGATCCACTTGCCGAGCTCCTCGGCGAGCCCGGTCTCGCTGAGCATCGTGCCGAGCACGATGCCGCCGCCGAACAGCAGGATCGTGCCCCAGTCGATGCGCGCCGCCTCGTTCCAGTTGAGCGTGAACTTTCGCCGCGCCCAGTCGAGCGGCAGGACGAACAGGAGCGCGGCCGCGATGATCGCCACCGTGCCCTCGTTGGCCGCCTCGGATACCTGCGTGTAGGCGTCCGAGTCGTCGCCGGCCACGACTCCCACGAGGCCCGGGAGGAACCAGCCGATCAGCGCGAACGCGAGCACGAGGAGCGTGTTCTTCTCCCCGCGGCTCAGCGGGCCGAGCTTGCGCCGCTCGTCCGCCACGTACTCCTCGACGCCCTCGACCTGGCGCACCTCGGGCCGGTTCATCAGCGTCACGACGAGCACCACCGCGATGAACATCACGACGACGATCGGGAGCGCCATCAGGAACCACTCGAGGAAGGTGATCGGCTCGCCGGTCTCCTCCTGGAGCAGCTCGCGGCCGATCAGGTTCGGCGGGCTGCCGATCGGCAGCAGCAGGCCGCCCACCGTGATCCCGTAGGTGATCACGAGCATCAGCGCCGAGCCGAAGCGCAGGCGCTCGGGATCGCGGTCGCCCTCGAGCTGGTTCGCGACCATCCCGCCGACCACGCCCATCACGCCGAGCGCGAGCGGGAGCATCATCGCCGCGCCGGCCGTGTTCGACATCACCGGCGAGGTGACCGCGCCGATCAGGCCGAACGCGAGGATGATCCGGTACGTCGAGCCGCCCACGTACCGCGACGACAGCACCCGGTACGCGAGCCGCCGGTGCAGCCCGTGGACCACCATCGACTGGGCGATGATGAAGCTCCCGATGAAGAGGAAGAACGTGTCGTCGCTGAACGCGGCGAACACGACGTCGGTCGCCGAGTCGCCCTCCGGCGGCGGCGGGGTCGCCTCGAGCAGCGCCACCAGCGCGACGCCGAGCACGGCCGTGACCGGGATCGGGATCGCCTCGGTGACCCACCAGACGACGACGAAGGCGAGGATCGCAGCGAGCCGGTGCTGGTTCGGATCGAGCTCGAACGGGATGAGCAGCATCGCCGCGAACACGAGCGGGCCGACGAACAGCCCGACGGTTCGCCGGCGGCGCTCGAAGCGCTCCTCGGCGGGCGAGAGCCGCCCCTCCTCCGCTGCTCGTCGAGCGTCCGGTAGGTGCTGGGGCGCTCCTTCAGCTCCGGCATGGCGGGGGCGTGTTACCCCCGGCAGGCGCGTTCTATTCCCAGTGAACGGGGCCGGCCGTGAGCACGTGGCTTCCCAGCGGCCGGCCGAGCACTTCCTGGGCGGCCCGAGCGGCCTCGACCACCCGCTCGAGCTCGATTCCCGTCGTGTAGCCCATCTCGTGAAGCATCGAGACGAGGTCCTCGGTCGCGACGTTCCCGGTGGCGCCCGGCGGCACCGGGCAGCCGCCGAGCTCGCCGAACGAGCTCTCGAAGCTCCGCACGCCGGCGCGCAGCGCGCCCACGACGTTCGCGAGCCCCTGCCCGCGCGTGTTGTGGAAGTGGCCGGTGAGCTCCGCGCCGAGGTCGAGCCCGTCGAAGAAGCGCTCGACCTGCACGGGGTTGGCCATGCCGGTCGTGTCGCCGAAGGCGATCTCCTCGCAGCCGGAGGCCACGAGCCGGCGCGCGATCTCGAGCACGCGCTCGCGCGGCACCTCGCCCTCGTAGGGGCAGCCGAAGGCGACCGAGATCACGCCCTCGCAGCGGAGCCCCTCCTCGCGCGCGCGGCCGACAACGCGCTCGAGCCCGCTCAGCGACTCCTCGATCGAGCGGTTCACGTTCTTCCGGTTGTGAGTCTCCGACGCCGACAGGAACAGGTTCACCTCGTCGAAGCGGTCGCGGAGCTCCAGCGCGTTCTCGAGCCCGCGCTCGTTCGGGATCAGCACCGTCACCGAGACGTCGTCCGGAATGCCGGCCCGGCGCAGGACCTCGGCGCCGTCGGCGAGCTGCGGAATCACGTCGGCGCGCACGAAGCTCGTGACCTCGAGCCGCTTCACGCCGGTGCGGGCGAGCAGCTCCACCAGCCTGACCTTGTCGCTCGGTGTCGATCACCTCGGGCTCGTTCTGGAAGCCGTCGCGCGGGCCGACCTCGCGAATCCGGACGTGTTCGGGCACGGTCAGATTCTGGCAAGGCCGCCGCTCACCCCGAGCGACTGGCCCGTCACGTACGAGGCGTCGTCGGAGGCGAGGAAGGCGATCGCGGCGGCCACCTCGTCCGGGTGGCCGAGGCGGCGGAGGTTCGTCGAGCCGATCATCGTGTCCACGATCCGCTTGCCGATGTCGCCGAGCGCCTCGGGCGCGGCCATGAGGAGCGGCGTCTCGATCGGCCCCGGCGCCACCGCGTTCACGGTGATCCCGTACCGGCCGTTCTCGATCGCGAGCGCCTTGGTGAAGCCGAGCACGCCGCCCTTGGCGGCCGAGTAGACGGCCGAGCCGCTCGAGCCCACGCGGCCGGCCTCGGACGAGACGTTCACGATCCGGCCGCGGCGGCGCTCCTGCATCCCGGGCAGCACGGCGTGGGTGCAGGCGATCACGCCCACGAGGTTCACCTCGAGCACCCGCCGCCAGAGCGCCTCGTCGGTGGCGGTGAACCAGTTCCACTCGTCGTAGCCGGCGTTGTTCACGAGCACGTCCACGGGCCCGAGCTCGGCCTCGGCGCCCTCCACCGCGGCGCGCACCGAGTCGGACGAGCGCACGTCGAGCTCGAAGGCCGCGCCGTCGAGCTCGCCGGCGACCTCCCGCGCGCCGTCCAGGTTCACGTCGGTGACGGCGACCCGCGCGCCCTCCGCCGCCAGCCGCCGGCACGTCGCGGCGCCGATTCCCGACGCCCCGCCGGTCACGAGGGCTGTTCTGTCAGCGAGTCGCACGGGCCGGCGGCACACTACCCGCAATGGATTCGGTGGTGCTGCTGTCCGGCGGGACCGGCGGGGCGAAGCTCGCGCGCGGGCTCCTCGACGCCTGCGACGACCTCACGGTGGTCGCCAACACGGGCGACGACATCGAGGTCTACGGCGTCCACGTCTCCCCAGACCCCGACCTCGTGACCTACTGGCTCGCCGATCTGATCGACGAGCGCGGCTGGGGGCTCAGGGACGACACCTGGCAGGTGATGGAGGCGCTCGAGGCGGCGGGCCGGGCGCCGTGGTTCAGGCTCGGCGACCGCGACCTCGCGATGTGCCTGGTCCGCACCGAGGCGCTGCGCGCGGGCCGCTCGCTCACCGAAGCGCACGCCGCGGTGGTCGACGCGCTGGGAGTGAGGGCGCGGGTGCTGCCGATGAGCGACCACCCGGTCTCGACGTGGGTCGGCGTGCGCGGGCGAACGGTGCCCTTCCAGGAGTTCATGATCGTGGAGCGCGCCGAGGGGCCGATCGAGGACGTGCAGCTGCGCGGGCTCGACCGGGCACCGCCCTCGGACGCCGTGCTGCAGGCGATCGCCGAGGCGGACGCGATCGTGATCGGCCCCTCGAACCCGGTGATCTCGATCGGCCCGATCCTGGCGCTGCCCGGGATGCGCGAGGCGCTCGCCGCGGCGCCCGCCCCGGTGGTGGCCGTGAGCCCGTTCGTGGGCGGGCGCTCGGTGAAGGGGCCGACCGAGCCGTTCTGCGAGCACGCCGGGATCGACCGCAGCGCGGCGGGCATCGCGCGGGCGTACGCGGACGTGATCGACGGGGTCGTCGCGGACGAGGAGGTGCCGGACCTCGCCGCGCTCCGGACGGACACGCTCATGGACACCGCGGAGGATCGGGCGCGGCTCGCGCGCGAGGTGCTCGACTTCGCAACATCGGTGCACGCCTGAGCGGTACGCTGGCGCCACGGCCCGCACGATCGCCATCCTGCCCGTGAAGAGCTTCGTCGCCGCGAAGCAGCGCCTCGCCGAGTCGCTCGGCGCCGGCTCGCGGCAGGCACTCGCGCAGGCCATGTTCGTCGGACGTGCTCACCACGCTGCGGCGCACGCCCGGGCTCGACGAGGTCGCGGTCGTGACCGCCGACCCCGACGCCGAGTCCGCCGCGTCCGGACGCGGCGTGCGGGTGCTGCGCGACACCGCAGCAGGCCGGCCAGTCCGAGGCGGCTCTGATCGGGATCCGGCACGCGCTGTCCGAGGGCTTCGAGCGCGCCGCGCTCGTGCCGGGCGACACGCCGCTGCTCCAGCCCGGCGAGCTCGCCGAGCTGATCGAGGCGACCCCGGGCGTGACGATCGTCCCCGACCGTCACGGCACCGGCACGAACGCGCTGGTGCTCGCGCCGGCCGACGCGATCGAGCCCGAGCTTCGGGCCCGGCAGCTTCGCGCGGCACGTGGCCGCGGCCGAGGCGGCGGGCGTGGAGCACCGCGTGGAGCAGGTGCCGGCGCTCGCGCTCGACGTGGACACCCCCGGCGACCTCGCGCAGCTCACGGCCGAGCTCGACCTCCGTCGCGGCCAGGCGCCGTCGACCCGCGGCGTGCTCCGGCAGCTCGACCGCGTCGGGGCGTCGCCCGTCGCCGCCGCGCGGACCCCGGCCTGACCTCGCTCTCCGTCACCGCGCTCCCGCCGCTGCCGCCGGTGCGGCCGGGCGACGACCTGGCCGGGCTGATCGCCGCGGCCGCGCCGGCCGACCTCGCGGACGGCGACGTGCTCGTGGTCGCGCACAAGGTGGTGTCGAAGGCGGAGGGCCGGGTGCGGCGGCTCGAGCGAGGTCGAGCCCGGCGAGCGTGCGCGCGCGCTCGCCGGCGAGCACCGCAAGGACCCGCGGCTCGTGCAGGCGGTGCTCGACGAGTCGGCCGAGCTCCTGCGCGCCGTCGACGGCACGCTGATCTGCGTGACCCACCACGGCTTCGTGTGCGCGAACGCGGGCGTGGACCAGTCGAACGTCTCCGACGAGGGCGGCGAGCTGGTGCTGCTTCCCGAGGACCCGGACGCGTCCGCGGCCGCGGCTGCGCGCCGGGATCGAGGAGGCGTGCGGAGTGAGGCCCGCCGTGGTGATCTCGGACTCGTTCGGGCGCGCGTGGCGGATCGGCCAGACCGACGTGGCGATCGGCGCCGCCGGGATCGTGCCGCTCGACGAGTGGACCGGGCGCCCGCGACGCGTTCGGCCGCGAGCTGCGCGCGACCTCGATCGCGGTGGCCGACGCCGTCGCCGCCGGCGGCCGACCTCGCGCGGGCGAAGGACTCGCTCGAGCCCGTGGTGCTCGTGCGCGGGCTCGACGACGCCACGTGACGCGCGAGGACGGCCCGGGCGCCGCTGCACTCCGGCGCCGGGCGGACCAGGATCTGTTCCGGTAGGCGCGCTCTACGGGCAGCCCGACGAGACGACCACTCGCCACCAGCGCATCAGCATGCCGAGCAGGCCGTAGCGGGGGCGCACGTGCCAGTGCCTGCAGCCAGGCTCGCCGATGTCCTCGTTCGAGACGCGCACCCAGCGGTGGCCCTCCGGGTCGAGGAGCATCTCCTCGATCAAGCGGCGGCTCTGCTCCTCGGCCCGCGCGCGCTCGGCGAGCGCCGCGCGGCCGCGCGCCGACCTGCTCCACCATGTCGTCGCGCAGCTCCTCGAGCTCGCCCAGGGTCAGCAGCCGGGGCCCGCACTGCGCGGGCGGGCAGCGGCCAGGCCCTTGCGCGGCCAGGCCGAGCAGAAGAGGCCGGCGCGCTCGCTCCTCCAGCCGCCGCACCTGGTCGAGCAGCGCGCGGCGCGCGGCGCGCTCGTCCGGACGGCGTGCGCGGAGCGGCGGACGCGAGGACGCCGGGTGAGCGTGCTCAGCCGCCAATTGGCGCCCTCGGGTTCGATCCCCAGAAGATCTGCGTGCCCACCATTCCCACCAGGTGGACCATCACCGTGTTCAGCACCATCGACTTCGCGGTGGCCGTGCCGACCCCGACCGGCCCGCCGCCGGCCGTGTACCCGAAGTAGCAGCCGACGAGCACGATCACCGTGGCCATCGCCATGCCCTTGATCAGGCTGAAGAGGAGGTCCGGCGGGTTCTGGAACATCCAGAAGATCAGGAAGTAGCCGCCCGAGGAGACCTCGCCGATCTGCTGCGACCACCGCCAGGTAGCTCGCGAAGAACCCGGCGCCGACGGCCGCGATGTACATGAACGGCAGCACCATCCAGGCGGCCAGCAGGCGCGTCGCGCACAGGAACACCAGCGAGTTGATGCCCATCACCTCGAGCGCGTCGATCTCGTCCGAGATCCGCATCGCGCCGATCTCCGCCACCAGGCCGGTGCCGACCTTCGCCGACATCATGTAGCCGAACGCGTACGGCATGATCTCGCGGAGGTCGCACCACGCGCTGAAGACCCCGGAATAGGCGGGCGCGCCGGTGGAGCGGCTGAAGTAGGCGCCCTCGATCCCGCACTGCAGGCCGAGGATGAAGGCGAGGCCCCAGATCACGAGCGCCGAGCCGAGGATCAGGATGCCCGCCTGCCGCAGCGCCTCCCCGAAGAACTGGAACACGCGCCCGTTGAGCACGGACCCCGCCACCCGCGCGCAGAACCCGGCGATCTCGCCGAACGAGGTGATCCACGTGCGGGCCAGGCCGGTCATGGCAGCGGGGTCAGCGGAAGCTCGGCGTAGAGGAAGAACCAGACGAACAGGACGACCAGGGCCGCGACCGCGGAGACGGTCATGGCGATCTCGATCAGCGGCCGCCCACCCCTCCGGCGGCGCTCGGTGGCGCGCTCCTCGCCGAGGCTCGAGCGCCACGCGGGCGGGGATGCCGCACGCGCGCTCCGTGCCGCGCAGCGCCTCGTAGCGGCCATTGACGCGGTAGAGCAGCCAGCCGACCGCGACCATCGCGACCGGCACCGCGACCAGGGCGAACAGGACGGCGCCGAGCGCGTTCGCCGCGACCTGCCCGGCGACCCAGAGGCCCGCCGAACGGCACCCCGACCCAGAGCAGCAGGCTGCCGAGCACGATCACGAGGGCGAGCGCGGCGATCTCGATGCGGGGCCACATCACACTCGCGCTCACTTGATCACCGAGATCTCGGGATGGGTGGCGAGCAGCGTCTGGGTGAAGACGTAGTTGAAGGCGAAGATGCCGAGGAACTCGATCACCACGCCCTGGTTGACGGCCCTGCCCACTCCCTCGGCGCCGCCGGACGCGGTCATCCCCTTGTAACAGGAGACGATCGCGATGATCGCGCCGAACAGGGTGGTCTTCACGACCGACCCCCACAGGTCGGTGGTGGACGCGTTGTTGAGCAGCGTGGCGAAGAACGGGCCGAGCGGAGCGTCGAAGGACAGCGTGGCGACGATCCCCCCGGTCAGCCCGAAGATGATCGCGAAGACGTTGAAGAGGCCGGTCACGACCATCAGCGCCAGGAAGCGCGGCACGACGAGGTTCTTGATCGGGTCCACGCCGAGCACCTGGAGCGCGTCCAGCTCCTCGCGGATCTTGCGCGCGCCGAGGTCGGCGGTGATCGCCGTCCCGCCGACGCCCGCGAGGATGATCGCGGTGACCAGGGGCGCGAACTCGCGGATCGACGCGAGCACGAAGAAGCCGCCGAGCCGGTCGATCGCGCCGAACAGGACCAGGAAGTTGCCGGCCTGCAGCCCGGGAGCGCCGTAGCTCACGGCGACCATCGAGATCGTCAGCGGCAGCCAGCAGAGCCGCAGCATGAACAGGAACTGCTGCACGAACTCGGTGCCGTACGGATAGGGCGGCCGCAGCGCCGAGACCAGCGTCTTGCCGGTCAGGATCATCATGTCGCCGACCTGCTCGAGCAGGCTCTTGGTCGGCAGGAAGACCCGGTCGGCGGCTGCGCGAACCATGGACCAAGTGTGCTATCACAGTACTGGCACTTTCGCAAGACAGTGCGGGTACGGGACATGCCAGGCGTGCCGCTGCCGGACCTCGACCTGAGCGTGGACAGAAGGGCGCGGATGCCGCTCGGCGCGCAGCTGGCCGACCGGATTCGAGCGGCCATCGGGGACGGGACCCTGGCCACCGGCGACAGGCTGCCGAGCGTCCGCGAGCTCGCCCAGGTCGCGGGCGTCAACGTCAACACGGCCCGCGCGGTCTATGCCCGGCTCGAGTCCGAGGGGCTCGTGAGCAGCGAGCAGGGCCGCGGAACCTTCGTCGCGGCACGGGCATCCGCGGGCGGGGTCGCCACCCGGCGGGAGCTCCACCGCCAGATCGCCGAGCTCGAGGCCGCGCTCGTCAGGCTGCCGCCGCGGCCGCTCCTCCCCGACGACGCCAAGCCGCGGCTGCCGTCGACGGGACGAGCCGCGCTGCTCTCGACCGAGGACCTCGTGAGCGTGCGCGACACGCCTGCTCGTCCGGCTGCGCGAGCTGGACGCCCAGCGCGCGGAGGTCATGCAGCGGCTCGAGGAGCTCGGATCCGAGGCGACCGCGGTCGAGGAGCATGACGTGCCGCGCGGGTCCACGCCCAGCCTCGCCGGCGCCCGGATCCGCTGGGTCGGCGCCTAGCCCGTCGCCGTACACTCGGCGCGTGCTCTGGGTGCTCCGCGTGCTGCTCGGCTTCAGCATCGCCTCGACGGCGGCGCACTACTCGCACAACTTCGTGGAGATGGACAGCTACCCCGGTGGCGGCCCGGTCGTGCAGGTGCTGATCGTCCTGTCCTGGCCGCTCTTGACCGCGATCGGGCTGTACGGCTACCGGCTCTACACGCGCGGCCGCTTCCGCGACGCGCATGTCCACCTGCTGATCTACTCGCTGACCGGGCTGATCACGCCGCTGCACTTCGTGTCCGGCTCGCCCGACATCCCGGCGTTCTGGTACGCGACGATCTTCACCGACTTCCTCGCCGGCGCTTCGATCGTCGCGTTCGTCGCGTGGTCGGCTAGCCGACCGGCTCGACGCCGCCCACGCCCTTCTTCCCGGGCGCGATGACCAGGTAGAAGTAGGCGAACCCGGCGACGAGCGCGCCGATCACGGGCGCGAGCACGTAGACGAGCAGGAAGTCGGCGGCGCCGCCCCACTCGCCGGACACGATCGCGGGGCCGAAGCTGCGGGCCGGGTTGAAGCCCGCGCCGGTGAGCGGCGCGAGCACCATCACGGCCATGCCGAGCGCGGCGCCGATCGCGAGCGCGGCCCACTCCTTGGTCGCGCGCGGGTTCACGGCCACGCCGACGATCACCCAGACGAGGAAGAAGGTGCCGAGCGCCTCGACGACCATGCCGGGCAGGATGTCGCCGTCGAGCCGGTCGGACACGAGCGTCGCGCCGTAGTCCACGCCGCGCCCTCGTCCTCCAGCAGCAGCTTGGTCAGCAGGGCGCCGGCCACCGCGCCGGCGAGCTGGGCGACGATGTAGATCGAGCGCGTCGGGCGGCTTGATCTGGCGCAGCGCGGTCATCACGACCGTGACGGCGGGGTTGAAGTGCGCGCCCGAGATGATCGCGAGCGTCTGGATCAGGCCGAAGAGCAGGAACGCGTGCACCAGGCCGATCACCGAGAAGTCGATGAACGGGCGCGGGATTCGCCGCGCTGGGAGCCGTTACGTACAGCGAGACGACCGCGGTGATGAAGAAGACGAGCAACAGCGTGCCGACGAACTCGGCGATGTAGGCCGCGGGTCCACGGTCCTGCACTTCGATCACCTCCGGTGAATTCATGGTTCCGCCCGTACTGTTCGCCGCCGTGCGCCGATTCCTTCTCGCGATTGCCGCTACTGGTGCTGCCTCGCCGGGCTGCGGCGGCGACGACTCCCGGCCGGCTCCGGGCCGGGCACGATCGCGCTCGACTTCCAGCCGAACGCCGTGCACGCGGGCATCTACGCGGCCGAGGGCCTGCAGGATCCGCGTGCCCGCCGCGAGCACCGACTCGCTGAAGCTGCTGGCCGCCGGGCGGGTCGACATGTCGGTGGTGGACATCCACGACCTCGGGCTCGCGCGCGAGGCGGGCAGCGACGTCGTGGGCGTGGGCGCGCTCGTCCAGCGGCCGCTCGCCGCGGTGATCGCGCGCGCGGACGAGGTGCGCCGGCCGCGCGACCTCGAGGGCCGGCGCGTGGGCGTGACCGGGCTGCCGTCCGACGAGGCCGTGCTGCGGGCGGTCGTCGAGGACGACGGCGGGGACTTCGAGCGCGTCGACAGCGTCACGATCGGCTTCTCGGCGGTGCCGAGCCTGGTCTCCGGGCGGGTCGACGCCGTCGTGTCGTTCTGGAACGCCGAGGGCGTGGCGCTGAGGCAGCGCGGCGTGCGCACGCGCGAGTTCCGCGTGGACGACTACGGCGCGCCGCGCTACCCGGAGCTCGTGCTGGCGGTGACGCGGCGAGACGCTCCGCGAGCGGCGCGAGCTCGTGGACGCGATGCTCGACCGGATCGCGGCCGGCACGCGCGCCGCGCTGCGCGACCGCGACGCGATCGTCACCGAGCTGGCACAGGCGGGCGGATCGGACGAGGAGCTGGTGCGCGCGCAGCTCGAGGCGGTCGCGCCGGCGCTCGAGCCGCCGGTGGAGCTCGACCGGGCCGCACTCGAGGGCTGGGCGGAGTTCGACGCGGAGTTCGGGATCCTGCGCGAGACGCCCGACGTGGAGCAGGCGTTCCGGCTCGACTAGCGCCGGTCCAGCATCGCCTCGACGAGCGCGGGCGCCTCGCGAGCCATCCGCGAGCGCGGCACCACGCGGTCGAAGCCGGCCTCCTCGGCGCGGCGGCGCACGTCCTGCTCGACGTGCGAGTAGAAGCCGAGCCGCGGGATGTCCGGCCTCGGCCGAGCGCGCGATCCGGACGTCCGGCTCGTCGGTGAGGTCCACGACGAGCACCTCGGCCTCCTCGTCCGGGCCCACCGGCTCGTGTCCCGCCGCGCGCAGCGCTCCCTGGAGCTTCGAGCCGAACAGCAGGTCCGGGCAGAGCAGCGCGACGCGCGCCACGGCGCATCCGCCGCCCTACTGCGCGCGGCGGCGGTCGAACTCCTGGCGCACCGACTCCGGCCGGCCCCACATCTGGACGACCTCGACGCGGCCCGAGCGCGCCTCGCGCAGCGACGAGCTCGCCCTCGATGCCCTCGTCGTCGAGCAGGGCGAGCGTGCCGCGCACCGTCTCCGGCGCGGCGGCGTGCCCGAACTCGCGCGCGCAGCGGATGCGCCAGTGCCAGTCGTGCTCCGAGTACGGCATGGCGTTGATCTGCACGAGCAGGGTCGCGGCGTCGATGTAGCGGTCCTCGTCGGCGATCCGCAGGTCCAGCTCGAGCTGCGTCCAGTCCGGCGGGAGCGAGTCGACCACTGCCTGGAAGTCGTCGGCGAGCGCCACGGCGCGAAGGTTACTCGCCCGGCTCGACGCGCATCGCGCGCGCGAGCTGGTCGCCCAGCGCGTGCTCGCGCCCGTTCGCCGCGCACCGTGAGCGGCCCGCCGAAGGGCTCGCGGCCGACCAGCTCGAGCTCGGCGCCCGGCGCGATCCCGCGCTCGGACAGGTAGCGGAGCATCTCCGGGTTCGAGTCCGAGACGCGCGTGAAGACGCCGCGCTCGCCCGGGCGCAGCTCGGCCAGCGCGCGCGTGGGCGCTCGTCGATCTCGCCGTCGCGGGTGGGGATCGGGTCGCCGTGCGGATCGTGGGTCGGGTTGCCGAGCTTCGCGGCGATCAGCTCCGAGAGCTCGGGCGAGATCGCGTGCTCGAGCTTCTCGGCCTCCTCGTGGACGCGGTCCCACGGCATCCCGAGCGCCTCGGCGAGGTAGAGCTCGAGCAGCCGGTGGTGGCGCAGCACCTCGAGCGCCACGCGCTCGCCCGCGCGCGTGAGCTGCACGCCGTGGTAGGGCTCGCGCGACGCGAGCCCGAGCGACTCGAGCCGCTTGACCATCGCGGACGCCGACGCCGGCGAGACCTGCGAGGCGCTCGGCGAGCGCCGACGTGGAGACCGGCGCCGTCGCCGCGCTGCGCGATCGACCAGATCGCCTTCGCGTAGTCCTGGACCGCGTTCGAGATCTCGACGCGTCTCGGTGCGGGCGGCGGCGCCATCAGAGCGACACCAGGAGACCGGTCGCGTACATGACGGCGAGCCCGGTGAGCAGGCCGCCGACGGCGAGCGGATGCAGCAGCCGTGCCCGCGCCGTCGCGGATCTGCGGCGCGATCTGCACGATCACCTGCGCGATCGCCCCGGCGCCGACGCCGAACATGAGCGCGGCCAGCCCGGGCTGGTACGCGGAGGCGCCGATCCACGCGCCGAGCACCGCGGGCGCGCCGGCGATCAGGCCGAGCAGCACCAGGCGGCCGGAGCCGGGCGCGCGCGCTCGCGCGCGACCGGCGCGACGATCGCGAGGCCCTCGGTGGTGTTGTGGAGCGCGAAGCCGACGACGAGCGTGGCGCCGAGCGCCAGCGAGCCGACCGCGTAGGCGGACCCGATCGCAAGCCCCTCGCCGAGGTTGTGGAGGCCGATCCCGATCGCGACGAGCAGCGCGGCGCGGTAGCCGAGCGCCCCGGCCTTGCCGCTGCCGCCGTCCTCGCTGCCGCGCGCGGCGCTCCGGCGCCGCGAGCGCAGCCAGGCGTCGACTGCCGGCCAGCGCCAGGAACGCCGCCGCGGCGCCCAGCCAGACGAGCGCCGCGCCGCCGAACGCCGCGGCGCCCTCGCCGGCGATCTCGGTGCCCTCGAGCAGCGCCTCGATCCCGAGGAACGCGAGCAGGCCGATCGTGAAGGCGAGCAGGAAGCGGATCCAGCGCGCGTCGACGCCGCGGATCCAGGGCAGCCACAGCATCCCGATGGCGACCGGGATGATCCCCACGTAGAGGCCGATCAGCGCCATGAGCCCGTAGAAGTCGAGGTCGGAGTCCGGGCGTCTCGGTGGCGGCGGTCGATCGCGTGGTCGATCGTCGCGCCGGTCGCGGTGAGCAGGATCACCTCGTAGTCCTGGCCCTCGATCCACGGGTACGTCCACGTCGATCTCGGACGCCGCCCAGGCGGCCGATCTCGTCGTCCGACTGCGTGAACGCGGCGAAGGCGTCGTTCACGATCACCTGGCGGACCTCGCACCGGGTCGGCGCCCTCGTTCCGCACGTGCAGCTGGATCTCGCCCGGCTTCAGCACGGTCCGCTCGACCGACAGCTCCTCCTGCGGCACGCCGATCCGGTCGAGGCCCGGGCGCGTCGAGCAGCACGAACAGCCCGATGGCGACGGCGAGCACGGCGAGCGGCGCGAGCCCCGCGAGCCAGGGCGGCCGCCGCGTGGCGCGAGCGGTCGCCGCCTCCATCAGTCGGTCACCTCGAAGAAGCCCATCCAGCCGAGCTCGGCGAACTCGCTCACGTGGGCGTGGAACATGTAGCTTGCCGGTGTACGGGAAGCGCAGCTCGAGGATGCCGCGCTCGCCCTGGCCCTGGATGACCGTGTCGGTGAAGTCGCGCGGCTCGAGGCGCGTGCCCGTCGGGTAGTAGTCGAAGAAGTTGGCGTGGACGTGGAACGAGTTGACGAAGTCGAACTCGAGCACGTTCACGAGGTAGATCCGGACGAGCTCGCCGCGCTTCACCTTCACCGGCCGGTGCAGGTACTCGAACGCGACGGTGTTCACCGCGTAGACCTCGTTCGAGCGGTCGAAGTTGGTGTCGAACCCGTTCATGACCATCACGAGCTCGTCGGCGTCGCGGCGGCCCTGCTTCGGGTCGATGATGAACGCGCCGTAGAGCCCCTTCGCGATGTGCTCGGCCAGCGGCATCGTGTGGCAGTGGTAGAGGTGGAGCCCGAACGGGCGTGGCGTCGAACTCGTAGGTGGTCGACTCGCCCGGCTGCGATGTCGCCCGGCGCCGACGCCGGGGACGCCGTCCATCCGCGCGGTGTGGATCCCGTGGAAGTGGATCGTGTGCGGGTGCCGGCCGACCCGTTCGTGAACCGGATCCGCAGCCGCTCGCCCTCGCGGGCGCGGAGCGTCGGCCCGGGCACGCGGCCGTTGTACGCCCAGGCGTCGTACTTCACGCCGGGCGCCACCTCGATCGTCTTCTCCTCCGCGACGAGCTCCCACTCGCGCACGCCGTTCACCACCCGGCCCTCGTCGAAGTCGCGCAGGATCTCCTGCGGGTCGAAGCCGTTCGACGCGCGGATCGACCCTGCCGACGGCCGCCGGAGTGCGCCGGATGCCGCGCCGCGCCGCCTGGTCGTCGTGCACCGCCGCCGTGCGCGTCGACCTGCGCGAACGCCGCGTCGACGCGCCGTGCAGCCGCTGGTGCGGCACCACCTCGATGGAGCACCGGAAGCGCCGCGCCGGCCGCGGCCGCGCCGCCGAGCAGCGTCGCCGCGAAAGTTTGCCTTGCCCAATCTTCATTTTAGCCTTGCCTAAAAGTACACTAGGGGTGTGATCGCAACAAGCGACTACGAGCTCGTCACCGAGTCGGCCGGCGTGGTCGACCGCTCGGACCGGGCGAAGTTCCTCGTGCGCGGCGGCGAGGCCGCGGACTTCCTCCAGGGGCAGGTCTCGAACGACGTCGAGGCGCTCGAGCCCGGCAGCGGCTGCTACGCCACGGTCCTGTCGCACAAGGGGAAGCTCCGCACGGACCTCCGCGATCCTCCGCGGCGAGGACTGGTTCTGGCTCGACACCGAGGCCGATCGGGCACGCGGTGCTCGAGCACATGCTGCGCACCTACTCGCTCGGCCGGGACGTCCAGTTCGAGGACGTGACCGAGTCGCGCGCGCTCCTGTCGGTGGTCGGCCCGGCCGCGCGCGAGCGCCTCGACGCCGCGCCGCCCGCCGAGGAGAACTCGTTCGTGACCGGCGAGCACGGCCTCTACGTCGCGACGCTGCTCGGCGTGGACGTGATCTGCGAGCCCGGCACGGCGCTCGGCGTCGAGCACGGTCTCGGACGAGGCCGCCGAGTGCGTGCGCATCGAGGCCGGCCGGCCGCGGCTCGGCTTCGACATGGACGCCGAGACGATGCCGCAGGAGGCCGGCATCAACGAGCGCGCCGTGAGCTTCACCAAGGGCTGCTACGTCGGCCAGGAGACCGTCGCGCGCCTCCACTACAGGGGCAAGCCGAACCGCCACCTGCGCGGGCTGCGGCTGTCCGAGCCGGCCGAGCGCGGCGACCGAGATCCTCGCTCGGCGAGAAGGTCGTCGGGCCGGCTCGGCTCCACGTGCGTCTCCCCCAGGCTCGGCCCGATCGCGCTCGCGCTCGTGCGCCGCGAGGCCGAGCCCGGCGCCACGGTCGAGGTGGGCGGCGCGCCGGCCGAGGTGGTCGGTTTACCCTTCTCGCTTGGCTGAACGCCGCCGACCCACGAGCCGCAGCGGCCTGTCGCGCGAGAGCCCGCTGCTCGGCTACGACCACCAGACCGGCGTCCTCGACCTTCCGACAAGCCGCCCGAGCGGGCCGAGCCGGGCGTGGACCTCCGCGAGCTGCGCGAGCTCGTGCCGTCCGCCGAGCCGGGCCGCGAGGTGGACGACTGGGGCCGCTCGCAGCGCGTCTTCGACCTGGTCGAGCCGCTGCTCGACTTCTACTACCGGCACTGGTTCCGGGTGGAGGTCGAGGGGATCGAGAACGTGCCCTCGGCCGGCGGCGCGCTGATCGTCTCGAACCACTCGGGCGCGCTCCCGCCGGACGCGCCGATGATCATGCAGGCGATCCGCCACGAGCACCCGGCGCCGCGGCCGCTCTACATGCTCGGCGAGAACTGGTTCAAGGGCTATCCGGGCGTCGGGATGCTCGCCAACAAGATCGGCCTCGTCGGCGCGCACCCGCGAACGCGCAGCGGCTGCTGCGGCGACGAGGGGCGGCTCGTGCTCGTGTTCCCCGAGGGCCAGAAGGCCAGCCGCAAGCTGTTCTGGCAGCGCTACCGCCTGCGCCGCTTCGGGCGCGGCGGGTTCGTGCGCACCGCGATCCGCGCCGGCGTGCCGATCGTGCCCGACCGCCGTGATGGGCGCCGAGGAGGCGATGCCGATCTTCGCCCACGTGCCGCTGCTCGAGCGGCTCACCGGGCCTGATCTACTTCCCGATCAACCACGCGTTCCCGCACTTCGGCGCTGGCGGCGGGGCTGATGTACCTGCCGGCGAAGTTCCGGATCCGCTTCCTCGAGCCGATCGACCTGTCCGCCTACGGGCCGGAGGCCGCCGACGACATCGCGCTCGTCGGCCGGCTCTCCGCGCGCATCCGGCTGCGGATCCAGGAGGAGCTGGACGACCTGGTACTGGCGCGTAAATCGGTCTGGTTCGGTTAAGCTTCCCGTACGTGGGGAGAGAGCCTTCGAGCCTGCGCCGGGGCTGGCGCTCGTCAGCGCCATGGCGCTCGCCGGCTGCGGCGAGGACGACTTCAAGAACGAGGCGCGCGCGCCCGTGCGCATCGCGCTCACCGGCGTGATCCAGGACGACGAGGTCACGGTCTCCCCCGCCAAGGTCGGCGCGGGCCCCGTTGAGATCACGATCTCGAACCAGACCGACAGCAATCGCATCGTCACGCTCGAGGGCGAGTCGGTCGCGAGGAGGGCGGCGAGGTGCAGCCCGGCGACACCGTCACGATCCAGAAGACGCTCGCGCCCGGCAGCTACGAGGTCCGCGCGGGCTCCGAGCGGGCCGTACGCAGGGAGATCCGCCCGGCGGTCCTCGAGATCGGCGCCGAGCGCGAGAACTCCAACAACGAGCTGCTGCTGCCCTAGAGCTCCATCTGGTCGTCGGGAGGCGCGGCGGCCTCCGCGCCGGCGGGGCGCACCAGCACGTCGATCTCGCCGAGCAGCCCGCGCACGCGCGCGGACATCTCCTCGACCATGCCGTAGGCCTTGTCGATGCCGGTCTTCGCCCCGGTGAGCTGGTTCTTGATCCGCCGCTCCTCGGTCAGCGCCGCGAGCGCGCGCTCGGCGGTGTCGCGCACCGCGCTCGCGTCGATGCCGTCGGCGTCGGAGCGCTTCATCAGGACCCGGGCACGCGCGAGCCGGTAGCCGACCTCGAGCGGCAGGGCACCGGACTCGGGCTCGTAGCACGACGACGAGCTTGTCGCCGTTGTACTCGCGCAGCTGCTGCATCTTCGACGGGATCTCGTCGTCGCTCGGCACGACGAGCACCGCGACGTCCGCGCTTCGCTCGGACAGCGCCCGATCCAGCTCGTTGAGGGCGTCGCGCGGGCTGAGCCGCCGGTCCTTCGCCTCGATCACGATCGCGGCCGCGGGCCGGGCCGTTGCATGCGTCGATCTGCACCACGACGTCGCCCACCTTGCCGGTGGCCTCCTTGAGGTCGCCGACGGCCTCGGCCACGTCGCCCTGCGCGACCGCGATCGCGTCGACCGCCTCCGCGACGGCCTCCTCGAAGGTGCGCCCCTTCGCGGTGCCGCGCTCGCGCTCGGCCTCGACCTCCTCGAGCTTCTCCTTCTCGAGCCGCAGCGCCTGGAGCTGCTTCTCGAGCTCGGCCATCTGCCGCAGCATCTGCTGCTGGGTCTCGTGCTGGCGCTCCTCGGCGGCCTTCAGCACGCGGATCGTGCCGGCCTTGAAGTCGGCGAGCGGATTGGCCCCGTCGGCCGAGGAGAACTGCTTCATCAGGTCCTCGCGCGAGCGCGCCATGGCCTCCTGGACGAGCTCGCGCACGCGGTTCTGGACGGACGCCGAGCTGCCGTCGCGAGAACAGCTTCTCGAGCTCGCGTGACAGGTGCCCGTTCTCGGGTCCGAAGACCTCCTCCACGCGCTCGTTGAAGTACTCGGCGACCTGGCGCGCGCGGTCGGTGAACTGGGAGTTGAGGTCGGTGGCGGCCTTCTCGAACTCCGTCTTCACGAACTCGGCGTTCGCGCCGGCCTGCTCGCGGTCGAGCACGCGCGCGCCGATCTCGACGGCGTCGATCACCGTCCTGACCGGGTCGTCGCCGTTCTGCTCGCGCTCGCGGACGAGGCGGACGGCGCACTCGTCCTCGATGACGAGGCCCGTCGACCGCGACGCGGTCGCCGATCACGCGGACGTGCGGCTGCCTGAGTGGAGTGGCTGCTTCCATGGGGACTGACGAGCGTACGCCGGGGTCCCGACGGAACGGGCGTCAGGTCGCGTAGACGCTGGGCGTGTGGCCCGGCTGGTGGGCCACCACGTCACGGGCGAGTCGCTCGGCGGGCCGGCCCTCGATCATCGGCCGGATGTCGTCCATCGTGAGCAGCAGGCTCACGCTCGTCGCGATCTGGAAGTCCGCGACGTTGCGCTCGGCCCCGCCGATCACGCCCTGCTCGATCAGCTCGTCCACGTGGTCGATCAGCCCGGGCAGGGCGGCGAGGTCGCGGCGCACGTTCTCGTCCGTGGCGCGGTTGAGCCGGCGCGCCAGCGCCGCCACCGGCGGCGCCGTCCGCGCGGCGACGCTCGTCGGGATGCCCGTGCGCGCGCCCTCGAGGTAGGTCGCGAGCTCGGAGCGGTCGTGCTTCAGGGCGTTCCAGACGATCCGGCGCGGCACGGGCTGGAGCACCTCGTCGCCCCACGCCTCGGCCTCCTCGACCGCGCGCCGCTCGCTCGGAGTCGGCGGGGAAGAGCGGCGGCGACGGCACGAGCGCGTCCAGGGCCAGCGCGATGTTCCTCGTGCCCTGCAGCTTGGCGCCGTCGAGCCTGATCGCCGGGACGGTGATCCCCGGGAAGCCCCGCCGCCCTGAGCACGCCGCGGTGCAGCCCCGGCAGGAGGTCCACCCGCCGGTAGGCGATGCGCTTGTGGCGCAGCATCAGCTCCGCCGGCCAGCGACGGATGCGAGGACGCGATGCCGAAGAGGGTCGCGCGCATGGCGCTGATCCTATGGCGGGGACAGCAGGTTCGGCGCGCGCGGGCCGGTCCGGATCGTTCGAAGCGTGCGGCCGCTGTCCAGGTCGATCACGTGCGTGCGGCGCGTTCGCCTGACCCACACGTAGCCGAGCTCGCCGCGGCTCCCGAGCAGGCCCGTGAGCTCGCCGCGGAAGCGCGTGTACGCGCGGCGCCCGGCTCGTCGAAGGCGAGCAGCCCGGTGCTCCGGCTCGGCCGCCGGCCGCCGAAGAATCGTGTGCCGGACGCGAGGACCACGTCGCCGGCCACGTGCATCGTGTCCGGACGCGGGTCGAGCGTGTCGATCGACCAGTCGGCCGTGTCGATCAGGCGGACGCCGAACGGGTCCGGCCCAAGGGGCGCCCGCCGGCCCGGGGGAGCGGGACGCCAGTGGTCGCCGGTCACGGCGATCCGCCCGTCGCCGGCCCACTGCGCGTGCCGCCACCAGACGTGCATGTTGCCCTTCGACGCGCGTGGCGCCGAGCGAGTGGTGCGACACCGTCCCCGTGGTGAGGTCCACCTCGGCCACGACCAGCTCGTCGGCCGCCACGACGTACAGGCGCCCGGTCGCCGGATCGACGGTCACCGCCGGCGTGAGCACCTTGCCCCGCCGCGCGCCGTAGTTCGCGCCGGCGTCGATTCCGCGCACCCTGATGGTCCTGACGCCGCCGTCGGGATCGAGCATGAGGATCCGGACCGGCCCGACGCCCTCGCTCGGCCCCAGCACGAGCGCCAGCCCGCCGGGGACCGGCAGCGTGTTCACCGTCCAGCCGGAGTAGGCGCGGCGAGCCACCACCTTGGCGCTGCTCGCATCGACCCACACCAGCCGCTGTCGCGGCGCCTCGCCGGCGACCGCGACTACGCGGTCGGGGCTCGCCCAGCCGAGCGTGAGCCAGGACATGCGCCCGATCCGCGCCGTGCGCATGGACCGCCAGCGGGCGATGTCCACGAACTGAATGCGGGCGCCGCGCCGGGGGCCCGGCCGCGCGAACGCAAGCCGGGTGCCGTCCGGCGAGAGCTTCAGGTCCGATCCCCCGCGGAACGTGCGGATCGGCCGGCCGACCTCCTGCAGCGTGCGCGGATTCAGCTTGAACAGGAGGTCGCTGCCGTGCCCGTCCCGCATGCGGACGAGCGGGACGTCCCCGGCCGTTCCCTGCGCGGACGCCCCGTGGGGGATGGCCATCGCCGCGAGCAGTATCGGTACGAGCGTCCTCAGCCTCATTCTCCTAGTACGGCCGGGCCGGGGTGACAGGTTCCAAGCGCACGGTAATCTGCCGCCCCCTATGGCGGTGGATTTGGAGAAGGTCTCTGAGATCGACGTCGAGCCGGGCGAGCTGCCCGAGACGATGGCGGCCTGGGTCATCCGCGAGGAGCGCGAGGGCGAGCCGAAGGACGCCTTCCAGCTCGAGGAGATCGAGGTCCCCGAGCCGGGCGCGTTCGAGGTGATCGTGCGCGTGATGGCGGCCGGGGTGAACTACAACAACGTCTGGGCCGCGCTCGGCGAGCCCGTCGGGGTCTGGCGCTACGGCGACCACCCGGAGTTCGGCCACCACATCGGCGGCTCGGACGCCTCGGGCGTGGTCTGGAAGGTCGGCGAGGGCGTCACGCGCTGGAAGCCGGGCGACGAGGTCGTGATCCACTGCAACATCGCCTCCTACGAGGACCCCGAGGTGCACGGGCTCGACCCGCTCGCGGCGCCGAGCCAGATGATCTGGGGCTACGAGACCACCTGGGGCTCGTTCGCCCAGTTCACGAAGGTCCAGGCCCAGCAGCTCCTGCCGAGGCCGCAGGCGCTGTCCTGGGACGAGGCGGCCTCGTACGGGCTCGTCTACTTCACCGCGTACCGGATGCTGCTCACCCAGTGCGACCTTCAGGCCGGCGACCGCGTGCTGATCTGGGGCGCCGCCGGCGGGCTCGGCGTGTTCGCCACCCAGCTCTGCGCGATGGCGGGCGCCCACGCCGTGGGCGTCGTCTCGAGCCCCGAGAAGGGCGAGCTCGTGAAGCAGCTCGGCGCGGTGGACTACATCGACCGGAACGAGTTCACCGGGATGATGCGGAAGGGCGGCGAGTCGCCGGATGAGGAGAAGGAGCGCTTCAAGGTCTCGCGCGGTTTCTCGAAGCGCGTGAAGGAGATCCTCGGCGACGCGCCCGACATCGTCTTCGAGCACGTCGGGCAGGCGACCTTCCCCACCTCGGTCTTCACCGTGAAGCCGTTCGGCAAGGTCGTGATCTGCGCCGGCACCACCGGCTACAACCTCGACTTCGACGTGCGCTACCTCTGGATGCGCCAGAAGCAGATCATCGGCTCGCACTTCGCCAACGCGTACGAGTGCAACAAGGCGAACCAGCTCATCGAGTCGGGTCAGATCCGGCCGGTGCTGTGGCGGACGCTCGGGTTCGAGGGCGTGCCCGAGGCGCACCAGCTCATGCTCGAGAACCAGCACCTAGGCAAGATCGCGATCCTCGTGGGCGCGACCGACGAGGGCCAGGGCAAGGTCGCTGACGGGCCCGGCGCGATCCGCGCGGAGGTGGGCGCATGATCGAGGTGCAGATCCGCTGGCCGATCAACCCGTTCCGGGGCGACAAGTTCGCCGAGGGCTGGCTGCCGGCCGCCGAGGCGGTGCTCGACTACGGGGCCACCCAGTGGTCCTTCGCCCGCGCCACCGACGGGCGGCTCGACTTCGTCCAGACCGCGGTGTTCCCGTCGAAGGCGCACTGGGAGCGGTACTGGTACTCGGAGCGGCTCGCCGAGCACCGGATCGAGATGGCCGGCTGCTACCAGGTGCCGATCCTCCCCACCTTCTGGGAGATCCTCGGCGCCGGCGAGGCCGTCAGCCCTGCTCGAGCGGGGCCATCGTGAGCCCCGCGTCCCTGAGCTGCTCCCAGTAGAGCTCGGCCTGCTCGCGCGAGCCGGTCCAGACGATCGCCCGGCCGGAGTTGTGGATGGTGTTAGCCATCCCCATGCCGTCGTCGTAGGTCACGCCCGGGAGCGTCGAGGAGAGCGCGAAGGCCACGCCCTCGAAGGTGTTGTGGTTGTCGTTGAGGACGATCACGCGCCAGTTGTCCTCGAGGCCGGAGCCGGGCCCGCCCACGCGCGGAAGCTCGACGGTCTCCGTCATCCGGCCTCCGCCCTCTTGCGCCAGTAGCGCTCGAGGCCCATGTAGAGCTGGTTCGGGGGCGCGGCCTGCTCGAAGGCCTCGACCGTGGCGAGGTCGGTGGCCTCGAGGAGCTCCTCCTCCATCGCCGCGATGAAGCGCTCCTCGTCCTTCTGCCGCGCGCGCTCGGCCTGCTCGAGGAGGGCGATGCGCATCCGGTGGAGGTGGTCGGCGACCTCGGTCACCTGACCGAAGTGCGTGAGCCCGAGCGACTGGGCGTTCCAGCACGCGATCGTGTGGAGCGAGTCGAGCCAAGCCTCCACGTCGATGTCCGGCGGCGGCGTGGGCGCGATCACGTAGGGATAGGGCGGGATGCGCACGCCCGCGACGTCGCCCACGTAGGCGTCGCCGGACTCCTCGTGGAGGTAGGACACGTGATGGGAGGCGTGCCCCGGCGTGTACGCCACGCGGAAGCCCTCCACGGTCTCGCCGCCCTGAAGCGCGGTCACCCGCTCCTCGGGCACCGGCGCCACCTCTCCCCACAGCTCCCACATGTCGTCGCCGTAGAGGCGGCCGGCGCTCTTCAGGAGCTTCGAGGGGTCGATCAGGTGCGGCGCGCCCAGCTCGTGGACGTACACCCTGAGCTTCGGATACCGCCGGCACAGCACGCCGGTGGCGCCCGCGTGATCGAGGTGGATGTGCGTGAGCAGCAGGGCCCTCGGCTCGACCGGGCCGAGCCGGTCGATGAGCGTCTCGACGCAGGACGCGGGGCCGGGGTCGACGATCACGCCGCCGGCCTCGTAGGCGCAGATCACCCGGTCGCGGTCAAGGTGGAGCACGTCGATCGGGCGGCTCACAGGGTGCCGGACCATACAATCAGTGCCGTGGAAGAGCACAGGCTCCCAGAGCGCGACAGCCCCTGGGTGATGCGCACATACGCGGGACACAGCACCGCGAAGGAGTCGAACGAGCTGTACCGGAAGAACCTCGCCAAGGGCCAGACGGGGCTCTCGGTGGCGTTCGACCTGCCCACCCAGACGGGCTACGACCCGGACCACGAGCTCTCCCGGGGCGAGGTCGGCAAGGTCGGCGTGTCGATCGCCCACAAGGGCGACATGCACACGCTGCTCGACGGCATCCCGCTCGACGAGATGAACACGTCGATGACGATCAACGCCACCGCGGCCTGGCTGCTCGCCCTCTACATGACGGTGGCGGAGGAGAACGGCGTCGACCGCCAGGCGCTCCAGGGCACGACCCAGAACGACATCATCAAGGAGTTCCTGTCGCGCGGGACCTACGCGTTCCCGCCCGAGCCCTCGATGCGGCTGATCGCGGACACGATCGCGTTCACGGTCGACGAGGTGCCGCGCTGGAACCCGATCAACATCTGCTCGTACCACCTCCAGGAGGCCGGGGCCACGCCGGTGCAGGAGATCGCCTACGCGCTCTCCACCGCCCAGGCCGTGCTCGACCGCGTGCGCGCGCGGGTCGACGACGAGACCTTCCCGCGCGTGTTCGGGCGGATCTCGTTCTTCGTCAACGCGGGGATCCGGTTCGTGGAGGAGCACGCGAAGCTGCGCGCGATGGGCCAGCTCTGGGAGGAGCTCGGCCGCGAGCGGTACGGCGTGGACGACGAGCGCCTGCTCCGCTTCCGCTACGGCGTGCAGGTGAACTCGCTGGGGCTGACCGAGTCGCAACCCGAGAACAACATCATCCGGATCGTGCTGGAGGCGCTCGCGGTGACGATGGGCCGCGAGGCGCGCGCCCGGGCCCTGCAGCTGCCGGCGTGGAACGAGGCTCTCGGGCTCCCGCGGCCGTGGGACCAGCAGTGGTCCTTGAGGATCCAGCAGATCCTGGCCTATGAGACCGATCTCCTGGAGTACCCGGACATCTTCGAGGGCTCGAAGGTGATGGACGGCCTCGTGGCCGAGCTGGTGGACGGGGCTCGCGAGGAGATGGGGGTCGTGGCCGAGCAGGGCGGCGCGGTGGCGGCCGTGCCCTACATGAAGACCCAGCTCGTCGAGTCGCACCGCGCCCGCGTGCAGCGGATCGAGACCGGCGAGCAGCGCGTGATCGGGCAGAACTGCTTCACCGAGGCGGAGCCGTCGCCGCTGCAGTCCGGCGACGACGGCGGGATCCTGCGCGTCGATCCGGCGGTCGAGGCTTCCTCCATCGAGGCTCTCGGCGCGTGGCGAACGGCTCGCGATGAGGGGGACGTGGGTGCGGCTCTCGATGCTCTCCGTTCGGCCGCCGCGGACCCCGAGGTGAACATCATGCACGCCACTCTCGATGCCGCTCGCGCCGGGGTCACCACCGGCGAGTGGGCCGCCGCCCTTCGGGAGACCTTCGGCGACTACCGCGGTCCCACGGGCGTGGGCGACGCCGCGGCCGCTCCCTCCGACGACTCGCTCACCGCCCTGCGCGACCGCGTCGAGGAGGTCTCGAACGCGCTCGGGCGCCGGATCAAGATCCTGGTCGGGAAGCCCGGGCTCGACGGGCACTCGAACGGAGCCGAGCAGATCGCCGTGCGCGCCCGCGACGCCGGCATGGACGTCGTCTACGAGGGCATTCGCCTGACCCCGTCCCGGATCGCCCGGACCGCCGTCGACGAGGGCGTCCACGTGGTCGGCCTCTCGATCCTGTCGGGCTCGCACGCCGAGCTGATCCCGACCGTGCTCGCCGAGCTGCGCGAGGCCGGCGCCGACGTCCCGGTCGTGGTCGGCGGGATCATCCCGCCCGCGGACGAAGCGGCCCTCCTCGACGCCGGCGTGGCCCGGGTCTACACCCCGAAGGACTTCGAAGTCAGCCGGATCATGGGCGACATCGTCTCCCTGGTCGCCGAGCGCAACGGCGTCGTCGCAGTCCCGTAACGCTCGTCACCCCCGCGCGCGCTCCGACCAGCCACGCTGGGGGCGATGAAGGGACCTCCTGACGAAACGGGACAGATAGTCCCGGAAGTACTGCAGGGTCCGGCGATCGGGCGATCGCTCGGCTGGCCGAGCGGCAGCACGGGGTCGTGGCGCTGGCGCAACTCGAAGCGCTTTCGCTCAGTGCAAGCGGAGTGCGCAAGCGCGTGGCCCGCGGAAACCTGCATCGCATCCACCGCGGCGTGTACGCCGTCGGCCGCCCGAGCCTCACGCAAGAACGGGTGGCGCATGGCGGCGGTCTTGGCGTACGGACCCGGTGCGGTCCTGTCACATAGGTCGGCCGCGGGACTCTGGGGACTCAGGCCGGACAACCGGGCCGAACGTCGAGATCTCCGTCCCGGCGGTCGGCGCAGCGAAGGCCCGGTGTGGATGTTCACGGGATGCCGGGACCTGACGCACGAAGGACGTCACGCGTCCACCGCGGCATCCCCGTCACCACCGTCGCCCGCGCCCTGATCGACCTCGGCGACGTCACTCCGCGGCGGAATGTCGAGCTGGCGGTGGAGCAGGCCGAGATCCTGCACCTCTTCGACAAGACGGAGATCGACGCAGCCCTGAGCAGAGCGGGCAACCGCCACGGCAAGACCCTCCTCTCCTCAGTGCTGAGAACCCTGAGCACGACCGGAACCCTCACCGGCTCCGACCTGGAGGAGGCGTTCCTGGCCATAACGAGAGGCGCCGGCCTCCCCGACCCCGAGGTGAACGCCCACATGACCCTCCCCGATGGCACCGAGGCAAGGATCGACTTCCTATGGCGCGACCGGCGGCTCGCGATCGAGACCGACGGCGGTCCCTACCACCGCACGAGGCAGTCCAGGGAGCGGGACACGAAGCGGGACCATCTGCTCCGCGCGGCGGGCTACGACCCCGTGCGCTTCACGGACCGCCAGGTCGCGCTCGAGCCGGAATGGGTGGCCCGTACGCTCGTCGCGCTAGCGTCCCGCGCCGATGACGACCGACCCTGGAGAGCTGGGGCGCAGGCTGCGTGAGGGCGACCGCTCGGCGGCGCCCGCCGCGCTCAACGTGATCGAGAACCGATCCGATCGAGACGCGACCAAGCGCCTGCTCAGCGAGGTCTCCCCCGCCGCGCTCGGCGGGGAGCCGAAGGCGCACATCGTCGGGATAACGGGTCCCCCGGGAGCCGGCAAGTCCACACTCCTCTCAGTGCTGTCGCTGGAGTGGCGCAAGCGCGATCTGAGCGTCGCGGTCCTCGCGGTCGACCCGTCCTCGAAGCGCTCCGGCGGCTCCCTCCTCGGCGACCGCGCCCGCATCGACCACGACCCGCGCGACGACGGGATCCTGATCCGCTCCACCGCCGCGGCCGGCCGGCTCGGCGGGCTGGCGGCCTCCACGCGCGAGGCCGCCGAGGCGCTCGCGCCCGCCTTCGACGTCGTGGTGGTCGAGACCGTGGGCGTGGGCCAGTCGGAGACCGACGTGGAGGACGTGTGTGACACCGTTGCGGTCGTGGTCCAGCCCGCTTCCGGCGACGTGCTCCAGTTCCTGAAGGCGGGGATCATGGAGGTGCCCGACCTGCTCGTGGTGACGAAGGCCGACCTCGGCGACGTGGCCACCCGCTCGCGGCGAGACCTCGGCCAGGCGCTGAAGGCCGTGGGCTCGTCGGAGGTGCCGGTGCTCGCCGTCTCGTCGGTGCCGCCGCCCTCGGGAATCGAGGAGCTCGCGGACGCCCTCGAGGACGCCCGCAGCACGCTCGACCTCGATGAGCGCCGCCGCCGGAACCGCCGGGGAGCGGCGCTGCGCGAGTTCACCGCCGAGCACGGCGAGACCGGGCTGCGAAGGGCCGGCGGCCGGCGCGCCGCCGAGGAGCTCCTGCGGGCTCAGGACCCGGGCGCGGGCGTGGGCGACCTCGTGGCCGCGCTGGAGGCGAGGCGGTGAGCAAGCGCCGCCGCGAAGCGCCCGCCGGGGTCGAGGCCGCTCCGCCGCCCGATCGCTATCCCGCTCGCGATAGCGATAGCGGCCGCGGCGGCATGGGCCTCCCGGTGCAGCTCGGCCTCCTCACCGCCGTCTTCGCGATCACCGTCGGGATCGCCGAGCTGGCCGGCGCGGCCAACCTGGGCGTCTCGTTCGGGGTCGGTCAGGTGGTGTTCGCGCTCGTGCTGCTCGTGCTGCTCATTCGAGCGTGATCTCGCCCCGCTGGAGGGCGAGCACCACCGCGTGCAGGCGCGTCCGGGCGTGGAGCTTCGTGACCGCGTTGCGCACGTGGGCGCGGACGGTCTCGCCGGAGACCTTCAGCTCGCGCGCCACCTCCTCGCCGGTGTAGCCCCGCGCGAGGAGCGTGAGCACCTCGCACTCGCGCGTCGTCAGACCACGGCGGCGTCGCGACGAATGCTCCATCCGCGCCCAGCATCAGCCCACTCGGCCCGGCGCGCCATCGACCGTTCGTACGGTCGCCCGGCTACGCGCCGTTCCTACGATCGGAGGACGGCGCTCCCGGCGCTCAGTCGAGCTCGACCCGGACCGTCTGCTCGCGGCGGCTCGGCCCGCTGATCACGGTCACGTCGAGCTCGTCGCCGCTCTCGGCGTCCCCCACGGCGCTGCAATAGCTCGCGAGCGACGACTCCACGGCCTCTCCGCCGATCGCTGTGATCAGCACCTGCTCGAGCCGCAGCTCGTCCGCGCTCGTGCCCTCCTGCGCGGCGGTGACAAGCATTCCCGGCGGCAGCTGCTGGCGCCGGAGGATCGCCGGCGGCGGCGTGAGCAGGCCCGCCCCGAACCAGGCACGCGAACGGCCGTCGCGGAAGTCGGCGAGCACCTCGCGCACGCGGTCCACGCCGATCGCGTAGCCCTGCTCGGCCGATGGCGAGCCGGCGCTGCCCGTGAACAGGATCGTGTTCACGCCCACGAGCCGCCCGTCGGCGCCCACGAGCGGCCCGCCGGAGTTGCCCGCGCCGAGGGCGGCGTCGGTCTGCACGAGGTTCTGGAAGCGCGGCTGGTCGGGCGCGGGGAGCCGGAGCGGCGTGTTCACCGACGACACCACGCCGGCCGTGGAGGTGAGCGACTTCCCGCCCGACGCGCTCACCGGGTAGCCGAGCGCGACCACCGGGTCGCCCTGCGCCACGTCGTCCTGCTCCCCGAGCGCGATCGCGCCGCGGCCGTCGAGCCCCTCGACCTCGAGCAGGGCGAGGTCCTCGCAGGGCGCCGCGGCCACGATCTCGGCGTCGTCCAGGCGGTCCGGCGTGCCCGCCTGCAGGTCGTCGCCGAGCGAGACCACGTGGAAGTTCGTGAGCACGAGCCCCTCCTCGGCGTCCACGAGGACGCCCGTGCCGGCGGCCCGCTGCCCGAACCCCTTCGACTCGATGTAGACCGTGCCCGGCCTTGCCTCCGCGACGATGTCGTCGGTGATCGCGCCCGTGCCGCCGGTGCGTGCGCCGCCGTCGCCCTCGTCGCGGGTCAGCGCCAGCACCGCCACGCCGAGCGCCACCAGCAGCGCCACCGCGCCCAGCCCGAGCCCGATCCGCGCCGAGCGCCTCGCGTCGCGCACCGCCGTGAGCGCGGCGCGTGCCAGCCGGCGGCGGCGCGCCGGCGTCTCGGGCCCGCCTCCCTCGGCCAGCTCCTCGAGCGCGGCCTCTGGCTCCTCCTCGGGGTCGATCCGTCCTTCGTCGCTCACTCGGAGCGGTATTACCCGCCCAGGGCCTCGATCAGCCAGCGCCCGTCCTCGCGCCGCAGCTGGAGGTCGTCGCGAACGCGCGCCTGGCCGCGCGCGGTCGTGACCACGCTCACGGTGGCGCGCTCGCCCTTCACCTCGATCCCGCGCAGCTCGATGCTCGGCCGCCTGAGGCCCTCGCTCGCGGACCGGAGCTGGGCTGCGCAGTCCTTGCCCCCCGCACGCCGGCGCGCCTGCGCGGTGAAGAGCTCGTCGCACACCGTCGCGTACTCCCCGGCGGCGATCGAGCGCTCCAGGCGGTCCACCGTCGCGGCGATCGCCCTGGGTGCTCCGACCGCCTGCCCGGGGTCGTCGTCACCGCCCGTTGAGCATCCCGCGGGGGCGAGCATGGCCGCCATGGCCATAATGGAGACATGGAGGGATCGGCCCAGGAGTCGCTTGGCACCCAGTCGAGCTGGCTGCGGTGCTACCGCTGCTGGTCGCAGAACCTCGAGGTGCAGCTCCATTACGAGGGCATCTTGAAGGTCGACGCCGACACAGGCGAGGCGGTGGACCCCGTGGAGGAGGTCCAGGAGGCCGTCGTGCAGTGCCTCGACTGCCTCCACGACCAGCCGCACCTGTCGCTCACCTTCTATGACGAGGACGGCCGGCGCATCTCGCGGATCGAGCCCGTGGAGGACCGCTGGGAGCGGATGGTCACCGGCACGCCGTGGGTGGCCTCGTGCACGGTCACGGTCGACGCGGACCAGGTCGAGTCGTGCTCCGGGCCCGAGGCGGCCGAGTCGCTGGCGTTCGCCGCGTTCGGCGACCACGGCACGCGCGAGTTCTTCACCCACGTGCGCTTCCACAAGCACGAGGAGGACCGGATCGTCATCCACATGCTGGTGGAGCTCTACGCGCGCTCGTCCGAGGAGGCGACCGACGTGATGGAGCAGGCCGCCCGCGGCGAGCTGACGATCACCTCGCTCGCCGAGGAGTCCCGCCCGCCCGCCTCGAGCGCGGGCGAGACGCACTAGCGCGGGCGCACGGGTCGCCTCCCCGAGGGGGTGGCAACGAAATCTCTCGCTATGCGCCAGTTTTCTTTGCCACCCCGCGCTCGAGGAGCGATTCGATCTCCTCGGTGCTCTGTCCGAGCTCCGCCAGGACCTCAACCGTGTGCTCGCCCAGCAGCGGCGGCGGCGATGGATCGGCGCGCGTCGCGCCCCAGATCGGCGAGGCGACCAGGTCGAGCGGGCCCGCGGTGGGGTGGTCCACCGTCACCGTGGCCGCCCGCCCGGCGGCGTCGGCGGCCGCGAGCGCGTCCGGCACCGAGCGCACCTTGCCCGCCGGCACGCCGGCGGCGTGGAGCTCCGGGAGCCACTCCTCCGCGGAGCGTCTGGCGAAGCGATCCTGGAGCAACGGGACGAGTTCCTGTCGATGCTCCACCCGACCCGAATTCGTGGCGAAGCGGGCGTCCGAGGTGAGCTCCGCGACCCCCAGCACGGAGCACAGCGCGGCAAAGAGCCCGTCGTTCGCCGCGGCCACCGCGACCCGACCTGACGCGGTCTCGAAGTCCTGGTACGGCACGATGTTCGGGTGCGCGTTTCCATGCCGCTCAGGCTCCCGGCCCGTGACCAGCGCGTTCTGGGCCACGTTCACCAGCCCCGCGAGGCCGCTGTCGAGCAGCGGCACCTCGATGCGCCCGCCCTCTCCCCCGTGGAGCGCGGCGAGCACCGCGGCCGCGGCGTGAAGGCCCGCGAGCACGTCCACGAGCGCCACGCCCACCTTGTAGGGCGGACCCTCCTCCGGGCCCGTGATCGACATGAGGCCCGACTCCGCCTGCGCGACGAAGTCGTAGCCCGGCCGTCCCGGCGGGGTGCGCTCGGAGCCGAAGCCCGTGATCGAGCAGTACACGACGCGCGGGTTGCGCTCGCGGACGTCGCCGTAGCCCACGCCCAGCCGGTCCGCGCCGCCGAGCTTGAAGTTCTCGACCACCACGTCCGCCCGCGCGCACAGCTCGAGCGCGAGCGCGCGCCCCTCCGGCTGAGAGAGGTCGAGCGCGCAGCTCCGCTTGTTGCGGTTCACCGACAGGTAGTAGGCGGCCTCGCCACCCGCGAACGGCGGGCCCCAGGAGCGCGTCTCGTCGCCGCCCTCGGGGCGCTCGACCTTCACGACGTCCGCGCCGAGGTCGGCGAGCACCATCGTGCAGTACGGGCCCGCGAGCACTCGCGACAGGTCCGCCACCCGAACCCCGGCGAGCGGGGCGTGTGCCGATGAGCTCTCCATCCGGCGGCATCCTGACAGGGGCCCGGGCGGCCGTGGCGGCGCTCGAGGACGCGGGCGTGTCCATCGCCTTCGGGCTGCCGGGCGTGCACAACCTCCCGCTGTGGCGGGAGCTGAACGGCTCGCCGATCCGGCTGGTGGGGGTTCGCCACGAGCAGACAGCCGCCTACGCGGCCGACGGCTACGCCCGCGCGAGCGGCCGGCTGGGCGTGGCGCTCACCACGACCGGGCCGGGCGCGGCGAACACGCTCGCCGCCGTCGGCGAGGCGTGGGCCTCGCGCCAGCCGGTGCTCGTGATCGCGACGGACATCCCGTCGACCGCGCGCCGCCCCGGCGTGTGGCGCGGCGTGCTCCACGAGGCCACCGACCAGGCGGCGATGTTCATGCCGGTCGTGAAGGAGGCGATCCGCGTGCACTCGGCCGACGAGATCGGCCCGGCCGTGGCGCGCGCCGCCCGCACCGCGCTGGCACCGCCGGCCCGCCCGGTGTACGTGGAGATCCCGACGGACCTGCTGAGCGCGGAGGCCAGCCCGGTCTCGGACCCGCCGGAGTGGGAGCAGGCGCGCGAGCCGGACCGCGGCCAGATCGAGCGGGCCGTCGAGCTGCTCGACCGCGCGCGGAGGCCGCTCGTGTGGGCCGGCGGCGGCGCGCTCCAGTCCGGCGCCGGGGAGGCGATCGCCCGGCTCGCCGAGCGGCTCGTGGCGCCCGTGATGCTCACGTTCTCCGGCCGTGGCCTGCTGCCGCCCGGCCACCCGTGCCTCCTCGAGGCCTCGCCGCACGTGCCCGAGGTCGGCGCGCTGTGGGACGAGGCCGACGTGGTGATCGCCTTCGGCAGCGACTTCGACGGCATGATGACCCAGGGCTGGAAGATGCCCCAGCCGCCGCACCTCGTGGCGGTGAACGTCGACCCCTCGGACGCGTCGAAGAACTACCGGCCGGACCTGCTCGTGGAGGCGGACGCGAAGGCCGCGGCGGAGGCGCTCTCCGGCCGCCTGGGCGAGCGCGGCGGCCTGGACTCGCTGGCGCGCCGGATCGGCGAGCTGAACCGCGGCGTGCGCTCGCGGCTTGCCGAGGAGGAGCCGGAGGCGCTCGCGTTCCTCGACATCCTCGAGGCCGTGCTTCCGGACGACGCCATCCTCGTCTGCGACATGTGCATCCCGGGCTACTGGCTCGGCGGGTTCCATCGCACCCCCGCGCCGCGCAAGCTCTCGTACCCGCTCGGCTGGGGCACGCTCGGATGCGCGTTTCCGCAGGGCCTCGGCGCGGCGCTGGCCGACGCGGGGCCGGCGGTGAGCATCTCAGGCGACGGCGGCTTCCTGTACGCGTGCGGCGAGCTGGCCGCGGCGAAGCAGGAGGGGATCCCGCTCACCGCCGTGATCGTGGACGACGGCGGCTACGGGATGATCCGCTACGACCAGGACCTCCACGGCGACCCGCGCGAGGGCGTGGACCTGACGAGCCCCGACTTCGTGGCGCTGGCGGCGGCCTTCGGCATCCGCGCGGACAGCGTGGACGGCCTGGGCGAGCACTTCGGGATGGCGCTGAAGGGCCACGTGGCCCTGCGGGAGCCGACGCTGCTCGTGGCGCGGGCGTCCCTGGGCCCGCCGCCGAACGTATCGCCGCGCTGGTACCGGAAGTGAGTCGCGAGGACCGCCCCGGGAGGCCCGCGGGCGCGTCCCGCAAGCTCGCCCGCCGCGCCAGCGAGCGCATCCCGCCGCGGGCGGAGCTCATGGAGCAGGCCGCCGAGGCGTCGCGCGCGGGGCTGCGCACGCGGCGCGAGCGCATCATCACGACCGCGCGGCCGATCCTTCAGACGTCAGTCGCGGCCGCGCTCGCGTGGCTCTTCGCGACCGAGGTGCTCGGCCACGAGCAGCCCTTCTTCGCCCCCATCTCGGCGGTGATCACGCTCGGCCTCACCGTCGGCGAGCGGCGCAGGCGGGCGGTGGAGATCGCGATCGGCGTGTCCGTGGGGATCGCGATCGCCGACCTGCTCGTGGCCGGAATCGGCACCGGCACCTGGCAGGTCGGCGTGGTGACCGGCCTCGCGATGCTCGCCGCCACGCTCGTGGGCGGCGGCCCGCTCCTCGCCACCCAGGCCGGCGCCTCCGCCGTGCTCGTGGCCACCCTCCAGCCGCCCGAGGGCTTCGACTTCGACCGGGCCGTGGACGCGCTCGCCGGAAGCGGCACGGCGCTGCTCATCGGCGCCCTGCTTCTGCCCGTCGACGTCGTCCGCCTCGTGCGCGACGGGCTGGGCCCGGTGACCGACCGGCTCGCCGCGTCGCTCACGGCGGTGGCCGACGCGCTCGAGCGCCGCGACGAGCGCGAGGCCGAGCGCGCGCTCGCCTCGCATCGGGAGGATCGACCAGCTCTACGACCACCTGACCGCGAGCCTCGCCGCGGCCGGCGACTCGGCGCGCATCTCCCTCGGCCGGCGCGGCAAGCTCAACCGGCTGGAGCGCTACGTGGCCGCCGTCGGGGAGATCGGCCTCGCCATCGAGAACGCCCGGGCACTCGCCCGCGGGGCGGTGCGCGCGATGGCGCTCGACGACTCGACCCCGCCCGAGGTGGTGGCCGCGATCCGGGAGCTTGCGATCGCCGCGCGCGAGCTGGGCGCCGCGCTCGAGGACGGCGACGAGGGACGCTCGCGCGAGGCGGCGCTGCGGGCGGTCCGGCTCGCGAACGCGGTGCTGGACGAGACCGCGAACCTGTCGGCGGTCCACATCGTCGGGCAGGTGCGCCTCGTGGCGGTGGACCTGCTGAGGGCGAGCGGCATGCCGCGGCCGGAGGCCCAGGCGGCCGTGCGGTCCGCCGTAGCCGAGCGCCTCGACTAGTCCCAGGCGAGCCGGTAGCCGGTGTCGCCGAGGATCTCGGCGACCTCCATCTGCGCCTTCTGGAGCTTGCCGGCGTAGTCCCAGTTCATCGACTGCCAGCGGGTGAACTGCTCCAAGACCCAGATGCCCGACTGCCGCGACCCGTTGCCGGACTTGCCGTTCCCGCCGAACGGAAGGTGGGCCTCGGCGCCGCTCGTGGAGTTGTTCACCGACACCATCCCGGCGGTCACGCGCTCGCGGAAGCGGAACGCCGACTTGGGGTCGTTCGTGTAGACCGCCGACGAGAGCCCGTAGCCGTGGCCGTTCGCCAGCTCCATCGCCTCGTCGAAGTCGGAGAACGTGGCGACGCCGATGATCGGGCCGAACGTCTCGGTCGAGTAGATCTCGTCCTCGGCCGTGACGCCGTCGACGATCGTCGGGTGGCAGAAGATCCCGCCGTCGGGATCGCCCACGAAGCCCTCGCGCGGGTTGTCGCTCCCGATCCGGCCGGTGCCGGTGGAGCCCGACACCCTGTGGTGGTCGCGGATCAGCCCGAGCCAGTCCTCGAACCGCTCGGCGAAGCGCTCGTGGATCATCGGCCCGTAGAGCACCTCCTGGGTGGGGTCGCCGATGGGCGCCTCCTCCACCGCGCGGGTCAGGCGCGCGACGAACTCGTCGTGGATCGAGTCGTGCACGATCGCGGTGCCCAGCGAGGTGCAGCGCTGGCCCGCCGTGCCGAAGCCGCTGAAGAGCGCGCCCTCGACGGCGAGGTCGAGGTCCGCGTCCGGCATCACGACGAGCGGGTTCTTGCCGCCCAGCTCGAGGCACGCCGACTGCCCGTGGCGGCCGGTGAGCTCGCCGATCCGCGAGCCGACCGCGGACGAGCCGGTGAAGCCGACCTTGTCCACGAGGCCCTCGTCGAGCGCCTGCGTGAGCCCGTCGAACGCGGTGGGCCCGTCGCACTGCACGAGGTTGAAGACGCCGTCGGGGAGCCCGCCCGCGATGAACAGGCGCGCGAGCGCGTCGCCCAGCGCGGGCGCGTACTCGGCCGGCTTCCACACGACCGCGTTCCCGCACAGGATCGCCGGCACCAGGTACCACGACGGCACCGCCACCGGGAAGTTGCCCGCCGTGATGATCGCCGCCACTCCCACCGGCATCCGGAAGGTGAAGAGCTGCTTGTCCGGCATCTCGCTCGGCACGGTCTGGCCGTAGAGGCGGCGTCCCTCCGAGAGGAAGAAGTCGCAGGTGTCGATGATCTCCTGGACCTCGCCGAGCGCCTCCGGATAGGGCTTGCCGATCTCGCGCGTGACGAGCCGCGACAGCGCCTCCTTGTTGTCCTCCACGATCCGGCCGATCTGCTTGACCACGTTGCCGCGCACGGGCGCCGGCACGGCCGCCCACTCGCGCTGCGCGGCGCGCGCCGCGCGGCACGCGTCCACGAACGCGCCGGCGTCGCCGAGGGCCGCCTCGCAGACGAGGTCGTCGAGGTTCGCCGGGTTGCGCGACTCGATCCGCTCGTCGCCGCTCCGATCCTCGCCGCCGATGATCGAGCCGACCGTCCTCGTGTCAGTGACGCTCATGCCCTTAGCGTATCCGGGCAATGGAGCGAGCCTCAGTGGTGATTGTGGGCGGCGGCGCGATCGGCGCGAGCATCGCCTTCCATCTCGGCGAGGCGGGCGTGGAGGACGTGCTCCTGCTCGAGCGCGGCGAGCTGGGAGCCGGCTCTACCGGCAAGGGCGCGGGCGGCGTGCGGGCGATGTTCTCGGACGAGCTGAACGTGCGGATCGGGCTGCGCTCGCTCGAGGCGTGGGCGGCGTTCGGCGAGCGGCCCGGCTGGGAGATCGACCTGCGGCAGGTGGGCTACCTGTTCCTGCTCTCGACGCCCGAGGACGTGGCGGAGTTCGAGCGCAGCGTCGAGCTGCAGAACCGGCTCGGCGTGCCCAGCCGGATGGTGAGCGTGGACGAGGCGCACGAGCTCTCGCCGCTCGCCGGCCTCGACGGGGTGCTGGGCGGGGCGTTCTGCCCGATGGCGGGCCACGCGACGCCGGACGGCGCGGTGCAGGGCTACGCGACGGCCGCTCGCGCGCACGGTGTGCGCATCGAGGCAAACACGAGCGTGACGGCGATCCGCGAGGGGGCGATCGAGGCCGATGGTGAGCGGGCCGTGCGACGGACTGCGTGATCTGCGCCGCGGGGCCGTGGTCGGCCGAGATCGGCGCGATGGCGGGCTTCGAGCTCCGGGTGACCCCCGAGCGGCGCCGGATCGCGTACACCGCCGCGCTCGACGGCATCCCGGAGGAGATCCCGATGACCGTCGACTTCTCCACCGGCTTCTACTTCCACCGCGAGGGCCCGGGGCTCCTGTTCGGGACGAACGACGTGACCGCCACCCAGGACGAGTGGCTCGAGTGCGCCGTGCCGGTGCTCGGCAGGCGCGCGCCGATCCTGCTCGACGCCCCGATCGCCGGCGGGTGGTGGGGCGACTACGAGATGTCGCCCGACCACAACGCGCTGATCGGCGAGGCGGAGGCGCGGCCGGGCCGCTTCCTCTACGCCACCGGCTTCTCGGGCCACGGCTTCCAGCAGGCGCCGGCGGTCGGCGAGATCGTCCGCGACCTCTACCTCGGCACCCCACCGTTCGCGGACGTGTCCGCGCTCGCGGCGGGCAGGGAGGAGCGCCGCGAGCGGAACGTGGTGTAGCTAGTCGTCGTCGCCGCTGCCCTCGGACTCGCTGTCGGCCTCGCCGCCAACGACGTTGAACCCGCTGTCGAGCTGCACGTCGACCTGGCTCCCGTCGTCGCGCGTGACCTCGACCTCGTACAGGCTCTCCTCGTCGCCGACCTCGGTGTCGCTCACGCGGCCGCCTCCGGTGTGCTCGAGCGCCGCCGCGCTTGCCCGGTCGAGGGCGCTGCCGGCGATCGGCGCCTCGGAGTCGTCGCCGCCGCCTCCGGCCGCTGCCACGCCCACGCCGCCCGCGGCAAGCGCCACCGCGGTGATGCCCACAACTGTGATCTTCGTTTTTCTCTGCATGCGATGGGTTCTACGCGTGTCGGATGAATCCACGATGAGAAGGCGCAGCTAGGCTGGCCGGCGAGTGAAGCGCCTGGCCCTCGTCAGTCTGACATTGCTCGCGGCGCCGGGGACGGCGGCCGCCGAGCGGCTCGAGCGCGTCGGCACGTTCCGCTCCCCCGTTCACGTGACCGCGCCACCGGCCGACAAGGCGCGGCTGTTCGTCGTCGAGCGTCGCGGCCGCATCCGGATCATGCGCCGCGGGCGAGTGCTGCGCCGTCCGTTCCTCGACATCTCGCGGCTGGTGCACATGAGGACGCGCGACGTGACGGCCGACCACGGCGGGCTCCTGTCGCTCGAGTTCGCGCCGGACTACCGGACCAGCGGGCGCTTCTACATCTCCTACACGACCCGCGGCGGCCGGCTCCGGCTCGTGGAATACCGGCGCTCGACGAGCGACCGCAACCGCGCGGCGCCGTCGACCGCGCGGACCCTCTTCTCGGTGCGGCGATTCCGGTTCAACGTGGGTGGCCACATGGAGTTCGGCCCCGACGGCCTCCTATACGCCGGTCTCGGCGACGGCGACGGGAGCGCGCAGGACCCGGACTCGCTCCTCGGCAAGATCGTGCGGTTCGACCCAACCGAGAGCCCGGTGGCGCCCGAGGTGTACGTGATGGGCCTGAAGAACCCCTGGCGCTTCTCGTTCAGCCCGAGGCGCCACCTGCTGATCGGCGACGTCGGGGAGACGCTGGCCGAGGAGATCAACCTCGTGCCGCGCGGGAGCGCCCCCGGCACGAACCTCGGCTGGGACGTGTTCGAGGGCCGGCGCAGGATCGAGGCGGGAGCGGTGCCCCGGCTGGTTCACCCGCTGATCTCCCTGCCCCACCGGCGGGGCTACTGCGCGATCATCGGCGGCCACGTGGTGCGCGACCGCTCGCTCCGCCGGCTCAGGGGCCGCTACGTGTACACCGACCTGTGCTTCGGCAGCATCCGCTCGGCGAGGGTGCGTCCGGGCCGCGTGGCCGGGCACCGGCGCGAGCGGCTCGCGGTCTCGTACCCCGTCTCCTTCGGCATGGACGCCCGCGGGCGCTCCTACCTGGTGAGCCTGGACGGCGGCGTGTTCCGGCTCGCCCCGGGCTAGCCGAGGCGTTCCTCGAGCGCGTCCAGCCGGGCGCGGAGCGCTTCGGGCAGGTCCTCGCCGAACGCCGCGAAGTGCTGGCGCATCTGCGGGAGCTGGGTCCTCCACTCCTCCGGGTCCACGCGCAGCAGCTCCGCGAGGGCGTCGTCCGTCAGGTCGAGGCCCGTCGTGTCGAGCGCGCCGGCGGCCGGCACCCGGCCCACCGGCGTGTCCACCGCCTCGGCCTCGTCGTCGCAGCGACGGAAGATCCACGCCAGCACGCGGCTGTTCTCGCCGTAGCCGGGCCACAGGAAGTCGCCGTCATCGTCCTTGCGGAACCAGTTCACCATGAAGATGCGCGGCAGCCGCGCGCCCTCGCGCTTCCCGAGCTCGAGCCAGTGGGCGAAGTAGCGGCCCATGTTGTAGCCGCAGAAGGGCAGCATCGCCATGGGGTCGAACCGCAGCTCGCCCACCTTCCCGGCGGCGGCCGCGGTCTTCTCGGAGCCCATCGTCGCCCCCATGAACACGCCGTGCTCCCAGTCGAACGCCTCGATCACGAGCGGCACGACGGAGGCGCGCCGGCCGCCGAAGAGGAACGCGTCGATCGGGACCCCGTCCGGGTCCTCCCACTCCGCGGCCATCGAGGGACAGTTCGCGGCGGGAGTCGTGAAGCGGGCGTTCGGGTGCGCCGCGGGGTCGTCCGAGTCGGGCGTCCAGTCGTTGCCGTGCCAGTCGATCGCGTGCGCCGGCGGGTCGGGCGTCATCCCCTCCCACCAGACGTCGCCGTCGTCCGTGAGCGCGCAGTTCGTGAAGATCGTGTCCCTGGCGACCGTGGCCATGGCGTTCGGGTTCGTGTCCTCACCGGTGCCGGGCGCCACGCCGAAGAAGCCGGCCTCGGGGTTGATCGCCCGCAGCCGTCCCTCGCCATCGAACTTCATCCAGGCGATGTCGTCGCCGATCGTCTCGGCCTTCCAGCCCTCGAGCGTCGGGATCAGCATCGCGAGGTTGGTCTTCCCGCAGGCGGACGGGAACGCGCCCGCCACGTGCTTCACCTCTCCCTCCGGCGAGGTGAGCTTGAGGATCAGCATGTGCTCCGCCATCCAGCCCTCGTCGCGCGCCATCGCCGACGCGATCCGGAGCGCGAGGCACTTCTTGCCGAGCAGCGCGTTGCCGCCGTAGCCGGACCCGTAGGACCAGATCTCGCGGCTCTCCGGGAAGTGCACGATGTACTTGTTGTCGGCGTCGCACGGCCACGGCACGTCGTCGGCGCCGTCCTCGAGCGGCATTCCCACGGAGTGCAGGCACGGCACGAACGGGCCGTCGTCCCCGAGCGCCTCGAGCGCCTTCTGGCCCATGCGGGTCATGATCCGCATCGAGACCACGACGTACGGAGAATCGGTCAGCTGGACGCCCACCTTGGCGATCGGCGACCCGAGCGGCCCCATCGAGAACGGGACGACGTACATCGTCCGGCCGGCCATCGAGCCCCGGAACAGGTCCTTGAGGACCTCGCGCATCTCGTCCGGGTCGCGCCAGTTGTTCGTCGGCCCGGCCTCGTCCTCGGTCGCGGAGCAGATGAACGTCCGGTCCTCCACCCGCGCCACGTCCCCCGGATCCGAGCGGGCGAGGTAGGAGTTGGGGCGCTTCGCGTCCGAGAGCTTCTCGAAGGTCCCGGCCTCGACCAGCTGCCTCGCCAGCTCGTCGTACTCCTCCGCCGAGCCGTCGCACCACTGGACGCTCTCGGGCTGCGTGAGCTCCGCTACACGCTCGACCCAGGCGATCAGCTTTTCATGGGTTGTCGGGGCAGTGGTGGCTTGGGGCACGGCTCGCTGGTCTCCTCTTTTCCTGCCGGGAAGGCGGGTAAGCCTATCTTTCGCGGACCCTAGACTCAGCCGCATGCGCGCCGTCCTCCGGTTCGTGGCCAGCGTGATGATGGTCAGCGGCACCCTCCTGATCGCGGACGCGGGGATCACCCTCGTTTGGCAGGAGCCGGTGTCCGCGTTCGTAGCGAACCGGGAGCAGGCGCAGCTCGAGCGGGCGTTCCTCGATCCGCCCCGGCGGGTGATCGAGCGGAGGCCGCTCAAGGGCGACGCGATCGCCCTGATCGAGATCCCGAAGATCGGCGTCTCCGAGTTCGTCGTGGAGGGAACGGACGTCGCGAGCCTCCGCAGGGGGCCGGGCCATTACCCCGACACGCCGCTGCCCGGCGAGAAGGGCACGACCGCGATCGCCGGCCACCGCACCACCTACGGAGCCCCGTTCCGGCGCATCGACCAGCTCGACCGGGGCGACCGGATCACGCTCGACATGCCGGACGGCCGCTTCCTCTACCGGGTGGAGCGCACCACGATCGTCGACGACCAGGACCTGTCGGTGCTCGACCCGGTGGGCCACAAACGGCTCATGCTGAGCGCGTGCCACCCGCTCTACAGCGCGGCCGAGCGGGTGATCGTGTTCGCGCGCCAGGTGGCGCGGCAGCCGCCTCGCGTCACGCGCGTAGGCCGCTGACCGGCACGATCCGCGCGTCTTCGTCGAGCGTGGACTGGTCCCGCGACTCGAGGAAGAGGATCAGGCCGACAACGAGCGCGAGCGAGATGGCGATCACGGCGATCCAGTAGACGATCCGCCCGATCACCGCGCGCATGCTACCCAAGGAGGTCGCGCAGCTTCCGGAGTCCGCGGTAGACCCTGCCCTCGGCCGTGGAGAGCGACTCGCCGGTGAGCCGGGCGATCTCCGGCACGGTCAGATCGGCGCCGTAGCGGAGCGCCACGGCCTCCCGTTCCTCGGGGCTCAGCCGCGCCATCGCGGCCGCGAGCTCGTCCCGGCGCTCGAGGTCGGCGAGCGCCGTGTCCTCGGGCTCGGGCACCGCCACCCGCTGATACGCGCGGGTCTCCGCCTCGCCGCGCCGGAACTGGTCGCGGAGGAGGTTGAGCGCGATCGCATAGAGCCACGTCTTCCGGCTCGCCCGGCGAGGATCGAAGCGCCTGCGGGCCCTGAGGGCACGCTCGAAGGTGTCCGCGAGCACGTCCTCTGCGAGGGTGCGGTCACCGGTCCTGTAGACGAGGAAAGCAAGCAAGCCGGGGGCGTGCTCGTCGAACAGCTCTTCAAATTCCTCGTCGCGCATGATCAGGAATCGCCGCTCAGCTTCGTATAAGGCTCCGATGGATCATTCAAATCGCGATGATCGGACTCCTGCGGACCTCGCCCAACTCGCCGAGCGCCTGCGCTCCGAGCGGCCGGTCACCACGCCGCTCGAGCTGGACGAGCTCAAGCAGCGGGTTCGCCGTCAGGCTGCCGCGTCGCACTATCGCCATGGGAAGGGAACCTGGATGAAGTCAAGACTCGCGCTCACGCTGATGATCGTGGCGGGGCTGATGCTGAGCACCACGGGCGCCGGACTCGCAATTTCCGGCAATTCGGGCAGCGGCAACGCGGCAACGAACCAGTACAAGCAGGTGGAGCCGAAGGAGAACGAGAACGGCAATGGGAACGTCCTGGGCCAGAACCAGGGCGGCGGTGACACCCAGCCGACCGAGCAGGTCGCGGCCACGGGCGGAAGCAGCTCGCTTCCGTTCACCGGCTTCTTCACGATTCCGCTCATTCTCGGCGGAGTCGCTCTGCTGGCAGTCGGCGGCACGCTGCGCTGGAAGGCGCGCGAGTAGTCGAGCGTCTCTCCCGAGCTCTCGAGCTCGGGCCTAGAGAATCGGAAGGCGGGCCCTCAGGGCCCGCCTTCTCCATTTCTGGGGGTCGTCGGTGCTGCGGAAGGCGCGCGCCGCGGAGCGCGCCAGCGGGTCGCGCGGGTTCAGCTCGAGCGCGCGGTCGATGGCGGCGCGCGGGTTCCGGCCCGAGGCCGCGAGCGCCAGCGCCAGCCCGTAGTGCGCCTCCCAGCTTCCGGGCTCGAGCTTGATCGCGTTCTCCATCTGCTCCACGCCCAGCTCCGGCTGACCCAGCCTCACGTCGCAATACCCCATCAGCTCGAACGGCTGGGGCCGCACCGAGACGGCCGAGGTTGACGCGAGCGCCGAGTCGATCGCCGAGGGGCAGTCCCCTCGCTTGAACGCCTCGTAGGCGTTGTTCAGGTGCGCCTGTGAGAGGGCCATGAGCGCCGGCGTCGCGAGGAGCGCGAGCAGCCCCACGCCGATCCCGACGCGCGCGAAGCGGCCCGGAGCGAGGTGCGTGCCCGCGCCGGCGATCGCAAGCCCTCCGACCGCGAACAGCCAGAACGTGACCGCCGGCATCTCCCAGTCCCAGTCGATACCCGCGTGCAGCGCCCACCCGACCCCCATCGCGAGCAGCACGGCGTAGGCATGCCGCTCGTCGCCGCGGGCCCGCGCCGCGAACGCCGCCAGCAGCGCCAGGAGCGCCGTGAGGAGCAGCAGGAGGCCCACGAGCCCGAGCTCGGCCAGCGTCTCGAGGTAGAGCGAGTGCGCGTCCTCCACCTTCAGGTCGTCCGGCCGGTCCTGTTGCCAGCGCTGCTGGAAGGCCCCGGCGCCCTCGCCGGTGACCGGTGAGCTCGAGAAGCCCTCGAGCGCCACCTCCCACTGGTCGAGCCGGCCGTTGTTGCCGAAGTCGGACAGCCGGCCGCGCCTGCTCTCCTCCTCGACGTTGCCGACCCGGTCGTCGGAGGTGAAGCTGTCCCAGCGCTCGGAGACCTCGGACGGCAGGTTCACCGCCACCGCGCCCACGGCGAGCACGAGGAAGCACGCGCCCACGGCGCCCCACCCGAGCCGCCGCCGCGTCTCGGGCGCGACCCGGACCCGCTCGAGGCGGGCGTCCAGCGGCAGGAGCACCGCCCGGAGCACGAGCGCGGCTAGCGCACACGCGCCAACTCTGAGCGCGAGGTCGCCGCCCTCGTCGATCCCCTCCCGGCCGGTGGGATCGCTCCCGGTGAGCTCCTCGGCGCCATATGCGCCGGCCATCGCCAGGGCCAGAGGAGCCCCGACGCTCAGAAGCGCCGCGGGCAGCCCGCGCGGACGGGCGACGACGACGTAGAGAAGCGCTCCCATCGCCGCCACGCCGATGCCGGCCCGCGAGAGGGTCAGGATCAGGGTCGCCCCGAGGACGGGGAGCGCGGCCGCGGCCAGCGGGCGGATGACGCGGGGCTCCCGTTCGCTCGCGCCAAGATGCAGGCAGAGCACGAGCCCGAGCGCCGCCATCAGCCCGACGCTGTTCCAGTACGTCAGCGGGTAGCTGAGGCGCGCCTCGCTGAGGCTCTCGTCAAGCGGCCACAGCTCCGGAAGCGTGCGTGTGATGAACCCGGCGGCGCACACGATCACGATCGCCGCCGCCAGCCCGCGGAGCGCCCAGGCGATCCGCTCCGGGTCGCGCGGGAACGACGCAAGGAGCACGAGCGCCAGCCAGTAGGCGAGCGCCCGGTCGAACTCGATCATCGCGCGGGCGGGCGCGTCGGACCAGAACGCCGACAGCAGCGTCCAGGCCACGAACAGGCCGAGCGCGGCGGCCACAACCACTAAAGCGCGGGTAAATCCTGCGAAGGGGTCCTCTGCGAGCGTTACCCTCAGAAGGAGGAGAAGGCCAAGGAACGTGGCCGCCACGGCAGGGGCGCCGGCGAAGTATCCACCCGCGTTGAACGAGAAGAAAAGGGTGAGTCCCGCCGGGAGAAGCGAGGTCCCGACGAGGGTCAACCTGGCGAGCCCGGCCGGACGAGCGGTGGCGAACTCTCCCAAACCGATCTATGTTCTATCGAAGAGTGCGGAAGCCAAGGACAGCGGAAGCATCTCAAGTGCCGCGAAGCGCCTGTCGAGTAGCTTCGGAGGGCGACGCCGGGGTACTGGCCTGTAGGGGAACGGCGCAACTAGACGCTTGGTAATGAGTCGTTCGGGTTAAACCCACCCCCAACACCCCCCAAAAACATGGAAAGTTCAGTAGCCACACCTTCAGACCGTGAGGTCCTCGCACCCGTAATCACGGCTTCGCGCGGATCTCAGCGGGCGACGCTGCTCGGCGGCCTCCTCGCGGCGACGGATCTGCTCTCGGGCCTGACGGGCGCGACCACCGCGGTGATCGCGTCGAGCGTCACCTCGAGCGACGCGCTCCTCCTGCTCGCGACCGCCGCTGTCGCGTGGCCCTTCCTGATGTTCACGCTCGGGCTGTACGGGAGCAACGACCTCAGGACCTGGGTCAGCGGCGTCGTCGAGACGCCGCGCATGGTCGTAGCCGCCCTCCTCTTCAGCTGGGTCGTCTACGGCGCGGCCTCGATCGTCGGCGCGGACCATGCGTTCACGTTCACGACCTGGACGCTCGGCGCCACGCTCCTGATCAGCAGCTTCGCCCGCGCCGGGGTGCGCGCGACGCTCCACCGGTCGCTCTCGCTTCATCAGCGCACGCTGATCCTGGGCTCGGGATTCGTTGCCGGCCACGTGGTCGACAAGCTCGAGCGCAACGAGCAGTTCGGGCTCGTGACCGTGGGCTTCGTCGACGACGAGGTGCACGACACGGGCAACGCGAACCTGCCTCACCTCGGCGGGCTTGCGGACCTCGACGACGTGATCAGGCTGCACTCCATCGACCGCGTGATCGTGGCCTTCTCCCGCGCCACCCACCAGCAGCTCCTCGAGTGCATCCGGGTCTGCCGCGACCAGAGCGTGGCCGTGGACGTGATCCCGCGCCTGTTCGAGTTCCTGGACGGCGTCCGCTCGCTCGGCCAGGTCGGCGGCCTGCCGGTGCTCTCGCTCGGCACGCCGCGCCTCGGAGGCGCCTCGCAGGCGGCCAAGCGCGCGCTCGACGTGATCGTCTCGAGCATCCTGCTCGTGATGCTGGCGCCGGCGCTGCTCGTGGTCGCGATCGCGATCAAGCTCGAGAGCCGCGGCCCGGTGTTCTTCCGGCAGGCGCGTGCCGGCCGTGACGGAGCCGTCTTCCATCTCCTGAAGTTCCGCTCGATGTACAGGGACGCCGAGGAGCGCAAGCTCGAGCACATGTCCAGCAACGACGTGACCGACGGGGTCATGTTCAAGATCCACGACGATCCGCGGATCACCCGCGTCGGCCGCACCATGCGGCGCCTCTCCCTGGACGAGCTGCCCCAGCTGATCAACGTGCTGCGGGGCGAGATGAGCCTCGTCGGCCCCCGGCCGCTCATCCTGCCGGAGACCGAGGCGCTGGCCGAGGACTGGCACCTGCGCCGGCTCCAGCTCCGGCCGGGGCTCACGGGCCCGTGGCAGATCTATGGCCGCTCCGAGACCCCGTTCCAGGAGATGGTCCGCTTCGACTACCAGTACGTCGCGGGCTGGTCGCTGGCGCGTGACGTCGAGATCCTGCTCGCCACGCTGCCCGCGGTGCTCTCTGGCCGGGGGGCGTACTGAGCCTCGGGCTCGACATCCTTCATGTCGTAGGCGCCCGGCCCAACTTCGTGAAGATGGGGCCGGTCATCGACGCGCTGGCCGCTCGCCCCGACCTGAGCCAGCTCGTGGTGCACACGGGCCAGCATTACGACGAGCGGATGTCCGACGAGATGTTCCGCGACCTCGGCCTGCCGCGCCCGGACGTGTTCCTCGGGATCGGCTCGGGAACGCACGGCGAGCAGACCGGGCGCGCGCTGATGGCGCTCGAGGAGGTGATGCTCGAGCGGTCGCCCTCGCTGGTCGTGGTCGGCGGAGACGTGAACTCGACGCTCGCCGGCGCGCTCGCCGCATCCAAGCTCGACATCCGCGTGGCGCACGTGGAGGCCGGCCTCCGCTCCTGGGACTGGACCATGCCCGAGGAGGTGAACAGGGTGCTCACCGACCGCCTGTCGGACCTCCTGTTCACCCACAGCCCCGAGGCGGCCGAGAACCTCGAGCGCGAGGGCATCCCGGCTGACCGCGTGCACTACGTGGGCAACACGATGATCGACTCGCTCCGGAAGTACGAGCACACCGCGCGGGCGCGCGAGGCATGGGCTCCGCTGGGGCTCGAGGAGCGCGGGTACGTGCTCATCACGCTTCACCGGCCGAGCAACGTGGACGACCCGGCGCGGCTTCATGCCGTGGCTGACGAGCTGGCCCGCCTGGGCCGGCGCCACCCGGCCGTGTTCCCGGTGCATCCGCGCACCCGTGCGGCGCTCGAGGCGCTCGGCCGGCTCGCCGAGCTCGAGTCCGCGGGCGTGCGCTGCGTGCCCCCGCTCGGGTACCTCGACTTCGTGTCGCTCGCAGGCCGGCGCGGGAGCGATCCTGACGGACTCCGGCGGCGTGCAGGAAGAGGCCGCGGCCCTGGGCGTGCGGTGCTACACCCTCCGTGCCAACACCGAGCGCCCCGTGACGCTCACCCAGGGCACGAACACGCTGCTCGGCGACGACCCGGTCGCCATCCGGGACGTACAGCTGTCGCCCCAGCCCCCGACGCCGTGCGCGATCCCCCTCTGGGACGGACACGCGGCGGATCGGGTTGCTGCAACAATCCTTGCGGCGCTCCAGGACGGGCGCGCGAGGGCGACAGGCTGACTGGGCGCGGCAGGCCGTCGCTTCCGACCAATACCATGAGCCGCTCCCGACAGGACTCACCACAGCGGATCGCTGGCGTGGCAAAACTAACCCCCTTCCCGCCGTCTTCGCGTTACGGCGGCGCCTTCCCGGCTGACCCGGGGGACGCCAAGCCCGGCGCGCGGGCGCTTGCGATCCTGCGACGCAACTGGGCGCTGCTCCTCACCTGCCTCCTAGTCGTCCCCGGAGCGGCGCTGGTCTTCTCGCTGGCGCAGGAGAAGGAGTACACGGCCACCGCCTCGCTCCTGTTCCGCGACCCCGGCCTCGATGAGCGGTTCTTCGGCGCCCCGCTCGCGAACGAGGAGACCGACCCGGGCCGGGAGGCCGCGACCAACCTGAAGCTCGTCTCGCTGCGCGGGATCGCGGCGCGCACGGCGCGCGAGCTCGCTCGCCCGGGGCTCACGGCCGAGGCCGTGCAGGGCAAGGTCTCCGTGGTCCCGGAGGGCGAGTCGGACATCATCGCGGTCGAGGCCACGAACGGGTCGCCGCGGTTCGCGGCGGCGCTGGCGAACACGTTCGCGAGGCAGTACATCGCGTTCCGGCGCGAGGCCGACCGCGCGAAGGTCCAGGAGGCGCAGCGGCTCGTCCAGAGCGAGCTCGACGCGCTCGAGCCCGAGGAGGCGACGACGCCCGAGGCGGCGGAGCTCGCCCGCCAGGCGCGCGAGCTCGAGATCTTCGCGTCCCTCCAGACCGGCAATGCCGAGCTCGTGCAGCCCGCCGTGCCGCCTGAGGAGGCGTCGGCGCCCAAGACCGCGCGGAACGTCGCGCTCGGCATCCTGCTCGGGCTCGTGCTCGGCATTGCGCTCGCGCTCCTGCGCGAGCTGCTCAACCGCCGGCTCACCGAGCCCGCCGAGGTCGCCGCGATCTTCGACCTTCCCATCCTCGCGTCGATCCCCGAGAGCCGTGCGATCTCGCGCTCGGCCGAGGCGCGCGGCCTCGCGGCGTCCGGCGCCGAGGGCGAGGCGTTCCGGATGCTGCGCACGAACCTCCGCTACTTCAACATCGACCATGAGATCAAGTCGCTGCTCGTGACCTCCGCGGCGCCTCAGGACGGCAAGACGACGGTCTCCTGGAACCTCGCCCTCGCCGAGGCCCAGGCCGGCAAGTCCGTGCTCTACATCGAGGCGGACCTGCGCCGGCCCACCGTCGGAGCGCAGCTCGGGCTCGTGAGCCCGCGTGGCCTCAGCCTGGTGCTGGCCGGAGTGCAGGACCTCGCGACGGCGCTCGAGAACGTCCAGGGCGTGCACGTGCTGCTCGCGGGACCGCTGCCGCCGAACCCCGCCGAGCTGGTCGACTCGCAGCGCATGCGCGAGCTGATCGCGTGGGGCGAGGAGCACTACGACCGCGTGATCATCGACACCCCGCCGGTGTCGTTCGTCGCGGACGCGATCCCGATCGTCAACGAGGTGACCGGCGTGGTCGTCGTCGTGCGGCTCGGGCGCAGCCATCGTGACGCGGCCGAGCGGCTCCGCGACCAGCTCTCGAACGTCAACGCGCCGGTGCTCGGCGTCGTCATGAACGGGGCGTCCACGCGCCGGAGCAGCTACTACTACCGCGGCCCCGGCGTCGGCGGCCTGTTCACGGATCCGCTGCAGGAGGACATCCTGCCGGCGGGCCCGCGAGAGGTCGAGGCGAGCGCCGCGACGCGCTCCGCCGGCCGCGGAAGCTCCCAGCCGCGCTAGCCCATGAGCCGGGTCGAGGTCCTGGGGGTCGCCCTCGACGCGGTGCGCTTCGACGACGCCGTCGCGCGCTGCGAGCAGGCGATCGAGGATGGCGGCTACTTCCAGCACATGAGCGTGAACGTGGCCAAGCTCGTGACGCTTCAGGGCGACGCGCGGCTACGGGACGCGGTCTCCGCGTGCGGGCTGGTCACGGCGGACGGGCAGGGAGTCGTCTGGGCGTCGCGGCTGCTCGGGCGCCCGCTCCCGGAGCGGGTGGCGGGCATCGACCTCTTCATCCGGCTGCTCGAGCGCGCCGAGGAGCGGGGCCACCGCGTGTACATCCTCGGGGCGCGCGAGTCCGTGCTCCGTGAGGCCCTTGCCCGGCTGCGGCGGCGCCATCCGCGGCTGACGATCGCGGGCTCGCACCACGGATACTTCGGCGCCGACGAGGCCGCCGGCATCGTCGAGGAGATTCGCGCGGCGCGCCCCGACATGCTGTTCGTGGCCATGACGTCGCCGCTGAAGGAGCTGTTCCTTGACGACTACGGGCCGTCGCTCGGCACGCCGTTCGCCATGGGCGTCGGCGGGTCGGTGGACGTGATCGCGGGCGTGACGCGCCGGGCGCCCCGCCCGCTCCAGCGGCTCGGGCTCGAATGGCTCTACCGGCTCCTCCAGGAGCCGCGCCGGCTCGCCCGCCGGTACCTCGTGACGAACGTCCAGTTCGCCGGGCTCGTTGCGCGCGAGCGCCTGCGGATGCGCCGCTGAAAGACCCCCCGCAGGCGGCATCGAACATACGTCCAGTCGCCCCTGTGGGGCTCCGGCGCGCGTCCCGCGCGTGTCGACGAGAGCCTCATGCCCAGCCGCCCCAAGATGGGCCGCCTCGCGGTGGCCGCAATCGCTCTCGTAGCGCTCATTCCCGCCGCCCCGGCGGAGGCACGCGTCCTTAAGCACAAGGCCACCTCCTTCTCGGTCCGGGCTCCCGCCGACTCGCGGCTCGCCTTCGACGGCCGCACCGGCGCCTACATCGTCACGAGCCGCCGCGGCCGGCTCACCTACCAGCGCGTCCGCACGGGCGCATCGCCCGCCCGCGCCGGGAGGTACCTGCTCCGCCGCGCCCGGGTCCGCGCACGCGACGTCCGCCGCGCGCGGGGGGTCTGGGCCGCGCGCCTTCCCGCCGGCCGCACGCTCGTCGTGCGCAACGCCGGGCGCAGGAAGCTCCGCGTGTTGCTCTGGCGTCCCGTCCGGCAGCGTGACGGCGCCGCGGCTCGCCTTTCCTACCGGAGGATCGCCGCGCACCCGCGAGGCGGTCGCGCGTACCGGCTGAAGCGCAGCGCCGCCCTGCTCGTGCGCGTCGCCGGCCCGCGCGTGCGGCTCGTGTGGGAGACGCCTGACGAGGGAGCGACGATCTCGGGCTCACGCGTCGAGCTGGAGGCCGAGGCCTCGCGGCCGTCCGCCGTGGAGAGCGTGAGGTTCTACTCGGGACGCAGGCTCGTCGACACCCAGTACGAGACTCCCTATGAGGCCACGCTGGACGCCACGGAGCTTCGGGCCGGCCCCCACCGCCTGCGCGCCGTGGCGAAGCTGAGGAGCGGCCGCACCGTGTCGGCCCGCCGCACCGTCCGTGTGGCGGGTGCGCCGGGCACGTCGCCGGGCGCCGGGCCCTCGCTCCCGGTGGGCGACGGCAACCCGTTCTTCCTCGCCGGCTTCGAGAGCGGCCTCTCCCCCTTCCGCACCATCCAGGCGGAGACGGATGACCGGATCCGGGCGGTCGGGAACCCGGGCGCCTTCATCGGTGGCCAGTCGGCGCGCTTCGAGGTCAGGCCGGGCGACGAGGCCGCGGGCGGCAACCGGGCGGAGGTCACGGGGCCGTCGTTCGACGAGGGCCAGGCGGTCTTCTTCCGCCAGGCGATCCGGCTCGCGGGGACCTCCACGCTGGAGGACCGCTGGCAGCAGGTCGTTCAGTACTCCACGAACGGCGAGGGATCGCCGGCGCTGGCGCTCTTCGTCATCGGCCCCGAGGCCGGCGGCCGCTTCCGGTTCGAGCTCCGGCGGGGCGACTCCTCCGAGACGTACTGGCGCTCGCCGGCGCTGGCGCGCGACGCCTGGCACGACGTGGCGGTCCGGGTGCGCTTCTCGTCGTCGAGCAACGGCTCGGTCGGGGTCTACCTCGGCGGCCGTCCGCAGACGCTCACGAATGGCGGCCAGACGGCGTCCGCGACCACGATCGAGTTCGGCCGCGCGTACTACAAGACCGGCGTGTACCGCTCGTCCTCGCACACCGGCACGAGCGTCGTGTTCCACGACCACATCATGATGGGCCGCACCGCGGCCGACATCGGGCTCTAGGGCGAGGCCGCGTCCTCCTGGCGGCGGCACGCCGCCCCCAGGACGAGCGCCAGCGTGAGCGGGATGGCGTAGCCGATCGCCCCGTTGATCACCGCGTAGACGACGACCGGCACGAACACGATCGGCCGCAGGCGGGCGCGGAAGAGCGCGACCCACAGCAGGGCCCACGCGACGAGCGCGACCAGCCCGATCTGAACGCCGAGCTCGATCACGTCGCTGTGGCCCACGTAGGGCGTGCCGAGCTCCCGGAGCTGGAACTCCGGGATCGACCGCAGGCCGGTCCCGAACATCCACCCGGCCGGCCCGGCGTCGGACCAGTTGTCGATCGCGACATCCCAGATCACCGTGCGCGTCGAGCTCGCGCTCTGCACCGTCGTTCCCTCGCCGAAGGTCGAGGCCAGGCGCTCGGAGAGCACCGTGCCCGCCCCTCCCAGGAGGCCCAGGACCACCGCGAGCGCGAACACCGCGACCGATCGCGCGCTCATGCGCGACTCGAACAGCATCACGACCAGGATCAGGGCGCTCGCGAGCGCTGCGGAGCGGACGCCCGAGAGCAGGGCGGGCAGGGCGCCTATGCCGAAGAAGGCCGCCCGCACGCTGACCTTCTCGCTCATGGTCAGGCCCGCCGCCGCGATCACCACGCCGAGCAGGGCCATCTCGTGCGGCGCGCCCTCCACGAGGCCGAGCTTCTCCCCCGCCCCGTACTTGGTGTCCGCCCGGCCGAGGCCCGCGACCACGACCAGCAGGTGAGCCGTGAGCGCGGCAAGCCCGCTGTACACGGCGACGTTCCGCACCTGCGGAAGCACCTCGCGCCCGCGCTCGCTCAGCACGGCGAGCGCCACGGCCGGGAACACGAGGAACCCGATCGCCTGCTCGGCCTTGTCCGCGTTGTCGGCGAAGACAGCCTGTCCGAGGACGGCGATCGCGAACACCGCCGCCGCCACCGGGCCCAGCAGGCCGCGGAACCGGAGCGGCGAGGTGACCGCGAGCAGCGTGACGGCGATCGCAAGGGCGGTGGCGGTGCGCGTGTTCCCCGGGACCAGGGAGGAGAAGACGACGACCCAGGGCGCGATCGCGAGCAGGCCCTTCAGCAGCAGCAGCCGCGACCCCACGAGCGCGAGCATCCCGACCCCCGCGGCTGCGGCGAACGCGACCGCCAGGACGGGCATCCGGACCACCACGGCGCCGGCGACCACGCTGGCGACGGCCGCGCCCGCCACCACGAGTGGCCCGCCCGCATTCGGGACGCGGGTGCCGCCTATTCCCTGCATTTGGCCAGTGAAGCACAGATTGCGGCGCAGGCCGGCAATTTCAAACCGATGTACTTTCCATGGAGATGAGCTCGCGGCGACTGGGCAGGGTCGTGCACGTGGGGCCGGATCGCACGCGTGGCGGCGGGATGGCCGCCGTGATGCGCGACATGCTGTGCTCGCCGCTGGCCGAGCGGTACACGCTGGACCTGATCGTGACCTATCGCGGCCGCGAGCCGGTTGGCCGCACCCTGCTCTTCCTGCGCTCGCTCGTGCAGCTCGCGCGCTGGTGCCGCGGCGACGGGCGCCGGCTCGTGCACGTGCACACCGCCATCCGGGGCAGCATCTACCGAAAGGCGCTGGCCGTGGCGGTCGCGTCCGCGGCGGGACGGCCGGTACTGCTCCAGGTGCACGCCGGGGCGGGCGACATCGATGCGTTCGGAGCGCGGCTGAGCCCGTGGCGAAGGCGGCTTCTGGGCGCCGGTGTGCGCCGGGCCGACGTCGTCGTGAGCGTGTCGAGCGCGGGCGCGCGCCGCTTCGGCGAGCTGTTCGGCGTGGACGACGTGAGGGTGGTGCCGAACGCCGCGCCGCCCCTGCCCGCCGCGGCCGGCGCGCCGGCGGCAGCCGCGAACGGCAGGCCGCCGCGCGCTCTCTACATCGGCGGCTTCCGCAACCCCGCGAAGGGCGGCGCGGTGCTCATCGAGGCCGTGCCCGCGCTCCTCGCCGCGTCCCCGCACGTGGAGGTCGTCTTCGCCGGAAGCGGCGAGCCTCCGCCCGGCCTGGCGGCGCTGTGCGAGAGCGAGCCGCGCGTGAGCTGGCACGGCTGGGTGGACGGCGATGCCAAGCACGACCTCCTCTCGACCTGCGACGTGTTCGTGATGCCGTCGCTCTCGGAGGGCCTGCCGGTCGCCCTGCTCGAGGCGATGAGCTACGGCCGCCCCGTCGTGGCGACGGACGTCGGAGGGATCCCGGACGTGGTCGCGGACGGCCGGGAGGCCCTGCTGGTTCCCGCGGCCGACCCCCAGGCGCTCAGTGACGGGGTCGCCCGGCTCCTGGCCGACGCCGAGACCCGCGACCGGCTCGGCGAGGCGGCGCGCGAGCGCGTGCGCGCCTTCGACCGAGACGAGGTATACGGCCGGGTCGCGTCGCTGTACGACGACCTGCTCGCGGCCAACCCCTCCCCATGAGGCGCGCGCCGCTGCGGAACCGAAGCGCCGCCGCCGTCTTCCTCGCGTACCACTCCATCGCCGAGGACGGCCCGCCGTTCACGTCCATCACGCCCGCCGCCTTCGAGCGCCAGCTCGCCACGCTCAGCCGGCTCGGCTACTCGTCCGGCGGGTCGGCCGAGCTCGAGCGGCTCGGGCGAGGGGAGCGGCCGCGCGAGCGGCTCGCCTTCCTGACGTTCGACGACGGCTACCTCGACAACGGCGAGATCGCGCGCCCGCTGCTGGAGGCGCACGGCTTCCGCGGCATCTTCTTCGTGCTGCCGCCGCTCGTGGACGAGGGCGGCGCCCTGAGCTGGCCGCGCGTGGAGGACCGGCTGAGGGACTACCCGGCGGTGATGCGGTCGCTCACCTGGGCCACGGTGGAGGAGATGGCCGAGAACGGCCACGAGATCGGCAGCCATACGCTCACCCACCCGACCCTCACGGAGCTCGGCGACGAGGCGCTGCGGCAGGAGCTGCTCGACTCGCGCCGGCGGATCGAGGCGCGCACGGGGCGGTGCGACTCGCTCGCCTATCCGTTCGGGCTGTGGTCGGCGCGGGTCGCCGAGGCCGCGGCCGACGCCGGCTACTCGTTCGCGTTCACGCTGCCGTTCGGAGGCCAGCCGGACGCGGGCCCGCTCTGCATCCCGCGCATCGCCGTGGACCACCGCGACGACGAGCGCCGCTTCCGGCTGAAGCTCCACCCCGCGTACCGGGCGTTCCTCCTGTCGCGGCTCAAGCCGGCGACGCGCCGCCTGCTCCGGCGCCGCCCGGCGCACCTCAGCTCGGGCTGACGCCGAGCCTTCCCGCCCACGCCTCCACCAGCCAGCCCAGCTCGTAGGGGCGGCAGGTGGGGTTCACCTCGAGCAGCCGCGCGGGCCGGCGTCCGCCGCCGCCGGCGTACGAGCCCGCGGTGTTGGCGTAGAGCCAGAGCCGGTCGAGCGGGCGCCGCCGCCTGATCGAGCGCAGCGTGAGGCCGCGCTCGAACGGGGCCATGTGCTCGCCGAGCTCGTTGGCCCCGAACATCCACGGCACGCCGCGCTCCGCCGCCGCGGCGTACCGCTCGTCGCCCGTCACGTCGGCCAGCTCGAGGAGCGTCATCGGCGCCATGCCGTGCTGGTGGACGGAGTAGACCTCGTAGCGCTCCACCACCGTGCCGCGGTCGGCGTCGTAGAGCCACGGCCAGCCGCCGTCGGGCAGCTGCCGCTCGAGCAGCACGTCCGCGGCGCGGCGGGCGGCCGGGAGCGTCCGCGCGTCGGAGCCGTGGCGGGCCGCGCTCGCCAGCGCGAGCACCGAGTAGATCTCGGTGGCGAAGTTCGGGAACCGGCGCCGCGCGCGGCGGTCGCCGAAGTGGCGGAACAGCCCCGCGCCGGTCTGGTTCTCGAGCAGCTGGTCCACGGCGGGCACGAGCAGGTCGGCGGCTCCCTCCACCTCGCCCGCGAACGGCGCCAGGCCGGTGACGATCCACGCGAGCTCGAGTCCCTCGCGCGGTGCCAGGCCGCCGAAGCGCCCGAGCGAGGCCGCGAGCTCCACGACGAGCCGGCTCGCGTCGCCGCGGTCGTCGCGCGACTCGGCCCAGAGCCGCAGCGCCACGTCGCCGGGCGTGACCTCGGGCCGCTCGAGCGCGGCGTCCACCGAGTCGCGGAGAGCCCCGGCCTCCACGGGCGAGTCGAGCCCGGCCTCGCGGGCCCGCAGCAGGCCGAGCAGCACGATCAGCGAGTAGCGGACCGACTCGCCGTGCGGCTCGGGATCGCCGTCCCGAACCTCGTAGCACGCGAGCCCCGAGGGCAGGATCATCCGCGGCAGCGCGGCGAGCGCGGGCTCCAGGAGCCCCAGCACCCGTGGGTCAGGCGTCACGCGGTCCCTCCACCTCGATGTCGTAGATCGTCAGGCCCTCGTCGAGAAGGCGATCGAGCAGCTCGAACATGGCCGGGATACTGCACACCAGCACCTCGGAGCGGCCCAGCGGCACGGCGCGCATGACGCCCTCCGCCAGCATCCGGCGGCGGACCTCCTGCCGGGCATCCGACCGGATCCGGCGCTGGGCCACCTCCGGATCGTGGATCAGCGTCTCCACGGTCAGCTCGCGGCCGGACGCGTCGACGCACGCCATCGAGACGGGGTCGGGCGCGAACACGTCGATCGGAAAGCGGCGCCCCTCGAGGCACTCGAACGTGTGGTAGAGCGTGAACGCGTGCACGTCCGTGCCGAACCAGACCTGGTGCATCCCCCGCTCCACCATCCGCTCGAAGGGCGTGCCCGACCCGAACGGCGTCGCGGCCCGCTCGTGGCCCTCGACGAGCGCGGCCGCGCCCGGGCCGCGTGCGGACACCGAGTGGGTCGGGTGGAGGCTGCGCTCGGTGCCCGGCCGCTGCCGGAACCGCTCTGAGACGGCCCCCATCGCGGACGGAGTCGAGCGGACGTCGAAGCGCGGGTCCTCGCGCACGTGCTCGAGCACGCTCCCGCGGAAGGCGAAGGCGGGCATCGCGACCAGCGCGTCCTCGCCGACGACCTCGTCGAGCGCGGCGATCACGGTCTCGGGCCCGCCCTCGATCTGGCCGAACGGGCTCATCGCCGACTGGAAGAAGACGCCGTCGCCGGGTCCGAGGCCCGCCTCGCGGAGCGCCGCGACCACGTCGGCGCGGCTCACGGCCTCCGTCTCGGCGCGCGTGCGCATCCGGTAGCGCAGGCGCCTTCGCGAGCGCTGGAGCCGCCGCACGAGCCGGAGCGCCGAGCTCGGGGCGTGGCGCAGCACCGCTCCGCGCAGCCCGGGCGGGATCCTCATGCGCGCTCCACTCCCACGCACCTGCCGATGAAGTCGCTCACCTCGTCGGCCACCGCAGGCCATGCCTCGCCGGCCGGAGGGCTGAGGTCGGCCTCGGACCAGTCCGCGTTCACGTGCTCCCAGACCCGTTCCGCGAGGTCCGGGTCCTCGGGCGTGACGGCGAGCCACGCCGGCCGCTCGCTCACGTAGTCGAACAGCGGATCGTCGTCCCTTCGCGCTGGAAGGGCAACGCGCGGGATCGGGAGGGTCAGGTACTGGATCGCCTTGCTCGGGAGCATGATCCCCACCCGGTTCCCGACGACGAGGGCAGCGTCGAACTCCGGCGCCCTCGCCATCACCTCGGCCCACGGGCGAGCCGGATTGCTCACGACGTGCACCTCGGGCGGGACGCGGTCCAGCGTGCCTGCGAAGTCGTGGCCGAACTGCTCGAACGTGATCGACGTCCAGCGGCCGCTTCGGGCCAGCGCCACGAGGAACGGGACCACGTCCACACGCAGGTTCAGGAGCATGCCGAAGTGCGCGATCCGCAGGGAGCCCGGGTCCCGCGGCGGCCGCGGTCCCGCACCGTCCGGCATCGCGGCCCCCTCCGGGAGGTCGTAGCCGTTCGGGCGGACCAGCATCGGGAGGTCCGGGAAGTGCTCCTGGAGCCTGTCGCGCTGCTGGGGCGTGGTCACGACCGCGCCGGCCGCGCCGCTCCACAGCGCCGGCTCCAGGCGCCGGGCGCGCCACTCGGACGGCAGCGGTCGCGACGGGTACGGCTTCGTGATCTCCCAGGGATCGCCGGAGTCGACGACGTACGGCACGCCCGCCGAGCGCAGGCGCGCGGCGGCGCGGGCGACGGGCGACCAGGGGTACCCCACGAGCAGCGCGGCGTCGCTCTCCGGCCTCCAGTTCAGGAACGTCCTCGCGCTCCAGGGCTCGAAGCGGTCGAGCAGGACCGCTCGCACCGCTCCGCCGGCGGCCTTGCGCCAGAGCGCCTTCCCGCGCGCGGCGCCGCCGTTCCCGGTGTCCGGGGCCTCCGGGAGGGCGATCAGCTCGACCTCCCAGTCGCGCTCGAGGCTGCGCACCAGCGCCTGAGTACGCTGGCCGCGGGGCGTGAGCGGGCGGCGCGCATACGCCGAGACCACGGTGAGGCGCCGCGTGCGGGGTGTGTGAGGACGGGGCACGTTTCCTACCAGGGGCCGTCTGCCCCGCGCGAAACCATAGTGACGGCCGCATACTGGACCGGGTTCATGAGACGACTTTCCACGTTCACGCGCGGCTTCGCGTCGACATTCGTGCTCGACGTGGCAGCACGCGCGATGAGCGCCGCCACGACGGTGCTGCTGCTGCATGCGCTGGACGTGAGCGGCTTCGCGTTCATCGTCCTGCTGCTGGCGGTCGGGCAGTTCCTGGGCGGCGCCGCGACCGGCGGGCTGCGGCTCCGGTACGTGCGCACCGAGGCCGAGCGCGTGTCGCGCGGGGAGGGCGAGCGCACCAGCTTCTGGGTGGCGTGGCGGAGCGGGAACCTGCTCGTGCTGGCGGCGGGGGTGCTCGGGTTCCTGGGCGCCACCGCGCTCGGGATCGGGGAGTCGCTCGAGGAGCGCGCCACCTTCGTCGGGCTGGGGGTCGCCTACACGCTCGCCCACGCCACCGTGGAGCTGTCCGTGTTCCACCACCAGGCACAGCTCGCGTTCACGCGCGGGGGGCTGATCTCGGTGCTCCGCAGCACGATCATCCTGGCCTGCTCCCTGGCGGCCACCTTCAACGTCCTCGAGACAGGCGAGCAGGTGGGCCTCGCGTTCGCGATCGGCGTCGGCGCCCTGGCGGTGGTGGTGGCGGGGCCGATCGCGTGGCAGACGCGCCGCTCGATCGCCGGCCGGGAGGGGCGCTTCGGCTTCGGGCGCGAGTCCGCCTCGCTCACGATCTACTCGATTGCCTCGGCGGGCTGGGCCTATGCCACCGTGTTCCTCGTGGCCGCCCTGCTCGACGAGACCGCCGTGGCGAGCTACGGCGCGGCGTCGCGCTACATCTCCGTGGTGATCGGCCCGGTACCGGCGCTCGTGTCCGTGATCCGGGTGCGCACGGCGCAGAGCGACATGATCGACTCCGAGGAGGCCCAGATCGACATGATGCGGAACTGGGCGAAGCGCGTCGCGCCCCTGGCGCTGCTCGTCCTGGGCGCCGCGGGGATCGCGGCCCCGTTCGCCATCCCGTTCGTGGACGGCGGCAAGTACCCGCTCTCGGTCCCGATCTTCGAGGTCATGCTCGTGCTGGCGTTCGCCCAGCTCGTGACGCTCCCGAACTCGAGCCTCCTGATCACGCAGAAGCGCTACACGCTGCTCGCCAAGGTGAACGTGGCGGCCGTGGTGGCCTACGCGCTGGTGGCGATCGTCGTGGCGCCGCTGCTCGGCGTTGTGGGCCTCGTGGCGGCCGGCACGCTCGTCGCCGTCGTGCAGGTCTCGACCGTGACCTACCTCGCGGCCCACCCGCCCCAGGGCGATCCCACGCCCTCCCCAACCCCAGCCGAGCTTGTCCACTGAGAGCAGGGCATCGGAGACCGCGGCCGGTCCGATCGGCCGCGTGGCGGCCCGCCTCCGCGCGGTCGGCGCGGGCGGCGCCGCGCGTGCGGTCGCGCGCCGCTCCTCGCGGACGCTCCGCGGCGGGACCCGCGAGCTGCGGCTGCGGGCACGGCCGCTTCGGACCGGCCCGGACGAGCTGCGCGCGGCCCTCGGCGGCGCCGAGCTGGGCGAGGCGCTTCGCGAGCGCGCCCTCCCCGCGCTCCCTGCCGTGGCGCGCTGGGAGCGCTCGCTCTCGGACATCGACGGCGAGGCGCTCGCCCGCCTGAGAGAGCGAGCGGACGCCGTGGCCGCGCACCGGTTCGACCTGCTCGGCTCCGGGCCGGTCGAGCTCGGCGACCCGATCGACTGGAGCGCCGACTTCAAGTCGGGGCGCCGGTGGCCGCTCCGCCACATCGGCCGGATCCGGGACTTCCATTTCGACGAGTCCGACATCAAGGTTCCCTGGGAGCTGTCGCGCTTCCAGCACCTCCCACTGCTCGCGGCCGCGTTCCGGGCGACCGGCGACCGCCGCTACCTGGACGAGATCGGCGCCCAGCTCGAGCACTGGATCGACTCGAACCCCGTGGAGATGGGCGCGAACTGGCTGTGCACGATGGACGTCGCGATCCGCGCCGCCAACTGGGTCGCGGCGCTGGCGCTCGCGGCCCCGGAGGCCGGCTCGCAGCCCTGGTCCCGGCGCGCCGGCGAGAGCCTCCTGCTGCACGGGCGCTTCATCCGGAGCCACCTCGAGTGGGCCGAGGCCCGGACGAACCACTACCTGTCCGACGTCGCCGGCCTCGCCGTCGTGGCCGCCCTCTTCGCAGGCGGGTCCGAGGGCAGGGACTGGGCGTCCTTCGCGGCCGGCGAGCTCGTGAAGGAGATGGACCATCAGGTGCGCGCCGACGGCTGCGGGCACGAGGCCTCCATCCCCTACCACCGCCTCGTGACCGAGCTGTTCGTGGTGGGCAGCGCCGCGGCGCCCGGCGCGTTCCCGGACTCGTACGGCGAGCGGCTCGACCGGATGCTCGAGTTCGTGGCGGACTACACGCGCCCCGACGGCCTCGCGCCGCAGATCGGGGACGCGGACGACGGGCGCTTCCTGCCGCTCGACGACTACGCGAACGCCGACTTCCGCTCCCACCTGCACCTGTTCGAGCAGGCCGGAAGGCCGCTGCCCGACCCGCGCCGGGCGTCAGCCGCCTACCGGGACGGCGGCTGGTACGTGCTCCGCGGCGGGGACCTGTACGCGATCGTGCGCTGCGGCGACACCGGCGTGTACGGCCGCGGCGGGCACGCCCACAACGACCAGCTCTCGTTCGAGCTCTGCGCCGGGGACCAGCCGCTCGTGGTCGACCCCGGGACCTACAGCTACTACGAGGACGAGCGCCTCCGGCTCGGGCTTCGCTCCACGGCCGCGCACGCGACGCTCCAGGTGGACGGCGCGGAGCAGAACGAGCTCCCGCCCTACCCGCGCTTCCCGATGGGCGACCGCACGCATGCGGAGCTGATCGACTGGGCCGAGCCGGCCGGCCGGACCGTGTTCGCTGGGCGGCACCACGGCTACGAGTCGCTCGACCCGCCCGCCGTGCACGAGCGCCGGATCGAGCTGGACGCAGGCGCCGGCATGCTGCTCGTGCGCGACACGGTCGAGAGCACGGGCGCTCACGAGCTGTCGTGGACGTTCCCGCTCGCCCCGGGCTGCGAGGTGTCCGTCGAGGAGGGCGGCGCCGAGGCGCGCTTCGGCGAGCGGCGTCTCACGGTCGAGGCCGCCGGCGACGTGGAGTTCCGCGTCGAAGAGGGCTGGTACTCCCCCAGCTACGGCGTGCGCGTCCGTACGCCCTACCTGCGCGCCCGCCGGCGCAGCGCCCCCGGCCGCGACGAGACCGAGTTCCGCCTACGCGTCCACTGACGCGCGCCCCGCGACCAGCGCCTGGGCGTACAGCAGCCAGCCCAGCTCGTACGAGCGGCACTCGCGGGCCACCTCGAGCTCCTCCGGGTCCGCGGCCGTCTGATCGTCGAGCGAGCGCGCCCTGAGCTGGCGGACGAGCACGCGCCGGAGGTTGGGGCGCGAGATCCCGAACGTGTAGTCCACGTCGCTGCCACTGCGCTGGATGCAGCGGCAGATGAAGGCCGGGTCGCGCGTCACGAGGTCGGCCGACAGCTCCCCGCCGCGAACGAGCCAGTCCAGGCCGAGCGCCAGCTGCCCGGCGTAGTCGCCCACGCCGAGCTCGTCGAGCGGCGCGAGGCCCATGAACGCCATCCCGTCCTGGTGCACGGCGTAGACGGGGTAGCCCTCGAGGATCGTGCCCGTGAACGGCGAGTAGATCCACCACCACTGGCCGATCGGGCCCTGCACGCCGGTGATCTTGTCGGCCACGCGCCGCAGCGCCTCCGGCGGGGCCTCCCCCGTCCAGCGGTGGAGCGCGGCCAGCGCGTGAAGCGGATAGACCTGCGCGGCGAAGCTCGTGATCCCGATCGCGCGCGCGGTGCGCACGCCCGTGGGCCGGAACCCGCCGCCGTGGAAGAGGTCCGCGCGGGGCGAGAAGCGGCGGAGGAGCTCGGCCGAGCACAGCTCGGCGGCCTCGCGGGCGCGGGCGGCCTCCTCCGGGAACGTTCGCCCGGTCGCGACCATCCCGTGGAGCGCGTGGGCCAGCTCGACGGAGCCCATCCGGCGCACCGGCAGCCGGTCCGCGAGCGCGCGGGCCAGTGCGCGGCCCCGGTCGTCGCCCGCGAGCGCGCTGGCCCAGAGCACGTTGCCCACGACGTCCTGGCGGCCGCCGTCGCCGGCCACCGTGTGGAGCGCGTCGAGCGCCCGCCCCACGGGGACCACCTCGTCGGGCGACACGGCCGGCTGGCGCAGGATCCCGATCAGCGCCATCGCCGAGTAGAGCGGGTTGACGCCACCGGCGTTGCGATAGCCGTCCCCGTCGACGAGCGTCTTCTGCGAGAAGAGGCCGGTGGCCTCGTCGAACATGCTCGGCAGGATCTGCCGGGCAAGCCCGGCAAGGTCGTCCAGGCGCGCGCTCAGGCCGGCCGGCCCCGAATCCGCCGTCACGCCCCTACTCCGGACGCCGCGGGACCAGAACCGCCCGCTTGAACTCCGCGACGAGCGTGCCGTCCTGGTTCAGGACGCGGGTGTGGACCTTCACGATCCCGCGGTCCTGCTTCGACTGCGACGGGCGCACGTCGAGCACCTCGGACTCGGCGAACAGCGTGTCGCCGTGGAAGACGGGCGCCGGGTGCGAGAGCTCCTCCGTCGCCAGGTTGGCGATCGCCTTGCCGGACACGTCCGCCACCGACATGCCCAGCGCGAGCGAGTAGACCAGCGGCCCCACGACCACGTTCCGGCCCTGCTGCGACTCGGCGGCGTACACGTCGTTGATGTGCAGCGGGTGGTGGTTCATCGTGAGGAGGCAGAACAGATGGTCGTCCGCCTCGGTCACGGTCTTGGCCGGCCAGTGCTTGTACACGGCACCGACCTCGAAGTCCTCGAGGTAGCGGCCATACGGGCGCGCGCCCGATGCCTCGCGCTCGGCCTGGTTCGTCTGGACTGCTCGCGTCTCGGTCTCGCCCATTGGCCGCGGAATCTTAGTAGCGCTAGATTCCGGCGCTCAATGCGCAACCCCAGAGACTTCCTGAAGCCGCTCGCCATCGGCGCCCCCGACCCGGTGGCCGAGATCCCGTTCAAGCCCTCGCGGATGATCCATTTCCTCGATTTCTCGAACGAGAAGATGGTCGCGAAGGCGCCCGACATCGCGCCGCAGGTGGACATCCTGCTCGGCAACCTCGAGGACGCCATACCCGTGGACCGCAAGGAGGCGGCCCGCGACGGGCTGATCCGCGTGGGCTCCGAGATGGAGCTCGGGGAGACGCAGCTGTGGACGCGCGTGAACGCGCTCGAGAGCCCGTGGATGCTCGACGACCTGATGCAGCTCGTTGCCGCAATCGGCGACAAGCTCGACGTGGTGATGGTGCCGAAGGTCGAGGGGCCGTGGGACATCCACTACGTCGACCGCCTGCTTGCGCAGCTCGAGGCGAAGGCCGGGCTGAGCCGCCCGATCCTGATCCACGCGATCCTCGAGACCGCCCAGGGCGTGACCAACCTGGAGGCCATCGCCACCGCCAGCCCGCGGATGCAGGGCATGAGCTTCGGCCCGGCCGACCTCGCCGCGAACCGCCGGATGAAGACGACCCGCGTGGGCGGCGGCCACCCGGGCTACCGGGTGATCGAGGACCCCGACCCGGACGACCCGGAGGCGGCGCGTCCCACGGCCCAGCAGGACCCGTGGCACTACTCGATCGCGCGCATGGTCGACGCGTGCGCCGGCGCCGGCATCCTGCCGTTCTACGGCCCGTACGGCGACATCAAGGACGTGCAGGGCTGCGAGACCCAGTTCCGCGCCGCCTTCCTGCTCGGGTGCGTCGGCGCGTGGTCCCTCCACCCCGCTCAGATCGACATCGCGAAGAAGGTCTTCTCGCCGGATCCCGACGAGGTGAAGTTCGCGAAGAAGGTGATCGAGGCGATCCCGGACGGGCGCGGCGTGCACATGATCGACGGGAAGATGCAGGACGACGCCACCTGGAAGCAGTGCAAGGTGATGGTCGACCTCGCCGAGATGCTCGCCCGCAAGGACCCCGAGCTCGCCGAGGCGTACGAGCTCGAGCCCGCACGCGCCTAGTCGCGCCAGTCCGCCCCCTCCGGGCGGGCGAACGACGGGCATTGAGCGTGTTCACCAAGGGGGTGGCAAAGAAATCTCGCGCCTGGCGAGAGTTTCCTTTGCCACGCATAGTTCCTCCCCCTGGGGGGTACGCCTGAGGTGGGAGTCAATGCCGAGTCGCGGCTAGCCGTAGTCGTGAACGGGGGAACCAAGCCACTGGGGCGAATCGCCGGCCTTGCCGGTGGGGCGTTCTCTTAGCGCCAGCCCGTCAGCTAACCCCGTAGGCCGTAAGAACAGGGGGACGGGTTGCCACGAAAGTCGACGCTGACGGCTTTGATAGCCGCGATCGGCGTGCTCACGGCTCCAGCGGGAGCGGGAGCGGCTACCGCGGCTGACCGGGCAGAGGCAAGGATGATCGGCGCGGTGAACAAGGTCCGCGCAGCGCACGGGCTGGCGGCGATGCGCACGTCGAGCTCGCTGATGGGATCGGCCGGGCGCTTCTCGCGCTGGCTGCTCGAGCGCGACACCTTCACGCATCTCAGCCGGATTCAGGCGAGCAGCCGGTTCGCGGCGCTCGGCGAGGCACTCGCCATGCACCGCGGGCGCAGGTTCGACGTGGGCGGGACGCTCCGGCGCTGGATGGCATCGCCGGCCCACCGCGCCATCGTGCTGTCGCCCGTCATGCGCTGGGTCGGGACCGGCGTGACGCGCGGGCGGTACGGAGCGATCTCCACGACCATGTGGGTGCTCCACACCGGGAAGCTGGGCCCGTCCGGGTCGCCGCGTCTGCCGGGAGTGTCGTTGCCTTAGGTAGGGTTCCGCGCCGCCATGCGCTTCTTCGAGTACGAGGCCCGCGAGATCGTCAAGCGGGCCGGGATTCCCGTGACCGACTTCGGGTTCGCGACGACCGACCAGGAGGCGCGTGAGATCGCCCACCGGATCGGCGGGCCGACGGTCATCAAGTCCCAGGTGCTCACCGGCGGGCGCATGAAGGCCGGCGGGGTGAAGTTCGCCGACAGCGCGGACCAGGCGGCCGAGTACGCGAAGGAGATCCTGAAGCTCGAGATCGGCGGCCACATGCCGCGCGGCGTGCTCGTGGACCCGAAGGCCGAGGTCAAGCAGGAGTACTACGCGGGCGTCGTCTGGGACGGCCTCCGGAAGCAGCCGGTGATGATCTTCTCGCCCGTCGGCGGGATCGACATCGAGCAGGTCGCCGAGGAGCAGCCCGACAAGGTCGGCCGCCGGCACTTCTCGACGATCGAGCCGTTCAGCGACTACATGGCGAAGGAGGTGGTCGCATCCACGGGCGTCACGGGCCGCCCGCTGACTCGCATCACCCCCATCCTCGCCCGGCTCGCCCAGCTGTTCATGGACTACGACATGACGCTCGCCGAGATCAACCCGCTCGGGGAGCTCGAGGACGGCTCGTTCGTCGCGCTCGACGCCCACATGGACATGGAGAACGAGGCCCGGCCGCGCCAGAAGGCGCTCCTGAAGGAGCTGCGCGTGGGCGACGAGGAGACGCGCGAGGCGCGCGAGCCCACGGAGTTCGAGCTCGCGGGCGAGGAGGTCGACGGCATGGACCACCGCGGCGTGGCCGGCAACGTCACCGAGTTCGACGGCGACCTCGGCCTCGTCATCGGAGCCGGCGGCGGCTCGCTCACCCTCTTCGACGCGGTGCGCGCCCACGGCGGGCGCCCGGCCAACTACTGCGAGATCGGCGGCAACCCGTCCGTTCGGAAGGCGGCCGGGCTCGCCAAGCTCGTCCTCCAGAAGCCGGGCGTGGACAAGATCGCCGTGATGATGTCGATCGTCTCCAACACCCGCGTGGACATCGTGGCCCGCGGCGTGATCAAGGCGTGCCTCGAGCTCGGCTACGACCCGGCGGAGAAGATCGCGATCTTCCGCATCCCGGGCGCGTGGGAGGACGAGGGCTTCAAGATCCTCGAGAAGTACGGCGTGGAGTACTGCGACCGCTCGGTGTCGATGCACGAGGCCGCGCGCCGCGCCGTCGAGAAGATCCAGGGTGCCGCGGCATGAGCATCCTGATCGACGAGAACACGACCTTCATCGTCCAGGGCATCACCGGCCGCGAGGCGGTGAACCTCACGCGCGAGTGCCTCGACTACGGCGCGGGCGCCAAGATCGTCGGCGGCGTCACGCCCGGCCGGCTCGGCCGCGACGTGCACGGCGTGCCCGTGTTCGACACGGTCGCGCAGGCCGTGGAGCACCACGGCGGCCCGATCAAGGGCTCCGTGGTGACCGTCCCTCCCGCGTTCACCAAGGACGCCGTCTTCGAGGCGATCGAGAACGGCGTCGAGCTGATCGTGATCGTCACCGAGCGCATCCCGCGCGGCGACGTGGCGCAGATGGTCGAGCTCGCCGGCCTGCACGGGGCACGGATCATCGGCCCGAACTGCCTCGGGATCATCGTCCCCGACGTGATCAAGATGGGCGGCATCGGCGGCCCCGCGAAGGACGCGGCGAAGGCCTACTCGCCCGGGCCCGTGGGCGTGATCTCGCGCTCGGGCGGCATGACGACCGAGATGTCGTCCACGCTCACCGCCGCCGGGCCTCGGCCAGTCCACGGCGGTGTCGATCGGCGGCGACGCGATCATCGGGTCCTCGTACGCGGAGCTGATGCCCCTGTTCGAGGCCGACGACCGGACCGAGGCGATCGTGATCTACACCGAGCCCGGCGGGCGCATGGAGGCCGAGCTGGCGCGCCACGTGACCGAGGACGCCACGCGGAAGCTGCCGATCGTGGCCTTCATGGCCGGCCGCTTCATGGACGAGATGCCCGGCATGAGCTTCGGCCACGCGGGCACGATCGTGGAGGGCAAGGAGGACACGGCGGCCGAGAAGATCGAGCGGCTGGCCTCCGCGGGCATCGTGGTCGCGGAGGAGATCGCGGAGATCCCCGCGCTCGTGAAGGAGCGGATCGGGGTGGCGGCGTGAGGCGCGACGGGACCTTCATCGGCGTCGAGGTGGATGACTCGGTGAGCGGCGACGCCGAGCTCGCGAAGAAGCTCGCGGAGGCGTGCCCGGTCGACATCTACGCGGCCGCGGAGAGCGGCGTGGAGATCGTCGAGGAGAACCTCGACGAGTGCGTGCTCTGCGGGCTCTGCCTGGACGCGTCGCCTCCCGGCACGGTCAGCGTGATCAAGCTGTACGACGGCGAAGCGCTCCTGGAGCCGGCGGCCTGACGAACCCGGCCATCACCCCGGAGGTGTTCCGCCGGGGCATCGCGGGCAGCTTCCCGGGCGACCTCGGCATCGAGGTCGTGCGGATCGAGGACGACGAGGTGGAGGGCCGCCTCGAGGTGGACCGCCGCCACCTCCACCCCGGCGGCTACGTGCACGGCGGGGTGTGGGTCGCGTTCGCGGACACGGTGGCCGCGTGGGGCACGTTCCGCCACCTCGAGCCCGGGCAGGACTTCACGACCGCGGAGCTGAAGGCGAACGTCTTCGCGGCCGGACGCACCGGCGACGTGCTCACCGCCATCGGAAGGCCGCTGCACGTGGGCCGCCGGACGCAGGTGTGGGAGGTACGGATCCGGAAGGACGGGCGTAACGCGGCCTTCTTCACCTGTACGCAGATGGTGCTCAGCGGCGCATCAGCCGGCGTAGACGCCGCTTCGTCCTCCGGCTGAGGCGGCGGCTGATCCCCCAGCGGGCCTGGTGGGGCGCGAACCGCGCCCGTGCCAGCGGGTACGACGCTCCGTGGGGGACGAGCAGGACGTCCCGCAGCCACGCCTCGTCGTTTGCGAGGCGCCGCTTGTATTGCTGGACCCCCGGGCCGAGGTCGAGTCGCTCGTCGCGGCGCTCGAGCGCATCCCGCACTGCGAACACCAGCGTCTGGAAGGCGGGCGAGTACTCCGCCCACGCTTCGTCGAAGCCACCGTTCCAGTAGCTCAACTCGCCTCCGGCCGCGACCATCACCTGCACGCTCACGATGCGGCCCTCGGCCTGGATGGTGTAAAAACGGAAGCGACCGGAGGGCATGAGTTCTCGGGCCACGTCGGCCAGCATTGGCTCGAGTCCGCGCACCAGGGCGTTCGAGCCGCCGCGATTACTCCAGCGCGCGCCGTGGAGCTCGACGAACGCGCGCAGCGCGCGCTCAGCGTCCTGGGGCTCGACCAGCACGAAGCGCGCGCCCGCCTCCTCCAAGCGCCTCCGCATGCGCCGCGCCTCGCCTCGGAAGTTCTTGCTCTGAGCGGCCAGCCAGGCGTCCCAGTCCTGGCCACCGAGCACCAGCGCGGGGGCTCGAACCGGCGTTGCGGCGTAGGTCCATGGAGGGCGCCCGGGCCATGCCCCGGCGAGCAGACCTGGCCAGTCCGGCTCGCTCGCCTGACGATCCATGCGGATCGCGACCGGCCGTGGGTCGGTGTTCGCGAGCGCTCGCGCGGTGGCCGCCGCAACTTCGGCCTCCCGTCCCGGCGCCGCGAGCGGGCCGGTGGGCGTCGCCAGGCGACCTCCCAGCAGGCTGTAGATCGCCCCGCCCGGTCCGCGCCCGGCGTACCAGAAGGGTGCAATGCCGACGACGCTCTCGCCATCGGACGAGACGACCGTGGCAAGGCGCGCCTCGACGGGGCGTGCATGTCGCCACCAGGAGAGCAGCCAAGCTGGGCTCGAGTAGGGGCGGCGCGCCGCGACCGCGAGCTCGTCCCAGGCGCCGCGAAGCTCCTCGAGGCGAGCGGGGTCCGTGATGACTTCCGTCGCCAACGGCGCCGCGGATGCGGAGCCCGCCCCATCGGCCTGGGGGGCCCAGTGAGTGGTCGGCTCGGGCATGGCAGCCATTCCGATCGGAGCGCCCATCGTATCCACGGCCTGGGAGGCCCGCGCCGGTTCGCTGCCGCCGGAGATAGCATCACACTCTCATGGATCCGCGACTGATGCGGGCAGCGGTCGGCCGGCTTCTCTTTCGCGGTTACGAGGAGACCAGTGGGCGGGTGCCCTTGGACCGGCTCGGCCTCGAGCATCCCGAGCGGGTCCACTACAGCGCGTCGCCATGGTGGATCCTGCACTGGCTCCTGCCGCGCTCCGACGTGCGCCCCTCGGACGTCTTCGTCGAGTTCGGCTGCGGCAAGGGACGCGTGGTGCTGGACGCGGCGAGGCGCTACCCGTTCAAACGAGTGGTCGGCGTGGAGCTGTCCCAGGAGCTGAGCGACGTCGCGCGCAGGATCGTCGTGCAAGAGCAGCGCCGGCTGCGATGCCCCGACGTCCTGATCGAGACGGCGGACGTGACCGAGTACCGCGTCCCCGACGACATGACCCACGCCTACCTCTACAACCCCTTCAAGGGACAGACCTTCGAGAGGGTCTGTCAGAACATCGTCGCGTCGCTCGACCGGGCACCGCGCGAGCTGCGGCTGATCTACCTCAACCCCGTCGAGCACGAGACGCTGCTCGCCACCGGGCGCTTCAGGCTGGTGCGGCAGGTGAGAACGACCCGGCTCGTCAGCGAGCGTGCCGCGATCTACGAAGGCGCGTAGGCTCGGGGGCTAGTCGGCCGGCGGGCGGCCCAGGAGCCTGCGCCACAGGGGGCGCCGCTCGAGGGCGAGTTGGCGCTCGCCCTCCAGGAGCTGCGCCCAGGTGATCTGGACCTGCTGCTCCAGGACGGCGGCCGACTCGCGCAGCTCCTCGAGCTCCGCGACCACCTCGGCGTAGCCCTCCGCGTCGCGCTCGATCCGCTCGGCGCGCGCCTTGATCGCGGCCGCCGCCCGGCGCTCGCGCTTCAGGGTGTCGAGGACGCGCCGGCGAGCCTCGCGCTCGGCCTTGAGCGCCTTCTCGAGATCCTGCACGCGACCACCGAGGCGACCCGCCTCCGCCGCCTGCTCCTGCAGGCGGTCGAGCAGGCCGACGACCTCGTCGCCGGCCAGATTCGCGTCTTCGGGTCGCGCTTCCGCGAGCCGGGGCTTGGTTGCCTCTCGGCTGAAACGCCGCTCACTCATAGGAGGCCTCGATTGGGGATACCCATCGTAGCCGCGACCTCGGATGACCGCGCCGGTCCGAAGGGACGGCCTAGGTGCGCGCCAGCTGGCGTTGGATCACGTTGCCGAGCAGGCTCGTGACGGCCGGATCGCCGGTTACGCGCACGTGGCCGTGCTCGTAGGCGTCCGCCCACTCTCTCAGCCGCCCCTCCGCCGCCAGCTCGTTGAAGTGCGATCGCGCGACGGAGACGTCGAGGCGGGCGTCGCCGGCCGGCTCCTTGTCGATCTTCGGCCCGGGCACCTCCACGCGCCAGATCGGCACGTCGCCGCGGGCACGCAGCTCGAGCCTGACCACGAGCTTGAGCTTCCGAAGCGCGGGGACCTCCTCCTGGAGCCGCTCGACCGCCTGGCCGATCAGCGTCCGCGTGTCGCCGCTTGACATGGCGTGAGCCTACCTGCGGGCCAAGCGCTTCAGGCGCCGCTTCATGTCCGGCGGCACGCGGCGGCTGAGCATCCAGCGCGCCTGGTAGGGCGCGAGCTTGGCGCGGTCGAGCGGATAGGCGGCGCCGCGGCGCACGAGCGTGACCGTGTCCACCTCCATCTGCGAGTCCGCGAGCCGCAGCTTGTAGTGCTGGGCGCCCGGGCCCAGGTCGACGCGGCGGTCGCCGCGCTCCATGGCGTCTCCGATCGCGTACAGCAGCATCTGGAAGGCGGGCGAGTACTCGCCCCACTTCTCGTCGAAGCCCACGTTCCAGCTGCCCACCTCGCCCCCTGCGACCAGCTGGATGAGCACGCAGACGAACTCGCCGTCCGCCTCGATCGTGTAGATCCGCATCCGGCCGGACGGAAGCATCTCGGCCGCGGCCTCGCGCAGCATCGCGGGCAGCCCGGGAATCAGCGCGCTCGACCCGCCGCGCGTGCTCCAGCGCGCCTCGTGCAGCCGCAGGAACGCGTCGAGGACCCGGTCGACGTCCTCCGGCCCCGCCATCGAGAACCGGCCCCCGGCCTCCTCGAGCCGCCGCCGCACTCGGCGAGCCTCGCTGCGGAACTTCGAGCTCTTCGTGGCGAGCCACGACTCGTAGTCGAGCCCATCGAGCGCCACCGTCGGCGCCGGGGTCGGGAGGGCCGAGTGGATCCACGGCCTCCTGCCCGGCCACGCGCCGGCGAGCACCTGGGGCCAGTCGGGCTCTCCCGCGTGGCCCTCGAACCGAATCGTGCCCGCGCCCGGTGCGGCCGCGAGCGCCGGTGCCAGCGCAGCCGCCACCTCCGGCTCGCGGCCCGGCTCCGCGAGCGGGCTCGCCGGCGCTGCCAGCCGCGCCGCCAGGACCCGCTGCTCGGACCGGCCGAACCCGCTGGGGGTGAGCCACATGGGCGCGAGCCCCACGAGCTTGTCGCCGTCGTAGGCCGCGACCGCGTGCAGCCGCGCGCCCTCCGGGCTCGCGTGCCGCCACCAGGGGATCATCCAGCCCGGGCTCGAGTAGGGCCGGGCCGCCGCCACGGCCAGGAGGTCCCACCCCGGGCGGATCGCCTCGAGAGCCGCTCCGCTCGCAATGACCTCGGTGAGAAGCTTCACGCCCGGCTGCTAGATGCGGTGCCGCTCGAGGAGCTTCTTGCCGATCACCATGCGCTGGATCTCGGATGTGCCCTCGCCGATCAGGAGCAGCGGGGCGTCGCGGTAGAGCCGCTCGATCTCGTACTCCTTCGAGTAGCCGTAGCCGCCGTGGATGCGGAACGCCTCCTCCACGACCTCCTTGCCGGTCTCCGACGCGAACAGCTTGGCCATGCCGGCCTCGAGGTCGGAGCGCTGGCCCGCGTCCTTCATGCGGGCGGCCTTGAGCGTGAGCAGCCGCGCGGCCTCGATCTTGGTGGCCATGTCGGCGAGCTTGAACTGGATCGCCTGGTGCTTCGCGATCGGCTTGCCGAACGTCTTCCGCTCCTGCGAGTAGCGGAGCGCCAGCTCGAGCGCGCGCTGCGCGATGCCCACTCCGCGGGCCGCGACGTTCACGCGGCCGACCTCGAGCGCGTCCATCATCTGCGCGAAGCCCTTCCCGAGCCCGCCCTCCTCGCCGCCGAGGATCCGCTCGGGCGGACAGCGGAAGCCGTCGTACACGAGCTCCGTGGACTCCACGCCCTTGTAGCCCATCTTCTTGATCTGGGGCGGGACGGTGAGGCCCTCGTTCTCGTGTGCCCCGGGCTCCTTCTCGGTGATGAAGCAGGTCATGCCGCGGTGCGGCGGATCGGCCTTCGGGTCGGTCTTCATCAGCACGAACACGAGCCCGGAGCGCAGTCCGTTCGTGACCCACATCTTCTGGCCGTTCAGCTCCCAGGTGCCGTCGTCCGCCTTCTTCGCGGTCGACTTGATGCCCTGCACGTCCGAGCCCACCTCGGGCTCGGAGAGCGAGAACGCCGCCCGGATCTCACCGGTGGCCATCCGCGGGAGGAACTCCTGCTTCTGCTCGTCGGTCCCGAACTTCATCAGCAGGTAGGAGCCGATGAAGTGGGTGTTCACGATGCCCGACACCGAGATCCAGCCGCGCGAGAGCTCCTCGACGATCATCGCGTAGGTCGTGAGGTCGAGGCCCATGCCGCCGTACTCCTCGGGGATCGTGACCCCGAACAGGCCGAGCTCGCGCATCTGCTCGACGACCGCGTCCGGGAACGAGTCCTCGTGGTCGTGCTTCTCCGCGATCGGGAGGACCTCGTTGTCGACGAACTGGCGCACCATCTCGGTGATGGCCTTCTGCTCGTCGGTCTTGTCGGTGTAAGCGCTGGTAGCGACGGCCATATGGCGGCCCAGATTATCGGGCGCCACGCCGGTATCGCACGAGCTCCTCGCGGTCGCTTCCGCCGGAGACCGACACCGCGAGCACCGGCCCCACGCCGCGTGCGTAGAACTTGTACTCGAGGACCCTCGGCTCGAGCGGGTTCTCCTCCCGGGTCATCAGCGTCCGCCTGAAGAACCCGAACGGCACCTCCGCGCGCTCCCTCCGGCTCATGATCCGCGCCCGGTCCTCGGCATGGCCCCTGTAGTACTCCTGCCGGTAGCGCATGCCGACGCGCGGCCGCGCGGGCATGACGATGCCGGCCCTGCGCGCCGTCCACGCCCGCCTCGAACGAGCCCTCCTTCGACACCGGCCTGCCGTTCTCGTACTCCGTCGTGTCCTCGCCGAGGTACCAGATGTTGCCGGCGCGGTCCTGGGCGTACCAGTCGTCGGTCACCTCGACGAGCTCGCCGCCCTCGCGTCACGACGTCGTGCACCACGCGCGCCCTGACGCCGTTCGCGATCAGCTTCGTCCGGCGGGTCACGGTGACCACCACGCGCTGCCGCGCGCCCTCCGAGTCGGTCTCGCGGTAGACCCAGCGGCTCCCCGGCCGCATGGGCCACCAGGGGTTGTCGATCTTCGTGGTGAACTTCGACGGGTCGGGCTGCTTGGGGGGCGGCTGCGCCGCCGTTCCGGCCGCGCCGAGCCCGGCGACGGCGGCGATGGCTGCGAGGGCTCCGGATGTCTTTAGAAGTGTCCGCATGGCGGACATCTCACAGGCCTCGGATGAGAGGTCGATGAGGCGCCGGGGCTAGTAGCCGCGCGGGTGGCGCGCCACGAAGGCGGACGACTTGCGGAGCGACTTGCTCCAGCGCGGGCCCGTCGAGGGCCCGGGTGCGTCCGGGTCGCGCATCGAGGTGTCGAAGCGGTAGCCCGCCACGACGATGTAGGCGTGGCCGCCGTGGGCGTAGACCGTGATCCACTCGCCCGGGCCGCTGCTGCCCCAGCTCATCAGCGAGCCGCTCGGGAGCGGCGAGCGCAGGAAGCCGGCCGCCGCGGAGCGCGTGCGAGACGGCGCCGGAGCAGTCGTAGCCCGCGGTCGAGCCGGCCGCGGCGGAACGGCCTGTGGCCGCCGCCGTAGACGTACGGCTTCTCGACGATCTGGTTCGCGGACGTGATCACGCGCTTCACGCGCCGGGGCGCCGAGGCGGGCGCGATCAGCCGGCCGTCGACGAGCGCGCCCTTCTCGGGCGGCGGCGGAGGCGGCACGAACGACGCGCCGCCGCCGGTCGTGGCAGAGCTGCTCTGTCCCATCGCGGCGGGCGCGAGGACGAGCAGGCACGCGACGCGAAAGCGCGGCGAACAGCAGCTTGTGACTGAAGGCGGAAGACATTCTCTTTCGAACGCCTACGGGGTTAGCTGACGGGCTCGCGCTGAAAGAGCTTGCGCGCCTTCTTTCGAAGGTTCGCCCCAGTGGCCGTGGCCACCTTGGTTCCCCCGTTCCGCACGGCTGCGGATTCGGCGTGGCGGGGAAGCTACCAGATGTCTCGGCGAGCGTCGCCGGTTCCTTTAATGCTGTTCTACACGAGTTCGGCGCGCGGCCGGCCGGTCCTGCCCGCCCGCGGCGGCCGGCCCTCGCCGCGGTCGACGCGCAGCGAGCGACCAGGCGATCAGCGCGATCAGGGACAGCGCGATGGCCAGCACCGTGAGGTAGGCCGCGAGCGTCAGCGCGCCGGAGACGTCCTGCTTGCGCTCGCGCTGGAGCACCTCGATGTCGGCCGGAACGCCCGCGTGAAGCTGGCCTCCGCCGGGACCTCCTTCGCCGGGATGGCCTCGTCGCGCGGCATGAACAGCGGCATCGAGACGAGCGCGTCGCCCTGCTGGATCCGCAGCGTCGACTTCCAGCCGCCGTAGACCGGGATCGGCTTGGTGGTCCGGTAGACGCCCTCGTCCGACCTGCTCGAGCGGGTCGATGACGCTGCCGCCGCCCTGCCAGCCGGTCACGTTCATGAACTCGGGGTCGTCGACGGAGTCGCGCGGGTCGAGCCGGATCGTGGCCTCGACGGTGCGCTGCGGGGCCGCGACTCGATGTCCTTCAGCGCGACCTGCGCCCGCTCGGGCCCGTCGGTCGGACATGGGCAGCGCCCAGCCGATCACGGCCATCAGCGCGAGGCCGGCCACGAGCGCGGCGCGGCGGTCGGCCGAGCCGAGCCGGCGGCCGTCCTCGCGGCTGATCAGCGCGCCGCTGCGGCCGACGAGCGAGCCGCCGATGAACCCGCCGACGGCGCCGGCGGCCACGGCCGTGAGGATCCCCGCGATCGCGGCCTCGGGCAGCAGCGAGTCGTTCCACGGGATCGGCATCCAGATGTGCGACCACGCCCACTCGGCCGCGAGGCCGATCGTGCCGATCAGCACGCCCGCGATCGCGCCGTTCACGACCGGGCTGCGGCCGCCGGCGCGCGCGAAGACCGCCTCGACGAGCAGCGCCTCGACGATGTAGAGCGGGAAGTGCGGGCGTCGTCTGGTCCCAGACGCCGCCGACCATGATCGCCAGGAAGCCGCGAATCACGATGTAGCCGGCCACCGCCAGCAGCGCGCCGCCGCGGCCGATGTAGAGCCGGCGGTCACGAGGCCGATGCCCGCGGCGAGCATGATCAGGATCGGCTGGAAGATCGCGCGGAACTGCGGCACGCCGAAGTCGAACTCGGCCTGGAAGGTCGAGAGCGCGACGAGGAAGCCGCCCACGAGCAGCGCGCGCCGCAGGTGGTAGACCCAGGGCGTGGCCTCGCGCTCGGGGTCGCGGCCGATCGGCGGTGATCGCCTCGCCCATCAGGACCATGCCGCCGAGCACGCGAGCGACGCGCCGCCGATCAGCATCAGGTGGGTCGGGCCCCAGAGCGTCACGTCCTGGCCGAACAGCCGGTGCCACATGTCGTCGAGCGGGAAGCCGGTCAGCGCGAACGCGCCGCAGGCGGCCATCATCAGCCCGCCGACGGGCGCCCACCAGTCGCCGCCGAGGTGGATCGCGGTCTTGCGCGGGCTGCTCGGTGCCGGCGAGCACGATCGACATCACGCCCGCGACGAGCACGCCGTAGAGGCCGACGAGGATCAGGTAGTGGGCGGGGTTGGCGAGCGGCCCGGCGTCGCGGCCGTTGTCGATGTGCAGCGAGATGTCCCAGTACATGCCGAGCACGGCGGTGAGCAGCGCGACGCCGAGCGAGCATCGACGGGACCGACGCCCACGCCGGGAGGCCGGTCTGGCGCTCGCGACCATGCGCCGAAGCGCGCGAGCCAGCGCTGATCCGCCCGCTGCGGTGGCCCGCGATCAGCCAGATCGACGAGCGCCGTCGCGACGAGCGCGCCGGCGGTTGCGCCGATCGCCTCGCCGATCGCGGCGCCGCCCGCCGGCTCCTGCCCGTGCTGGACGTGCTGCGATGACGGCCAGCGCACGTCCCTGCGGCGATGTCTGCCATCCTGCTTAGCTCCCTAGCTGATCCCGCATCGCGACTGGTTCTTCCCGATCGGGGAAACCTAACTGACCAGTCAGTCAGTAGACTGTGAGATGCGTCACAGAGCCGCGTCGGGCACCCTTACCTCGGATGTCCGCCCCGACGAAGACGCCGCCTCACCGCCGAGGAGCGAAGGACCGCGATCCTCGACGCGGCGCTGGCGGCCTTCTCGAGCAACGGCTACCACGCCACCTCGCTCGACGACGTGGCCGGCGAGGCGGGCGTCTCGAAGGCGCTCATCTACGAGCACTTCGCCTCCAAGCAGGAGCTGTACGCCGACCTGATCGCGCGCAACGCCCGCGAGCTCACGCAGCGGGTCGCGGGCGCGCTCGTCGGGCGTCGAGGTCGAGTCGGGCGTCAGAGCGCCTCGCCATCGGCCTCGAGGCGTTCTTCGCGTTCGTCGAGGAGCGCCGCGACGCCTGGCGGATGCTGTTCCGCGACGCGTCCGACCCCGAGACGAGCGCCGTGCTCGACCGGATGGTCGAGCAGGTCACCGTCGAGGTCACCGGGCTGATCTCGCAGGACCCCGGCGCCCGCCGGCTCGAGCGATGGGCGACGACCGCGCGCTCCGGCTGCTCGCCGAGATGCTCGTCGGCGGGATCGCAGTCGATGGCGAACTGGTGGACGGAGAACCCCAAGGTGCCACGCGGCGCAGATGGTCGAGATCGCGATGGACTTCGCCTGGCTCGGGCTCGAGCGGCTGAGCCGCGGCGAGCGCTGGTCGCCGTCTGGATGAGCTTCGTCAGCCGAGCTGGTCGACGCCGCCGACCCGTCGCGCCTCGCGCTCGTGGCGATCGGGCGCGGACGGCGACGCGCCGCGAGATCTCGTTCGGCGAGGTGGCCGACCGCTCCGCCCGGCTGGCGGGCGCGCTCGCCGCGCGCGGCGTGCGGCGCGGCGACGTCGTCGTGACCGTCATCGGCAACCGGCCCGAGTGGGCGTACGCGATGCTCGCCTGCTGGCGGATCGGCGCCGTCGCGCAGCCGTGCACCGAGCAGCTCCGGCCGGCGGACCTGCGTGCGCGCATGGAGGCGGTGGAGCCGAGCGCCGTCGTGGCCGACGAGCGCGACCTCGAGCTGGTGTCCGCCGCCGGATTCGACGGGCCGGTGCTCTCGGTCCCGGACGAGTCGCTCTTCGAAGCCGATCCGGCGCCGGCCGGCCGAGCTCGGCGCCCGGCGACCCCGCGCTGATCGTCTTCACCTCCGGGACGGCCGGTGAGCCGAAGCCGGTCCGGCACGGGCACGGCTACCTCGCCGGCCAGAGCGTGCAGGCCGAGCACTGGTACGGCGCCCGCCCCGGCGACCTGTGCTGGTGCACCGCCGCGAGCGGCTGGTCGCTGTCGGCGCGGAACGCGTTCGTGGCCGCGTGGCTGCGCGGCGCGGCCGCGCTCCTCCACGACGCCCGCTTCGACCCGGAGGAGCGGCTCGAGCTGATCGCGCGCGAGACGCGTGAACGTGCTCTGCATGTCCCCCACCGAGTACCGCGCGATCGCGAAGCGCGCGGAGCTGCGGCCGCTCCCCGTCGCTCCGCCACGCGTGCGCCGCCGGCGAGCCGCTCAACCCCGAGGTGGTGCGCGCCTGGAGCGAGGGCGTGGGCGTTGAGGTGCACGACGGCTACGGCCAGACCGAGACCGGCCACCTGACCGGGATGCCGATCGGCCCGCCGGTGCGCCCGGGGTCGATGGGCCGGCCGCTGCCCGGGTTCCGCGCCTGGATCGACGACGGCGAGCTCGTGGTCGACCCCGCAGACCGTGCCGACCTTCTTCCTCGACGGCCCGCGCGACCGGCCGTGGCGCACGGGCGACCGGGTCTCGCGAGGACGAGGACGGCTACCTCTGGTTCGAGGGCCGGACCGACGACGTGATCATCTCGGCCGGGTACCGGATCGGCCCCTTCGAGGTGGAGTCGGCGCTGGTTGCCCACCCCGCCGTGGCGGAGGCGGCCGCCGTGGCGGCGCCGGACGACGTGCGCGGCCAGGTGGTGCGAGCCGTGGTCGTGCTGCGCGACGGCTACTCGCCCGGCGACGCGCTGGCCACCGAGCTCCAGGAGCACGTGAAGGCCGAGACGGCCCCGTACAAGTACCCCCGCGTGGTGGACTTCGCGACCGAGCTGCCGAAGACGCCGAGCGGCAAGATCAAGCGCGCCGAGCTGCGCGGCTAGCCGAACGGGTCCAGCGCGGCGAGGTAGTGCCGCAGGAGCGGGTCGATCACCCGCCACCGTCCATGCGACTGGTGCTCCACGATTCCCGCGTTGCGCAGGAGCTTGAGGACCCGGTCGCGCGCTCCCGGCTGGATCCTGCGCGGCAGCGGGTCACCCGCGGCGACGGTCCTCGCGACGAGGAGACCGTGCTTGTGCAGGAGCCGGATGCGCTCGACGATCTGCTCCATCGTCGGGCGGTCTCCCTCGAGCGCGCGCTCGAAGCCCACCTGGACGAGATCGAGGCCGATCTCGCGCGTGCCGACCTCGATCGAGACGAGGTGCGCCTGCTGCGCGATCCGCATGGTCGCGCGCGGGTGCTCCCCGCCGAGCTCGACGATCCTCGCGAGCGCGGGCTCGCTCGACCTCGCAGCCGTCGGACTCGAAGCGCGTTGCGAGCCCCCTCCGCCACTCGCCGGCTTCGATCGGGCGCAGCGCGTAGAAGCTGCCGAAGCCGCTGAACGCGCGGCGGCTGGGAGCGAAGAGGTCGCGCATCACGTGCTCGATGCTGCCGGCGAAGAGATACGAGACCGCAGTGCTGCGCTGGAAGATCGCGCGCATCCGGTTCGTGAGCGCGTCCGGGTCGCCGTACGGCTTCCGGGCCGAGGCCGTCTCCTGGAACTCGTCGAAGAAGAGGACCATCCGGCGACCGTCGGCGCGAGCGACCTGGTCCGGTAGCTCGAGTGCCAGGTCGAGCGCTCGCTCGGGGTCCCGCGCGGCGAGCCCCGGGGTGAGCGCGATCTCCACCCCCTCCCCCAGCTCTCCGACCAGCTTCACGACCGCCTGCGCCTGAGCCGCCGACAGCGCCGCCCGACCCGCGCTTCGGACACGCCTCACGAGCCTGTGCGCCGCCGACCGGTTCGCGATCACCGCCGCGGCGACCGCCTCCGCGAGCTCGGCCGCGTCAGAGACCCGGAACAGGTCGACCTTCGCCGTGTAGAGCCGCCTGCGCTCGAGCCGCGCGAGAGCGGCCTCGCAGACGCTCGTCTTCCCCGTGCGCCGGGGGCCGGCGACGATCAGGTGGGTCCCCGCCTCGAGGCGGGTCGCGAGCTCGCCCACGTCCTCCTGGCGCCCGATCAGCCCTCCGGCGGGGATGGGAGAATCGGTCGGGAAGAGCTCGCCGCTCGGAGTCCTCTGGTCGCCCTTGCGTGCCACGGTGGATCATTTTACACAGATTGTGTGAAAACTCCCACAGAATTTGTGTAAGGAGTTCGCGCGGCTAGCCTGGGTGGCGATGGCCAACCGGCTTGCGGGCGAGACCTCGCCCTACCTCCTTCAGCACAAGGACAACCCCGTCGAGTGGTACCCGTGGGGCGAGGAGGCGCTCGGGCGCGCGCGTGAGGAGGAGCGGCCGATCCTGCTGTCGATCGGGTACTCGGCCTGCCACTGGTGCCACGTCATGGAGCGGGAGTCGTTCGAGGACGAGGCGACCGCCGCGCTCATGAACGAGCGGTTCGTGTGCATCAAGCTCGACCGCGAGGAGCGGCCCGACCTCGACTCGATCTACATGGAGGCGTGCCAGGCGATGACGGGCCAGGGCGGCTGGCCGCTGAACGTCTTCCTCACGCCCGAGCAGGTCCCGTTCTTCGCCGGCACCTACTTCCCGCCCGACTCGCGGATGGGCATGCCGAGCTGGCGCTCGGTGCTCGAGGCGGTGGCGAAGGCCTGGGACGAGCGCCGCGAGGAGATCCGCGAGGGCGGCAGCCGGATCGCCGAGCGGCTGCGAGGCGGGGCGCTCCTGAAGCCGTCCGAGCAGGCCTTCGACGAGGGCACGCTCGACGCCGCCGTCGACGCCCTCCGGCGCCAGTACGACAGCGCCAATGGCGGCTTCGGCGGCGCGCCCAAGTTCCCGCCCGCGTCGGCGATCGAGTTCCTGCTCCGGCGCGGCGAGGCCGAGATGACCGCCCACACCCTGCGCGCGATGGCCTCGGGCGGGATGTACGACCAGGTGGGCGGCGGGTTCGCGCGCTACTCCGTGGACCCGTACTGGCTCGTCCCCCACTTCGAGAAGATGCTCTACGACAACGCGCTCCTCGCGCGCGCCTACCTGCACGGCTGGCAGGTCACGGGCGACCCGCTCTTCCGCACCGTCACGGAGGAGACGCTCGACTGGGCGCTGAAGGAGATGCGCGGCCCCGAGGGCGGCTTCTTCTCCGCGCTCGACGCCGACTCCGAGGGCGAGGAGGGCAAGTTCTACGTCTGGACGGTCGAGGAGATGCGCGCGGCACTCGAGGGCGAGCCCGACGCCGACGAGGCGATCGCCTGGTTCGGCGCCACCGACCGCGGCAACTTCGAGGGCCGGAACATCCCGGTGCGCGGGCCGGGCGAGCCCGAGCGCCGCGACCGGTGGCGCGAGCGGCTGTACGAGGTGCGCGCGGAGCGCGTCTGGCCGGGCCTCGACGACAAGCGGCTCACCTCCTGGAACGCGCTGATGATCTCGGCCCTGGCCGACGCCGGCGCGGCGCTCGACCGCGCCGACTACCTGGACGCCGCCCGCGACGCGGCCGGGTTCGTGCTGCGCGAGCTCCGCGACGCGGACGGCCGGCTGCTCCGCAGCTGGAAGGACGGCGAGGGGAAGCTGAACGCCTACCTCGAGGACCACGCGTTCCTGCTCGAGGCGCTGATCTCCCTCTACGAGGCGACCTTCGAGCCGAGCTGGTTCGCCGAGGCGCGCGCGCTGGCCGACACGACGATCGAGCGCTTCGCCGACGACGAGAACGGCGGCTTCTTCGAGACCTCGTCCGACCACGAGCAGCTCGTCGCTCGGCGCAAGGACCTCGAGGACCACCCCATCCCCGCCGGCAACTCGAGCGCCGCCTACGGGCTGCTGCGGCTCGCCGCGCTCACCGGCGAGCACGAGTACGCCGCGCGCGCGGAGTCCGTGCTGCGGCTGCTCCACGAGCTCGCTCCCCAGCACCCGCAGGCGTTCGGGCACCTGCTCCAGGCGCTCGACTTCCAGCTCGCGACCGTGAAGGAGGTGGCGCTCGTGGGCGACGAGCTGCGCCCGCTCGAGCGGGTGGTGCGCGATTCCTTCCGCCCCCACCTCGTGCTCGCCGGCGGCGAGCCGGACGGCGTGCCGCTGCTCGAGGGCCGCGACGCCCGTGGAGGGCCGGCCCACCGCGTACGTGTGCGAGCAGTTCGCGTGCCGCGCGCCGGTGACCGAGCCGGCCGAGCTCGAGGAGCTCTTGGCGTGATCGCCGCGCTGCTGGCGGTGGCCGCCGCGGCGGCGGGACCGGCCGACGCGCATCGCGTGGCCGAGCGCGTCACGAGCTGGGGGCCGCGGCCCGCCGCGAGCACGACCGAGGCCAGGGCGCACCGCCTGATGAGGCGGACGTTCCGGAGAGCCGGCCTGCGCGTGGGCGTCCAGGAGTTCGACGTGCCCGGGCGCGGCCGCTCGCGCAACGTGATCGGCGTCTACCCCACCCAGCGCACCTGCCTGCGGATCGTGATGGCGCACACGGACACGACTCCGGCCGGCCCCGGCGCGAACGACAACGCCTCCGGCCTCGGCGTGGTGGCCTCGCTGGCCGGGCGCCTCCGGAGGATCGGGCCGCGCTGCGACGTCTGGCTCGTCGCGACCGGCGCCGAGGAGCGCGTCTACACCGGCTCCCCGGACCACCTCGGCGCGCTGGCGCTCGCCCGCCGGGCCCGCGCCCGCGGCGGCCGCGACCGGCTCGACTTCGCGCTCTCGCTCGACGAGGTCGGGCGCGACCGCCCGTTCTGGCTCCGCTCGCCGGTGAGCGCGCCGCGGCCCAAGGTCGAGGGCAGGCTCCTGGCGGCCGCGGGCCGCGTGGACGTGCCCGTCAGCTGGGTGCGCGACGAGAGCAGCGGCAACTCGGACCACCGCGAGTTCGAGCTGCTCGGACTCCCGGCCGCGAAGCTCGGCGTGGGCGCGGGCGGCGAGCCCTGCCGCCACACGGCGTGCGACGTGGCGTCACGCCTGGACCGCCGATCGCTCACCCTCGCTCGGCGGGCCGCCGCCGAGGCCCTCCGCGCGCGCTAGCGACGACGGCCACCACACCTTCGGCCCGATCAGCTCCACGAGCGACGGCACGAGCACGCTCCGGACGAGGAACGTGTCGAGCAGCACGCCGAACGCGACGACGAACCCGATCTCGGTGAGGAACACGAGCGGCAGCACCGCGAGCACGGAGAACGTCCCGGCGAGCACGATGCCGGCGCTCGTGATCACGCCTCCCGTGACCGCCAGCGCCCGCACGCATCCCCTCGCGGGTCCCGTGCTCGAGCGTCTCCTCGCGCGCCCGGGCCATGAGGAAGATGTTGTAGTCGACCCCCAGCGCCACCAGGAACACGAACGCGAACAGCGGCAGCGACGGGTCCGAGCCGGGGAAGTCGAAGAACACGTCGAAGGCGAAGTAGCCGACGCCGAGCGCGGCCGCGAAGCTGAGGATCACGGTCCCGATCAGGATCAGCGGCGCGACCACCGCCCTGAGCAGCACCACGAGGATCAGGAACACGACGACGAGCACGATCGGCGGGATCACCGCGGAGTCCCAGGCCGCCGCCTCGCGCACGTCGAACTCCACCGCGCTCGCGCCGCCGACGAGCGTGCCCTCGGCCACTCCGTGGGCGGCGTCGCGGATCGGCTCGATCAGGTCGAACGCCTCGGTCGAGTACGGCTGCGGCTCGAGCGTCGCCTGGACGAGCACGCCGCTGCTCGCCCTCGGCAACCGGAGGCGAGACGGACTCCACGCCGTCCACGCCCTCGACCGCCTGCGACACCGCCTCCACGTCGGCCGAGTCGGGCACGACGATGTCCGCCGGGGCGCTCGCGCCCGCGGGGAAGCTGCGGCTGAGGATCTCCTGGCCCTCGACCGACTCGACCTCGGTGCGGTAGCTGTCGTTCGTCGTGAGGTCGGTCGAGAAGAACGTGAGCCCGAGGCACAGCACCAGCAGGACCGCCGTGGAGCCGATCGCGATCCGGGCCGGGTTCCTCGACACCCAGTCGCCCACCCGCTTCCAGAAGCCGTGCGTCTCGTCGGCGAAGTGCTCGTGCCGGAAGCGGCGCACCTCGTACGGCTTGAAGATCGCCCGGTCGAGCGGGCCGACGATCAGCGACGGGCACGAGCCCGCGCGTGATCCACGTGAGGAGCGCGTTCAGGAGGACGAGCGGGAGCAGGATGAGGACGACCAGGCATGCCCCGATCACCGGCAGGAGCGCCTGCAGGCGCGAGCCGTCGACGATGCGGCGGCGCAGCCTGCCGGAGGTGACGCCCTCGGGCGCCATCCAGGCGGTCGAGTGCGGCACGAACGGCCAGAAGGCGCGCCGGCCGAAGATCGTGAGCAGCGCGGGCAGCAGGGTGAGCATCGAGAGCGCGGCGCACGCCACGCCCATCGCGGCGATCGGCCCCATGCCCGACGTGCCGTTGACCTTCGCGATCAGTCAGGCAGAAGAGCGCCGCGATCACCGTGGCGGCGGATGCCAGCACCGCCGGGCCCGCGGAGCGCATCGCGGCCGCCATCGCCTCGTGGCGGTCCAATCGGTGGTGCAGCTCCTCTCGGTAGCGGGCGACGATCAGGAGCGCGTAGTCGGTGCCCGCGCCGAGCACGAGGATCGACATGATCGAGCTCGACTGGCCGTTGATCGTCACGCCGAGCTCGGAGAGGCCGTAGCCCGACCGAGCGCGCGAGCATCTCCGCGAACATCACGGCCGCCAGCGGGATGAAGAGGAAGATCGGCGACCTGTAGATCACGATCAGCAGGAAGATCACGAGCGACACCGCGGCCAGCAGGAGGGTGCCGTTGATGTTCGTCGAAGACCTCGATCGCGTCGGCCGCGTAGCCGGCGCCGCCGGTGATCTTCACCTGGAGCCCGCCGCCGGGGTCCGAGACCGTGTCGCGCCAGAACTCCATCGGGTCGAGCACCGTGTCGGCCTCGCCGTCGCCCCGGATGTAGGCGGTGACGATCGCCGCCTTGCCGTCCTCGGAGCAGATCGGGCCGACGAACGGCGCGTAGCCGCTCCGGCTGGCCCGGGATCGGCGTGGTCGGCCCGCCGCAGCCCTCCGGCAGGTTGCCGGGCGGCGTGGCGCTCGGCGCGCCGCCGCCCTCGGCCGCGGGGCCCTCGCCTGCGCTGCCCGCCTGGCCGCCGGCAGCGGCGGTCGCGCCGTCGGCGACCACGCCGGGGAAGCGCCGCTCGGTGAGCCGCCCGACGTCCTCGGCGATCTTCGCGCGGTCGGCCGGCGGTGAGCCCGGACTCGCGCCGGTAGACGATCACCGCCGGGGCGAGCTCGCCGCCCTGGAGCTCCTCGGTGGCGGTGAGCGCCTTCGTCGACTCGGCGTCGCCGGGGAGGAACGAGGTCGACTCGTTGTCCTCCGCGTCCATGAACTTCGTGGGCAGCTGAGCCGGCCCGACGGCGATGAAGATGCCGACGAGCCAGATCGCGAAGACGACCCACTTGGAGCGCGGGCCGGCGGCTATGGCGAAGATGGAGCGGGGCGAGTCCATGCTCATATCTTTGCGCCTAGAGGATCGACAGGTACCTGTCGAGCTCCCACTGCGTGACCTGCACGCGGTAGTCCTCCCACTCCTGTCGCTTGATCTCGACGTAGCGGTTGAAGATGTGCTCGCCGAACGTGCGCAGCACGAGCTCGGACTCCGCGGTTAGCTCGATCGCCTCGCCGAGCGTCTCCGGCAGCTGCTCGATGCCGAGCCGGTTCCGCTCCTCCGGGCTGATGTGGTACAGGTTCTTCTCCATCGGCTCGGGCAGCTCGTAGCCCTTCTCGATGCCCTCGAGCCCGGCGGCGAGCAGCACCGCGAAGGTCAGGTACGGGTTGCACGCCGGGTCCGGGCAGCGCAGCTCCATCCGCGTGGCCTGCTCCTTGCCGGGGTGGTAGAGCGGCACCCGGACGAGCGCTGAGCGGTTGCGCCGCGACCACGCGCAGTACACCGGCGCCTCGTAGCCGGGCACGAGCCGCTTGTACGAGTTGACCCACTGCGCGAAGACGGAGCAGATCTCGCGCGCGTGCTTGAGCTGGCCGGCGATGAACGCCTTGCCGGTGTCGGACAGGAAGTACTGGTCGCTCTCGTCGTAGAACGCGTTCGAGCTTCCCTTGAAGAGCGACTGGTGGGTGTGCATCCCCGACCCGTTCTCGCCGAACAGCGGCTTCGGCATGAAGGTCGCGTGCCATCCGTACTTCATGGCGTACTCCTTCACGGTGATGCGGTACGTCATGCAGTCGTCGGCCATCTTCAGCGCGTCGGCGTAGCGCATGTCGATCTCGTGCTGCGAGGGGCCCACCTCGTGGTGGGTGTACTCCACGTGGATCCCGAGCTGCTCGAGCGCGAGCACGGTCTCGCGGCGCACGTCGGAGCCGGCGTCGAGCGTCGTCAGGTCGAAGTAGCCGCCCTCGTCGAGGATCTCCGGCACGCCGCTCTCCGGCCGGGCGTTCCGGAAGTAGAAGTACTCGAGCTCCGGCCCCACGTAGAAGTTCGTGAAGCCCATCGACTCGGCGCGCTCGAGCGTGCGCCGCAGCACCTGGCGCGGGTCGCCCTCGTAGGGCTCGCGGGCCGGGGTGACGACGTCGCAGAACATCCGCGCGACGCCCTTGTCCTCCGGGCGCCACGGCAGGACCTTGAAGGTCGACGCGTCCGGCATCGCGATCATGTCCGACTCCTCGATCGCGTTGAAGCCGGTGATCGACGAGCCGTCGAAGCCCATGCCGCCCTCGAACGCGTCCTCGAGCTCCTGCGCGTTGATCGAGAAGCTCTTGAGCTGGCCCAGGATGTCCGTGAACCAGAGGCGGACGAAGCGGATGTCGCGGTCACGGACGAAGGCGCGGACCTCGTCGGCCGTCTGCGGCTGATCTGTCATGCCGCGCAGGCTACAGCCAGGACTGCGCCCAGCGTTTCAAGGCGCGGACGGCCGGTTCGAGCGCCTCGCCCTTGTCCGTGAGCACGTACTCGACCCTCACGGGCGTGTCGTCGATCACGCGGCGTTCGACGATCCCCTCGGACTCCAGCTCCTTCATTCGCTCGGACAGGAGCCGGTCCGACAGGTCGGGCACGAGGCGCTTGAACTCGGAGAAGCGCGTGGGCCCGTCCATCAGGACGAAGAGGATCGCGCCGGTCCATCGCTTGCCCACCAGCTCGACTGCCTGGTGATAGGACGTGCAGCAGGTCTCCCTGCGTATGACGACGGTCCGGCGCGACGACGTCACGGGCGACATCGTAACCGCCTGCTAGGCGGCGGTCGCAAGCCGGGAGTCCTCGCTCGAGCCGTCGTTCGGCACGTTGCCGGCGCGGGTCACGAGGTTCCCGAAGGTCGCGAGCGCCACGTGGGCCAGGGCCTCGAGGATCTGCTCGTCCTCCCAGCCGGCCTCCTTCGCCTCCTCGTGGAGGTGGCGCTTCGGCGCGCCGTCGGTCTCGACGACCGCCTTGACGAACCGGAGCAGCGCGGCCTCCTTCTCGTCATAGGAGTCGAACTCGCGCGCGAGCGCGATCTCGTCCATGCCGAGGCCGGCGTCGCGGCCGGTGCGCTGAAGCGTCGAGAGCGCGTACTCGCTGCCCTGGTGCTCGGCCACCGCCAGCGCGATGCGCTGCTGGGTGGCGTAGGTGAGCGAGCCGTTGCGGAGCTCCGAGCGGAACCGGGCGTAGGACTTGAGCACGGCCGGCGAGCCGGCCATCACGCCGATGAAGTTGGGGAGCTGGCCTCCACCCGCGAGCGCGCCCTTGAGGATCGGCACGCTGCCCTCCGGGGCTGTGAGCTCGTCGTGGACCTGGAACCTGCTCTCCTTCGTCTTCATCCCGTCTTCCTTCTGCGTTTAACGACTTACGTGCGGTAAGTGTACGCAGAAAGGAGCGGAGCGCACGCCTTTAGGCGTGCGCTGTCCCGGCGGCCACGGCCATCAGGAAGAGGCCGAGGAGGAAGGCCCAGAGGCCGAGCCGCTCGGGCTGGGCTACCTGCGCCTCGAGCACCGACTGCGGGCGCCTTCGCGCCGGGGTGGGCTGGCCGGTGATCGTGATCGTCCGTCGCTCGCCGGCGGGCTGCTCGGTGAGGAGCTCGGCGGCGCGGCGCTCGAAGCGGCGCGGCTCCTCGTGGGTGGCGTCCTCGCTCGGACGCAGCTCGGAGACCGTGCCGCCCTCGCCGTCGGGCTCGCGGTCGAAGCGGCTCGGCCGGCGCTCGGCAGCCTCGATCTTGCGCTCCCACTGGAGGAGCACCGCCTCGCGGCTCATGTCTTCCTGTTCATGCTCCCGCAGGGCGCGGGCACCGGCAGTCTGCATCGGTCTTCTCTCTTTTCGCCTGCGGGGTTAGCTGTCGGGCTCGCGCTTTGAGAGATGCGCTACGCAGTTCCGCGATTCGCCCCAGGCCAACCGGCCATCTGGGTCCCCCACGCCCCGTTTACCCCCGGGGCTTCGGCTTCGACGGACGGCGGCCATGCTATCAGCAGACCGGAAGCGTCGGACGGAAAAGTCCGGTGCTTGCGGGGTAAATGCAACGGGAGTTGCAATCGGGGCGCGGCGGCGGGAATCGGGGCCTAGCGGCCCGCGACCTTCGCCACGTAGGAGGAGACCGCCTCGGCCTCCTCGCCCTCGAGGAGCTGGGCGGGCATCCGACCGGAGCCGCTGCCGCCCTGCTCGATCGCCTGCATCACGCGCTCCTCGTCGAGGCCGCCGAGCTCGTCGAGGTTCGGCCCGGTCACGCCGTGAGCCTGGACCGCCTCGAGCGTGTGGCAGCTCTTGCAGGTCGAGATGAAGAGCTGCTTGCCCTCCTCGTCCTGCGCCGTGGCCTCCTGGGTGCGGAGGCTCCCGGTGCCGCCCTCGGCCTCGCCGCGAGCCGCGATCACCGCCGCGGGCACCGCGATGCCGAGCGCCGCGAACAGCACGACGAAGACCACCGTCACGCCGCGCCCGCCGCGCGTCAGGTACACCTGGCGAGCAGCGCTCGCGCCGCCGGAGAAGGCGACGAACATCACGATCAGCCCGACGACGATGAAGGGCACCAGAACGAGCAGGACTTCCATCGAGGGCGGCACAATACCGCCGGGCGCCGCCGGTCAGCTCAGCCGAAGTTCGCGGCGGCGCGCCGGGCGCGCTTCCAGCTTCCGTACGCGGCGAAGACGTCGCTGAGCGTGGGCAGCTTGTCGTCGTCCGAGGCGAGCTGCTGGTAGTCGACCATCAGGAGCCGCTCGGGCCGCGCGCCCACCTCCTCGGCCACGTCCCGGATCGCCTGGCAGACCTCGTCCTTCGTGGCGTCGCCGGGGGCGCCGGAGCGCTTGGCCTCGTGCGCGAAGACCCCGGCGGCGCTGCCGCGGGCGCCGGGCTCGGCGGACGGCGTCGGACGGGCACGGCCGGCTCCCACGAGGAGGCGGCAGTGCGGGCACTGGACCGGCTCCTCCGGCCAGTCGCCGCCGCCGACCTTCCGCTCGATGAGGAGATGGCAGTGCGGGCAGTAGGCGTCGCCCGCTGCCTTCTTCTTCTTGCTCTTAACCGATGCCATCCCCTGGTCCCAGCCTTTTCGCCGAGACGGGACCGGACCAAACCCATATGTCCGGCGGGATGGACGAATGAATAGGAAGGACCCCCACTCGGGGGGTCCTTCCCGTAGCCGGCCGGTAAGCCGGATCCTGTCGTGAGCAGCCATCCATCTCGCCGGCCCGGCGGCGCGAGCCGCCGGCGGCGGGGCCTCTCGGCCCTGCGGCCTACCTGGAGCTCGGCGGGCAGCGTCGACGCTCCTGCTTGGCCTTGCACCGGGTGGGGTTTGCCTGGCCGCCACGTCACCGTGACGCCGGTGCGCTCTTACCGCACCTTTTCACCCTTGCCGGCGCTGGACTCAGCTGAGGCCCAGCGCTTAGGCGGTTTGTCTCTGTGGCACTTTCCCGCGGCTTTCGCCGGGTCGGTCCCCCGACCACCCTGCCCTGCGGTGTCCGGACTTTCCTCGAAGGGCCGGTTGTCTCCCCGACCTCCCCGCGGCTGCTTGGCCGGCAACGGTCAATTCTACCGGTGCCGCAGCTTTTGCCCCGTATAGCGAGCATTTCCTGCGGCACCCGACCGCGCGGCGTGCGCCGGCGCGCCGGCTAGCTCAGCCGGCTGCCGCAGCCGCCGCACTCCGCGTGCGCGCGCGTGAGGGTCATGCGCGCGTGACACACGGGGCAGTCCGCGGTGCCGCTCGTGCGCGTCTCGCGCAGCGTCTCGTTCAGGAGGTCCTCGAGCGTCCCGCCGCCCGCGCTCGCCGGCCGGCCGAGCCGCCCCCTCGGCGGGCGCGGCCGTGAAGCCGAAGCGGGAGCCGGGCCTGTCAAGCACGGCGGGCGTCATGCCACCCTCCTGCAGACCCCGACCACGCGGCCCACGATGTCCACGTCGCGCGCGTAGATCGGCTCGAGCGCATCGTTCTCCGGCTGGAGGCGCACCCGGTTCCGCTCCTTGAAGAAGCGCTTCACGGTCGCCTCCCCCTCGAGCATCGCCACGACGATCTCGCCGTTCGTAGCCGTCTCCTGCGGGCGCACCACGACGTAGTCGTTCTCGAAGATGCCCGCGTCCTTCATGGAGTCGCCGCGCACGCGGAGGACGAACTCGCCCTCGTCGCCGCCCGCGATCTGCGGCACGGGCACGTACTCCTCGATGTTCTCGTCCGCGAGGACCGGCTGTCCCGCGGCGACCTGGCCGACGAGCGGCAGGCCCGCCGGCGCCACCGCCGCCTTGGCCTTGTCGACGAGCACCTCGATCGCGCGCGGCTTGGTCGGGTCCCGCTTCAGGAGCCCGAGCTTCTCGAGGTTCGCGAGATGCGCGTGGACGGTCGACGACGAGGTCAGGCCGATCGCCTTGCCGATGTCGCGAACGGTGGGCGGATAGCCGTGCTGGCTCCCATAGGTCTTGACGAACTCGAAGATCTCCTGCTGCCGCTTGGTGAGGGTGCTCATATCGACCATGGGACCTCCCGCCGAAGCCGTGTCATTTGCCGTGATCCGAACATGTGTTCGCAGAGTACCCCGGCCTCCGGACGACATCAAGGGGCGCTACCCCCGGCTCTATACTCAGCCCCCTACGCGCCTGTGGCGGAACTGGTAGACGCGCAAGGTTGAGGGCCTTGTGGTCCGTTTGGACCGTGGGAGTTCGAATCTCCCTGGGCGCACTGAAGGGCCTGCAAGCGCGGGCCTTTTCGTCTTTGTGGCGCGGGCGTCGGCTCGGCGCCATCCCTATGACAACGCCGGACAAAGCCTCGCGTGTCACGCGGTCACGGCGGGTGCCCTTGATGCTTTTCCGTCATGCCCGTGGATCATGAAGCCATAGAGGACGGCACGAGGACAGCCGACAGCGACTCGCGATCCCGCGACCGCCTTGACCACAACTCGGCTGTGCGCGCCGTCATTGTCTAGATGGCGTGAAAGTCGGGTCGACGGTGCTGCTGCGCGGTACGTCGCCGAAGAGCGGATCGGCCGCGCGGCTGGGGATCGCGACGGTTGCTCCGAGCGCGACGAGGGCGGCGGCAAGCCCGAGGACGAACGCTCCCGTGAACCCGCTTTCCGCCGGGAAACCGGGCTCGACGATGCCGGCGCCGATGACGATCGCGGCGGCGACCTGGGCGCCGAGCGCAGCCCCGGCTGCTCGGCACACGAGGGTCGTGGCCACGAACACGGCGGTCCGTCGCTCGCTGACCGCGTGCGCCATGAGATTCGTAATTGCGGCGAACGCTAGCCCGATGCCGAACCCGAGCGGAACGTTGGCTGCCACGACGGAGCCAACCGATCCGTGGCCGAGCGCGAGCCAGGCATAGCCGAGGGCGGCCGACAACGCGCCGGCGCGAACAAGCGCTCGCGCTCCGGTCCTGCGCACCAGCGAGCCGCTGACCCAAGCACCGGCGATGAGCGCGAGAGCGCCGGGCAGCAGGACAACGCCTATCTCGGCGAACGTCAAGCCGAATCCGTACCCGGACGCCGCGGGAAGGCGGGCGATCTGCGGGATCATGACTCCGGCGATGAAGAGGGCGAACCCCATCGCGAACGCCGCGAGGTTCGCGCTCCACGCGGGACGGCGCGCCATGAGTCGCATGTCGACAAGCGGCGCGGAGACCCGCCGTTCGACGGCCACGAATCCGGAGAGGAGGACCGCTGTGACAACCATCAGGATCACGAATCGCGCGGAGCCCCACCCCCAGGCGTTGCCCTGGGAGATCGCGAGCAGACCGGTCCCGAGCGCAGCAGTCAGCAGCAGACCGCCTGCCCAGTCGGGTCGGACCGACTCTCGCACCGGCGTCTCCGGGACAAATGCCAAGACAGCCAGGAACACGCCGACCGCGAACGCGAACATGAACCAAAACACGGCGTCCACCGAGAAGGCGTCGACGAGCACGCCTCCCAGCAGCAGGCCGACGGCGCCGCCGGTTCCGGCTGCCGCTACAAGCAGCCCGATCAATACGGGCGCCCGCTCCGGACTGACTCGATCACGTGCCAACCCGATCGCCAGGGGTCCCAGAGCGGCGCCCATTCCCTGCACCACGCGGCCGGCGATCAGCGCGGCCATCGATTCGGCCAGGGCGCAGACGAGGGAACCGACGGCGAAGGCCCCGACCGAGACGAGCAGGAGGCGACGCTTTCCGTACATGTCCCCGAGACGACCGAGTATCGGCGCCGCGGTGACTGCCGCGAGCAGAAAGCCCGTCACGAGCCAGGTGGCCGCGGTGAGCGAGGCACTGTAGGTCTGTTGCACGGCCGGCAGGACCGGAAGGACCATGAACTGCTCGAGCCCGAGGTCGAGCGCGCCTACGGCAAGCACCCAGGCCACCGAGCGCTCACTCCGTGCGCTGGGCATCAGAGCAATGCGACCTACCTCCTTGTCGCGCATCCAGTCTAGAGACGTCCGGCAGAACTGGCCGCTCCAAATGCAGCCCCCCGGCAGGCCGCCGGGGCTGTTTGTGTCTCTACGTGTCGTTCGTCAGCAGATGCTCGGCCCAACGGTGGCGGTCAGCTGGGCGAGGGTGAGCGCCGCGTCGGCGGCATCGCACAGGTCAAGCTCAAGCTCGCCGAAGCCGCGTTCGTCGCGAACGCGCACAGGAGCGCGAGCACGATGCCGGCTTGGACGGTCACTTGGTCACCGATCCGGCGCCGGAACTACGAGCACCGGGCGGTTCGCATGCTGCACCAGACCGTACGCCGTGCTCCCCAGTTGCGAGCTGGCATCGGCGTCCCGCCGGTGCCCGACGACGATGCACGAGGCCCCTTCGGCGTCCGCGGCTTCACTCAGGCGGCTCCACGCGATCCCATCGTCGGCGAGCGAGAGGCTTCGTGCCTCAAACCCCGCGCGCTCGGCAAGCCACGTGCCGTAGGCGGCCACGCCCCCCGGCGGAGGGCCTCGTCCCGGTCGATGGCCGCGAGCTGCTCCTCACCCGTGGGGCCCACCGGCCAGGGAAGCGTCGATCGCAGCACCACCGCATCATCGACCGCCGGCTGGAAGTTGGCCACGATCGCTTCGCGGTTCGCGAGCAGCGTGCCCGCCGTGGCGACCGCGTGTCGGGCGGAGTCCGATTCCTCAAAACAAACGAACGCCGGCGCCGGCACCGCTTCGCGGTTGGGTCCGGATCGGACGACGAGCAGCGGACGCCGCGCGTGGTGAGCGAGATGGCTCGACACACTCCCGAGAATCGTGGAGCGAACCCCGGACAGGCCTCGTGAGCCGACCACGATCACGGCCACTCTGATGATTCCGCCTCGGCCAGGATCGCGTCCGCGGCCGGTCCGGTGGCACGCTCCGCGACGGACACGGGGTGGAATCCGGCGTTCCCCGCCAGTCGACGCCCATCCTGCGCCACCGGATCCGAGCTCGGCGTGCCTCCCACGTGCAGCACGATCGCGGGCCGAGCCCCCAGTAGAGAGCTCGAACGACGAATCGCCTCTGCGGAGTGGTCGGAGCCGTCGTAGCAGACTAGGGCCGGTCGGCTGTCGCGCTGGGAGGAAGGCATTTTGTGGGTGGCATAACGGCACCGGCGGCGCGCCCGGGAGCGAGCGCGCCGCCGCTTACCGTGGGAGGAGCTATGCGCTCGCCCCCGCCTTGGGCCCACGGAGCTTCGCCTTCATCTCCTCGACCTTGGCGTGTGCGTCTGCCTTGGACTCCTCGACGCGAGCTTTGTGCAGCTCCTTGCGAGCCTCGTGCTTGGCCTTCCGCTGCGCCTCCTCGGCCACCGCGATCTCGTCCTCGACATCGACCGCCCGCCGGCGCAGGACCTCGCCGTCCAGCCGCGCCATCGCGGCGTCGATGACCTCGGGGCTCCGCTCGGTGACCTGAGCGAGGACCGCGGTCCTCGTCGGCTGGATCTGCTTCGAAATCTCGCCGAGGACGGATTCCGTCGTGTCGACCTCGTTGACGTCGAACAGCGATCCGACGAGCATTCCGTACGCCCCGCCGAGCAGCATGCCGAGCGGGCCGCCGATGATCCCGACCAGCAGGCCGATGAGGCCGCCGCTCGCGGTGCCGACGAAGGCATCCTCGCCGACGTCGCTCTTGACGTCGACGCGGCCGTCACGGTCACGCGTGACGACAGCAGCGCCTCTGATCTCGATCTGATCCTGCGAATCGAGCTGCTTGAGGTCGGTGAGCGCCTGATAGGCGTTCTCGTCGTTCTTCGGGTCTTCGCCGAATGTGACTACGAGCACGTTGTCAGGCGAGAGGTAGTCGGGTTGCATGGGAGAGCCTTTCTGTGGGTTTGATTGAACGGCCACAGGCTCTCGCCGACGCGTGTGAGCGGGCATCACACACTTCATGTGATTGAGGCGTTGGCCGCCGCGGCGATCTGTGGGAGAGTCTCCACTGGATTGGCCCAGACTCAGCAGCAGCCTCGATCCTCAGCCGGTCGGGTCGTCTCCCGACCCGGTTTGATCGAGAGGCTCTCGGCGGCGGCGCCCGGCACGGTCACACTCGTGTGTGCCCCGGCCGGGAGCGGGAAGACCGTCCTCCTGCGCACGTGGGCCGCCGAGCGCGACCAGGTCCCCGCCTGGGTCACGGTCGAGCGCGACGAACGCGACGCGCAGCGGTTCTGGATTCACCTGATCGAGGCGCTGGCCGACGCGGCCGGCGACGAGGTCGTGGAGCGCGTCAGCGCGGCGCCGCGGTTCGCCGGCGCGGTGGTGGTCGAGCGGCTCCTGACGCAGCTCGAGCAGCTCGACGACCCGCTCGAGATGGTGATCGACGACCTGCACGAGCTCGACTGCGAGGATGGGCTTGCGTGGCTCGAGCTACTGCTGACCCGGCTGCCGCAACAGCTGCGCGTCGTCCTCGTGACACGCGAGGAGCCGACGCTCAGCCTGCACCGCCTGAGGCTCGCGGGCGAGCTGACCGAACTGCGGGGGTCCGACCTGCGCTTCTCGCTCGACGAGACGCGCGCCGTGCTGCGTGTGGCCGGGATCATCCTGTCCGATACCGCTCTCGACTCGCTGCACGAGCGCACCGAGGGGTGGCCGGCGGGGGTGCGCCTGGCGGCGATCTCGCTCGCGGCGCACCCGGACCCGGAGCGCTTCGTGTCCGAGTTCTCCGGCAGCGAGCGGACCGTGGCGGGCTACCTCCTCGCCGAGGTGCTGGAGCGCCAGCCGCCGGAAGCGCGCGAGCTGCTCCTGCGCACGTCGCTCCTCGAGCGCGTGAGCGGCCCACTGGCCGATGTGCTCACCGGCGGCACGGGAGCCGAGGCGATCCTCCAGCGGCTCGAAGACCAGAACGCCTTCGTCACCTCGCTCGACGCCGCCCGTAGCTGGTTCCGCTACCACCACCTGTTCGCCGATCTGCTGCGCCTCGAATTGCGTCGCGTCTCGCCCGAGAGCGTCCCCTCGCTGCACCGCGCCGCGGCCGCTTGGCACGAACAGGAGGGCGACGTCGTCGAAGCCGTCCGCCACCACCAGGCAGCCGGCGACTGGGCACCCGCCGCGCGCCTGCTTCTGGACAACTACCTGACGCTCACGATGGACGGCCGTGGCGGGACTCTCCATGCGCTGCTCGGGGCGTTCCCGGCCGATGCGCCCCTGGGCGACGGAAATCTGGCGGCGGCGCTGGCGATGGACAGCATCGTCCACGGTCTGCTCGACGAGGCGGCCGCCCACCTGGGCGTCGCTCGGCGGCTGGCGGCGGAGATTCCGGCGGAGAGACGGCGCGTCTTCGACGTGTACGTGGCCGTCGTCGCGGTCGAGCTCGCTCGCCGGCGAAGCGATCTGTCCAAGGCCCAGGAGGCGACTCGCGCGCTGGAAGCCGTACTCGGCGGCGCGGCAGAGACGGACGAGCTACCGGTGCAGCCCGATTACCGGGCACTCGCGCTCATGAACCTCGGTATCGCCGAACTGTGGGCCGGGCGCCCTCGGGACGCGCGACAGCACCTCGAGGACGCCCTCGACCGCACGCGCCGGATCGCACGGCCTTTCATCGAGGTCGGCTGCCTGGCGCATCTCGCGATCACGGCGCCGCTCACCGGGCAGCCGCTGCCGCTCGCGCTCGAGCTGAGCGAGCGTGCAATCGCGATTGCGGAGGAACATGGTTGGACGGACGAGTCGATGACGACCGGCGCGTTCGCGATGGCCGGCATGGCGCTCGTGCGGATGGGCCGCGCGGCGGACGCCGAGCGCCATCTCGCTCGCGCGGACGAGTCGCTGCGCGTGGCTGCCGACCCGGGGACCGAGGTGTTGCTCCGCCACGCCCGCGGCATGCTGCGCTTCGTGGAGGGTCGCTTCGATGATGCGGTGACGGAGTTCACCGGCGCGCAGGCCCTCGAACGGCTGCTGGCCGGCGAGCACGTGCTCACGGTCGACGCGCGAGCCCAGGCTCTCCAGGCAAGGGTGCGGATGGGCGACGCGGAGTCCGCCGCCGATGAGCTGGCGGGCATGAGCGCGGAAGAGCGCAACCGTGCGGGGATGCGGATCGCGCTCGCCGCTCTGGAGCTCGAGCACGACAACCCGGAACGGGCCGTCGAGGCTCTGAAGCCGGTGATCGACGGCTCCGCGCCGGCGCTATACGAGCGCTGGGCACGCGCCGAGGCGTTGCTGCTCGACGCCACGTCTCGCGATCGCCTCGGCGACCGGCGCGCCGCTGAGGAGTCGCTCGAGGCGGCGCTCGATCTCGCCGAGCCCGAGGGTCTGATCCTGCCGTTCATGCTCTGGCCGAGCCGCGAGCTGCTCGAGCGCCACCCGAAGCACCGAACCGCACACGCGACGCTGATCTCGACGATCCTCGACACACTGGCTGGGCGCGCTCGCGGCGGACCGGCCGCGCCGCTGCGCGATGAGTTGAGCGACGCGGAGCTGCGCGTCGTGAGGTACCTCCCGAGCAACCTGACCGCGGCGCAGATCGCGTCCGAACTGATCGTGTCCCCGAACACCGTGCGCACCCACATGCGCCACATCTACGCGAAGCTCGACGCGCACACACGTAGCGAGGCCGTCACCCGCGCGCGCGAGCTCGGGCTAGTCGCCCCCGGAGGGCTTCGCCGCTGAAGACGACTCCGGGATCGCCCAGGTCAGGTCCAGCTCAAGCTCGACCCGGTTGCCGTCCGACTTCAGCTCGCGCCCCAGGCGGAGCTCGTTGCCCATCGGAACCGTGATCCTACGCCCGGCGACGTTCAGCTCGAGCGGCCGGCCCGCGGTGAGCGCGTAGGCGATGTCGACCAGCCGCTCGGCGGCCTGTCGGCGTGACAGCCGCTCATCGTCCTTGTGCTTGAAGTCGCTCATCTGCGCTCCACGAGCTTGCGGCACGACGCAGGGGCGGCGGCAGACGCGCTGCCGTCCGCCCCCGGTCGCTGCCCCGGAAGCCCTGTCCTACAGCTCGTCGCGCAGGGCGCGAATCCCAAATGCCCGAACGATGGTCGTGATGCCCTGCATCAGCGACCAGATCCCGGCGAAGACCAGGAGCACGTACGCCTTCTCGATGAAGAACTGTCCCGAGGTCCAGAACGCAAGCGCCGTCATGAGGATCCCGGAGATCAGTCCCAGCCACCACAGCGGGTTGATCGCCCGCTCGAGGAATGCCTGCACCATCCACCAGACGCCGACGATCAGGAACAGAAAGCCCAGTATGTCGGCGAGGCCGGCGAAGGTGCTCGCGGGGTCGGCGAAGCAGACGACGGCTGCACCGAGGAAAAGGACGCCGAACAGCGCGTAGACCCAGCGCATCTTCCCGCTGAACGTCGCCAGCGTGAGGTTCTCGATCCCGAGGGCCGAGAACATCAGCCCCACGAGGATGCCGATGGTCGTCACAGACGCGTCGTCGAACTGAAGGATGACCAGCGCGATGGCTACCCATGCGATCCCGGAGATCAGCAGGACCCACCAGTAGCCGGCAATCGTGCGCGCGCTCTCGCGCAGGGCCGAGGTGCCAGGTGCTTCAAACGGCGGCGTTGCAGCGTGCTCACTCATGATGCCTCCAATGTGTCGTGGTTGTCTGGATCGATACTCGGCGTCATGTGTGTGAGCCGGCGTCATCCGTATTGCGTGATTCGCCCAACTCGTGCGCCAGCGTCTCGCCGAGCAGGACCGAGACGTTGGTGAGCCACAGCCAGATCAGCCCTACGATCGGCGTGGCGAACACGCCGTAGTTCGTGTCGTAGCCGGCCCAGTGGTCGGCGAATATGCGAAAGCCGAGCGTCGCCGCGACCCAGAGCAGCATGATCGCGACGGAGGCCGCCACAACCGCGCGGCGCGGCGGGCGCGGCGGTGCAGCGACAACCGTGTAGATGTAGGCGTAGGCGCACGCTCCGGCGATCGCCGCGAGCAGGTACGCGGCGCCCTGCCGGAGGAGGGAGGCGTCCCCGAACACACTCGTCGCGATCCGATCCCCCGCGAACTGGAGCAGCATGGCCGCCGAGAACAGCAGCACGAGCGCGAGCGCGTCGCGTAGGTCCCGGTTGAGCCTTGCGGGCGAGTGCGGGCGCTCGAGCACCGCATCGACGCCGCGACGGACGCCGCGCACCCATTGGCTCGCTATGTAGATCGCCGCGACGACGGTGATCGCGACCACGATCAAAGCCTCGTCGGAGCGCTGCGTTACCGCGGCCGTGATCGTCTCGCGGACCGCGTTCACGTACTCGTGGTCGAAGCCCCGCTCGTCGAGCTCCTCCGCAACGTCATCGATCGCAGACTCGGCGCCGAAGATCCCGAGCAGCGCGTAGATCAGCGCGCCGGCCGGGAACAGCGCGAAGATCAGGTAGTACGTGAGGGCGGCTGCGTGGTAACCGCCATCGGTGCGCAGGAAGCGTAGGGCAGCCCTGAAACCCGCCACCACCGATCAAGCCAGCTGCCGCTCGGCGGTGTTCGCGGCCTCGATCCGAGCTCTTCGCCCGGCGGTGAGCTCCTCCACGAGAATCTGGAGGGCGGCTGCGATCGGAACGGCGATGATCGCGCCGATGAACCCGAACAGGGCCCCGAACACCAGGACGCTGACGAGCACGGTGAACCCCGAGACCCGGGCCGCCCTCCCGATGATCGTCGGCTGCAGGACGTAGTTCTCGATCTGCTGGTAGACCAGCATCACGATCGCGAAGACGATCAGGGCCTCGACGCTGACCGACAGCGCGACGAGCGAGATGATGATGCCGGCGATCGTCGCCCCGATGCTCGGGATGAGGTCGAGCGCCGCCGCGATCAGCGCGAGAGCGAGCGGGTACGGCAAGTCGAGGATCACCGCCGTGACGCCGTAGACCGTCCCGCAGACCAGCGAGATCACGAGGTTGCCGAGCATGTATCGCGACGTCGTGTTGACGATCCGGTCGGTGACATCCAGATAGCGCTCCCGCTTGTCCCGATACATCAGGCTCCCGATCCAGTCGCGGGCGCGTGGTTCCTCGATCAGCCCGAAGAGCGTCAGGAAGATGACCGAGACGACGAGGCACCGATCGCCCACGGCCTGGTCGCGCGCCGCGATGCGCCGGAGTATGTCGCGGAGATCCTCCGTCAGGTCGGTCTCGATCCGACCTACGGCCGTCGCTACCCGCATCAGTTCTCCGGCGGCCAGCGGGCGCGGATCGGCATCGCGCGGGCGCTGGCGGTCAAGCCGCGGCTGATCGTCTGCGACGAGGCCGTCGCTGCGCTCGACGTCTCGATCCAGGCGCAGATCCTCAACCTGCTGATGGATCTGCGCCAGGCGCTCGATCTGACTTGCCTTTTCATCAGCCACGACCTGGGCGTCGTCCGCCATCTGGCGGACCGGATCGCCGTCATGTACCTCGGTCGCGTGGTCGAGTTGGGTGAGGTCGACACCGTCCACGATCGACCGAACCATCCGTACACGCAGGCCCTGCTGGCCGAGATTCCCCGGCTCGATCGCCGCGCGGGCGACTATCGGCCGATCCGAGGTGAAATTCCCTCGCCGCTTGCGCCGCCGCCGGGCTGCCACTTCCACCCGCGCTGCCCACACGCGATGGCACGCTGCAGCGCCGAGCAACCGACCCTGCGCGAGGTCGAGCCCGGGCGCTGGTCGGCTTGCCACCTGAACGACCCCCCGCCAGCACCCCGCTGACGAAGACTCGCCCGTGTCGCCGGGTCGATCGACGCGAGCGTCTACCCAAAGCGCTCTACCCAAAGCGCTCTACCCAAAGCGCTCCACCCAAGCGCTCGACCCAGCACTCGACCCAAGCGCCCGGACATTTCGTACCGTGAGGTGACGGGCGGCGCCGATGCCGAGGCGTCATTCGAACGGACGGTCCTGCCACCACGGGTAGAAGTCGGGCATCCCGGTCGAGACCTGGTCGGGAAAGCGGGCTGGCCGCTTCTGCAGGAACGAGTCGACGCCCTCGCGGGCATCGGCCGAAGCGCCGCGCGCCTGCATGGCGCGACTGTCGATGCGGTGCGCCATCATCGGATCGTCTGCCGCGGACAGCGCCAGAGCATCTGGCGCGTCGAGCGCGACCGAAACGGGCGCCGCATGGCCCGCGATCTCGCGAGCGATGGCGCGCGCGGCGTCCAGCAGCGTGGCCGGTTCGTGCAGTGACCGGATCAAGCCGCGATCGCGAGCCTCGGCGGCATCGATCAGCCGGCCGGTGAAGCACCGTTCGAGCGCTGTCTGCATGCCGACGGCGCGCGTCAGGAACCACGAAGACGCCGCTTCGGGGACGATCCCGCGACGGGCGAAGACGAAGCCGATGCGCGGCCGTATCGGCGGCAAGCCGGATATCCATCGGCAACAGCATCGTCGCGCCGATACCGACCGCCGCGCCGTTGACCGCAGCGATAACGGGCTTGACGCTACGAAAGATCCGCAGCGTCGTCAGCCCCCCACCGTCGCGATAGACATCGCCGTCAGGCGTTCGGACGCGGGCGGCCTCGCGCAGCGCGTCGGCTCGACTGGCGTAGTCGAAAGTCTTGGCCGCGTTGGCGAGGTCGGCGCCGGCACAGAACGCTCTGCCGGCACCGGTGACGATCACGGCACGAACGGCATCGTCGGCGTCGGTGATATCGAACGCCGCCACCAGATCGGCGCGCATCTGCGCGTTGAAAGCGTTCATCCGGTCGGGCCGATTCAAGGTGATCGTCGCGATCCGATCGGCGCGGTCGAGCAGCAGGGTTTCGAGGTCGGGCATCGGTGCCTCCAGAACTTCGGATTGGGTTTCGGATCGGGATCGGGATCGGGATCGGGATCGGGATCGGGATCGGGATCGGGATCGGGATCGGGATCGGGATCGGGATCGGGGCATCGGGATCGGGATCGGGATCGGGAGATCTTATCGATCGGAGGCCGATCCGGCTGCCTCGATTAGCTGACTTTGATCTGGCACCGCCGGGATCGAGGCTTTACCGGCCACGTGTGCCTGCCGGGACGGCCTTCGCCGCCGCGATCGGCGCACTGGCTTGCTGACTGCCGCCTAGTGGTGATGAGGTGCTTGATCGGCGGCCCCGCATCAACGGACGCGTCGGGGCCCGATCGAATAACCGACAGTATTCCGACTGCCACTGGCATCAGAGGCCTCCGTTCGAACTGGCCGAGCGATTATCGGGAACTCGCCACGATACCTGCGCGATGCCAGCGCAGCGCCAGCTTAATATGTTCTAATTGGCCCCGTGGCTGGCCGATTTGGGTTATCGTCGGCCGGCATTCGGCGTGTTTCCTGGTATCGGACAGGAGGTCCATGATGGCGACGTACAAGGAATTGAAGAGTCAGGCGGAGAAACTGCTGATCCAGGCAGAGGAAGCCCGCAAGAAGGAACTCGCTTCGGCGATCGATGATTTCGGGCCAGGATGAAAGAACATGGGATCACGGTGCGCGACCTTGGCGGACGTGGCGGACCTTCGGCAGCCAAGTCGGGGACCCGCCGACCGGCAGTTGTCAAATACCGCGACAAGGCCGGTAATACCTGGACCGGGCGCGGGCGGACGCCGCGATGGTTGCAAGCCCATATCGACGGCGGTAAGCGCGCCGAGGATTTCGCCGTCTAGGTCAGTTCTGGTTCAGGCCTGGTCCGGCGGTCGGGCCCCAGTCAACGAGTAGGTTCACCGCCACTGGCCCAGTAATCGACCAGTAGATACCGAGCCGAGCACCAGCGCCAACAGCCAGATCGTGACGATCATCGCCGCACCGAAAAGACTTCGTGGCTTTTGCCGACGGTCGGCGATCCAGCGCTCTGCATCGGCACGCGACGCACGCAACACGGGCTCCGGCAACAAGCGCACCGCCAGCCAGATCAATGCAGGAAGTAGCAGCAACTCGTCGAGCCATCCCAGCACGGGAATGAAATCCGGGATCAGGTCGATCGGACTGAGCGCGTAGGCGACGACGAAAAGACCTATCGCCTTGGCAAGCCACGGCGTATCGGTACGACGGCAAGCGAACCAAAGCGTAATCGCATCACGCCGGATCCGATAAGCCCAACTCCGAACGGATTCGAGCAGGAACGCCTCCTCGACGCCTGCGGCTGCCTGCATCGGAGCAGCGCACCGGTAAAGTGGCGGAGCGGTGATCGTCAAGTCGTAGGCCGGATGCACGTCTCCCGACCGGCCGCCCGCGGAGGCGAACGATACCACGCGTCATTCCCTGGCTTTACTACGTGACGAAGCAGCCGAGCCCAAGTCCGGGCTCGAGGATCGGCAGGGCGATAGCGCGGGTCAAATTTCATAGCCGAAGCCCTGGATGATTGCCCTGGCCTTGTCACCCTTGAGGTAGCCGAGCAGAGCCTTCGCCGCCGCGTTGTCCTTCCCTCTGCCAAGGATCACGGCGTCCTGCCGGATCGGCGCGTACCGGTCGCCCGGGACGATCCATGCCGAGCCCTCCTTCAACTTGCCGTCGGCCCAGACCTGCGACAGCGCGACGAAGCCGAGGACGGCGTTGCCGGTGGCGACGAACTGATGAGCTTGACTGATGCTCTCGCCCAGGACGATCTTCGGCTGCAACGATTCGAAGACGCCGAGGTTCTTCATCGTCTCGACGGCCGCAGCTCCGTATGGCGCGAGCTTCGGATCGGCGATCGCGAGCCGATCGACCTGAGCCGACTTCAGTACCGCACCCCGGTCGTCCACGAAGTCGGGCTTCCGACTCCAGAGGACCAGCTTTCCGATCGCATACGTGAAGCGCGTTCCGGCTACGGCGCCGCCCTCCTTCTCGATCCTGGCCGGGGTCTCGTCGTCGGCGGCAAGGAACACGTGGTAGGGGGCACCTTCCTTGATCTGGGCGTAGAACCTGCCGGTCGAACCGAACGACAGCACGGCCTTGTGGCCCGTGTCCTTCTGGAAGTCATCCGCGATCCGCTGCATCGGCGCGGTGAAGTTGGCAGCAACGGCGACATTGACTTCGTCGGCGCGCACGGCGGCCGGCGTGCCTACCGTCACTGCAATACCGGCGATGGCGAACACCGCGCGCAAAGAGCGGCTGGTCATCTTGACCTCGGTATTCGTCCAGGAAATAGCGGCTGACCAACGCCCGTGATCTCGCGTCGTACTTGGGCACGCGCGACGGTGGACATGCGTGGTCAATCGACGGCCAAGATGACGCTCGACGCCTTGATGACGCCATAGGCCTGCGCGCCCACCTCGAGCGCGAGGCTCCTGGCCGATGCGGTCGTAATCGACGAAACGATCTGCAGACCCGGCGCGATCTCGAGCGTCACCTCCGTGGACACCGGGCCCTCCTTGATCGTCACGACTTTTCCGGGAAGTACGTTACGTGCACTGAGCTTCATGGATATCCCTGCTGATGTTCGAAAACGGTTCATTCGGCGATGAGCACGGGCCACGGCCTCCGCAACCGTTGCCAACTCGCCGTGACCGCCACGGCCACGAAGCCAGCAGCGGGCATCCGGCACCCAGACCGCGATCGTGACGTCGAGGACGGCCATCGAAAGCATCAATGTCGCCGTCGAAGGCATCAATGTCGCAATATATGGGTAAATACAGCGCCGACACAAGGCGGATCGACCTGGACATCGAGACGCCGAAGCCCACCGAATTGGACGTCCGATCCCGTGGGACGCGGTGGCCCTTGCCTGAAGCACGGCTGAGTCGCCGTCGCACGGGCGTCGCAAGCGCCGCTCGGCCAACAACGATGGGACGGCTGGCGTCAAGCCGGCCCGAGGATCACGCGCCCCGGCTGCGGGAGCAATGCTCTATGCTTTGCGACTCCTCTCACCAGGCCTTGTACTGGACCGGTCGGACATGCCTGCCAGATCCACCACCGCCACGAAATCCACGAGCCGCCAGCGGTCGCCGATCGCGTCGCGGCGCAAGCCCGTGCTGCGGTTTCGCATGCGGATTACCGATGGAGAAACCGTCGCGGTCGGACCGGGAAAGATCGCCTTGCTCGAAGCGATCGGGAGCACAGGCTCCATCACTTCCGCGGCCAAGACCCTTCAGATGTCGTACCGCCGGGCCTGGCTGCTTGTCCACGAGCTGGACCAGTCAATGCGCACGCCCGTCGTTGAGACATCGCCGGGAGGGCAACGCGGCGGAGGCAGCGTACTGACCGAAGCTGGACGGCAACTCATCCTCCTCTACCGACGAATCGAGGACAACGCCGCGTTGGCCTGCCGTGGCGACATCGAGCAGTTGATGAAGATGTTGGCACGTTGATGACCGAGACCCAATAGGCCGCCGCCTGCCGGGTGTGCGTCATTGCATCGCATGAGCGCATCGTGGTGGCGGAAGCGGTGAGATTCGAACTCACGAACGGTTTCCCGTTGCCGGTTTTCAAGACCGGTGCAATCGACCACTCTGCCACGCTTCCGTCGATCCGAATCCGGGGCGCCGAGCCGTCGCCGTGCTCGGCCTCGCGCCACCAGACCACGCGCGCATTCTTCTGCCATCCAGCCAGCGTCTCGCTGGCGCCATTGCGCCGCCTGGTCGACGATTCTACGATCCTGGTTCCCGATCTCCCCGATTGCCGGAACAGGAGGAGCGGCTTTCGCGTGCCGCTCGTTGCGCACGCGCATCCAGGGACGCTCGCGGCCAGTCCGTGCCGCCCACGGCACAATCGCCGCTATGACCGAATCCACCACCGACCCGACGGCGCTCGAAGCGTTCGTCCGTTCCCACGCCCGCCTCGTCGTCCTCACCGGCGCCGGGATCTCCACCGCTTCGGGGATCCCCGACTACCGCGATGCCGACGGCCGCTGGAAGCGCGCGGCCCCGATGACCTGGCAGGCTTTCTCCGCCAGCGAAGGCGGGCGCCGCCGCTACTGGGCGCGGAGCCTGCTTGGCTGGCCACGGGTCGCTGCGGCGGTTCCGAGCGCGGCCCATCGGGCGCTGGCCCGAGTCGAAGCGCGGGGTCGCTGTCGGTTGCTGGTCACCCAGAATGTCGATGGACTCCATCAACGCGCCGGCAGTCGCGCCGTGGTCGACCTGCACGGGCGACTCGATCGCGTCGTCTGCCTCGCTTGTGCGCGAATCGAGGGGCGGGGCTCGTTCCAGGATCGACTGATCGACAGCAATCCGGCCTGGCCATGGCTGCCGGTCGTGCCGGCGCCTGGTAGCCCGTCGACGCAGGCCGCCCCCGACGGCGATGCCGATCTCGACGACGTCGATTTCAGCGCCTTCCGCGTCCCGCCCTGCCTCACTTGCGGTGGCGTGATGAAGCCCGACGTCGTGTTTTTCGGCGAGTCGGTCCCGCGGGACCGGGTGGCCCAGGTATCGAAGGCCGTGGCCGAAGCCGATGGCCTGCTCGTCGTCGGTTCTTCGCTCACCGTTTTTTCCGGCTGGCGCTTCGCCCGCGACGCGGCGGCGCTCGGCCTGCCGGTCGTGGCCGTGAACCTCGGGACGATGCGCGCCGACCCGCTGCTGACCCTCAAGATCGTCGCGACGGCGGACGAGGCGTTGGCGGGCCTGCTCCGATCGGACGCCGCGACCGCGACGCCGGCGACGTTCTCGAGCCCGCAGTCCGCGCCGATGTCGTTGACCTGCGGACCAGGACAATAGCGGCCGACGACGCGACGGCCACGATCCGCAACCGGGTAACGACCGCCGATGGACTCCGTCACGCAGTTCACGCTCGGCGCTGCCGTCGGTGTCGCCGTCATGGGACGGCACGCCCCGCGCTGGAAATCGGCGCTCTGGGGAGCGGTCTGCGGAACATTGCCAGACCTGGACGTCTTCGTCGACCGCGGCGATCCGATCCGCGACATGATCCTTCACCGGACCGAGTCGCACGCGGTCTTCTACCTGACACTGGTCTCGCCGCTGATCGCCGTTCTGATCTCGGCGATCCATCGCGATCGCCAGTTCGGGCGCTGGTGGCTCGCCGTCTGGATCGCGCTGATCACCCATCCGCTTCTTGACCTGATGACGGTCTACGGCACGCAGATCGCGTTGCCGTTCACGGCAACGCCGTATTACATCGGTTCGGTATTCGTCATCGATCCGGTGGTCACGATCCTGTTGCTGGCGGGCGTTGTCGCCGCCGTGATCCGCGGTGCGCCGGGACTACGCTCGAACACCGTCGGACTGGGGCTGGCTTGCGCCTATCTCGCCTGGGGCGTCGGCGCGCAGGCGCAGGCGCGTGACGCCGCCAGGGACTCGCTGGCCCACGCCGGGGTCGCCGCCACCGGCTTGCTGGTCACGCCGACGGCGTTCAACACCGTGCTGTGGCGGATCGTTGCGATGACACCCGACGTCTGGTACGAAGGGTCTTGGTCATTTCTCGATCCGCCAGGCGATATCGTCTTCGTTGGTCGGCCGACGGGACGAGAGCTGTTCGAGCGGCATGCCGACGACTGGCACGTGCAGCGACTTGCCTGGTTCAGCCACGGCTTCTTCGACGTGGCTGCGACGCCGGCGGGCCTGCGGCTACGCGACCTGCGGATGGGCTATGGCGACGCCTACACTTTCACCTTCACGCTACCCCATCTCGGACGCGATTCGCAGAAAACCGAACCGAACAGCAAAGCGGCGGTGATCCGGCAAACATACCGCGTCGATATCCGCACGGCGCTGCCGTGGCTGTGGCATCGGATGGGGGGTGAGGTATCCCCTTTCCCGGCGGACGAAGGACGCGCTCTGGCCGAATGAACCTGGCTTCGCGCCGATGGCCAGGCGCGGCGCCCCGCGAGTCGAAGCAGCGAACGATTTTCGCGGCAGCCGTGGTAATGTTGTTCGCCGGCGGCCCTGCCCTCGCAACCGGAGCACTGCAATGCGACCCATCCAGATGCTGGCGCGCGGATTGACCGCGATGATGCTCGGTTCGAGCCTTGCGAGTTGCGCGGTCCAGTCCGGTGCGGATAGAGGCCCCGCATCGCAGCCTCCTGTCGCTGCGGGTGCATCGTCAGCACCCTCGGTGCTCGCACCGGCACCATCTTCACCACCGGCGCCGACCGCGGTGCCCGCTGCGCCGCCGCCGGCTGGCGCATCGACGGCACCAGCTTCGGCGCCGAGCCGGAGCGGCAAGCCCAATGTGGTCGTGCTGGCCACGGGCGGTACGATCGCCGGCGCCGGCGCCAGCGCCGCCAATAGCGCCACTTATCAGGCAGCGAAGGTACCGGTCGAGAAACTGGTCGCCGGCATCCCGGAACTGGCCGACGTCGCCAATGTCCGCGGCGAGCAGGTGTTCCAGATCGCTTCCGAGAGCTTGACCAACGCGCACCTGATCACGCTCGGCAAGCGCGTCTCGCAACTCGCCAAGGATCCGGCCGTCGATGGCATCGTCATCACGCACGGCACGGATACGCTGGAAGAAACGGCGTTCTTCCTCAACCTCGTGGTCCGAACCGAAAAGCCGATCGTCGTCGTCGGTTCGATGCGCCCCGGCACGGCGATGTCGGCCGACGGGTCGCTGAACCTGTTCGATGCCGTCGTCCTCGCCGGCGATCGCGACAGCGCGCGGCAAGGGCATGCTGGTGATGATGAACGACGACATCCTCAGCGGCCGCGATGTCAGCAAGCGCGATCAACATCAAGACCAACGCGTTCGGCAGCCAGTGGGGAGCGCTGGGCATGGTCGTCGAAGGCCGGACTTACTGGTTTCGCGCTCCGGTGAAGCGCCACACCGCGGCCAGCGAGTTCGACATCGAGACGATCGACCGGTTGCCGGTCGTGGCGATCGTCTACGGCTCCGGCGATATGGGGACGTCGCTGGTCGAGGCCGCGGGTCAGTTCGGACGCGCCGTGCCATCGTCCATGCCGGCACCGGCAACGGCTCGGTGCCGAACTACGGCGTCGAAGGCTTGCGAAAACTGCGCGCCCAGGGCGTCCAGATCATCCGCGCGGCGCGCGTCCCCGACGGCTTCGTGCTGCGCAATGCCGAGCAACCGGACGACAAGTACGACTGGATCGTCGCCCACGATCACAATCCGCAGAAGGCCAAGATCCTGGCCGCGCTGGCATTGACCCGGACCAGCGACCCGAAGGAGATCCAGCGGATATTCTGGCAGTATTGACAGCATCCGCGGGACACCCTCCGCGGGACACCATCCGCGGGACACCATCCGCGGGACACCATCCCCGGGACACCATCCCCGGGACACCATCCGCGGGCCAGCATCTGCGGGATGGCCGCGGGACTGGCGCGGGGCGGCGCCGAATGGACGTCGCCGGGGATCGGGGAAGACCCGCCGCGCCCGACCCGCAGGTCAGCGCAGCGACTGGTTGATCTTCGCCAGCGCGGCCGAACCGGGACAGAGCTCGGGCGCGCCAAGCTGGTTCAACGGCGCCTGGACAGTGTTCAGGTGCCCGTGAAGGTCGGCGGCCTCGTCCTCGAGGTAGAGCAGCCCCGTCAGTACCTCGCCCTGGCGTAGATGGGTGCCGATCGCGCTCATGGCACCCTGGCGATCGCGCGGCTCGTAGTCGGCCTTGAGCTTGCGCAATCGCAGCACCTGCCCGTCGTGCTGGACCACATCTGTGACCTCGCCTGCTGAATAGTCGGTGGTGATCTCCTGGCGGCGGGGCATGAAGTCGAGCCGGTTGACGGCCGCGTTGTGTTCGCGGACGTAGTCGTAGCTCTTGGTGCTGCCGGTGTGATTGTTGAACGCCACGCAGGGGCTGATAACGTCGATGAACGCCGCGCCACCATGGGTCAGCGCGGCCTTGACCAGTGGGACCAGTTGGGTCTTGTCGCCGGAGAAGCTGCGGGCGACGAAGGTCGCTCCCATCAGGATCGCGAGCGACGCCATGTCGATCGCCGAATCCGGATTCACGACACCGCGCTTCGACTTCGAGCCCTGGTCGGCTGTAGCCGAGAACTGCCCCTTGGTCAGCCCGTAGACGCCGTTGTTCTCGACGATGTACGTCATGTTGACGCCGCGCCGCATGACATGGGCGAATTGCCCGATCCCGATCGAAGCCGAGTCGCCGTCACCGGAGACGCCGAGGTAGATCAGGTCACGATTGGCGAGGTTTGCACCGGTGAGCACCGACGGCATCCGGCCATGGACCGAATTGAACCCGTGCGAGTTCCCGAGGAAGTAGTCAGGCGTCTTCGACGAGCAGCCGATACCCGACAGCTTGGCCACCCGGTGCGGCTCGATATCGAGTTCCCAGCAGGCCTGGATGATGGCGGCCGAAATCGAATCGTGGCCGCAACCGGCGCATAGCGTCGAAATCTTGCCTTCGTAGTCACGCCGCGTGTAGCCGACCCTGTTCTTCGGCAGTGTTGGATGATGGAGTCGGGGCTTGGCGAGGTAGGTCATCGAGGTGTCCTGGACATCATCGGCTCCCGCTGTGGGGCGACCATCGGGGTCAGGCCGCCTTCACGCGCTCGAGCGGCGTCACGTTGCGCCCGTCGATCCGCGTGCCGATCTCGCCGGCGATGAACCGCGCGGTGATGGGCGTACCGTCGTAATGGAGCACGGCGACGAGTCGCGCCGGGTCGATCTGCAGTTCGTTGATCAGCAAGGTGCGCATCTGGGCATCGCGGTTCTGCTCGACCACGAACACGCGTTCATGCGCGGCGATGAACCGCCCCACGGCCTCGGCGAACGGAAAACCGCGAAGCCGGCACAGGTCGACGCCGATGCCGGCCTCCTCGAGCTGGACGACGGCTTCGTTAATCGCCGGACTGGTCGATCCGAAGTAGATGACGCCGAAGCGCGCAACGTTGTTGGGCTCACCGCCCGCCGACCGGGTCACCGGTGCCGGAACCAGCTTGCGTGCGGTGTCGAACTTGCGCAGCAGCCGCTGGACGTTGTCGACGTAGTCGGGGCCGGTCTCGGAATAGGCCGCGTAGCGGTTCTTCGTGGTGCCGCGGGTGAAATAGGCGCCGCGGGTTGGATGCGTTCCGGGGAGCGTGCGGAACGCGATGCCGTCGCCGTCGACGTCGAGGTAGCGGCCGAACTCGGTGCCGGCATCGAGCATCGTCCGGTCCATGACTTTTCCGCGGTCGTACTGGCGCGAGTCGTCCCACTCGAACGGCGCACACAGCCGATGGTTCATCCCGATGTCGAGATCGGTCATGAGGAACACCGGCGTCTGCAGTCGATCGGCCAGGTCGAGTGCGAGCGCGGCGAACTCGAAGCACTCGTGCGGATCCTCCGGCAGCAGCATCGGATGCTTCGTGTCCCCGTGCGAGGCGTACGCGCAGGCCAGCAGGTCCGCCTGCTGAGTCCGGGTCGGCATCCCGGTCGACGGGCCGCCGCGCTGGACATTGATGATCGTCGCCGGAACCTCGGCGAAGTACGCGAGGCCGATGAACTCGGTCATCAGCGACACCCCAGGGCCGGAAGTCGCCGTGAAGGCACGGGCACCGTTCCAGCCGGCGCCGACGACCACTCCGATCGACGCCAGTTCGTCCTCGGCCTGGACGACCGCATGGCGATTGCGCCCGGAACCCGGCTCGACGCGGAACTTCCGGCAGTAGTCCTGGAACGCCTCGGCCACCGACGACGACGGCGTGATCGGATACCAGGCGCAGACCGTGGCACCGCCATAGAGGCAACCGAGCGCGGTGGCGGCATTGCCCTCGGCAAAGATCCGGTCGCCGACGGCATCGGAGCGGCGCACCGACAGGCCGACGGCGCCGCGCAGGTGCGCCGTCGCGTAGTCGTAGCCCATCTGGAACGCGGCGACGTTCGGCCCGAGCAGCTTTTCCTTGCCCTTGTACTGCTCGCCGATCAGTTCGGTCACGGCGCCGGGCTCGATCCCGAGCAGCGCCGCCAGGGCCCCGATATAGACGATGTTCTTCAGCAGCTGCCGTTCGCGTGGGTTCGAATAGGCATCTGCGCAGAGCCGTGTCAACGGCACACCGATCGCGTTGACGCCGGGCCGGAACTTCGACGGCGCCAGCGGCTTGGTGTCGTCGTAGAGCAGGTAGCCACCGGGCTCGATCTCGAGCAGGTCCTTGTCCCAGGTCTGCGGGTTCATCGCGACCAGAAGGTCGACACCGCCGCGGCGGCCGAGGTGACCGGCCTCGGTCACTCGGACCTCGTACCAGGTCGGCAGGCCCTGGATATTCGACGGGAAGATGTTGCGCGGACTGACGGGAACGCCCATGCGCAGGATGCTCTTCGCGAACAGCTCGTTGGCCGATGCCGAACCCGAGCCGTTGACGTTGGCGAACTTGACCACGAAATCGTTGACCGCTTCGATCATGGTTGTCTCGCTCATTCCACAGGCAGATATCCTGGCTTCCGCGGGCTCATGCCCCAGCCTTCACGGGCACCGCCGCCGGCGCCATCCCGGGACGGCAATGGCGACCGGCCTTGGTCGTGTCGAGGAGGAATTTCTGCATGTCCCAGGCGCCCGTCGGGCAGCGCTCGGCGCAGAGCCCGCAATGCAGGCAGACGTCCTCGTCCTTGGCCATGACGCGACCGGTGGCCAGGCCCTCGGCAACGTAGATCGCCTGTTCGGGATGCAACGCCGGCACGCGCAGGCGCTGGCGCAGGTCGTCCTCGGTGCCATTGGCAGTGAAGTTGATACAGTCCGTCGGACAGACGTCGACGCAGGCGTCGCACTCGATGCAGAGTTTCGGGGCGAAGACCGTCTGCACGTCGCAGTTGAGGCAGCGCTGGGCCTCGTTCCAGGCGGTCCGGGCATCGAAGCCGAGCTCGACTTCGACCCTGATGTTCTTCAACGCCTGGTTCAGGTCGTTCCACGGCACCTTGTAGCGGGTATCGGGCGCGATCGCGTTGTCGTAGCTCCACTCGTGGATGCCCATCTTCTGCGACACCAGCGTGACCGCCGGCGCCGGGCGATGAGCGATGTTCTCGCCGTGCAGGAACTTGTCGATCGAGACCGCAGCTTCGTGGCCATGGGCGACCGCCCAGATGATGTTCTTCGGACCAAGCGCCGCGTCGCCGCCGAAGAAGACATTCGGCAGACTCGACTGCAGCGTCTTCTCGTCGACCTTGGGCATCCCCCGGTCGTCGAACGCGATGCCGCTGTCACGCTCGATCCACGGGAAGGCGTTCTCCTGGCCGACGGCGACAAGCACCTGGTCGCACTCGAAACGTTCGTCGGGCTCGCCCGTGGGCTCGAGCGAGCGGCGGCCGCTGTCATCGTAGACGGCTGCGACCTTCTCGAAGACCATCGCGACCAGCCTGCCGTGATCGTGTTCGAAGCTCTTGGGCACCAGGAAGTTCAGGATCGGAATGCCCTCGTGCTGGGCGTCTTCCTTTTCCCACGGGCTGGCCTTCATCTCGTCGAAGCCGGACCGGACGATCACCTTGACGTCCTCGCCACCCAGCCGGCGCGCCGTGCGGCAGCAGTCCATCGCGGTATTGCCGCCGCCAAGGACGATCACCCGTCGGGCCGCCCGGTCGGTATGGCCGAAGGACACCGAGTTCAGCCAGTCGATGCCGATATGGATGTGCTTTGCCGCCTCCCTGCGACCCGGAAGGTCGAGGTCGCGGCCGCGCGGGGCGCCGGAGCCGACGAAGACGGCATCGTAGCCTTCGCTCAGAAGCCCCTTGATGGAGTCGACCCGTTGCCCGCCGCGGAAATCGACACCGAGATCGAGGACGTATCCTGTCTCCTCGTCGATCACCGACTCCGGCAACCGGAAGCGGGGAATCTGAGTCCGGATCATGCCCCCGGCCTTCGCATCGCCGTCGAAAACGGTGACTTCGTAGCCGAGGGGCGCCAGGTCACGGGCCACGGTCAGCGAGGCCGGGCCGGCACCGACGCAGGCTATTCGCTTGCCGTTGCTGGCGGCGGCAGGCTTTGGCAGCCGGCTCTTGATATCCTCCTTGAGATCGGCGGCTACGCGCTTGAGCCGGCAGATCGCGACCGGTTCGGGGGTCGGTCGCTGGGCTTCCTCGACCCGGCCCCGGCGACAGGCCGGCTCGCATGGCCGGTCACAGGTACGGCCGAGGATCCCGGGAAAGACGTTCGATCGCCAGTTGACGAGGTAGGCGTCTCCGTAGCGCCCGGCGGCAATCAGTCTGATGTATTCGGGAACCGGCGTGTGGGCCGGACAGGCCCATTGGCAATCAACGACCCGGTGAAAATAGTCGGGGTCGCGGACATCGGTCGCCTGCAACTTTGTCTCCTGCTCGGGGATCGACCGGATTCCCAGCCGTCGCCCTGTTACAGGAAATATTAGTCCTTTTCGCGGCCCCGATCCGGTAGGTAGCGCTGCAATGAGGTGCGAAGGTGTCGGATATTTGCACCAAGGCGAACCGATTGCCGATGGCGGGACCTGAATTCTCAGCGGTCGAACTCGGGCCATGGCCAAACGCCGGCGTAGAGCTTCTCCAGCCAGTGGACGGCGATCTGCGTCTTGACGTCGGGCAGGCGCCCGGCGCGCAATCTCGTCGACCAGCCAGCCCGAGCGTCACCCACTCGAGTTCGACGAATTCGTCGATGTCCATCGAGCTGGCGCGGGCGCAGCACCAGGTCCCGGGCGAGGAAGATGTCCATCAGCTCGTCGGAGAAGCCGATCGCCGGATGGAGCGGGTCAGCAAGGCCCAGCGCGCGGCCTCGTAGCCGGTCTCCTCGAGGAGTTCGCGCTCGGCGGTTTCGATCGGCGTCTCGCCGGCGATCGATCTTGCCCGCCGGAATCTCGACGTAGACGCGGCCCATCGCATAGCGGAACTGGCGCTCGACCAGGATCCGCTCGTCGTCGCCGATCGGCACCATCGCTGCAGCACCGGGATGAAGGACGAATTCGCGGGTGACGGTCGAGCCGTCGGGCAGGCGCGCGACATCGCGTCGCACCGTGAGGAAGTTGCCGCGAAGACGGCTTCGCTGCCGAGGGTGGTCTCGACAGCAGTCGACTGGCGGTCGGTGATCACGCGATCAGGGGGCCGATCGCAGGGCCTGGCGGATCGATGCCGCGCACAGGCTGAGCCAGCGGCGACCTCGCCAGCGCACGCATCGGCCCAGCAGCAAGGATCAGCATGCCGTGGATGCTCAGCACAGTACCGCGTCCGTTGCGCGCCGTCACCGACGATCACGAGGCGGAGATCGCGTCAGGTCGACCGGCTCGTCGAAGTACATCACCTTGATCACGCGGATGTAGTAGTAGGCGCCGACCAGCGACATCAGCACCGCATAGACTGCGAGCCAGACCAGGCCCACGGCGATCACCGACTCGAGGACCACCAGCTTCGCGTAGAAGCCGACCAGTGGCGGAAGCCCCGCCAGCGAGAACATCATCATCATCATCACGCCGGCGAGCCAGGGGCTGCGCCTGGCGAGGCCCTTGAAGTCGTCGATGTTCTCCGCCTCGAAGCCCTTGCGGCGCGCCAGGAACTGGATGAGTCCCGAACGTGCCGAGGGTGGTCAGCACGTAGGTGATCGCATAGAACATGCTGGCGCCGAAGGCATCCGCCGACTGCGCAGTATCGCCGCCGGTGTGCGCGCCGATCATGCCGAGCAGAACGAAGCCGATCTGCGAGATGGTCGAGTAGGCGAGCATCCGCTTGAGGTTGCTCTGAGCGATGGCCACGATGTTGCCGAGGCCGAGCGACAGCACCGCAAGTACGATGAGCATCTGGTGCCAGTCATGCGACACCGACATCAGGGCCTCGCCGAGCAGCCGGAATGCAAGCGCGAAGGCGGCGAGCTTCGGTGCCGGCAGCGATCAGCAGCGTCGCTACCGTCGGATGTGCCCTGGTAGACATCCGGGCATCCACATGTGAAACGGCACCGCGCCGAGCTTGAAGGCGATGCCGGCCACCACGAAGACGACGCCGAAGACCAGCACGGCATCGCTCACCTGGCCGGTCGAGATGCGATCGACGATCTCGGGGATGTCGAGCGAGCCGGTCGCGCCGTAGACCATCGACATGCCGTAGAGCAGGAAGCCGGAGGACAGCGCACCGAGCACGAAGTACTTCATGGCCGCTTCGCTGCGAGGACCGAGACGTCGCGCCGCAAGGCGGCGATCGCATAGAGCGACAGCGACATCAGCTCCAGGCCCAGGTAGAGGACCAGGAGGTTGGAGCCGGAGATCATCACCATCTGGCCGAGCAGCGCGAAGAGCGCGAGCGTGTAGAGTTCGCCCCGCCGGATGCCGCGATCATGGCGTACTGCGGCGCGATAGTCATGACGTCACGCCGGTCGCGATGATCGCGCAGACCTTGAGCATGTGCGCCATCAGGTCCGAGACACATACATGTCGCCGAAGGAGTAGCGAATGGCCGTCCCCGCGCCACGTAGACGATCGCCGCCAGCGGCAGCGATCAGCCCGGCAGCGCGATCGGTCGATCCTCGGACTGCCCTCGTCTGCGGCGGCGGTGGCATCCGCGAGCAGCACGAAGCAGGCGACCAGCAGCAGGGCGATCTCCGGCAGCATCGCCAGGAGATTGGAGGTTCGGGCAGGTTTGCGGCTGGGGACATGACGTTCGGCTACTTGATCTTGGTACTGTGACACGTGCTCGAGGAGGCGCTCGACCGACGCGTCCGTCACGTCGGTGAACGGCTTCGGATAGAGGCCCATGAAGAGCACCAGGGCGGCCATTGCCATCAGCATCCAGAACTCGCGCCGGTCGACGTCCTTCAGCGCGGCGACATGCTCGTTGGCGACCGCGCCGAAGATCACCCGCTTGTACATCCAGAGCGAGTACGCCGCACCCAGGATCAGAGTGGTCGCGGCCAGGAAGCCGATCCAGAAGTTGTACTGGACCGCGCCGAGGATGACCATGAATTCGCCGACGAAGCCGGAGGTCGCGGGCAGGCCGCTGTTGGCCATGGAGAACAGCATGAACAGCGCGGCGAATCGGGGCATGGTGTTGACCACGCCGCCGTAGTCGGCGATGTTGCGCGAGTGCATGCGGTCGTAGAGCACGCCGATGCAGAGGAACATCGCGCCTGAGATGAAGCCGTGCGAGATCATCTGGATGATCGCACCCTGCGGCGCCGAGCTGGTTGAAGATGAAGAAGCCCGAGGATCACGTAGCCCATGTGCGCGATCGACGAGTACGCGACCAGCTTCTTCATGTCGGTCTGCACCAGCGCGACCAGGCCGATGTAGATCACCGCGATCAGCGACAGCGCGATCATCAGCCACGACAGTTCGTGGCTCGCGTCCGGTGCGATCGGCAGCGAGAAGCGCAGGAAGCCGTAGGCGCCCAGCTTCAGCATGATCGCCGCCAGCACCACCGAGCCGCCGGTGGGCGCCTCGACGTGCGCGTCCGGCAGCCAGGTGTGCACCGGCCACATCGGCACCTTGACCGCGAACGCGAGCAGGAACGCGACGAAGATCAGCACCTGCTCGCGCATCGTGAGCGGCAGCTCGTGCCAGGCCAGGATCTCGAAGGAGCCCGACTGCGCATACAGGTAGATGATCGCAACCAGCGTCAGCAGCGAGCCGAGCAGCGTGTACAGGAAGAACTTGAAGGCCGCGTAGACCCGGTTCGGCCCGCCCCAGACGCCGATGATGATGTACATCGGCAGCAGCGTCGCCTCGAAGAAGACGTAGAACAGCAGGCCGTCCATGGCGCGTGAAGACGCCGATCATCAGGCCCGACAGGATCAGGAACGACGCCATGTACTGCGCGACCCGCTCGGTGATCACCCGCCACCCGGCGATGACGACGATCACGGTGATGAGCGCGGTCAGCAGGACCAGCCAGATCGAAAGGCCGTCGATGCCGAGGTAGTAGGAGATGCCGTAGCGCTCGATCCAGGGCATCCGCTCGACGAATTGCAGCGCCGTCCGACGCCGGGTCGAAGCGGGTACAGCGGCACGGTGACCAGCAGGCCCAGCAGCGATCCGACCAGCGCGATGGTCGCACCAGGTCCGCGCGGCGGTCGTCGCCGACCGCCAGCAGCATGACGCCGGTGAGGATCGGTATCCAGATGGCTGCGCTCAGCAGTCCGGCACCCATGAATTCTGGTCGTTTGCTCCATGACGGCTCGGGACTAGCGGCGGGTCAGCAGCGGAATGAACCAGACCAGGCAGACAGCCAGGCCGACGATCATCGCGATGGCGTAGTGGTTCAGGAAGCCGGTCTGCAGGGTCCGAAGACCCGGGCAAGCCAGCCGACGAAGCGCGCGCTGCCGTTGATCAGCCCGTCGATGACGGACTGGTCGCCGCCGCTTCCACAGGCCGGTGCCGATCGAGCCGGGCGCCTCCGGCGAAGAACCCTCTCGTTGAACGACGTCGAGGTAGTACTTGTTGTCCAGCAGCGCATGGAGCGCCGCTGAAGCGGCGGCTGATCGCGGCCGGTACGGCAGGATTGACCAGGTAGAAGTACCAGGCGCAGGCGACGCCCGGCCACCATCAGCCAGAACGGCAGCGTCAGGAAGCCGTGCAGCGCCCATCGCCACCCAACCGTGCCAGTGCGAAGCCAGTTCCGCCATCGCCGGGTGCTCCGGATCGACGATGATCGCGCCCGTCGAAGAAGTCGCCAAACAGTATCGGCCCGATCGTCACCAGCGCCGATCAGCACCGACGGGACTCGCGAGGAAGATCAGCGGGACGGTGACCACGGCCGGGGGATTCGTGCGGCTGATGGGGGTCGTGATGTTCGCCGTGATGCTGGGCACTGGATCGTCATGCTCACGCCGTGCGCGTCGGCATGCTGGGTCGCACGTCGGGCCGTGCGCCACGGGCGGGAGTCACGGAGCGGCGCGCCGAACCGCTCCTCGCCGTGGAATACCAGGAAGTACATCCGGAACGAATAGAAGGCAGTGATGAACACGCCCGAAAGCACTGCCGCGTAGGCGATGCCCGAGCCCGGGATGTCGGCAAGCCGAGCCGCCTCGATGATCGACTCCTTCGAGTAGAACCCGGAGAAGAACGGCGTGCCGACCAGCGCAAGGGAACCGAGCAGCGCCGTGATCCAGGTGATCGGCATGTACTTGCGCAGGCCGCCCATGTCGCGGATGTCCTGGTTGTGGTGCATCCCGATGATGACCGAGCCGGCCGCAAGGAACAGCAGCGCCTTGAAGAAGGCGTGGGTCATCAGGTGAAAGACGGCCACGCTGTAGGCGGACGCGCCGAGCGCAACCGTCATGTAGCCGAGCTGCGACAGCGTGGAGTAGGCGACCACCCGCTTGATGTCGTTCTGGACGATGCCGAGCAGCCCCATGAAGAAGGCGGTGATCGCCCCGATGACCAGCACGAACGACAGGGCCGTCTCGGAGAGTTCGAATAGCGGCGACATCCGCGCGACCATGAAGATGCCGGCTGTCACCATGGTGGCGGCGTGGATCAGCGCGGAGATCGGCGTCGGGCCTTCCATCGAATCCGGCAGCCAGACGTGCAGCGGAAACTGCGCCGACTTGCCCATCGCGCCGACGAACAGGCAGATGCAGACCACCGTCAGCAGCGACCATTCCGCCGCGCCGAACAGGTTGATCGTCTCGGCCTGCATGCCGGGGGCGGCCTTGAAGACCTCGGCATAGTCGAGGCTGCCGAACCAGGCGACGATCAGGCCGATGCCGAGCACGAAGCCGAAGTCGCCCACCCGGTTGACGAGGAATGCCTTGAGGTTGGCATGGATTGCAGTCGGCCGGGTGTACCAGAAGCCGATCAGCAGGTACGACACCAGGCCTACGGCTTCCCATCCGAAGAACAGCTGCAGGAAGTTGTTGGCCATCACCAGCATCAGCATCGAGAAGGTGAACAGGCTGATGTAGGAGAAGAAACGCTCGTACCCGTCGTCATCGGCCATGTAGCCGATGGTGTAGATGTGCACCATCAGCGAGACGAAGGTGACCACCACCATCATCATCGCGGTCAGGCTGTCGATCAGGAAGCCGACCTCGAACTTGAGCTCGCCGATCAGCGCCCAGCTGTACAGCGTGCCGTTGAACACATTGCCGGCGAGGACGTCCTTCAGCACCACGAGCGAAGCCATCAGGGAGATGAAGACGCCGAGAATCGCGATCCAGTGGGTGAGCGTGCGCCCGATGGAGCGACCGAAGAAGCCGGCGATGATCGCGCCGACGAGCGGCGCGAACGGGACCAGCAGATAGGCAGTTTTCATCTATCCCTTCAGGCTATCGAGATCTTCGACATTGACCGTGTCCAGATTGCGGAACAGCGTGACCAGGATGGCAAGTCCGATCGCAGACTCGGCCGCAGCGACAGTGAGGATGAAGAACACGAAGATCTGCCCTGCCGCATCGCCGAGGAAATGCGAGAAGGCGACGAAGTTCATGTTCACGGCCAGCAGCATCAGCTCGATCGACATCAGGATGACGATGAGGTTGCGCCGGTTGAGGAATATGCCGACCACGCCGATCGCGAAGAGGATCGCGCCGAGAGTGAGGTAGTGGGCGAGGCCGAGGTAAGGTAGCTGTTCATGTCACTTGGCCGCCGAGGGCTGTGCTGGGGGCCGTGCCGAGGCCGGGTCTGCAGCGCCGGCAGCGCCGACCTGTCCGGCACGCCGGTGGAGGCGCCGGCCATGGTCCCGACAATCGCTCCGGTAGCTGCGCCGGCAATTGCGCTTGCATTTGCGCCACTTGCCGGCCCCGGCCCGGGCGGCGCCGCGCTCGCTGACCGGATCCAGATGGACGATGCGCAGGCGGTCGCTCGACCCTGCACCCTGACCTGCGGCCCCGGCGTCTGGCCCTTGGCGTCCTTGCGCCGACGCAGGTGAGCGCGATCGCCGCCACCATCGCCACCAGCAGGATCACGCCGGCGATCTCCAGCGGGTAGACGTAGTCGGTGTACAGAAGGTGCCCGAGCGCGGCGGTGTTGCTGTAGTTGGGCGGCAGCGCGGGCGCATCGGCCGACTCGACCGGACCGAACTGCACCCAGAGTCACGATCGACAGTTCGATCACGATGGCTGCACCGACGAAACAGCGCGATCGGCGCGTCTTCCAGAAGCCGTGGCGGACCTGGTCGACGTTGATGTCCAGCATCATCACCACGAAGAGGAACAGCACCATGACGGCGCCGACGTAGACGAGCACCAGCACGATGGCGAGGAACTCGGCCTGCAGCAGCAGCCAGATCGCGGCCGCCGACACGAAGGCGAGGACGAGGAACAGTACGCTGTGCACCGGGTTGCGCGCAGTCACGACCCGTGCCACGACGAACACAGTGATCAGGGGCGAAGAGGTAGAAGAATCCAGTGTGGCGTCCAAGACTCGATCGCTGTCGGTGCGGGTCGGTAGCGGTGGCGGCGGCAGTAACGTCGGCGGTGTCGGCGCGGTCGTCAGCGATAGCGGGCGTCGGCTTCGCGGGCTGCGGCGATTTCGGTCTCGTAGCGATCGCCGACGGCCAGCAGCATGTCCTTCGTGAAGTACAGGTCACCGCGCTTCTCGCCGTGATACTCGAGCATGTGGGTCTCGACGATCGAGTCGACCGGACACGACTCCTCGCAGAAGCCGCAGAAGATGCACTTGATCAGAGTCGACGTCATAGCGTGTCGTCCGGCGCGTGCCGTCGGCGCGCATACTCCGATTCGATGGTTATCGCCAGCGCCGGGCAGACCGCCTCGCACAGCTTGCAGGCGATGCAGCGTTCCTCGCCGTTCGGATAGCGGCGCAGGGCGTGCAGCCCGCGGAACCGCGGCGAAAGCGGCGTCTTCTCCTCGGGGAACTGGATGGTGATCTTGCGGGCGAACAGTAGCGGCCGGTCAGCCGCAGCCCTTGAGCAGCTCGAACGAGCATGAAACTGGAGAAGAAATCCCGGATGCATCTGCATCGCATCGGCTCCTGCCGGACGCTCGGTCGGGCGCTCTCATTTCCAGATGTTCCACGGCGTCTGCATCCAGATCGCCACCACCACCAGCCAGATCAGCGTCACCGGGATGAAGATCTTCCAGCCGAGCCGCATGATCTGGTCGTAGCGGTAGCGCGGAAAGCTCGCGCGGATCCACAGGAACATCGTCGCGAAGAAGAACGTCTTCAGGAACAGCCAGAACCAGTCCCAGAGCCACTGCGGACCGGGCACGGCGTCGATCCGGTGAAAAAGGCTGCCAACCGCCGACGAACATGATCGCGGCCACCGCCGACACCAGGATCATGTTGGCGTACTCGGCCAGGAAGAAGATCGCGAACGACATTCCCGAGTACTCGATCATGTGCCCGGCGACGATTTCCGATTCGCCCTCGACGACGTCGAACGGATGCCGATTGGTCTCGGCCACGCCGGAGATGAAGTAGACGACGAGGATCGGCAGCAGACGGCAACCAGTTCCAGGACAGGAAGTTGATGCCGCGCTCTGCGAAGTAGCCGCGCCCCTGGGCGTTGACGATCTCGGTCATGTTCAGACTGCCCGAGACCATCAGCACGATCACCAGCGCGAAGCCGATCGCCAGTTCGTACGACACCATCTGGGCCGAGGCGCGCAGCGCCCCGATGAACGCGTACTTCGAGTTCGACGCCCAGCCGGCGATGATGACGCCGTAGACTTCGAGCGAGGTGATGCGCCAGCAACAGCAGCAAGCCGGCATTGATGTTGGAAAGCGCCCGGTCGGGACCGAACGGGATCACGACCCAGGCAGCCAGCGCCGGCATGATCGTCATCAGCGGCCCGATGATGTAAAGCAGCGAATTGGCCTGCGTCGGGAGGATGATCTCCTTGAACATGAGCTTGAGGCCGTCGGCAATCGGCTGCAGCAGGCCGAGGGGACCGGTCCGGTTCGGGCCGAGTCGGATCTGGATGAAACCGATGAACTTCCGTTCCCAGAGCGTCAGGTACGCGACGCAGGATCATCAGCGGCGCCACCAGCGCAGACGATCTTGAACAGGTTCCAGATCACGGGCCAGGCGAACCCGCAGATTCGCCGTGCCAGCCTGATTCAGCGAATCGATCCAGGTCATCGGGCGCCGCTCCACGTCGACTCGCGCCGTAGGAGCCGCGGCAAGCCCGACCGGTCGGCGACGTGCGGCAGCCGGCACCCGGAGTGCCGACGCCCTCGGCCAGCCGGTCATCGCGGCCGTCGCGTCGAGTTCGACCAGGCGGCGGGCCGTCCTGGGCCACCGGACGCGGTCGCCGTCCGCGACGCCGAGTCGGGCCATCGTGTCGGCGCGCATCCATGCCATCGGCGCCGGGGCGCCTCGCGCGTGAGTTGCAGGCTCGACGCACGGCGCACCAGCATGTCGGCGAAGTCGAGGGAACGTCGGCGAGCCGCTGCAAGGGCGCCGGCCCGTTCATAGGGCGGCAATGCGTCGCCCTCGATCGGTTGTCCAAGGCGCTGGGGCGGGTGGTCGCATCGGTTCGGCCGGAGGAGTCGCTGCGCGCGCGCGCCCGCACGTCCTCGACGCTGTCGAAATCGAACCCGGCCAGGCCGAGCTGGCTTGCCGAGGACGCGCAGCACCTTCCACGCCGGTCGCGCATGGCCGACGCGGCCGGTGACGCCGTTGAATGCCTGGACCCGGCCTTCGCAGTTGACGAAGGACCCGGCAGTCTCGGCAAAGGTGCGACCGGCAGCAGGCAATCGGCTACGGCCTCCAGTTCGGGCGACCGCTAGGGGTCAGCGCGATCACGGTCGCGGCCGGGCCCGAGCGCCCGGACCGCGGCCACCGGATCGGCGACATCGAGGCTCGGTTCGATACCGACCAGCACGTAGGCCTTGCGCGGTTGGACAGCATCGCGCGGGCATTGAGCCCCTTGCCGCCGGTCTGCCCCGGCAGGCAGCCGGAGAGGTGGCCACCGACCGAATTGGCCGCTTCGCCGATGACGCCGTGCCGCGGCGCCGGTCAGCCGTGCGATCGCCTGCACCAGCCGCGCGATATCGCCATAAGCAGGGTGATTGACGGCCGCATTGCCGATCAGGATCGCCTTGCGTTCACCGCGGGCCAGGGCCCGGGCGATTGCCTGCGCCGACTCCGACGGGTTCACGGAGTCGTACTGCGAGGGTAGCGCCTGGCCGCCCTTGGCCCGGGCACATGCGACGAGGATCTCGATCAGCGCGGCGCTCCACGGTCGGGGGCGACGGTCCACTGCGCGGCCATCGGCATCAGCCAGTCCTCGGCCAGGCCGTGGACCGCCATCACCGCCGTGCCCGTACGCGCCGCGGCCCGGACCCGGGCAGCGAACAGTGGATGATCCTTGCGCAGGAAGCAGCCGACGATCAGCAGCGACTCGAGCGGCTCGATCTCTTCGATCGACAGGCCCAGCCATGGGACGCCGCGGCGTGCCTGGTCGAGCGAGAAGTCCGACTGGCGCAGGCGGAAGTCGACACTGTCGGAACCGATGCCGCGCATCAGCCGCTGCGTCAGCCACATCTCCTCGGTGGTCGCGTTGGGCGAGACGAGCGCACCGATCGCCTCGGCGCCATGGTCGCGCTTGACTCCGGCCAGCGCCTGCGCCGACGTAGTCGAGCGCGGTCACCCAGTCGACCTCGCAGCCAGCGTCCGTCCTGCTTCAGCATCGGCTTGAGCAGGCGGTCGGCGCGAATTGAATGCCCTCGTACGAAAACCGATCGCGGTCCGACAGCCAGCATCTCGTTGACCGACTCGTTCTCCAGCGGCAGGACCCGCATCACGCGGTCCTGCTTGACCTGGACGATCAGGTTGGAGCCGAGCGAGTCGTGCGGGGCGATCGAGCGCCGCCGCGACAGCTCCCAGGTCCGCGCGCTGTAGCGAAACGGCTTGCTGGTCAGCGCGCCGACCGGGCAGATGTCGATCATGTTGCCCGACAGTTCGGAATCGACCGAGCGGCCGAGGAAGCTCATGATTTCCGAATGCTCGCCGCGCCCGGCCATGCCGAGTTCCATCACGCCGGCGATCTCCTGGCCGAAGCGGACGCAGCGCGTGCACTGGATGCAGCGCGTCATCTCCTCGGCGGCCACCAGCGGTCCGATGTTCTTGTGGAACACGACGCGCTTTTCCTCGCGATAGCTGCGACGACGAGGCGCCGTAACCGACGGCGAGGTCCTGCAACTGGCACTCGCCGCCCTGGTCGCAGATCGGACAGTCGAGCGGATGGTTGATCAGCAGGAACTCCATCACTCCCCGCTGCGCCTGGACTGCCTGCTCGGACCGGGTGAAGCGCCTTCATCCCGGGCGAAACCGGGGTCGCGCACGCCGGCAGCGGCTTCGGCGCCTTCTCGACCTCGACCAGGCACATCCGGCAGTTGGCGGCGATCGACAAGCTTGCTGTGATAGCAGAAGTGCGGGATGTAGATGTCGAGCTTGTTGGCAGCATGCATCAGCATGCTGCCCTCGGGCACTTCGACCTTGCGCCGTCGATCTTCGACTTCAACCATGGATGGCGGCGGTCAGATGTAGCTCGGCACCACGCAGCGGCGGTGCTCGATGTGATGGGCGAATTCGTCGCGATAGTGCTTGATGAAGGCGCGCACCGGCATCGCCGCGGCGTCGCCGAGCGCGCAGATCGTCCGGCCCTGGATGTTGTCGGCCACGCGATTCAACTCGTCGATGTCTTCGGGCCGCCCCTGCGCCGTGCTCGATCCGGTGGACGATCCGGTAGAGCCAGCCGGTGCCTTCGCGGCACGGCGTGCACTGGCCGCAGCTTTCCTCGTAATAGAAGTAGGAGAGACGCTCGAGGCACTTGACGGCGCAGCGCGTCTCGTCCATGACGATGACCGCGCCCGAGCCCAGCATCGAGCCGGCCTTGGCGATCGAGTCGTAGTCCATGTCGGTGGCCATCATCACGTCAGCCGGGCAGCACCGGCATCGACGAGCCACCGGGAATGACCATCTTGATCTTGCGCCCGCCGCGCATCGCCGCCGGCCAGTTCCAGCAGCTTCGCGAACGGCGTTCCGAGCGGGATCTCGTAGTTGCCGGGCTTCTCGACGTCGCCCGACGATCGAGAAGATCTTGGTGCCGCCGTTGTTGGGCCGGCCGATCTCGAGGAACTTGGGCGCGCCGTTGCGGATGATCCACGGCACGGCCGCGAACGTCTCGGTGTTGTTGATCGTCGTCGGCTTGCCGTAGAGCCCGAAGCTCGCCGGAAACGGCGGCTTGAACCGCGGCTGGCCCTTCTTGCCCTCGAGCGATTCGAGCAGCGCCGTCTCTTCGCCGCAGATGTAGGCGCCGTAGCCGTGGAACGCATGCAGCTGGAAGAGTAGTCCGCTGCCGAGGATGCTTGTCGCCGAGATAGCCGGCCGCGCGCGCTTCTTCGAGCGCCTCTTCGAAGCGCTCGTAGATGCTCCAGATCTCGCCGTGGATGTAGTTGTAGCCCACCGAGATGCCCATCGCGTAGGCCGCGATGGCCATGCCCTCGATCACGATGTGCGGGTTGTAGCGCAGGATGTCGCGATCCTTGAACGTGCCCGGTTCGCCCTCGTCCGAATTGCAGACCAGGTACTTCTGGCCCGGAGAACTTGCCGCGGCATGAAGCTCCACTTGAGCCCGGTCGGAAAGCCCGCGCCGCCGCGGCCGCGCAGCGCCGACGACTTGACCTCGGCGATGACCTGCTCGGGCGTCATCGGCTCGGCTTGCCGTCGGCTCTGACCAGGATCCGGCGCAAGCGCCTGGTAGCCGTCGCGCTCCTCGTAGTCCTTCAGGCGCCAGCCGTCCGCAGACGTCAGGCCCGGCAAGGATCTGCGGACTCGATGTGGCGACCGTGGAAGCAGGTTTCCTGCGCCCGCGCATCGATCAGCAGGTCTCTTGCGCGCATGGTGGTGCGGCTGCGTCTTCGACTCACGAGCGCTCAGTTTGCCTGGCCCTCAGTTCTGCGATCAGCGCGTCGAGCCGCGCGTTGTCCATGAAGCTTTCCATCCGCTTGTTGTTGACCAGGCAGACGGGAGCGTCGCCGCAGGCGCCGAGGCATTCGGTTTCCACCAGCGTGAACAGGCCGTCGGCGGTGGTCTCGCCGTAGTCGATGCCCAGCCGCTCGCTTCAGGTACTCGCCGGCCTTTGCGCCGTCGCGCAGCGCGCACGGCAGACAGGTGCAGACGCCGATCTTGAAGCGCCGACCGGCTCGGTCGTTGTACATGCTGTAGAAGCGTCGCGACCTCGTAGACGGCGATCGGCGGCATACTCGAGGTAGCGGGCGACGTCGTCGATCACCTCCGGCGAGACCCAGCCGATCTCTTCCTGCGCGATGGCCAGCGCGGCCATCACCGCCGACTGCTTCTTGTCGGCCGGGAACTTGGCCACCTCGCGGTCGATCCGGCGCCGCAGATCCTCGGTCAGCACCTCGGGCGGCGCCGCGGTACGCGGTACGGCACTCATCGCTGCGGCCTCCGGTCGTGGCGCCGCTCGTCTTCGACCGGGAAGTCGAGCGCCATCCGGTCGGTCGGGCGGACGGTCTCATCGGTCGATCTCTCCGAAGACGATGTCCTGCGTGCCGATGATGGTGACGACGTCGGCGATCATGTGGCCGCGCGCCATCTCGTCGAGCGCCTGCAGGTGCGGAAAGCCAGGTGCACGGATCTTCAGGCGGTAGGGCTTGTTGGCCCCGTCGGAGACAAGATAGATGCCGAACTCGCCCTTCGGATGCTCGACCGCCGCGTACGCCTCGCCCGACGGGCACGTGCATGCCTTCGGTGAACAGCTTGAAGTGGTGGATCAGTTCTTCCATGTTCGACTTCATCGCGACCCGCGACGGCGGCGCCACCTTGTAGTTGTCCGTCATCACGGGACCGGGATGGTTGCGCAGCCAGGCGATGCACTGCTTGATGATCCGGTTGCTCTCGCGCATCTCGGCAACGCGCACCAGATAGCGGTCGTAGCAGTCACCGTTGCGTGCCGACCGGGATGTCGAATTCGAGCCGGTCGTAGACCTCGTACGGCTGCGTCCGGCGCAGATCCCACTCGACGCCGGAGCCGCGCAGCATCGGTCCGGTAAGGCCCAGCGCCTTCGCGCGATCCGGATCGACGACACCGATTCCGACCAGGCGCTGCTTCCAGATGCGGTTGTCGGTCAGCAGGGTCTCGTATTCGTCGACGTAGCCCGGAAAGCGGTCGGTGAAGCGCCTCGATGAAGTCGAGCAGCGACCCCTGGCGGTCTCTGCGTTCAACGCCGTTGATGGCCCGCTCGTTGCGAACCTTGCTCGCCCGATGCTGCGGCATCGCAGTCCGGCAGGTCGCGATAGACGCCGCCCGGCCGGTAGTACGCCGCGTGCATGCGCGCGCCCGAGACCGCCTCGTAGCAGTCCATCAGGTCCTCGCGCTCGCGGAACGCGTAGAGGAACACCGCCATCGCGCCGACGTCGAGCGCATGCGCGCCGAGCCACAGCAGGTGGTTCAGGACGCGCGTGATCTCGTCGAACATCACGCGGATGTACTGCGCACGCACCGGCACCTCGACTGCCGAGCAGCTTCTCGATCGCCATGCACGTAGGCGTGCTCGTTGCACATCATCGACACGTAGTCGAGCCGGTCCATGTACGGCACCGATCTGCAGGTAGGTGCGCGTCTCGGCCAGCTTCTCGGTCGCGCGATGCAGCAGCCCGATATGCGGATCGGCGCGCTGCGACCACCTCGCCGTCGAGTTCCAGCACGAGCCGCAACACCCCATGCGCCGCCGGATGCTGCGGGCCAAAGTTGAGCGTGTAGTTCTTGATCTCGGCCATGGCAAGACACGTTCTTGCTTCCGGCGCCGACCGTCGCCGGCATCCAAGCTCAACTTCGTCGCAGGCTAACTTGCGCAAAGCGCAAGTTAAGGTCGGCGCAGCCGACCGGCCGAAGACAAAATTGAGCGTCTCAGCGCAAGCAAACTCCGCAGTCGCTCCCATTGCCACCACTGCCCTCTCGTTCTTCATCTCACCCACGAGGCACCAGTTCCTCCCGCTCGGGCCCGTACCCTTCCTCGCGAATGATCCTCGGCACGTTGTCGCGCGGCTCGATCGTGACCGGCTGGTAGATCACCCGCTTCTGCTCCTGGTCGTAGCGCATCTCGATGTAACCGGAGACAGGAAAGTCCTTGCGAAACGGATGGCCGACGAAGCCGTAGTCTGTCAGGATGCCGGCGCAGGTCGGGTGACCTTCGAAGACGATGCCGAACAGGTCGAACGCTTCGCGCTCATACCAGTTGGCGCGGGCCAGATGCTGGTCACCGAGTCGATGACGGGAAAGTCGTCGTCGGCACAGAAACTGCGCAGCCGCAGCCGCCGGTTGTGGGTGGTGCTGAGCAGGTGACTCACGACGGCGAAGCGCGCGACCATCGTAGGTCGCCGTCGCCGTATTCCAGGTAGTCGACCCGCACAGAGATCGATCAACGTGTCGAAGACAGAACGCGGATCGTCGCGCAGCCGTCGCAGACCCCGACCTGGTGCTCGCCGTCGATCTCGACCGTCACCTCTCCGAGCGCGACGCACGTGAGCGACCGTTCGCCGAGTACCTCTCGCAGTGCGTCCGGCAGGGTCCGCCTGCAGGTCGGTCTCCAGGCCGGTCGTCAGCGCGGGCGATCGTGCTGGTACGTCGAATCTTGTTCTGCAACTGGAGGATCCCGTAGAGCAGAGCCTCGGCCGTCGGCGGGCAGCCCGGGACGTAGATGTCCACCGGCACGATGCGGTCGCAGCCCCTGACCACCGAGTACGAATAGTGGTAGTAGCCGCCCGCCGTTGGCGCACGATCCCATCGAGATGACCCAGCGCGGCTCGGCCATCTGGTCGTAGACCCGGCGCAGCGCCGGCGCCATCTTGTTGCACAGGGTACCGGCCACGATCATCACGTCCGACTGCCGCGGGCTGGGACGGAAGATCACCCCGAAGCGGTCCATGTCGTAGCGCGCCGCGCCGGCGTGCATCATCTCCACGGCGCAGCAGGCCAGGCCGAAAGTCATCGGCCACAACGAGCCGGTCCGAGTCCAGTTGATCAGCTTGTCGAGGTTCGTCGTGACGAACCCCTCGTTCATTACGCCTTCGATGCTCATACGTCTCTCGCAATCGAACTGCTGTTGCAACGGCCAGTCCGCTCCGATAAAGGTCCGGCGAGGGCCGGCGGATCAGCGCTTTTGCATCACTCCCAATCGAGCGCGCCCCGAGCTCCATTCGTAGACGAAGCCGACGACCAGGATCGCCAGGAAGACCATCATCGAGACGAATCCGACGAAGCCGATCGTGCCGAGCGACACCGCCCACGGAAACAGGAATGCGATCTCGAGGTCGAACAGGATGAAAAGGATCGCCACCAGGTAGTAGCGAACGTCGAACTGCATGCGCGCGTCCTCGAACGCCTCGAATCCGCATTCGTACGGAGACAGCTTCTGCCGCATCGGGCTTCGATGGCCCGAGCAGCTTGCCGATCGCCATCGGCGCGACGCCGACGCCGCGCCGACGAGGACGAACAGCAGGACCGGCAGGTAGTTTTCAAGATTCACGACTGGATTCGCGTCAGTGCTTGCAGCAGTTGGTTGCCTGGCTGAGTTGAAATCCGGACTGGCCGAGACAGGCGGCCCGATCAGCCGGGCGGGCTGCCATGCAGACTGGCCTGGAAATTCTCTGGTGCCGACGGCGAGACTCGAACTCGCACAGCTTTCGCCACTACCCCCTCAAGATAGCGTGTCTACCAATTTCACCACGTCGGCACGTTGCGATCGCGCGATTCGATCGCTACGTCGAAAAGATTTTACTTCGGATTCTGGGACGCTCCCGGATCCGCCCGGATGGCGCAGCTTGGGCCGGGATTCGACGGAGCGCTCGACGGTGGCGAAGGGACGCTCGCTGCGCCGGCGCCGGAGGTCGACGATGCGCCGCTGCCTGGGGACGCGCCGGCGAAGCGCCACCGGAGAAGGCACCGACGGGGCGCTCGATCCCGGCGCCGGCAGACGGCCCTCGATCCGGGCGACACCGACGGCACGTCGCTCGGCGCCTGGGCAGCGTCGGTCGCCGGAAGAGCGCAGGCGATGTCGTCACGTCCCTTCCATCAGGCTTTCGCGCGCACGCGGACGATCGTTCGACGAAGAACGCCAGCGCCAGCGTGCTCACGAAGAACACGGCCGGCCAGCACCCGGTCGAGCGCGACAGGAAGTTGGCCGATCCGGTGGCGCCGAACAGGCTGCCGGACGCGCCCGACCCGAAGGCCGCGCCCATGTCCGCACCCTTGCCATGCTGGAGCAGCACCAGGAGGATCACGCCGAGTGCCGACAGCATCTGCAGGACTACGGCAATGGTATGGAACCAGTTGTCCATCCTCAGTCTCTCTCGTTCGGTGTACCGCTCCGCGTGGTCTGACAGCCTTGCAGATCGCAACGAAGTCCTCGGCGATAAGCGAGGCGCCGCCGATCAGGCCTCCATCGACGTCGGGCTGTTCGAGCAGATTCGATAGCGTTGGCGGCCTTGACCGAGCCGCCATAGAGGATCCGGACGCGCGCGGCGACCGGCCCGCCGGCGTCATCTCCTGCAGACCCGGACAGGCCCTGTTCCAATGATCTGCGCAGGAAAGCGTGAGCCGGACTGCGCCTGCGCCGGCGTAGCCGTCAGGCCGGTACCGATGGCCCAGACCGGCTCGTAGGCGAGTCGCGTACCGTTCGGCATCGATGCCGGCAAGCACCGGCACGACAGCTTCGAGTTGCCCGGCCGAGTATGCGCTCGGTCACGTTCGACTGCCGCTCTTCGAGCGTCTCGCCGACACAGATCACCGGCCGGATGCCCTTGCTCGAGTGCGTTAGCGACCTTGGCCGCGACGTCGTCGTCGGTTTCGCCGAACAACCGGCGTCGCTCCGAGTGGCCCACCAGCACCCAGGTACAGCGCAGGTCGTGAAGCATCGCGCCGAGACCTCGCCGGTGAACGCACCGTTGCCGGTGCGTGCCACGTTCTGCGCGCCCCAGGTGACACCGGTATCGCCGAGCCACGTGGCGACCTGGCTGATGAACGGAAACGGTGGACAGACCCGACCTCGACGCGGTCGAGCAGGCGCGATCGAGTTGGGCCCGCAGCGCGCCCAACAACCGCTCGTTGCCGGCGACATCGCCGTTCATTTTCCAGTTGCCGATGACGATCGGACGGCGCTGTGCTTTCTTGCTCATCTATGCGGTTCAATTCTCGGAGCGGCCAACGGGCCGAGGCTGGCGAACATCGCCGGAAACTGGCTGGGGCCGGGACAAGGCAGAAGCCGGCGGGGCGCCTGCCGGTCGCCGACCGGAGTCGGCCGGGCATGGCCGGCTCGGAGCCAGTCAAGGGGCCGGGCCTCGCCATCGGACCCGGGATCAGGCACGGTCGGCCACGACAACGGCACACAAGACTGCGGCTCGGAGAGCGGGCTCGAGACGAAGATTCTAGCGCCCCGGCAGGGTCGGCCGTCATCGAGGCGGCGGCGACCCCGGGGATTCGTTCGGTGACTGGCTCGAGGAACCACTTCCGGCAGCGGATGCCGCCTCTGCCCCCGGAGGGGACGGCGCCGGAAACGAACCCTGCAGCGGCCCTCGGTTCGACGCCTGGGGCGCCGTCTCGCTGGCCGCCTGAGTCGACACCCGATCCGGTGGCTGCTCCGTCGACGGCCGATCCGTCGCGGGCTGTTCGGGCTCGACGCTCGGGTCGCCGCCGGCCCCCCCGGGGTTGGGCGCCGACGCCGGCGCGGACTTTACGATCGGGCTCGGGATCCCGCGCCAGTGACGCCAGGCCCAGAGGACGTAGCCGGACAAGCCATAGACCACGAACAGCAGGAACAGCATCGTCGGCGGATCGAACGAGATCAGGACGAAGCCGGCGACCAGCAGCAGAACGAAGATGAACGGGACGGCGCGCCGGAAGTTCAGGTCCTTGAAACTGTAGAACGGTACGCTCGCGACCATCGACACGCCGGCATAGACGGTGACCACCCAGGCCAGCCAGGCGAGTTCGGCCGCGGTCGACGTGATCCAACTGGCCTCGCGCAGGTCGGTAGCGACCCAGACCAGCCCGACGACGAGCGCCGCGGCTGCCGGACTGGGCAATCCCTGGAAGAACCGCTTGTCGACGACGCCGATGTTGGTATTGAACCGCGCCAGCCGGAGCGCGGCTCCGGCTACATAGATGAAAGCCGCGACCCAGCCGAGCTTTCCCATCCCCTTGAGCGCCCACGAATAGACGATCAGGGCCGGCGCGGCGCCGAACGACACCATGTCGGACAGCGAATCGTACTGCTCGCCGAAGGCGCTCTGCGTGTTCGTGAGCCGCGCCACGCGCCCGTCGAGGCTGTCTAGCAGCATCGCGACGAAGATCGCGATCGCCGCCGCATCGAACCGATCGTTCATCGCCATGACGACGGCATAGAACCCGGCGAACAGGCTGGCCGTGGTGAAGGCGTTCGGCAGGAGATAGATACCGCGCGGCCGTCGGCGAGCGACCGGCTGCGGGCCGGCGCGGGGTGCCGTCGGGCCTACCGTCTCGGCCGAGAACGGGTCCTCGCCGTACGGCCGCTGGCCCTCGTACGGGTCGCTGCGGCGCGCGGCGCGGGCAAAGTCGCCACCATAGCCGACCGACGGATAGTCGGAATCGGCAAAGCTATCGTCCGGATAGCCGTCGCCGCCATAGCGATCATCGCCATAGACTCGCCGGCCAGCGCGCCACTTGCCCAGTGCTCCGAGCGGGCGAATCCGGCGCAACCTGAACCGACGCCGCGCTCGTTGACCGGATAGTTCACGGTCCCGACCGCTGGCGGACCGTTCGTCGGGGGGCTGGGCGCTCGGGCGGGGACATCTATCTCTCTCGACCTGCCACTACCGACCCGGCGCGCGCTGCGCCAACGGTATCGGTAATCAACCGGCGCCGACGTAGGGTCGTTGGCGCAACCATTTGGTGACGATCCATTTGTCACCGCGGGCAACGGGTATGCCCGCGTGCAGGCAGCGCGTATCGATCTGGCCGGCCTAGTTGTGATACTCGAAGTAGACGGCGCTGCCCTTCCTCGCTTTGATCGACAGCTCGAGTTCGGGAAAATCGGTCGACGCCACCCTCGGGGACTTGTTGAGGTAGATGACCACCGTCGCGACGCGCTGGCCGCCGACCCGCGTCAGCACCTGGGAGCCCGGGTCTGCCGGATCGAAGAAGTCCTGGTGCGCGAGGTATTCGCCACCGACGCCGTAGTGGAGCATCTGCAGCGGCTCGCCGCGATCGACCGGCACGCCGGTCAGCGCGAAGATGCGCTGCTCGACGCGCTGCACGATGGCATTCTCGCCGCGGTTGAAGTGGCAGCCTTCGCTCTTGCGCACGTTGCTCTGGTAGCTGCCGCCGCTCTTGCGATCGACGACTTCCGACGTCTTCATCCGGCCGTTGGTGAGCTGCACGAGCTTGTCGCATTCCTGCTCGGACAGCAATCCTTCGATAACGGCGACGTTGGGATTGCTGAGCGTGACGACGATGTCGACGTCACGGTCGTGGGCCCGCACCCGGCCCCCGTTCGGCAGTCGGATCGGCTCGGCCTTGTAGTCGGCGCCGAGCGACGCGACCTCGCCATTGACCCGCTCGGCCATCGAGCGCACGATGCCCGACCGCGTGCCGCGAGAACAGCGGCTCGAAGCCGTTGTCGACCATCACCCGGGTCATGTCGCCTCGGCGCAGCCGCGCATCACGTTGGTCGTCAGCCAGTCCTGCCAGGCCGCGGTCAGGTGCGGTGATGGCCGGGGCGCCTTGGCAGCGCCTGCTTCTGCCGGTGGCGGCGCCAGTTGTTCATCGGTCCGATTACGACCGTCCAGTCGCAGGATCATGCCCGGTCGGCGCGGCAACCACGGTCGGCGACGCCGGCGGTCGACAGCCGGCGAGCCGATGGCCGACAGCGCGCGGCTTCAGTTGCTCGGATCTGGTCGACCAGCTTGTTGGCCTTGATCCACGGCATCATCGCGCGCAGCTTCTCGCCGACCACCTCGATCGAGTGCTCGCCCATCAGCCGGCGCTTGGCCGACAAGGTCGGCGCGCCGGCCCGGTTCTCGAGGATGAAACTGCTTGGCGTACTCGCCGGTCTGGATGTCGGTGAGCACCTCCTTCATGACCTTCCTGCGACTCGTCGGTGATGATGCGCGGGCCGCTGACGTACTCGCCGAACTCCGCATTGTTCGAGATCGAGTAGTTCATGTTGGCGATGCCGCCCTCGTAGATCAGGTCGACGATCAGCTTGAGCTCGTGCAGGCACTCGAAGTACGCCATCTCCGGCGCGTAGCCGGCCTCGACCAGCGTCTCGTAGCCGGCCTTGATCAGTTCGACGGTGCCGCCGCACAGCACCACCTGCTCGCCGAACAGGTCGGTCTCGGTCTCCTCGCGGAAGTCGGTCTCGATGATGCCCGCGCGGCCGCCGCCGATGGCGCAGGCGTAGGACAGCGCGAGATCGCGCGCCATGCCGGAGCGATCCTGGTGGATCGCGACCAGCATCGGCACGCCGCCGCCGGCCGCGTAGGTCGAGCGCACGGTGTGGCCGGGCGCCTTCGGCGCGATCATCACGACGTCGAGGTCCTCGCGCGGCGACGACCTGGCCGTAGTGGATGTTGAAGCCGTGCGCGAAGGCGAGCGTCGCACCCTGCTTGATGTTCGGCTCGATCTCGCTCTTGTAGGTGGCCGCGATGTGCTCGTCGGGCATCAGCATCATCACGAAGTCGGCGCCCTTCACCGCTTCGCCGATCTCCAGGCCGGTGAGCTTGGCCTTCTTCACCTTGGCCTCCGACGGCCCGCCCTTGCGCACGCCGACGGTGACCTTCACCCCCGAGTCGTTCAGGTTCAGGGCGTGCGCGTGGCCCTGCGAGCCGTAGCCCACGATCGCGACCTTCTTGCCCTTGATCAGCTTGAGATCGCAGTCCTTGTCGTAGAAAACCTTCATTCGTCGTCACTACCCTAGTCGTTGTCGGATCAGACTTTGAGAACGCGTTCGCCGCGTGCCAATGCCGCAACTGCCAGTCCGTGACGGTTTCCAGAATCGACCGTCTCATCGAGCGCCGCGATGAAACCGTCGAGCTTTGCCGAGTCGCCGGTCAGCTCGATCGTGTAGGTCTTGTCGGTGACATCGATGATGCGGCCGCGGAAGATGTCGGCCATGCGCTTCATCTCGTCGCGGTCCTTGCCGGCCGCGCGCACCTTGATCAGCATCAGCTCGCGCTCGATGAAGCTGACTCTCGGTGAGGTCGGTGACCTTGACGACGTCGACCAGCCGGTTCAGGTGCTTGGTGATCTGCTCGATGACGTCGTCGGAGCCGGCTGGTGACGATCGGTCATCCGCGACAGCGACGGGTCCTCGGTCGGCGCCACCGTCAGCGACTCGATGTTGTAGCCGCGCGCCGAGAACAGCCCGACCACCCGCGACAGCGCGCCCGGTTCGTTCTCGAGGAGAACCGAAATGATGTGCTTCATCGCGTTCTCCTCAAAGGTCCTCGGCACCGAGGATCATCTCGGTCAACCCCTTGCCGCCCTGCACCATCGGCCAGACGTTCTCGGTCTGGTCGGTGATGAAGTCGAGGAACACCAGGCGGTCCTTGTACTTGCCGAAGGCATCGCGCAGCGCGCCCTCGACGTCGGCCGGCGCTCTCGATGCGCATGCCGACGTGGCCGTAGGCCTCGGCGAGCGCGACGAAGTCCGGCAGCGCGTCCATGTACGACTCGGAATAGCGCTTCTCGTACTCGATCTCCTGCCACTGCCGCACCATGCCGAGGTAGCGGTTGTTCAGGTTGATGATCTTGACCGGCAGGTTGTACTGCTTGCAGGTGGAGAGCTCCTGGATGCACATCTGGATCGAGCCCTCGCCGGTGACGCAGGCGACCTGCGCGCCGGGATTGGCCATCAGCGCGCCCATCGCGTACGGCAGCCCGACGCCCATCGTGCCGAGGCCGCCGGAGTTGATCCAGCGGCGCGGCTTGTCGAACCGGTAGAACTGCGCCGCCCACATCTGGTGCTGGCCGACGTCGGAGGTGATGATCGCGTCGCCGCGCGTGACCTCGTACAGCTTCTCGATCACGTACTGCGGCTTGATCAGCTTGCTGCTTGCGGTCGTACTTCAGGCAGTCCTTCTTGCGCCACTCGTTGATCTGCTGCCACCAGGCCTGCAGCGCTTGGGTTGGCCTTCTCGCCGGCGGCGAACGGCGCTCTCGAGCTGGTCGATCATGTCGATCATGCATTCGCGCACGTCGCCGACGATCGGCACGTCGACCTTGCACCCGCTTGGAGATCGACGACGGATCGACGTCGATGTGGATGATCTTGCGCGGGTTCTGCGCGAAATGCTTCGGATTGCCGATCACGCGGTCGTCGAAGCGCGCGCCGATGGCCACCAGCACGTCGCAGTGCTGCATCGCCATGTTGGCCTCGTAGGTGCCGTGCATGCCCGGCATGCCGACGAACTTCGGGTCGCTCGCCTGGAAGCCGCCCAGCCCCATCAAGGTGTTGGTGCACGGGAACCCGAGCAGGTCGACGAGCCGGTTCAGCTCCTTCGACGCGTTGGCCAGGATCACGCCGCCGCCGGTGTAGATCATCGGCCGCTCGGCCGCCAGCAGCAGCTGCAGCGCCTTCTTGATCTGGCCCTGGTGCCCCTTGGACGACCGGGTTGTACGAGCGCATCGAGACTCGCTTCGGATATTCGAAGCGCGCACTCGTCGCGGGTGATGTCCTTCGGGATGTCGACCAGCACCGGGCCCGGGCCGGCCGCTCGCGGCGATGTGGAACGCCTTCTTGCATCGTCAGCGCGAGGTCCTTGCACGTTCTTGACCAGGAAGTTGTGCTTGACGCACGGCCGGGTGATGCCGACCGTGTCGCATTCCTGGAACGCGTCCTGGCCGATCGCATGCGTCGGGACCTGGCCGCTCAGGATCACCATCGGGATCGAATCCATGTAGGCGGTGGCGATGCCGGTGACCGCATTGGTCACGCCCGGCCCGGAGGTCACCAGGCACACGCCGACGCCTTCGCGTCGAGCGCGAATAGGCGTCGGCCGCATGGACGGCGGCCTGCTCGTGCCGGACCAGGATGTGTTCGAACTTCTTGTTGGCGTAGAGCGCGTCGTAGATGTAGAGGACGGCGCCGCCGGGATAGCCGAAGACGTGCTTGACGCCTTCTTCTTCGAGACAGCGGACGACGATCTCCGCGCCGGTGATTTCCATTGAGGAGTCCTTCTCAGCACCCGGTCACCGCCCGCCGGTCCCAGTGCGGCTCTCTCCTCCGCATCGAGACAGACCTCGTCGACGACGCCGGACGGTCGATGTTCGCCCTGCGGCCGGGCCTGGTAGGGCACGGCTTCGAGCGTTCTGCCGGACTTCACGTCGCGGGTGCGATGCTAGCAGCTGGGCCCAGGGTCGCGATCCGGGACCGTGATGCCATCAGCGTTCGCCCGCTGATAACATCTTCGGTTTATGGCAACGCGACAGGAGATGTCGGACTTCCTTGCCTCGGTCGAACGTAAGGCCTTCAAGCAGTCCGTCTATGCGGTCCGCGACGACGAGGCCGCACTCGATATCGTCCAGGACGCCATGATGAAGCTGGCCGAGAGCTACGCCGGACAAGCCACCGGCGGAGTTGCCACCGTTCTTTCAGCGGATTCTGCAGAACGTCATCCACGATCATTTCCGGCGCCAGAAGGTCCGCAATCTGTGGACGACGCTGCTGTCGGCCCTGCAGCCAACGGACGACGAGGCCGGCGGGGGTGACTACGACCCGCTGGACACGTTGCTGCCCGGAACTCGACGACCGCGAGTCCCGAAACGCCGCCGACGATCGTCGAGGGCAACCAGGTCCTGGCGATCATCGAGGCCGAAATCCAGCAGACTTGCCCACCCGTCAACGCGAGGCCTTTCATCATGCGTTACTGGCAGGACATGGACGTCGCAGAGACTGCTGCGGCCATGGGGTGCTCGGAAGGCAGCGTCAAGACCCATTGTTCGCGGGCCACGCACGCGCTCGCGAACGCGTTGCGTGCCAGAGGTATCAGTTATGAGAGACCCGCTTCCGCTGCTCGACGCCGCGCCCCTCCCGTCCGCTGTCGCGACCCTACCGGCGACCGATTTGCGGGCGGATTCTGCCGACGAGCGACTCACGGCGATGGCGATCCGCCGCGTTCTCGACCGAAGTACCGATCAGCTCCCCTACCGGGTATCCGAGCGGCTGGCAACGGCCCGAGTTCAGGCCCTGGCACGGGTGATCGACCCCGGCCCGATGAAGGCCCGGGCGCCACGCCCGGCAATGGTCGCCCCCCGCCCGGCGTCGCCCGGACCGTCGCTTCGCTGGCGATTGGCCGCCCTGGGCGTGTCGCTCGTCGGCCTCGTGGCCGTGTTCGGGCTGGTAGACTCGATGCAGGAAGAGCAGTCGGCCGAGGAGATGGCCGAGGTCAACAACGCGCTGCTGACCGACGATCTTCCGCTCGATGCCTACGCCGATCGCGGGTTCGGGGTCTACCTGATGAACACCCGCTTGCCGCAGGCGCAAGCCGTGTCGATGAACACTCGCCGCTAGCGGATCGTCGCCAGCGGCGACGTCGCGAGACCGAACCAGATGTACTCGCCCCCGAATCACCCTGTCCGGCCGCTGACCCAACCGGTCCACGCCCCGGAGCCATGCCGTTCCGACAGCGGGCGGCTGGCGCCTTGCGCGCGGCGCGCGGCAGGCCAATCGGCCCGGATGCTGGTCGTGGCGGCCGTCGTCGGTGGTGGGATTCTCGTCCCGGGGCCGGTCGCGGCCGCTGACGGCCAACCATCCCCGACGCACTTCGGCTGGCCGGCCGGCGAGGCTGCTTCCCCAGCCGATGGCAACTGGCCGGGAGCGGTTGGTACGGCGCCACCCCCGGCTGGCGTCCCCGACGCGCGCGCCGCCGGCAGCGAATCGGACAAGGCCGGCGCCGACCGATCGACGGCGGCACCCCGGCCGTCGCTGCTGGCGCTGGCGCAACCGCTGTGGACCGAGTTGAACCCGGCCCAACAGGCAGCGCTGCGCCCGTTCGCCGACGAGTGGAACACCTGGAGCGCGGCCGAGAAACGGTCGTGGGTCTCGCTCGCCGATCGCCTGCCGCGGATGGACCCAGCCAAGCGCGAGAAGGCCCAGCAGCGGATCGTCGAGTGGGCGAAAATCACCCCCGAGGCGCGGCGGACCGCCCGGGCCAACTATCGTCTGGCCAAGGAGCGTTCGCCCGATACCCGGGTATCGGAGTGGGAACGCTACCGGTCGATGACCCAGGAACAGCAGAGCGTCCTGCGTCAGGCTGGCTCGACCAGCAATACCGCGGCCGGGCACGCCGGCGCGCCGACCGGGCTGGCCAAGGAAGCCGCGCAACCGCTGCCGCGCGAGCCGCGGCCACCAGGGACGTTCACGTTGGTGCCGGCCGTCTCCGGCCCGGCGCGCTGAGCGCTGCGCCCGCCGGACCCGCGGCCGGCGCAACGAAGTCCGGTCCGGCCAGCCTGCCTGAGAGCGCATCCCACGATCCTGCCGCCGGGCTCTGGCGCCGAACCCTGTCCGCCATCTACGACGGGGTGATCCTGTTCGGGGTCGTGATGTTCTTCGGCTACGGTTTCTCGGCGCTGACCCGGTTTCGCGCCGAGGAAGGCCTACTCCGCGCGAGCTTCCAGTGGTACTTGTTCATCGTCGTCGGCCTCTATTTCGTCGGCTTCTGGAGTGGCGGCCGCAGGACCTTGCCGATGAAGACCGTATCGGTCACGCTCGTCGCCGATGGCGACGGTCGACCGGTGACCGTGCTCCGCGCGGCGTGGCGCTATGCAGTCGCCTCGGTGCTGTTCTGGGGGCTGCTGGCCTTCGTCTGGCGGCACTCACCCTGGTTCGCCCTGCTCTGGCCGCTGCCCTACCTCTGGGCGGCCATCGATCGCCACCACCGGACCTGGTATGACCTGGCCGCGGGTACGCGGCTGGTACAGCGTCGCTGACCGGATCACCGAATCGACCCGCCCAGCCGCCCCGACCGCCTAGGTGGCGTGCGGCGGCGGCCACTGTTGCCCGGTCCGGCCCGGCGCCCTATACTCCAGCCAATTACAGACATGATGTCTATTTTGGAGGAGCCATGGATCACATTGCGACAACGAGGTCCGACGGGGTCGGGGTTGATGGCGTTCTTGCCCGTGCCGCCGTTGCCGTGTGGGTCGCTGCGACCGCCGCGGCCGCCGTCGCCCTGCCGGTCGGCGCACAGGCAGCGCCGCCGTCCGGGTTGCCCAGGCAGATCACCATCGTCGTCCCGTTCTCGCCCGGTGGCAGCAACGACCTGTTCGCGCGGGCGCTGGGCCAGCGACTCGCCACCAAGCTCGAAATCACGGTCATCGTGGACAACAAGCCAGGCGCCGGCGGTGCCATCGGCAGCAGCCTCGTCGCGCGGGCCGAGCCCGACGGCAGCACGCTGCTGCTGTCGTCGGCGAGCTTCGCGACCAATGCCGCTGTCCAGCCGAAGCTGCCCTATGACGCCATCAAGTCCTTCACCCCGATAGCCCTGATCTCGCGTGGACCGATGCTGCTGACGGTGGCCAGCTCGACGCCGTTCAAGAGCACGGCCGACTATCTCGCGGCGGCACGGCAACCGAACAACCAGCTCAACTACGGCTCGGCCGGCGTCGGTTCGATCGGGCAGATGGGCTCGGAGCTGCTGCATTCGATGACCGGGACCCAGGTCACGCACCTGCCTTACAAGGGCATCGCCAGCGCGGCGACCGATATGGCCGGCGGCAGCCTGCAGATGCTGATCACGACCGCGGCGTCGATCAACGGTCCGCTGAAGCAGGGAACGATCAGGCCGCTGGCGGTGACCTCGGCGCAGCGCTCCCGCCTGATGCCGGACCTGCCGCCGGTCTCGGACACCGTGCCGGGCTATTCGGTCGAGGTCTGGTGGGGCGTGTTCGCTCCGGCGCGCACGCCGAAGGCCGTCGTCGACCGGCTCAACGAGGAGATCCGCGCAGCCGGGCAGACCGAGACGATGCGCGAACTCTATGCGCGCGAAGGGACCGAGCCGGGAACCCTGTCGCCAACCGAATTCTCGACGTTCTTCGGCGCCGAGATCGCCAAGTGGAGCCGGCTCGCCAAGGAGCGGAACATCACCGTCGAGTGATCAGGCCGGGATCTTCGGGCTCTTCAACGCTGCGAACGGCGGGTCGAACAGCGTCGGATTGCCGCCGAGGTCCGAACTCATCCGGCGACCGGCAGCCATCACGTGCGGCAGGCACTCGTCGTACTTGCGCCGATTGAACCGGTAAAGCGGTACGCCGAGCGAGATCGCCCCCATCAGCTGCTGGCGGACACCGAACACCGGGCACGCGATCGCGGCGCTCTCGGAATCGCGTTCCGACAGGGAGACGGCGTGCACTGCCGACCTGACGTCGTCGAGCGCCTTCCCCGGTTCGCCGGAAAACGCCAGCAATACCTTGCCGGCGGCCCCCTTGTCGAGTTCGACGCGATCGCCTTCGGGGACGTTGGTGCGCACGCGCCGCGGCAGCTCGATCCGATGAAGGCAGACCCGATCGTTGCCGTCGCGGACATAGAGCGCTGCGGTCTCGAGCGTGGCCTGGGTCAGCGAACGCAGCACCGGCAGCGCGTAATCGCGCAGGTGAAACGAGGCCTGGTAGATCATCCCGAGGAAGAACGGCGTCGGGCCGAGCATGTAACGGCCATCCTCGAGCCGCTTGAGATAGTGGAAGTGTTCGAGCGATTCGCAGAGTCGCAGGATGGTGCTGTGGTAAAGGCCCGTGGCCTTCATCAGGTCGGTGAGCGTCATCCCCTCGACGCTCTGCTCGAACGCCTGGAGGATGGTCAGCGCCCGGTTCACCGAGGCGACGCCGGGCTCAGCGGGTTCGTTGCTCATGGTCGAGAATGGCCGAGAAAGTGCCGCAGCCCGCATCCTAAGCGATTGACAGACCAGGCTGACTGGCCGAGAATTCAGAAATAGACATTATGTCTACTCCACCTCGACTCCGGATCCCGGCCATGAACCACCCTGCCCCCCGTTCCGCGCCGCCCAGCCGGTTGCCCCGGCGCACCTTCGACCCCGGCCACCGCGGTCCTCTGGAGGGGTTGCGCGTCATCGATCTGTCGCGCCTGGTGGCCGGGAACATGATGACGCTGCAACTGGCCGATTTCGGTGCCGACGTGATCAAGATCGAGCCGCGCGCCGGTGACACGCTGCGCAACTTCCGGGCCGAGGGCTTCGACACCTGGTGGAAGACCTATGGTCGCAACAAGCGCAGCGTCGCGCTCGACCTGCGCACCGCGGGCGGCGTGGCCATCGTCAAGGCACTGGCCCGCGAGGCCGATGTCCTCGTCGAGAGCTTTCGCGCCGGCACGCTCGAGAAGATGGGACTGGCGCCGGACGTCCTGCTGGATCTCAATCCACGGCTGGTCATCACCCGGCTATCGGGCTGGGGACAGACCGGGCCCTATCGCCATCGGCCGGGGTTCGGCACCCTGGTCGAAGGCTACTCGGGGTTCGCGGCGATGAACGGCTTCGCCGATCGCGAGCCCGTCCTGCCGCCGATGTTCCTCGGCGACATGACCACGGGGCTCTATGGCGCGAGCGCGACGATGACGGCGCTCTGGCAGGTCCGGGTCAACGGGGGGCTCGGCCAGGTGATCGACCTGTCGCTGTTCGAGCCGATGCTGTCGATCCTCGGTCCGCAGGCAGCGAACTACCGGTTCACGGGCCAGATCAAGCCGCGCACCGGAAGCCGGTCGAGCACGACAGCGCCGCGCAATGCCTACCGGACGGCCGATGACAAGTGGGTCTGCCTGTCGACCTCGACCGAGACGATGGCGGCCCGACTGTTCGAGGCGATCGGACGGAGCGACATTCCGGCCGATCCGCGGACCGCAACGGCACGCGGCCGGCTACAGCACGTCGAGGAGATGGATCGCATCGTCGGCGACTTCGTCCGTCGCAAGACCCTGGCCGAGAACCTCGCCTTCTTCGAGCAGGCCGAGGTCACGATCGGCCCGATTTACGATGCCAGTGAGCTGATCGACGACGACTACGTCGTCGGCCGCGAATGCCTGGTCGACGTCGAGGACAAGGATCTCGGCCTCGTGCCGATGCACAACATCACCCCGCGGATGAGCGCGACCCCGGGCGGCTTCCGTCGCCCGGCTCCGGCGATCGGCCAGCACAACGAGGATGTGCTGGTCGCGCTGCTCGGCCGCGATGAATACGCTCGCCACCTTGCCGGCGGGGCGATCGTCGAGATCTTCACGCAGCCCGCGACGGCCTGACGGTGGCGCGTCCGGCAGCCGCCCTCCCGACCCGCTCGCAGGCCAGCCGGCCGAGATACTGGAGGTGATCGAACGCCCCGGGTTGCACGCCACGCTCGCAGCGCTCGCAGCACGGCCCCCCGCCCGCCAACCACGCTCACGCACGTAGACCCGAATACGAGGAGAGACACGGATGAACCAGATCGGACAACCCATAGTCGCCGAGGCTGCCTGGAAAGGCCCCGAGATCGACTGGACCACCAACGGCCTGCATGTACTGACGCCAGCGCAGGTCGCGGAGATCGACGCGGCGCTCGCGCACCTCAAGTCCCTGGGCGAAGTCGACTTCCCCGACATCTCGCCGGCGTCCTTTCCGCTGGAGAGCGTCGGCGAACTGATGCGCGCGCTGCCGCAGCGGCTGCGCACCGGCGTCGGCTTCCTGATGCTGCGCGGGCTGCCCCGCGAGCGCCTGTCCGACGACGACCTGGCACGGATCTATTTCGGCCTTTGTTGCTACGCCGGCCGTCCGATGACCCAGTCGTATCTCGGCGACCTGATCGGACACGTCGTCGACGTCAGCGATCTCGAGCCGAAATCACGCGGCTACCGCAAGGGCGGTGGCCAGCTCATGCATACCGACTCCTGCGACATCATCGGCCTGATGTGCCTGCGCACGGCGAAGTCGGGCGGCGACAGCCGGATCACCAGCGCGCTCACGGTCCACAACTGGCTGCTGGCCAACCGACCGGACCTGCTCGAGATCCTGACCGAGGGCTTGTACCTGAAGCGGACCGACGAGGACGGCCGGCGCGCCACGCGGACCTACAGCGAGCACAAGGTCCCGTTCTTTCACGGCAAGGACGGCGAGATCACCTGCTACCTGCCCACGGGTTATGCCCGACTCGCGGAAAAAAGCGGCCAACAGCCGTACACGCCAGCCGAATCGGAGGCGCTCTACGTCGTTCGCAATGCGGCGCGCTCTCCCGAGCACTACCTGGACATGGGGTTCAAGGACGGCGATATCCAGTTCCTCAACAACCGCGTCATGGTCCACGGCCGCACCGACTACGAGGACTACGAGGAACTACCGCAGCGCCGCCACCTGCTGCGGATGTGGTTGCGCGTCGCATCGTGGCCGAAGATGCCGCCGGAGCAGGTCTTTCACACCGACGAGGACATGCGGCTCTGGAGCCGCGGGCGCCGCCCGTTCATGGAATTGCCTTCGAACCACGACCGCGACTTGCTGAACCCGATGGTCGAGAAGGCGATGGTCGACTGAGCCCGGCAGCGCCGGACTTCGATTCGGCGCCGCGCGCTGCGGCGGACTTCGATCCGGCGCTGCGCGCTGCGGCGGCTCGGCCCACGGGCACCACAGCAGGCTGCCTCAGCGCAACCGCGGCGACCCTTTCGCCCTGCCGGACACAATCCACGTAATAGCTCGCGCGACCGCTCTCCACCTCGCGCACCAGCCCGTGGACGTCGGTGTCGAAGCCGGGGAAGCGCTCGTTGAACGAGCGCGCGAACTTCAGGTACTCGACGATGGTCGCGTTGAAGCGTTCGCCCGGGATCAGCAGTGGGATTCCCGGCGGATAGGGCGTGACCAGCATCGTGGTGATCCGCCCGACGAGGTCGTCGATCCCCACCCGGTCGACGTGGTGGTGCGCAAGGCACTCGTAGGCGTCCGACGGCTTCATCGCCGGCGCCATCTCCGACAGGTACATCTCGGTCGTCACCCGCGCGACGTCGTCGCGCTTGTAGGCCTCGTGGATCTGCGTCGACAGCTCGCTGCAGGCCGATCCGCTCGTACTGCGGGTAGGCGGCGACGAACTCCGGCATCACCCGCCACAGCGGCTGGTTGTCGTCGTAGTCGGACTTGAACTGCTGCAGTTCGGTCACCAGCGTGTTCCAGCGGCCCTTGGTGATGCCGATGGTGAACATCACGAAGAACGAGTAGAGCCTGGTCTTCTCGACCACGACACCGTGCTCGGCCAGGTATTTGGTGACGATCGCCGCCGGAATGCCGACTTGGCCGCGAACCGGCCATTGATGTCGAGCCCGGGCGTGATGATCGTCGCCTTGATCGGGTCGAGCATGTTGAAGCCGGTCTTCAGCTTGCCGAAGCCGTGCCACTTGTCGGACGAGCTTGCAGCATCCAGTCCTCGCGGCGCCCGCCGCCGCCGTTGCGCTCGAAATTCTCCGGCCCCCAGACCGGGAACCACCACGACTCGCCGTATTCGCGCGTCGACCTTGCGCATCGCGTTGCGAAAGTCGAGTGCCTCGACGATCGATTCCCGGACCAGCGCCGTGCCGCCCGGGAGGTTCCATCATCGCCGCGGCCACGTCGCAGGACGCGATGATCGCGTACTGCGGCGACGTCGAGGTGTGCATCAGGTAGCTCTCGTTGAAGCGGTAGCGTCGAGCTTGCGGGTCTCGGATTCCTGGACCAGGATCTGCGACGCCTGCGACAGCCCGGCGAGCAGCTTGTGCGTCGACTGGGTGGCGAACACCATCGCGTTCTTCGAGCGCGGCCGGTTCGTGCCGATCGCGTGCATCTCGTGGTAGAGCGGATGGAACGTGGCATGCGGCAGCCACGCCTCGTCGAAGTGCAGGTTTTCGACGTGGTCGCCCGAGTCGCTCCTTGATCGTCTCGACGTTGTAGAGGATGCCGTCGTAGGTCGACTGCGTGATCGTCAGCACCCGCGGCTGGGCCTTCTTGTCCTTGACCAGCGGATTGGCCTCGATCTTCGCGCGGATGCTCTCCGGGCTGAACTCCTCCACTGCGTGATCGGGCCGATGATGCCGAGGTGGTTGCGCGTCGGCTGCAGGAAGATCGGCACCGTGCCGGTCATCATGATCGCGTGCAGGACGCTCTTGTGGCAGTTGCGGTCGACGATCACGATATCGTCGGTGGCCGACGCCCGAATGCCAGACGATCTTGTTGGAGGTCGACGTGCCGTTGGTGACGAAGAACAGGTGGTCGCAGTTGAAGATCCGCGCCGCGTTGTGCTCGACTTCGCGGCCACCGGGCCGGTGTGGTCGAGCAGCTGGCCGAGTTCGTCGACGGCATTGCAGACGTCGGCGCGCAGCATGTTCTCGCCGAAGAACTGGTGGAACATCTGGCCCACCGGGCTCTTCAGGAAGGCGACGCCGCCGGAGTGGCCCGGACAGTGCCAGGAATACGAGCCGTCGTTGGCGTAGTGGACCAGGGCCTTGAAGAACGGCGGCGCCAGCGAGTTCAGGTAGTTGGTGGCTTCGCGGATGATGTAGCGGGCCACGAACTCCGGCGTGTCCTCGAACATGTGGATGAAGCCGTGCAGCTCCTTCAGGATCTCGTTCGGGATGTGCTGCGAGGTACGGGTCTCGCCGAACAGGAAGATCGGAATGTCCGCGTTGCGCCGGCGGGTTTCCAGGATGAACTTGCGCAGCTCCTGGATCGCCGGGCTCTCCGGGCCGTCCTCGGTGATCTCCTCGTCGTCGATCGAGACGATGAATGCCGAGGCCCGGGCGGCCTGGTTCGCCACCATCGAGACGTCGAAGTAGGTGAAGCCGCCGACGACCTCGGTGCCCTGGTCCTCGATCGCCTTGGCCAGCGCCCGGATGCCCAGGCCGCTGGCGGAATCGGAGCGCCAGTCCTCGTCGATGATGATGATCGGGAAGCGGAATTTCATGGGCGCAAGTAGACCACAGATCGGCCCGGCGACCGGGAGCGCGCCGACATCGGACCGGGGTCGGGGCCGGCACCCGGCAGACGCCCACCCCGGGGCAAACGCTGCTCGTCGTGGAATTTTCCTGGCAGCAGGATCGCCTCGAGACGGCAAGATCCCACAGGGAAGGAGGGAGGACATGATCGAACTGACCATCAACGGCAAGCGCCAGCGTGCCGAGGTCGATCCGGCGACTCCGTTGCTCTGGACGCTGCGTGACGAACTCGGCTTGACCGGGGCGAAATACGGCTGCGGTACGGGCTCTGCGGTGCCTGCACCGTCCACCTGGACGGCCAGGCGACGCGCTCGTGCATCGTCTCGACGCAGGACGCCGCCAGCAAGGCGGTGACCACGATCGAGGGGCTCGATGCCGACGGCAACCATCCCGCGCAGAAGGCCTGGCGTGACCACCAGGTGCCGCAGTGCGGCTTCTGCCAGGCCGGCCAGATCATGCAGGCCGCGGCACTGATCGCGCAGAACCCCCGGCCGAGCGACAGCGACATCACCGGCGCGATGGCCGGCAACCTCTGCCGCTGCGGGTGCTACCAGCGTATCCATGCTGCCGTCCGCGCGGCCGCCGCCGAGGCGGCCGCCAAGAGCGCCTAGGAGGAACGACATGCTCCATACGATTGAACGGACCATCGCGGCCACGGCTACCGGCGTGCAAGCCACGCCCGCTGCCGAGGGCGACGCGTTGCCGATGCCGGTCAGCGTCACCAAGGTCGGCCGGCGGCGCTTCCTCCAGGGCGTCGGTGCCGGCACGGGGCTGGTGCTGGCGGTGCAGTTCGCGCTCCCCCGACTCGCCCACGCCTTCGAGCCGTATCCGACGGGGGCCGAGGGCATGCCCCACAAGACGGTCAACGATCCGAAGGTCTTCGTGGCCATCGCGCCGGACGGCACCGTCACGCTGGTGACGCACCGGTCCGAGATGGGGACCGGCGCCAGGACCAGCGTGCCGATGGTGCTCGCCGATGAACTCGATGCCGACTGGTCGCGCGTGCGTCTCGTGCAGGCCCCAGGGGACGAACCGCGCTTCGGCAACCAGGATACGGACGGCTCGCGCAGCCTGAGGCACTACATCCAGCCGATGCGCCAGTGTGGCGCCGCGATGCGCACCATGCTCGAGACGGCCGCGGCGGCTGCCCGGGGGGTCGACGTGGCTCGCGTCCGCGCTCGCCTGCACGCCGTCCACCTGCTCGATGGCACCGGTCCCGACGGACGCGAGACCGGCCGACGGCTGGGCTATGGCGAGCTGGCACGGGCGGCGATGGCACTGCCCGTACCGCCGGCGGACAAGCTGCGCTACAAGACCGATGCGCAGTTCCGCTATATTGCCCAAGGGCGAAGGACTGTGGATTGCTGCGCATCGCAGCTTCGTCACCTACATCGCCTCGGTCGTGCGCGTCCGGGTCGGTCCCGACGGCACGATACAGGTGCCGGAGGTCCATACCGCGGTCGACTGCGGCTTCTGCATCAACCCCGAGCGGGTGCGATCCCAAATGGAGGGAGCGGCCACGATGGGCATGACGATCGCGCTGTACTCGTCGATCGACTTCGAGAAGGGGGCAGTCCGCCAGACGAACTATGCCGACTACCCGATTGCCCGGATAACCTCGTATCCGGAGAACGTCCACACTTACATCGTCGAGCATCCGTTCTCGGTCCATGCGACCGGAGTCGGCGAACCGGGGGTGCCGCCGTTCGCGCCGGCGCTGGCCAACGCGATCTTCGCGGCCACTGGCAAACGGCTGCGCGACCTGCCTTTCGGCGACAAGGTGGTCTGACGCCGGTCGCGGGCTGCCGGGCTCGCGGGCCGGCCACTCCGGTGGCTGGCCCGACGTCGGCCGGGCAGGCCCGGCAACGGGCCCGCCGTGGCCCTGGAGCTTCGAGCACGTCGTCGCTGCAGGGCGGGCCGCCGTCCAGCTGGGCCGGGTCCAGCCAACCCGTGTCGCGCGGGCCGCAACGACGCGGCGTCCGCCCCAACGGACGGCGAAGTTTGACGGACTACCATCGCGGTACAGTGAAAACGCCGTCCGTCGGCGGTCGGACCGGCCGGCCAGCATGCCTCTGACCCTCGACGACAAGCTCGTGGTGGCGATCTCGTCGCGGGCCCTGTTCGACTTCGAGGAGGAAAATCGCCTGTTCGAGGCCGGCGACGACCGCGCCTACATGCAGCTCCAGCTCGACAAGCTCGACATCCCGGCAGCGGGCGGGATGGCGATGCCTCTGGTCCGCAAACTGCTCGCGTTCAACACCGGCGGCGCCCACCGGGTCGAGGTCGTGATCCTCTCGCGCAACGACCCCGCCAGCGGGATGCGCGTGTTCCGCTCGGCCCGGCACCACAACCTGCCGATCGAGCGTGGTGCGTTCACCCGGGGGCGGTCGCCGTACGGCTACCTGCGTTCGCTCGGCGCCACCCTGTTTCTCTCGGCCAACGCCGACGACGTCCGCTCGGCGCTGGCCCACGGCTTCCCGGCGGCCCGTGTCTATCCCGAGTCGCGCCGGATTGCCGAGTCGAACCCGACCGAAGTCCGGATCGCGTTCGACGGCGACGCGGTGCTGTTCTCCGACGAGGCCGAGCAGGTCTACCATGCCCAGGGGCTGACGGCATTCCAGGACCACGAGGCGCTCCAGGCGCAGACACCGTTGCCGCCGGGTCCGTTCGAGCCGCTGCTGCGTGCGCTCCATCGGCTGCGCGTGGCCGGCAAGGCGGACTCGCCAATGCGGATCCGCACCGCACTCGTCACCGCGCGCAGCGCCCCGGCGCACGAGCGGGCGATCCGGACACTGATCTCGTGGAATGTCGAGGTCGACGAGGCGCTGTTCCTCGGCGGGCTCGACAAGGGGCCGTTCCTGCGCGAATTCGAGCCCGACTTCTTCTTCGACGACCAGACCGGGCATTGCGAGTCGGCCGCGGCCCACGGGCCCACGGGGCACGTGATCAGCGGGATCCGCAATCGCTGACGGCTATTGATGTCGCGCCGCTGGCGGCCTCACAAAACGTTCAGCGCAGCTCCAAGTCTGCGACGAAACTGCGAGACCAGCTGCGGCTGCGTACCCGCCAGGGCGAAGACCTCGACCATGCGCTTGCGGGCCACGTCGTCGCCGTAGGTACGGTCGCGGCTCACGACCTCGAGCAGCTGTTCGAGGGCGTTCTCCCATTCCTTGTGATCGATCCAGTACTCTGCGAGCTTCATCCGGGCCGCCGGGTCACCCGGGTTGGCCTCGACGCTGGCGATCAGCTTCGTCGGCACGGGGGCACGTGCCGCCTCGACGGCCGCGGCGATCTGCTGCGAGAGGTCGACGACCTGGGGGTCTTTCTTCGCCGCTGCGCTCAGCGCGTCCACCTGGGCCTGTGCAGCCTTCGGGTCGCCTTCGGCCAGCAACAGCTGCGCGTATAGAAGTCGCGCGCCGTCGTTGCCGGCATCGAGCTCGATCGCCTTCCGGGCGTGGGTCGCGGCCGCGACCTGGTCACCGCGATCGAGCGCCGCGGCCGCCTGCTCGAGTTCGGCATCGGACGGATTCGGCATCAAGCGGTCGATGAACTCGCGCAGCTTGGCCTCGGGCAGCGCTCCCTGGAACTGGTCGACCGGCTGGCCGCCGACGAATGCATAGACCGCGGGAATCGACCGGATATTGAAGTGCTGGGCGAGCTGCTGCTCCTTTTCGGTATCGACCTTCACCAGTTTGAAGCGGCCGGCATAGGCTTGCTCGAGCTTCTCGAGCATGGGGGTCAGGGCCTTGCAGGGCCCGCACCATTGGGCCCAGAAGTCGACGAGGACGGGAACCTGCATCGACGCCTCGATGACGTCGGCTCGGAAGCGCTGGAGGGTGGTATCGGTGCTCAAGACGGGGATGCAACGTGGGTGTGGCGGTGGGCGCGGGCGGCAGTTCCGCGGCGCGGAGCGGAGGACGCGATTCTAGAACGGCGCGCGCCGGACGGCGTTGCGAGGCGCCCGAACCGGCCGAGCGAGCCTGACCTGTGCGTTCCTGGGAGCAACAGCGCGCCGCGAGAAGGCACGGCCTGGGCGGTCGACGCCTTGTTGTGCCGGTCGAGCTCTGCTGAAATCATCACGGGGTCGCTCCGATGATCGACACGGTGGCTGACTGGATGAGAGGACCATGAACACGATGGCGCCGGTGGCTTCGACGATGATGGACGTCCCGCTCTCGCTCAACCACCTGCTCGAGCGCGCGGCCCGGATCTTTCACGGCAACCAGATCGTCTCGCGGCTGCCGGACAAGTCGCTTCGTCGCCACCGCTACGGGGAGTGGTACCGGCGTACGCGCGCCCTCGGCTCGGCACTGCAGCGCCTCGGCTTGCGCAAGGGCGACTGCGTGGCAACCCTGTGCTGGAATCACTACGCGCATCTCGAGGCGTACTTCGGGATCCCGGCCGCCGGCGGCGTGATGCACACGCTGAATCTGCGGCTGTCCGCCGACGAACTTGGTTGGATCGTTCGCGATGCCAACGACCGCTTCCTCATCGTCGACGACGTGCTGCTGCCGCTCGCCCGGCAGTTCCTCGACCGGCACGCGTTCGAACAGGTGATCGTCTTCGGCTTCGGCGGCGCGCCGGCGCCCGACGGGATGCTCGACTACGAGGCGCTGCTCTCCGCGGCCGACCCCGACGGCTTCAGCTATGCGCCGCACGACGAGAACGATCCGGTCGCGATGTGCTACACATCCGGCACCACCGGCCGCTCGAAGGGCGTCGTCTACTCGCACCGCTCGACGATGCTCCATACGCTGGTCGGAGGCCTTGCCGACAACTGGGGCCTGAAGACCACTGACGTCGTGCTGCCGGTCACGCCGATGTTCCACGCCAACAGCTGGGGCATCCCATACGGCGCCGTCATGACGGGGGCGCGGCTCGTCTTCCCGGGCCCGCACCTGCATCCCGAAGACCTCCTCGACCTGATGCGGGCCGAGCCGCCGACGCTCGCGCTCGGCGTGCCGACGATCTGGCTCACCCTGATACAGCGCTACGAACAGGCGCTCGTCGAAGAACCCGGTCGTTGGAAGTTACCTGCCGGCATGCGTTCGCTCGTCGGCGGAGCCCCCGTTCCCGAGTCGCTGATCCGCGCCTATGCCCGGCACGGCGTCTGGATCCAGCAAGGGTGGGGAATGACCGAGACCTCACCGCTCGCGACGGTCACGAATCGGCGCGCCGAACTCGAGGCCGGCGGAAACGACGAGCGCTTCCGCCGCGCCGCGACGGCTGGCTGGCCGGTGCCGCTGGTCGACCTGCGAATCCGCGGGGGCGACGGCAGCGACGCGCTCTGGGACGGCGCCACCATGGGCGAGGTCCAGGTCCGCGGCCCGTTCATCAGCGGGTCGTACCACGGCGTGCCGGTCACCGAAGACAAATTCACGTCGGACGGCTGGCTGCGTGCGGGGCAGGAGGATCGAAGTGAAATGCGGCGCGTCGGTGGTCGATCGCGACGGTGACTACGTGGCTATCCCCGCCGGCGAGAAGCTGGACGTGGGCGCGGTGGTTGCGCTCCCGGTGCTGAGCGGGCCAAACATCTCGGGCCTGCCCTCGGACGGAGACGGCTTCATCCCCACTGATGAGCACGGCCGGGTAAACGGCGTCGAGGACGTGTTCGCGGCAGGGGACGGCACCGAGTTCCCGATCAGCAGGGTGGGCTCGGGACCCAGCAGGCTGACGCCTGTGCAGAGATGATCGCGTCGCGTGCAGGGGCGAGCGTGGACCCGGAGGCTTTTCGGCCGGTGCTTCGCGGCAAGCTCATCACGAAGTCAGAATCCCTCAGCCTTTCCGCGGACCTATCCGGGGGCGGGGGCGGAAGCACTGCGTCACCGGACCTTCTTTGGTGGCCGTCGCAAAAGATCGCCGGCCGGTATCTCTCGCCGTTCCTGTCCGGGACGAAGCATGCCTTCGAACCAGAGGCGTCGGACGGCGCGCTTGAGGTCGAGGTATCGCTGCCTACCGAATGGCATGGACAGCCGACCGGCTGGGACTCGAGGTAGGCCCGGCCAGTGAATCGATTCGTCAACCCAGTTGTGAAGTGGATCCTGCGCTCGCCGGTCCACCGGCTCCTCAGTTCCCACCTCCTCCTGATCTCAGTAACAGGGCGCCACAGTGGCCGTGTCTATGAGATCCCCGTCGCATACCGCCAACGCGACGGATCACTGACCATCAACGTCGGTGCTCCCGAGCGAAAGCAATGGTGGCGGAACTTCCACAACAGCAGGCCCACAAGGGTGAGCGTTCGAGGAGGCGAGCATGCCGGATGGGCCGTCGCGACGACGGACGAAACCGGGACCGCGGTGACCGTCGATCTCGAGCTCGCGAGCCGCTAGTTGCGCCGCCGGAAGCGGGCACCGGAAGCTCACCTGGGTCATCGAGCAGCGTGGCTTCGGGCCGCAGTCCTGGGCGCTGACGATGGGATCCTTTCGACTGCGAGCCTCGTGCTAGGTGTGGCCGCCTCGGGGGCCTCGGCCGGCGTCGTTGCGACTGCCGGGACCGCCGGGCTGGTCGCCGGCGCACTCTCGATGGCCGCCGGCGAGTACGTCTCGGTCAGCTCCCAGCGCGACACGGAACTTGCGGACCTGCGGTTGGAGAGACGCGAGCTGGATGACGATCCCGAAGGCGAGCTCGACGAGCTTGCGACGATCTACGAAGGCCGCGGCCTCACACCGCCGCTGGCCAGGCAGGTCGCGGTGGAGTTCTCGAAGGGAGATCGGCTTGAAGTCCATGCCCGAGAAGAGCTGGGAATGAAGGCGGGCAGGCAGGCACGACCCTTCCAGGCGGCGTGGGCCTCGGCGCTCTCTTTCACTGCCGGGGCCGCCGTGCCGCTCTTGGCAATCACACTCGCGCCGACGGGCAGCCGAGCGGTACTTTGCGTCGCGCTAGCCCTCGTAGGCCTCGGCCTCCTGGGAGCTATGGGAGCCGCACTGGGTGGCGCTCCGCGGATGAAGGGTGCCTCGCGCGTACTGGCCTGGGGCTCCGTTGCGATGGCTACGACCTCGGGTATCGGGGCGCTGGCCGGGGCCGTCGTGTGACGCGCGAGAAGTCCGAGACCGGACTTCTGGGAGCCGCTCTCGCCAGAGGGACCAAGAGCGTGCCTGTCGCAGCGCCGACAGACACCGCCGGGGCCGTTCGCGACTCGATCGCCGGGCAGGCATACCATTGTGCCGAGGACGTGGCGATTCTGGACGCTGAGGTTCTCTGCGGCGTTGTCCCGATCGAGCGCTTGTTGTCGGCCTCGGCTGACCAACAGGTCGCTTCGATCATGGACGCCGATCCGCCCAAGGTCACTAGGAACGGCGATCAGGCGGTGGTGATGCGGCAGATGCTCGAGCACGGCCAAGCGAGCATCGCAATCGTCGATGCCGAGGGGCGGTTTTCCGGTCTGATCTCTCCGCACGCGATGCTCTCCGCGCTGCTCGATGAGCACGACAAAGCCCTGGCCAGGCTCGGCGGGTACCTCGCGGGCTCCCGCCGCGCACGTCGGGCCGCCGAGGAGCGAGTCGGGCGGCGCCTTTGGCACCGGCTGCCGTGGCTGATTGTCGGTCTCGCGGGCGCCATGTTGTCGGTGGCGATCGTCAGCGGGTTCGAGCAAGAGCTGAACGAGGAAGTCTTGCTTGCGTTCTTCCTCCCTAGCGTGATCTATATGGCCGACGCGGTTGGGACACAAACCGAGGCGATCCTGATCCGCGCGATGTCAGCAGGGGTCACGGTTCGCTCAGTCTTCTTCCGCGAGGTTGCGACCGGAGCCGTCCTCGGCGGACTTGTCGGAGCAACCTTCCTGACCTTTGCCCTGGTTACGTTCGGTGACGCCCAGATCGCGCTCGCGGTTGCTGTCGCCCTATTCGCGAGCTGCTCGATCGCTTCCCTCGTTAAGGGTCGATAGCCTGAAATTGGTGAAGCCTGCTTCCATGGGAGCATAAACTGATTGTGATTGGCTGGTGATCTTTAGTTGCTGTCGTCCCCTGGCTTAATATAAAATCATTGGCACTAAATTTTTTACCTGCAATGATGAATTTGTTGTTGGCTGATATATTCCATGCGCTGTAATTAAGTAATAGTTTTTCCTGTTTAATCGTGAGGGTGTAATTATTGTCCTGCTGTTGCTGCAATATGCCTTGCAGGTTATATTTATCTTTTAACGCTTTGTCTTTTATATTAAGGACAAAATCCAATTGATTATTTGCGAGGGAAGCATTCAGCGGTCGTATTGTTCAGCTCAATGCTCGAACCGCTGCGGAATTGACGCAAGCTGGCATTCAGTTCAATTTTGTTATTAACCGTGCCTGCCTGCACTTTTAGCATTCGAATATGGTTAATACCTATATCAACTACAGGCGCTGTTAAAGATGCTGTCCAGCCGTTTTTATCGGAGAAATGGCTTTGGAATTGCACCGAGTCAAGTCGTTCAAAACCGGGCACAATTGATTTGATAGCAGGACTGTTAAATACAAAAGCATTAAGCCGAAAGTCATAGGATTGGATGTTAGTGATAGGTTGCAGCGGGCTGTACATCAAAGTAAGGTTGTATGGAATTTTGAAAAATATAGGCAAGTTCTGTCAGCTTGTATCGCCCGGATAACTCTGCATTGACCATATCGCTGTTCAGCAATATATATTGGCTTGTATCGGTTTTGCCGGCAAGCAATTTAATAGTGTCTAATTGAAGGCGCTGTTCATCTCTTACCAGCAGCGACTTTGTAATGGTTAAATTGCCCTGTAGATTATCCGGGTCGGTAACCGGAAAGTTGCCTTCAATCTTCGCCCGGTAGATCACTGTATTCGCGGCAAGATGCAAAGGCTGCAGTTTAATACTGTCCACCATCGCATTTAATGACACTGCAGGAAATTCTTTCGAAATATCGGCTTCTGCATTGAGCGCAACATGAATATTGGGATCAATGATTGATGCTTTAAGTTTTACCCGCTGCCTCGCTAAAGATCCCTCCAAATCCAAATCACGATAGTCATATTGTTTTAGTATAGCAGATTTTATGTTTCCGCTAAACGAGGCTTCCGCAGTTTCAGGATCAGTTCCTTTGCCATTTACCGTGAAAGTAGCCGTTACGGGACCGAGGTTTTGTTTTTGCTGTAAAATTGTTCCCAGGTCAAGAGCTGCTGTTTGTAACGTGGCATTATATTGTATTCTTTTAGGGTCAGAAAAGTCTTTGAAAGTTCCCTTTATCATTGCGTTTCCCAGGTCTGTTCTTAGCGCCAGGTCTGCATTCATTGCTGCTGTATTTCCTTTTGCTTTACCATTAATAGTAAGTTGATCCGGTAGTGTGATGTTTTTTGGAAGAAGGTCAGCAGGCACAAATAGGGAAATATCCCTTTTGGAGCTGCTGATCCGGCGAATATCCAGGTCTGCCACAGCGTGTTTCATATCCGGTAAACCGGCCAGTCTTCCGCTGATATCAATTTTTGTGTCCTGTAAGCCCTGCACCTGCAATGCATCAATGCGCAGATCTGCGATTCGTCCTTTTATGCGACTGTTAATGTACCATGTAGCAGAAGAATTAGCAAAGACGGGCTGGCTTTGCAGAAATGGCGCAAAGTAGAGGATGTCCTGGACTTTTATTTTACTGTTTTCTATATCAGCATTCACCCACATGTTACCGATATCAGCCTTCAAAGCATCAAAGGATGCATATTGAATGGCCAGATCTTTTTTTAATTCTGTCCCGGGAGTTTTCAGGTAAAGATCCCGCAGGTATGTCTGGTTGCCGGCGTAGAGGAATTTGGTTTCTAATTGCTGCAATGTGAAACCGCTTTTTTCTTTGAATTCAGCCCTGGTGATGTGACCGCCTATTGAATCCAATCTTAATACAAAATCATTGACGTGGAGTGTAAGCGAATCAGCAAGCAGGTGCGCATAGTCCATTCCCTGATTTTGCACAGGAATATTATCATTGTCAAATCTTAGTTTGTTGTTATTGAGTTTAATTTCATTTACCAGGACACGCCAGCCGGCATCTGCACGGGTGTCTATTTCCTTTGCAGCTTCTTTTACAATTAATTTCGCCTGTTCTTTTTTCCCCAGCCTTATGTCTGCGATTATATTATCTATTGAAAAACTCTTAATATCAATTAGCCTGTTGGCCATGTCAAGCTCGTTTACCACAATATCCGATCTGTTCAATTTGATATTTGTATAAAATGCGGATACGTCATTCCTGTAATCAAATTGCAAACGACGAAGATTTATTTTTTTCAGGTCAAGATTAAAGCCGGCAGGCTGCGTGGCTTCTGCGATGTCTTTTGAAACAGGTTCCGGTTCTACCAACGGTTTTGCCTGGTACACTCTTGCAACCAGGCCATCAATAGTTGTTTCAGGTATGTCAAAATGAGAACGATCAGGATCTATTTTATCAATTTTTGTATCAAGATGATCCAGCCACGCTTCTGCATCATTGCCGGTTACTACATCTTTAAATACGAGTCTTATTTTATCAAGCGTGACGCGGCGGATGGCAATCGGTGACGAGGAACTGTCGGACTTCGTTTTGTCAACCGATTTTGCAGGACTGAATTCATCAATGATGAACTGGAAATTGAACAGCGTGTCCGGCAGTTCACGCTTTATTTTGACCGTGCTGTTTTTCAGCTCAATCGAATTAATATCAACAACACCTTTTATTAGTTTTAGTAATGCAATGTCAACTTTGAGACTCCCGGCGGTGAGTAATGTATCCTTTTGCCGGTCTTCGAGGTACACGTCTTCAATAACTACTTTTTTAGGCAGCCCGATATATATTTTGCCGATAGAAATTTCGGTATTTAAGTTTGTTCCAAATAACTGACCGCTTTTTTACGAATGAGGTTTTGCACCGGGGGAACCAATACCAGGGCCACGATTAGATGAAGAAGAGAAAAATAAAGAGCATGGTTTTTACGACTATTCGTCCGATTCGTTTCAACCTGCTCTTAGGGGGGTGTTGTTCCATAGGTTAGCTATTTGAACCTTTTATCTTGAATTGTTTTTCCTCTGGTTTTATCTAAGTATAGAAAATATCGTGCTATAGTAGCAGCAGGTGCCACAGCCGTTTTTAAGGAATGCAATATTTCGGTGGAGTTGGGTTGTTTATCGATCAATAGGAGAGAAGTATCGATGTCGTAATGCTTTTAAGCGGCGATCGTCGCTGCCTTTTGAACAATAATTGGGAATTCCTTTACCAGAGAAAAACCGGGAGTGTGGAAAATTTTACCGGTGATAAAGCTTTGTGAGGAGGGAGTTAGCGGTTGTATCAAGTACCTAATTTTTTAATTATTAACCCATTGAATAATTTCTGATGCCATAAATATTAGAAAAGCGAATCCGGAACAGGATTTGAACCATGAATAAATAGTTTTTCATAGGATATTGGATTTTTTTTCGGGGGGTGATTTTTATCACTCCCCTTCTTTTTTAAGTCCGGGTGAATAAATCGGGTGTGCTTGGATTAACTGTGATGCTCGGGCAGGGTGATAATAAAAGAAGAGCCTTTTTGGGGTCACCTACGGCGCTGAGAGAACCATTATGTTTTTCAACTATCTTTTTGCAGATGGACAATCCCACCCCGGTTCCCTCAAACTCATGCTGGCTATGAAGTCTTTTAAATAGCATAAAGATCTCGTCAGCATATTTATTGTCGAACCCGATACCGTTGTCATTTACGGTGATCCGGTAATAGTGATTTCCTTTACCAAATTGTGGCCGATCGGCCATTTCCGCTGCCGTTAGTCTTTCAGCGCTGATATTAATTTCAGGCGACACCGTTTTTTTTCTGAACTTGAGAGCGTTGTTAATGAGGTTATAGAACAACTGCTGCATAAGGCTTGGTATCACCCGCATAACAGGCAGATGATGGAATCGAATGGTGGCATGTGTATTTTCAATCTCAATTTCCAGCTCGTTAATTGCTTCTTTTACCAGGTGTGTCAAGATTGGTCTCTTTAAAATCCGCGGCACTTATTGAATGACGGGAAAAGCTTAGGAGATCATTGATCAATAATTGCATCCTTCTTGATGAACTGATTATTTTTTTGAAATACTTGTCCGATTCGGTGTCCACATTATTTTTCAGGAGTATCTTATCGCTGAACACCTGGATTTTACGTAGTGGTTCCTGCAAATCATGCGATGCGATATAAGCAAATTGATCCAGCTCTTCATTAACAGCTTTCAGGTGCGCATTATTTTCAACCAGCTGGGCATTCAATATCCGTACTTTTTCTTCAGATGCTTTTCTTTCTTCAATTTCTTTTTGCAAAACACGGTTAGCCATCAGTAGCTTTTTTTCATGCTGCAACAACTGAAGATTTTTCCGGTACAATTCCACAAACACGCCCACCTTTAACACGCAACAGCTCCGGGTTGATAGGTTTGTAGATATAATCCACGGCACCCATCTTATATCCTTTAAAAATTACATCTTCATCGTAATTGTGGGCAGTAATAAATATGATGGGAATATCTTTCAGCTTATCCCGCTGGTAAATGATGTTGGCTGTTTCAAACCCGTTCAGGTCGGGCATTTGCACATCCATCAGGATCAGGGAAAAGTCATGTTGCTGCAACAGAATTTTCAGGGCGGCACGACCGGAGTTGGCCTTTACGATATCATATTTATCTTTTTCCAGTATGGCTTCAATAGAAAAAAGATTGTCTTCCCTGTCATCTACAACAAGTATTTTTATATCGTTCCGGTGGAGCGGATTGTTATTGGCAAAATCCATGTTTCAGCTATTTGTACAACCATACTCTCATTAATGATAATAGCTGGTCAATTTTTACAGGTTTGGTTATATAATCTGAAGCACCTGCTTCAATACATTTTTCCCGGTCGCCTTTCATGGCTTTTGCGGTTACTGCAATAATGGGCAAGCTGGTATTTTTATGTTCCCGTCTTATTTTTTGCGTGGTTTCGTAACCATCCATTTCAGGCATCATGATATCCATTAACACGATGTCAATGTCATTTTTTTCATCCAGGATATTCATGGCTTCCTGGCCGCTTTCCGCAGTGACAGAATGAATATTATATCTTTCAAAAGCTGTTGTCAGTGCAAACAAGTTACGAATATCATCATCAACGACCAGCACTTTTTTATGGGTCAATATGTCATTCTTCGATCTCAAATTCTCGATTAGCTTTCTCTTTTCCGGCAACAGGTTTTTATGATCAATATGAAGCAGCAGCACCGCTTCCTCCAGCAAAAGATCAAGGGAAGTGACGTCTTTCAACAGAATCTTATTGGAGTACTGCTTTAACAGGGTTTTTTCTTTAGGCGAAAAATCTTTTGCGGAATAGATCAGTACGGGAGTAATAGTTTGTTTCCTGATATTACTTATTTCTGTCACTATTTCCAGCCCGCCTATATCGGGCAACATATAATCGACAATAATGCAATCATAGTTATTTTCCCGTATCAATTCGAGCCCTTTCATTCCCGTATTGGCTATTTCAATATGGATCAGCTCTCCATTTTCCATTATTTTGGCTATCTGTGAGGAGTCCATTTCATTATCTTCAATTACGAGCAATCTCTTTTGCTTTATATCATTGTATCGGACAATATCAGCGAATAAAGTGCTTAGAGCTCCTGTTTTTAATGGCTTCAAATGAAAACTCTTGGCTCCGCGATGCATGGCAAGCAGGCGGTTTTCTTCTCCTGAAATGAGATGGACAGGTATGTGTCTGAAATTGATATCATTTTTGAAAAGATCCAGGATTCTCCATCCACTGGCGTCCGGGAGTTTTACATCCAGCGTAACAGCAATGGGATTGTAGTTATTCACCAGGTCAAACACTTCTGCAAAATGAGTGGCAATTACTATTTTAAGACCCATTTCGTGGGCTTTCTCAATCATGATCTTGCCAAATCGTATATCATCTTCAATCACCAGCACCACTTTGTCGCCGCTCATAATATTATTCCGGTCATCCCCTGTTTCATTAATGATCTCATTCAATGCATCGAGGTCTTTTATTTCAGATACCTTAATGGTAGGAACCGACTGCAGCATCTTCCTTGTATCAGCTGCCTTCGGCCAGTTTATATTCACCCGGTTTCAGGGTACTTGGCTTTTCCCGCTTGGTAATTGCAGGATCGTAATCTATAGGAAGGAACAGGGTAAAGATGCTTCCAAAACCTGCTTCGCTTTGCAATTCAATAGTGCCGCCCAGCAGATCGGCAAGTCCGCGGCTGATCGAAAGACCCAGGCCAGTGCCACCATATTTACGGCTTGTTGATCCTTCTGCCTGTTGAAATGCTTCGAATATAATACTCTGTTTGTCTTTGGAGATACCAATTCCTGTATCCTTGATCTCAAACGCCACCACTTTCCTGGCTTTTTCAAGATTGGAATTGTGTTGCCGCCAGTTATGATCAGCTTCATATATCCTGAACTTAACTTCTCCTTTTTCCGTAAACTTAAATGCATTGGAAAGGAGATTTTTTAGAATCTGGTTAAGCCGCTGCGTATCGGTTTCAATACTTGGAGGCAGACTATCGTCCAGCTCAATACCAAAACGAAGATTTTTACTTTCAGAAATATGTTTGAATGTTGTTTCCACAAACGCGGTGATCTCGTGAAATTGAACATTGACAAAGTCGGTGGAAATATAACCGGATTCAATTTTAGACAGATCAAGAATGTCATTGATCAGTTGTATCAGGTCATCGCCGCAGCTGTGAATAGTTTTGGCATAACTTACCTGCTTTTCATTCAGGTTTCCGTCATGGTTCTCATAAAGCTGTTGTGCAAGGATCAGTAACGAGTTGAGCGGAGTTCTCAATTCATGCGACATGTTTGCAAGAAACTCAGATTTGTACTTGGACGTGATCTGCAATTGTTCCGCTTTCTCCTCTAATGAAAGCCTGGCTTCTTCCACTTCCCGGTTTTTGTCTTCCACTTCTTCTTTTTGTTTCACCAGCAGGTGGGCTTTGTCCTGCAACTCTTCATTCGTTCTTCTTAATTCATCCGTCAGCGATTGCGACTGCACCAGCAGGCTTTCTGTTCTTGTATTGGCTTCAATTGTATTCAGCACAATTCCGATGCTTTCTGTCAATTGGTTGAGTACATCGAGGTGTGTTTGTGTAAAGGAGTCGAATGAAGCCAGCTCAATAACCGCTTTTATTTCTTTTTCAAACAGCACCGGGAGCACTACCAGGTTGACTGGCGATGCCTTGCCGAGACCGGACCC
>CAVUIF010000003.1:0-742079 GCA_963741455.1 uncultured Thermoleophilaceae bacterium
GGCGGGCCTGGGTCGAGGATAACGTCGACGCCCCAGTCGTCGCTGCAATACCAGTCGTCGGCACAGTAGCCGGGGTAGGACGGACCACTTACGGGCCACCGGGCCGCCGCCGCGCACCGTGCCCTGTGCGCACATGGTGGCGGCGCCCGCATTTGTGCAATCCGCCGACGCCGGCGGCGCACCGGCGAGGGCGATGGGAACTGATGCCGAAGCCAGCCCCACGATCAGATACCGCTCAAAGAGATTCACGGCTCCCCCTTTCCGCGAGTGAAAGGATCCGTTATGACCGAAGAATACGGTCAAGACCACATCTCACCACAGGATTCGCAATATTGACGTACGAACGACTGCCATCCGCGAGTATCAGACTTGGCTGACTTGCGCCTTCCGCACGGCAAAGGCTCTGAATCCAGCTAACTTTCACCTCGTACCATTCGGTATGCAGCGACATGGCCCGTGAGTTGGGTCTGCGAGTCTGCGAAAGGCGCTGCGGGCCAGTCGCTCAGTGCTAATGTCGCGCTTATCCGGTTCGAGAAAAGGGGCGGGAATGTCATCATCAGATGAGGTGTGGTCGAAGCCGGCCGCAAAGGCCATCCCTCCAGAGGGCTACTTCGAACTCGAGCGGGGCCGCTACGGTCCGACCTATCCCAGGACGCCTGCCTGTTACGGCTTTTCGATCATCGCGAAGGTCAAGGAAGGCCGCGAAGAAGCACTGCGGGCGTACGGCAAGACGATCGAGGAGACGATCGCGGCCAGCCCGGAGGCGCTCGCACCATTGCGACTGCACTACCTGAGGTGGGTGCTGTTCGACGTCGGGTCGGGCCTGCACTTCCAGTACCAGGGCATCTTCGACACCGACTTCGACAAGTACACCGAGGACGCCGTCAAGCTGTTCAGTGCGACGGGCATCACGACCGCGTTCGTCAACCTCGAGGGGTTCCCCGAAGATTGGAAGGAGAACCCGGAGTCGTTCATGAAGTTCGTCCGCGAACACCAGTGCCCCAGCTTCCTGGAATACGGCGAGTACCCATACGTCACCGCCGACGAGATCAAGAAGGCACTACGCCTGAAGGCCGCCTTCTCGGACATGCTCGACCAGATGCAATAACCCCCGGGCGACACGCATGCTCGAACTCGACGACATTCAGCACATCCTGCTCACCCGAACGCCCGCGATCACGGGGCGCTACGAGTTTCTGACATTCGACACGCAGGCCGGTGGCCGAGCCTGGCTGTCGGAACTACTCGACCTCGTGCAGTCCGCAACCAACGCAACCGAAACCATGGACGAAAGCCGACGGTGGATCACGTTGGCGTTCACGTGGACCGGGCTGCGCGCGTTGGGCGTCCCCGAGGAGTCCCTGGCCAGTTTTCCGGAGGAGTTCCGCGAAGGGATGGCGTCCCGCGCCGACATTCTCGGAGACACGGGCGCGAATCATCCGGACAACTGGGTCGGCGGCCTCGCGGGCGACGATGTGCACGCCATCGCGATCCTGTTCGCCCGCGACGACGAGCAATCTCGGATCTCCATCGACAATCACGACAAGTTGCTCGCCCGCACCGATGGCGTCCGCAGCCTGTCGTTCCTCGACTTGAACGCGACGCCGCCGTTCAATTACGCCCACGACCACTTCGGTTTCCGCGACAGGCTGTCGCAACCGGTCATGGAAGGCTCGGGTGAGGAACCCACGCCGGGTTCGGGCGCACCGCTGAAACCGGGCGAGTTCATCCTCGGATACCCGGATGAGGATGGGCCTGTCGCGAACCTGCCACAGCCCGAGGTCCTGTCCCGCAACGGCAGCTTCATGGCGTACCGCCGCTTGCAGGAGCACGTGACACAGTTCCGTGACTACCTCCGCGAGAACTCCGAGACGCCTGACGATGAGGAGCTGCTGGCCGCCAAGTTCATGGGTCGCTGGCGCAGCGGGGCGCCTCTGGTGCTCGCACCGGACAAGGATGACCCGGAGCTGGGCGCAGACCCCATGCGGAACAACGACTACAACTACAAGGAGATGGACCCCTTCGGCTACGCATGCCCGTTGGGTTCCCATGCGCGACGGCTCAATCCTCGTGACACCGCCCACAACATGAACCGTCGCAGGATGATCCGGCGCGGGGCGACCTACGGTCCCGCACTCCCCGAGGGGGCGCCCGACGACGGCGTCGACCGCGGCATCGCCGCATTCATCATCTGCGCCGACCTCATTCGCCAGTTCGAGTTCGCGCAGAACGTCTGGATCAACGACAAGGCGTTTCACGAGCTCGGCAACGAGCACGACCCCATCGTCGGGACCCAGGACGGCACATTGGACTTCGCCGTCCCCAAGCGGCCGATCCGCAAGGTGCACAAGGGTATACCGGCTTTCACCACTCTGACGGGCGGCGCCTACTTCTTCCTGCCCGGCATCAATGCCCTGCGGTACCTGACGACGCTGGATGGATAAGGAGGGGCGCACCATGAGCACCCCGATCGCAGCACGCACGTACAACCAGAGCCACATTGCGCGTAAGCATGACGGGCACAGGCGGATCAGCATCTATTGGACATGGAGCTATCCGTGGGAGGCGCAACGCGACCCCGGCGAGATGTACAACCGCTTCTCCACCATGACCGAAGTCCGAAATGCGTTGTGGCCCAGCTACGAAAAGACCGAGTACGAAGAAGCGCATTTCCTGCAGGGCATTGCGGGAACGCTCGAACTCTTTCACCGTTCGACGCTGGCCTTTCAAGGACTCGCGGACGAGGCGACAGGCCACCCGGTCGCCGTCTTCCAACGCATCGACCAGGCCGGCTACAAGCTGCCGGTCGACGAGCGGATTCTCGCCGACACCGACACCCTGATGGTCTTCGGACTCGACCACATCCTGTCCGAGCAGGAAGCCGCACCCGAAGAGATCGCCGCGATCAAAGAATGGTTGAAGCGCGAGGGCACCTGCCTGCTGCTGGCGCCGCACCACGATGTGGGCTTCACCGACGACTTCGCCCAACGCCAAATGGAGTTCCACCACCACGGCGACCCCTTGGTGCCACGCCAGCAGCGGTTCGGTCAGTACACGCGGTCACTCATGAAAGCCCTCGATGTGCCCGTCCACAACACGTGGGGGCTGCGACCCGCGGTTGTCGAGGGCACCAAGGAGATCGCACCCCTGACCGGGTTCCGTGATCTGGACTCCGCGCGGCTTCTCGACAACGTCACGACATTCAACTTCCACCCGCACCTTCCCCACTACGAACTCACCGCACCCGAAGGCGAAGACCTGCGGGTGCTGGGACGCCAGCGCGTGGACCCGAACCGTCCGCATCCATTCACCGCGGACGGCAACACCGAGTTCAACGCCCTCATCTGGATGCCGCCAAGCGGTCAACGGGCCGGCGACATCGTGCTGATCGACTCAACCCACTTCACCACGCTCTTCGGTGGCACGGACAGTCTGCGCAACCTGTGGCGCAACCTTTCAACCATGAAATAAGAGTCACCAGCCACAACGTTCGCGACCTCGACGTGGTAGGTCACCGCCTCCGGGCCCCGTCCCACCGCACCGGGCAGCGGCAGCGAGTTGACACCTTGGAAGGAACGGCTGGTCAATCCCGCCAGATCCGTCGCTTCCTGTGTCATCAGGTCACCCTTCTCCTCGGGCACGGGCCGTGGCCACCGATGCGCGTTCGAGGTAGTGCCACGCGATGTCCGGAGGCATGCCACCGCAAAGAGGATGCAGCTGCAGGCTTGCGCCACTGCGGATCTGGGCAGCCGCCTGGTCGATCGTCACCACCGCATAGGGGCCTTGGGCAGACCGCAACTCATCGACCGTATCGGCACGGGTGATGCTGGCGACGGTTTCGTCGCCCTGCCGGTAGGCGGCGGCCATGCGGGCGTCGTGCAGAAGGTACGAGCCGATCTCTGCCCAGGCAGCGTCCACGTCGTCGGCGACGAACACCGCTGTGGGGCTGTGGCCGTCGGGAAACTGCGCGGGACCCGGTTCGTGTCCGTGTGCCCGCGATTCCGCCTCGAAGGTCTCTTTCAGCACGGGTGTATCGGTGAAGGCGATGAATCCCAGGCCATGGCGCCCAGCGCGTTTGGCTGCCGCGGCACTACCACCGGCGATCATGATGCGCGGACCTCCAGGTGTTGCCGGCGCGGGCGTGACGTGGACGCGCCGCCCGTCCAGGTCGACAGGGTCACCGGTGAGGAGGCGCAGGAGCAGCTGCAGGCTTTCGTCCGCAATCTTGCCGCGAACGCCGGCATCGACGCCCATGTGCTCGTATTCCTCTGGGCGGTGCCCGATCCCGAAGACGTAGTGGACTCGGCCTTTGCTGAGATTGTCGAGCACGGTCATGTCCTCGGCGAGCCGGACGGGGTGATACAGCGGCAGCACGGCCGCGGCCACCAGGATATTGAGCAGCCTGGTCCGGGCGGCGATGGCCGAAGCCAGCATCAACGGCGACGGCAAGTGACCATCAGCAGTGGCGTGATGCTCGCTGAGCACCGCCATGATGGCGCCTCGGGTCTCCGCCCATGCACACATCTCGAGCGCGGCGTCGTACAACTCGGGTGTGGGAGCACCCGTCGCCGGCGTGCGCATGTCGAAGCGCATCGTGAACATGGCGAATGTCAGGCGTTGGGCACAGGATCGAACTCGATGTGCAGCTCACTCAGGCCGCGCATGATGAATGTCGGCTCGTAGGCGTAGTGCCGAGCCTCGACGGGACCATGGTGCTCGTCGGAGATCGTGATGTCGCTCATTCGGTCGAGGATCCTGTTCAGCGAGATCCGGCCCTCCGCCCGGGCCAGCGGTGCGCCGGGGCAGGAATGCACGCCGCGGATGAACGCGATCTGTTCACGCACGTTGGGCCGGTCGCTCCGGAAAGAATTGGGATCAGGGAACTTACGCTCATCGCGATTGCACGCTCCGGGAAGCAGCATGACGGTCGTCCCCGCGGGCACTTCGACCTCGCCGATCTGGTCGAGGTCGTGCGCGCCATCCGGAAATGCGATTTGACCGGGCTCTCCAGCCGCAGCGTCTCTTCGAGAAAGGCCGGGATCTTGCTGCGGTCGTCGCGCAGCACCGTTTCCGATCCCGGGTTGTCGCCGATGAACCGCATCGCCGAGCTGACCAATTTCGTCGTCGTCTCGGTGCCGGCGGCGAACAGGAACGTCGACAGAGTTCATCACGTCTTCGATTTCGGGTGTCGACCCGTCCTCGTGTTTAGCCTGGGCCAGTTCGGTCAGCACGTCCTGGCGCGGCGTCCGCCTGCGGTCTTCGATATAGGCGTAGAACTTCTCGTTCAGCCACTCCAGCGGGTTGTGCGAGGTCGGCGCTTCCTTACCCAACTCGCCGACTGTCTCGAGCGCGAACACCGACTTGAATTCCTCATGGTCCTCGAGCGGAACGCCCAACAGGTCGGCGATGACGAGCAACGAGAACGGTTTGGCGTAGTCGGTCAGGAACTCACAGCTGCCCTTGTCGATGAAGGTGTCGAGTTGCTCGTCGGCCAGGCGCCACATGAAGTCCTCGTTCTCCTTGAGGCGCTTTGGCGTGATCAGTCGGTTCAACAGGCCCCGGGTACGGGTGTGCAGCGGCGGGTCCTGCGATGTGATGTGCTCGGCCATCGGCACCGAGTCGCGGTGCTGCTCGATCAGGTCCGTGACATCGTCGGTGTCACCTGGCCCGAACGGCATACCGGAGAACGGACCTGCCACCGACACACACGACGAGAACGCGGGGTTCTTGTAGACGGCGAGCGCCTCGTCGTAGCCCGTGATGGCGAGCACGTTGAACGGGGTCGCATGGGCGACCGGGCATTTCGACCGCAGATGGTCGAAGTACGGGTACGGGTCCGGAACCAGGGATTCGTCGGTGAAGAAATCCACTGTTTCGAAGTCGGTCACGAAGTGCTCCTAAATTGCAATATCGGCGCCAAATGGAATCCAGCTCACGGGGACGGGACCTGCGGGTCGAACAGCACGGGCACCGAGGTCGGCGACCGGAACACCTGCCCGCTGACGTGCGGATCGTCGCCGTCGGGATCGAGCCGCAGATTCGGCAGTCGGTCCAGCAGAAGGTTGATGGCCGTGCGCATCTCGAGCCGCGCGAGGTGCATGCCGAGACATACGTGGACGCCGTGGCCCCACGCCAGATTGCTCTTCTGCGTGACGGAAGATGTCGAATTTGTTGGGGTTCGGGAAGCGGTCATCCTGGTGAGTCGCCGAGCCGAGCATCGGCATCACCGATCGCGCCCGCGGGGATCTCCACCCCACCGAGCACCGTATCGTTGGTCGCCTGGCGAGTGATGGTCAGCAGCGGCGGTTCCCACCGCACGCCCTCCTCGATCGCCTGCGGAAGCAACGAGCGGTCGGCACGAATCGCCTCGAGTTGGTCCGGGTTCGACAACAGCGCGAGGAGCAGGCTGCCCAGCGACCGGTATGTCGTCTCGACGCCGGCAGGCAGAAGGAGCCGAAGGAAGGAGAAGATCTCCTCGTCGGCGAGCTTTTCCCCGTCGATCTCGGCGGCTGCGAGCGCACTGATGAGATCTTCGCGCGGCTCGGCCCGGCGAGCTTCGAGGATCGGTGCGAAGTAGTCGCACAGCGCAGCCGAGGCCGCAAGTCCCCGTTCCGGGTTCATCATCCAGCTCAACAGCGAGATCGACCACCGCTGGAACTGCGGATAGTCCTCCTCGGGCAGTCCGAGCAGACCGGCGATGATCTGGCTTGGATAGTCGAAGGTGAACTCCTTCACCAGATCCGCCTTGCCGTTGGCCGCGAACTTGTCGATGAGGCCGTTGGCCACGCGGCCGACGAGCTCGTCCTCCCACCGCGCCAACGACTTCTGCGCGAACGCCTTCGAGACGAGGCCACGCAGCCGGCCGTGGATCGGCTCATCCATGCCGAGCATCACGCGCTTCGCCCAGCACCGGACCGAAGGCCGCGATGACGGCGGCAGACGAGAACGTCTCGTTGTCGCGCAGCATCTGCTGAACGTCCTCGTGGCGATACACGATGAACATCGGCTAGCGACTCTTCGTGCGGCAGCGCACCGACGTTTCGAGTCGCTGCACCGGCTCTTCGCGGCGGATCCGCGCCAACTCCGTGTACGGGTCACGAACGTCACCGGAGATGGCGTCGTCGAAGGACCCGAAGTCCTCGAGGTCGTCGAATAGATCTGACAAGTCCTGCTCCTCCTACTGGGCCGGGTAGGCCACCGATTTCACTTCGGTGTACTGGCTGAATCCGGCGATGCCGTTCTGACGGCCGACGCCGCTGTCCTTGTAACCGCCGAAGGGGGTGTCCGCGCCGTATCCCGCGGTTCCGTTGAGTCCGATGAAGCCGGCACGCAGCCGGCGCGCGACGGCAAGGGATCGATCGAGCGAACTCGACATCACGTTCCCGGCAAGCCCGTACACGCTGTCGTTGGCGATCCGGACCGCGTCGTCCTCGTCCTCGTAGGGAATGACGACGAGTACGGGTCCGAAAATCTCCTCCTGCGCGATGGTCATCGTGTTGTCGACATCGGTGAAAAGCGTTGGGTTGACCCAGAATCCCTTGTCGAACTGCTTCGGCGGCTCAGTGCTGCCGACCAGCATGGTCGCGCCCTCGTCGACACCCTTGCGGATGTAGCCCAGGATGCGCTCCTGCTGTTTGGCGGAGATCACCGGACCACAGATGGTGCCCGGGATCCTGCGGGTCGCCCGCCTTGATGTTCTCGTAGATGCCTCTGAGGATCGCGACACCCTCGTCATAGCGGGACCGCGGCAGCAGCATCCGCGTCGGCGCCGCGCAACCCTGGCCCGCGTGCATCAGCGGACCGATGCCGATCAGGCAGGCGGTGTTGAAGTCCGCGTCCTCGAGCACGATGGTCGCCGACTTGCCGCCGAGTTCGAGGAACAGGCGCTTCATCGTCGCCGCGCCCTTCTCCATGATCCGCTTGCCCACGACGGTCGACCCGGTGAACGAGATCATGTCGACCTTCGGTGACAGGGTGAGCTCCTCGCCGACGAAGTGATCCGACGCGGTCACCACGCTGACCACACCGGCTGGGATATCGGTCTTCTCGGCGATGAGCCGGCCGAGCCGGGTCGCGTTGAACGGTGTGTTCGGCGCGGGCTTGAGCACCACGGTGTTACCCGTCGCCAACGCCTGACCGAGCTTGTTGATGGTGACCTCGAACGGGAAGTTCCACGGCACGATCGCACCGACCACACCGACGGGTTCGTGCCACACCTTCCGCCTGGTGTTGACACCGGTCACCGATACGACCTTGTCGCCGAGATCGGCTTCCCATTCGAAGCTGTCGATCAGCCTGGCGGGATACTTCAGACCGTCCTCTAGCGGCGCATCCAGGTGCGGACCGTGCGTCACCGCTCGCGGCGCGCCGACTTCGAGGATGAGCTCCTCGCGCACCTCCTCGAGTTCGCTTTCGATCGCCTCGTGCAGCTGCAGCAGGCAGCGCTTGCGGAGCTCGCGATTCGTCGACCAGTCGGTCTCGTCGAAAGACCTTCTGGCAGCGTCGATCGCACGGTTCATGTCGGCCTTCGATGCGTCGGCGACCTCGCCGAGGACCTCTTCGTTCGCCGGGTTGATGTTGGTGAAGGTGCCCGCTTCACCGTCGACGAGCTTGCCGTCGATCATCATCTTCGACTCGAACGTGACTTTCGGTGTTTCAGCCATTGGTCTCACTCTCGTCCGGCGCTGGCTTCGCGGGCGATAGCCGCATCATCAGCGACGCTATGCGCTGCAGCACCGGCGGCGGAAGGACTCGGGCGGCAAACACCATCGCTCGCTGGGCTGCGGTCAAGGGCGGCGTCCGCCTCGCAATGCGCCCCTTGGCGGGGAATGCCCATCACCAGCTGCGGGCATGTGGTGCATCCCCGAGGACCGGAAGGAACCTGTTGACGACCAGCAGCATCGAGGCGTCCGGCCCCACACCGCGCCGACGGAACGGGCCTCGTCCTCGAGTGCTTTGACCAGGCCGTCGGCGAATCGATCGGGCGGACGGGCAAGCTGCATCGCAAACCGACCACGCGTGTTCATGGTGTCGTGATTGCGGGCGTAGGGACCATCGAACTCGCGATCGTCGGTGGTTCCCTCGTCGGTGATGATGTCGGTGTCGTACGTGCCGGTCACCAGAACCGTGACGCCAAGTCCGAACGGCGCGATCTCTCCCGCCATCGACTCGCCCCAGCGCTCCAGCGCTCCTTTGGCTGCGGAATACGGCGCGATGCCGGGCATTCCGCGCACCCCGCCGGCGCTCGACACCATCACGATGCGGCCCCTGCCCGCCGCCCGCATGGACGGCAACAACGCCTTGGTCAGGGCGACCGGCCCCATGAACATGCGTGGTGAACATGTTCTGCCACAGGTCCATGTCCGACCTCCTCCACCATTCCGGCGGCGGAGATGCCGGCGTTGTGTACCAACGCGTACGGCGCGCCGACAGCTTCTTCGATTGACTTGGCCGCCGCGGTGATCGACGCCGCGTCCATCAGGTCGAGCTGGACCCCGATAAACGGTGGTCGTCGTCGCTGCAGCACCCGTCGCTTCACGCAGCAAGCGGCATTCCGCGGTCGGGCGTGCGCATCGCCGCGACCACGCGCCACCCCTCGCGATAGAGGCGCACCGCCGAAGCGAAGCCCAGACCCCGTGAGGCTCCGGTGATGACGACGCTGCGCGGCTCAGTCATCGTCGTGTTCTTCGCGCAAGCGCTCATCACCCATCGGCGTTTTCGGCGCACAGCGATCGCTCTTGCTACCCGGCTCGACGTCGGGACGACCGTCCGGCAGACCCTGCTGCCAGGTGGACCACTTGCCGACCGAGTACGGGCCTTCGGCACCGTTCTCCTCGTAGTACCCCTGCGGGTCGTACACCTTTGCCTCGGGATACGGCCACGGGCAGGCGACCGACGTGGCAAGCCCGCTGGCCTTGATCGCCCAGAACCACCCGCCGTAGGCGAAGTACGACACGTTGATGATCGCGAACATCACCAGGAATGTGCCGAGTACCGGCTTCGTGGGGAACAGCCTGGCCTTCGCAGCGAGCTTCTCCGCCACCGACTTTCCCGTGTCGTCGCGGTAGACGAGGATGGCCGCCGGGATCATCACGAACGTCACCGACAGCGACTCCCAGATCAGCGGGAACTGGAAGGTGGTGCCTGGGAACAACGTCCCGAACGGGATCGCCTGCGAGTAGATGTACAGCCCGGTGCGCACCAGGCTGATCTCCAGCATTGCGTCGAAGATGAAGCCGATCACCAGCACCAGCCCACCCAGGCTGAGCAGCGGATGCCGGCTGACGAACGATTCCGGTCCGCGCTTGGCCTGCAACTTGCGAAGAATCCAGATCGCCGGGAAGTACGGCCCGAAGTAGAACGTGACGTATCCGAACACGATGAAGGGTTCGACGGTCGGGGACATCATGATCAGGGGCCAGGACTCCGGCCAGTGCATCAACGCCGGGTTGTACACCGCGTACGGCGACCAGTTCATGATCGGGTCCTGCCATACGATCAGCGTCGTAACCAGGACCATCATCAGCACAGGGCTGCCGGGATTTCTACGCCAGCCAATGATGAAGACGATGGTCAGCACCACGACCATGATCAACGCGCCGACCTGCGGGATGATCTGCCAGTGATCGAATCCCGTCAGGAACCCGACCGGACGGGGCCGTCCTTCGACGTTCGGATTCGCCACGCGCGGGTCGACGGCCGTACGCCCGACGGCGAGGAAGAACCCGAGGAAGCCGAGCCACGCGAACAGTGAGATGACACGGCCCCAATTCGGACCCGTGCGTGCCGGGGCCGGTGATTCCGGCCGGTTTCGGGTGGGGGGGATTCCTGTGGTCATGTCATTCCTCTCCGAACCGGTCGACCAGATGCGAGTTGACACCGTCGGCGTCGAGCGTCCGGGCGACGAGATAGCCCGAGCCCATCCAGGCGCGGCGTGTCCACTTACCAAGCGACACACGGGTTCCCGGTGCACCCGAGGCGGCGGGCATCATCTTGACCCGCTCGAGTGCCTCTTTGACGCCGCGCGGGCTCAGCGGGTGGGCATCGGTGAAGGCGCGCACCAGCGTCGCGGCGACATCGCGGTTCACCACCGTCACACAGAACTCCGGACGGCTGCCGTTGTACTTCGCGGCGTAGCGGTCCAGGAAGTCCTGTCCGATCTGGTTCTCCTCGTCGTACTGGTCGACCCCGACCCAGCCCATGAACGCGTTCCACATGATCGGGTTCACCCATGCGTTCTGGAACGCGGTGGTGGTGAACCGCGGCGGGTCCCAGTCGACCGCCTCGAGCGCCGGGTTGACGAACACGATGCCGAAGCCGAAACCGAGGTGCACGATCGCCTCGGCCTTCGCATCGTGCAGGGTGCGCACCGCTTCGTTGATGTCCTGCGCCGTCTGAGCGATCGCCGCCTCCGCGACGATCCGAATTCCCTTGCGACGACAAGCACTCCGCAGGTTCTTCAGATAGCTCTCTCCGATGAGGTTCTGCTCGACCAGGACGCCGATCTCGTTGAGGCCGCGCTTGGCGACGAGGTCGGCGAGGAAGATCGGTTCGTCGGTCATCGACCCCTGGGGGAAGGCGAACGTCCACTCACCCAGCCAGTCGTCGGTTCCGGTGACGCTGATCGCCGGAACCTTGAAGCGCTCCTCGATCGCCTCGCGCATCGGCACGCAGTTGTCGGTGATGTTGGGGCCGAATACCACGAGACAGCCCTCGTCGACGAGTTCGCCGTACGCGTCGATCACCGCCTTCACCGAACCCTTCGGAAGACCCTCGACCTCGCGGTAGATCATCTGCACCGGTCGATCCATCAGGCCTTGCTCGACGGCTTCGTCGAAGATCAGGTCGAAGCTCTGGGTGAACGAGGCGAACAGTTCCTCCGGGAAGCCCGGCGGCAGCGTGAAGTCCATCAGGTAGCCGACCTTGATCGGCTCAGCAGTGCTTTCGTAGGACATCTGACCTCCCTGGGGGTCGACCTAATATTTGTTCAGACCCTAGCCGCGGCGACGAGTACCGTCAATCAAGCGTCGGAGGCGCCCAGGTAGACGTCGACGTCCGCGTCCGCACCGCCACCGGCTGGCAAGACATCGCCCTCCAAGGCCCACCCGGACCGGAAGGGCCGACAGGACCCGCCGGAGCAGGCACCACCGACCCCAACGCAGTCCCCAAGCAGCAAGCGCAACCGCCGAACTACGTCGACGTGCCCGTGTTCAAGGTCACGCCCGCGGACACTGACCGCGCGCCGTTCGACATGCACGTCAACTCGTTTCCCAACTCCGGGGCGGGCACCGGTACCCGCAACCACGGCGCCTGGCTCGGTTGGAACTCCCAACGCCACGGCGGCGCCAACGCCACGCGCGGGCAAGCCCGCCATCTTCATCGGCTTCGAGGACAACTACTACGACCCGGCGCCGATCGGCGACCTCGCAGTACGGCGTCGAATGGTACGTCGCAGTACTACTCGCCCGACGGCACGTTCGAGATGCGGCCGTTCTACTGCCGCGTGTTCAACGCCAACGGCCAGAAACAGTCGACGACGTTCTGCGAAATCGGCACCGACACGAGCGCCTCCTGGCAGGTTCGCACCGAGAGCACAGCCGGGCCGCTGTTCTTCGTCAACCCGCAGCTGGCGGAGTTCCACGTCACAACCTACTTCGATGTCGCGATCACCAAGGCGCTGATCGGCCGCGACACCGCCAACCTCAACCTCAACCTCCGCGCCGGCGGCGCCAGCGGCGCAATCGTGTTCTCGAACTCCGCGATCAGCGCCAACAACCTCACGATCACCGACGGCGGCGTCGATCGGCCTGCGCGACAACGCCGTCATCCAGAACTTCGGCGACCGGGTTCAAGATCGGCGGCGCCGCCAGCCACAAGCTCGGGTTCTACGGCGCCACCCCGGTCATTCGCCCGACCGGACGCCCGCGGCCGCGACCGACCCGGCAACGACGCAGGCGCTTGCCAACGCGCTGCGCACCGCACTCGATCGACCTCGGGCTCGTGGCATGACCGGCCGCGTCCGCCTGGTCGGCTGGAACGTCGCAGCCCGTCGTCATGCTCGACACCGACGACCAGCTCACGCCGCTCGAAGTCGGGCCGCAGACGATCCCAGCCGCGCCGTGGCAGCGCTTCAAGCAGGGCGGCGACGACGAGGCGCTCGACCGCATCCGCGCCCAAGTCGAGAACCAGAACGGCGCTTCGGAGCAGCCGTGACCCCGATCATCCTCCCGCCCACCGCCCCGACCGGGCTCACCCTCGCCGGTGCGCGCGCCGAGCTCGCCGCCCGCGGCTTCGACTACCTCTCGGCGCCGCGCATGACGATCATGCTCAACAACGCCAAGAACGCGTTCGAGGACGTGTGGGAATGGCCGTGGCTGTGGCGCACCGCACACCGGCCCCGCCCCGCTCACCGTCACCGACCTCAAGCTCGTCTACACCGTCCAAGCCAGCGGCACCGAGCTGATCGGCCTCGACGTCCGCCAGGTCGCGCAGAACGGCACCAGCCTCGACCAGACCCGGCACCCCGCAGTACTGGTGGCTCGACGGCCCCGACCCGTACGCGGTCATGCACACCTGGCCCGTCAGCCGCGTCGCAGCTCGAGGTCGTCTACATCGGCGAAAGCCCCGAACTCGTCGACGACGACCGACACCCCGCTGATCCCGCCCCGCTACCACTCGCTGTGGATCGACTTCGCCGTCATCGAGGCCTACAAGGACTCCGACAACTACCAGGGCGCCCAAGCCCTCCGGGCGGACATCGGCGCGCGCATGATGGACCTGATCGCCCGCTACGAGGTCCGCAACCGCCAGCACTCCGCTCATCACCACCCAGCGCACCTACTCACGAGGACGACTAGATGGCGACCGCCGCCTACACCAACGGGTACCGGCAGTTCACGTTCAAGGACTTCTCCAGGGGCCTGAACCTCCGCGACAAGGCCGACACGGTCGGCGACGGGGAAGCCATCGACCTGCTCAACGTCACGTTCACCGAACGCGGCGCCGTCCGCCAACGCGACGGCTACGAAGACCTCACCGCCCGCCGACCTCACCAACCGCGTCGACAGCATGACCGCGCACTACACCACCAGCGGCCTGCGCCAGCTCGTCCTCGGCGCCGGCACCCGCCTCGACGTCATCGACCACACCGGCGCCGTCATCGCATCCCAGACCGGCCTGGCCAGCGGGGCCGTGGACGTTCGCGCAATTCGGCGACCCGCTCCGCGAGCTCGTGTACTGCGCCAACGGCGCCGACCCACTGGTCCGCTGGGACGGCGCCGCGTTCGCCGCCGGGGGCGCGCTCGCGACCGTCAACGGCACCGCCGGCGCAGCGATGCCCCAAGGCCGGCGCGATCACCGTCACCGCCAGCGCCGCCGGCTCCACGTCGGGCACGAACGCCTCCAACCGCCTCGTCGCCACCGCCTACGGCACCCAAACCAACGGCCGGCCCCGGCGGCACCCAAAGCACCCCGTCGCCGCGTCCACTTCTCCAACGCCGGCCAACCCGAGATCTGGGAGACCGACGGGCCTCTCCGACCTCGGGACCGGCGCCCCCGGCCGCGGCCGCAACTACATCGACCTCACCCCCGGCGACGGCGAATACATCATCGCCGCCGTCACCTGGCGCGAGCTCGTGTTCATCTTCAAGCAGACCAAGTTCTTCGTCCTGTGGGGCGAAGGCACCGGCTCGGACGGCAACCCCACCTTCCAGGTCCGCCAGGTCGTCAACAACGATCGGGCTCGCCTCCCCGCAAGCCGTCGCGGTCGGCCGCGACGGCGTCTACTTCACCAACCGCCGCGGCGTGTACCGCACGGCCGCGGCGACCCGGTGCTCGACCGCGTCGTGTCCTACGGGGACGAGTGGATCCCGAACCGGGTGCAGAGCCCGGAGGCGCTCGGCGAGCGGATCGAGGAGCTCGGGCAACGGGCGGAGGCGGCCGGCCGCGAGCGCATCCCCGTCACGGTGTTCGGCGCGAAGCCGGAGGTGCGGCTGCTCGAGCGCCTCCGCGCCGCCGGCGTGACGCGCTCGCTCTTCTACCTGCTCCCCGGGGCGCCCGATGAGGTGCGGCGCCAGCTCGACTCGCTTGCCGAGGTGGCGGCGGAATGGGACGGCTAGACCAGGTCGACCTGTCGCTCTCGCTCTCCAAGTCCGACTACAAGGAGCGGCTCGAGGCGGCCCAGGAGCGGCTGGCCGCGCTACGGCTCGCTCTGGGAGGAAAGCTGCCCGGCTATGAGGGGAGGCTGGGCCCGGCGCTGGCCGTCGTCTTCGAGGGCTGGGACGCGTCCGGGAAGGGCGGCGCGCTGAAGCGGATGGTGGCCGAGCTCGACCCGCGCCACGTGCGCCTCGCGCAGTACGGCGCGCCGACCGAGACCGAGAAGCGCCATCACTTCCTGTGGCGCTTCTTCCCGGCGCTGCCCGGCCTCGGCGGCATGACCGTCTTCGACCGCTCCTGGTACGGACGCGTGCTCGTCGAGCGCGTGGAGGAGCTCGCGACGCAGGAGGAGTGGGAGCGCGCCTACACCACGATCGTGGAGTTCGAGCGGTCGTTCTGCGCCGAGGGCGGCGTGCTCGTGAAGTTCTGGATGCACATCTCGGACGAGGAGCAGCTGCAGCGGTTCGAGGCGCGGGAGAACGACCCGCTGAAGAAGTGGAAGATCACCGAGGAGGACTGGCGGAACCGCGAGAAGCGGCCGCTGTATCTCGAGGCGCTCGAGGACATGTTCGAGCGGACCGAGCATCCCGACGCCCCCTGGCACGTGGTGGAGGGGGAGCAGAAGCGCTTCGCGCGGGTGAGGGTCGTCGAGACCCTGAACGCGGAGATCGAGCGGGGGATGAGGGAGCGCGGCTTCCCGGTGCCTACGCAAACAACGTGAGCGCCGGCTCCCGGGTTCCCCTCAACACCTCGATCTCGACTTCCACACACTCGATGCCCCGGGATTCCGCGAGCGTGCGCGCCTGAGGCTTGATGTTCTGCGCGGCCAGCACTCCACGACAGCGGTGAAGGCCAGGCTCTTCACAAATGCGTTCCAGGTAGCGCGTGAGCTGCTCGACCGCGTCGATGGTGGCGATCCGCTTGATCTCGACGGCCACGAACTCGTCGTTGTCGTCGCGGCACATCAGGTCCACCGGGCCGATGTCGGTCGGCCATTCGCGCCTGATCAGCCGGAGCCCCTCCGGCGGCGCGTCCGCCAGCAGCTCCTGGAGCTCCCGCTCGACGCCCTCCTTCTCGAGCGCGGCGGCCTCGCCCATGTCGTGGGTCACGTCGGAGAGCACCTCGGCGATGCGGATCTCGATGCGGTCCTCGGCGCCCTTCTTCCGCACCACGAGCAGCCCGGGCTCCTCCTCGATGACGGTGGGCGGCGTCATCCAGTTCTGCGGCTTGTAGCCCCCGGTGTCCGCGTGGACCATCACCGACCCGTCCGACTTCAGCATCAGCAGCCGAAGCGCCTCGGGCAGCACGGTGGACAGCCGTCCCGTGTAACGAACCTCGCACCTGGCGACGATCAAGCGCACGTCGTGAACCTAGTGCGCCCCCCGGACGGGGCGGTGGCAAAGAAAACTCGCGCCTGGCGAGAGTTTTCGTTGCCACCCAGCCTCTTACCGCCGCCGTTTGCGCCGGACGAGCAGCCCGCCGCCGATTCCCAGCGCCGCCACCGCGGCGGCGATGACGGTGGGGCGGGCGCGCAGCCGCTTGTACTCGCCCTCCACCTCGGGCCACAGCGTGCCGGCGATCAGCGTCGTGGCGGATTCGGGCGTCGCGGCCAGGTCGGAGACCGGGATCGGCTCGGAGAACGCCACCTGCACGCGGCGGGGCACCGGGAAGCCGCCGCGGAAGATCTTCTCGGTGCCCGTGATCGCGCACGGCACGAGCGGCGCCCCGGTCTCGAGCGCCAGGCGGCCGGCGCCGCGCCGCGGGTGGCCGAGCTCGTCGGGGTCGCGAACGCGGGTGCCTTCCGGGAAGAGCGCGAGGAGGCCGCCCTGGCGCAGGATCGTCCGGGCGGTCTCGAGCGCGTCCTCGTCGGCCTGCCCGCGCCGGACCGGGAAGGCGCCCAGCCGCACCAGCAGGCGCCCGTAGCGCGCCTGGATCAGCTCCGTCTTCGCCATGAAGCGCACGTGGCGGCGCGTGCAGACGCCCACGAAGAAGGAGTCCCAGAAGCTCTTGTGGTTGGGGGCCACGATCGCCGCTCCCTCGCGCGGGATGTGCTCCGCGCCCGACACGTGCATGCGGAAATACAGGCGGAAGAGGGGCGACACGATTCCGCGCACGAGCGCGTACAGCCAGCGCGAAACACCCTTCTCGCGAGCGAGCCGATTCGCCTCCTCATTAGTCACAACGGGGGAAGCTATACGCGTTTCCAACGGTCCAACGTGGGGTACGCCCGCCACATGAGCATCTTCGACAAGATCACAGGCCGTGCGAAGAAGGCAGCGGGCGACGTCACCGGCGACAGCTCGCTGCGGTCGCAGGGACGGCGCGAGGAGCGCAAGGGTGAGGAGAAGGACAAGCTCGCCGACGCGCAGGAGCGCGCTGACGAGAAGGCCCAGGACGTGGCCGACCTCGAGCGCCGCACCTAAGCGCGGCTCACACCTCGATGACTTGCCGGACGGGCGCCCATGAGGCGCCCGTTCGTCTTTCCGGCGGCGTACCGTAAGGAGCCCGGATGAACTCCGACGGGCAGATCTCGACAGCGCAGGTCGCCTACCGGGCCGTGCTGCTCGCGGCCGGGCTGCTGCTCGTCGCCGTGCTGTTCCGCCAGCTCGTCACGCTGCTGCTGGCGATGCTCACGACGGTGATCGTCGCGATCCCGCTCGCCGCGGCCGCCGCGAAGCTGGAGCGCCGCGGGATCCCGCGCCCGGTCGGCGCGCTGCTCACCCTGCTCGGCGGCGTCGCCGCGCTGGCGCTCGTCATCTATCTCCTGATCCCGCCGTTCGTGGACCAGACGAACGAGTTCGTGGACGACGTGCCGGCGATCGTGACCGACCTCGAGAAGGTGTACGCGGACGTGACCGGCCAGAGCCCGGGCGAGGTGGGCGACCGGGTTCAGCGCTTCGTCGAGCGCTACACGGACGACCCGGAGCGGCTGATCGGCCCGCTCACGTCGATCGGGCTGAACGTCGCCGGCATCCTCGGCGCGCTCGTCCTGATCCTGATCACCGCCTACTACATGGCCATCCGGCCCGAGCCGCTCGTGAACGGGCTCGTGCGACTCGCGCCGCCGCCGCGGCGCGAGCACGTCCGCCACGTGCTCGGGCGCATCCGCCAGTCGTGGATCGGCTGGATGCAGGGCGTGGCGATCGACATGCTCGTGACGGGCGTGATGCTCTACGTGGCGCTCACGATCGTCGGCCTCGACTTCGCGATCTTCTTCGCCGTGCTGTCGGCGCTGCTCGTGGTGGTGCCGTACTTCGGCGCGATCGCGGGCGCGATCCCGCCGACGCTGTTCGCGCTCACCGACTCGCCGGGCAAGGCGCTCCTCGTGCTGGGCGCGTACATCCTGGTCCAGCAGCTCGAGAGCAACGTGACGATCCCGGTGATCATGGCCCAGCGCGTGCGGCTGCACCCGGCCGTGATCGCCATCGGCGTCGTGGTGGTGGGCCAGCTGTTCGGCTTCGTCGGCCTGTTCGTGGCCGTGCCGATCCTCTCGCTGATCATCATCGCCGTGGAGGAGTTCTGGGTGAAGCCGATCGAGGAGGGGCACGCCGAGAAGCGAAGATCGGAGCTCGAGCTGCCCGACCAGCTCGAGGAGCAGCTCACGCCGGATCCCGAGGAGGCGCCGCCGCTCAGGCCGGCGTCGTGACCGGCTAGCTCAGCTTCACGATCGCGATCACCATGCCGATCAGCACGAAGATCACGATCAGGACCTGAAGGACGATCCAGAAGCGGGGCAGCTCCACGCCGCGCGACGCTACTCGATGATCGCCTGCCGCAGCGCGATGGCCACGGCGTGCACGCGCGTGTCGGCCTCGAGCTTGAGGATCGCGCGCTTCGTGTCCGACTTGACCGTCTCGGTGCTCAGCCCGATCCGGCGCGCGACCTCCTCGGTGTGGAGGCCCTCCGGCGAGCAGCTGGAGGATCTCGCGCTCGCGCTCGGAGAGCGGCGCGTCCGGGCCGACCTGCGACATCAGGAGCGCGGGCGAGAGCGACGGGTCCACGAACGGCTTGCCCGCCGTGACCGTCCTGATCGCCCGCAGCAGGTCCTCGGGCGGCGAGCCCTTCATCACGTAGCCGCGCGCGCCGGCGGCGATCGCGTCGGACAGGAGCCGCTTGTCGCCGTAGGCCGAGAACATCACGGTCTTGACCTCGGGGGCGGCCTGCGGCGATCCGCTTGACGGCGGAGATGCCGTCGATGCCCGGGAGGCGCACGTCCATGATCACCACCTCCGGGCGGAGGCGCTCTACGGCGTCGATCACGTCCTCACCGTTCTCGACCGACCCGACGAGCTCCAGGTCGGGGGCCAGCCCGAACATGAGGCCGAGTCCTTGCCGCACCGTCGGGTGATCGTCGACGGCGAGACAGCGTGTCGGATTCTGACATCAGGTCTCAACACTAATGCGTAGACCGCGAAAGGGCCATCCGTCTTATGATGCTCGCGTGTTCGCTTCCATGGTGGTTGGGACGGATGGCTCAGAGACCGCGGGCGAGGCGGTGCGCCAGGCGACCGAGCTCGCGCAGAAGACGGGCGCCAAGGTGCATCTGGTGAGCGCGTACGAGCCGGTGCCCGAGGGACGGCTGCGCGAGGAGCGCCAGGAGGTGCCGGGCGACCTCCAGTGGATGGTCAATCCACGCGAGGACGTCGCGGAGACGCTCGAGAAGGCGGCCGTGAGCCTGCGGGACGCCGGCGTCGACGTGGAGACCCACGCCCGCGAGGGCGACCCGGCCGACGCGATCCTCGACGTGGCCGAGGAGGAGCGCGCCGACCTGATCGTCGTCGGCAACAAGGGCATGACCGGCGCCAAGCGCTTCCTGCTCGGCAGCGTGCCGAACAAGGTCTCGCATCACGCTCCGTGCAGCGTGATGATCATCCGTACGACCTGAGCTGACGACTAGCGGAGCGCGGCTGCGGCGTCCACGAGGCCCGCGCCGTAGCGGTCGGGCCGGTCCGTGGGCCGCGCGGTCGCCTCGAGGTGCGCCTCCACTGCGCGCGGGCTCGGGTTGCGCCCGAGCCGCTTGGTCGCGATCACGAGCGCGGCGATCGCGGAGACGTGCGGGGCCGACATCGAGGTGCCCTCGTAGTCGCGCGGGAAGCCGAACCTCCGGACCGCGCCCTCCCATGTGAAGGTCTGCTGAACGATCGGGCGGCCGAACCGGTCCGGGTCGCAGTGGGCGTTGTCCCAGACGCTGTCGAAGTTCGGCGAGTCGCACGCCGCCGCCCGGAGCCACCAGGTCGAGGTCGTCGCCCGCGTTCGAGTACTCGGCCTGGCACCCGGTGCTCGTGGTGGCGCCCACGGCGATCACCGACTTCGCGCGGGCGGGGTACGCCACCGCGATGTCGGCCTGGTTGCCGGCAGCCGCGACCACCAGCGAGCCGCGCCGGTGCGCGTAGCGGATCGCGCGGATCACGTCGGGGATCTCCGCCGACCGCACCTCGGCCGGGAACTCGAGCGAGAGGTTGATCACGTCCGCGCGGTGGCGCGCCGCGAAGCGGATCGCGCGCGCGATGGCGGCCGAGTCGCCCTCGCCGTTCCCGTCGAGCACGCGCAGGGGCATGATCTTCGCGTTGTAGGCGATGCCGGCCGTGCCGACGCGGTTGTTCGTGGTCTGCGCGATCGTGCCCGCCACGTGGGTGCCGTGGCCGAAGATGTCGTTCGGGTGGGGGTCGCGGCCGATGAAGTCCCAGGGCCGGATGAAGGTCCTGCGGCGCAGGTCCGGCGCCCGCCGGTAGCGGCCGCGGCGCTCGTAGGCCACGCCGCTGTCGAGCACCGCCACGACGGCGCCGCGCCCGCCGGGCGCGCCGCGGCCCTCGGCGAGCGTCCAGGCGTCCACGACGTTGATCCCGTACGGGCTGAACAGGTTCCACTGGAGCCTGAAGTTCGGGTCGTTCGGGGTCGTGGCGGCGGCGCGCGCCTTCCAGTTCGGCACGGCGTATTCCACGTTCGGGTCGTCGCGGAGCTCCGCGATCGTCTCGCGCACCGAGTCGCCGTCCTCGATCTGGAGTTGCTCGGAGCCGCCCGGCAGCCCGGCCACGGCCTCCGCTCCCGCCTCCTCCGCGACGTTTGCCGCCACCCCTCCGCCGGTGCCCGGCTCGTAGCGGACGATCACCTCGTCCGGCACGTACTCGCCCCCGTGCGCGCTCGCGGGCGCTATGAGCAGCACCCCGAGGGCGGCTATGAGGAGGAGGAGGCGAATATGCATTGGGTTACGGTGGGCTTCGGAGTGTACGAACGCACGAACAATCTGCCCATGCGGAAGTTGTGACGGTCTGTGTAACGGGCGCCACAGGGTTCATCGGCGCACACGTCGCGCAACTTGCGTCCCAATCCGACCCCGTGCGGGTTACATACCGGGAGGAGGGCCGGCTCACACGCCTGGGGGACATGGACGTGGAGCCGGTGCGGGCCGACGTGCTCGACCGGGCCGCGCTCCGGCGCGCCTTCCGCGGCTGCGAGACCGTCTTTCACTGCGCCGGATACGTGGGCTCCCACCCCGCCGACCAGGTCTGGCGCGTGAACGCGCTCTCGCCGCGGATCGCCGTGGAGGCCGCGGCCGCCGAGGGGGTGCGCCGGGTGGTGGTGACCTCGAGCGTGGCCGGCATCGGCCCGGCACCGCCCGGCGAGATCGGCACCGAGGACGACTTCTACCGGGGCGGCGGGCTCGGGCTCTCCTATCCGGACGCGAAGCACGAGGGCGAGGCGGAGGCGCTCGCCGCCGGCACGCGCACGGGCGTGGAGGTCGTGATCGTGAACCCGTCGTACGTGTTCGGGGTGCCCGTGGACCGCACGCTTCCGGGGGAGACCTCCACCCGGATGATCGGCAGCTACCTTCGCGGCCGGCTGCCGGCGATCGTGGACGGGGAGACGAACGCCGTCGACGTGCGCGACGTGGCGAAGGGGCATCTCCGCGCGGCCGAGCGCGGCAGGCCGGGCGAGCGCTACGTGCTGGGCGGCCACGACACGCGCTGGGTCGAGCTGTTCGAGCGCGTCGCCGAGCTCTCGGGCGTCCGCCACCCGCTGCTCGTGCTGCCGCGCGAGGCGGGCACCGCGGCGCGCATCGCGGAGGCGGCGGGCGTGCCCGGGCCGATCTCCGCCGAGGGCCTGGTGCTCATGGCGCAGAACTGGCGCTACTCGTCGCGCGAAGGCGCGCCGCGAGCTGGGCTACCGCGCCCGGCCGCTCGACCGCACGCTCGCCGACACGATCGACTGGTACCGCGAGCTGATCGAAGGGGGCGGGCTCGGCGGCGGCCGCCCGTCCGCGCTGTCGCTCGCCGCGGCCGGGATGCGGATGGCGGACCGCGCCGGAGCGCTCGGGGTGCTTCGCGCCGCCGAGCGGTACGTGGGCCGGCGGCTGGTGGCGCCGTGACCGTGAGCCCCGGCTTCTTCCCGCGCGACGAGTACTTCATGCGGCTCGCCCTGCGCGAGGCCGAGCGGGCGCTCGAGCACGACGACGTGCCGATCGGCGCCGTGATCGTGCACGACGGGCGAGGTGCTCGCCGCCGCGCGCAACGAGCGCGAGCTGCGCGGCGATCCCACCGCCCACGCCGAGGTGCTCGCGCTGCGCGAGGCGTCGTCGCGGCTCGGCAGCTGGCGGCTGCTCGACACGGTGCTCTACGTGACGCTCGAGCCGTGCGCGATGTGCGCCGGCGCGATCGTGCTCGGACGCGTGCCGCGGGTGGTCTACGCGGCCGACGACCCGAAGGCCGGCGCGGCCGGCAGCGTCCTCGACGTGCTGGCCGAGCCGCGGCTCAACCACCGGCCGGTGGTCGCGCGCGGCCTGCTCGCCGAGGAGGCCGCGGACCTGCTGCGTGCATTCTTCGCATCCAGGCGATAGTCGAGCGCCCGAATTGCCGATAGATAGGCGATGTCCGTGGATCCCAAGTCGATCCTGCAGCGGATCGAGTCCACATACGGCCCTCTCGCCGAAGGCGTTCCCTCGGTCGCGTACGTCTACGAGCCCGGGGTGAACGGGACCTGCCTCTACATCAGCCCCTCGATCGAGCGGGTGCTCGGCTTCACGCAGCTGGACTGGATCGAGGACGACGGCCTGTGGGACAGGCTGCTGCACCACGAGGACGCCGAGCGCGTCGTCACGAACGAGGCCGAGTGCGAGCGCTCGGGTGAGCATCTCGTCCAGGAGTACCGCATCAGGCGGGCCGACGGCGACTACGTGTGGATCCGGGACGAGATGACGGTCGTGCGCGGCCCGAAGGGCGAGGACAAGCCGCTCTTCTACGGCGTCTTCCTCGACGTGACGGACCGCAAGCGCATGGAGGCCGAGCTCGAGCGCCTCGCGCTCTACGACTCGCTCACGGGGCTGCCCAACCGCGCTCTCTTCAGCGACCGGCTCGAGCACGCCATCGAGCGCCGCGGCCGCCGGGAGTCCACCGCCGTGTACTTCCTCGACGTGGATCGCTTCAAGCGGATCAACGACAGCCTCGGCCACGCGGCCGGCGACGAGGTGCTCTGCGAGGTCGCGGCCCGGATCCAGCGCACGCTGCGCCCGGAGGACACGGTCGCGCGGTTCGGCGGCGACGAGTTCACGGTGCTGTGCGAGTCGGTTGGGCGGCGTGCTCGAGGCCGTGGGCGTGGCCGACCGCCTTCAGCGCGAGATCGCCGAGCCGCTGCGCGCGGGCGGGGTCGAGCTGCGGCTGAGCGCGTCGATCGGCATCGCGCTCGCCGAGCCGGGCGAGGAGGTCGATCCCTCGCGGCTCGTCGAGGACGCGGACGCCGCGATGTACCGCGCGAAGGAGCGCGGCGGCGACCGCACCGAGCTGTTCGACATGCGGATGCGCGAGCGCGCGGTGGAGGAGCTCTCGATCGAGCAGGAGCTCCAGCACGGGCTCGAGCACGGCGAGCTGCGGCTCTTCTACCAGCCGCTCGTGAACCTCGGCACCGGCGAGCTGGTCGGCGCCGAGGCGCTGATCCGCTGGGACCACCCGGACCGCGGGATGCTCGAGCCGCGACAGGTTCCTCCCCGTGGCCGAGGAGAGCGGCCTGATCGTCCAGGTCGGCGAGTGGGCGGTCGGCGAGGCGTGCCGGCGGCTGCGCGACTGGGACCGCCTGGGCGGCGGCGGGCCCGGCGTTCGGGCTCGCGGTGAACCTCAGCGCCCGCGAGCTCACCCATCCCGACGTGGTCTCCACCGTGCTGAACGCGGTGCACCGCTCGGGACTCGACCCGCACCGGCTCACGATCGAGGTGACCGAGAGCACGGCGATGGCCGACCGGGACTCCGGCTTCCGCGCCCTCCGGGAGCTCAGCGACGCGGGCGTGCGCATCGCGATCGACGACTTCGGCACGGGCTACTCGTCGCTCGACCACCTGCGCGAGATGCCGGCCGACATCCTGAAGATCGACCGCTCCTTCGTGGCCGGCATGGCGGGCAACTCGCCGGACTCGGCGCTCGTGGCCGCCGCGATCGCGATGGGCCGCGCCCTCGACATGGTGGTCGTGGCCGAGGGCATCGAGACGAGCGAGCAGGTGAGCGACCTCCGCGAGCTGGGCTGCCCGCTCGGCCAGGGCTTCCTGTTCTCACGTCCGGTGCCGGCCGACGAGATCGACTCGCTGCTCGAAGCCGGCGTCCGGTTCTAACGTCCCTATCATCATCAAGCGCTCGGAGGGGTGCCGGAGCGGTTGAACGGGGCGGTCTCGAAAACCGTTGACGGCGGCAACGTCGTCCGAGAGTTCGAATCTCTCCCCCTCCGCCTCTCGTTTGCCGGTTGGGCCGGTGCGGGTACTCGGCATCTGTGCCGTGCTCGCGCCGGTTCCTCCCGGCTCTCCTGACCCTCGTTGCCTGCCTCGCCGCGGCGGGCAGCGCGCATGCGGCCGGCGGGGTCTACGTCGCGCTCGGCGACTCGTACACGTCGGCGCCGCTCGTGCCCATGCAGTACGGAGAGCCGATCGACTGCGGGCGCTCCGACCACAACTATCCGTCGCTCGTCGCGCAGTCGCTGAAGGTCACGACGTTCGTGGACGTGAGCTGCGGCAGCGCGCAGACGAATCACATGACCGAGCCTCAGACGGACCTCCCGCTCGGCGGCACGAACCCGCCGCAGTTCAACGCGCTGCGCAGGGACGCGACGCTCGTGACGGTGGGGATCGGCGGCAATGACGCCGGGCTCGTCGGGGTGGGCGAGAAGTGCGCCGAGCTGGGCGTGACGAACCCGAACGGCACCGCCTGCCGCGACTACTGGGCGCCGAACGGGAACGACCAGGTGGCCGCGCGGATCGAGGCGACGAAGCCCAAGATCGCCGCGGTGCTCCAGGGCATCCACCGCCGCTCGCCGCGCGCGCGAGTCGCGATCGTCGGCTATCCGGACGTGCTGCCGGACCAGGGGAACTGCTACCCGATGGTCCCGCTGAGCTCCGACGACATCCGCTACATCGACGGGTTGCTGCGGCGCATCAACGCGATGATCGCGGGCCAGGCGGCCGCGAACGACGCCGAGTTCATCGACACCTACCGCGACAGCGGCGGCCACGACGTGTGCACCCTGCCGCCGACGCGCTGGTTCGAGGGGCTCGTGCCCACCGAGCCCGCCTATCCGCTGCACCCGAACGGGAAGGGCGAGGCGAGCATGGCGCGCTCGGCGCTCGCGGTGCTGAGCCGGCCGCGGCGCGGCGGTCCCGGCCGCGGGAACGGCCCGTCCGGCGCGGGGCGCTGCCTGGCGCGCCGCTCGGCGATCGGCGTCGCCAACATCGGCCGGATCCGGCTCGGCTACAGGCGCCAGATGCTGCTCGGCCGCGTGCGGGTCCGGCCCACGCGCCGCACGGGACGCGTCTTCGGCTACTGCACGCGCGGGGGCGCCGGCCAGGTGGCCGCCGTGTTCTCGAGCCGCTCGCGGCGCGCACGCGTGGAGCTGGTGGCCTCCACGGCCCGCGGCCACGGGAACCGGCGCGTCAGGCCGGGCTCGCGCCGCGCCGCGCTTGCGCGCGCCTATCCGAACCGGGTCCGGATCGGGCGCGGGCTCGTCCGCGCGTCGAGGAGGAGCAGGATCGTCTTCGGGCTCTCGCGCGGCCGGGTGCGCTTCGTGGGAGTCGCCGGCGACCGGGTGCTCCGGAACCCGCGACGCGTGGCTCGTCACAGGCTTTTCACGAGATAGGGCCGGGCCGGCCCGACAATGTGGTCCCGGTGGCGGGCACGCGGCGCGAGTTCATCGGGGTGGGGGTCGGAGCCGCCGCGGCCGCGGCCCTCGGCGCGGCCTTCTGGGACGACGTGTTCGGCGCCGCCGGCTCGAACGCGCGGAGCCCGCGGACCGGCTACGGCCCGCGCGCGGCCGCCGACGAGCACGGCCTCCGGCTCCCCGAGGGCTTCCGCTCCCGCCTGATCGCCCGCGGGGGCGACCCGGTGGGCGGCACCGGCTACAGGTGGCACGAGGCGTCGGACGGGATGGCCACCTTCTCCACGGACGACGGGGGGTGGGTCCTCGTGTCGAACTCGGAGACGTTCGAGGGCGGCGCGTCGGCGGTGCGCTTCGACCCGGGCGGTGAGGTGCGGGACGCCTACCGGATCCTCGACGGCACGGCGCAGAACTGCTCGGGCGGCCGCACGCCCTGGGGCACGTGGCTCTCCTGCGAGGAGGTGCAGGACGGGCTCGTGTGGGAGTGCGACCCGGCGGGCAGGCGCCGGGCGCTCAGCCGCCCGGCGATGGGCACCTTCAAGCACGAGGCGGCCGCGGTGGACCCGCGCGGCAGGCGCATCTACCTGACCGAGGACCTGATCGACGGCGGCCTGTACCGGTTCACGCCGGCGCGCTGGGGCGATCTCACCGAGGGCACGCTCGAGATCGCCGTGGTGGGCGCCGGCGGGGCCGTGAGCTGGAGGCGCGTGCCCGACCCGGCCGCCAGGCGGGTGCCGACCCGGCGGCAGGTCGAGGGCAGCACCGAGTTCAAGCGAGCCGAGGGGATCTGGCACGACGACGGCGTGGTCTACGTGGCGACCACGGCCGACCACCGCGTGCACACGTACTACATCGATGACGAGCGCATCGAGGTGGTCTATGACGGCCTCGCCTCGGGGGCCACGCCGCTGCTGCGAGTCGACCAGCTCGTCGCGAGCGGCGCCGGCGAGGTGTTCGTCTGCGAGGACATCGCCACCGACGAGATCGACATCGGCCTCATCGACCGCAGGGGCCGCGTCTCGAAGTTCCTCTCGGCAACCGGCCCGGACCACGCCGGTTCCGAGCTCACCGGCGTGACCTTCGACCCCTCCGGCCGCCGCATGTACTTCGCCTCGCAGCGCGCCTTCGGGAGCGGCGCGGCGATCGGCCCGGGCGCGATCTACGAGGTCTCCGGGCCGTTTCGCGGTTCACGGGCCTTTCACGAGACGGCTCAGAACTCGTAACAACCCGCGATTTGCAGGGACTTAGCGTGCCGGGCATGACCCGACTGCTGCCCGGAATCGCCGCCTTCACCGCCGCGATGGCGGTGGCCCTGCTCGGCCTCTACGCCAACGCCGGCACGCCGGCGGCGCCGGACGAGCCGCGCGGAGTCGGTGAAGCTGCGCCTGCTCGGCGTGAACGACTTCCACGGCCACCTCGAGCCGCCGCGCGCGGGGATCGGCGGCGCCGCGTGGCTGAAGGCCCACCTCGACGCCGCAACGGTCCCGGGCCGGACCATCCGGGTGCACGCGGGCGACATGGTGGGCGCGTCGCCGCTGATCTCGAGCCACTTCAGGGACGAGCCGACGATGGAGGCGTCGAACCTGATCGGCTTCGACGTCGGCACCGTCGGCAACCACGAGTTCGACGAGGGCGGCGCCGGAGCTGCTCCGGCTGCTGCGGCTCGCGCGCTTCCCCTACGTCGCGGCGAACACGCGGTACCGCGACGGCGCCCTGATGCTGCCGCCCTACGAGATCGTGGAGCGGGCGGGCGTGCGCGTGGGCTTCATCGGCGTCACGACGCCCTCCACGCCGCGCTTCCTGCTCGCCCGCCACTCGGCGCCGTTCGAGTTCGGCGACATCTCGGACGCGGTCAACCGGTGGGTCCCGGAGCTGCGGCGGCGCGGCGTCGAGGCCATCGTCGTGCTCGCGCACGCCGGCGCGCCCGCGCAGGACGAGTCCGACGCACCCGACTTCGCGGGCGAGATCGTCGACGAGGCGCGCGAGATGAGCTCAGCCGTGGACGTGGTGATCGCGGGCCACAGCCACTCCCGGCTCGACATGCGCGTGCCGAACGCGGACGGGTCCGGCGACAAGCTCGTGGTGGAGGCGCTGTCCTACGGGGTGGCCTACGACCGCGTGGACATCGCCGTCGACAGGCGCACGGGCGACGTGGTGGCGAAGACGGGCGCGATCCCGGACACCCGCCACCGCGGGACGGCTCCGGACGAGGAGGTCGCGGGGCTGGTGGAGCGCTACCGCGGCCTCGTCGCACCGCTCGCCGAGCGCACGCTCGGCCGCGCGGAGACCGAGCTCACGCGGAGCGACGGGAGCCTGGCCGCGCTCGTGGCGCGCGCCGAGCGGGCGTTCGCGGGCACCGACGCCGCGGTCGTCCACCCCGGCGCGCTCCGCGCCGACGTCGACGCCGGGCCGATCGCCTACGAGGAGGTGGCGCGGGTGCTGGCGTACGACCATCCCGTCATGCGGATCGAGCTGACGGGGCGCGAGCTGCGCCGGCTCGCGCGGCGCGGCCACCTGGCCGGGCCGGCCACGATCGACCCGGACGAGACCTACACCGTGGCCGCCAGCGAGCAGATCGCTCCCCTGGGACGGGCGGTGGGCACCGAGGTCGAGGCGGTCGCTTGGTATCTCGACCGCTGAACGCGGGTAAGGGGACGCCATGGAGAGCGAGGAGCAGCCCGAGCACGAGCAGCAGGCCGACAGCATGGAGGAGGAAGCCGACCGCATGGAGGAGCACTCCGACCGGCTCGGCGAGCGGATCGAGGATGTGCAGGGCGACTGGGAGCGCAAGGAGCAGGACCCGGCCGTGCCCGGCGCCCAGCCGGACCCGGACGAGGAGAAGGACGAGGAGGAGGGCGGCCAATGACCGAGACCCCTGACCAGTCCGACCAGCTTCCGGAGGAGGGTGCGCCCGGCTACACGCCGGACGACGCTTCGGGCGACAAGGATGAGGACAGCCCGGGCGTGCCGGGCGAGGAGGAGACCGGCACCGGCAACCCGGACGCGGCCGGAACCGAGGACTCGCCGGACGAGGAGTAGCCCGGCTCACGCCCTACTCTCGGAGGGGTGGACATCCTCCGAGGGCCGGTCAAGGCGGGCATCGCGGCGCTCTTCGCCGTCGGCCTCCTGCTGCTGTTCCTCAACCCACCGTCGCTCGACGGCGCGGAGGGCATGGCCTTCATCACCGGCGGGGCGATCCTGCTCGTGCTCGGGACGGCCTGGGCGACCGTGGCCCTCACGGGCAGCGACTCGATGCCGGAGCACGAGTTCGAGCGGCTGGTGCGCCGCAGCGAGGAGCTCGCCTCCGATCCCGAGCTGCGCTCGGTGACGGACGAGTTCGACCTGCTCGTCGCGGACGCGATCGACGCGCTCCCGCGCGACTTCCAGAAGCTGCTCGACGACACGCCCGTGGTGGTGTCGGCGCTCGGCCGGGAGAACCGCGCGTACGGGCACTACTTCGGCGACACCGTGGCGCGCGACAACTACCCGGATCGCATCGTCCTCTACCAGGACACGCTCGAGAGGGACTTCGGCCACGACGCCGATCTCCTCCGCGCCCAGGTCGAGCAGACGCTCCGCCACGAGCTGGCTCACCACCTCGGCTGGAACGAGCCCGGCGTGCGCGATCTCGGCCTCTAGGCTTGACCCGCGCCTGATATATGAGGTAGGACAGGGGCAACCCACGGCTCCTGGAGGCCCGCTCGTGTCACGCGTCAAGCTCGTCGTCCTGCTCGTCGTCGCAGTCGCTCTCGCCGTGCCGGCCCAGGCGGCCGCCGGCGGCAAGCACGACCGCGAGCGGCCGTCGCGCGTGCTCATGCTGGTGCTCGACCAGGCGCGCCCGGACACGATCAAGCGCTACGACATGGACAACGTCAAGCGCCTCCAGCGTGAGGGGATGAACTTCCCGAACGCTCTACTCGGGCACATGGCGGCGGAGACCGTGATCAGCCACAACGTGCTCACGAGCGGCCTCTTCCCGAAGAACATGGGCTGGACGAACGAGGTGTACCGGGACACGGTGGGCGCGCTCGCCCCGGTTCCTCCGGCGGGCCCCGTCTACCACGTGACCTCGAGCATGAGCTGCGCTCAGTACAGGTCGCTGCTCGCGGCGCAGGACTACTGGAAGATCCAGGACTACCTCGACGCGAAGTTCGGCGAGACCTCGGTGTTCGCGTCGATTTCGCAGAAGCGCTCCTCCGCGTGCACCGCGGGCCACACCACGCCGGCGGCGGACGGGAACGGCACCGACCCCGAGGACGTGATCTTCCAGATCCGCGGTGCAGCGCGCGCCGAACTGCGACGTCACCAACAGCGGCTGGCGCCAGCCGGAGGACGCCAACAACGGCTCGGCGCTCGCCGTACTTCCCGGAGACGGCGACGACGGTCCCACCCACATGCAACCGCTGGTCCACCTGGCAGCCCGCGGGCGCCTACGGCACGAACGCGCATTCCGCCGGCGAACATCTACCCGCTGGACGGCAACCGGTTCGTGCCGGGCTTCGACCCGAACCACTACGGGGGCGATGTCTGGGACGCGGACGCCGCGATCCGCATCATCGAGCGCAGCGGCAACTGGCGCGGGATGATGGTCAGCCTCGGCGGCATCGACAAGCTCGGCCACATGTGGGGACCGGAGGACAACGTGACCGGCCCCTCCGGCTCGGTGCAGCAGATGCGGCATCTGCCGTTCATCGCGAAGACCGCCGACAGGCAGGTGGGCAGGATCGTGGACGCCCTGAAGGCGAAGCGGCTCCTCGACGAGACGCTGATCGTCATCACGTCGGACCACGCGGCGCAGACCGGGCGGCCCCTCCACGGCGATCTCGACGGGCCCGACCCGGGCACCGGCCCGCGCTGCAACCCGCCGTCGACCGGGCATCCGGTCGGACTGCAACTGGTACTACGGACAGGATCCCGGACGAGACCTACCTCGATCCGAGCGACGACTTCGCGCCGCTCGTGGCGAGGCTGGGCCCGAACCTGAGGTTCTCCTACCAGGACGGGCACATCGGGCTGTGGCTGAACGGCGACTCGGATGCCGAGAAGCGCGAGGCGGCGGAGGCCGTGCTCGACCTTCCGGACACGATCGCCGCCTTCCGGATCAACGCCGCGCACGACGACTACAGGCTGCACGACACGAACCGGATGAGCCGCAGCGAGCGCTCCTGGTTCGAGCGCCACGGCGGGAGGCTCGTGGACACGATGGCCCACCCCTCCGGGCCCGAGGTCGTGGCACTGGTGGAGGACAACGTGACCTGGGGCGTCAAGGGTGACCACGGCGGTCACAACAAGCTCATCCAGAGCATCCCGATGGTCTTCTACGGCCCCGGCGTCAGCTCGAAGGACTCGAGCCGCACGCTGCGTCACGTGGACGTGCTGCCCACGATCCTGAGCGCGATGGACATCGACTACGACGACGACGACTTCGACGGGGAGGCCGTGAGGCTGTCTCAGTCGCGCCGCTGAGGCGCCGAGCCCGGCTGGGCCATCCGGCGGTGCATCTCCGCCTTCATCCGCTCGGGAACGAAGCGGGCAAACCGGCCCTGGGCCTTCGTCGACGCGGAGTGCGACACCACGGACTCGCGGCCGTCCATCATCGCCTCGAAGCCGTCGCGCGCCACGTCGGCGGGGTCGTCCTTCTCGCTCGCGCCGACCTTCGTGTCGAGCATGTCCGCGCGCTCGAAGAACTCCGTCTCGGTGGGGCCGGGCATCAGCGAGGTCACCGTCACCCCGGTGTCGCGGAGCTCGTCGCGTAGCGCGAGCGCGAAGCTCTGCACGAACGACTTCGACGCGTTGTAGACGGCCTGGAACGACCCCGGCATGGTCGACGCGATCGACGAGGTGAGCAGCACGCGCCCGTGCCCGCGCTCGACCATCGGCGGGAGGAGCAGCTTCGCCAGGTGCACGGTCGAGCGCACGTTCAGGTCGATCAGGCGCAGCTCGTCCTTCAGGTACGTCTCCTTGGTGTCGGTGGCGACGAACGCGCCGCCGGCCCCGACGCCGGCGTTCAGCGCAAGCGCGTCCACGGGGCGCGCGATGCTCTGGACCAGCCGGGTGACCCCGTCCTCGGTCGAGAGGTCCACCTGGACCGCCTCGGCGCCGACGCCCGACGCCTCGATCCCCTGAGCCACCGTGTGGACGTGCTCGTCCTCGGCCGCGACGACCAGGTCGAAGCCAGCCGCCGCGAACAGCTTCGCGAGCTCGAGGCCGATGCCGCTGGAGGCACCTGTGACGACGGCGAGGGGGCGTTCATGCGCGTTCATCCCCAGCCCGTTCCCTCCGGAGCGCGCGGCAAACGGAGAGGGTGGGATTCGAACCCACGAGGCAGTTTGACCCGCCCACACGATTTCCAGTCGTGCACCTTAAGCCGCTCGGTCACCTCTCCAGAGCGAGCGCCCAGCCTAGCTTGGCGGTGCGGCTAGGCGGCGTTGCGGAGCTGGACGTGCGGGGTGCGGCGCGGGAACGCGACGATCGTCGAGAGGTTGACCTCGGAGAAGGCGAGCGGCTGGAGCGTGCACTCGCAGCCCTCGCAGACCAGGTCGTCGAAGTCCTCGAGCTCGCCCCACGCCTCGAACTCCTCGGCGCAGGCCTCGTCGGTGCATATGAGAATGGCGTACAGCATGGGGTCTGGCCATGCTGGGAGCCGGCTCGGACGGAATGAAGCTAGGCGCCCTCGGAGGCGGGCACGATCAGCCTTATGTGGTGCCGCGCGAGCATGAGAACGGGGGCCTCCCAGTCGCGTCCGGAGCCATCCAGGGCCACGAGCTGGGCGTCGATGATCGTGAAGAACTCCTGGTCGCGACGGTTCACGTGGTCGGAGACGCGGCTGCGATACCCCTCCGCCGGAAGCGTGAGCATGCCCTCCACGCGGTAGCGGTCCGTCTCGACGACGACTCTCTCCTGGCGCTTCTCCACGGCGCGCCACCCTAGCGGTTACCGTCTGAGGCGATGACACACCCCGCCGCCGGGGAGAGGACCCCCGCACTCGACGCGGTGTTCCAGCCGGTGCACCCGCCGACGACCTTCGAGGAGACGGTGGAGCGGCTCGGCACCGCCATCAGGCTCGGCGTGCTGGCACCGGGGACGCAGCTTCCCCCGGAGCGCGACCTCGCCGGCGAGCTCGGCATCTCGCGCTCGACGCTCCGCCAGGCGCTCACGACGCTCGTGCAGAGCGGCCACCTGGTGGCGCTCCGCGGCCGCGCCGGAGGGACGTTCGTGGCCGAGGCGCCGCCGCTTGCGCTCGACGCCTCCGGGCCGCCCCTCGGCGAGGAGGCGCGCGCCGTTCTCGACTACCGGCTGACGGTGGAGACGGGCGTCGCGGTGCTCGCGGCCGAGCGTGCCACGGCCGAGGACCTCGACCGGCTCGAGGGGCTGACCGAGGAGATGGGTGCGAGCGAGGGAGCGCGGTTCGAGGAGTACCGGCGCGCCGACGTGCGCTTCCACATCGGCCTCGCCGAGGCCACCCGGTCGCCACGGCTCATGGCGGCCATGACCGAGGTCCAGGGCCAGATGAGCGACCTGATCGGGCAAATCGCCCATCCCGACGAGGTGCTCACCACCTCGAACGCCCAGCACCGGCGGCTCGTCGCCGCGCTGCGCGAGCGCGATGCCGGCCCTGCCGTGACGCTGATGCGCGACCACTGCGCGGGCACCGAGCACATCCTGGCCGGGCTGACATAAAGGGGTCAGACCCCTCATCTGTGCTTAACAATTAGCCCGGCACCCAGGTGTCCTTGGCGCCACCGCCCTTGCCGCTGTTCACGACGAGCGATCCCTCCTCGAGCGCAACGCGGCTGATCGCCGTGGGGAGCACGCGCACTCCGTCGTCCGTGACGAGCACGTAGGGGCGCAGGTCCACGTGCCGCGGCTCGAGCCGCCCCTCCACCACGGTCGGGTGCACCGACAGCGTCACGAGGTCCTGTCCGATCCACTCGCCGGGCGAGTCCGCGATGGCAGAGCGCACACGCTCGCGCGCGGCCTCGTCGGCGTCGCGCCAGATCACGACGCCCTCGCCGCCCATCTCCCCGCGCGGCTTGACCACCAGGCCGTCCAGGTCGTCGTCCGGCGTGAGCGTGCGCGAGGGGATCGACGGCAGCAGCGCCTCCTGGTCCAGGTAGAGCCGTACGAGCTCGTCCACGTGCCCGTGAACGAGCTTGTCGTCCGCGACCCCGGAGCCGGGCGCGTTCACCACCGCAATCGTGCCCGCGGCCGACGGGCCGAGCAGCGCCTCGCCCACCGGCGTGGGCGAGCCGTCGGGGCGGGTGAAGCGGTCCTCTTCCGTTCGCATGTACACCACGTCCACGGCGCGCGGCCGCCCGTCGAGCCATGCCACGAGCCGGTCGTCTCGCACCTCGAGGTCGGACAGGGTCACGAGCGGCGCGCACAGCTCGCGCGCGAGCAGCTCGTGCTCCCACCAGCCGGCGGCCGACGGGCCCTCGCTGAGAATGACCGTGACCGGCTCGGCCACGCCCTCGGGCGCCGCGCCCCGAAGCGCCAGCGCGAGCTCCCCGAAGGCGAGCGACAGGTCCGCCTGCGGCGGCTCCACCGCCAGCAGCTCGCGCAGCGTCTCGCGGGCGGGCACGCAGTACGCCATCCCCGCCGGCATCCGCACCTGGTCCTCGATCACCCGGAAGCGGCCGTCCTCGCAGCGCACCACGTCGAGGCCGGCGAACGAGATCCAGCGCCGCGGCTCGGCGCCGCGCATCGCGGGCTCGAAGTGGGGCGAGGCCTCCACCTCCTCGCGCGCGAGGATGCCCGCGTCGAAGACGCGCCCCGCTCCGTACACGTCGCGCAGGAGCTCCTCGAGCGCCAGCAGCCGCTGAGCGATCCCGGCCTGCAGCTCCGACCACTCCGGCTCGGTGAGGATCCGCGGCACGGGGTCGAGCCCGAAGATGCCGTCCGGCGACGCCCCGAACGTCACGCCGCGCGCAGCCAGCCGCCGCTTCACCTCGGCCGCGAGCGGGCCGGGTTCGCCGAGCGACGCCAGGAGCTCCGCGTACTGCGGCCTGGGCTCGCCGCTCTCCTCGTAGGCCTCGTCGTAGGGGCGGCTCACTCCGGGGCGCGTACCCGCTCGCCCGCCGGGTCGAACAGCGGCTCCTCGGCCACCTCGCCCGCGACCCAGGTGCCGAAGATGTCGATCTCCACGGCGGTGCCGGGCTCCGCGCGCTCCGGCGGCAGGTACGCGTACGCGATCGAGCGCTCCACGCTGTACCCGTAGCCGCCGCTCGTGACCCGGCCGGCGATCTCGCCGTCCAGGCGCACTGGCTCGTTGCCGAGCGCCACCGAGCGCGGGTCCTCGAGCACGATGCAGCAGATCCGCTTCCGCGGGGTCGCCCCGAGCAGGGCGTCGCGCCCGATGAAGTCCTTGTCCTCCTTCACGGCGAAGCCGACCCCGCCCTCGTAGGGCGTCTCGTCCGGAGTGATGTCGGCGCCCCAGACCCGGTAGCCCTTCTCGACCCGCAGCGAGTCGATCGCGCGGTAGCCGCCCGCCACGATCCCGTGCGGCTCGCCCGCCTCCCAGAGCGTGCGCCAGAGAGTCATGCCGTACTCGGCCGGGCAGTACAGCTCCCAGCCGAGCTCGCCCACGTACGTGACGCGCAGCGCGCGAACGGGCACGTCTCCCACGGTCATGTTGCGCACGGTCATGTAGGGGAAGTCCTCGTTCGAAAGCGATTGCGACGTGAGTGGCGCCAGCACGTCCCGTGAGCGGGGACCCCAGAGGCCGAAACAAGCCCAGGCGGAGGTGATGTCGGCGATGTGGGTGTCCGGCGTGAGATGCCGCTTGATCCACTCGCGGTCGTGGTTGCCGAACGCGGTGCCGGTGACGATCGAGAACAGCTCCTCGCCGAGCCGGGCCACCGTGAAGTCGCACTCGATGCCGCCGCGCGAGTTCAGCATCTGCGTGTAGGTCACGCGGCCCACGTCGCGCGCGACCACGTTGTCGCACAGCCGCTCGAGCAGTCCGGCCGCGCCCGGGCCCGCCACCTCGAGCTTCGCGAACGACGACTCGTCGAAGATCGCGACCGACTCGCGGCACGCCAGGTGCTCCGCGCCGATGGCCGGCGACCAGTGCTTGCCCGCCCAGCCGCGGGGCCGGAGCGACTCGTCACCCCGGGACGAGTTCGACTCGTACCAGTTGACCCGCTCCCACCCCGACTTCTCCCCGAACGCGGCGTCGTGCGCGACCGATGCCACTCGTACGCGGGCGAGGTGCGGAGCGGACGGCCCGCCTGCCGCTCCTCGAACGGGTAGTGGATGTCGTAGTACGTCTCGTAGGTCTCGACGACCCGCTTGACCGTGTACGAGGGCGACCGGTACTGGGCGCCGAACCGGCGCACGTCCATCTGCCACAGGTCCATCGACGGCTCGCCGGCGGCGATCCACTCGGCCATCGCCTTCCCCACGCCGCCCGCGCCCGCGAGCCCGTGGGCGCAGAAGCCCGCTGCCACGAACAGCCCCGGCACCTCGGTCTCGCCGAGGCAGAACTCGTTGTCCGGCGTGAAGGCCTCCGGGCCGTTGATCATGCGCGTGACCTTCACGTCCTCCATCTGCGGAACGCGCCGCCGCGAGTTCACGACGATCTCCTCGAAGCGGTCCCAGTCGTCCTCGAGCAGCCGGCCGTTGAAGTCGGGCGGGATCCGGTCGAGGCCGAGCCCGTCCGCGGGCAGGAACGCCGGCGCGGCGGGCCGCTCGTAGCCGCCCATCACGAGGCCCCCGCCCTCCTCGCGGAAGTAGATCAGGAGGTCCGGGTCGCGGAGCGTGGGCAGCGGGTTGGCCGGATCGCGCTTGCGGAAGGGCTGGGTCACGATGTACTCGTGCGACATCGGCACGATCGGGATGCGCACGCCCGCCAGCCGCCCGAGCTCGGCCGAGAACATGCCGCCGGCGATCACGATCTTCTCGGCCTCGATGTCGCCGCGCTCGGTGCGCACGCGGCCGGGCTCGATGCCGGTCACGCGCGTGTTCGTGAAGATCCGCGCGCCGCCCTCGCGCGCCCCCTCCGCGAGCGCGAACGTGAGCTGGGAAGGGTCGAGGTACCCGTCCGTCGGGAGCCACGCGGCGCCCAGCACGCCGTCGGTGGACATGAGCGGGAACATCTCCTTCGCCTCGTCCGCCGAGATCAGCTCGAGCGGGAGCCCGAACGTCTTCGCCCAGCCCGCCTGGCGGCGCAGCTCCTCCATCCGCTCCTCGCTCGACGCGAGCCGGATGCCGCCGCACTCCACCCATCCGCACGCCTCGCCGAGCCGGCGGTAGAGCTCGACCGAGTACATCATCAGCTTCGTGAGGTTCACCGAGCTCCGCAGCTGGCCCACGAGCCCGGCGGAGTGGAAGGTCGAGCCCGACGTGAGCTGGTTGCGGTCCACCACCACCACGTCGTCCCAGCCCAGCTCGGCCAGGTGGTACGCGATCGACGTGCCCCCGACTCCTCCGCCGACGATCACGCACCGCGCGGCGCCGGGGAGCTCCCTCAGCGCCGCCACTACCCGCGGGCCGCTCGGGTCCAGCCCTTGAAGCGCTCGTCGGCGCGGACCGCCTCGAGCCTCGCGAAGTGCTTGTCGCGGTACTCGCCGAAGTCGAAGTCGAGCTCGGACACGCCGCATTGCACGACGCCCCACATCGCCTCGCGGAGATCCGACATGAAGCGGAACAGCTTCAGCGTCGCGCGCTGCCGGTCGTCGGGGGGCTCCTCGAAGTAGGCCTCGAGCAGCTGCTCCTCCTGGGCGTCTTCGAGCTCGTTGTTCACCGCGAAGTTGCCGAGATCGAACCAGCGGTCGCCCATGCCCGCGTACTCCCAGTCGATCAGGACGATCCTGTCGCCGTCGCGGAGGAAGTTCGCGGTGAGCAGGTCGTTGTGGCAGGGCACCGGCTGGTGATCGGGGAGGTCGCGGACGGCCTCCTCGATCGAGCGGGCGGCGGCGAGCGCGTCGTCGTAGCCGGCCGGAACCTCGCTGCCGTGCTCGCGTCCGATCTCGGCGTACCGCTCGACGAGCCGGACCGGGTTGAACTCCACCGGCAGCTCAGTGCCCGAGTCGTGCAGCAGCCTCAGATCGCGGGCGACGGTGGCGATCGTCTCCGGCTCGCGCAGCTCCTCGACGGTCATCTCGCGGCCGTCGATGAACCTGGTCACGAGGCAGGATGGCTGCTCGATGAGCGCCGCCACCTTCGGCGCGATGCCGAGCTCGGCCGCGGCCTTGTTGGCGATGCACTCCGCGGCGCGGTCGATCCCGAGCAGCTCGGTCTTCTTGCCGGGCAGCCGGACCACGTAGTCGGTGCCGCCGAAGTTCACCCGGAAGTTGCGGTTCGTGATGCCGCCGTCGAGCTGCACGACGCTGCCGTCGCGCGGTCCGAGGAGCGCGGAAACGCGTGCCACCACCTCGGTCAGCTCGGGAATCGTGAACTCCGGGGCCATGACGCGACTCTATGCCCACCACGGCCGACATGCGAGGCTCTCGTACCCCGATGTCGGACGCCGAGCTGATCCTCGTCGCGGCGGCGCTGCTCGCTGCGGGAATCGCCGCATCCCTGCTGGCGTCGCGCATCCGCCTGCCCGGCCTTTTGCTGTTCCTCGGCGTCGGGATGCTGATCGGCTCCGACGGGACCGGCTGGATCGACTTCAACGACTACGAGCTGGCCCGCACGATCGGAGTCGTCGCGCTCGCCCTGATCCTGTTCGAGGGCGGGCTCACCGCCGGGTTCGACGAGATCAAGCCCGTGCTCCGTCCCGCGCTCGGGCTCGCGATCGTCGGGACGGTCGGCACGTGCGTCATCTGCGGGTTCGCGGCGGCCTGGCTGTTCGACCTGCCGCTGCTCCAGGGCATGTTGATCGGCGCGATCATCTCGTCCACGGACGGCGCGGCGATCTTCGCCCTGCTGCGCGAGTCGACGCTGCGGCGCAGGCTCGCGCGCACGCTCGAGGGCGAGGCCGGGTTCAACGACCCGGTCGCCGTGCTCCTCGTCGTCGGCTTCATCGAGTGGATCCAGAACGAGGGCGACTACGGCGTCCTCGACATGGTGCTCCTGTTCGTGCGCGAAATGGGGATCGGAGCCGCGGTGGGCCTGGCCGTGAGCTGGCTCGCGATTCAGGCTCTCCGGAGCACCAGGCTGGCGAGCCCGGGGCTGTACCCGGTGGCGACGCTCGCGACCGCGGGGCTGGCCTACGGCGGCGCCGCCACTCTTCACGGGTCCGGGTTCCTCGCCGCGTACCTCGCCGGGCTCGCCCTCGGCTCGGCGCGCATCCCCGCGAAGCAGACGGTCACCGTGTTCCACCAGGGCCTCGCCTGGGTGGCGCAGATCGTGATGTTCCTCGCGCTCGGCCTCCTCGTGTTCCCGAGCCAGCTGGACAGCGTGTGGGTCGAGGGCACCGTGCTCGCGCTGGTGCTCGTGTTCGTCGCGCGCCCGGTGGCGACGTTCGTCTCGACGGCGCTGGACCGGTACACGTTCGGCGAGCGGCTCGTGCTCGGCTGGGCGGGCCTGCGCGGCGCCGTCCCGGTGGTGCTCGCGACGTTCGCGGTGATCGAGAACATCAAGGAGAGCGAGGAGCTCTTCAACATCGTGTTCTTCGCGGTCGTCATCTCGACGCTCGTGCAGGGCACCACCGTGGAGTGGGTCGCGCGCAGGCTGGGCGTGACGACCAGCGAGCCCGCGCTGCCGCGCCCGCTGATCGAGACCGGCACGGTGCGCCGGCTGGGCGCGGAGATCGTGGAGTACCCGGTCGGCCCCGACGACGCGATAGCCGGCCAGCTCGTGCGCGAGCTCGGCCTGCCGCGCGACGCGCTTCTCAGCGTGATCGTGCGTGGCGAGGAGGCGCTCCTCCCGCGCGGCTCGACGCGGATCGAGGCCGAGGACCGGTTGCATGTGATCGTCCGCGAGGAGGTGGCCGGCGACATGGCGGAGCTGCTCGAGCGCTGGCGGCTCGGGCCGGTCGGTGTGCCCAAGCAGCGCCAGACCCCTCTGCGCGCCGGGCAGGCCATTTTCACCACGCGCACGTGGACGGAGGCCGACGGCGACGCGGGCTTTCCGAAGGAGGTCAACGGCGTGCCCGTGGCCGAGCAGGTCCGGACTCGCCGCGACTCCCGCGGCGCGCTGGTGATGCTCGAGGACGGCCGCTTCGCCGTGACCGGGCCGTTCCTGGCGGTCGGCGCCCCGCTCCAGCTCCAGCGCTACGCCCGCCGCCGCCTGACGGCCGAGGAGGAAGCCGCGGCGCGAGCGTGGTGGCAGGAGGTCATCGGCGCGCTGGCCCGCTGAGATTGACATGCGTCCGGGTCCCCACGTAGGGTCGCCTTCGACCACCCGCTAGGAGGATGCCGTGTCGACTGTCGAGGACCGTCCCGAGATTCAGGACGAGGACGAGCGGCGGCTAGCCGAGCTTGGCTACACGCAGGAGCTACACCGCGCCTGGAGCGGCTTCTCCAACTTCGCGATCTCGTTCACGATCATCTCGATCCTGGCCGGGACGTTCACGACCTATGGCCAGGCGTGGAACAACGGCGGCCCGGTCGCGATCTCGTGGGGCTGGCCGCTCATCTCCATCGCGATCCTGATCATCGCGTGGTCGATGTCGGAGCTGGTGTCGAAGTACCCGACGGCGGGCGGCATCTACTACTGGGCGACCGCGCTCGGCGGGCCGGCCTGGGGCTGGTTCACCGGCTGGTTCAACCTGATCGGCCTGATCGGCGTGGTGGCGTCGGTCGACTACGCGTGCGCGACGTTCCTGAACGCCTCGCTCGGGCTCTACGGCGTGAGCATCTTCGGGATGGACTTCGGCGACGGCGAGAGCCTGCTCGCGGAGACGTTCGTCCTGTTCGCCGTGATCCTGTTCGTCCACGCGCTGATCAACATCTTCCAGACGCACCTGGTCGCGCTGCTGAACAACGTGTCCGTGTTCGTCCACGTGGTCGGCGTGGCGGTGATCATCGGAATCCTCATCTTCGTCCCCGACACGCATCAGAGCGCCGACTTCGTGTTCACGGAGCGGATCAACAACTCGGGCTTCGGCGAGGGGATGTACTGGTTCTACGTGCTGCCGCTCGGCTTCCTGCTGACGCAGTACACGATCACCGGCTTCGACGCCTCGGCGCACGTCTCCGAGGAGACGCGCGGCGCGGCGAAGGCCGCCGCGCGCGGTGTGTGGCAGTCCGTCTTCTACTCCGCTGTGATCGGCTGGCTCGTGCTCCTGGCGATCACGTTCGCGGCGACCGACGTCGCGGCCGTCAACGACGGCGCGGGCTCATCGCTCGCGATCTTCGGAAGCGCGCTCGACTCCTGGGCCGAGAAGGCCGTGGTCGTGATCTCGACGCTCGGGCAGCTCTTCTGCGGCATGGCGTGCGTCACGAGCGCGTCGCGGATGACGTTCGCGTTCTCGCGCGACAACGGCCTCCCGTTCTCCGGGTTGCTGCGCCGGGTCGACTCGAAGGGCGTGCCGAAGTACGCGGTGATCTTCGTCTGCCTCGCCGCGCTCGCGATCACGCTGCCGGCGCTCGAGGGCGACGAGAACGCCTTCCCGTACGCGTTCTTCGCGGTCGTGTCGATCACCGTGATCGGCCTCTACATCGCCTACGTGATCCCGATCTACCTGCGCTGGCGGATGGGCGACCGCTTCGAGCCGGGCCCGTGGACGCTCGGCAAGAAGTACAAGTGGATGAACGCCTTCTCGGTCGTCTGGGTCGGCCTCATCACGATCATCTTCTGCCTGCCGTTCACTCCGGCCGGCGTGCCGTGGCGCGACGAGTTCGACTGGAAGTACGTGAACTACGCGCCGATCACGGTGATCGTCGTGATCGCGGCGGTGGGCCTCTGGTGGGTGCTCGGGGCGAAGCACAGGTTCCGGGCGCACGGCGAGGCCGCCGAGGCCATCGGGGAGAAGGTCGACCCGGAGTTCAAGACCGGCGCTCAGTAGCCTCGGGCGCGTGACGCTCGAAGAGCTCCGCGATGCTGTAGCCGAGGGCACGGTGGACACCGTGCTCCTGGCCATCGCGGACATGGAGGGGCGCCTCCAGGGCAAGCGGCTCACCGCCCGGCACTTCCTCGACGTCGTCGCCGAGGAGGGCGCCGAGGGCTGCAACTACCTGCTCGCGGTCGACGTCGACATGAACACGGTCGACGGCTACGAGATGTCGTCGTGGTCGCGCGGATACGGCGACTTCGCGATGCGCCCCGATCTCGACACGCTCCGGCCGGTGCCGTGGCAGGAGGCGACAGCGCTCGTGATGGCCGACCTCGAGTGGCACGACGGCGCGGATGTGGCGGCGTCGCCGCGGCAGATCCTGAAGCGGCAGCTCGCGCGGCTGGCCGAGCGCGGCTGGAGCGCGAACGCGGGCACCGAGCTCGAGTTCATCGTCTTCCAGGACAGCTACGAGGACGCGTGGCGGAAGGGCTACCGCGACCTGGCCCCGGCCAACCTCTACAACGTCGACTACTCGCTGCTCGGCACCGCGCGCGTGGAGCCGCTCATCCGGCGGATCCGCAACTCCATGGCCGCGGCCGGCATGAACGTCGAGAACTCGAAGGGCGAGTGCAACTTCGGCCAGCACGAGATCAACTTCCGCTACGGCGGCGCGCTCGCGGCGGCCGACGACCACGCCATCTACAAGAACGGCGCGAAGGAGATCGCGGCGCAGGACGGCTGCTCGATCACGTTCATCGCCAAGTGGGACGAGCGCGAGGGCAACTCCTGCCACATCCACCTGTCGCTGGCGGGCGAGGACGGGCGCAACGTCTTCGGCGGCGACGAGACGACCTTCAACCGGTTCGTCGCCGGGCAGCTCGCCTGCCTCGAGGAGCTGACGCTGTTCTTCGCCCCGCAGGTCAACTCCTACAAGCGCTTCGTGCCGGGCTCGTTCGCGCCCACGGCCGTCGCCTGGGGCAAGGACAACCGCACGTGCTCGATGCGCGTCGTCGGTCACGGCGAGGGCCTCCGCGTGGAGAACCGGCTGCCCGGCGCCGACGTGAACCCGTACCTCGCGCTCGCCGCGATGATCGCCGCCGGCCTGCACGGGATCGAGAACGAGCTCGAGCTGGAGCCGCCCTTCGAGGGCAACGCGTACGAGTCCGACAAGCCTCGGGTGCCGCACACGCTCTACGCGGCGCGCGACCTGTTCGCCGAGTCCGGCGTGGCCCGTGAGGCGTTCGGGCAGGAGGTCGTGGACCACTACCTGAACCGCGCGCGGATCGAGCTCGACGCATACGAGGCCGCCGTGACGGACTGGGAGAAGTACAGGGGGTTCGAGCGCCTGTGAGCGCCGGCCGCCCGGTGATCGGCATCTGCGCCGCCCTCGAGACGGCGAGGTGGGCGGCGTGGGAGGTGCTGGTGAACCTCTCGCCGCGCAACTACTCGCTCGCGGTGCAGCGTGCGGGTGCGATCGCGCTGATCCTGCCGCCGGACGACACGATCGCCGAGTCGCCGGACGAGCTGCTCGACATGATCGACGGCCTGATCCTGGCCGGAGGGTCCGACATCGACCCCGGCAGCTACGGGGCGCGGCCGGAGCCCGAGACGAAGGGCACGCGCCCGGAGCGCGACCGCTTCGAGATCGCGCTCGGCACACGCGCGCTCGAGCGCGACCTGCCCGTGCTCGGGATCTGCCGCGGCATGGAGATGCTGAACGTGATCCAGGGCGGGACGCTGACCCAGCACCTTTCGAGCCTCGAGCTCCACCGGCACACGCCCGGGGTGTTCACGGACCACCGCGTGGCGCTCGAGCCCGGGTCGCTCGCCGAGCGCGTGGTGGGAGGCCCGCACACCGAGGTCAAGTCGGCGCACCACCAGGGGATCGAGGAGCTCGGTGAGGGCGTCCTGGCGAGCGGTCTCGCGGACGACGGCGTGGTGGAGGCGATCGAGCTGCCCGACCGGCGCTTCGCGGTCGGCGTGCTGTGGCACCCGGAGGAGGACGAGCGCAGCCGGGTGGTCGGCGCGCTCGTGCAGGAGGCGCGTGAGCGCATGGGGGCGCCGGCCCAGTGATCCACGTGCTCGAGCCCGCGACCGCCGAGGTCATGGCCGAGGTGCCGCAGGCCGGCGTCGAGGAGACCGACGCCGCCGTGGCGCGCGCGAAGGACGCGTTCCCCGCGTGGCGCGCGGTCGCGCCCGGCGACCGCTCCGCACTGCTCCACCGGCTCGCGAACGCGCTCGAGGAGAACGTCGAGGAGCTCGCGCGGCTCGAGGCGCGCAACGCCGGCAAGCCGATCTCGGACGCGCGTGGCGAGATGGGCATGGTCGTCGAGACGTTCCGCTACTACGCCGGGGCGCCGGAGCGGAACACCGGGAAGACGATCCCGGTGTCGGGCGGGGTGGACATGACCTTCCGCGAGCCGCTCGGAGTCGTCGGCCTGATCACGCCGTGGAACTTCCCGCTCACGATCGCGTCGTGGAAGCTCGGGCCGGCCCTGGCCGCGGGCAACACGGTCGTCCTGAAGCCCGCCGAGCTCACGCCGCTCACGGCGCTCGAGTTCGAGCGGATCGCGCTCGAGGCCGGCATCCCGGAGGGCGTCGTGAACGTGGTGGCGGGCCCCGGCTCGGTGTGCGGGCAGCGGCTCGTGGAGCACCCGGACGTCGCGAAGATCGGCTTCACCGGCTCCACCGAGGTGGGCCGCCGGATCGCCGCGGCCGCCGCCGAGTCGATCAAGCGCGTGACGCTCGAGCTGGGCGGCAAGTCGGCGAACATCGTGTTCGCGGACGCCGACCTCGAGCGCGCCGCGCAGGCCGCCCCGAGCGCCGTGTTCGGCAACGCCGGCCAGGACTGCTGCGCGCGCTCGCGGATCCTCGTGGAGCGCTCGGCGATCGACCGCTTCATGGAGGTGCTGGAGGAGGCCGTGGAGGCGATCAGGGTGGGCGATCCGCTCGACGAGGACAGCGAGATGGGCCCGCTGATCTCGGAGGGGCAGCGCGAGACCGTCGCGTCCTACGTGGGCGACGACGCCCCGGTGGCCATCCGCGGCTCCGCGCCCGACGGCCCGGGCTTCTGGTTCCCGCCGACCGTGCTGTGCCCGGTGGACAACGACGACCGCGCGGCGCGCGAGGAGATCTTCGGCCCGGTGGCGGCCGTGATCCCGTTCCGCGACGAGGAGGAGGCGATCCGGCTCGCCAACGACACGATCTACGGCCTGTCGGGCTCGGTCTGGACGCGCGACGGCGCGAAGGCGATCCGCACGGCGCGCGCCCTCGAGTCGGGCGTGATCTCCATCAACTCGAACACCTCCGTGCGCGTGGCCACGCCGTTCGGCGGCTTCAAGCAGTCCGGCTACGGCCGCGAGCTGGGGCCGGACGCGCTCGACCACTACTCAGAGGTGAAGAACGTCTACTACGCCACGGAGGGATAGATGGGCCGGCTCGACGGCAAGGTCTGCGTGATCACGGGAGCGGCGAGCGGCATCGGCGCCGAGACGGCGAGGCTGTTCAAGGAGGAGGGCGCCACGGTCGTCGGCGTCGACCTGTCGGAGAACTCCGAGGGCGACCTCGCCATCCAGGCGGACGTGACCGACGAGGAGCAGGTGCGCGGGATGTACGCGCGCGCTCGCGAGGAGCTCGGCGCCATCCACGTGCTGTTCAACAACGCCGGCATCTCGCCGCCCGACGACGTGTCCGTGCTCGAGACCTCGTTCGAGGCGTGGCAGCGCGTGCAGGACGTGAACCTGAAGTCGGTCTTCCTGTGCTGCAAGCACGGCATCCCGCACCTGCTCGAGGCGGGCGGCGGGTCGGTCGTGAACACCGCGTCCTTCGTCGCCGTGATGGGCGCCGCGACCTCGCAGATCTCCTACACCGCGTCGAAGGGCGGCGTGCTGGCGCTCTCGCGCGAGCTGGGCGTGGAGTTCGCGCGTCAGGGCGTCCGCGTGAACGCGCTCTGCCCGGGCCCGGTGAACACGCCGTTGCTCCAGGAGCTGTACGCGAAGGACGAGGAGGCGGCGCAGCGGCGGCTCGTGCACCTCCCGATGGGCCGCTTCGCGGAGGCGCGCGAGATCGCCAACGGCGTGCTGTTCCTGGCAAGCGACGAGTCGTCGTACGTGACGGCGCAGACGTTCCTGGTCGACGGCGGCCTCTCGGGCGCCTACGTAACACCCGAGTGAGGGTTCTCTCGATAGTCCACCAGCCGGACGCCGGCACGGGCGTGTTCGGCGACTTCCCGGTCTGGGTCCCGACCGACGGCGCCGAGCCGCCCGCCTTCGATGCGCTGATGGTCTTCGGCGGCTCGATGCACGTGGACCAGGAGGACGAGCACGCGTGGCTCAGGCCGGAGAAGGAGCTCCTGAGGCGCGAGCTCGAGCGGGGCACGCCGATCCTCGGCGTCTGCCTCGGCAGCCAGCTGCTCGCCGAGGCGGCGGGCGCGAGGCCCTTCCGGATGCCCGAGCCGGAGATCGGCTGGTACGACACCGAGATAACCGAGGCGGGCGCCGCCGATCCGGTGATCGGTCCGCTGGCGCCCTCGGTCAGGCTCTTCAACTGGCACCACTACGCGGCGCCGCTCCCGCCGGGAGCGGTCGAGCTCGCGCGGACGCCCGCGTCCGTGCAGGCGTTCCGCATCGACGGACGGCCGGCCTGGGGCCTCCAGTTCCACGCGGAGGTCACGCGCGAGCACCTGAACGGCTGGCTCGACGGGTGGGGCGACTCGGAGGCGGTGCAGACGGACCTGGACCCGAACGCGATCCGTGCCGAGAGCGAGGCCCGCATCGGCGCGCAGAACGAGATCGGCCGGGCCATCGCGGAGCGCTTCCTGGTGGAGGCGGCAAAGCGGTGAGCGTGCGCGGGAAGCTCCTGATCGCCGCGCCGTCGCTGTTCGACTACTTCCGGCGCACCGTGGTGCTCGTGCTCGAGCACACGCCCGACGGCGCCATGGGGGTGGTGCTCGGGCGCGAGACCGAGACCCGCGTGGCGGACGTGGTGCCGCAGCTCGCCGACCTGCCAGGCGCGGACGACAGGGTCTACCTCGGCGGGCCGGTCTCGCCCGAGTCGGTCGTCGCGCTGGGCGACTTCGACGAGCCGGAGGAGGCCGGGCTCCAGATCGTGGGCTCGCTCGGCACGCTCGACCCGGACTGCGCGAACCAGTCGCTGCGGCGGCTGCGCGTGTTCGCCGGGTACGCCGGCTGGGCCCCGGGGCAGCTCGACGACGAGCTCGAGGCAGACGCCTGGATCGTGCAGGCGGCCGAGCCCGCCGACCCGTTCCGCTCCGGCGACATCTGGCCGGAGGCGCTCGGCCGCAAGGGCGGCCGCTACCGGCTGATGGCGACGATGCCGGCCGACCCCTCGCTCAACTAGGGCAGCGGCGGACGGCCCGCGCCACGGCCCGCGCCCGGGCCGCGTAGCCCTCGGCCGACGCGTGCACGCCGTCGGGTGCGAGCCACTCCGGGTGCCTGCGCATCATCCGCACCCAGTTCACCACGAGCAGGTTGTCGCGCGCCCTCGACTCGGCCGCCAGCACGCGGTTCAGGCGCCGGTAGCTCACGCCGCCATAGGGCGGGCGCACGATGTTCGCCCACACGACGCAGCGCCGCTCGCCGGCCACGTCCATCACGTCGCGGATCGCGGCGCGGAAGCCCGCCGGCTGCCCGGGGTCGTCGTTCGTCCCGAGGCTCACGTGGATCACGCGCTCGAGCCGCCGGCCGCGGCGGCGCAGCACGTCGTCGCCCTCGTACGCGTGGCGGCTCACCTTCGTGGACTGCCTGACGCGCCAGCCGGGAAGCGCGCGCGGGATGTAGGGGCGGGTGCCCTCGGCGAGTGAGTCTCCGTTGACGAACAGGCGCGGCTTCGCGGCCGCCGCGGGCGCCGCCACGAGCAGCCCGGCCAGCGCCGCCGCCAGCAGCATCGTCGCCCGCCTCATCGGCGCCGGAGCGCCGGGAAGTCCTCCGCCATGGCGGCGAGGATAAGCCGCACCGGCGCCACCGCGCCGTCCCGCGTGAAGTGCACCCCGTCGGGCTGGCGCGCGATCACGCGCTCGCCGTCGATCCGCAGCGTGTCGCTGTAGCGGCCCCTCGAGAGCGTGGAGTACACGTCCACGTAGCGGAGCGACGGCACGGCCTCGGTGGCCCGCTCGACCGCCCGGTTCTGCGACGCGAAGATCTCGTCGAAGTCGGGGTCGCGAGCCGTGGGCGGCGGCACCCAGTACACCGGCCGCTCGCCGTCGCTCGACAGCGCCGCGCTCACGACCGCCACGCGGCGCGCGAACTCGGTCTCCCAGCCGTCCTCGCCCGGGTCGTAGAGCGAGCCGTCCGCGGTCTGCACGTTGAAGCCGTCGTTGCCGCCGATCGACATCACCACCGCGTCGGGGTCGCGGGCCGCGATCTCCTGCTCGGCGTTGATCTCCCAGTTGAAGAAGGCGGGGTTCGTGAGGCCGGTGCCGTTCCGTGCCACCGTCTCCACCTCCAGGAGGCCGCCGGGCGCCTGGTCGGAGAGCCGCTGGCCGATGAACTCGGCCTGCGAGTCGCCGGTCACGAGCACCTCGAGCGGCTCGGCCCTCGTCGGCTGCCGGAACGTCTGGCGCTCGCTCTCCTTCGGACGCAGCACCGCGGTCGAGCCGCGCTCCAGCTCGGTGCCCTCGGCCGTCTTGTCCTCCTGGCCGAACGCCAGGTCGAGCCCCTCGCGCGGCAGGTGAAGGCCCACCGTCCCCGCCACGTCGTCCACCGGGCGCGCGAGCGAGAGCACGATGTCGCGCGTCGGGCCCGGCCGCATTCCCTCGCCGGCGCGCACCATTGCCTCGGAGTTGAACAGCCACGCGATCGCCAGCGCGATGACCATCACTCCGAGGACTCGTCCGGCCGCCATCAGAACTGGAAGTAGATGAACGGGGCCACGCCCTGCTGCCCTACGGCGGCGTCGGCGATCACGATCACGACGCCGGCCGCCACTCCCTGCACCGCCACCGGCCGCGCCACGAACCACGCCTCGGCGTCGCGCCACCAGCCCGGCGGCACGGCCTGAATCGCGATCGCGACGACCACGAGGAACACCATCGGGAGCGTCACGAGCGGCGCGGGGCCGGACAGGCCGAGCCCGCCGAGCAGGTCGAACGCGGTGCCGAGGTCGGGCGCCCGGAAGAACACCCAGGCGATGCACACCACGTGGAACGTCACGAGCCACGCGGCCCACGGCGGCACGCGGAAGCCCGCGAAGCGCTCGCGCGCCCAGCGCTCGCCGGACAGGGCGGCGCCGTGGATGCCGCCCCAGATCAGGAACGTCCAGGCCGCCCCGTGCCAGAGGCCGCCGAGCAGCATCGTGATCATCAGGTTGCGATACGTCCGCCTGTTCCCGCCGCGGTTGCCGCCGAGCGGGATGTAGAGGTAGTCGCGCAGCCAGCGCGACAGCGTCATGTGCCAGCGGCGCCAGAAGTCGCGCAGCGAGAGCGCCATGTAGGGCCGGTTGAAGTTCTGCGGGAGCTGGTAGCCGAGGAGCAGCGCGAGCCCGATCGCCATGTCCGTGTAGCCCGAGAAGTCGCAGTAGATCTGCGCGGCGAACGCGTAGAACGCGAGCGTCAGCTCGGCGGCGGAATGAGCGCCCGGGTCGCTGTACACGGGGTCCACCACGCTCCTCGCCAGCTCGTCGGCGATCACCGTCTTCTTCAGGAGGCCGCCGACGACCAGGAAGATCGCGGGCCCGGCCAGCACGGCGCGCGGGTCGCGCGGGGTGCGGAGCTGCGGCAGCAGCTCCTCGGCGCGCACGATCGGCCCCGCCACGAGATGCGGGAAGAAGGCCTGGAGGATCGCTACCTCCACGAGCGATGCCGCGCGGGTGTCGCCGCGGTACACGTCGACGACGTACGAGATCGCCTGGAACGTGAAGAAGGAGATCCCGATCGGCAGCACGATCTGCACCAGCGGGAGCGGCGAGCCGAGCCCGATCGAGTCGAGCGCGCCGTCCATCTCCGAGACGAAGAAGCCCAGGTACTTGAAGACGCAGAGGAGCCCGAGGTCGAACACGATCGCGGCGATCAGCGCGCGCTTGCGCGTGGCCTGCGAGGGGCTGGTGGAGATCACCCGAGCGGCCACCGTGTTGACGACGCTCGACGCCATCAGCAGGAGCACCCAGCGCCAGTCGACCCAGCCGTAGAAGAAGTACGACGCGGCGAGGATGAACGGCCGCCACGCGCTCGGATGCGGCATCAGCGCCCAGGAGAGGACGAAGACGACGACGAAGAACCCGGCGAACTCGATCGTCGGGAAGCTCAAACGGCGATCTCTGGGTGCCGCGTGCGCAGATGCTCCACGAGCGTCTCGCGCACCCACCGGCGCTCGTCGCTCGTCGCCATCCGGAGGCGCCCGAGCAGCTCCTTCTGCGACTCGAGCGGCAGGCCGGCGATCTCCCACCGCACGGCGAGCCGCTCGAACAGCAGCTCCTGGCGCCGCTGCCAGATGTCCTCCGCCGAGGCGGCCGGCCGCGCGTCCAGCTCCTCGACCTGCCTGATCGTGCCCGCGCTCAGCTCGTCACGGAGCGTCAGGACGTTGCCGTCCGGGTCGCGGTAGTCGGTCGTGGCGGCGGGCGGGCCGGCCTGGGCCCGCCTGCGCGAACGCCTTCCCATGCGCTCAGCTTACGAGGGACTGGCAGCGCTGCTCGACCGCGGCGGAGATCCTGCTCGCGACGGCGGGGTTGTTGCGCGACATCGAGCGGAAGCCCTGCTCCGACATGACGATCACGCTGCGACGGGGCGGTGGTGACGACGCGTCGCGTTGCGCACGACCTTGTTGACGATGCCCATCTCGCCCAGGAAGTCGCCCGGACCGAGCTCGGCGATCTTGTCGCCGTCGCGGAGCACGTCGGCGCCGCCCTCCTCGATCACGAAGAACTCGTAGGCGAAGTCGCCCTGGTGCGCCAGCTCGGTGCCCTCCGGGACGTCGAGCTCGTCGGCGTGCTGGGCGATCGCGCGCCGCGCGTCGCCCGGCAGGGAGTCGAACAGGGCAATCGACCGGAGGCTGTTCTCGTCCATGGCCCGGACCCTAACCCCCGGCGCGCTCCAAGTCGAGGAGGGCGCGCTTGCGGTCGAGGCCGCCGCCGTAGCCGGTGAGCGCGCCGGCCGTGCCGACCACGCGGTGGCAGGGCACGACGATCGGCAGCGGGTTGCGCCCGTTCGCCGCTCCCACGGCCCGGCAGGCCGTGGGCCTGCCCACGGCGGCCGCGACCGCGGCGTAGGTGGACGTGCCGCCGTACGGGATCCGCGCAACCTCATCCCAGACGAGCCGCTGGAACTCGGTGCCGCGCGGGGCGAGCGGTAGGTCGAAGCGGTCGAGCTCGCCGGCGAAGTACGCCGCGAGCTGAGCCCGCGCCTCGTCGAGGACCGGGCTCGGCGAGCGCGCGCCGGGCAGCTCGCGGAACGACACCTGCTCCAGGCCGCCCTCGCCGTCCTGCCACCCAGAGCGTGCCGAGCGGGGTCTCGAGCGTGTCCATGCCTCCACGCTAGCCCGCCGCGAGGGCGGCTCCACCGGCATGTCCGAAAACCGCCAGCCGGGATGCGACGATGGTGTCGTGATCGACGACTTCGAGCGCTGCTACCGCTTCATGCAGAGCCGCGACCCGCGCTACGACGGGTTCTTCGTGGTCGCGGTCACCTCCACCGGCGTCTACTGCCGGCCGAGCTGCCCGGCGCGGCTGCCGAGGCGCCGCAACGTGCGCCTGTTCCGCACGGCCGCCGCGGCTCACGAGGAGGGCTTTCGGGCCTGCAAGCGCTGCGACCCGGACGCCGCCCCCGGCTCGCCGGCCTGGAACCGGCGCGCCGACGTGGCCGGCCGCGCGATGCGGCTGATCGCCGAGGGAGCGGTGGACCGCGCACGGCGTGGGCGGGCTCGCGGCGCGGCTCCACTTCTCGGAGCGCCAGCTCGGGAGGATCCTCCAGTCCGAGGTCGGCGCCGGCCCGGTCGCGCTGGCCCGCGCGCAGCGCGCGCAGTCGGCGCGCACGCTGATCGAGACGACCGAGCTTCCGTTCGCGGAGGTCGCGGTGGGCGCGGGCTTCGGCAGCGTCCGCCAGTTCAACGACACGCTCCGCGCGGTCTACGGCCGGTCGCCGACGGAGCTGCGCGCACGCGCGCGCCGTGGCCGCCGCGCGCCGGCCGCCGCCGGCACGCTCGAGCTGCGGCTGCCCGTGCCGCGAGCCGTTCGACGGCGAGTCGCTGCTCGCGTTCCTCGCGGCGCGGGCGGTGCCGGGCGTGGAGGAGGTGGACGGCGGCACGTACCGGCGGACGCTCGCGCTGGACCACGGGCGGCGCTGTCGTGGCGCTCACGCCCGAGCAGGGCGGCGTGCGCCTCCGGCTACGGCTCGACGACCTGCGCGACCTGACGGCCGCGGTGGCGCGCTGCCGGCGGCTGCTCGACCTCGACGCCGACCCGGTCGCGGTCTCCGTCGCAGCTCGGCGAGGACGCGCTGCTCGGCCCGCTCGTGCGCGCGCGGCCCGGGCCTGCGGGTGCCCGGCTGCGTGGACGGCTTCGAGCTCGGCGGTGCGCGCGATCGTCGGCCAGCAGGTCTCGGTGGCGGGCGCGCGCACGGTGCTGGGCGCCGGGAGCCGTCGCGGACGGCAGGCTCACGGCTTCTCCCGGCCGCGGCGCTCGCGGAGGCCGATCCCGGCTCGTTCCCGTTCCCGCGCAGCACGCGCGCGGGCGCTCGTCGAGCTCGCGCGCCGGCACGGCCGCCGGCGAGCTCGTGCTCGACGCGGGCGCCGACCCGGACGAGGCGCGCGAGCTGCTCACCCGGATTCCCGGCGTCGGGCCGTGGACGGCCGGCTACGTGGCGATGCGCGCGCTCGGCGACCCGGACGTGTTCCTGCCCGGCGACGTGGGGATCCGGCACGCGCTCGCCCGCCTCGGCGGGACGCCCGACGACGGCGCCTGGCGGCCGTGGCGCTCCTACGCCGTGATGCACCTCTGGCGCAGTCTCTGACCGCCTGAGGTACGTTCTCGCGCCATGCGCGCTCTGCAGATGGTCGAGCTCAGCGGGCCCGAGTCGTCCCTCGCCGAGGCCGACCTCCCGGAGCCCGAGCCGTCGCACCCGCTCACCCCGGGCAGCGGCGTCCTCGTCGACGTGCACGCCGCCGGGGTGTCGTTCCCCGAGGTGCTCCAGACGCGCGGCGAGTACCAGATCAAGCCGCCGCTCCCGTTCGTGCCGGGCAGCGAGGTGGCCGGGACGGTGCGGAGCGCGCCCGAGGGCTCCGCGCTCAAGGAGGGCGACCGCGTGGCCGCGTGCTGCATGCTCGGCGCGTTCGCGGAGGTGGTCGTGGCGCCGGACTTCCTGACCTTCCCGCTCTCGGACGAGCTCGACTACGCGCAGGGCGCCGGGCTGATCCTCAACTACCACACCGCCTACTTCTCGCTGGCGATGCGCGGCCGGCTCGCCGAGGGCGAGACCGTGCTCGTGCATGGCGCCGCCGGCGGCGTGGGCACGGCGACGCTCCAGATCGCGAAGGGGCTCGGCGCGCGCACGATCGCCGTGGTGTCGAGCGACGAGAAGGAGCAGGTGGCGCGCGACGCGGGCGCCGACGAGGTCGTCCGCTCCGACGGCGCGTGGAAGGACGAGGCGAAGGAGCTGTCGGGCGGCGGCGTGGACATCGTGATCGACCCCGTGGGCGGCGACCGCTTCACGGACAGCCTGCGCTCGCTCCGCGAGGGCGGCCGCGTCGTGGTGGTCGGCTTCACGGGCGGCTCGATCCCCGAGGTGAAGGTCAACCGCCTGCTGCTGAACAACACCGAGGTGGTGGGCGCGGGCTGGGGCGCGTTCGTGATGGGCAAGCCGGACATCAACCGCGAGATCGGCGATGCCGGTGAACCGGCTCGTGGACGAGGGCTTCGTGCGGCCGATCGTGGGCGCCCGCTTCCCGTTCGAGCGCGCCGCCGAGGCGCTCAAGCTGATCGACTCGCGCGGCGCGACCGGCAAGGTCGTGCTCGAGCTGCGCTGAGCGCCGGTTCCCCGGTTTCGGGGACGCCTGCCGCGGGAACCCCAACTGTCCATGAGGCGGGGACTCGGAGTGCTGCTGGCCGCTGCCGTGCTTGCGCTGCCGGCTGCGAGCGCCTCCGCGGCCGAGCTGCCGCCCGGGTTCACGCCCTCCTGCCCGACCGCGAACCCCGAGGGCGAGGGGTACGGAGGCGTGCGCATCTGCTCCGGCAGCGTCCCGAGCTTCGACGGCTCGAAGCTGGACGTGGACGTGACCCAGCCGATGCCGGGCACCGGGCGGAGCCACCCGCTGATCGTGATGCTCCACGGCTTCGGCGGCGACAAGCACGACTGGGAGTCGACCACCGACGAGGGCGACGGCGCGGACGACTGGCACTGGAACAACCGCTGGTTCGCGAAGCACGGCTACTACGTCCTGAACTACACCGCGCGCGGCTTCTCCGACGACGGGCCGAACGAGTCGAAGGACGAGCCGCCGACCCCCGGCGACCCGACGCGGATCGATCGACCTTCCGCGCGGCACGCTCCACCTGAAGAGCCGCGACTACGAGGTCCGCGACACCCAGTGGCTGGCAGCGCTCGTCGCGGCCACCTACCCGGACGTGGACCCCGACCGCGTGGCCGTGACCGGCGGCTCCTACGGCGGGATCGAGAGCTGGCTCCACGCGAGCCAGCCGGAGTGGACGTTCCCGCACTCGCTCGACGAGTCGCTGCCGATCCTGAAGCTCCAGGTGGCGGTGCCGAAGTACCCGGCCACCGACCTCGCCTACGCGCTCGGCCCGAACGGGCACGGCGGCGGCCCGCGGCTCGACGACCTGTACGAGTCGTCCCAGGGCCGCCCGCACGACGACCAGGGCGACGGCAACCCGATCGGCGTGCCGAAGGAGAGCTACGTGACCGGGCTGTTCGCGCTCGGCGAGACGAAGGGCGTCTTCGAGAAGGGCACGTCGCTCGACACCTTCCCGTGCACCTACGGCGACTGCGAGGGGCCGATCAACATCGAGTCCTGGAAGAGCGCGCACGGACGCCGGCGACCCGACCTCCGGAGGACCCGGTGATCCGCCAGATCAGGCGCGGCCTCACGGAGTTCCGCGGCGCCTACTACCAGGACGAGGGCTGGAAGAAGCAGGTCGACGGCCGCAAGGTCGCCGTCTTCTCGATCCAGGGCTGGACCGACGACCTCTTCAACGCGGTCGAGTCGTTCCGGATGTTCAAGTACCTCAAGCGGCTCGACTCCCGCTGGCCGGTCGAGGTCGCGCTCGCCGACGTGGGCCACTCGCGCGCGCAGAACAAGCCGGAGACGTGGCGGCGCCTGAACGCGCGCGCCTTCCGCTGGGTGGAGGAGCACATCGACCGCAGCCGCGAGCAGCGGACCAGCGTGTCGAGCGAGTCGACCGTCTGCGGCGACGGCGCGCCCAGCACTTCGCCTCCGCTCGCTCGCCCGAGGAGCTCGGCGACGAGGTGACCTCATTCAAGCTCCCGCCCGGCAACACGGTCTCGCCACTCGGCGCGGCGGACCCGAACGGGCCGGCCACCGACGCGATCGCCGGCCCGGAGGTGCAGCCCGGCGAGGACTGCCGCCACTCGGAGGGCCCGGCCGTCGGCGGCTACACCGCCTACACGGACGCCGCTCCGGCGGAGCGAGACGTACGTCGGCATCGGGCACGTGACCGTGCCGTACGTCTGGGCGGGCGGCGTGAGCGGCGGCCTCGCCGCGCGCCTGTTCGACGTGGCGCCCGACGGTGAGGAGCTGCTCGTCTCGCGCGGCGTCTACCGGCTCGAGAACGACCCGCAGGCCGGCGTGCTGCGCGTGCCGTTCTACGGCAACCACTGGGAGTTCGAGCGCGGCCACCGGATCCGCCTCGACCTGACCCAGGTCGACTCGCCGACCTACCGCCCGAGCAACCTGCCGAGCTCGCTCCAGTTCCCGCGCGGCGTGACGCTCTCACTGCCGACGCGCTAGCCGGGCTTAGGCCACACTTCCGGGCATGAACGAGGAGGCCCGGCGGCGGCGGCGCACGGAGGCGCGGCGCCGGATGTACCGCCGCCGGCGGCTGGTCGCGGCGGGTGTGGCGAGGCGTGCTCGCGATCGCGCTCCTCGGCGGCGGGCTGCTGGCCTTCGGAGGCGGAGGCGACGACGAGCCCGAGGCCAGCGACCGAGCCGAAGCGCGCCGAGCTGCCTCGCGGCGGCCGCACGATCCTGCCGGACTTCCGCGTGGTCGCGTACTACGGCGCGCCCCAGGACGACGAGCTCGGCATCCTCGGGATCGGCCCGCCGCGCCGGGCCGGCCGCCGGCTCGAGCGCCAGGCGCGGCCGTACGCGCGGCCGCGCAGGCCCGTGCTGCCTGCGTTCGAGCTGATCGCCGCGATCGTGACGAGCGAGCCGGGCGACGGGGGCGACCACTCGATCCGCCAGGACCCGTCGACGATCCGCCGCTACCTCCGCGCGGCGCGCCGCCGCAGGGCGCTGCTGCTGCTCGACATCCAGCCCGGCTACGCGCCCTTCCTCCAGGAGGCGAAGGCGCTCGAGCGCTGGCTGAAGGAGCCGGACGTGGGGCTGGCGCTCGATCCCGAGTGGAGCATGGAGCCGCCGCTGCTGCCCGCCCAGGAGATCGGGTCGACCGACGCCGCGACCGTGAACGAGGTGTCGCGCTACCTGTCCGATCTGGTGCGCCGGCACGACCTGCCGCAGAAGCTGCTCGTGGTGCACCGCTTCACCGGCGACATGATCGAGGACGAGGACGCAGCTCGAGCGGGACCCCGGCGTCGCGCTCGTCGTGAACGTGGACGGCTTCGGGGACAAGCCGAACAAGGTGTCGAAGTACCGCGAGTTCACGCGCGGGCGGCGCGACCGCCACCACGGCTTCAAGCTCTTCTACAAGGAGGACCTGAACCTGATGAAGCCGCGCGAGGTGCTGCGCCTGCGGCCCCAGCCGGACCTCGTCGTCTACGAGTAGCCTCACCACATGGCCGGTCCCGTGCTATTCGCGGTGGAGGAGGATCCCGACGCCCTCGCCGCGGTCGAGCGCGCGCTGAACGACCGCTACGCCTGCAACTACACGGTCGTCTGCACCTCCTCGGCGGACGACGCGCTCGCGAAGCTCGGGCAGCTTGCCGGCGACGGGGAGGACGTGGCGCTCGTGCTGGCGCCCCAGTGGCTCTCGGGCACGACGGGGAGCCGGCTCCTCGCGGGGGTGCACCGCCTCCACCCCCACGCGAAGCGCGGGCTCCTGATCTCGTGGGGCGACTGGACCGACGAGGCCACCGGCCACGCGATCTTCGAGGCCATGGCGCACGGCGAGATCGACTACTACGTGCTGCGGCCCGCACGCCAGCCGGACGAGCCGTTCCACCACGCGGTGTCGAGCTTCCTCCTCGAGTGGAGCTACGCGCGCCGGGAGGCGTCGCACACGATCCACGTCGTGGGGGAGACGTGGCACGGACGCGCCTACGAGCTCCGCAACGTCCTCCAGCGCTGCGCCTTCCCACACAGCTTCTGCCTGGCCGACTCCGACGAGGGCCGCGCGCTGATCGGCGACGCGAAGACGAACTCGAAGCTTCCGCTGGTGGTGTTCCCCGACGGCACCAAGCTCGCGGATCCGAGCGACGCCGAGATCGCCGGCGCGGTGGGGATCGGAATCGACCCGCAGCGGGACGAGTTCGACCTGCTGATCGTGGGCGCGGGGCCGGCCGGGCTGTCCGCCGCGGTCTACGGCGCGTCGGAGGGCCTGAACACGCTCGTCGTCGACGCCGGCGGGCTCGGCGGCCAGGCCACCTCGAGCTCGCTGATCCGCAACTACCTCGGCTTTCCGCGCGGGATCAGCGGCGGGCGGCTCGCGGAGCAGGCCTACGAGCAGGCCTGGGTGTTCGGGGCCAAGTTCGCGTTCATGCAGCGCGCGACGGGCCTGGCGCGCGACGGCGACCGGCTCGGCGTGGAGCTGTCCGTCTTCGGGCGCGTGTCCGCCCGCGCGGTGGTCCTCGCGACGGGCGCGGCGTACCGGCGCCTCGACGTCCCGGAGCTCGACCAGTTCACGGGCGCCGGCGTCTTCTACGGCGGGCCCGCCTCCGAGGCGCCCGGGCTCACCGGCTTCGACGTGTGCGTGGTGGGCGGCGCGAACTCGGCCGGCCAGGCCGCGCTTCACCTGGCGCGCTACGCGCGGCGTGTGACGCTCGCGGTGCGCGCCGGCTCGCTGGGCGCGGGGATGTCGCACTACCTCGCGCGGCAGGTGCAGGCGAACCCGAACATCGACGTGCGGCTCGGCACAGAGGTCGTGGGCGGCGCGGGCGACGACGTCTGGCTGACGGAGCTGACGCTCCGCACCGGGGGAATGGAGGAGACGATCCCGTGCGCGGGCCTGTTCCTTCTGATCGGCGCGCGCCCGCACGCGGACTGGCTGCCGCCCGAGGTGGCGCGCAACAGCCGCGGCTTCGTCCTGACCGGCCAGGACGCCGCGGGCACGGACGAGTGGCCGCTCGAGAGGGCGCCGCTCGGGCTCGAGACGAGCATGCCCGGCGTGCTCGCCGCCGGCGACCTGCGCCATGGCTCGGTGAACCGGGTCGCCTCGGCGGTCGGCGAGGGGGGCGGGGCGATCCAGCAGGTCCACGCCCTGTTAGCCGCCGAACGGCTCGCCCCGCGCGCCGTCCCGCACGCTAACTGACCCAGTGTTCAGTTAGCCGCTTTCCCGGGGATAGGACATACCGTGATAGGGCAAGCGGAGACACCGCCGGCAGGCGGCGGAGAGACAATCCAGATCATCATCGGCACGGTTGGCGGGGCGATCCTGACCGCCGCCATGTTCGCGCTCGTGCTCGCGCACCGGAGCGGGCGCACGCAGCTCCTGAGGCGCGCGGGCGCGCTCGGCGAGCGACAGACCGGGTTGCCCGGCTGGTGCGTGGTGCCCCTGACAGTGCTCTCGACCGCGCTGATCGTGGCCGTGTTCGGCATGTACTGGGACATCGCGACGCACATCGACTCCGGGCGTGACGAGGGCCCGTTCGCGAACGCCTCGCACTACTTCATCCTCGTCGGCCTGTTCGGGATCTTCGCGGCGGGGCTGATCGCCATCTTCATGCCGGACGAGCGGCCGAGCCGCAGCGCGGTGCCGATCCCGGGCGCGTGGGACGCCCCGCTCGGCGGCGTGCTGATCCTGCTGTGCGCCGTGATCTCGCTGTCGGCGTTCCCGCTCGACGACATCTGGCACCGCATCTTCGGCCAGGACGTGACGCTCTACGGGCCCACTCACCTCCTGCTCTTCGGCGGAGCCGCGCTGTCGGTGCTGGGCGGCCTCGTGCTGATGTCCGAGGGCCTGCGCGCCCGGGAGGCGCGGGCGGCGGACTCCTCGGACGGCGAGGGCATGCGCCGCGCGCTCATCGCGGGCTTCGCGGGAGCCTTCCTGGTCGCGCTCTCCACCTTCCAGGGCGAGTACGACTTCGCGGTCCCGCAGTTCAAGCTCGTGCTGCATCCGGTGCTCCTGATGATCGCGGCGTCGGTGGCGCTCGTGACCGCGCGCGTGTACTTCGGCAAGGGTGGCGCGCTGGCGGCGGCCGCCTTCTTCATCCTGATCCGCGGCGCGCTGTCCCTGCTCGTGACGCCGACGTTCGGGCACACCGGCCTTCACTTCCCGCTCTACCTCGTCGAGGCGGCGGTCGTCGAGCTGGTCGCCCTGCGCGTGGATCCGCGCCGGGCCGTCCGCTTCGGGCTGATCGCGGGCGCCGGGATCGGCACGATCGGGCTGGCCGCCGAGTGGGCGTGGTCGTACATCTGGTGGACGATCGAGTGGCCGGCGAGCCTCCTGCCGGAGGCCGCGATCGCGGGCTTCGTCGCGGCGATGGGCGGCGCCGTGCTGGGAGCGCTGATCGGGAACGGCGTCTCCGCGGCCGGGCCGCGCGAGCGCGTGTCCTGGGTGCCCGGCGCCCTCGCGGCCGCGGCGCTGATCGCCGTGCTCGTGTACGCGGTGCCGGTATCCGATGGCGAGCAGATCCGCGCGAACCTCGAGCTCACCGAGGTCGACGGCGGCAATCGGCCCACCGTGCACGCGACCGCGCGCCTCGATCCTCCCGACGCGGCGGACGACGCGCACTGGTTCGTGAGCACCGCCTGGCAGGGCCAGGAGGGGCGCTCGGTGGTCGACCCGCTCGAGGAGATCTCGCCCGGCGTCTGGCGCACGACCAAGCCGGTGCCGGTGTACGGCACGTGGAAGGCGTCGCTGCGGCTGCACAAGGACGGCGCCGTGCAGGGACTGCCGGTCTACTTCCCCGAGGACCCGGCGATCCCCGTCGAGGCGATCCCCGCGCGGGCCTCGTCCGAGCGAAGCTTCGTGCGCGACGTGGAGCTGCTCCAGCGCGAGCAGAAGGACGATGTCTCGCCGGCGCTGAAGACGGTCGCCTACCTCGTCGTGCTGCTCGTGGCGATCCTGCTGGTGGCCGCGCTCACGCTGGGCGTGATGCGGCTCAGCCGCGCGGCCGGCCCGGCGCGAGGCTCGCGCTTCGCGCGTGAGGGGCCGCCCGAGACGCCGGCCACCCGGCCGACGCAGTCGGCCGGGGCCTGACTTCTTCTTCCGCTACACCCTGCGGCTGCCGGCCTTCGCGCTGATCCTGGCCGCGATGGTGGACAAGAACCGCGTCGCGGCTCCGGAACTGCCCGAGGGTGCGTCGCAAGACGGTCATGGGCCTAGCGCGGGCCCTGCTGCCAGGTCGCGCTCCAGGCCGACCATCCGCTAGACGACCGCCACACCCGGTGCTGCAGCGCGCCCGTCGTCCCGCGCGACCAGAGGTCGATGCGGCTGGAGCTCGGCGCCACCGCCGCGGGCGCCGAGAGGGTGGACCCGGCGAGAGTGACCCATGCCGACCAGGTGCTCCCGTCGGTCCAGCGATGCAGGATCTGGCCGTCCGCGCCGCGGGCGAACAGGTCGACCCGGTTGGTGCCGCGGCTCGTGACCGCGGGCGCCGAGGTGGTGGCGCCACCGATGCTCGTCCACGCGCCCCAGGACGACGTGCGGGTCCGCCGCCAGATCGCGCCGTCGCCGCCGCGGACGAAGACCTCGGTCCTACCGGTCCCGTTCGAGACCGTGGCCGGCGCGGACGTGGCGCCGCCGGGAGGCGCGCCGATCGAGGTCCAGCCGGACGACCACGTGTTGCCGTTGCGCGAGCGGTGCTGGATCGTGTTGTCCGTGCCGCGGATGAACACGTCGACGATCGACGTGCCGCGCCGGGCGGAGGCGGCCGGGCTCGCGTAGGTGGTTCCTCCGATCGAGCTCCACGCGGACCACGAGCTCCCGTTGAAGCGGCGGTTGTACACGGCGTTGCCCGCGCCCCGCTGGTAGATCTCGAGCCGCCTCGACGCCGGCGCGACCGCCGCCGGGCTCGAGCTCGTGGAACCGCCGTGCGAGCTCACGCTCGACCACGTCGTCCGCACGGTGCCGTCCCAGTACCTGGCGTAGGTGGCGTCGTCGTCGCCATTGCCGCGCCAGAACACGTCGATCCGGGTGGAGCCCCACGACGCCACGCCCGGCGAGTCGTCGTAACAGGCCCCGTCCGCCTGCCGCGAGGCGAGGCACCACACGTACCAGGCCGGCCGCTTCTCCCCGCAGACGCGCACGAGGCCGGTGTCCCACGGGAAGCCGGCCTTCGCCGTGCAGGTGGCCGCGAACGGGTCCGGCTCCTGGCGCATGTGGTAGTAGCTGATCCGCGTGATCTGGTCGCGCGAGGCGATCCCGGTGTTGGTGTCGGCGAGGAACTGGACCTGGGCGGCCTGCTGCGCCTCCGTCTGACCGGGGGCACGTGTGTCGTTCGACGGGAGAGCCGGCCTCCGTGATCCAGATGGGCAGCCCGGCCCCGGACGTCGCGGCGAGGGTGGCGATGAAGTCGTCCGTGCTGAGTGCGCTCGTGTTCCGGACGCCGCCATGCACGTGCCAGGAGGCCATGTCTCCGAAATAGCCCCCGGCCGCGTCGAAGAGCTTGACGTAGCGCTCGACGAACGACGTGCCGTCGGGGTGGCGCCTCAGCGTCCCCGTCCCGTCGGAGTTGTAGTGGTCGTTGAAGTCCGGCGAGAGCTGCCTGTCGTCCGGGTGGAGCTGCTGGAGGTGGTCCCTGAGAAGGACGGAGAACTCGGCCACCTTGGCGGCGCCGGAGGGCGTGAAGGTCCAGCCCTTGAGCCCCGGCTCGTTCACCGGGCTCCACCACTCCACGTCCGGCGTGAACCTCGCGATGAACGGGGCGACCTGGTCCAGCCACGCCTGCCCGGTGAGCGGCACGCCCTGCCAGGTCTGCGGCGGCACCGAGAAGGAGACCGCGATCTCCATGCCGACCGGGGATGCGGGCGGCGGCGTTGGCCTCGGCGATCTTCGCCTGGATCTCGGAACGGTACGCGGCATCGTGCAGCCGGTCCCAGGCCGCGATCAGGCGGAACGACTTCGGCTCGAGCTCGTCGAACGTCTCGTCGAGAGTGATCCTCGGCACGTACATGTCGTCCGCGATGCCCCAGCCGTCCGGCCCGACGTCGGCCGAGGAGGATGAGGGGACCGTCGCGCAGGCTAGGGCGGCCAGCGCGCACGCAGCGAGGCGTCGGGACACTGTGCCCCACGGTCTCACGGATCCCACGGAACGCAAGCGCGCGGTTAGAGTCGTGCAATGGAAACCGCGATCTCCCGCCGGCGGTTCGTTCGCGACGGCGTCGCGGTGGCCGCGGGCGCCGCCCTCGCCGGCCCGGCCGGCGCGTTCGCCCAGACGGGACCGGCCGACACGATCTTCCGGAACGGGCGCGTGCTCACGATGACCCGCACGCGGGGCGTGCACGCGGTCGCGGTCCGCGGCGGGCGGATCGCGTACGTCGGCACCAACGCCGGCGCAGCGGCGCTCGCCGGTCCCTCGACCGAGGTGATCGAGCTCCGCGGCCGCACGCTGATGCCCGGCATCCACGACGGGCACACGCACCCGCTCTCGGGCGGGCTCGCGCTCACCAAGCCCACCCTGAACTACCGCAAGCTCGACCTGCGGCCATTCCTCCGGGCGCTTCGCCGCATCCTCGACCGCACTCGCGACCAGGAGCCCGACGGCTGGCTGTCGGTCGACCTGTGGGAGCCGTCCGGGATGGACAGGCAGCCGACGAAGGAGGACCTCGACACGCTGCCGACGCGCCGCCCGATCCTCGTGATCGACCTGAGCGGCCACACGGCGGTGGCGAACTCCCGCGCGCTCGAGATTGCCGGGATCACCGCGCGGACGCGCAACCCCCAGGGCGGCAAGATCGAGCGCGGTCCGGGCCGGGAGCCGACCGGCGTCCTCCAGGACAACGCGATCGGCCTCGTGGCCGCGAAGATCCCGGAGCTCACGACCGAGCAGAACGCGGACGCGCTGGAGGCGGGTCACCGAGCGATGGCGGCGCAGGGCATCACGTCCTACCTGGACGCGTGGGTGGGCCCGACGGAGCTGGCGGCGCTCGCGACGGTTGCCGACCGGGGCGCGCTCCCGATCAGGCCGTCGGTCGCGATGGATGTCTCCGCCCGCCTCGCGTCGGATCCCGAGCGGATGCTCGCGCGCCTCGAGGAGCGGCGAGCGACCTACGGACGCGCCGGGATCGGGATGCGCACCGTGAAGATGTTCTTCGACGGCGTGATCGAGCATCCCACGCAAACCGCGGCGCTGCTCGAGCCCTACCGCGTGAACAGGGGCACGAAGCGGAACCCGCGCTGGGTGCCGGGGCGCAGCCGCGGCCCGACCTACTTCAAGCAGCGTTTGGCCAACCGCGCGATCGCCGCCCTCGACGAGGCCGGCTGGCAGGTCCACGTGCACGCGATCGGCGACCGCGCCGTGCGCTCCGCGCTCGACGCCTTCGAGCACGCGCGGCGCCGCGGCGGCCCGCGCGACAACCGCCACACGATCACCCACCTCGAGCTGGTCCATCCGCGCGACTTCCGCCGCTTCAGGCGGCTTGGCGTGCTCGCGAGCATGCAGCTCCATTGGGCGGGCCGCGACTCCTACACGGTCGACGCGCTGAGGCCCTACATCGGCGACCGCTGGCGCTGGGTCTACCCGGCGGGCAGCCTCGCGCGCGCGGGCGCGCGACTCTGCGGCGGCAGCGACTGGCCGGTCGACCCGCTGCTCCCATTCCGCCAGATCGAGATCGCCGTGAACCGCACGGCCGACGAGGTCTACGAGGGCTACCCGAAGCCGCTCTGGCGGCAGGAGGGGCTGAGCCTTCGCCGCTCGCTTGCGATGCACACCCGGAACAGCGCCTTCCAGCTGCACCAGGAGAAGCTGACCGGCCGGGTGCGCGAGGGCCTCGCGGCCGACCTGATCGTGCTGGACCGCGACATCCTGAATGTGCCACTCAAGCGCGTGTCGAAGACGAAGGTCGACCTCACGATGGTCGGCGGCCGGATCGTGCACCGTGGCTGAGTAGGCTCCCGGCCTCATGTCCGATGACGATTCGCTCGACCGGCTTTCCACGGCCGAGCTCCACGATCTGGCCGGGCGTCGCGCGCGGCGCCACCTCGATATCCGCTACTTCTGGCGGCTGATGGAGGTGCTACCGGTCGCCGAGGCCGGAGCCGGCGAGCTGCGCGAAGCCGAGGCGGATGTCTCCGCGGAGTCGGACATCGCCACGATCGCCGCACATCTCGACGACATCACCGACGCCGGCCGAGGCGATGTCGCGGAGCTGCTGAGACCGTTCTATCTCGACTACCTGAAGCAGCACGGCGTGACGGCCGAGTGACAGTGCGGATGGGCGCGGCTGGGTTCGAACCAGCGACCTCTCGCGTGTGAGGCGAGCGCTCTCCCGCTGAGCTACGCGCCCGGGAGAGGGACCATTGTAGGCGGCTCGCGATACTCCCCGGCATCGAGTCGCGGCGGCATTCCTACGGTGAGGCGCGGGACCAGTTCGGCGAGCTCACGAGGCCCGAGGCGGGCTCGGCTCCGTGGCCGGTGGCCGTGCTCGTCCACGGTGGGTTCTGGCGTGCCCGCTACGACCTGCGGCTCGGGGACGCGCTCGTCGCCGACCTGGCCGGGCGCGGCTGGGCGGTGTGGAACCTCGAGTACCGCCGGCTCGGCTGGCGCAGCCGGGGCGGCTGGCCGGAGACGTTCCGGGACGTGGCCGCCGGCATCGACCACCTCGGGAGGCTGAATGAGCCGCTCGACACCAGCCGGGTCGTCGCCATCGGCCACTCGGCCGGTGGGCACCTGGCGCTCTGGGCAGCCGCCGCGGCCGACGCTCCCGGCCGGCGCGCCTGGCGCCGAGCCGAGCATCCGCCTCGCCGGGGCGGTGGCGCAGGCGGGCGTCGTCGGACCTGCGCGAGGCCGCGCGGCTCGGCCTGTCGCGCGGTGTCGCGAAGCGCCTGCTCGGCGGCCCTCCCGGGAGGCATCCGCAGCGCTACGACCTGGCCTCGCCAATCGAGTGCGTCCCGCTGAAGGTGCCGGTGCTGCTCGTGCACGGCGAGGCGGACGACGTCGTGCCCGCCGAGCTCTCCCGCCGCTACGCCGCTCGCGCCGCCGAGGGCGGCGACGCGTGCGAGCTCGTGGAGCTGCCGGGCGTGGGGCACATGGAGCATCTCGACCCGGATTCGGACGCCTGGGCGCCGGTCACGTCATGGCTGGAGGAGCGGTGACGGACCGCGCACACGCGGAGCGGCTCGACACCGCGGACCCGCTCGCGCCGTTCCGCGAGCGCTTCGTCATCGACGACCCCGAGACGATCTACCTCGACGGCAACTCGCTCGGCCGCCTGCCCGTTGCGACTCGCGACCGCCTGAACGAGCTGACGGCCCAGTGGGGCACCGAGCTGGTCGGCGGGTGGCACGAGTGGATCGACCTTCCCGAGCGGGCCGGCGACCTCCTGGCGAGCGGAGTGCTCGGCGCCCGCCCCGGCGAGGTGATCGTCTCCGACTCGACCACGGTGAACCTGTTCAAGCTCGCCGGGGCCGTGCTCGCCGGCCGGCCCGGCGCGATCGTCACCGACTCCGAGAACTTCCCGACCGACCGCTACGTGCTCGACGGGCTCGCCCGGCTCCACGGCCGCGAGCTGCGGGTGTTCGACCCGGACCCGCTCGAGGGCCCGCGGCCTGAGGACGTCGAGCGCGCGTGCGGCGATGGCGACGTCGCGCTCGTCTGCCTCTCGCACGTGGCCTACCGGTCGGGGGCGCTCGCCGACATCGAGGGAATCGAGCGCGCCGCCGGGCCCGCCCGCGTGATCTGGGACCTCTCTCATTCCGCGGGCGCGGTGCCGGTCGGCCTGGACGCGCGCGGCGTCGGCCTGGCCGTCGGCTGCACCTACAAGTACCTGAACGCCGGCCCCGGGGCGCCCGCCTTCCTGTACGTGCGCGAGGGCGCTCCAGGGCGAGCTCCGGACGCCGATCCAGGGCTGGTTCGGGCAGCGCGACCAGTTCCGGATGGAGCGGCCGTACGACCCCGCGCCCGGCGTGCGCGGCTTCCTCGCCGGCACGCCGCCGATCCTTGCGCTCGCGGGTGTCGAGACGGGTGCGAGGCTGGTGGCGGAGGCGGGCATCGAGCGGCTGCACGAGAAGGCGCGGGCGCTCACCGAGCTGATCGTCAAGATCCACGACGAGCGCCTCGCCCCGCTCGGCTTCCGGCTCGCGAGCCCGCGCGACCCGGCGCGGCGCGGCGCCCACGTGAGCCTCGCCCACGACGAGGCGTGGCCGGTCTGCCGCGCCCTGATCGAGCGGGCGAAGGTGATCCCCGACTTCCGCGGGCCGGACTCGATCCGGCTGGGAGTGCCGCCGCTCTACACCCGCTTCGCCGACGTCCACGAGGCGCTCGACCGCCTGGCGAGGCTCGTGGAGCGCGGCGATCACCGCGAGGTGGACGGCGGGCCGCTGCGAGTGACGTGACCGGGGTATCTACCGTCTCGATGGTGCTGACCAAGGTTGTCGTAGCTGTGCTGGCGCTCCTTCCGGGCCCCGCTGCTCCCGCACCAACCGCTCCGATCCCCCGCGAGGCGGCCCCGCTCGCCGAGCATCTGGTGACGACCCACCGCGCGCTCGACGGCGCGGTCGGGCGCTGGCGCGCGGACGGCGACATAGCGCGCGGGCGGCCGCCCGAGGAGGTGACCCTCTGGGCGCTCCACGAGCAGCGCATCCACCTCCTGCTCAGCAAGCGGCGAAGGCTGGCCTCCGACGTGCTCGCCCAGACCCCCGGCAGGATCGCCGCTCACGTTCGAGCGACGCTGCGCGCCAAGCGCGAGCTGAACGCGCTCTACGTGCCGGTCACGCGCAGCCACTGGAGGACGGGCCCGGCGCGCCCGGCGGGCCGGCTGCTCGCCCACTACCGCGAGGCCCGCCGCCGCTTCGACGTGCCCGTCCACGTGCTCGCGGCGGTGAACCTCGTGGAGTCGGCGTTCGGGCGCCTCCGCAACACGAGCACGGCGGGCGCGCAGGGGCCGATGCAGTTCATCCCCTCCACCTGGGCCGCGTACGGGATGGGCGGGAACATCCGCGACCCGCGCGACGCGATCCTCGGCGCGGCGAACTACCTGCACGCCTCGGGCGCGCCCGGTGACCTGCGCGGCGCGCTCCACGCGTACAACCCGTCCGACCACTACGTGAACGCCGTGCTCGCCTACGCGAACCGGATCCGGCGCGACCCGCGCGCGTTCTTCTCCTACTACTCGTGGCAGGTGTACGTGCGCACCACCGCCGGCACGCGCCGCATCACCGGCCCGGGCCTCTAGAGCGCGACGATCGCGTCGACCTCGACGTCGGCGCCCTTCGGCAGCGAGGCGACGCCGATGGCCACGCGGGCGGGCGGGTCGGCGCCCTCGAAGAACGATCCGTACACCTCGTTCACGCGCGCGAAGTCGTTCATGTCGGTCAGGTACACGGTGCACCGCACCGCGTCGGACAGCGAGCCGCCCGCCGCCTCGCACACCGCCGAGAGGTTCTCGAGGCAGCGGCGCGTCTGTCCCTCGATGTCGTCCTTGACCAGCTCGCCGCTCGACGGGTCGAGCGGCACCTGGCCGGAGCAGAACAGCAGGCTGCCCGTGCGGATCGCCTGCGAGTAGGGGCCGATCGCCTGAGGCGCGGCGTCTGTGGAGACCGACTGTCTGAGTGCCATGCCGGGCAGCCTAGGCGCTGGCCGGCGCGCGCGGCCTAGCGGCCCGGCCCGAGCTCGTCGCGCCTGCCGCCGCGCCCGATGCCGGCCGAGTCGGCCACGCCGATGAAGCCCGCCGCGGCGATCACGCCGACGATCGTCCCGATGATGTTCAGCTCGAAGATGTCGCCCGTCCCGATTGCGCTCGCGACGATCCCTCCAACGAGCGCGCCGGCGATGCCGAGCAGGATGGTCATGCCGACGCCGATGCTCTGACGTCCGGGCAGGACGAGCCTGGCCAGGATGCCGATGACGATGCCGATGATGATGAGGCCCAGGATCTGCATAGACCCTCCTTTTCTCCGCACGGAGGGGGGCCGAAACGCTAGCCTTTCCCGTGGACCGTGCTAGGCGGGGAGGTAGCGGTGCCCTGTCACCTGCAATCCGCTCTAGCAGGGCTGAATTCCCGTTCGAGGGGCTTCGGCTCTCGGGGCCAGTACGCCGGACCGAGGCGTCGATGGCCGGGTCCCGCGCGGCGAGCGCTCGCGAACCAGGTCAGATCCGGGAGGAAGCAGCCTTAAGCGATACCGCTCGTGCGCCGCGGGCAAGCCTGGCCGGAGCCGAGGATCGGCGGGCACGCCCGAGATCGAGTTCCAGAGACGGGTGCACGGTCCACTTTCGATGACCGATCCTGTGGAAGTCGTCCTTCGAGTCGCGGAGCGCATGAACGCGGGCGACATCGAGGGCATGCTCGATCTCTACGACGACGACGATCGTCCACCAGCCAAGCCCGGACTGGCCGGACACGAAGCCGTCGAAGGGAAAGGCCGCGTTTCGCGAAATCACCGAGGATTGGGTGAGCGTCTGGCAGTCCTTCGAAATCGAGACGGAAAAGGTCGAGGCGTACGGCGACCGAGTTCTCGCGGTCGGCCGCTGGCAAACGACCGGTCGCGCGAGCGGTGTGGAGGGCGAGCTGCCGATCCAGATCGTCTACACGGTTCGGCATGGGAGAATCACTCGCCTTGAGTGGTTCTCCGACCACGAGTCCGCCGTCGCAGCCGCACGCGGCGACTGACCTCCAGACGCTCGAGGCGGTCCAGCGGCGGGTGCTCTGGCTCGCCACCGCGATCGTCCATCACGCCAACCGCGTACGCGAGAATCGCTCCGGGGTGAAGGTCGGCGGCCACCAGGCGTCGAGCGCGTCGATGGTGAGCCTCATGACCGCGCTCTGGTTCTCGGAGCTGAGGGCCGAGGACCGCGTTTCGGTGAAGCCGCACGCCTCGCCGGTCCTCCACGCGATCAACTACCTGCTGGGTCGGCTCGAGCGGCCCTACCTCGAGTCGCTCCGCGCGTTCGGCGGCCTCCAGAGCTACCCGAGCCGGACGAAGGACCCCGACCCGGTGGACTACTCGACCGGCTCCGTCGGCATCGGCGCGACCGCCCCGATCTGGGGCGCGATCGCGCGCCGTTACCTCGAGCACCACCGCTTCGAGGCGCCGCCGCGCGGGCGCCAGATCGCCCTGCTGGGCGACGCCGAGCTCGACGAGGGCGCGGTCTGGGAGGCGATCGCCGACCCGTGGGTGGCGCGGCTTGGCGAGGTGCTCTGGGTCGTGGACCTGAATCGCCAGTCCCTCGACCGCGTGGTCCCGGACATCGCGTTCGGGCGGCTCGCCGGGATGTTCGAGGCGGCCGGCTGGCAGGTGCTGACCGTGAAGTACGGGCGCAGGCTGGACGCGCTGTTCGAGCGGGCCGGGGGCGAGGACCTGCGCCGCCGGATCGACGAGATGCCGAACGAGGAGTACCAGCGCCTCCTGCGGGCCGAGCCGGCGGACCTCCGCGAGCGCCTGCCCGGCCGCAACGCCGGGCTCGCGACGCTGGTGGCCGAGCTCCCGGACGACGAGCTGCGCGCCGGCTTCCGCGACCTCGGCGGGCACGACATCGGAAAGCTGATCGAGGCGTACCGCGCCGTGCAGCACGACCGCCCGACCGTGATATTCGCCTACACGATCAAGGGCTGGTCGCTGCCGATCGAGGGCCACCCGGAGAACCACTCGGCGCTCCTCACGAACGAGCAGTTCACGGAGCTCGGAGGCCAGCTCGGCGCCGACCCCGAGGACCCGTGGGCGCACGTTCGACCCGGGCAGCCCCGAGGCGGAGCTCGCGGCCGCGGCGGCCACGGTGCTCGCCCGTGACGAGCCCGAGCCGCGCCGGCCGCCGTCCGTGCCCGCCACGCTGGGGCGCAAGCACCGCGGCAGCGAGTCCACCCAGCAGGCCTTCGGGCGCTTCTTCGTGGACCTCGTGCACGACGCGCCCGAGGTGGCGGAGCGGGTGGTCACGGTGAGCCCGGACGTGGCCAGCTCCACGAACCTCGGCGGGTGGATCAACAAGTCGGGCATCTGGTCGGTGGGCGAACGGCGCGACTGGTTCGCGGACGACCCGCAGACGCTCGTGCACTGGCACGAGACCACGGGCGGCCGCCACATCGAGCTCGGCATCGCCGAGACGAACCTGGTGGGCCTGCTCGGCGAGCTCGGCGCCACCTGGAGCCGCCACGGCCAGCCTCTCCTCCCGATCGGGACGATCTACGACCCGTTCGTCGGCCGAGCGCTCGAGCCGTGGTCGTTCGGGATCTACGCGGGCGGCCAGTCGATCCTGATCGGCACCCCCTCGGGGGTCGCGCTGGCTCCCGAGGGCGGCGCGCACCAGTCGATCGTCACCCCGTCGATCGGCATCGGGCAGCCCGGGTGCACCTTCTGGGAGCCCGCCTTCGGGCAGGACCTCGAGTGGACGCTGCTGAACGCGCTGTCGCGGCTGGGACGGCCGGACGGGGAGTCGGCGTACTTCCGGCTCTCGACCCGCCCGATCGACCAGGCGCTCGCCGGCGAGGAGGCCTCGGACGCGCGCCGCGAGCAGGTGCTCGCGGGCGGCTACGCGCTGCGGCGGGCGGAGGGCCGCCCGGCCGTGACGCTCGTGGGAATGGGGGCGGTCATGCCCGAGGTGCTGGCGGCCGCGGAGACGCTCGGCCCGGACACCGACGTGGTGTGCGTCACGAGCGCCGACCTGCTGCACCGCGCGCTGCGCGCGCGGGCCGGGTTCGGCGAGCATCCGCCGGCGATCCTCGAGGAGCTGTTCCCGGCCGGCCGCGCGGCGCCGATGGTGACCGTGCTGGACGGCGACCCGAACGCGCTCGCCTTCCTCGGCGCGGTGAACGCCGTGCCGCTCACGCCGCTCGGGGTGACCCGCTTCGGCCAGTCGGGCGACCTCGACGAGGTCTTCCGCCATCACGAGATCGACGCCGAGACGATCGTCGGCGCCGCGCTGGACCTGCGGGACTAGCCGAGCAGCGCGGCGACGACGTCGGGATCGAAGTCGATGCCCGCGGCTGAGCGGATGATCTCGGCCGCCACGGGGACGGGCGCCGCCGGTGCGTGGTAGCGCTCGCTCGTCATCGCGTCGAAGCTGTCCGCCACCGCCGCGATGCGGGCGAACACGGTTGCCTCCTCGCCGACCAGCCCGGCCGGGTAGCCGGAGCCGTCCCAGCGCTCGTGGTGCGAGCGCACCACCGACTTCGCGCCCGCGGGGATGGAGTCGTCGCGCAGGAACTCGAGCCCGAGCAGCGGGTGCCTCATCATCAGCGCCCACTCGTCGGGCGCCAGCGGGCCGGGCTTCTGGACGATCGCCTCGGGCAGCGCGAGCTTGCCGATGTCCTGGAGGAAGAGGCCGATCCCGAGCTCCTCGAGCGACTCGCCGGGCAGCAGCTTGCGGCCGATCTGGAGGCCGATCACGGTGGCGTCGACCGAGTGCTCGATGATGTACGCCCACGGCCCCGACCCGTCCTTGGGGAACAGCTCGGTCCCGTTGGAGGTGACCTCGTCCACGATCCTGCCGGCCGCCTCGGTGAGGTCCTGAAGGAGCTCGTGGGGGAGAAGCGTGCCCGGCATCACGGCCGCCTCCTCGAAGGCGCGGGCCAGCGCGGCGCGTGCGTAATCGCGCGTGCCGAGCGACAGCGGATGCGGAGTCTGGGTCTCCACACAGGTTTTATCGGCAGCCGGGCCTCCAGCCCAAGCGGCGGCTAGCATGACCCGACCGATGCTCTCCCTCTACCGCCGCCACCGCCCACGGACCTTTGACGCGGTGGTGGGCCAGGAGCACATCGTCAAGACGCTCCGCAACGCGATCGAGCTGGACAAGGTCCACCACGCGTATCTGTTCGTCGGATCCAGGGGCACGGGCAAGACCTCGATGGCCAAGCTGCTGGCCTGCGCGCTCAACGCCGAGGGCGGCGCGCGGGCCGATTTCGACCAGGAGTCGCCCGTCGCCCAGGCGATCCTGGCTGGCACCTCGCTCGACGTGGTGGAGATGGACGCGGCGTCGAACAACTCCGTGGACGACATCCGCGAGCTGCGCGAGAACGTGGCGCTGGCGCCGATGCAGGGCGGCAAGCGCGTCTACATCCTCGACGAGGCGCACATGCTCACCACGGCGGCGTGGAACGCGTTCCTGAAGACGCTCGAGGAGCCGCCCCAGCACGTGGTCTTCGTGCTCGCCACGACCGAGGCGCACAAGGTGCCGGCCACGATCATCGACCGCTGCCACCGGTTCGACTTCCAGCGCCCGTCGCTCGAGCAGATCGCCGGCGTGCTGAAGCGGGTGTCGGCCGAGGAGGGCATCACCATCCCGGATCCGGCGGTGGGGATGCTGGCGCGCGCCGCCACCGGGTCGTTCCGGGACGCGCTCGGCACGCTCGAGCAGCTCGTCACGTACGGCGGCAACGAGGTGAAGCTGGACGACGTCCTCGAGATCCTCGGCGTGGCCGACGCCGAGCTGGTGCTGAGGGCGGGCGAGGCGCTGGCGGGCCGCGACCCGCGCGAGGCGCTGCTCACGGTGCAGGCGCTGTCGGAGTCGGGGCGCGACTTCACCCAGTTCATGCGCGACCTGTCCGCGCACCTGCGCCACCTGTTCGTGGTGCAGACGCTCGGGCACGTGCCCGACTCGTTCTCGGTCACCGCGGAGCAGACCGACCGGCTGGCCTCCCAGGCAGAGCGCATCTCCCAGGGCGAGATCCTGCGCGCGATCGACTTCCTCGCCGCGGCCATCGCGGCCGTGAAGGACGGCAGCGAGCCGCGCATCCAGCTCGAGATGGCGCTCCTGAAGGCCACCCAGCCCCAGGCCGACCTGTCGCTCCAGGCGCTGATGTTCCGGCTCGACCAGCTGGAGCGAGCCGTGGGCGTCGCCCCGGCGCCGGCGCAGCCCCAGGATGCCTCGCCGCCTCCACCCGCCCCGAGCCCGCGTCCCACGACCACGGGCAGCGCCGCGGCTGCGGTGGCGCCCCAGGCGGAGCCGAGCCCGCAGCCTGTCGGGGAGGTCGGGCTCGACGAGGTGGTCGCCCTCTGGCCCGCGATCGGCCAGGCCGTCGGTGAGGAGAACGGGATGCTCGGCGCCGCCCTCGGGGCCGCCTCGCCGACCGCGGTCGAGGGCGACCGGCTCACGGTCGCGTTCCCGCCCGACGCCGCCTTCGTCAAGAAGAAGGCGGAGCAGGGCCGCGACCTGGTCGCGGACGCGGTGCGGGGCATGACGGGCCGGCCGTTGACGCTCGCCTTCGAGCTCAGCGACTCGGTCGCGCCCACCGCCGGCCCCGCGACGCTCGACCACGACCAGCTCATCGAGCGGCTGCGCGAGGAATTCGGCGCGGAAGAGGTCTTCGACGATCCGGACGAGGAGAAGGACTGATGGGTCAGCCCAACCTGAACGAGATGATGAAGCAGGTCCAGAAGATGCAGGCGGACATGGCCAAGGCTCAGGAGGAGCTGAAGAACGAGGTCGTGGAGGCCAGCGCGGGCGGCGGGATGGTCACCGTGAAGATCAGCGGCGAGCTCGAGCTGAAGGAGCTCACGATCGACCCCGGCGCCGTGGACCCGGAGGACGTCGAGATGCTCCAGGACATGGTCCAGGCGGCGGTGAACGAGGCGATCCGCTCGGCACAGGAGCTGGCCGCCTCGAAGATGAACGCCGCGGCCGGCGGCCTGGCGGGCCCGGGCGGCCTGGGCGGCTGGCCTGCGGCTCAAGTGCAGCCGCCGGCCGCGCTAGCCTCTAGGCCCCTTGTTCGCGGCGCCCGTCAACCGGCTCATCACCGAGCTCGCTCGCCTGCCCGGCATCGGGCAGCGCACCGCGCAGCGGCTCGCGTTCCACATCCTGAGCGTGTCCGACGAGGAGGCGCTCGGCCTCGCCGAGGCGATCAAGGAGGTCAAGGCGACCGTCGGCCACTGCGAGGTGTGCTTCAACCTCGCCACCGAGTCGACGTGCCGGATCTGCCAGGACGAGCGCCGCGAGGCGGCCACCATCTGCGTCGTCGAGCAGCCCAGCGACGTGATCCCGATCGAGCGCTCCGGCGAGTTCCAGGGCCGCTACCACGTGCTCGGCGGCGCCCTGTCGCCGATCGACGGCGTGGATCCCGAGGACCTCCACATCTCCGAGCTGCTCGGCCGGGTGGACAACGGCGCGGGCGTGCGCGAGGTCGTCATCGCCACGAACGCCACCACCACCGGTGAGGCCACGGCCCTCTACCTCGCCGACGCGCTCCGTGAGCGGATGCCCGACGTGGTGGTAACCCGCCTGGCCAGCGGCCTCCCGGTCGGATCCGACCTCGAGTACGCGGACGAGATCACGCTCGGCCGCGCGCTGCGGGGTCGCCAGGCCATCTAGACCGGCGTAGGATCGCCACATGGCGGCTCGCATTGTGCGCGGCGCATGCCCGCACGACTGTCCGGACACCTGCGCGATGCACGTGACGGTCGAGGATGGCCGGGCCACGAAGGTCGCCGGCGATCCGGACCACCCGATCACGGTCGGCTTCCTCTGCGGGAAGGTGTCGAACTACCTCGACCGCGTGTACTCGGACGAGCGCGTGCTGCAGCCGCTGATCCGCGAGCACGGCGGCTTCCGCAGGGCGTCGTGGGACGAGGCGCTCGACGTCGTCGCCGACCGCCTGCTCCGGATCCGCGAGGAGTTCGGCGGCGAGGCGATCCTGCCATACAGCTACATGGGCACGCAGGGGCTGATCCAGGGCGACGTGATGTCGGCACGCGTGATGAACGCCCTCGGCGCGTCCAAGCTCGAGCGCACGATCTGCGCCACCGCGGGCTACGCCGGCACGCTCCAGACGCACGGCTCCTCTCCGGAGGTGGACCCGGAGGAGTGGCCGAACGCGCGCTACCTGCTCGTCTGGGGCTGGAACCCGCTCTCGACCGCGCCGCACCTCTGGCGCAAGCTGCTCGACGCGCGCAGGCAGGGCGCCCGGCTCGTGGTGGTGGACCCGTTCCGCAGCCGTACCGCGCGCGTGGCGGACGAGCACCTGCGCCCGCTGCCCGGCACGGACGCCGCGCTGGCGATCGGGATGATGAGGGCGGTCGTCGACGCCGGGCTCCAGGACGAGGACTGGTGCCGCGCCCACGCCGACGGCTACGACGAGCTGCTCGAGGAGCTGGGGCGCACGACCGTCGAGGAGTGCGCCGCCCGGTGCGGCATCGACGCCGAGGCGATCGCCCGCGTGGGCCGCGAGTTCGCCTCCACCCGGCCCGCCCTGCTCAGGCTGGGCGTGGGCGCCCAGCGCCACGCCGGCGCTCCGGCCGCCTACGCGACCATCGCCTCGCTGCCGGCGCTCACCGGCGCCTGGCGCGACCGCGGCGGCGGCTGCTCGTACATCCCGCTCGCCACCGCGGCGGCAGTCACCGAGTACCCGCTCCAGCGCGCGGACCTGTGCCCGGGCGAGCCGCGGACCATCAACATGTCGCGGCTCGGCGAGGCGCTCACCGACCCGGGCCTCGACCCGCCGGTGAAGGCGCTCGTGTGCTGGAACTCGAACCCGGCCGTGATCGCGCCCGACCAGGAGCGCGTGCTCGAAGGCCTCCGTCGCGATGACCTCTTCACCGTGGTGCTCGAGCAGTTCATGACCGACACCGCGGCTCACGCCGACGTCGTCCTGCCGGCGACCACTCAGCTCGAGCACGCGGACGTGCTCTTCTCGTGGGGCCACCACTACCTGACCTGGAACGAGCCGGCGATCGAGCCGCTCGGCGAGGCGAAGCCGAACACGGAGACCTTCCGCCGGCTCGCCGAGCGCCTCGGGCTCGACGACCCCTGCTTCCGGGACACGGACGCCGAGCTGCTGGACCAGCTCCTGACGGGCTTCGAGGAGAACGGCCTGCGCGAGCGCGGCTGGACGAAGATCGACCTGGGCCAGGGGCCGACCCCGCACGCGGAGGGCGGCTTTGGCACCGAGACCGGCCGCGCGATGCTGCACGCGCGCTACGAGCCGCCGGCCGAGGTGGCAAACGAGGCGCTCGCCGAGCGCTTTCCGCTCGCGCTCATCACTCCGAAGACCCACCTGTTCCTGAACTCCACGTTCGCGAATCAGGACCGCCAGCACTCGGCGCAGCCGCGGCCGGAGGTCGTGGTGAGCCCGGGCGACGCGGCCGCGCGCGGCATCGGCGACGGAGACGAGGTGCGCGTGTTCAACGACCGCGGCGCCTTCGTGTGCGGCGCGCGCGTCTCGGACGACGCGCGGCCCGGGGTGCTCGTCGCCCCCATGGGCTGGTGGAACCGGGACTACGACGGCGGCCGGAGCGCGCAGGCCACGACGTCCGACCTGCTCACCGACAAGGGCCACGCGCCCACCTTCAACGACAACAGGGTGGAGCTCGAGCCGGCCGGCTAGCGGATCAGGTCGTAGTCCTGCTTCGCCAGCAGCACCCGGCCTACGGCCGAGTCGAGCCGCCGGCGGCTGATCGTGCCGCGCTGAACGGCCCGCAGCACCGCCACGTAGGCGGCCTGCTGATCGCCCGTCGAGCCCGAGATGTAGACCATGTCCGCGCCCGCCCGCACGGCATCGACGGCGGCGTCCGGGACCGTGTAGATGGTGGTGATCGCCGGATCGGCGAGGTCGTCCGTGAGCGCCACGCCGCGGAAGCGGAGCCGCCGCCGGAGCAGGTCGGTCACGACCGGCTTCGACAGCGAGGCGGGCACGGTGAAGTCGCTGAAGGGGTACAGCGCATGGCTCACCATCACGCCGGGCACGCCCGCGTCGACCGCCGCCTCGAACGGCACGAGGTCGCGCTCGGCGAGCTCCTCGAGTCCGAGTCCCACGCTGGCCGGGCCCTCCTCGCGTCGACTGGTCGGCGGCCCCGAGCCCCGGGAAGTGCTTCACGGCGCTGAAGACGTGCCCCCGGCGGTAGGCGCGCACCGTGGCGTCCGCGTAGGCGGCCACCTCGTCCGCGTTGTCCGAGTAGACGCGCGCGCCCAGCGCCGAGCCGGACTCGAGCCCCACGTCGACCACCGGCCCCAGCACGCCGACGATCCCGAGCTCGCGCAGGGCGGTGGCGGCCTCGTTCGCCTCGGCGCCCGCGTCGCGGGCCGAGCCGAGGTCGGCCGGCACGGTGAACGGCGGGAGGTCGGGGAAGGAGTTGAGCTCGCCGCCCTCCTGGGTGGCCATCACCCAGGGAGGCACGTGCCGCTCCGAGCGCGCGATCGCCGCGGCCTCGCCGGCCATCGACGCGAGCTGCGCCGGGTCAAGGTAGTTCTGCGCCGCGAGCACGATCCCGCCCAGGTCGAGGCGGCGCAGCCGCACGAAGATGTCGGACGTCAGGTCGGTGCCGCGGAAGCCGAACAGGAACAGCTGCGCGACCTTCCGCTCCACCGGGAGCCGTCGCGCGAGGTCCGCCACGCTGCGCGGCACCGCGGGCCCGGCGCGGCGCCGCTCGGCCCCCGCCGGGGGCGGCACGATCCTCGCCAGGAACGAGATCCGCTCCTGGGGCGCGCCCCGGCCCGGGGTGGGGATGGCGGAGCCGGAATCGTCGTCGTCGTCCCGCCCCGCCCCGACCATGGCCCCCGCCGCCCCGGCGGCGAGCGCGAGGAGCACGAGGAGAGCGAGCGCGAGTCGGCGCCGACCGATTTCAGCGGGCACGGACGCGAACGGTACGGGAACGAGGGCGCCCGGCGCGCGGGTATCGTTCGCCGCCATGCCGGTGAGCAGCGCCGACACGGTCGTGATGAAGTTCGGCGGCACCTCCGTTGCCGACGCGGAGCGCATCAAGCGCGCCGCCGAGCGGATCGTGCGCGCCAAGGAGGCCGGCACGAACGTGGTGGCCGTGCTGTCCGCGCGCGGGAAGCACACGGACGAGCTGGTCGGGCTCGCCTACGAGGTCTCCGAACGGCCCGACCCGCGCGAGATGGACATGCTGCTCTCGACGGGCGAGCGCGTGACCTGCGCGCTGGCCGCGATGGTGATCAACGACCTCGGCCACACGGCGATCTCGCTCACCGGCTCCCAGGCCGGCATCGTCACCGACAGCGGCCACACCAAGGCCAAGATCATCGAGGTGAAGGCCGACCGGATCCGCACCGGGCTCGACGACGGGAAGATCGTGCTGGTCGCCGGGTTCCAGGGCGTGTCGCAGGAGTCGTACGACGTCACGACGCTGGGCCGCGGCGGATCCGACACGACGGCGGTGGCGCTCGCCGCGGCGCTGGGTGCCGACGTCTGCGAGATCTACACGGACGTGGCCGGCGTGTTCAGCGCCGACCCGCGGATCGTGCCCGAGGCGCGCAAGCTCCCGGTGCTGACCTTCGAGGAGATGCTCGAGATGTCGGCGAGCGGCGCGGGCGTGCTCCAGCTCCGCTCGGTGGAGTACGCGCGCAACCACGGGGTGACGATCCACTGCCGGTCGAGCTTCGAGGACGGACCCGGTACGGTGATCCAGGACGAGGAGCTGACCATGGAACGACCGCTCGTCACAGCCGTGACGCATTCCACCGCCGAGGCGCGGATCACCCTGACCGGGCTTCCGGACGAGCCCGGCGTGGCCGGCCGCGTGCTGACGGCGCTGGCCAACGCGAACATCAACGTCGACATGATCATCCAGAACGAGCCCCAGACCGACGGCCATCTGGCCGACATGTCGTTCACGGTCCCGCGCGACGACGTCACGGAGGCGCTCGAGTCGCTCCAGGCCCTTCAGGCGGAGCTCTCATTCGGCGAGATCCAGTCCGACGACCGCATGGGGAAGGTCTCCGTGGTGGGGGCCGGAATGAAGAGCCATCCCGGCGTCGCGGCCAAGACGTTCTCCGTGCTGGGCGAGGCCGGCGTGAACATCGAGATGATCTCGACCTCACCGATCAAGATCTCGTGCATCGTGCGCGAGGAGGACGTGGCCGGAGCGGTCCAGAAGCTCCACACCGCGTTCGAGCTCGGCGCCGACGCTGTCCTGCCCGAGGACGTGGCGGGCGTGCACCGCCCGAAGGTGGCCTAGCGCGATGCGCGTCGCCGTCGTGGGCGCCACCGGCGCCGTGGGCTCGACCATGCTGGAGGTGCTCCGAGAGCGCTCGTTCCCGGCCGACGAGGTCGTGCCGTTCGCCTCCGAGCGCTCGGAGGGACGCCGGCTCGACTTCGGCGACCGCACGCTCACGGCCGTCGCGCTGAGCGACGAGTCGATCCAGGGCTTCGACATCGCGCTGTTCTCGGCCGGCTCCGGCGTGAGCGCCGAGTGGGCGCCGCGCTTCGCCGGCGCCGGCGCCGTCGTGGTCGACAACTCGTCGCAGTGGCGGATGCACGAGGACGTTCCGCTGGTCGTCTCCGAGGTGAACCCGGAGGCCCTCGACGGCCACAAGGGCATCGTGGCCAACCCGAACTGCACGACGATGCAGACCGTCGTGGCGCTCGGGCCGATCCTCAAGCGGGCCGGGATCGAGCGCGTCGTGATGTCGAGCTACCAGGCGGTGTCCGGCACCGGCCAGCGCGCGGTCGAGGAGCTCCACGGGCAGGTGGAGGCGCAGCTCCACGCCAAGGAGATGCCGGCGCCGCAGGTCTACCCGCACCAGATCGCCTTCAACGTGCTGCCGCAGGTGGAGACCTTCAAGGACGGCGACGACTACACGACCGAGGAGCGCAAGTGCATGCGCGAGACGAGCAAGATCCTCGGCCGTGACGACATCGGCGTGTCGGCCACCTGCGCGCGGGTGCCGGTCTACACCGGTCACTCGGTGTCCGCCAACGTGGAGACCCGTGAGCCGCTGTCGCCGGAGGAGTGCCGCGAGCTGCTCGCGGGCTCACCCGGCGTGACGGTCATCGACGACCCGGGGAACGGGCTCTACCCGACCGCCATCGACGCCGCCGGCCGCGACGACGTGCTCGTGGGCCGGATCCGGCGCGACCCATCGCACGAGCGCTGCCTCAACCTCTGGATCGTCGGGAACAACCTCCGCAAGGGCGCCGCCACGAACGCGGTGCAGGTGGCGGAGCTCCTCAGCGTGCGCGGCCTGCTGCGCGCGGCGCCGGCCGCCTAGGGCGCCGGCACGGGCCGGCGGTCCTCGTCCACGACCACAGCCTCCTGCTGCGCGCGGCGCGCGAGCTCGCGCCGTGACGGCACGCCGAGCTTCCTGAAGACGCTGCGGGCGTGGGTGCGGACCGTCTCGATGCCGATCGAGAGCGCCTCCGCGATCTCGGCGTTCGTGCGCCCGTCCTGAAGCAGCTCGAGGACCTCCTCCTCGCGGGCGGTCAGCTCGGCGCCCTCGAGACCCATCCGTCCGACTCCGCCGCCGGCGGCGGCCGAGCGCGGCAGCACGTGCATCCCGCGCGAGGCGAGGTGGACGGCGGTCACGACGTCGCGCGCCTCGGTCTCCTTCGACAGGCAGCCGGTCGCGCCGAACGAGAGCAGCTGGGCGCACTGGCCGGCGGTGGGCCGGTTCGCCATCACCACGATGCCCGTGCCGGGGAACTCCCGGTGGAGCGCGAGCACGTCCTCCGGGCCCCGCAGCATGTCGAGGTTGAGCAGCACGACGTTGGGCGAGTGCTCGGCGATGGCCGCGTGCATCTCGCCCACGGGCACGTCCTTGGCCACGAGGTCGAGGTTGGAGCCCTCCTCGATCATGACCGACAGCCCGATCGAGACGAGGTCCTCGAACTCCGCTGCGACTACGGTCGCCATCTCACCCGGGTTACCCACCCGCGGTGCAATTTAGGCCGGAGAACCGCGAATCAGGCCGCGGCCAGCTCCGCGACCTTGCGCTGCACGTCCTCGGTGCCCACGACGTGCTTGGTCATCCCGAGCTCCTTCGGCTCGAGGCCGAGCGCCAGACCCACCATCTGCGGCAGGTGCAGCACCGGGATGCCGAGGTCGCGCTCCACGAACTGCTGCGCGGCCGGCTGCTGCAGGTCCAGGTTGAGGTGGCAGAGCGGGCAGGGCGTCACGAGGCAGTCCGCGCCCGCGTCGATCGCGTCCGCCAGGTGGCGGCCCGCCTGCCGCAGGGAGGTGGTGCGGTTCATCGTGATGACCGGGAAGCCGCAGCACTTGCGCGCCCCCGCGTACTCCACCGCCTCGCCGCCCAAGACCTCGATCAGCTGTTCGAGGTACTGGTCGCGCTGCGGGTGCTCGTCGAACCCGAGCCGCTTTGACGGCCGCACGATGTAGCAGCCGTAGAAGGGCGCTATCCGGAGCCCGCTGAGCGGACGCTGCACGCGCTCGCGGAGCGCGTCGAAGCCGATCTCCTCGGCGAGGATCCAGAGGAAGTTCTTGTTCCACCAGTCGCCGCCGGCCTCGTAGGAGAGCCCCTCGGGCTCGAGATGCCTGTTCACCTCGGAGCGGTACTCGCCGCTCGCGTCGAGCCGCTCCTGGCACTCGGACTGCGCGCCCTGGCAGGTCGAGCAGATGTTCATCATGCCCGCCGCGCCGTCCACGCCCTGAGCCATCGCGAAGGTCCGCGCGTTCAGCGTGTCGGCGAGCTCCTGGTTGTGCTCGGCGATCACGCCGGCGCCGCAGCAGTTGGCGCGGTCCAGCTCGACCAGGTCGAGGTCGAGCAGCGGGGCCACCTTGGCCACCGAGCCGTGCAGCTCCGGTGTGAATCCCCGGGACACGCACCCGGGCCAGTACGCAAGCCTCACGATTCCTGACTCCCTTCAGCCATCGCGCCTTCCTCCTCACCGGCCATCTCGCCGATGATGTACAGGTTCAGCTCGATGCGCTCGTCGTGCGACTCGACCTCTTCGAAGATCCTCTTCACCTGCTTCTGGTCGGGCAGCTTCTTGTGCACCAGCGCCTTCTTGGGGCTGACCTTGCCCGACTTGAGGCCGCGGACGACGGTCGGCAGGTTGTCCACGAGCTGAGCGACCGCGCTCGGCCGCGTCTGGCCCTTGACGAGCGAGCCGTCGCCGAACGAGCGCGGCAGCAGCTGCGCCTCGTGCAGCGTGCCCCAGCGCTCGAGGATGTTCACGAAGGCCTGCTCGTGCCCGTATCCGTTGTTGTCGTCCTTGATGCCGAAGTCGTCCGTGGCGCGGCGGCGCAGGCGCATGATCTGGTTCATCGGCGCCACGTCCTTCGGGCAGACCTCGACGCAGGCGAAGCAGTGCGTGCAGTCGTAGATGCCGTGCGGGTCCTCGGCGAGGTCGCGCAGGCGCGTCTCGTGCTCGCCGTCGCGGGGGTCGCCCACGAAGCGGTACGCCTTGGCGAGCGCGGCCGGGCCGATGAACTCGGGGTCCACCTCCATCGAGAGGCAGGCGGACACGCACACCCCGCAGTGGATGCACGCCATCGCCTGGGTCACGTCGAGCATCGCCTCGGCGGGCACGATGTACTCCTGGCCCTCGGGCGGCTCCTCGGCGGGCACGAGCCACGGCACCACGCGGCGGACCTTCTTCCAGTGGACCGCCTCCATGTCCGTCACGAGGTCCTTGAGGACCGGCATGTTGCCCATCGGCTCGACGGTGATCACGCCGTCGCGCCCGCGCTCGGCGGCGTCGCCGATGCGGGTGTTGCAGGCGAGCGCCGAGCGGCCGTTGATGCGCACCCCGCACGAGCCGCAGATGGCGGCGCGGCAGGAGCAGCGGATGGCGATCGAGGCGTCCTCGCGGTCCTTGACCTGGAGGATGCCGTCGAGCACGGAGCGCTCCCCCGGCAGGTCCACGTCGTAGTCGGCCCAGTAGGCGGAGTCGCCCGACTCGGGGTCGAAGCGGCGGATCTTGAGCTTGAAGTCCGTCAATACGTCCTCTCCTGAGGCTCCCACTGAGTCATCGTGACCTCGGAGTAGGAGAGCTCCGGCTCGGCGCCGTTCGCCGAGACGTTGATGTGCTTGAGCCACTCGTCGTCGTTCCGCTCCGGGAAATCGGTCCGGAACTGCGCGCCGCGGCTCTCCTTGCGCTCGATCGCCGACAGCACGATCGCCTCGGCGTTGTCGATCATGAACTGGAGCTCGAGCGCGCCGAGCACGTCCTGGTTGAAGACGGTGCCCTTGTCGTCGATCGCCACGCTCTGAGCCTCCTCCTTGAGGCGGCGGACGATTTCGAGGGAGGTCTTCAGGCCCTCCTCGTCCCGGAACACGGCCACGTACTTGTCCATCGTCTCGCCGAGCTCGGCCTTCAGCTCGGAGACGCGCCGGCCGGTGCCGTCGCGCTCGACGATCGCCTGGATCGTGCGCTCCTCGTCCTGCAGCGAGGAGCGGCTCGGGTCGGGCATGCCCATCCCCTTCACCGCGGTCGCGGCGTGCTCTCCCGAGCGCCTGCCGAAGACCAGGGTGTCCAGAAGCGAGTTCGCGCCGAGCCGGTTGCCGCCGTGGACCGAGACGCAGGCGCACTCGCCGGCCGCGTAGAGGCCCGGAATCGGCGTCTGGCCGTGGATGTCGGTCTTCACGCCGCCCATCACGTAGTGGTTGCCCGGCTTGATGTGGATCGGCTCGCGGGTGATGTCGACCCCGGCGAAGTCGCGGCCCACGTTCACGATCTCGCGAAGCGCCTCGTGGATGCGCTTGCGCGGCACGACCGTGATGTCGAGCGCCACCGTGCCGTCCGGGAAGCCGCGGCCCTCGTTGATCTCGGTCTGCTCGGCGCGCGAGACCACGTCGCGGCTCGCCAGCTCCATCTTGTTGGGGGCGTACTTCTCCATGAAGCGCTCGCCCTGGGCGTTGTAGAGGTGGGCGCCCTCGCCGCGCGCGCCCTCGGTGATGAGGAGGCCGAGGCCGGCGAGCGTGGTGGGGTGGTACTGGATCATCTCCATGTCCATCAGCGGCGCGCCGATCCGGTAGGCCATCGCGATCCCGTCCCCGGTGCAGATCAGGGCATTCGTGGTGGGGTCGTAGATCTGGCCGTTGCCCCCCGAGGCGAGGATCACGGCCTTGGCGGCGAACAGCTCCATCGCGCCGTCCCGGATGTTGCGGGTGACCACCCCGGCGATCCGGCCCTCGTCGTCCTGCACGAGGGCGGTGGAGAACCACTCCTCGTACCGGGTGACCTCCTCGAACTTCATGAGCTGCTCGTAGAGCACGTGGAGGATCGCCTGGCCGGTGATGTCGGCCACGTAGTAGGTCCTCGCCGCGGACGCCCCGCCGAAGGCGCGCTTGCCGAGCCGGCCTCTCTCGTCGCGGTGGAAGGTCACACCGAGGTGCTCGAGGTCCAGGAGCTCGTTGGGCGCCTCGCGGCACATGATCTCGATGGCGTCCTGGTCACCGAGGTAGTCCGACCCCTTCACGGTGTCGAACGCGTGCGACTCCCACGAGTCCTGCGGGTCCAGCGCGGCGTTGATGCCGCCCTGAGCCGCATTGGAATGCGACCGGACCGGATGAACCTTGGAGATGATCCCCACCGAGGCCCCCGCCTCGGCGGCAGCGAGAGCGGCCCGCTGGCCCGCGAGGCCCGCGCCAATCACCAATACGTCGTGCTGCGGCATGCGGCGCGACAGTCTATTCACGCCTCGTGGCGGGCCACCCCGACCCGCCGTGCGGGCGGCCGGCGAACGGCGGCATTGAGGGGGTGAACCCGGGGGGTTCCGTGACTTATGCCGGATATGCCGGCACAGAAGACGGAACCCCCACTCGAACAACGGGTCGCGGCGCTCGCGCAGGCGGCAGCACGGTGTCGTGACCCGCGCTCAACTGGAGGAACTCGGGGTGGGGAGGAGCGCGGTGACGGAGTGGTCGGCGCGGGGGCGGTTGCACCGTGTTCACCGTGGCGTGTACGCGGTCGGTCACCTGGCGCTCACCCGTAACGGCCGCTTCATGGCGGCGTGTGCTGGCCTGCGGGGAGGGTGCCGCGCTGAGCCACCTCAGTGCTGCCGTGCTCTGGGAGATCCTCGAGGATCGGGGACAGCTGATTCACGCGACCGCGCCGAAGCACAGGCGAATCAAGGGAGTGGTGGTGCACGAGGCGCCGCTCGAGGCGAGCGCGTTCGCCGCCACGGCATCGTCGTCACGACCCCGGCCCGGACCCTGATCGACCTCGCCGACGTCGTTCAGAAGCGGCGAACGCTCGAGCGGGCAATCGACGAGGCCCACTACCTCGGCCTCGACATGGACAGGCCTGGCGCCGAGGCATGGCCGCAAGGGCAGCGGGCTCCTGTCCTCAGTGCTTGCCGTTCACACGGCCGGGAGCACCCGCACCCGCTCCGACCTCGAGGAGCTGTTCGTCGCGCTGATCGACCGCGAAAGCCTGCCCCGGCCCGAGGTCAACACCGACATAGAGGGCTTCGAGTGCGACTTCGTCTTCCGCGAGGAGCGGCTGGTGGTGGAGACGGACGGCGGTGCCGCGCATGGAACCGTGCGAGCGAAACGGAGGGACCCGGCCCGCGACGCACGGCTCATGGAAGCCGGCTGGCGCGTGTGGCGCCTCCCTTACCAGCAGGTTGTTCGCGACGACCGCAGCGTGGCCGCGGATCTACACAGGCTCCTCAAAGGGCCGGCGCCGCGCGCAGTGCCCGCCTCACCGCGTCGACCGTGACGATCCCGCGCAGCACGCCCTCGGCGTCCACGGCCATCATCGCCCCGAGCCGCGCCAGGCCCTCCTGGCCGAGCAGCGCCTCGAGCGGCTCGTCGAGCCCGACGCGCAGGCCGCTCGTGCCGTCGTCGCGTGCCATCACGGTGCCGACCCGTGCGCGACTCGCGCTCGTCGCTCGGCACGCTCTCGACCGCCTCCCTCGACACCACTCCCACGAGCCTCCCGCTCGAGTCCACCACCGGGAACCAGGGCCAGCCGTAGCGGAGGAAGTACGAGTGCTCGGCGTCGGCGGCGGAGCTGTCCTCGGAGATCGCCACCGGCTCGGCGTCCATCACGTCCGCCACCCGAAGGTGCTCGATCCGGCCGGAGAAGTCCGCCTGCACCTCCGCGGAGCGCGCGGCGCCGGCGAGGAACACGCCGATGAAGATGAGCCAGATGCCGGTCGACGACGTCCGACCGCAGAGGAGCGCCGCCACGCCCAGCCCCACCAGCCCGTAGCCGCCGGCGCGGCCCAGCCGCGCCGCGAAGCGGGTCGCCTTGTTGCGGTCCCCGGTGATCTTCCAGGCGATGGCGCGGGCGATCCGGCCCGCCGTCCAGCGGGAAGGCCGGGATCAGGTTGAACACGAGCAGCAGCACGTTGATCGAGCGTGAGGTAGCCGAGCACGGCGGTGGTGGCGCCGCTGAACTCCTCGTCGAACACGGAGCTCTGGAAGGCGTCGTCGGTGCTCGAGGCGGTCATGGCCAGCCCGAAGCACACCGCGGCGATCAGCACCGTCACGAGCGGCCCCGCGGCCGCGACCCTGAACTCGACGCCGGGGGAGTCCGTGTCCTTCCCCAGCTTCGCGACGCCGCCGAACAGCCACAGGTCGATCCCGAGGATCGGGATCCCGTTCCGGATCGCGACGATGGCGTGACCCAGCTCGTGCAGCAGGATCGAGAGGAAGAACAGGAGCGCGCTCACAACCGCGAGGAGGAACGCGTTCGAGTCCGGCGCGACGTCCTCGTAATAGCCCGACAGCGACCAGATGATCAGGAAGAGGACGAGGAACCAGCTGTAGTCCACCCCGATGCGGATGCCGAACACGCGAGCCAGCTGGATGGAGCCGCCACCGAACACCGTGGCCCGGATGCTAGTAATCCGGCCCGCACAAGACTGAGACGAAAGGATCGTTTTGGCTCATCGAGTCACCTTCATCCCGGGCGACGGCACCGGCCCCGAGCTCGCGGAAGCCACCCAGCGCGTGCTCGAAGCCACCGGAGTCGAGTTCGACTGGGACTTCCAGGACGCCGGGATCGACGTGTACGAGTCGGAGGGCAACCCGCTTCCCGACCGCACGCTCGACTCCATCCGCGAGCGCGGCTTCGCCATCAAGGGGCCGACCACCACGCCGGTCGGCTCGGGCCACCGCTCGATCAACGTCGCGCTCCGCAAGGAGTTCGACCTCTACTCGTGCATCCGGCCCTGCAAGGCCTACGAGGGCGTGCGCACCCGCTTCCCCGACACGGACATCGTGATCGTCCGCGAGAACACGGAGGACCTCTACGCGGGCATCGAGTTCGAGAAGGGCTCGGACGAGGTCGAGAAGCTGCGCACCTTCCTGGCGGACGAGCTCGACTCGCCCACACGCGAAGAGTCAGGCATCTCGATCAAGCCGATCTCGGTGTTCGGCTCGGACCGGATCGTGGAGTCCGCCTTCAAGTACGCGGAGGAGAACGGCCGCAAGAAGGTCACCGCGGCCCACAAGGCCAACATCATGAAGTTCTCGGACGGCCTGTTCCTCGAGGTCGCGCGCCAGGTGGCGGAGCGGCATCCGGACATCGAGTTCGAGGACCGCATCATCGACAACCTCTGCAACCAGCTCGTATCGCGGCCGGAGGAGTACGACGTCATCGTGCTGCCGAACCTCTACGGCGACATCGTGTCCGACCTCGGCGCCGGCTTGATCGGCGGGCTCGGCCTCGCGCCGGGCGCGAACATCGGCACCGACGGCGCGATCTTCGAGGCCACCCACGGCTCGGCGCCCAAGTACAAGGGCCAGAACAAGGTCAACCCGACCGCGCTGATGCTCTCCGGCGTCCTGCTGCTGAGGCACCTCGGCGAGAACGAGGCGGCCGACCGGATGGAGAACGGCATCGCCGAGGTCATCCGCAAGGGGGACAAGGTCACCTACGACCTGAAGCCTTCGCGTGACGATCCGTCCGCAGTGGGTACGAGCGAGTTCGCGGACGCCGTGATCGAGGAGATGAACGCCTGATGCCAACCACAGTCACAGTCACCGGCGCCGCCGGCCAGATCGGCTACGCGCTCCTGTTCCGGATCGCCAGCGGGCAGATGCTCGGCCCGGACGAGAAGATCGACCTCCGGCTGCTCGAGATCCCCGACGCCGTGAAGGCGGCCGAGGGCACCGCGATGGAGCTTCAGGACTGCGCGTTCCCGCTGCTCGCCTCCACCGAGATCTTCGACGACGCGAAGAAGGCCTTCGACGGCGTGAACGTCGCGATGCTCGTGGGCGCCCGGCCGCGCTCGAAGGGGATGGAGCGCGCGGACCTGCTCGAGGCCAACGGGCAGATCTTCAAGCCGCAGGGCGAGGCGCTGAACGAGGGCGCGGCGGACGACGTGAGATCCTCGTGGTGGGCAACCCGGCCAACACGAACGCGCTGATCGCGATGAACAACGCGCCCGACATCCCGAACGAGCGCTTCACCGCGATGACCCGCCTCGACGAGAACCGGGCGGTGGCCCAGCTCGCCGCCAAGGTGGGCGCCGGGGTGGAGGACGTGGAGGACCTCGCCGTGTGGGGCAACCACTCGCCGACGATGTTCCCCGACCTCTTCAACGCCAAGGTGAAGGGCGAGCGCGCCGTCGACCAGGTCGACATGGACTGGTACGAGAACGAGTACATCCCGCGCGTCGGGAAGCGCGGCGCCGAGATCATCGAGGCGCGCGGCGCCTCATCGGCGGCGAGCGCCGCCAGCGCGGCGATCGACCACGTGCGCGACTGGGTGCAGGGCTCGAGCGGCCTGCGCTCGATGGCGGTGCCGTCGACCGGCGCCTACGACGTCGAGGAGGGGCTCATCTCGAGCTTCCCGGTCCGCGTGAGCGGCGGGAGCTACGAGATCGCCGAGGGCCTCGAGGTCGACGACTTCGCGCGCGGCAAGATCGACGCCACGGTCAACGAGCTCAAGGAGGAGCGGGACAGCGTGCGGGAGCTCGGCCTGATCTACAGGCCGGGTGCCAACCCTTATCTCGCTTCACGACCTGCCCCTCGGACTCGAGGGTGGGCATCACTCGGTAGAGGTAGTTGGCGTGAATCCCCATCGCATCCGCGAGCTCGCGGATGGTGATGCCGGGCCGGGCGCGCACCAGCTCGAGCGCCTGCTTCGCGCGCGTGCCGCTGCCACGCGGGCGGCCGCGTCCGCGGCGCCGGGGCGCGCGTGCGTCGGCCGCTGTCCCGCCGTTGCTGACGCCGGCCAGCGCTGCCGCGGCCTTCTCGAGCCGGTTGTACTCGTCGACGAGCGGGCGCAGCTCCTTCAGCCGCGCTTCGATCTCGCGACGCTTCTCATCAAGAAAGTCAGCCATTAACGAGTAACTGTAACGGTTACTCGGTGATGCGCTTGAGTTTCTGCAACGTGTGCGTCCAACTCTTTTTGGGTGACACGCGCGACGCCGCGGCCCGCGATGCGGCCGAGCGGCCCGCCGGGCAGGTCGTACTCGTTCCGGTAGTGGAAGTCGGTGCAGTCGCCGTTCGACGACTCGCCGAACTCGTAGATCACCTTGGCGTGGGAGCCGACCGGGCCCCGGCCCTCCCACACGACCCGCTCGCACGGCTCGTTCTCCACGACCGTCCAGCGCACCTGGAACTTGCGGCCGGCGAGCTTCAGGCACTGGGTGAGCTTCGAGCCCTTCTTCAGGCTGCCGTTCGGCGCGTCCTCGAGGTGGTGGTGGATCGTGACCCAGTCCTCGAGCCGCTGCGGGTCCATCACCACGTCGTAGACGCGCTGCGGCGGCGCGTCGATCCGGATGTCGCGCTCGACCTTCATCGCGCGCCCAGCGGCTCGCGCGACTCCCACTCGGCGAGCGCGTGGTCGACGCGCGCGGTCGAAGCGGTGCGGGCGGAGGCCGTAGAGGTCGCGCCGCCTCGTCGCGGGTCGCGCGGGAGCAGGTCCGTCTCGAGGCTCTCCATCAGCGGGCGCACCAGCTCGAGCGGCTGGCCGGTCACGGCCGCGACCACCGCGCTGGCGGGCGGCGTGAGGGAGCGCCTAAGCCCCAGCGGCAGGCGGCCGACGCCCATGCACTCGGCGATCCGCTCGATCATGCGGCCGTAGGTCATCACGTCGGGGCCGACCACGTCGAGCGACCGCCCCGCGGCGCCGGGCACCTGCGGGCGTGCGCGCGAGGAACTCGATCACGTCGCGCTCGTCGATCGGCTGGGTGCGGTTGTCGCGCCAGCGCGGCATCGGGAGCACGCGCAGCCGTTCCACGAGCCGCACGAGGATGCGAAAGGACGACGACCCCGCGCCGATCACGATGGACGCGCGCAGCGCGGTGGAGGCGGGGACGGCGGCGAGGAGGATCTCCTCGACCTCGAGCCTCGATTGCAGGTGGGGAGACAGCGGATGGCCGCCGGGGACGATGCCGCCGAGGTACACGATGCGCTCGACGCCGGCCGCGGCGGCGGCCTCCGCGAACGTCTCCGCCATCCGGCGGTCGCGGCCCGCGAAGTCGCCGTTGCCCGCGGCCGCCTCCATCGAGTGCACGAGGTAGTACGCGGTCGAGCAGCCCTCGAGCGCCTCCTCGACGCCGGAGCCGTCCAGGAGGTCGCCGCACGGGCTCGACTCCCTCGACCCGGTCGAGCCGCTCGGGCCGGCGGGCGAGCGCGCGCACGGCCGCCCCTCCGCGGCGAGGCGTCGCAGCAGGCGGCCGCCCACATATCCGGTGCCACCGGTGACGAGCTCCATCGGGCGAGCAAGGGTAGTGCCCGAAATTCGCCCCCCTGAAAAATGCGCAGCTAGCGGGGGTGCCCGGAGGCGACCCTGCAAAGTACGAAAAACGGTGGGTGGCGCTCGCGGGCCGAGTTGGTATTCGATGGCTCCAATGCCGAAGACGAAGCCCGCCACCTGCGAAGACTGCTTCTTCCAGCAGAACATGCTCTGCGCGCTCGACCTCGGCAAGCCGTGCACGACCTTCCGCGCCGGCCGAGCGCGGCCTGGCGCCCGAGCGCCAGCTCGCCTTCGTCTTCCGCACCGAGCGGACGACCGCCGCATACGCATTTCCTCAGCCGCGGGTGTAACAGCACGGTTAATCTCCGAGCATGCGGCTCACGGTGCTCGGCAAGTCACCGTCCTGGCAGGACGCCGGCGGCGCGTGCTCCGGCTACCTGATCGAGGAGGACGGCACCGCGGTCCTGGTCGACTGCGGCAACGGCGTGTTCGCGAAGCTGCGCGAGCGCATCGACTACGTGGACGTGGACGCCGTCGTCATCTCGCACCTCCACGCCGACCACTTCCTCGACCTCGTGCCGTACTCCTACGCGCTCACGTACGCGCCGCGCCAGCAGCCGGTCCCGGTGGACCGCTGGCCCGGCACGGACTGCCCCGCCTGCCCCGTCCTCCACGTGCCGCCCGGCGCCAAGGACCTGTTCCGCCGCGTGGTGGGCGCCTGGGGGAACGAGGACCTGATCGAGAACGCCTTCGACCTGCGCGAGTACGACCCGAAGGACGAGATCGAGATCGGACCGATCAGGATCACGTTCCAGGCCGTGCCGCACTTCACCGAGACGTTCGCGATGAGCATCAGCTCGACGAACGGCTCGGGCCGGATCGTCTACGGCGCCGACACCAGCCCGACGGACGCCCTGAGGGAGTTCGCGCGCGACGCGGACCTCATGCTCGTGGAGGCGACGCTCCCGCGCCCGGAGCGAACCGGTGAGCGCGGCCACCTCACGGCTGAGGAGGCCGGCGGCCACGCCAAGGACGCCGGCGCGAAGCGGCTGGTGCTCGTGCACATCTCGGACGAGCTCGACGCCGACTAGGCGCGCGACGAGGCCGCCGAGGCGTTCGGCGGCCCGGTCGAGGTGGCGCGCGAAGGCGCCATCTTCGAGGTCTGAGTCGCCGCTACGGCGACTACGTCGACCCGGTTCAGCGCCGGCGGTGCGATCGGCGTGCCCGTCAGCGACGGAGCGAGGTAGGCCTCGAGCGCATCGGTGTCGACGTCGCCACCCAGCCTGTCCGTGCCCGCGCGGAGGACCGGGAAGCTGTCGCCGCCGTCCGCGAGGAACGAGTTGACCGTCACCCGGTAGCTGGCGGCCGGATCCACCGCGACGCCGCCGATCGTCAGGCCGGTCACCGGATTCGCGTCCGTACACGGCAGCGACTGGATGTCCTCAGCGACCGACTGGCTCCACGTGTAGTGCACGCTCGCCGACGGGTGCAGCACGCGCCCCGCGGGGCCGCCGCACCACTGCTGCTTCAGCATCTCGTAGATGTGCGCGCCGGTGAGGGTCATCGTCACGAGCGAGTTGCCGAACGGCTGCACGGCGAAGGCCTCGCCGTAGGTCACGTTGCCGTCACCCTCGGAGCCGCTCTGCGCGTAGAAGAAGTCGCCACGCACCCCGCCCGGGTTCATGAACGCCGCCACCGCGTTGCCGGTGGTGGCGCCCGCCGTGGCAGCGTGCTGGGCGTCGGCGATCAGGTTGCCCGCCGCGTTCTCCTGCGAGGCGTCGTTCGCCTCGGTGATGTCGGCCGAGATGCGGCCGATCACGCGGTCGCGAAGCGGCGCGGCGATCACGTCGTAGCGCCCGATCAGGCGCGTGATGCCGGGCGCCTTGAACACGTTCTGCGTGACGACCTCGTTGTTCGCCCGCACCTCGACGACGTCACGCGAGCGCCGGTCGAGCGTCATGTCGATGTCCGTGTACAGCCGCCCGAACGAGCTCGCGCTCGTCACCGGCCGGCCGTCGATCACGCAGTTGTAGGCCGTGTGGGTGTGGCCTGTGACGAACAGGTCCACCGCCTTCGTGGTCCTGTCCACGATGTCCACGATCGGCCCGGAAATCCCGTTGCACTCGTTGATCCCGCCGCTCGGCGTCTGGAAGCCGCCCTCGTGGAGCAGCACGACGATCGCCTTCACGCCGTGGCGCCTGCGCATCTGTCGCGCGTACCGGTTGGCGGTCTCGGCCTCGTCGAGGAACCGGAGCCCGGCCACGCCGGAGGGCGACACGATGTTCGGCGTCCCCTCGAGCGTCATCCCGATGAACCCGACCTTGATCCCGCGGAAGCGCCGGATCGCGTACGGGCGGAAGATCGTCCGGCCGGACCGCTCGTTCACGACGTTCGCCGCGAGGAAGCGGAACTTCGCGCCGCGGAAGGGTGTGCCGTCCTGGCAGCCGTCGGTGGGATGGCAGCCGCCCCGCTGCATCCGGCGGAGCTCCCGCGCCCCCTCGTCGAACTCGTGGTTCCCCACGGCGTTGAGGTCGAGCCCGATCTTGTTCATAGCCTCGATCGTCGGCTCGTCGTGGAAGAGGGCCGACAGCAGCGGCGATGCCCCGATCAGGTCGCCCGCGGAGACCATGAGCGTGTTCCGGTTCCTCCGCGACTCGCGGCGGATGTGGGTGGCCAGGTACTCGGCGCCGCCGGCGGGAATTCGCTCCGCGCCGGGCGCCGGGGCGATCGTGCCAGGCGTGTTGGCCTCCAGGTGCCCGTGGAAGTCGTTCAGGCCCAGGAGCTGGACCTTCACGTCCCGGGCCTTCCCGCGCGAATGGCGCTTGTCGGCCACGGCGACGGCCGGCAGGAGGAGCAGAGCAAGGAGGGCTAGAAAGAGGGTTCGCGAGTACATGCCCGGAGCTTGCCCGGGTCCGGCGTGGGTCTATCCTCGGGCGCCGTGACCTCCCAGCGCGACGTGTTCGCGAACTTCGAGCGCATGAGGCGCGAGATGGACGAGCTGTTCGGCGACCCCTTCGAGCGCGGGCGCGGCGTCAGGCGCCGGGGCTTCTCCCCGCGCGTGGACGTCTACTACGTGGACAAGCCCCCGCGCGCGGTGGTGAAGGTGGACCTCGCCGCGGTCGATCCGAGCGACGTGGCGCTCGAGATCCGCGGCCGCCAGCTCGTGATCGCCGGCGAGCGCCGCCCGCGCGAGACCGGCGGCCGGCTCTACCAGCAGATCGAGATCGAGCACGGCCCCTTCCGGCGGATCGTCGAGCTGGGCGCCGACGTCGTGGCCGACGACGCGCGCGCCTCCTATGCCGACGGCGTGCTTCAGGTCGAGATCCCGCTCGCCGCTCCTGAGCAGGCCGTGCGCCGGGTCCCGATCTCGGACCGATGACCATCCACGTGCCAGCCGTGAACGGCGAGCCGGCCGAGGTGGCCGTCCAGAGCGTCTCGGTTCCCGAGGCGCTCCCGGTGCTGCCGCTCCGCGACACCGTCGCGTTCCCCGAGACGATGCTGCCGCTCGCGGTCGGCCAGGAGCGCTCGATCAAGCTCGTGGACGACGTGCTCGGCGGCAACCGGATGATGGTCATGGTCGCCTCGACGGACCCCGAGAACGAGAACCCGGGGCCGGACCAGCTCTACCGCGTCGGCGTGGTGGGAGTGGTGGCGCGGATGATGAAGGTGCCCGACGGCACCGTTCGCATCCTCGTCCAGTGCGGCCAGCGGGTGGAGCTGGGCGACTTCGTGGCCACCGAGCCGTACCTGATCGCCCGCATCTCGGAGGCGCCCGACGAGCTCGAGCCCTCGCCGGAGCTCGAGGGCCTCCGCCGCAACGTGCAGGCCACGTTCTCGCGGATCATCGAGGAGCTGCCGTACCTGCCGGAGGAGCTCCAGATGGCGGTCGCGAACATCGACGACCCGACCGAGCTCGCCCACCTGATCGCCGGGGCGCTGCGGATCCCGACGGAGGAGAAGCAGAAGCTCCTCGAGGAGCGGAACGTCACGAAGCGGCTGCGGCACCTGTCCGAGATCCTCGCGCGCGAGCTCGAGCTGGTCGAGATCGGCAGCCGCATCCAGACCCAGGTGCAGTCGGAGATGGACCGCGGCCAGCGCGAGTACATCCTGCGCCAGCAGCTCCGCGCGATCCAGGAGGAGCTCGGCGAGGTCGACGAGCAGCAGGCCGAGGCCGAGGAGCTCCGCAAGCAGCTCGACGAGGCGAACCCGCCCGAGCACGTGCGCTCGGTCGCCGACCGCGAGCTGGGCCGCTTCGAGCGGCTGCCGCCGCAGTCGGCCGAGCACGGGGTGATCCGCACCTACCTCGAATGGCTCGCGACGCTGCCGTGGTCGAAGTCGACCGAGGACAACCTCGACCTGAAGCACGCCCGAGCGGTGCTGGACAGGGACCACTACGACATCGAGCGCGTGAAGGACCGCATCCTCGAGTTCCTCGCCGTGCGCAAGCTGAACCCGGACGCGCGCAGCTCGATCGTCGTGTTCGTCGGCCCGCCGGGCGTGGGGAAGACGTCGCTCGGCCGCTCGATCGCCGCGGCGATGGAGCGCTCGTTCGAGCGCATCTCCGTGGGCGGCGTGCGCGACGAGTCGGAGATCCGCGGCCACCGGCGCACCTACATCGGCGCGATGCCGGGCACGATCGTCCGCGCGCTCCGCGACGCGGGGTCGAACAACCCGGTCCTGATGATCGACGAGATCGACAAGATGGGCGCGGACTTCCGCGGCGACCCCGCGAGCGCGATGCTCGAGGTGCTCGACCCCGAGCAGAACTCGGCCTTCCGCGACCACTACCTCGACGTCCCGATCGACCTCTCGCACGTGTTCTTCATCTGCACGGCGAACCAGCTCGACACGATCCCGCCGGCGCTGCTCGACCGGATGGAGGTGATCGAGCTGTCCGGCTACACGCACGAGGACAAGCGCGAGATCGCGAAGCGCTACCTCGTGCCGCGGCAGATGGAGCGCAACGGGAGTGGGCAGGTCGAAGATCGAGATCACGAGACCGGCGCTGGACCGGATCATCGACGGCTACACGCGCGAGGCGGGCGTGCGGAGCCTCGAGCGTGAGATCGGGTCGATCTGCCGCAAGGTCGCGCGCGAGTTCGCCGAGGGCACGCGCCGCTCGAAGCGGACGATCCGCCCGGAGACGGTCGGCGAGCTGCTCGGCAAGCCGCGCTTCCAGGCCGAGGTGAAGCGGCGCACGAGCGAGCCGGGCGTCGCGACCGGGCTCGCGTGGACTCCGGTGGGCGGCGACGTGCTGTTCGTGGAGGCGATCGCGTACCCGGGCGAGGGAAAGCTCCAGATCACCGGCCAGCTCGGCGACGTGATGAAGGAGTCCGCGGCCGCCGCGCTGTCGTACGTGAAGGGCCTCGACGGCGCGATCCCCGAGGGGTTCTTCGCCGAGCACGACCTGCACGTGCACGTGCCGGCGGGGGCCATTCCCAAGGACGGCCCGAGCGCGGGAATCACGATGGCGACGGCCATCGCGTCCCGCGCGACCTGCCGCCCGGTGCGGGCCGACATCGCGATGACGGGCGAGATCACGCTCACCGGGATGGTGCTTCCGATCGGCGGCCTGAAGGAGAAGGCGCTCGCGGCTCAGCGCGCCGGGATCAGGCACCTGATCGTCCCGCGCCGCAACGAGCCGGACATCGACGAGATCCCCGAGGCGCTACGCAAACGGATGACCTTCACGCTCGTCGATTCCGTGGACGAGGTCCTGGACGCGGCCCTGCAAAAGCGAGCGCGGCGTTCGCGGCCCTCTCATCCCGGGTAGAGTGCGCCCTGGCAAGCGGATCGAGGAGATCACATGGCAGCGAAGAAGAAGGCCGCAAAGGCCGGAGCCGGAGCGTACGCCGCCGGCAAGGCGGTCCGCTCGAACACCTACGTGCAGCGGCTCGTCGAGGACGAGGAGCTGCGCGAGAACCTCCGCAGCGCGTTCGACTCCGCGCGCAAGGCCTACGCGCGCATGTCGAACGGCAAGGGCCCGGTCAAGGCCGTGACGGAGGACAAGAAGGTGCAGCGCGAGCTGCGCGAGGCTGCGACGTCTCTCAAGGACGCGGCCGACTCGCTGCGTGGCGCCAAGCGGAAGAAGCGCGGCAAGGGCCGCCTGCTTCTGATGGCGCTCGTCGGCGGGGCTGTCGCGCTCGCCGCGAGTGAGGGCCTTCGCAAGAAGGTGCTCGACGCGCTCTTCGGTGCCGAGGAGGAGTTCGAGTACACGGCGAGCACCACGCCGGAGCCGAGCAGCACGAGCGAGCCGGTCGGCATCGACGTAGAGCCGGCTCACATCGAGCTTTGAAGAGGGCGCCCGCGGGCGCCCTTTTCGTTTTGAGATCGGCCGCCCGGGTAGCGCATCAGGCGGGAGGCCGAGATGCGACTTTGGTATCTGCTGTTGTTGCTGCCGCTGGTGGGGCTTCTGTACCCGCCGCTGTACGCGCAGGAGGACCCGGAGCTGTTCGGGTTCCCGTTCTTCTACTGGTACCAGTTCGCCTGGGTGCCGCTGACCGCGGGGATCACGTACTTCGTCTACCGGATGACGCGGCCGTGGCGTCGCGCATCGAGAGCTTCGACAGCCGACTGAGTCGCGCCAATGCGTCGATCCTGTCATCGTGCGCTGTTCGCGGCTCGTCACGGTGCTCGGCTTCGTGGCCGCGCGCTGGAAGCGCGGCGACCTCGACCTGATCGACGAGTGGGGCCTCGGCGGTCGCCGCTTCGGCACCGTGATCACCTGGTTCCTGCTCGGCGGCGACCTGTTCACCGCCTACACGTTCATCGCCGTCCCGGCGCTCGTGTTCGCGGTCGGCGCGGGCGGGCTTCTTCGCGCTGCCCTACACGATCATCGTGTTCCCGCTGGTGTTCCTCGTGATGCCGCGGCTGTGGTCGGTCGCCTCGAAGCACCGCTACGTGACGGGCGCCGACTTCGTGAAGGGCCGTTACGGCAGCCGCTCGCTCGCGACCGCGATCGCGTTCACGGGCCTGCTCGCGACGATGCCGTACATCGCGCTCCAGCTCGTGGGGATCGAGTTCGTGCTCGAAGGCACTCGGCATCGGCGGCGAGTGGCCGCTGATCATCTCGCGTTCGCGATCCTCGCCGCGTACACCTACACGAGCGGCCTGCGCGCGCCGGCGATGATCGCGCTCGTCAAGGACACGCTCATCTACGCTGACGGTGATCGTGGCGATCGATCTACATCACCGTCCGAAGCTGGGCGGGTTCGACAACATCTTCGCCGCGGCCGGCGCAGGCGCTGCCCGAGCGCGACGAGCCCGGCGCGCTGATCCCGTCCGGCGCCGACGCGCAGGTGGCGTACGCGTCGCTCGCGCTCGGCTCGGCGATGGCGCTGTTCCTCTATCCGCACGCGCATCACCGCGGTGCTCAGCTCGCGCTCGCAGGACGTGGTGCGGCGGAACATGTCGCTGCTGCCGGCGTGGACCTTCCTGCTCGGCCTGATGGCGCTGTTCGGCTACATGGCGATCGCCGCCGGGATCAACGTCGACCGAGCCGAACCTGACCGTGCCCGGCGCTGTTCCGCGACATGTTCCCGCGCTGGTTCTTCGGCGTGGCGTGCGCGGCGATCGCGATCGGGGCGCTCGTGCCCGCGGCGGTGATGTCGATCGCCGCGGCGAACCTGTTCACGCGCAACGTCTGGAAGGAGTTCGTGCGGCAGGACTGCTCGGACCGGGAGGAGTCCCAGGTCGCGAAGATCGTCTCGCTCGTGGTGAAGGTCGGCGCGCTCTTCGTTCGTGCTCGTTCCTGCCCACGAAGTTCTCGATCGACCTCCAGCTGCTCGGCGGCGTGTGGATGCTCCAGACGCTCCCGGCGGTCGTGATCGCGCTCTACACGCGCTGGTTCCACCGCTGGGCGCTGCTCGCCGGCTGGCTCGTCGGGCATGGTCGTCGGCACCTGGATCGCGTCGTCGCAGGACTACACGCCCGTGTGGGACACGCCGATCGTCGGGCGCGACCGTCTACACCGGGCTCGTGGCGCTGACGCTGAACCTCGTCGTCGCGGTGCTCGGGACGCTGCTGCTCGGCTCGCGCGGCCGCGCCGACGATGCTCGACGAGACGCACCCGGACGGACTACGACGAGCTGCGAGGAGACACGCGAGCCGGCGCCGACGGTCAGCGCGGGCGTTGCCTGACTGGCCAGCCAACTAAGATCCCGGCCGGGATGGAGGCTGCGACCAGCACGGACGCCGCTCGCCGGCTCGAGGGCGACAAGGCCCAGCGCATCATCGCCGCGATGCGCGCGAGCGTCGGCAAGCGCGGCGCGGCGGCCTCGACGTTCGACCACGTGGCCCGCGAGGCGGGCGTCTCGCGCGGCCTCCTGCACTACTACTTCGGCTCGAAGGAGCGGCTGCTCGTGGAGGTGGTGCGCCACGACGCCGCCGAGCGCACCCGCAACATGGACGAGCGGATCGAGCAGGCGCGGAGCCCGGAGGAGATCGTCGACGCGCTGGTGGTCGGGCTCGAGGAGTTCCTCGAGGACGACGCCGGCGGCCAGGCCGTCATCTACGAGATGCTGAGCGCCTCACGCCACTCCGAGGAGATCCGCGCGGAGCTCGCCGAGCTGTACCGCCAGTGGCGCGAGCGGCTCGCGGGCTGGCTGCGGACGAAGGAGCGCGAGGGCGTGATCCGGCTCCAGGCCGAGCCCGAGGCGGTCGCCTCGATCCTGTTCTCGCTCGGCGACGGCTTCGGCATCCAGGTCCTGTCCGATCCGGACTGGGACCAGCAGGCCGCGTTCGAGCTCGGCGTGGCCACCGCCCGCCGGATGCTCGGCGCCCCGGCCTAGAGCGCGAGCTTCGCGAGCCAGCTCCCGACCGCGCCGGCCACCGCCTGCGGGTCGGTCCGCAGGCTGTGGTCCCCGGGCACCCCGCGACCTCGCGCCCCCTGCCCGCCGGGGGCATCCCGAAGCGGTCGCGCTCGCCCTGCACCACCAGCATCGGGCACCTTCACCGCGTCGAGCTCGTCGAGCCGGCTCGGGCCCGGCTCCTTGCCCTTCCGCGCCGGAGGCTGGAGCGGGAACGCGAGGCAGAGGACGCCCGCGGCGTCCGTGGCGGCCGCGGTGCGGCAGGCCACGCGCGCCCCGGCGGAGCGGCCGCCGGCCACGACCGGCAGGTCCCGGAGGTCCGAGCTCCCCAGGTGCTCCATGACGGCGATCCAGGCCGCATCGAGGTGGTGGGCGGGAGGCGACGACTTCCGGCCCGCCACGCGATAGGGCTGCTCCACGAGCGCGACGCTGAAGCCGTGGCCGAGCGCCGCCTCGGTCGCCGCGAGGAGGTCGGGCGCCTCGACCCCTCCGCCGGCACCGTGCCCGAGCACGAGCGCCCCGCGCGGGTCGTCCGCGCGATGCAGGTGCGCCCTGGCCGGCCCGTGCGGAGTCTCGACGTTCACTGCTCCGCGGGCTGAAGCGCCCGCTTCGCCGCCGTCGCCAGCCGGCCGCTGTGGGCGAAGATCACGATGGTCACGTCGCCGCGGCGCAGCTCGAGCGTGTTCCCGTCCGGCGCCCGCGACGGCTTCCGCTGCCGGGCCGACCAGGACTGGATCTCGAGCGGGGGAGCGCAGCCCGAGTCCCCGCTCGGCTCGCAGGTGCCGTAGACGTAGCCCACCGACGGGCGCGTCCCGCAGCGCGGCACCCTGGCCTCGAGCTCGAGCCCGGCCACCGACGAGCCGCCGCTGTACTCGGTGAAGGGCATGCGGCATCCCTCGGCACTGCTGTCCTCCTCGCCACACCCCGCGGCGGCGAGGGCCAGGGCGAGCGCCGGAAGAGTGAGCTTGGTCACAACCGGCGTTCAATCTCGGCCGCGAGGTCCGCGACCGGCACGCGCTCCTGCTCGAGCGTGTCGCGATCGCGGAGCGTGACGGTGTCGTCCTCCATCGTCTGGTGGTCGACGGTCACCCCGAACGGCGTGCCGATCTCGTCCTGGCGGCGGTAGCGCTTCCCGATCGAGCCGCCCGCGTCGTACTCCGCGGTCATCCGGCCGCGCAGGCCCTCGTAGATCGAGCGCGCCTTCTCGGGCTGCCCGTCCTTGTTCACGAGCGGCAGCACGGCGACCTTGACCGGCGCCATGTGCGGGGCGAGGCGGAGCACGGTGCGCTGCTCGCCGCCGATGTCGTCCTCGTCGTAGGCGTCGCAGAGGAGCGCGAGCACGGTGCGGCCTACGCCGGCGGCCGGCTCGATCACGTGGGGGACGTATGCGTCCTCCTGGCCGTCCTTGAACTCGAGCTTCTGACCCGAGTGCTCGGCGTGCTGCCTCAGGTCGTAGTCGCCGCGGTTCGCGATCCCCTCGAGCTCGGACCACCCGATCGGATACAGGTACTCGATGTCGCTCGTCGCGCTCGAGTAGTGCGACAGCTCGTCGGCGCCGTGCGGGCGGAGCTTCAGCGACTCGCGATCGATCCCGAGCGACACGTACCACTCGAGTCGCTCGTTCATCCAATACTCGTGCCACTTCTCCGCCTGGTCCGGCGGCACGAAGAACTCCATCTCCATCTGCTCGAACTCGAGCGTCCGGAACACGAAGTTGCCCGGAGTGATCTCGTTGCGGAACGACTTCCCCACCTGAGCGATCCCGAAGGGCGGCTTCTTGCGCGCGTAGCCCAGCGTGGTCTTGAAGTCGAGGAAGATGCCCTGGGCGGTCTCGGGGCGGAGGTAGACCGTCGACCCGGCCTCCTTCACGGGGCCGATCTGGGTCTCGAACATCAGGTTGAACTCGCGCGCCTCGGTGAGCTCGCACTCCTCCGCCTCGCCCGGGCGCTTCGACGGCTTGCGCCCGCAGCGGAGCTCGGGGTGCTCCGCCTCGCCCGCCTCGATCTCGGCCAGGTGGTCGGCCCGGAAGCGCAGGTTGCAGGTCCGGCACTCCACGAGCGGGTCGCTGAACCCGGCCAGGTGCCCGGACGCCTCCCAGGTGCGCGGGTGCTGGATGATCGCCGAGTCGAGCGCCACGATGTCGTCGCGCTCCTGGATCATCGCCTTCCACCAGGCGCCGATCACGTTGTTCTTCAGGAGCACGCCGTAGTGGCCGTAGTCGTACGTGTTCGCGATGCCGCCGTAGATCTCGGAGGCCGGGAAGATGAGCCCGCGGCGCTTGCAGAGCGCCACGACCTTGTCCATGGTCACGGGGGCGGCCATCAGGGCGGGCAGGCTACCGACGCGGTGGGGCGGGCCCGTTCACGCCGCAGTTTCCGCGCCTTCATGTGAACGCAATGTGACTATTTGTTCGCTCTCGGGGTACCGTGGGATCCGAGATGGTCGGAATGGCTTTGCGCCCGATCTCCCACCTGACGGCCTGGATCGTGTGGCACGCCGCTCGCGTGTCCCTGCTTGAGGATCTGGACAGGCCCAGCCCACCCAAGAACGCCTGAAAGAAGCCGTTTTTGGCACTCGTATACTGAGAGTGCCATGCCGATCTACGAGTATCGCTGCGAGCGCGGCCACACGTTCGAGGTGATGCAGCGCATGACCGACGACCCGCTGACCGTCTGCGACGAGCACGGGACCCCGGTCCAGCGGGTGTTCCACCCGGTGGCCGTCCACTTCAAGGGATCGGGCTTCTACAACACCGATTACGGCAAGAAGAAGTCGGGCGCGGCGTCGGAGGGCAAGTCCGAAGGCAAGTCGGAGGGGAAGTCCGAGTCGGGCTCGCCGGACTCCTCGAAGAAGTCCGATTCCTCGTCGTCCTCCAAGGACAGCAAGCCCGCCAAGCCGGCGAGCTCGGACTAGCTACTCGCCCTCGAGCAGCTTCCGCACGGCCTCCTGCTTCGCGCCGTCCGAGACGAACAGGTTGCTGCCGTTGCAGCAGGTGGCCTCGATCACCTCGGTCTCGTCCGAGCTGCCGGTCGCCATGTCGGCGAACAGCATCATCAGCTCGAAGCCGTTCATGTCCGTCTTGAGCGTCCGCGGCGCGTTCCAGCTCACCCAGGGGAGCCGGAAGAAGGTGCTGGGCGACTTCACCTGGGAGCCGATCCCCGCGAGCACCTGCTGCTGGCGCGCGGCGCGGTCACGGTCGTCCTCGGCCGGCGCGCAGGGGTTCTTGCGCACGCGCGCGTAACCGAGCGCGCGGCGGCCGTCGAGGTCGATTTCGCCGCGGCGGAAGTTCAGCCCTCGCCAGAAGTTGTCGAACGGCGGCGAGCAGATGCGCGACTTGTTGTTCACGGTGATCCCGCCGAGCGAGTCGATGAACGCCGGGAAGTCCTCGAAGTCCACCTCGACGATGTGGTTGATCTTCAGGCCGTTCCCGAGGAAGGACTCGATCGTCTCGATCGTCAGCGCCGGGCCGCCGAGCGCGTAGGCGGCGTTGACCTTGTTGACGCCGTGGCCGGGCACCTCGACCTCCACGTCGCGCGGGATCGAGAGCTTGCGGACGCTGCCGAAGGCGGCGTGGACGAGCATGATCGTGTCGGAGCGGCCCGGGCCCTGCTGGGACTCGTCGATGGACTCGCCGGTCCGCGCGTCGGACCCGAGCACGAGGATGTTGCTGCCGCCGAACAGGCTGCCCTCGCTCGACAGGGCGCGCTCCGTCTCCGGCGAGACGCCCTCCTGGGTCTGCGCGCTGACGAGGAAGAGGGCGAGCGAGAACAGCAGCCAGGCGGCGATCGCGATCGCCACCCACTTGAAGACGCGGCCCGGCGTGATCGGCCGCTTCTCGCGCGGGCTCGAGGGCCGGTCGCCGTCGTCGTCGCGGCGGAAGCGCGACAGCCGGTCGCGGAGCGAATCGAGGTCGCCGCCGCCCGCCCGCGGCTTGCGCCGGGAGCGGTAGACCTTGTACTCCGGGGGGCCGGGCGTCGGGTCGTTCACCCCCCTCTGTATATCTACCGGCCATGCCACCGAGGCGGGTGATCGGGATCGACGCGGGGGGCACGAAGCTCCTCGGAGGCGTGATCGACGACCAGATGGTGGTCCACCACAGGGTTCACCGGACCTGGCGTGGAGCGGACCGGCAGGAGACACTCGACATCTTCACGGACGCGGTCGAGGAGGTCCGCGCGGCCGCTCCGGACGTGGAGGCGATCGGATTCGGCATCCCCGCGCTCGTGGACTGGGAGGCGGGCGTGTCGCGCTGGTCGAACCACCTGCCGCTCGACGGCGTGCCGTTCCGCGAGGTGATGAGCGAGCGGCTCGGGCTGCCGGTGGTGGTGGACAACGACGGCAACGCCTCGATGCTGGCCGAGGCTCGCGGCGGCGCCGCCGCCGGCACGCGCCACGCGGTGCTGGTGGCGCTCGGCACGGGCATCGGGGGCGGGCTGTGGCTGAACGGCGAGGTGTACCGGGGCGCCTCGGGGCTCGGCGCGGAGCTCGGGCACGCCGTGCTGGCGCTGCACGGCCCGGAGTGTCCCGGCGACTGTCCCGGGATCGGCTGCTTCGAGGCGCTCGTGTCAGGGAACGCGATCGGCCGCGAGGGGTTGCTGGCCGCGGAGGGCTCGCCCGACTCCGCGCTCGGCCGGCGGCTCGCCACGGGCAAGGAGATCCACGGAGGGATCGTGACCGAGCTGGCGCACTCCGGAGACCCGCAGGCCTCCGCCGTCATGGCGGAGATCGGCGAGCGGCTCGGGTTCGGGCTGGTCGGCCTCGTGAACGTCGTTCAACCCCGAGGTGATCGTGATCGGCGGCGGCGCGGTGCGAGGCGGGGACCTCATCCTCGAGCCGGCGCGCGCGGTGATCTCGTCGCATGCGCTGCCGGGGGCGCGCGACGGCGTGCGGATCGTGGCCGCCCACTACGGCGACGAGGCCGGGATGATGGGCGCGGGCCTGCTCGCGCTCGACTCGCTGGGCGCGCCCGCGTGACCGGCCGGCTCGTGGTCTGCCCGACTCCGATCGGGAACCTCGAGGACGTGACGCTGCGCGTGCTGTCCGCCCTCCGCGAGGCGGACGTGGTGGCGTGCGAGGACACGCGCCGGACGCGGATCCTGCTCGACAGGTACGGCGTGAAGGCGAAGCTCGTCTCGTACCACGAGCACAACGAGCGGGCGCGGTCGGCCGAGCTGGTCAAGCGGATGGGGGACGGGGCGGTCGTGGCGCTCGTGTCCGACGCGGGGATGCCGCTCGTCTCCGACCCGGGCTACCTGCTGGTCCGCGCGTGCGTGAGCGCCGGGCTGCCGGTGGAGGTGCTGCCGGGGCCGTCGGCGGCGATCACGGCGCTGGTGGCCTCCGGGCTCCCGGCCGACGAGTGGCACTTCCACGGCTTCCTGCCGCGGAAGAAGGGCGAGCTGCGGTCCGTGCTCACCGACCAGTCCTCCACCCTGATCGCGTTCGAGTCGCCCCGGCGAGTCCCACCCACGCTCGCGGTCCTCGCCGAGCTGGACCCCGACCGCGAGGTGGCCGTCTGCCGCGAGCTGACGAAGGCGCACGAGGAGGTGGTGCGCGGGACGGCCGCCGAGCTGGCGGAGCGCTACGCGGGGGAGCCGCCGCGCGGCGAGGTGGTGCTGGTGATCGCGCCGCCGAGCGAAGCCGCCGCAGGCCGGCCGGATCCGGCCGCCCTCGACGCCCTCCGCAAGCTGGTCGACGCGGGCGCCCATCCCCGCAAGGCCGCGACCGTCGTGGCCTCCCTGACCGGCACGAGCGCAAACTCGCTGTACCAGGCGCTCACCTCCGAGTAACGAAGGCGCACGGCTCGGCAACGCGGACCGCGGGCCCTCGCGGGTGCGGGCCTACGGTCGGGCGATGCGCCGACTCCTGCTGACCCTCACGCTCTTCCTCCTCCTGCCGGGATCCGCGAGCGCGGCATGGCAGTGGCCCGTCTCGGGCGACGTGATCACCCCTTATCGCAACGGGACCGACCCCTACGCATCGGGCCAGCACCGGGGGATCGACATCGCGGCGCCGGTGGGCGCCGCGGTGCGAGCGGCCGTCGCCGGCGAGGTCCGCTTCGCCGGAACGGCGGGCACGTCGGGCCTGACGGTCAGCGTCCGAACGGGGGACGGCTACGACACCTCGTACCTGCACCTGTCCTCCGTGTCCGTACGCGCGGGCACGCGGGTGTCCGCCGGCGCCCGGCTGGGCGCGGTGGGCACCACGGGCACCCGCTCGGCCGCCGCCCCGCACCTGCACTTCGGGGTCCGCACCGCGGAATCGCGGCACGCCTACCACGACCCGCTGCGATTCCTGCCTCCGCCCCCGGCCGCATCGCGCCCGCCGGCGGCGCCACCCGCACCGGCACCCGAGCCGGCCCCGGCGCCACCCGCGCCGGCACCGGCGCCGGTTCCCGGCGCGGCGCCCCGCGCGCGCGACGCGCCGCGCCCGGCACCGTTCGGCCGCCGAGCACCGCGCCCGGCACCGATCGGCCGCCGCGTGCCCCGGCCGGTACCCGCCGAACGGCGCGTACCGCACCGGGCACCGGTCGCACAACGCGCGCCGCGCGCGGCGCCGGCGCCGACGGGATCACCCGGCCCGGCGGACGCTCCCGCGCACCGTCGAACGCCCTCACCGTCTCCCAACGCGGAACGCCGGCACTCGCCGGCCGCCACACCGCTCGCACCGAGGGCGCTACGTCCCGCGCCGGCCGGCGACCATGGTCCGAACCTCGGCTGGGCGCTCGCATGCGCGGGCCTCCTGCTGGCAGCCGGCCTGCTCGGCCTCACGGAGGACGGCCGCCGCGGCACTCGCCGCACCCGCGCGCGCGTGGCCGGCGCCCTCCGCCCGTTGCTCGGCAGGCGGTGAAGGTTCGCGAGGCGATCCGTCGCATCGAGCGAGACGGGTGGCGCCTCGTCCGGACTCGCGGAAGCCACCGGCAGTACAAGCATCCCGTGAAGGCGGGGCTCGTGACGATCGCCGGCCGGGGATCGGACGACTTGACCCCTGGGACGGCGGCGAGCATCCTTCGGCAGGCGGGACTCCGATGACCGACTTCGAAGCACAGGCACGGCGCTATCTGATCCTCGTCGAGGGCGGGCCGCCGTCGAACTACTCGGCCTGGACGCCTGACCTGCCGGGCTGTGTCGCGACTGGCGACGACGTCGACACGTGTGCCCGCAACCTTCGCGACGCGATCGGCTTTCACCTCGCGGGCCTGGAGGCAGAGGGCGAGCCGGCCCCCAAGCCCTCCTCTGGCACCGGGGTCTACGTCGCCCACGCCGCCTGAGCGCCACCCCGTGCCAACGCCTCGCGGGTAGCATCGGCTGTCGATGCCGTACTACGTCACGACGCCCATCTACTACGTGAACGGCGAGCCGCATCTCGGGCACGCCTATACGACGATCGCCGCCGACGTGCTCGCCCGGCACATGCGCCAGCGGGGCGAGGACGTCTTCTTCCTGACGGGCACCGACGAGCACGGCGAGCCGGTGGCTCAGGCGGCGGAGAAGCTCGGCATCACGCCGCGGGAGCTCGGCGACCAGAACGCGGGCCGGTTCAAGGAGCTTGCCGCGACCCTCGACGTCACGAACGACTTCTTCATCCGCACGACGGACGAGGAGCACATGGCGAAGGTCGCCGAGGTCGTCCAGCGGATCCACGACAACGGGCATGTGTACGCCGGCCACTACGAGGGCTACTACTGCCCGCGCTGCGCCGACTTCAAGACCGAGGCCGAGCTCGAGGAGGGCAACCGCTGCCCGATCCACAGGATCGAGCTCACCATCGAGCAGGAGGACAACTGGTTCTTCCGGCTGTCGTCGTTCCAGGAGCCGCTCGAGAAGCTCTACGCCGACGATCCCGGCTTCGTAACCCCCCAGAACCGCTACAACGAGGCGCTCTCGTTCATCAAGAGCGGCCTCCGCGACGTGTCGCTCTCACGCCAGCGGCTCAAGTGGGGCGTGCCGGTGCCGTGGGACCCGTCGCAGGTCATCTACGTCTGGATCGACGCGCTGCTCAACTACTACACCGCGCTGAGCTACGCCCGCGAGGGCGAGGACCTGACCGAGCGGTTCTGGCCCGCGACGGTCCACCTGATCGGCAAGGACATCCTCAAGTTCCACGCGGTCATCTGGCCCGCGATGCTGATGGCGGCCGGCATCGAGGTGCCGAGAAAGGTCGCGATCCACGGCTTCCTGCTGCTCGGCGAGCACAAGATGTCCAAGTCGCTCGGGAACGTGATCGAGCCGTTCCACGTGGCGGAGCTGTACGGGCCGGACGCGCTGCGGTTCTACGTCCTGCGCGAGGTGAGCTTCGGGTCCGACGGGGAGGTGTCGCCGGACGGGTTCGAGACGAGGTACACCACCGAGCTCGCGAACGAGTACGGCAACCTCGCGAGCCGCACGCTGGCGATGATCGAGCGCTACCGCGACGGCGTGGTGCCGGAGACGAGCCCCGACGGCGAGCTGGTCCAGGAGTTCGACGGCCTCGCCGAGGCGGTGCGGGCCCGCATCGACGAGGTCGAGCTGACTGCCGGCCTCGACGAGATCTGGCGCCGCATCAAGCGGCTCAACCGGTACGTGCAGGACAACGAGCCGTGGCAGCTCGCCAAGGACGACTCCGCGGCCGAGCGCCTCGACGAGGTGCTCTACTCGCTCGCCGAGGGCCTGCGGGTGGTGTCCGTGCTGCTGCATCCGTTCATGCCCGCCTCGGCCGGGCGGCTGCTCGCCGCTCTCGGCCGTGAGGACCTCTCCCTCGACGACGCCCGGCTCGGCGCGGTGAGCGGGGGCGCGAAGGTCGGCGAGCTCGCGCAGCTCTTCCCGCGCGTCGAGGCCGAGGCGCCCGCCGCCTAGCCCGGCGATGATCGACAGCCACTGCCACCTCGACGCGTGCGAGCCGGCCGTGGCGGACCTGGTCGGCCGGGCGCGGGCGGCGGGGGTCACGCGGCTGGCCACGGTGGGCACCGACGGGCCCTCGATCCGGCGCGCGCTCGCCGCCGCGGAGGACCACGAGGAGGTCGTGGCGATCGTGGGCCGCCACCCGCACGAGACCACCGGGTTCGACGAGCCCGCCCTCGAGGAGATCGAGCGCGCGGCCGCCCATCCGGCCGTGCGGGCCATCGGCGAGACCGGGCTCGACTACTACCGCGACCACGCCCCGCGCGCCGACCAGCGCCGCGGCTTCGAGGCCCAGCTCGAGCTCGCGGCGCGGCTCGAGCTGCCCGTGGTGATCCACACGCGCGCGGCGGAGGACGACACGTTCGCGATCCTGCGCGAGCACGCCGGCTCGGTGCCCGCGGTGATCCTGCACTGCTTCTCGGCGCCGGACCGGCTCGGCGAGGCGTCGAGCTGGGCTTCGTGTGCTCGTTCGCGGGCAACGTCACGTACCCGAAGGCGACCGACCTCCAGGAGGCGGCCCGCCAGGTGCCCGACGAGCTGCTCCTGGTGGAGACCGACTCGCCGTACCTCGCGCCCCAGCCGGTGCGCGGCAAGCCGAACGAGCCCGCGAACGTGACCCACACGGCGAGGTTCGTCGCGGAGCTTCGCGGGGTGGAGTACGAGGAGCTCGAGCGCGTGGTGGAGGCGAACGCCGCCCGGGTCCTCGGAACGTGACGCGGGAGCCGGCCGGCGCCGGCGAGCCGCGCCAGGCCAGCCTGCGGCGGCTGCGCGCCTTCGGCGTCCGCCCCAACCGCGAGCTGGGCCAGAACTTCCTGATCGACGACAACATCCTGCGGGTGATCGGCGACGCCGCCGAGCTGGGTCCGAGCGACGTCGTGCTCGAGGTGGGCGGAGGGCTCGGCGTGCTGTCCGAGTTCCTCGCGCCGCGGGTGGCCCACCTCCACGTGATCGAGGTGGACCGCTCGCTCGAGGCGCCGCTCCGCGACGCGCTCGATCCGCACGGCAACGTCACGCTCCATTTCGCCGACGCGGTGAAGGTCGACTTCGCCGCGCTGGAGCCGCTCCCGGACAAGGTCGTCGCGAACCTGCCGTACGGCGTGGCGGCCACGGTGCTCCTCAAGTCGATCGCCGAGCTGCCGGAGGCGCGCCTGTGGGTCGCGATGGTGCAGCGCGAGGTGGCCGACCGGCTGGCAGCGGCGCCGGGCGGCAAGAGCTACGGCGCCACCTCGGTGCTCGCGCAGCTCGCCTGCGAGGTGCGCTTCCTGCGCAAGGTCCCGCGGACCGTCTTCCACCCCGAGCCGAACGTCGACTCGGCGCTCGTCGTGCTGCGGCGCCGGGGGCCCGCGCCGCCGCCGGAGGTCGTGGCCCTCGTGCACGCCGCGTTCGCCCACCGCAGGAAGGCACTGGGTGGATCGCTGGCGCTGTCGCCCGGCGCGCCGGGCGACATCCGCGACGCGGCCCGCGCCGCCCTCGAGCGCCTCGGCCATCCGGCCGACGCGCGGGCGGAGCGGATCCCGCCCGAGGACTGGTCGCGCCTGGCGGACGAGCTGGGGCGCGAGCGCGTCGCCGCGATCCGGCCGCGACAGTCCTCCTGACTAGGCTCAGGCCGTGGCCCCCGAGCTCGCCTACGCCAAGCTCAACCTCGTGCTGCACGTCGGGCCGCCGCGGGACGACGGGCTGCACCCGGTCTGCTCGCTGTTCGCCTCCATCGACCTGGCCGACGAGGTCACGGCCGAGCCGCTCGACGGCGGCGAGGACAGCGTCGAGTGCGCCGGCGTTCCGGGCCACAACCTCGCGGAGCGGGCGCTCGCGGACTTCCGCTCGCGGCGAGGAGGTCGCGGGCTTCCCCCGCTGGCGGTGAGGATCGACAAGCGCATCCCGGTCGCGGCAGGGCTGGGCGGCGGCAGCGCAGACGCCGCGGCAACGCTCCGCATCGCCAACGGCCTCAGCGACGAGCCGCTCGCCCGGGAGGAGCTCCTCCGCCTGGCCGCCGACCTCGGCTCCGACGTGCCCAGCCAGCTCGAGCCGCACCACGCCGTCGTGCAGGGCACCGGCGAGCGGGTCGAGCCGGTGGGGCTGCCGCCGTTCGCGGCGGTCCTGCTGCCCGACGACCAGGGCCTCTCGACGGCGGCCGTGTACGCCGAGCTCGACCGCCGCGAGGGCTGGCGCGAGCGGCTCGACCCGGAGCCGCTGCGCGACCTCGCCGCCTCGAGCTCGGCGGCCGAGCTGGCCGCTGCGCTGGACAACGACCTTCAGCCGGCCGCGCTCGCGCTCCGCCCGGACCTCCAGGAGCGGCTCGACGCCCTCCGCGGCGCGGGCGCGCTCGGCGCGGCCGTGAGCGGCTCGGGCCCGACCTGCTTCGGCCTCTTCGCCGATCGGTCCGCGGCCGAGGCCGCCGCGGCATCGCTGCCCGGCGCGCTCGTCGCAGAGCCGCGCTGACGTACCCTCCGCCGTCATGTCGGCTCGGGAAATGATCGCCGCGGTGGCCGCCGTGCTCGTGGTGGCGTTCCTCGTCTGGCGCTGGCGCAAGCTGAGCCTCGAGAAGAAGGGGATCGGCATCCTCGTCGCGCTGGCGCTCGCCGTCTACGCGAGCGGGGTGCTGTCGGAGCTGCCCGACCCGAAGAAGGTGATCGAGGACATCGCCGTCGCACTCGGCCCGTGGACGTACGCGCTCGTGGCCGCGCTCGCCTTCCTCGAGACCGGCGCCTTCGTGGGGCTCGTGGCGCCCGGCGAGACGGTCGTGATCGCCGGCGGCGTGGTCGCCGGCCAGGGCGAGATCCAGCTGCTTCCGCTGATCGGGATCGTGTGGCTCTGCGCGGTGCTCGGCGACACCACGAGCTTCTACATCGGCCGCCGCCTCGGCCGTCCCTTCCTCGAGCGCCACGGGCCGCGGGTGAAGATCACCGAGGAGCGGCTCCAGCAGGTGGAGAGCTACCTCGACCGGCACGGCGGCAAGACGATCGTGATCGGCCGCTTCATCGGGCTCGTGCGCGCGCTGGCTCCGTTCGTCGCGGGCTCGTCGGGGCTGGCCTACCGCCGCTTCATCCCGTACAGCATCGTCGGCACCGGGCTGTGGGCCACGACGTTCTGCGTGCTCGGCTACGTCTTCTGGCAGTCGTTCGACAAGGTCGCCAAGCTGGCCGGTCAGGCCGTGTTCGGCTTCGGCCTCTTCGTCGCCCTGATCGTCGGCATCGTGGTCCTCTACCGGCGCCGCGGCGCGATCGCGCGACTGGCTCGTGGCGCACCGCCGCCATCCGCTCATCCGGCCGCTGTTCGCGATCGGGGCGCCGGTGCACCGGCACGTGGTCCGGCCCCTGGTCACTCTCGTCAGGCCGTACGTGTCGTTCACTCGCGACCGGCTCACACCCGGCGAGCTGGGCCTCGAGCTCACGACGCTGCTCGCGATCGGCGGGGTGGGGCTGTTCTTCTTCGTCGTCTACCTCACGGAGCTCGACCGGACGCTGGCGCCGACGCCGTTCGACAACGAGATCCTCGAGCTCGCGGCCGACCTGCGCTCCGACATGCTCGTGGACGTGGCGAAGATGGTCACCGACCTCGGCGCGTTCCCGACCGTCGCGGGGCTCGTCGCGGCCGTGACGTGTCCTGCTGGTGGTCCGGCGCGCGGTACGCCGAGGCGCTCGTTCTGGTGGCCGGGCTGGCGCTCGTCTACATCGCGGTGCACGTCACGAAGGACGCGATCGCCCGGCCGCGGCCGTCCGGACCAGCTGGTCGACACCTCGGGATCCGCGTATCCGAGCGGCCACGCGGCGTACGCCATGACCTGGGTCGCGGCGGCCGTGATCCTCACGAGGCGGCTGCGGCTGGTGGCGTCGGGCACGCTCGTGTTCGTGGCGCTCGGCATCGCCGCGGCGGTGGGCGTCACGCGCGTATACCTGCGCGTGCACTGGTGGTCCGACGTCGCGGGCGGATGGGGGCTGGCCGCCGGGATCTTCGCGCTCCTCGCCGGAATCGCCCTCGTCGTCGAGCACATTCGCCACAATGGGAGGGAGCGCGCCGCTGAATCGGCCCCGGCGCGCGGCACCTGATGGGCAACCTGGAGCTTTCAAGCACAGAGCTCGTGATCGCCTTGGCGGGCGCGCTGACGCTCGCCTGCTACGTCGCGCTCATACTCGTGCCGGCCGTGCGCTGCTACGGGCGCGTGTGGGAGAAGCTCGCGGCCGGGGTCCTCACCCTGTACGTGCTCGGGACGCTGCTCGGCGTGGGCGCGGCGATCGGCCTCGCGATCGTCTGGACCTACGACACCTACGCCTGATGCCCACCGAGGCGCGTCCTTTCCTCGAGGCCCTCGACGAGGTCTCGGACGCGGTCGAGTCCGGTGCCGGCCTGCCCGCGGTGGCGCGGGCGGCGAGCCGGGCGCTCGACGCGAGCGTGATCGTGCTCGACCCCGGCAGCAGCGTGCTCGCCGTGGCGTGCGCGTCGCCCGAGGACGAGCGCGCGGTGATGGCCGGCGAGGCCGGCACCGAGACGGTCGACCTGCGGGTGGCCGACGCCGAGGTGGGCCAGCTCCGCTACCGGCCGCGCGGCGAGCAGCCGCCCGGCGCGCTGCTGAGGCTGGTGGGGAACCTGATCGGCCTGGAGCTCGAGCGCTCGCGCGCGCCGGAGCGGGCCACCGAGGCGGCGGTCGGCGACTTCATCCAGGACCTCCTCGCGCGCCGGATCACCGACCGCGAGAACATCGTGGCGCGCGCCGCGGAGCTGGGCTGCGACCTGCTCGGCGGCGCCACCACCATCGTGGTCCGGGCGCGACCGCAGGGGCCGGAGGAGGGCGACTGGCGGGCGCGCGTGCTGACCCTGGCCGAGCGCGGAGCGCGGGCGGTCGAGCGCGGCGCGCTGGCGGCGCTCGCCGAGGCCGGCTGGTCGCGCCACGGGGCGAGCGGCCCGAACGACGGCGCCGGCCTGCTCGCTGAGCGCGAGCTCGTGATCCTCACCCCGGCCGCCGACGCCGCCGCGGGCCGCCGCGCCGCGACGTCCGCGCTGCACGAGCTGGAGGCGAACCTGCCGGGCTTCGCCGTGACCGTCGCACGGAGCCGCCACACGGCCGAGCCGGCCGACCTCCACCGCGCGGCCGCCGAGGCGCTGCTGGCCGCGAACGTGGCGGAGGCCCGCGGCCTGAGCGAGCTCTCGTTCGAGGAGACCGGCTCGTACCGGCTGCTGCTGCCCGCGATGGCGGAGGACCCGCGCGAGCTCCAGGGCTTCTACGAGGAGACGGTCGCCCGCCTGGCCGCCTACGACGAGCAGTACGAGACCGAGCTCGTGCGCACCCTCGAGACCTTCCTGGACGCCGACGGCAACGTCGCCAGGACCGCGGAGAAGCTCTTCACCCACCGCCACACGATCCGCTACCGGCTGGAGCGCGTGAAGGAGCTGACCGGCCTGGACGTGGGCTCGACCGACGGCCGCGAGCGCCTCTCCCTGGGCCTGAAGGCAATGCGAGTCCTGGGCATCGTCCCCCCAGGCGGCCCGGCCCACGAGAAGGGCAGCGAAGCGGGCCGCGTGCCGAACCAGCGCAAGGACCGCTAGGCGGCCGTCCTCGGCAGGTGGGCGTGCGTGCGCCCGAGCCGAAGGTCATAGATGCACCAGATGCTCGTGCCGAGGCGCTCGGCGACCTGTCGCACCGACTCTCCCGTTCGCGAGCCGCGCGAGGGCCTCCGTCGCCCGCGCTTCGCTCAGCAGTCGTCGTGGGTCGGGCGCGTAGCTCGCCGCCGCCCGGTCGATCTGGGCCTGACGGCGGCTCCCCATCAGTGGCCTGAGCCGCTCCATCCAAAGGACCGCGCGTGCGCCGCGCACGCGAGCGCGAGTAGGCGGTTCGCCACCCTTCGCGCCGAGAGGGGATGACCATGACGGATACACCAAGGAGCTCCGCGGCTCGCTCGACGATGTCGCGGTCGACCATCGACGACCTGGACCGCCGGCGATCGTGGTGCGCTCGGCGGTCCCGCCAGGAAGCTGCCCTCGCCCTCGAGGAGACCGGCCAGCCAAGCAAGATCGACGGCATCGATTGGATTCAGCTTCGGCTTCAAGTGGCACGAACACATGTTCGCATGAAGCGTGGACAGAACCTACGGGGTGGAAGGCTGGGGGGGAGGGACTTGCACCCCCCTCTCGAGGACCAAAACCTCGCATCTTGCTCGCTAGACGACCCCCCAGAGCGGTGCGCTGAGCATAGGCGGTGGCGCATCGCCTCGCCCGGTAGCCTCCTCACCCCATGGCCGCGCCTTTCACGGTCCTCATCATGGCCGCCGGCCAGGGCACTCGCATGCGGTCGGATACGCCCAAGGTGCTTCACCGGCTGGCGGGCAAGCCGCTTGTCGGCTGGGTGATCGATGCCGCGCGCGAGGCCGGCGCGGAGCGGGTGGTCGCGGTCGTGCGGCCGGGTGACGGCGTTGCCGAGGGGCTTCCGGACGGCGTCGAGGTTGCCGAGCAGGTCGAGGGGGAGGGCACGGGCGCCGCGGTGCTTGCGGCCCGCGACGCCGTCCTCGGCGCGGGCTCGGCGGGCGACGCGGTGGTCATTCTCTCCGGCGATCAGCCGCTCATCACGCGCCGAGCAGCTCCATGGCCTCCTCGCGGAGCACGCGGACCGGGAGGCGGTCGCCACGCTCCTCACCACCGACCGAATCGACCCGGCCGGCTACGGGCGCATCATCCGCGATGGCGACGGCACGGTCGATCGGATCGTCGAGACGAAGCACACCGACGGCGTCGCGGCCGAGGAGCTCGCCGTAAGGGAGATCAACCTCGGCACGTACGCCTTCGACGCGCAGGCCCTGTTCGACGCGCTCGAGAAGGTCGACCTCGAGCACGGCGAGCGCTATCTCACCGGAGTCTTCCCGCTCATCCGCAACGCGGGCGGCACCATCGCGGCCCACGTGACCGACGACGCCGACGCGGCGCTCGGCGTGAACGACCGCGCCGGCCTCATGGCCGCCGAGGAGGCCGCCCAGCGGCGCCTGCTCGAGCAGCACGCGCGCGAGGGTGTGACGTTCCACCTCCCGGGCACCATCAGGGTGGAGGCAGGGGTGACTATCGGGCACGACACGGTGATCGAGCCGGGCACCGTCCTCGAGGGCGGCACGACCGTGGGCGAGCGCTGCCGCATCGGCCCCCACACCACGGCCCGCGACGCGACCATCGCGGACGGCGCCACCGTGATCCACGCCTTCGTCCTCGAGGCGGAGATCGGCCCGGACGCGCTCGTCGGCCCGTTCGCCTACCTCCGGCCGGGCACGAAGGTCGGCGAGGGCGCCAAGGTCGGCACCTTCGTGGAGGTCAAGAACTCCGACATCGGGGCCGGCGCCAAGGTGCCGCACCTCTCCTACCTCGGCGACGCGGACGTCGGCGAGCGGGCCAACCTGGGCGCCAGCACGATCACCGCGAACTACGACGGGAAGAAGAAGCACCGCACGAAGATCGGAAAGAGCGCGAAGACCGGCATCCACACCTCGCTCGTCGCGCCCCTCGACGTCGGCGACCGGGCGTACACTGGCGCTGGCTCGACCATCACGGGTGACATACCGGAGGGCGCGTTGGGGATCGCGCGCGAGAAACAGAAGAACATCGAGGGTTACGCGGACCGCACGGAGGAGGACTCGTCATGAGCAAGCCCCTCGAGACGGCCGAGGCTCCGGCAGCAGCGAGGAGCATCGAGGCCGGCTACGAGAAGCGGCTGATGATCACTGCCGGGCGCGCCAGCCGCGAGCTGGGCGGGAAGATCGCCGACCGCCTGAACGTCGAGCTGATCGACGCCGGCCTGAAGACGTTCGCCGACGGCGAGGTCTACTGCCGGTACGCCGAGTCGATCCGCGGCGCCGACCTCTTCATCGTCCAGTCGATGTGCGGCTCCGAGCGCGAGGGCATGACCGTCAACGACTCGCTCTGGGAGCTCCTCCTCATGGTGCACGCCGCCAAGCACGCCTCGGCGCACCGCATCATCGCCGTGACCCCCTGGTACGGGTACTCGCGCCAGGACAAGAAGTCCGCCCCGCGCGAGCCCATCTCGGCCCGCCTCGTGGCCGACACGCTCGAGGTCGCCGGCATCGACCGGCTCGTGACGATGGACCTCCACGCCGGCCAGCTCCAGGGCTTCTTCTCGAAGCCCGTCGATCACATGACGGCCATGCCGATCCTCACCCAGTTCGTGATCGACCGGCTCGGTGACGAGGACCTCGTGATCATCGCTCCGGACGCCGGCCGCGTGAAGCTCGTCCGGAACTTCGCCCAGAAGGTCGGCGCCCCGTACGCCCTGATGGAGAAGGAGCGGCCCGCCCAGCAGGTCGCCGAGATCGGCTACGTGATCGGCGACGTGAAGGACCGGACCGCCGTGATCGTCGACGACATCATCGGCACCGGCAGCACCCTGACCGCCGCCGCGCAGACCGTGCTCGACGCGGGCGCGAAGCGCGTATTCGCCGTCGCCACCCACGGCCTCTTCTCCGGAAAGGCCTTCGAGATCCTCGAGGAGGGCCCGCTGTCGGGCATCGTCGTGACCGACACGGTGCCGCTTCGCCCCGGCGCGCCCGACCTGATCACGCAGCTCTCCTGCGCCGACATCCTCGAGGACTCCATCCGCAGGATCTTCATCGACGATTCCGTCTCGGAGATCTTTGCGGGAGAGAACCAGCTCTTCTAAGGTCCTCCGCTCTACGAGCGGGTGCTGGGCGACTTTGCTCACGAGATGCTCACGGGCGCGAGGGGCGGCAAAGCTGGACGCGGCCCCTGCGAGCGGCAGATACTGGGCGGGCGATGTCGCAGGAGAACGTGCAGATCGCTCAGCAGGCCTTTGACGCCTTCAACCGACGCGACATGGGCGCGTTTCTGGCGCTGATGGACGCGGACGTGGAAGCCGAGTCGCGCCTGGTCGCGATGGAGGGCGGCTATCACGGCCACGACGGAATCCGCCACTGGTGGCAGAACCTGCTCGACGCGTTCCCGGACTTCACGCTCGAAACGGTCGAGCTGCGCGAGCTTGGGAAGCTGACGCTCGCAACGTTGCGCACTCGTGGCCACGGCGCGGACAGCGACACCCCGTTCTTGGACACGATCTGGGTCGTGATCGACTGGCGTGACATGAAAGCCATCCGATGGCGCGTCTTTTCAACGGAGGCCGAAGCCCTAGAAGCCGTGGGGTTGCGGGGGTAGGACGCGTGTGTGTTCTAGCCCGTAGATCGTGCGAAGCCGGCGGCGCTGGCCCAGGCGCGCTCCTGCTCGCCGAGCTCCGTTGAGGGCGAGTCGCCGAACCACCACTCGCGGCCGATCCGGTACCAGTTGCGCGTGGCCTCGAGCTGGCCGAGCACGGCAAGCACGCCTGACTCCATCCGCCGTCCCATCAGCTCGTTGGCGGGCAGGTTCTCCCGCCTCATGACGCGGTAGAAGTCGGACCTCGGGTCCGACACCGCCGTGATCGCCTCCATCACGCGCGCCGAGTCGACCCGCACCTCACGGTCCTCCATGTACCAACCGCCGACTGCCCGCACGTGCTCCATCAGGAGCTCGGCGTCCACCTTGCGCGGGTCGTTCAGGAAGCCGAGGTCGTGCAGCGCGACGCGCAGCCGCTCGGGGTCGTCGTCGAAGATGGCCTCGAGCGCCGCGATCTCGAGCTGGATCTGGTCCTGGTCGAGCTGCTTCGTCATCCCGAAGTCGATGAACGCCACCCGCCCGTCGGGCATGGCCAGGTAGTTGCCTGGATGGGCGTCCGCGTTGAAGTGCTGGAGGTAGTAGATCGAGCCGAAGCAGAAGCGGAACACGATCTCGCCGAAGCGGTCGCGCTCGGCCTGCGGGAGCTCGCGCACCTCGTCGAAGCCCGCGCCGTCGACCCACTCGCTCACGAGCACCCGCTCGGTGGACAGCCGCGTGACCACGTCCGGCACGTGGATGAACGGGTGCCGCCGGTACCCGCGCGCGAACGCGCGCTGCGACTGCGCCTCGAGCTCGTAGTCGAGCTCCTCCATCACGCGCTCGCGGAGCTCCTCGGCCGCCGCCTTCGCGTCGAGCCCTGGCGCGAACGCCTTGGCCAGCCGCAGGATGAGGCCGGCGTTTCGCATGTCGGCGGCGATCGCGTCGGCCACGCCCGGGTACTGGACCTTCACGGCCACCTGCCGGCCGTCGGGCAGCACGGCGCGGTGCACCTGGCCGATCGAAGCGGCCGCCGCGGCGTCGTGCTCGAAGTCCTCGAACAGCTCCTCGGGCGGCTCCTCCCACTCCTCGTCGAGCACCGAGGCGACCTTCTCCCACGGCATCGGCGGCGCCGTGGAGCGGAGCGTCGCGAGCTTGTCCTGGTAGAGGTCGCGGTACTCCGGCGGCAGGAACTCCGTGTCTATGAACGAGGCGAGCTGCCCCACCTTCATCGCGGCGCCCTTCATGCGCCCGAGCGTCTCCACCATCCGCTCGGCGGCCTCGATGTGGCGCTGCTCGAGCGCCTGGGCGGCGTCGTCGCGGTCGCGCGCGAGGTTGCGCGCCCGGGTGCCCGCATAGCGCGCGCCCTGCGACCCCACCACCGTGCCCAGCTGGGCGGTGCGGCTGAGGCGTCCCTTGGGGATGTCCGAGTCGTCGGCCACGCGCTCCCTGCTTATGCCCCGTCGCTACACTGGCCAGCCGTCATGGCGGATGGAACTCGACCCACTCTCGACGTAGAGGATCGCACCGAGCGCGGCACTCGCGCCGCCAAGCGCCTGCGCCGCGAGGGCTATGTGCCCGGCGTGGTGTACGGCGGGAAGGACGGCGACTGCACCTCCTTCAAGGTGAACGCGCGCTCGCTTCGCCAGGTCCTGGTCGACGGCTCCGCGCTGATCGACCTGAAGGTCGCCGGCAAGACCCGGCCGGTGATCGTGAAGGACCAGCATCAGCATCCGGTGCGCGACGAGCTCCTCCACATCGACCTGCTCGAGGTCCGCCTCGACGAGACGATCCAGACCCAGGTCTCGGTCCACCTCGAGGGCTCGGAGGAGGCGCCCGGCATCAAGGAGGGCGGCGTGCTCGAGCACGTGACCCACGAGCTCAACATCGAGGCGCTTCCCACGGACATCCCCGATGCGATCCACGTGGACGTCTCCGGCCTCGAGATCGCCGCCACCATGCACCTCTCCGAGATCGACGCCCCGAGCGGCGTGACCTTCCTCGACGACCCGGAGGAGACGATCATCGCGACGGTCGTCGTCCCGACCGAGGTCGAGGAGCCCGAGATCGAGGAGGAGACGGAGCTGGTCGGCGAGGACGGCGAGCCGCTCGAGGAGGGCGCGGAGCCCGCCGAGGGCGAGGAGGGTGCCGAGCCCGCCGAGGGCGAGGCCGCGTCCGCCGAGGAGGCCGAGGGCTCCGAGTGAGCCTCTTCCGCCGCTCCGGCGGGAAGGCGGATTGGCTGGTCGTGGGGCTCGGGAATCCGGGCGACCGCTATGCCCGCACCCGGCACAACGTCGGCTTCGAGGTGGCGAAGCTGTTCGCCGAGCGGCAGGGGCTGGCGAGGTTCAAGAACAGGTACGGCGGCCTCTACGCGGAGGGGCAGCGCGTGGCCGTGCTCCTGCCGCAGACGTACATGAACGAGTCGGGGAACTCGGTCGGCCCGGCGCGCGGAGATCTGCGGCTGGATCTCGACCACGTGCTCGTCGTTCACGACGAGATCGACCTCCCGTACGGCAAGGTCGAGGTCCGGACCGGGGGCGGGCTGGCCGGCCACAACGGGCTGAAGTCCGTGAAGCGAGGCCTCGGCAGCGGGGAGTTCGGGCGGGTGCGCGTGGGCGTGGGGCGCCCTGACAGCACGGATCCCGAGATCGTGTCCAGGTACGTGCTTGGACGGTTCGACGAGGATCCGCGCGAGTTGATCGAGCACGCCGCCGACGAGCTCGAGCGCGTCGTCAGCGCTTCAGCGTCACCGTCTTCTTCTTGACCGTCACGTTGCCCGCGGCGTCGGTGGCGGTCAGCCGGAGCGTCAGCTTGGCCTTCCGCAGCCGGGCGAGCTTCCGCTTCCACTTCTTGGTGAACTTCGCGACGAGCTTGATCGCGCCGGGCCCCGCGATCGCGCGGTTCCCGCTGGTGGCGACCTTCTTGCGCTTGTAGAGCACGTCGAGGCGCAGCCTGCCGGCCTCCGTGCTCGAGCCCGAGCTCGCGAGGCCCCTGCGCAGGATGCGGGCAAGCCGCCGCTTCGCGAAGCTGAGCACCGCAACCGGCCCGGCCGTGTCGGCGATCGGGGCGGGGTTGTTTCCGCCGTGCCGCTGCCGCTGCCGGTGCCGTTCCCGCCGCTCCCGCCGTTTCCGGGGTCGGGATCGGGATCCGGGTCGGGGTCCGGGGTCGTGCCGGCGACCGTCCAGGTGCGCGTGGCGGGCGAGGCGTCCTCGTTGCCGGCCGCGTCGCGCGCCCGGACGGTGAACGTGTGCTCGCCCTGATCGAGGCTGGAGTACGCCTTGGGCGAGCCGCAGCCCACCTCCGTGCCGTCGAGCGAGCAGGTGAACGATCCGGCCTCGTTCGAGGTGAACGCGAAGCTGGCGGAGGTGCTCGCCACGGTGCCGCTGGGGCCGGAGGACGCGAGGGTGGTCTCCGGCGCCACGGTGTCGACCGTCCAGGTGCGGCTGGCCGGAGTGGGATCATCGTTGCCGGCCACGTCGCGCGCCCGGACCGTGAACGTGTGGGGACCCTGCGAGAGGCCGGAGTACGTCTTCGGCGAGCCGCAGCCAACGGTCACACCGTCCAGCGTGCAGCTGAACGTGCCGGACTCGTTCGAGGAGAACTCGAACTCGGCGGAGGTGCTCGCCACGGCGCCGCTCGGGCCGGAGGTCGCCAGCGAGGTCTCCGGAGCGACCTTGTCGACCGTCCACTGCCACGTGCTCTCGCCGGACCGGTTGCCGCTCCAGTCCACCGCCCGGACCTGGAACGTGTAGGTGCCGGAGCTTGCCGGGTTCTCCTGGCGCCCGGAACTGCAGGTCTGCCATTCGTGGACGCCGGCCACCCGGCACTCGAAGAGCCTCAGGGTCGTATCGGCCTCCGCGCTGAAGGTGAACGTCGCCGCGCCGTTGACGACCTGGTTGGGACCGGTCAGCGAGGCCATCTCCGGCGCCGTGTCGTCGACGAAGCGCGCACGGACCTGGAGGTTCGCGTGAGTCGCGAACTGGCACGCGGCGCCGCTGTAGCTGGACGACCCGTTCGACCCGTCGCAGAGCACCGGGCCGGGGTTGGTCCTGCCATCGCTGTGCCAGCCGTCGAAGCGGTATCCCGCCGCGGCCTCCGCCACGTACCTCACGACCCATCCCTGGCCGTAGTCCCCCGCCGCATCGCCGGCCCGGCAGCTGGCCCCGAGCGTTCCGGTGGGAGTGGTTCCGGGCGACGCGAAGCCCTCGATGTCGTCGAGGCAGTGCTCGTCGATCTCGTTGGCGTCCGTGGTCTCGTACACGCGGCCCGCGCCGGTGATCGAGAGGTCCACGTAGTAGGCCTGGGCCGCGGTGGGTACGGCGAGCAGGCAGAGAATCCCTAGAAGAAGCGCACGCATAACCCGACCAGGGTGCGACTACGATCTGAATAGAACCTCAACGGCCCCGCGGTTCCGCCGCGCGGGCCGCAGCGCATGCTCAGAAGCCTTCTCACATACGCCCACCACGACGACGCCGTCGCCGGCCTCGCCGACGCCGCCCGCGAGGAGCCTCAGCGGGCGTTCGTGTCGTCGAGCCTGCGCCCGTACCTGCTCGCGTCGCTGATCGACGCCGAGCCGGAGCGGCCCGCGCTCGTGGTGGCGGGCGACGACCGCGCCGCCCGCGACCTCGCCGCCGACCTGAAGGCGTTCCTGGCGCCGCGGCCGGTGCGCTTCTACCCCGCGCGCGGCATGCGCTACGAGTCGCACCTCGCCCCGCCGCCGCACCTCGTGGGCCTTCGCATCGCCGCGCTCGACGCGCTGCTCGGGCAGAAGCCCGCGGTGCTCGTCACGTCCGCGGTCGCGATGGCCGAGAAGGTCCCCGATCCCGACCTCCGCCCGCGCGGGTTCGAGATCGAGAAGGGCGGCCTGCTCGACCTCGAGGAGACCGGCCACCAGCTCGTGGCCTGCGGCTACGAGCGGGTCGACCAGGTGGAGGAGCGCGGGCAGTTCGCGATCCGCGGGGACATCCTCGACGTCTATCCCGCCACCGAGGAGCGCGCCGTGCGCTGCGAGCTCTTCGACGTGGAGGTCGAGCGCCTCACCTGGTTCTCGACCTTCACCCAGCGCTCGCTCGAGGAGGCCGACAGCGTGGAGATCGCGCCGGCCGCCGAGCTGGCGCCGGAGCACCGCGAGCTCGCCGAGATCGCCGCGGCCACCGAGGCGGAGGAGCGGCCGGACGTGGCCGACGTGCTCCCGGTGGACCGCTTCTGCGAGCTGCTCGACCTGGTTCCCGCCGAGGCGCTGGTGGCCATCGCCGCCGAGGAGGAGCTCGCGCCCGCGCTGCGCGACTACTGGGAGGACGTGACGACGAGCTTCCACGACGCGGACGCGCACCACCTGTACGTGAAGCCGGAGGCGCTCGACTCCGCGCTGGCGGAGCGCGCGCACCTGCGGCTGTCGAGCATCTCCCAGGACCAGCCGCACGAGTTCCGCGCCCAGGCCGCCGACACCGCCGCGCGCTCCCTCCGCGACGCCGAGCCGGAGCTCGAGAAGCTGGTCCGCTCCGGCTACCGCACGTTCGTGGCGTGGTCGCGGCGCGGCGAGGCCGAGCGCGCGCAGCTCAACATGGCGCGCATGCAGGCGAGCTTCCTCGACGGGAAGCCGGCGCCCGAGGACCCGTCGCTCACGTTCGCCCACGCCAGCCTGCGCGACGGCTTCATCGCGCCCAACCTGAAGCTCGCCGTGCTGCCGGAGCACCGCCTGCTGCGCCGCCGCCGCGAGGAGCGCCCCGCCGGCCCCGGGCCGATCGCCTCGTTCACGGACCTGCGCGCCGGCTCGCCGGTCGTGCACGAGGACCACGGGATAGCGCTGCTTCACCGGCTTCGAGACGAAGACCGTCGGCGGCGTGACGCGCGACTACCTCGAGCTCGAGTACCGCGACGGCGACCGCGTCTTCGTGCCGAGCGACCAGCTCCACAAGATCAGCCGCTACGTGGGCGCCGACGCGGGCGACCCGCCGCTGTCGAAGCTCGGCGGCAAGCAGTGGGAGCAGATGAAGCTGAAGGCCCGCCGCGCCGCCCAGGCGCTCGCCGGCGAGCTCATCAACCTGTACGCGGAGCGCAAGCGCCGCGCCGGGCACGCCTTCCCGGGCGACACCGAGTGGCAGCGCGAGTTCGAGGGGAGCTTCCCCTACCGCGAGACGCCCGACCAGCTCGAGGCGATCGAGGCCGTGCGCGCCGACATGGAGGAGGCGCGCCCGATGGACCGGCTCATCTGCGGCGACGTGGGCTACGGCAAGACCGAGGTGGCGCTGCGGGCGGCCTTCAAGGCCGCCGAGGACGGCAGGCAGGTGATGTTCCTCGTGCCGACCACCGTGCTCGCCCAGCAGCACTTCGGCACATTCGCCGAGCGCCTCCGCGACTACCCGTTCCGGATCGAGATGGTGTCGCGCTTCCGCTCGCCGAAGGAGGTGCGTCAAGACCGCTCGCCGACTTCCAGGAGGGCAAGGTCGACATCCTCGTCGGCACGCACCGGCTGCTCTCGCGCGACGTGCGGCCCAAGGAGCTCGGGCTGCTCATCGTCGACGAGGAGCAGCGCTTCGGCGTGAAGCAGAAGGAGCTGATGCGCCAGCTGCGCCTGAAGGTCGACGTGCTCTCGCTGTCGGCCACGCCGATCCCGCGGACGCTCCAGATGTCGCTCGCGGGCCTGCGCGACATCTCGGTCATCGAGACGCCGCCGGAGGGCAGGCGGCCGGTGAAGACCTACGTGGGCGACTACGACGAGGACCTCGTGCAGAAGGCGATCAAGCGCGAGCTGGCCCGCGGCGGGCAGGCGTTCTTCCTCCACAACCGCGTGGAGACGATCGACGAGACCGCCGAGCGCGTGCGGGCGCTGGTGCCGGAGGCGCGCGTGCTCGTGGCGCACGGGCAGATGGCGGAGGGCGAGCTCGAGGACGTGATGCTCGAGTTCCTCCGCGGCGGCGCCGACGTGCTCGTGTGCACGACGATCGTCGAGTCCGGCCTCGACATCCCGAGCGCGAACACGCTGATCGTGGAGCGCGCGGACGAGCTCGGGCTGGCCCAGCTCTACCAGATCCGCGGGCGCGTGGGCCGCTCGCGCGAGCGCGCCTACGCGTACCTGCTCTACCCCTCGGCGGCCGCGCTCTCGAGCGAGGCGGGCCAGCGGCTGGCCACGCTCTCGGACTACACGGAGCTCGGCTCCGGCTTCAAGATCGCGATGCGCGACCTCGAGATCCGCGGCGCGGGGAACCTGCTCGGCGACGAGCAGTCCGGCCACGTGGCCGCCGTCGGCTTCGAGCTCTACGTCGGGATGATCGACGAGGCCGTGCGCCTGCTTGCCGGGCGACGCCGCCGAGGAGATGGCCGAGCCCGTGCGCATGGACCTGCCCGTGGACGCGTACGTGCCGGGCGACTACGTGCCGTACGAGGCCGCGAAGATCGAGATCCACCGGCGCGTGGCCGGCGCGCGCGAGATCGCGCAGCTGATCATGCTGCGCGAGGAGCTGGCCGACCGCTTCGGCCCGATTCCCGAGCCGCTCGACAACCTCATCCGGCTCCAGGACGCGCGCATCAAGCTGGGCCGCGCGGGCGCGCGCTCGGTGGACTTCGCGGGCGGCCGTCTCTCGGTCACGCCGATCGAGCTCGACTCGCGCGGCGCGAAGGCGCTGCGCGCGCGCGTGCCCGAGGCGATGTACGAATCCGGCCGCGAGACCGTGCGCGTGCGCCTGCCCGACGAGCCGAGCGAGCGCTTCCGCGCCGTCGTGACGGCGGCGGAGGCGATTCTCGAGGTGGCCACGGAGCCTTTAGACAAGCCTTAGAGCCGCTCCGGATCCTTTCGCTACCCTTCGCCGCCGCTTGGCCATGAACCGTGCTCTGAACAAGTCCGTCGCAAGTCTCGCCGCGCTCCTCCTCGGGGCGCTCGTCTTCGCCGCGTGCGGGAACGAGGTGCCCTCCGGCGCCGTCGCCAAGGTCGGCGACGACACGGTCACGCAGGAGGAGTTCGACAAGTGGCTCGCGATCGCCGTGAAGGGCCAGGGCCAGGGAGGCACGGCCGCCGTCCCGGATCCGCCCGACTTCACGAAGTGCGTCGAGGCCAAGAAGAAGACGCCCCTGCCGAAGGGCGAGGAGCGGCCGACCGACGAGGCGCTCAAGAAGCAGTGCAAGACCGAGTTCGACGGCCTGAAGCAGGAGGTCATGCAGTTCCTGATCCAGGCCGAGTGGGTCGAGCAGGAGGCCGCCGACCAGGACATCAAGATCACCGACAAGGAAATCCAGCGCGCGCTGGAGGACCAGAAGAAGCAGGCCTTCCCGAACGACAAGCAGTACGAGGAGTTCCTCGCGAGCTCGGGCATGACGGAGGAGGACGTCCTCTTCCGCGTGAAGCTCAGCCAGCTCCAGCAGAAGCTCACGGAGAAGGTCACCGGCGACGCCAAGAAGGTGTCCGACGCGGACATCGAGGCGTACTACGAGAAGAACAAGAAGCGGTTCGCCCAGCCGGAGCGCCGTGACCTGCGCGTGGTGCTCACGAAGACCGAGGCCAAGGCCGAGCAGGCCAAGCGCGCGCTCGAGTCCGGGCAGCCCTGGAAGGCCGTGGTGAAGCGCTACTCGATCGACGAGGCGTCGAAGTCGCAGAACGGCCTGCTGCCGGCGGTCACCGAGGGCCAGCAGGAGAAGGCCTTCGACACGGCGATCTTCGCGGCGCAGCGCAACGAGACCGAGGGCCCCGTGAAGACCCAGTTCGGCTGGTACGTCTTCGAGGTGGAGAAGGTCACGAAGGCCTCGCAGCAGTCGCTCGAGCAGTCGAAGGACACGATCCGCAACCTGCTCCGCTCACAGCGCGAGCAGAAGGCGCTCGACGAGTTCATCAAGAGCTTCCGCGAGGACTACAAGGACGAGACCGAGTGCGCCGACGACTTCCGCGTCGCCGAGTGCGCCAACGCTCCGAAGGACGAGGGCGACACGGGTCCGGCCTCCGGCGGCAACCCGGGCGGGCAGCCGCAGCCGCAGCAGCCCACACCCACGCCGACGCCCACCCCGGAGAACCCTCAGCCCTAGTGGCAGGTCCCGATCTGTCGTCCGCTCTCGAGCGGCTCGACGAGATCACCCGCAGGCTGCGCCGGGAATGCCCCTGGGACAGGGAGCAGGACGAGCGCTCGATCGTGCCGCACACCGTGGAGGAGGCGTACGAGCTCGCCGACGCCGCGCACTCGGGCGACGACGCCAAGCTCCTCGACGAGCTGGGCGACGTGCTCTTCCAGGTCTACTTCCTCTCGCTGCTGCTCGAGGAGCGCGGCAAGGGCAGCCTCGCCGAGGTGGCCGAGCACTGCCGCCAGAAGCTGATCCGGCGCCACCCGCACGTGTTCGGCGATCGCGCGGCGGACACCGCCGGCGACGTCGTGCGCAACTGGAACCAGATCAAGCGCGACGACGAGCGCGGCGGTGCGGTCTTCGGCGAGATTCCTGAGACCCTGCCCTCGACGCTCTATGCGAAGAAGATCCTGAAGCGCGCCGCCGACGCGGGCTTCGAGGTCGCGCCAACCGACCCGCTGCTGGCCGCGGTGAAGGACGCGCTGGACTCCGGTCAGGATCCCGAGCTGGCCCTGCGGCGGGCCGCCGACGAATACAGACAACAGGTGGAGGCTGAATGAGCGGCATCGAGAGGGTCCACGGTCGCCAGATCGTCGACTCGCGCGGCAACCCGACGGTCGAGGTCGACGTGGTCCTGAAATCGGGCGCGGCCGGCCGGGCCGCGGTGCCGTCCGGCGCCTCGACCGGCGAGTTCGAGGCGGTCGAGCTGCGCGACGGCGGCGAGGCGTGGGGCGGCAAGGGCGTGACGAAGGCGGTGGCCAACGTGAACGGCGAGCTCGCCGAGGCGGTGAGGGGCCTCGACCCCGCCGACCAGGAGGCGCTCGACCGGGCGATGATCGACCTCGACGGCACGCCGAACAAGGGCCGGCTGGGCGCGAACGCGATCCTCGGGGTCTCGCTGGCGGCCGCCAAGGCCGCGGCGGCCGAGGTGGGGCAGCCGCTGTGGCGCTACCTCGGCGGCGAGGCGGCGCACGTGCTGCCGGTGCCGATGATGAACGTGCTGAACGGCGGCGCGCACGCCGACAACAAGGTCGACTTCCAGGAGTTCATGGTCGTGCCCGTCCGGCGCGGGCAGCTTCTCCGACGGCCTCCGGATGGGCGCGGAGGTCTTCCACGCGCTCAAGCGGACGCTCCACGACCGTGGGCTCTCCACGGCGGTCGGCGACGAGGGCGGGTTCGCGCCCGACCTCGACTCGAACGAGGCGGCGCTCCAGGCGCTGATCGAGGGCATCGAGGCCGCGGGCTACCGGCCCGGCGACGACATCGACATCGCGCTCGACCCCGCGACGAGCGAGATCTTCGAGAACGGCAGCTACAACCTCGAGCACGAGGGCCGCACGCTCAGCTCTCCGGACCTCGTCGCCTACTGGAGCGACATCTGCTCCCGCTATCCGGTCATCTCGATCGAGGACGGCCTCGACGAGGAGGACTGGGACGGCTGGCGGCTGCTCACCGAGCAGCTCGGCGATCGCGTCCAGCTCGTCGGCGACGACCTGTTCGTGACCAACACCGAGCGTCTTCGAGCGCGGCATCCAGACGGGCGCGGCCAACTCGATCCTGATCAAGGTGAACCAGATCGGCACGCTCACCGAGACGCTCGCGGCCGTCCGGATGGCCGAGGAGGCCGGCTACACCGCCGTGATGTCCCACCGCTCGGGCGAGACCGAGGACACGACCATCGCCGACCTGGCCGTGGCCACCGGCTGCGGCCAGATCAAGACGGGCGCCCCATCGCGCTCGGACCGCGTGGCGAAGTACAACCAGCTGCTGCGGATCGAGGAAGCGCTGGGCGCCGACGCGAGATACGGGCGCTACGGCACGTTCTCGATCACGTAGGAGCGCTCTCCGACGCGCACCATGCCCATCCGGCGCGCCTCGCGCTCGAGGGCCTCGGGGTCCCTGAGCGCGCGGAGCCGCCGGTCGAGCTTGCGCTTCTCGCTCCGGAGCTCACTCAGCTCCTGCGCCTGATGGCCCGCGGTTCCGGACTGCTTGATCCACTGCCGCGCCGGCGAGGCGTAGGACAGCACGATCACGAGAAGCGTCACGAGCAGGGCGACGCGCCCGAGGCGGTCCCAGCGAATCCCAGAGCGGCGGCGTTGGGGCATTCGAGCGCCCTTCGCCGCCCGTGGCGAATCTCCTACTCGGGCTTCTCGTGCTTCTCGCGGGGGCGGCCGCCCGCGTAGTCCTTCGCCTCGCGCACGTAGCGGCCGAAGGCGGCGTCCACGACGGTCGCCGAGTCGCTCCCGGCGCCGGTGCGGCGGGCCAGCTCGAGGGCCCAGTCGGTGTCGCGGCCGTAGAGGTCGGCCAGCTCGTCGACCACGAAGCTCGAGCCGAGCCGGCGGCGCAGCTCCTCCACCACGACCTCGGCCGAGGCGTCCAGGTCGGCCTGCACGGCCTCTCCCTGGTCGGCTATGCGGCGCTCCCCGTCGCGCCACTGGTAGAGGGCGTTTTCGACCGCGTAGGCCATTCGCGGCGAGGCTAGCGGGTCCCTCGTCAGTCGTCTTCGCCGTCGCCGGCGGCTTCCTCGCCGGCTCGGCTGATGACGATGCGGTCGGGCTCGATCGTCACCGTCACCGGGCGGTGCCCGGCCCAGTGCTCCGCGTAGGTCGGGTCGTCCTGGACCTCGGGGTCGAGCCACAGGCCGTAGCCCTCCTCGCCGTGGTCGAACGTGCCCTCGAGCGCCTTCGGCTTCCGGGTGCGGCTGCGGCCGCGCCCGCCCCTGCGCCCGCGGCGGCGGCGCTTCGGCTTGTCGCCGTTGCCCTCGCCATCGCCGTCTCCCTCGTCCTCGCCGCCGTCGCCCTCGTCGGCGTCGTCGCCCGCCTCATCGGCCTCCGCCTCGGCCTGGCGCTCGGCCTCGAGCGCCTCGGCAACGAGCGCGTCGTCCTCGGCGCGCAGGTCCGGCTCGTCGGGCTCGGTGCCAGGCACGAAGGCCTCGCCCTCGCCCTCGGCGGCCAGCTCGTGCTCGCGCTTGAAGGAGCGGATGTCGCCCACCGAGACGTCGAGCTGATGGGCGATCCAGGCGTCCGTCCGGCCCTGCCGGACCCAGGTCCGGATCTGGTTCAACTGGGGCTTGAGCGATCTGCGTGCCAAAACGGGGGCGGAGACTACCAACGGTTGTCCATTGCGCCGCCCGCCTGGGGGTGCTTAAGTGGGCGCGGCGATATTCCTTCGGCAGGGGAGACGTCGGGCCGTGCTCGTTCTCACGCGCAAGAGCAATCAGAGCATCATGATCGGTGACGACATCGAGATCTCGGTGTTCGCCGTCATGGGCGAGAAGGTCAGAATCGGAATCGAGGCGCCGCGGTCAGTGCCGGTTTTCCGGCGCGAGGTGTACGTCGAGATCCAGGAGGATCAGGACGACGCCTCGGATGACCGCGAGGAGGTGGATCGAGCCCTCCAGGAGCTGCGGGACACCGGCTAGGCGCGCTAGCCCGCGAGCATCGCCAGCGTCTCGAACATCACGACCGTCACGATGACGGCCGTGGCGAGGATCGAGAGCGCCAGGAAGGTGAACCGCAGCGATCCCTGCTTGCGGACGCGCTCGACGCGGCGCACCCGGGAGCGCTGAGCGGCCTCCTTGCGGAGCCGCTCCCTGCGCTCGATCGACTCGGCCGCTTCCTCGCGGAAGGCCTCCTCGAACTGCGCGAGCGATTGCCTCATGCGCATGGTCGGCGGAAGGCTACCAGCGGGTTCCCCGGCCAGGGCCCGCCTCTCCCGTATACGTAACAATGCGCTCATGCGGTTGCGTGTTCCCTCTCAGCGCTTCCGTACACCTGCACGAAGTGCAGGTACTTCTCGGCGATCTGCTGCGCCGCGGCCTCCCGCTCGAGGTCGCCCTCGAGGAAGCCCTTGAGCGCGTCCCACCAGATCGTCCGCCCGATCGCGAAGCCGGCGTAGCCCTCGACCGGGGCGCCCTGGCGCAGCCAGTGGTCGACCTTCTCGTCGTTGGCGCCGCGTCCGAGCACCACGCAGATCACGCCGTCGCGGCCGTCGCGCCGGCAGGTCTCGGAGATCCGCTTGCAGTCCTCCTGCGTGTCGATTCCCTCGATCTTCCAGATGTCCGCCTCGATGCCGGCGTCCTGTAGCTCCACGATCGCGCGCCGCATCAGCTCGGGGCGCAGCTCGGCGTCGTAGCGGTCGGAGTCGCCGTCCACCTGCTCCAGCTGGTGGTCCTCGGCGGGCACGAGCAGCTCGAAGAGGAACTTGCGGTCGTTGTCGTGAAGCCAGTCCGCGAGCCGCTTCAGCCGCTCGGACTGGCGCTGGTTCATCCCCGCGTCGCCGTCGGGGTTGTACCGCACGAGCACCTTCGAGAAGTCGGGGTCGCACTGCTCGATGTGGGCGCCGAAATCGTCGCCGTACTCGAAGTCGAACTCGTTCTGGCCGGACTTCTCGACCGGCATCGCCAGCAGCAGGCCGTTCTCCTTCGCCTGCTCGGGAATGCCCTTCGGGACGCCGAACTGCTCGTCCACGAGGCAGCCGCTGCAGCTCGGGTCGATCCCCTGCTCAGCCGCTTTCAGCATGCCCTCGAAGATCAGGTGCTTGGCGTCCGCGATCGTCTCCGTCTGCTCGGGCGTCGGGTCGCCCTCGATGCCGAACATCTTCTTCTGGAAGGAGCCGCGGTGGTCGAACGCGAGGATGTAGAGCTTGCCGCTGTAGCCGAGTGACATACCTGGGTTATACCCTCCGCGCGATATGGAGCACCGGTTCACCGGCCCCTCGTACACGCTGGGCATCGAGGAGGAGCTCATGATCGTGGACGAGGAGACCCTGGACCTCTCGAACTCGATCGAGCGACTACTCGCCGACCTGAGCGACGTCCCCACCGAGGGCGAGGTCAAGCCTGAGCTGATGGAGGGCGTGTGCGAGATCGCCACGACCCCCGTGAAGACCGCGGGCGAGGCGGGCGCGCAGCTGCGCGCGCTCCGGCGCACCGTCAACCAGGTGGCCCATCAGCACGGGCTCGCGATCGGCTCCGCGGGCACGCATCCGTTCGCGCTCTGGGAGGACCAGCGGATCGTGGCGCGGCCGCGCTACCGCGACCTGATCTCGGGGCTCCAGTTCGTCGCGCGCCAGGAGATCATCTTCGGCATCCACGTGCACGTGGGCGTGGACGATCCAGACAAGGCCATCCACGTGACGAACGGGATGCGCGTGCACATGCCGGTGCTGCTCGCGCTGTCGGCGAACTCGCCCTTCTGGCGCGGCGACACCACCGGCCTCGAGTCCACCCGCACGCCGGTGTTCCGCGCCTTCCCGCGCGTGGGCATCCCACCGCGCTACGACGACTTCGAGGACTGGACGCGCCGGATCGAGTTCATGCAGCAGTCCAAGGTGATCGGCGACTACACGTACCTCTGGTACGACGTCCGGCCGCACCCGAAGTTCGGCACGGTCGAGGTGCGCGTGATGGACTCGCAGACGCGCGTGGAGCACACGCTGGCGCTGGCCGCGCTCGTCCAGGCGATGGTCAAGGAGATGTGCGAGCACTACGACAGCGGCGAGTCGCTCTCCCGCTACCCCTACGAGATGCTCGACGAGAACAAGTGGATCGCCGCGCGGCACGGCCTGGGGGCCCACCTCGTGGACCTGCCGGCCAAGGACCGCGTGCCGGTGCCGGAGCTCTGCCGGCGGCTGATGGCGCGGCTCCGCCCGCATGCCGAGGAGCTCGGCTCCGAGGAGGAGTTCGACTGCCTCGAGGACATCCTCGACGGTGGCAACGGGGCAGAGCGCCAGGTGGTGGTCTACGAGGCGAACCACGACCTGCGCGAGGTCGTGCGCGAGATCCTCGACGCAACGGTCCCCGAGGCGGCCGAGGCGCCCGGCGAGTAACCCCCCGGCCGGGGTCCTCCGCGCCGGGTACTCTGAGAGCATCGTGTCGCAGCCCGACCTGTTCGTCGTCTGCAAGAACTGCGGGGCCGAGGTGAGCCCCTACGTGACGGAGTGCCCGTACTGCGGGCAGCGCGTGCGCAAGCGGGCCCCGAAGATCGACCGCGACTCGGGCGAGCCGGGTCACGAAGCGCCGCCGCCGGGTGCGGAAGCTGCCCCGCCTACGGGCCGAGGAGATCGCCGGCATCGCCCCGGACACGCGGCCCTACGCGACCGGGATCCTGATCCTCGCCTGCGCCGTCCTGGCGCTGCGTCCACGCGGCCGACAGATCGCTCGACCTCGGGTTCCTGCTGGTCTCGGACAGCGCTGGAGGACGACGTCTGGCGCTGGTTCACGTCCCCCTTCCTCCACGCCGACCAGCTCGGCTATGCGTTCGTGGCGCTGGTGGCCGTGGGCATCTTCGGCACGCTGCTCGAGCGGCGCTTCGGCCCGGTCGCGGTCGTGCTCACCTTCGTGCTCGCCGGCGCCGCCGGGTCCGCGCTCGCGGTGCAGCTCGAGACGCCGCCGCTGCTCACGGAGGATCAGCTGGGCTGGGGCGTGTGGGGTGCGAACGGCGCGGCGCTCGGCCTCCTGTGCGCCTGGCTCGTGGACGACCGGCTCGCCGCGCGCCGCGGGGAGGACCGCGAGAACGACCTGCTCGGCGTCTACGTCATCGCCGCGGTGCTCGTGCTGCTCTCGCTCACCACAGAGGCGGCGAACATCGGGGCCGCCGTCGGCGGCGCGCTCGCCGGGACGGCGATCGGGCTGCTCTTGCCCGTCCTGACCAGACGCGCCTGATGTTCACGGACGAGCAGCTGGACGCGGCCGTCCGGGCGCTGTCCGATCCGGACCGGTTCGCGGGCGCCGAGCGGCTTGTGTCCGCGGCCGCGCCGCAGCTCCAGCGCGTGCTCGCCGAGGCGCTGAACGAGGGGGGCTGGTTCGGGGCCGCGCACCAGGCGGAGCTCCGCTCCGCGATCGCCGAGCCCGACGAGGCGGTGCGCGCCGAGCGCGTGGAGACCTTGATCGCGGAGGAGACCCGAATGGGCATGCTGGTCGGAGTGGCCGTGGGCTGGCAGCTCGCGGCCGAGCTCCGTGAGACGAACGAGACCGAAGGAGACTGAACCGTGGAGATCCGATTTCTTGGCCATTCGTGCTTCGAGCTGGCGGAGGGCGACACGCGCGTGCTCGTGGACCCGTTCCTGAGCGGGAACCCGAAGGCCGCGGCGGAGGCGTCCGAGCTCGAGCCGACGCACATCTTCCTCACGCACGGGCATCCGGACCACTACGGCGACGTCGTCGACATCGCGAAGCGCACGGGCGCCCAGGTGGTGGCGATCGCGGAGGTGGCGAGCGAGCTCGGCGAGCAGGGCGTGGAGAACGCGGCCGACCCGAACATCGGCGGCACGGTGGAGTTCGAGGGCGGCTGGGTGCGCCTGACCCCCGCCTGGCACACGGGCACGACCCCGAACGGAACGGCGCACACGCCCGCCGGCCTCGTGATCAACCTGGGCGGCAAGACCGTCTACCACGTGGGCGACACGGGTCTCTTCTCGGACATCCGGCTCGCGGGCGAGCGCGACCGGCTCGACGCGGCGATCGTCTGCATCGGCGGCCACTACACGATGGACCGCCACGACGCCGCTATCGCGTGCGAGTGGATCGGCGCGCCGGTCGTGATCCCGTGCCACTACGACACGTTCCCGCCGATCGAGACGGACGCGCAGGCGTTCAAGTCGGACGTGGAGGAGCGGACCGGCGGGAAGACGACCGTCGAGGTGCTCGAGCCGGGCGGGACGTACTCGCTCTAGCTCTCGTCCTGGACGCCGCGGGCGAACCACATGGGGCGGTCCTTCCAGTCGTGCGCCACGAGCACGGCGCCGAAGGCGGCCAGGATGATGCCGGTGGCGCCGTGATGCACCCGCTGGCCGCAGATCCAGACGCGGCGGCGAGCGAGATCAACGCCGAGCAGCCGATTACCGTGTGTCCATGGTCCCCGCATTGTGTTACTCCGCACTAACCCCTATCGGCATCTGCCCGCAAAAATTCACGCGCAAACTCGCCATCGGGTGCGCGTTTGCGCTCCTGATTGTCGCCTCGGGCTGCGGCGGAGACGACGAGGATCCGGCGCCCACGACCTCGGAGACGGCGACGACTCCCACGGCGACCGTCGAGACCCCCACGGAGACGGCTCCGCCGGAGCCGCCGCCGGCAGAGACGGAGGAGACCGTGACCACGCCGGTCGTGCCGCCCGAGGAGCAGGAGGGCGGGGCAGGCGACGAGGAGCCCGCGCGCACGCTCGCGCTCTTCACCGCGCGGGACGGGCGGATCAGGCCGCGGGTCATCCGCGTGCCCGCCTTCATCTCGATCCAGGTCGAGCTGCGCTCGGCCGACGGGAGCGAGTACGGCCTGCGCTTCGGCGACGTGACGATCCGAGCCGGCGGGGAGCTGAACTCGACCTCGAAGACGATCGACGGCCTCCGGCCGGGCGAGGCGATCGCGGGGCGTCCGACCGGGGCGGGGAACCCGGTGCGCGTGGAGGCGACGGCGGAGCCGGGCCCGTGAGAAAAACTGGCTGGCTGGCCAACTCGTCAGGTAATCTTGCGGACATGAGCGATCACGTCACCGAACGCACAGAGCGCGACGACTTCCAGGCCACCAGCGACCCCGCGCTCCTGGAGTCGGCGGATCGCGGCGAGGTCAACCTCCTGAGCTACGAGAAGCTCTACGAGCTGTGGGAGCGCCAGCAGTGGGCCACGCAGGACATCGACTTCACGCAGGACCGGATCGACTGGCACGAGCGCATCCCCGAGGAGGAGCGCTTCCAGCGGATGTACGGCCTCAGCTCGTTCTTCATCGGCGAGCAGAAGGTCGCCGAGGAGCTCGGCCCGATGATGCGCGCGGCGCCGACCGAGGAGATGCGCGTCTTCCTCTGCACCCAGATCGCCGACGAGGCGCGCCACGTGCGCTTCTTCAACCGCTTCTACGAGGAGGTCGGCGTCCTCGAGGCCGACTCGCTCCAGGGGCGCCTCGAGGAGACGAGCGAGCACGTGAACCCCGAGTTCAACGAGCTCTTCGACGAGATGCTGAAGAGCCGGGTGGACCACCTCGCGAGGCAGCCCGAGGACCTCGAGAAGCTGGTGGAGGCGGTGACGCTCTACCACATGGTCATCGAGGGGATGCTGGCCCTGACGGGCCAGCACTTCATCCTCCAGTACAACGAGGAGCAGGGCACGCTGCCCGGGTTCGTGGAGGGCTTCAGCAACATCGCCCGCGACGAGCACCGGCACGTGGCCTTCGGCGCCCGCTTCCTGCGCGAGATGGCCCAGTCGGACACCCGCTACGCCGAGGCGATCACCCGCGTGCTCGGCGAGGTGGCCCCGATCGCCGACGCCGTGCTGCGCCCCAAGTGGTACGTGGAGGGCGAGACGGAGCTGTTCGGCACCGACCTCGAGGAGACCCGCGCCTTCGCGGCGAAGGCGCTGGAGCGCCGCCTCAAGGTGATCGGCCTGGCGCCGGTCGCGTAGCGGCGTCGCAACCCTCAACCACCCTAAAGGGGTCTGACCCCTGACGTTCCGTCTTCTGTGCCGGTATAGCCGGCATAAACGACGGAGCCCCCAGGGGATGCCCTGCCCCGGCTAGAACATCCGCCCGCCGACCGGCACGTCGGCGGTCGGGCGCAGCAGGATCACGTTGCCGTCCTCGTCCGGCACGCCGAGGGTCAGCACCTCGGACATGAACGGGCCGATCTGGCGGGGCGGGAAGTTCACGACCGCGACCACGAGGCTTCCCTCGAGCTCCTCGCGCGTGTAGTTCTTGATCTGCGCCGACGAGCGCTTCTCGCCGAGCTCGGGCCCGAAGTCGATGAACAGCTTCCAGGCGGGCTTGCGCGCCTCCGGGAAGTCCTCCACGCGGGCGATCCGGCCCACGCGGATGTCGACCTTCATGAAGTCGTCGAAGTCGATCAGGGCGCGGGCGGCGGTGGCGGCGGCGGCTCGCTTGCGCCGGGCTCGCCGGCCGGCGGTGCGGGCGGCGGCGGCGGCTCGCTCGTGCCCGGCTCGCCGGACTCGCCGGGCGGCGGCGGAGGCGTCTCGCCCTCGGCGGGCTCGCCGGGCGGCGTGGTGGGCTCAGCGGCCGGCTCCTCCTCGCGCGGCGGGAGCGTGACCGTGGAGCCCTCCTCCTGCACGGGGGCGGGGGTCGGCTGGACCGGCTCGACGGGCGCGGGCACCGGCACCGCGGCCACGGGCTCGGGCACGGCCGGCTGCACGACCTCCTGGACGGGCTCCGCCCGGCGCGCCTCAACGGCGGCGGCGCGGTCCGCGGCCCGCGGCCGGTCGGCGGCCGGCGCGGGCGCCTGAACCGCGGCGACCTGCGGCACGGGCGTCGCGTGGCGCTCGCTCACGTTCTTCACCTCGACCGCGCCGGCGGTCACGATCACGGCGGCGGCCATTCCGGCGGCGGCCTTCGACGCGAGCGTCGAGACGCCGGCCGAGACCGCGCCGCCGGCGGTGATCCCGCCCGCGGCGGTCACGGCCACACCCGCCATCCCGGTGCCGCTCGCGGCGGCGCCTCCTGAGGCGGCCGCGCCGGCGGCGCCGGCGCCGCCCACCTTTGCGATCCACAGCTTCTTCAGCAGGATCGAGCGGGCCGATCGGGTAGACGGCGGCCAGCGCGCGGTTCGTCTTGCGGAGCTCGCCGCGGAAGGTGCGGCAGCGGTCGCACCTCTTGAGGTGGCGCCGCACGGGCGCGGTGGTGCGCGTGATCCCCTCGGCGACCTGGCCGAGCTCCAGCCGCACCTCGTCGCAGGTGAGGAGCCTCGCCTCGGCGGCCTCCGCGAGCGACACGCGCGCGCGCACGAGGAGCGACTTCACGCTCGGCACGGTGGTGTCCATCGCCTCGGCGATCTGGTCGTACGAGAGCGCGTCGATCTCGCGCAGGAGCAGCGCGGTGCGCTGGGTCTCGGGCAGGTCCTGCACGTCGGAGACGATCTGCCGGAACTCCTCGCGGTGATGAACGGTGTCCGCGGTGGTGGTGCCGCCGTCGCGCTCGAAGATGTCCATCGAGTCCTGCCCGGCCGGCTGCGGGCGGCGAAGGTGGTTCAGCGAGCGGTTGCGCGCGATCCGGTACAGCCACGGGCGCGCGTTGATCGGCCGGTCGTCGGCGAGCATCGCGTTGAAGGCCGCGGTGAAGACCTCCTGGAGCACGTCCTCCGCGTCCTCCTGCGAGCCGAGCATGTGGCGGCAGAAGGCGAGCAGCCGCGGCTGGTAGCGCTGGACGAGCGCCTCGAAGGCGCCGTGCTGTCCGCGCCGCGTGAGTGCGATCAGCCGCTCGTCGCTCTGAAGGCGAAGGAGCGGCGAGTGCCCCGCCAGGGCGGGCAGGGCCGGTGCGTGTCGAAGAGCGGAAGCTTCCATGGGCAAGCGCGCGGGGTCGGGTACCCCGCTATAGGTGACACCGTAGCACCGGAAAAGTTGCGCAACTACGAGCCGGCGCGGAGCTCCTCGAGCCGGTGGTGGGCGAGGGAAACGGCCATCGAGCCCTCGCCCACGGCGCCCGCCACGCGCTTCACAGAGCCATGCCGCACGTCGCCCGCCGCGAACAGCCCGGGCAGGCTCGTCTCTAGCGCGAGCGGGTCGCGGTCGAGCGGCCAGTCCTCCGGCCGGCGGCCGTCCTCGAGCAGGTCCGGGCCGGTGAGGATGAAGCCCCTCGCGTCGGTGCGCACGTGGCTGCTCTTCGCCCACGCGGTGCGCGGCACGCCGCCGATGCAGAGGAAGAGCGCCGACACGGGCCGCGTCTCCACGCCGCCGTCCAGGCCTTCGATCGTGACCGCCTCGAGCCGGCCCGCCGCCTCGTGGACCGCTGTGACCCGGCTCCGGAGCCTCACGTCGATCGCCTCGCTCGCCTCCACGCGGTCCACGAGATACGCGGACATCGACCTCGAGAGGCTGTCGCCGCGCACCACCAGCGTCACGCGCGCGCCCGCGCTCGCGAGGTTCATCACGGCCTGGCCCGCCGAGTTGCCCGCGCCGACCACCACCACCTCCTCGCCCGAGCACTGCACGGCCTCGCTCCGGCCGGCGCCGTAGTAGACGCCGTGCCCGAGCAGCTCGTTCACGCCGTCGAGCTCGAGCCGGCGCCACTCCATCCCGGGCGCGACCACGACGATGTCGGCCGTCACCTCGTCGCCGCTCGACAGCGTGGCGACCGGCGGCCGCCCCTGCTCGAGCCTCGCCCGGACCACGCCGTTGAGGATCAGGAGCTCCGCGCCGAAGCGCTCCGCCTGCCGGCCGGCGAGCCGGGCCAGCTCGGCGCCTCCGATGCCCTCCACGAACCCGAAGAAGTTCTCGATCATCGACGTGTGCGACGCCTGCCCGCCCGGCACGTCCGCCTCGGCGACCGCGGTGGAGAGGCCGTCGGACGCGCCGTAGACCGCGGCGGCGAGGCCGGCGGGCCCGGCCCCGACGATGAACAGCTCGTAGTGCGCGGCCGTCGGCCGCGCGAACACCTTCCACGCCTCGCCGATCCGCTCGACGGTCGCGCCCGGGTGCACCGTGTCGCCGTCCACGAGCACCGGCAGCTCCGCGCCCGCGGCGCCGGCCTCGGCGAGCACCGCGTCCGCGCCCGGCGTGCCCGCCTCGTACCACTCGTGAGGCTGTGCCGCGCGCGTGAGGAAGTCCCGCAGCCGGTAGTCCTCCGGATCGAGCCGGCGGCCGACGACCTTCACTGTGGGGCGGGGCGGCAAGGTGCCCGGGGTGGGATTCGAACCCACACGCCCTCTCGGGCAATCGGGTTTAAGCCGATCGCGTCTGACCGAGTTCCGCCACCCGGGCAGCGTCATCGTAGGACGAGCGGGTATACAAACGCCATGGCGAAGGTCCTCTTCATCCCGTTTTCGATCGCCGGCGGCCTGATGGCGGGCTTCCTCGGGAAGAAGGTGTTCGACGGCCTCTGGGGGCTGATCGACGACGAGGAGCCGCCGGACTCGAAGCACCGCGACATCTCGTGGGGCCGCCTGCTGCTCGCCGGCGCCGTCCAGGGCGCCATCTTCCGCGCGGTCAAGGAGGCCACCGACCACGCGTCGCGGCGCGCCTTCTACCGCACCACCGGCACCTGGCCGGGCGAGAAGCACCCCGATCCTGAGTAACCACTCCGGGTACGAGGGCGCAAGAACCGGCGCATCCGTGCGTTAACGCTTGTAAGAGTTCACGGCTGAGCTCGGATTCCGGCTTGGGAGTCTCGCCAATGGGAGGGCGAGGTGGCCGGGTCTGTGCGAGAGGAGACAGGGAGTAGGTGCGATCGCTTAGCGCAATCGGACGCGTTGCCGCTGTCGGCGCGCTGATCGCTGCGCTCGTGCTCGTGAGCCTCCTCCTGTTCGGCGGGGGCGGGGTCGGCGGCTACAAGGTCAAGGCGCGCTTCCTGAACGCCGGGCAGCTCGTGAAGGGCAACCCGGTGCAGGTCGGCGGCGTCGCGGTCGGCTCCGTCGAGGGCATCAAGATCACCGACGACGGACACGCCGAGATCGAGATGTCGATCGACGGCGACCAGGCGCCGCTCCGGCGCGGCACGCGCGCCGAGATCCGCCAGTTCTCGCAGTCCGGCCTCGCGAACCGCTACATCGACCTGAAGCTCCCGCCGCACACGGATGAGGAGATCCCCGACGGCGGTGTGATCGACACCGACAAGACCGTCACCCAGGTCGACCTCGACGAGCTCTACAACACGCTCGACCCGGAGACCCGCAAGTCGCTCCAGGGCTTCTTCAAGGGCTCCGCGAAGCAGTGGCGCGACATGGCCGACGAGGCCAACGTCGGCTTCGAGTACCTGAACCCGGCGCTGTCCACCTCGCGCCGGCTCTTCAACGAGCTGACGAGGGACACGCCGCTCCTCCAGCGCTTCCTCGTGGACAGCTCGGAGATGGTCACGGCCCTCGCGGACCGCCGTGACGACCTCGCCGCGCTGATCGGCAACCTCAACACCACCACGCGCGCGCTCGGCAGCCAGAAGGAGGCGCTCGCCGAGTCGATCGGGCGGCTCCCGCCGTTCATGCGCCGCGCCAACACCACCTTCGTGAACCTTCGCTCGACGCTCGACGAGGTCGATCCGCTCGTCGACGCCTCGAAGCCGGTGGCGAAGCGCCTCGGGCCTTTCCTCTCGCAGGCCCGGGCCTTCGCCGCCGACGCCGAGCCGACCGTGCGCGACCTGAGCCTCACGATCAGGAAGCGCGGCGGCGGCAACGACCTGATCAACCTGATGGCGACCTTCCCGCCGCTGGCGCGCATCGCCACGGAGACGAGGGACCGCACCTACGCGCCCGGCGGGCGGAAGTTCTCGGTCGGCGAGACGCGCGGCGCGTTCCAGGAGAGCGTCGAGGCGCTCAAGGGCGGCACCGGCGAGCTGTCGTTCGCGCGGCCGTACACGACCGACTTCCTCGGCTGGTTCGACGACTTCTCGACCACCGGCGGCGGCTTCGACGCGCTCGGCGCCACCGCCCGCGGCATGGTCTCGTTCGCGCCGGTCCTGCACGAGAACAACGGCACGCTCGCCTACAAGCAGTACCGCCGCTGCCCGGGCTCCGCCGAGGCGCCCCTGCCCGACGGGTCGAACGTGCTGTCAGCCGAGGAGCGCGAGCGGCTCGGCTGCGAGGAGAACCACAGGGCGGTGCCGCGATGAGGCGCGTGCTCGTGGTACTTGCGGTGATCGGGGTCTGCGCGGCCGCGTTCGTGCTCGCCGGCGCATCCGAGCTCCGGCTCCGAGGGCAAGACCTACCGGATCATGTTCGACAACGCGTTCGGCCTCACCCAGGGCGGCGACTTCCGGGTGGGCGGCGTGACCGCCGGCCAGACCACGACGTTCGACGTGGAGAAGAAGCCGGGCGAGGCGCCGAAGGCGGTCGTGACGGTGGAGGTGACGAAGCCGGGCTTCGGCGACTTCCGCGAGGACGCCAGCTGCGAGATCCGCCCGCAGTCGCTGATCGGCGAGTACTACGTGGACTGCCAGCCGGGCAAGTCGCCGAAGCGGCTCCCGGACAACGGGGTCGTGCCGGTCGACCAGACCGCCTCGACGATCCCCACGGACATCGTCAACAACATCATGCGGCGCCCGTACCGCGAGCGCTTCCGGCTGATCGTCGCCGAGCTCGGCACCGGTCTCGCCGGGCGCCCGGACGACCTCCAGGAGGTGCTCCGCCGCGCGCACCCGGGCCTGCGCGAGACCTCGCGGGTGCTCCGCATCCTCGGCGACCAGAACCGGGTCATCAAGAACTTCATCAGCGACTCGGACACGGTCGTCCAGGAGCTCGAGAAGAACAAGCGCGACGTGGTGCGCTGGGTGCGCGAGGCGGGCGACACGGCCGAGATCTCGGCCACGCGCCGCGACGAGCTCCGCGCCCAGTTCGAGCGCTTCCCCGAGTTCCTCGACGAGCTGCGGCCGACGATGACGCGGCTCGGCGAGCTCGCGGACGAGCAGACCCCGCTGCTCGCCGACCTCGAGCAGGCGGCGCCCGACCTCGACACCTTCTTCACGCGCGTCGGCCCGTTCGCCGAGGCGAGCCGCCCGGCGGTGCGCTCGCTCGGCGAGATGGGCGAGGTCGGCACGCGCGCCTTCCGCGAGGGCAAGCAGGAGGTCGCCGAGCTGCGCGAGCTCGCGACCGACGCGCCGGCCTTCGCGAAGCCGCTGCGGCAGTTCCTCGAGACGATCGACGACCGCGAGCGCGCGATCGAGAACGACGTGCGCGCGAAGGCGACCGCCCCGCCCGCCCCGGACCCGACCGCCATCCCGAACCAGGGCGGCTTCACGGGCATGGAGGCGCTCTGGAACTACTTCTTCTGGCAGACGCTCAGCATCAACATGTTGGACGACAAGGCGCACATCCTGCGCGCTCGGCTCACGGCGGTGCCCGGGTGCATGAACTTCACCAACGAGCCGCCGAAGACGCAGGCCGACCGGGAGCGCTTCGAGCGCTGCAACTCGTACCTCGGCCCGAACCAGCCCGGCGTTCTCACCGCAGACCCGCTCGACGACGACTCCAACCCGAACGCGGCGAGCCTGCGCGCCGAGAGCGGGCAGCCCGCCACGCGGCTCGGCGAGCAGCGCGGCGAGGGCCAGCCCGAGGCCGGCCCGCTGCCCGGGCAGCGCGACATCTCGAAGCCGCAGGTCGTGCTGCCGCCGGACGTCCAGCGCCTGCTCGACTCGCTCAGCCCGCGCCAGCGGCGTGAGCTCGACCGCGAGCTGCCCGCGATCCCCACGCCCGGCGACGTCGAGCAGGAGCTCCGCGAGATCGCGCCCGGCGCGCCCGCCGCTCCCGGCACCCTGGACACGCAGACCACCGGCCAGCTCCTCGACTACCTGCTCGCGCCATGAGGGGACGTCGCGGAACAGGAAGCGTCGCTGCCAGCCCCGTGCTGATCGGGGCCACGACCGTGCTCGTCGCGCTCGTGGCGGTGTTCATCGCCTACAACGCGAACTCGGGCCTCCCGTTCGTCCCGACCTACGAGCTGAACGCCGAGCTCCCGTCCGGCGGGAAGCTCGTGAAGGGCAACGAGGTGCGCGTCGGCGGCTTCCGCGTCGGCGTCGTGAAGGAGGTCCGCCCGAAGGTCAAGGTCGTGAACGGCGAGCGGCGCGCCATCGCGGTCGCGACGCTGAGCCTCGACAAGAAGGTCGAGCCGCTCGCGCGCGACACGCAGCTGCGCGTGCGACCGCGCTCCGCGCTCGGCCTCAAGTACGTCGAGCTCCAGCCCGGCACGAGCAAGGCCACCTACCGGCCGGGCGACACGATCCCGGTGCAGCAGGCCTCCGAGCCGCTCGAGTTCGAGGACCTGTTCTCGACCTTCGACGCGGACACCCGCCCGCACGTGCAGAAGGCGACCGAGGGCTTCGGCGAACGCGTTCGCCGGCCGCGGCCAGTCGCTGAACCGCGCGATCGAGGCGCTCAACCCGTTCTTCCGCTCGCTCACGCCGGTGATGCGCAACCTCGCGGACCCGGAGACCGAGCTCGACCAGTTCTTCCTCCAGATCGGCCGCGCCTCCGCGCAGGCCGCGCCCGTCGCCGAGACGCAGGCGCTGCTGTTCACGGACATGGCCGACACGTTCGCCGCGATCTCGGCGAGCCCGCGCGCGCTCCAGGACACGATCGAGAAGCGCGCGCCGACGATGAGCACGTCGATCGACTCGTTCCGCGTGCAGCGGCCGTTCCTCGCCGACTTCACCGACCTGTCCTCGCGCCTGCGCCCGGCCGCCGCGGAGCTGCCGCGCTCGCTGCCGGCGATCAACAGCGCGTTCAGGGTCGGCACGCCGGTCCTGCCGCGCACGGTCGAGCTGAACGAGAACCTGGAGAAGGCCCTCGGCGAGGCGGAGGACCTGTTCGAGAACCCGAACACGCTGCTCGCGCTCCGTGACCTGAACACCGCGATCACGGTGAGCCGCCCGGCGATCGAGTTCATCGCGCCGTACCAGACCGTCTGCAACTACTTGATGTACTTCGTGCACCCGCTCGGCGAGGTGCAGTCGGTCGTCCAGACGGGGCCGACCGGCGGCGGCACGGTCCTGAACCAGAACGTCAAGGAGGTCAACACCAACCAGCAGAACAACTACGCCTCCTCGACCGGCTCGCGGCCGTGGGACATCCCCACCGGCGAGAAGCCGCAGGGCGCGAAGGACCACGAGGGCCATGACCTCTTCCGCCTCTACGCGCCGCCCTACCAGCCGGCGATCGACGCGCAGGGCAACGCCGACTGCCAGCTCGGCCAGATCGGCTATCCGAACGGCGCGCTGAACGACGGCCGCTACAGCCCCGGCGACCTGATCGACAACTCCGACGCCCGCGGCCTGCCGACGCCCGGGCGCTCGCGGGCACGTCGGCAAGGGCGGCAACGGCGCGATCGTGCCGCCGACAACAACATCCCGGGCCTCTCCGGCGGCACCTACCAGACGCGCGAGCTCGGCATCGACAACCTGGCGGACGTGCCATGAGCAAGCGCTCGAACGGCATGAGCGCCTTCCGCGCCGGCGTGCTCGCGCTCGTCGTGGTCGGCCTGTGCACGTACTTCGGCTTCTCGAAGGCGAACCCGTTCGCCAACCCGTACGAGTTCAAGGCCGTCTTCCACGACGTGAACAACCTGAAGCCGCAGTCGCCGGTGCGGATCGCCGGCGTCGAGGTCGGGCAAGGTCATGAAGGTCGAGGCCGTCGAGGACGGCAAGGACGCCGCCCAGGTCACGATGGAGATCGAGGACAAGGGCCTGCCGATCCAGGAGGACGCCGAGCTCAAGATCCGGCCGCGCATCTTCCTCGAGGGCAACTTCTTCGTGGACCTCGAGCCGGGCTCGCCGTCGGCCGGCGAGCTCGAGCGGGACGAGGTCATCCCGGTCACGCAGACGGCCGCGCCCGTGCAGTGCGGCGACCTGCTGACCGCGCTCCAGAGCGACACGCGCGAGGACCTCCAGATGTTCCTGCGCGAGTACTCGAACGGGCTCGACAAGGGCGGCGCCGACGGGCTTCAACCAGTCGATCGAGTACTGGGAGCCGGCCTACCGCAACTCGTCGATCGCGAACGACGCGACGCTCGGCCAGGAGCCGGACCGCGACATCCAGCGGCTGCTGGAGGGCCAGCAGAAGACGTTCGCCGCGCTCGTCGCGCGACGAGCGCGCGCTCAAGGGCCTCGTCACGAACTTCAACATCACCGCGGGCGCGCTCGCGCGCGAGGACGAGGCGCTCGCGGCCTCGATCCCGGCCCTGCGCGACACGCTGCGCGCCGGCGCAGCCGGCGCTCGGCTCGCTGAACGACGGCGCTGCCGTCGCTGCGCGCCTTCGCCCGCGAGGCGCTGCCGGGCGTGCGCAGCTCCGACGAGACGCTCGCCGCGTCGCTGCCGTTCATCACGCAGGCGCGCCGCCTCATGTCCGAGGACGAGCTGCGCGGGACCGCGCGCATCCTGCGCCGCACGATCCCCGACGTCGTGGCGTTCAACAGGACGTCCGTCCCGTTCCTGCGCGAGACGCGCGCGCTGTCGGCCTGCACCAACAACGTGCTCGTGCCGTTCATGGACCTCGAGATCCCGAACCCGGAGACGGGCAACGAGGCCGAGAACTCGGACCAGAAGGTGCGTGCCCAGCTCCAGCGCGGCTTCCTCGGCCTCTCGGGCGAGAGCCGCCTGTCGGACGGCAACAACCAGTACTTCCACGCCGGCGCGACGCCGCCCGGCACCGCGCGTGCGCCCGGGCCCGCCGCCCGACGGCGGGAACATGCCGATGCCGCACCGGCCCGACGTCCCGTGCGAGAAGCAGGAGCTGCCGAACCTGCACGCGCCGGGCGGCCCGATCCCGGCGTTCCCGGTGCTCGACGAGAGCCCGGGCTCGTTCATCAAGCCGCCGGCCCCGGTGCCGAACCCGGCCGACGCGCTCGAGGGCATCAACGACTTCGTGGACAACGTGCTGCCGCTCGTGGCGCTCGAGCGCTCGCAGTATCAGCGCGGAGGCCGCCCGAGCAGCGCGACGGGAGGGCGGCCGGATGATCACCGCGATCCGCAAGCACCTCGCCGACTTCCTCGCGATCCTCGGCGTGGTCCTGCTCGGGATCGGGATCGGCGCGTACATCCTGTCGAACCAGCGGCTGCGCTTCCCGCTGTCGAGGAGCCCTTCTACACGGTCAAGGCCGAGCTGCCCGACGCCCAGGCGGTGCACGCCGGGCCAGGGCCAGACGGTGCGCGTGGCCGGCGTGCGCGTCGGCGACATCGGCAAGGTCGAGCTCGAGGACGGGCAAGGCGGTCGTCGAGCTCCAGCTCGAGCCGAAGTACAAGGGCCTCATCCGCGAGGACGCGACGGCGCTCCTGCGCTCGAAGACCGGCATGAAGGACATGTTCCTCGAGGTCGACCCGGGCGACGGCGAGCCGCTCGAGGAGGACGGCCGGATCCAGGTCGCGAACACGCTGCCGGACATCGACCCGGACGAGTTCCTCTCGGCGCTCGACTCCGACACGCGCGACTACCTGAAGCTCCTGATCTCGGGCGCCGGCAAGGGCCTCGACGGCCGCGGCACGGACCTGCGCGAGGTGCTGACGCGGCTCGGGCCGCTCCACCGCGACCTCGCGCGCGTGAGCAGGGCGGTGGCCGAGCGGCGCCAGAACCTGCGCCGGCTCGTGAACCGCTACGGCCTCCTGATGACCGAGCTCGGCAAGAGCGACGAGGACATCACGCGGCTCGTGCGCACGTCCGAACGAGACGCTCGGCGCGTTCGCCGACGAGGACCAGAACATCTCGGCGCTCGTCGTCGAAGCTGCCGGGCACGCTGAACGAGAGCGGCCACCACGCTCGGCAAGGTCGACCGCTCAGCGCAGCAGATGGGCCCGACGTTCGAGCGCGCTGCGGCCGCCGTTCCGCAAGCTCGACGAGGCGAACGCCGAGGTGCTGCCGTTCGTCAAGGAGGCCACGCCGATCGTGCAGAAGCAGATCCGCCCGTTCGCGCGCGCGGCGAAGCCGTTCCAGCGCGACCTCGGCGCCGCGTCGGAGGACCTCACCCAGGCGGCGCCCGGACCTCGACGGCGCGCGTTCCTCGGGCTCAACCGCCTCTTCAACATCGGCGCCTACAACCCGGGCGGCACCGAGGGGATCTCCGAGCAGTGCGAGAAGAACGGCGCCTGCACCCGGAGGAGCGCGCGCGCAACGAGGGCTACCTGTACTGGCTCGCCTGGGTCGGCCAGAACACCGTGTCGCTGTTCTCGCACGGCCGACGCGCACGGGCCGATCCGCCGCGCCTACCTGCTGCAGCCTGAACTGCGACATCTTCAGCTCGGAGGCGCAGGAGGGCGGCATGCCGGCCGAGCGAGGCCGAGGGCATCACCGATGCTGCTTCGGCGCGATCGGGGCGTGTGCGCAGCCATGATCAAGCAGACGCCCAGCCTCGGCCGGATCATCGCGATGGTGGCGTTCACGCTGTCGTGCTTCGGCGATCCTGATCTTCCTCTGGCTCACGTTCGGCGGCTCGGTGCCGCTCAACCCGGAGGGCTATCGCTTCACGGTCGCACATGCCCGAGGCGGCCACGCTCGCCGTGGAGGCCGACGTGCGGATGGCCGGCGTGAACGTCGGCAAGGTGAAGACGAAGGAGCTCGACGAGGGCGGCGCCCGCACGATCGTCGAGGTGCGAGCTCGACGAGCCGTACGCGCCGATCCCGAAGGACACGCGCGCGATCCTGCGCCAGAAGACGCTGCTCGGCGAGACCTACCTCGAGCTCACGCCCGGGCAACAAGGCGCGGCCGGCACGCTCGACGACGGCGGCCGGCTCGCGAACGCCCAGGTCGAGGACACCGTCGAGCTCGACGAGATCTTCACCGCCTTCGACCCGGACACCCGCCAGGCGTTCAAGGAGTGGATCAGGGAGCTCGACGGCGCGATCAAGGACGGCCGCGGCGAGGACCTGAACGACGCGTTCGGCAACTTCGAGGGCTTCGCGGTCGACGGCGCGAAGCTCATGCAGGTGCTCGACGAGCAGGACGTCGCCGTGCACCGGCTCGTCAAGAACACCGGCGTCGTGTTCGGGGCGCATCAACGAGCGCCAGCGGCGCGCTGCGCGAGCTGATCGTGAACTCGAAGCGCACCTTCGAGGCCACCGCGTCGCGCGACGAGGCGCTGGCCGAGACGTTCGCGATCTTCCCGACCTTCCTCGACGAGTCGAAGGCGACGATGGCGCGGCTCGAGGACTTCTCGCGCGACACGCGGCCGCTCGTGAACGACCTCAAGGGCCCGGCCGACGACCTCGGGCCGACCGTGCGCGACCTGGGCGACCTCGCGCCGGACCTCGAGAAGCTCTTCCGCGACCTCGGCCCGCTGATCCGCGCCGGCCGGACGGGCGTGCCCGGCGCTCGACCGCACGCTCGACGGAGGCCGAGCCGCTCTTCGAGGCGCTGCACACGTTCTTCCCGGAGCTCAACCCGATCCTGTCGTACTTCAACTTCCACCAGACGACGATCGCCGGCTTCATCACCAACGGCGGCGCCGACCTCGGCGGCCGACTACGGCACGGGCCAGCGCGGGCAGACCCAGATCGGCATCCTGAGCGAGAAGCGCAACTTCGAGAGCTATCCGTGCGGCGAGGCGCCGCCGGACTGGGCGCGCGGCAACGCCTACCTGCAGCCGAACGCGCTCATGCGCGCGCTCGTGCTCGGCGGGATCGAGAGCTACAACGTGCCCCGGCGGGCGAGCGCAAGTACGCGGAGGACGCGCTCGAGCCCGGCCAGGACCACGACGACAAGCGCGCCCCGTGCCTCGAGGTGCCGCCGTCGCTCTACGACGGCAAGCTCTTCTCGATGCCGCAGCGGGGCGTCGCGCCGCTGCGCGATAACCCCAAGCGCACCGAGGGCAACCCGCCCGCGCGGGACCCCGACCCGAACGACTGACGCCCGTCACACTTCCGCCGTATGCCGTTCTTCTTCGAGCGCGCGTACAGGCGGATGGGAAGGCGCGTACTTCGTCCTCTACGTCGCTGTTCGAGTACTTCTCGGCGTTCGTCGTCTGCCTGGCGACCGTCGGGCTGTTCGCGCTCTACACGGACGCCGTCCAGCGGCGAGTTCTGGCTGATCGCCGGGGTGGCGCTCGCCTGCGTGGCGGTGAGCACGACGTTCATGCTGATCGGAGGGGCGCAGGCGGCTGCGGCCGATCCTCCGGTGGATGAAGGAGCGCACCGGCGCGGACGAGGCGTGGCGGACCGCGATCGCGCTCCCGCGCGACCTGACCCTGCGGGTCGGCTGGCAGCCGTTCCTCCTGATCGGGGCTGCCCGTGGCCGTCTTCGCCACGATCGTCGCCGACCGCCCGCCGTACGAGGCGTTCATCATCTTCGCGGGCGCGGCGGTGGCGATCGCGTACTCCGCGATCCTCCACTTCTTCTCCTACGAGCAGTTCCTGCGGCCGGTCGTGGAGGACATCGTCAGCGACCTGCCCGCCGACTTCACCGGCGCGCCGCTCGGCGTGCCGCTCCGCTGGAAGCTGCTCGGGGCGCTGCCGCTGATCAACGTGATCACGGGCGTGGTGGTGAGCGGGCTGTCCACGGACGGCAACGCGCAGCTCGCAGGACCTCGGCCTCGACGTGGTGGTCGCGGTGCTCGTGGCGTTCACGATCTCGCTCGAGCTGACGGTGCTGGTCAGCCGCTCGGTGCTCCAGCCGGTGGACGACCTGCTCGAAGGCGACCGAGGCGGTGAAGAAGGGCGACCTCGACGCCCGCGTCCCGATCACCTCGGGCGACGAGCTCGGCCGGCTCGCCGGCAGCTTCAACGAGATGATGCAGGGGCTCTCCGAGCGCGAGGCGCTGCGCGAGGCGTTCGGCGCCTACGTGGACCCGGACGTGGCCGAGCGCGTGCTCGAGGAGGGTGAGCTGATCGAGGGCCAGGAGCGCGAGGTCAGCGTGCTGATCCTCGACGTCGTCGACTTCACCGCCTTCGCCAGCGCTCGAGCGCCCGCGAGACGGTGGCCTTCCTGAACGAGATGTTCGGGATCGTCGTGCCGTGCGTGACCGAGCACGGCGGCCACGCGAACAAGTTCCTCGGCGACGGCCTGCTCGCGGTGTTCGGCGCCCCCGAGCGGCTCGAGGACCACGCCGACCGCGCCGTGGCCGCGGCGGCGAGCATCGCCAGCAAGCTGAGGGAGAAGCTCGGCGACGAGCTCCGCTTCGGCATCGGCGTGAACTCCGGCCCGGTGGTGGTGGGCTCCGTGGGCGGCGGCGGGCGCCTGGAGTTCGCGGTGATCGGCGACACCGTGAACGTGGCGGCCCGGGTGGAGCACCTCACGCGCGAGACGGGGGACACGATCCTGGTGACAGAGGCCACCCGCTGCCTGCTTTCCGGGAGCGGCGGCCACTCGCTGGAGCCCCGCGGAGATTTTGCGCTGAAAGGCATTCAGGAACCTGTGCCGATTTATGCGCTGGACCCGGCAGTGGACAAAAGTATGAGCCAGCCGCAAGAAACCTCTCAAGCTCAGGCGTGAGGCTGCCGAATAGAAAGGCGTGGCCCCCTTCCACCCCCTGCGCTACGAAGCGCGGGCGCTTGCAGCCCGCGTTCTGGCCGCCTGTGCGGTCTTCTGCGCGATAGCGATCCTGCTGCTCGCGGGCAGCGCGACGGGGCCTGCCGAGGCAAGGGACCGGGACGGCCGCGATCAGAGCGGCGAGCACCGCTGGTCCCACAGCCACGACGACGACGACGACGACGGCTACGACGTCGCCCCGCAGGGCCATAGGGACGACGGCGATGACGACGACGACGACGACGAGGATTGGGATCGCGGCGGTGGCGGCAAGTGGGACCCGCCGGACCCGGACACTCCCGAGGCGCCGCCCACGGACCCCACTCCGACCCCCGGACCCGAGCCGGCGCCCGCCCCGGACGACGATGACGACGGCCGCGGCGACGACGACGATGACGACGACGATCCCGCGCCGAGCGGCGCCGGGGGCAAGGGCAACACCGGCGACCCCGAGCCGCAGCCGACCGGCAACACCCCCGACCCGCCGACCGATCCGGGCCAGCCGGACGGCTCCGGCAACCCCGCAACCCCGGGCACCGGGACGGGCACTCCCGTGTCCCTCGGCAACGAGGCGAACGGCCCGAACCGCAACCAGAACCGCAGAAACCGCATCCGCTTCCGCCGCGGAGCCGGCACCGGCCAGGGCGCTTCGGTTCCCAGCCCCGGCGCAGTCGCCGGCGTAGACGGCACCCAGGCAGAGTTCCAGCCGGCACCCGCCGCGGCAGCCCCTGCCTTCGAGCGCGTCGGACGCGCCGAGGGCGGCGGCGACGGCAGCGCCAACTCCGGCGACCGCCGTGCGCGCCCGAACGAGGCGAAGCCCACCAAGCAGGGCCCGCCGATCATCCGGCCCATCGAGCGCCTCGTGAACGAGGTGCCGCCCGCGCTGAAGTTCGCGCTCGCGGCCACCGGCGTGCTCGCGCTCCTGCTCGGCGATGGCCTACATCGCCACCACGATGCGCGCCCGCGCGCTGGACCGCCAGCGCCGTGATCTTCTCCAGGAGGTCGGCCTCCTCCAGAGCGCGCTGCTCCCGCCGGTCCCCGACCGCGTGGGCGGCCTGCGCACCTCGGTCGCGTACCGCCCGGCCGACGGCCCGGGCGCGGGTGGCGACTTCTACGACGTGCTGCCCCTGCCCGGCGGCCGCGTGGGCTTCATCCTCGGCGACGTGTCCGGCCACGGCCGCGGCGCGCTCGCCCGCACAGCCTTCATGCGCTACACCCTGCGCGCCTACCTCGAGGCAGGCCTCGAGCCGCGCGTGGCCCTGCAGGTCGCCGGCCGGGTGATCGACGAGAACCTGGGTGGGGACTTCGCAACCGTGCTCCTGGCCGTGCACGATCCGGAGACGGGCTCGCTGACGTACGCGACAGCCGGACACCCTTCGCCGCTCGTCGTGGGGCCGCAGCCGCACGAGCCGGTCACCGCCGGCTCCTCCCCGCCGATCGGCGTGGGAGTGCGGACCGGGCTCCGCCAGACGACGGTGCCGCTGGTGTCCGGCTCAGTCGCGGCCATGTTCACCGACGGCCTCCTCGAGGCCCGCACCGAGGGCGGCCTGCTCGGCCGCGAGCGGCTCTCGGAGCTGCTCGACGAGCTCGGCGACGACGCCACGGCCCGCGGGCTCGTGGAGTCGGTGAACAAGGAGGCGCGCGTGATGTCGGACGACATCGCCGCGGTGGTCATCCAGCCGACGAACGCCGCCACGGCCGGCCTGTTCCGCACGGAGCAGCTCGAGCTCACCTCGCGCGAGCTCGACACGGGGATCGCCGAGCGCTTCCTCGAGGCCTGCGGCGTTCCGGCCACCGACATCGAGTCGGCGCTCTACGACGCGCGGATGATCTCCGACCGCTTCGGCGGCGTGATCCTCCACGTGGTGTTCGGCAACCGCCTCCGCGTCGAGGTGCTCCCGCGCAACGTGGAGAGCATCGAGGCCGCCTCGCGCCGCGCCGCGGCCGCCCGCTAGAGCAGAGCCGCCGTCACGGCATCCGGCCGGTCCTCCGGCACGAAGTGCGCGGCGTCCGCGAGCTCGACGACCTCAGCGTCCGGGAACAGCTCGCGCCACTGGTCGAGGAAGATCGGCTGGAAGACCCGGTCGCGCATCCCCCATAGGAGCGTGACCGGCACCTCGAGCCCCTCGAGCCGCTCGTGGATCCGCCTCATCGTCGCGGCGCTCCTGTCGCGGTCGGTGAGCGGGATGTCGCGCTGGAAGGCGAGCGTGCCCACGCGCGACCAGTAGTCCGGGAACGGGGCGCGGTAGGCGTCGAGCATCACCGGGTCGATCTCGCGGTGCGCCATGCCGCCGGGAATCGACTCCACGAACAGGTTGCCGCCGAGCGCGAGGATCTCGCCCAGGCCCTCGGTCCTGAACTCGCGCAGGAACGGCGGGATGAAGCTCGGCAGCTCCCAGGCCCAGGTGTTCATCAGGACGAGCCGGGCGAGGCGGTCGGGGCGCTCCAGCATCGCGCCGAGGCCAATCGGCCCGCCCCAGTCGTGCGCCACGAGCGTCACGTCGCGGAGGTCGAGCTCGTCCACCAGCGCGATCGCGTTCTCACGTGGGCCCGGAGCGTGTAGCGGGAGAGGTGGGGAGGCTTGTCGGAGCGCCCGAACCCCATGTGGTCGAAGGCCACGCAGCGGCGCCCGTTCGCCGCCAGCTCCGCGATCGGCCGCCGCCAGAGATAGCTCCAGGTCGGGTTGCCGTGCGCGAAGAGGACCGGGGCGGCGTCGCGCGGGCCCTCGTCGACGTAGTGGAGGCTCACTCCGCCGGCACTGGCGAAGCGCGCCTCGAAAGGAAAGGTCCCGTCGAAGTCCGCGTCCAGCGCCCTCGTCATTGCCGCTCGGCTTATATCTGATCGGATAGCGTGCCGAGTCGCTCGTGAGCACCGAGACCGAGACCCCCGAGGCCACCGCACTCCACGGCGGCAGGCTCGTCGCCAAGCGCCTCAAGGCGCACGGCGTGACGAAGCTGTTCACGCTGTCCGGCGGCCACCTGTTCTCGATCTACGACGGGTGCCGCGAGGAGGGCATCGACATCGTGGACGTGCGCCACGAGCAGTCGGCGGGCTTCGCGGCCGAGGGCTGGGCGAAGGCCACCCGCCAGCCGGGCGTGTGCGCGCTCACCGCCGGGCCGGGCGTGACCAACGGGATGAGCGCGCTCGCGGGCGGCGCTCATGAACGCGTCGCCGATGCTCGCGCTTGGCGGCCGGGCGCCGGCCGCGCGCTGGGGGATGGGCTCGCTCCAGGAGATCGACCACGTGCCGTTCGTCGCGCCGATCACGAAGCTGGCTCGCACGGCAGCGGCCACCGCCGACATCCCCGGGCTCGTGGACGAGGCGCTGCGCGCCTCGGTCGAGCCGCCGAGCGGGCCGACCTTCATCGACTTCCCGATGGACCAGGTCTTCATGGAGGCGCCGGTCGAGGCCGACGAGCCCGCCACGCTGCCGGACCCGACGGCGCTGCCGGCCGCCGACGGAAACCAGCTCGACCGCGCCGTGGAGCTGCTCCGCGGCGCCGAGAAGCCCGTCGTGATGGCGGGCACCGGGCTCTACTGGGCGCACGGGGAGGACGCGCTGCGCGCGCTCTCCGAGGAGCTCCAGGTGCCGGTGTTCCTGAACGGGCTCGCGCGCGGCTGCGTCGCCGCCGACCACCCGCACTTCTTCTCACGCGCACGCGGAGCCGGCCTGAAGGGCGCGGACGTGGCGCTCGTGATCGGCGTGCCGATGGACTTCCGGCTCGGCTTCGGCGGCTCGTTCGGCGAGGAGACTGAGCTGATCGTGGTCGGCTCGTCGCGTCCCGAGCGAGAGCATCCGCGGCCGGTCGCGGCCGAGCTGTACGGCAGCGTGGCGGGCACGCTCGAAGCGCTCCGCTCGGCGGGCGGCGCCGACCGCTCCGGCTGGGTCAACGAGCTGCGTGCGGTCGAGAACGAGAAGCGCGCCGTCGGAGCAGGAGGACCTAACGGACAACCGCTCTCCGCTTCACCCGATGCGGGTGTACGGCGAGCTGGGCCAGGTGCTCGACCGGAACGCCGTGGTGATCGGCGACGGCGGCGACTTCGTCTCGTTCGCCGGCCGGATGATCGACACCTACGAGCCGGGCTGCTGGATGGACCCGGGCCCGTACGGCTGCCTCGGCAGCGGTCCCGGCGCGGCGCTCGCCGCGAAGATCGCGCACCCCGATCGCCAGGTGTGCCTGCTGCTGGGCGACGGCGCGTTCGGCTTCGCGGGCATGGAGTTCGACACCTTCGTGCGCCACGGCGTGCCCGTCGTCGGCGTGATGGGGAACAACGGGATCTGGGCGCTCGAGAAGCACCCGATGGAGTTCCTGTACGGCTACTCGGTGGCCGCGGAGCTCCAGCCGGGCTGCCGCTACGACGAGGTGGTGCGCGCGCTCGGCGGCCACGGCGAGCTGGTCGAGCGGCCGGATGATCTACGGCCCGCGCTCGAGCGAGCGTTCGCGTCGGGCAAGCCGGCGCTCGTGAACGTGCTGACAGACCCGGATGTGGTCTATCCGCGCAAGGCAAATCTCGCCTAGCGCTGGTCGTTCATCCTCGGTTATAGTGGGACCGCTGGGTGGGATATGGCCTGCGGCAAAACCCGCCGGTCTCCACTCGGTACATAGGTTCGGGCGAAGCCGCATCGTATCGGCGCCTCCCGCCGTCCGAACCGCCAGGCCCTTTCATGGCACGTACCCCTGCCCGTCCTGATAGGGCCGTTTGGAGAATCGCCCGCATGATGCGGGCGGTTCTCTTTTAGGCGCTTGCCGCGGCGCCGTGAAGCAGGTCGCGGTCCGAGACCTCGACCTCGTCGAGGCCCAGCGCGCGCAGCGACTCGGTGAGGATCGTCGCGCCGGCGACGATCGTCGGCGCGCGGTCGGGGTGGAGCCCGTTCACCGACCTGCGCTCCTCGACGGGCATGCTCGCCAGCATCGCCGTCATCCGCTCGCAGGCGTCGATCGTCAGGAGGTAGCCGTGCACCTCGTCGGCGCCGTCGATGGCGGCGAGCGACGTGGCCGTTCCCGCGACGGCGATGCCGCGCTCCACGTCGAGCCGGGGCACCGTCGCCAGCACGTCCGCCGCGAGCTCCTCGAGCTCGCGGCGCGTGGGCGGGTTCGAGTGGAGGAAGCGCTCGGTGTGCCGGACCGAGCCCATCTGCGTGGAGGTGTGGAAGGTGGGATCGGCCTTCGGCCGGCCGACCACGTATTCCGTCGAGCCGCCGCCGATGTCGATCACGACGGTCTCCACGTCCTCGTCGCGGCCGGCGGTCGCGCCGAGGAAGGTGAGCCGCGCCTCCTCGTCGCCCGAGATCGTGCGGGCGTCGATGCCGTAGCGCTCGTTCAGGTGCTTGCGAAAGGCCGCGCCGTTCTCGGCGTCGCGCATGGCGCTGGTGGCCACGGTCACGATCCGCTCCGCGCCGCGCTCGTCGATGAGGTCGCGGTACTCGGCGATCGCGCTCGTCACCCGCTCCATCGCGTCGTCGGCGAGGCGGCCCGTGGTGTCGACGCCCTGTCCGAGGGTCGTGATGGTGGTGCGCCGCTCGAGCTCGACGATGTCGCCGCCGCGCGTCTCCGCCACGAGCAGGCGCGTGGTGTTCGTGCCGATGTCGATGACGGCTACCGGCATGCCGGTCAGCCGTCGAGCAGCTCGAGCACGCGCTCGACCGGCCGGCCGAGAACCGCACGGTCGCCACGGACCACGACGGGGCGCTGCATCAGCGCGGGGTGCTCGGCCATGAGGCGCGATCGCCTCGTCGTCGCCGACCTCGCGCTCGCCCAGCCCGAGCTCCTCGTAGACGGGCTCGCGAGCGCGGAAGAGCTCCCGCGCGGGTCGGCCCGTCTTCCGCACCAGCTCCCGGATCTCGTCCTCGGAGAGCGGCTCGACGTGGTAGTCGACCCGGTCGAAGTCGATGCCCCGCTCCTCGAGCAGAACGGCGAGGTTCTTGCACGTCGTGCAGGTGCGCTTCTCGTACACCGTGAGCTCAGCCATGCTCGTTGACGCTAACGAACGCCTTCACTAACCTGTTCTGTCCGCCGCGGGGTGGAGCAGTCAGGTAGCTCGTCGGGCTCATAACCCGAAGGTCGCGGGTTCGAATCCCGCCCCCGCTACTGCAGAACCCGCCTCTCGCCAGGCGGGTTTTGCGCTTCTGGGGTGCGGATCCGCCACGATCTCCGCCCATGACGGCTCCGTGGTGGCGCTCAGCGGTCGTCTACCAGATCTATCCGCGCTCGTTCGCCGACGCCGACGGCGACGGGGTCGGCGACCTGCGCGGTATCGCGGACCGGCTCGAGCACGTCCGCGATCTGGGGGCCGACGCCGTCTGGCTGTCTCCCATCTACCGCTCGCCGATGGCCGACTTCGGCTACGACATCTCCGACCACACGGCGTCGACCCGATCTTCGGCACGCTCGCCGACGCCGACGCGCTGATCGCGCGGGCGCACGAGCTGGGCCTCCGCGTGCTGCTTCGACTTCGTGCCCAACCACACCTCGGACCGCCACCCGTGGTTCGAGGAGTCGAGGAGCGATCGGCGGCAGCGCGCGCCGGTCGTGGTACGTGTGGCGGCCGGGGAACGGCCTGCCGAACAACTGGGTCTCGTCGTTCGGCGAGCAGCGCCCCGCCTGGACGCGCGACGAGCGCACGGGGGAGTGGTACCTGCACTCGTTCCTGCCCGAGCAGCCTGACCTCAACTGGGACGAGCCGGCGGTCGCGGAGGCGATGCACGACGTGCTGCGCTTCTGGCTGCGGCGCGGCGTCGACGGCTTCCGGATCGACGTCGCCCACAAGATCGGCAAGGACCCGGCGCTGGGCGACAACGAGCCGGGCCGCCGCCACGACGAGGACTGGCCCTCGGTGCATCCGCGCCTCGCGGCGATCCGCCGGGTGCTCGAGGAGTTCGACGGCGACCGCGTCGCGGTCGGCGAGGTGTACGTCCTCGACCAGCGCGCGCTCGCCCGCTACGTGGTCACCGGCGACGAGCTGCACCTGGCCCACAACTTCTTCTTCCTGAACCTGCCCTGGTCGGCGACCGCCTTCCGCGCGGCGGTCGACGAGTTCGAGGACCTGACGCGCGAGGCCGGCTGGCCGGCCTGGTGCCTCAACAACCACGACCATTCGCGCACCGCCACGCGCTACGGGCAAGAGCGCGCCCGAGTCGCCGCGATGCTCGTGCTCACCCTGCGCGGCACGCCGTTCCTCTACCAGGGCGAGGAGCTCGGGCTGACGGACGCGCACGTCCCCGCCGACCGGATCGTCGACGTCGACGGTCGCGACCCCCAGCGGGCGCCCATGCCGTGGGCGCCCCCGGCGCAGGCCAGGCAGCAGCGCGGGGTTCAGCGACGGCGACCCGTGGCTGCCCGTGCACCCGGACGCCGAGCGGCTGGCGGTGGGCGCGCAGGCGGGCGACCCCGCTTCGACGCTCGAGCTCTACCGGGCGCTGATCGCGCTCCGGCGCGCCGAGCCCGCCCTTCGCGAGGGCACCTACCGCTCGGTCGACGCGGCGCCCGACGTCTTCGCGTTCGTTCGCGAGCACGATGGCCGGCAGCTCCTCGTGGCCCTCAACTTCGCGCCGTTCCCGCGGCCGCTGCCGGTCCAGGCCACCGGCGGGCGGCTGCTTCTGTCGACCCGGCACGAGCCGGGCGGCGACGCCGAGCTTCGGCCCGACGAGGGCCGCGTGATCGAGCTCGCCGGGAGCTAGGGCGGCAGGCGCGCGTCGCCGCGCCGGATGCGGAACCAGTGCGCCGCGTGCGGAGCGAGCCGGAGCGTCGCCGGGAGCTCCTGATCGTCGCCGCCGAACAGGTCCACGAGCGCATCGCCGTCGTCCACCGGCAGACTGACCTCGACCGCCTCGCCGCCCAGGTGGTGCACCGCCACGACCGTCGAGTCCTCCCAGTCGCAGCGGTGGGCGAGCACGGAGGGCACGCCCGTCTCGAGCAGCGTCAGCTTGCCGAAGCCGATCTCCGGGCACTCGCGGCGGCGGCGGATCAGGCGCTCGAACCAGTTCAGCAGCGATTCGGGGTCGCGTCGCTGGGCGGCCACGTTCACGTGCGCGGGGCCGAATGCTCCCTCGGTGACAGGCCGGCGGAGGTCCTTCGCGTCCTCGGCCGTCGAGAAGCCGCCGTGGCGCTCGTCCGACCACTGCATCGGCGACCGCACGCTCAGCCGGCCGTCGATCGCCAGGTTCTCGCCCATGCCGATCTCCTCGCCGTAGAACAGCACCGGCGTGCCGGGCAGCGAGAAGCAGAGCGAGTACACCATGCGGATCGCGCGCTCGTCGCCGTCCAGCATCGTCGGCAGCCGGCGGCGCAGGCCGCGCCCGAACAGCTGAAGGTCCGGATCGGGGCCGAACGCGTCGAAGACCTCGGCGCGCTCGTCGTCGCTCAGCTTGTCGAGCGTGAGCTCGTCGTGGTTTCGGACGAAGCGCCCGAGAGCGGCCGTGGGAGGCAGATCCGGGAACTCGCGGAGGGTGGCCGCGAGCGGCTCGGCCTCGCCACGCGCGAGCGCCAGGTAGAGAGCCTGATTGCCGAGGAAGTCGAGCAGCATGTGCAGCTCGTCGCCGTCCTCGTCACCGACGAAGGCGCGCTGGTCCTTCGCCGGCAGGTTGACCTCCCCGAGGAGCACCGCCTCGCCGTCGCGGCGGTTGAGGTGAGCGCGGAGGTCGCGCAGCAGCGCATGAGGATCGGCGATCGCCCCCTTGGGCAGGCCGGTCGGCTCGATCATGAACGGCACCGCGTCGACCCGGAACCCGGACAGGCCCTGCTCCAGCCAGAACGCCATCACCTGTGCCACCTCGTCGCGAACCTGCGGATTGGCCATGTTCAGGTCGGGCTGATGGGAGTAGAAGCGGTGCAGGTACCACTGGCGAGCCTTCTTGTCCCAGGCCCAGTTCGAGTCCTCCTGATCGGGGAAGACGACGTCGCCGGGCTTCTCGTCCGGCTTCTTGTCGCGCCAGACGTAGAAATCGCGGTAGGGCGAGTCGGGGCTCTCGCGCGCCGACTGGAACCACGGGTGCTGGTCCGAGGTGTGGTTCATCACGAAGTCGGCGACGACGCGGATTCCGCGGTCGCGTGCGGTCCGCACGAACTCGACAAGGTCGCCGAGCGTCCCCATGGCCGGGTCGACGGCGTAGAAGTCGACGATGTCGTAGCCGTCGTCGCGGTTCGGCGAGCTGTAGAACGGCATGAGCCAGATGCAGCTCACGCCGAGGCCGCCGAGGTAGTCGACCCGCTCGGTGAGCCCCGCGAGGTCGCCGCAGCCGTCACCGTCCAGGTCGTAGAAGGTCTCGATGTCAAGGCAGTAGAAGACCGCGTTCTTCCACCACAGGTCGCTGGTGGCCTTGACGCTCATCGGAGGCCGGGAAGCACGTGCTCGCCGAAGGCGTCTATGAACGGGTCGAGGTCCTGGCCGACGTGGTGCAGCGCCAGCTCGTCGAATCCGAGTCCGGCCAGCTCCCGCAGCCATTCGAGGTGCCGGCCGAGGTCCGACGACACGAGGACCTTGGCGCGCACGTCGTCCGGCGTGACGTCGCCGGCGCGCCGGTCGAACTCCTCCACGGTCTCGACGTCCCAGCAGACCGGCGGGTCGAAGACGTTCGTGCGCCACTGGTCGTGCGCGATCCGCAGCGCCTCCTCCTCGGTCGGCGCCCACGACAGATGGACCTGGAGGACCAGCCGTCCCTCGCCGCCGCCGTCGCGGTAGGCCGCGACGATCTTCCTGAGCTGCTCCGGCGGGGCGTTCACGGTTGCGAGCCCGTCCGCCCACGATCCGGCCCAGCGCGCCGTGTCCTCGGAAACGGCGGCGCCGATCAATGGCGGCGGGTCGGTGGGCAGCGTCCAGAGTCGGGCCCGGTCCACCTCCACATGCCCGTGGTGGGTGACCTCCTCGCCGGCGAACAACGCGCGCATCACCTCCACGCACTCGCGCAGCCGCGCATTCCGCTCGTCCTTCGGCGGCCACCCGGCGCCGGTGATGTGCTCGTTCGAAGCCTCCCCGCTCCCGAGCGCGACCCACAGCCGGCCGGGGAACATCTCGGTCAGCGTGGCCGCGGCCTGGGCGACGATGGCCGGGTGGTAGCGCTGGCCCGGGGCGTTGACCACGCCGAACGGCAGCGACGTGGTGGCCATGGCGGCGCCGAGAAACGACCACGCGAAGCCCGACTCGCCCTGGCGCTCGCTCCACGGCGAGAAATGGTCGGACGACATCCCGCCGTCGAAGCCCGCCTCCTCGGCGTGCCGCGCGAATCGCAGCAGGCGGCTGGGCGGGATCTGCTCGTGGGAGCAGTGGAACGCGACGAGGGGCACGCCACCTTCCTACCCACACGAGAGCAGCCGAGAACGGCTCGGTGCCCGACGCTCAGCGCTTCCGCCCAACGACGGCGAGGTACTCGCCCGGGTAGACAAGCCGGTGGCCGTCCGCGACGTTCGAGCTCTCCAGCACGCCGGCCAGGTCGGTCAAAGGACGGGACGCACAACGAGCATCCCCCGGTTCGAGACGAGATGCGCCAGGTCGTCCGCCAAGCGTTGGACGTGTTCGCTCGCCTGTTGCTCGAAGCGCTCCACTTCGAGGATCTCGGCGATCAGCACGTAATCCGCTTGACCGATGGACTGTCCGGGCACGTCCGCCGGCCGCGTGAGCCGCCAATCCGAGACCGTGTCCAGTGACCCGCGGACGATGTCGCGATCCTCCGTCATGAGACGCTCAAAGTCCTCGGCCAGGTCCGGGGAACGCAGCTGAAACCACATGAGAAGGGTCGCCGGAGGACTCATTCACGAAGCGTAATGGACAATCCCAATGTGACGAACGGAGTTCCAGTGGGCGAGTGGCCTGAGCTGTCCTATGACGAGTGGAGTGCGACGTGCGACACGCTGCACGCTCACACGCAGGTGCTCGGAAAGTTCGCCGTGGCGCTCGCGCCGCCCGAGCCGCAACTCCAGCATGCTGCACTGCGCCTGACGGCGCGCGGATGGGACACCGCTCCGCTTCCTGCCCCCGACGGATCCGGGGCGCTGGTCGTCGCGCTCGACCTGCATCGGCACGAAACGCTCGTCGAGCACAGCGACGGGCGTGTGCGGCGCATCGCGCTCGCTCCGGACCGAAGTGTCGGCGAGGTCACGCGCGAGCTCGTGGCAGCCGTCCGCGACGTTGCCGGCGCGGTCGACTTCGACGGGACGCCGCAGGAGGTGCCGTGGACGGTCGCCCTCGAAGAGGACGACGAACACAGCACCTACCGCGAGCACCAGGTCGAGGCCTACTTCGACGCCGCGACGCGCGCGGCACTCGTGCTCACGGAGTTCCGGGCGCCGTATCGTGGGCGCTCGACGCCGGTGAATGCGTGGTGGGGGTCCTTCGACCTTGCGGTGAACCTCTACTCCGGCCTGCCTGCCCAGCCACCGTCCGACGACTTCATCATGCGCAACGCGATGGACTCGCAGGAGATAGCGGTCGGGTGGTGGCCCGGCGACGCGAAGTACGGCAGGGCGGCGTTCTACGCGTACGCGCACCCGGCGCCTGACGGGTTCGCCGACGGGACGGTCGCTCCGGCCGCCGCGCACTGGAACTCCGACCTCGGCCTGTTCGTGCTCGACTGGGAGGACGCGCGGCGCGCCGCCGACCCGCACGCCACGGCCCTCGCCTTTGCTCGCTCGGCGTTCCAATATGCATGCGTCGCCTGTGGCTGGGATCCGGCACTCCCGGCCAGCGGCGAGGGCAGCCCGCCGCCCGTTTCGTGACGCCCTAGGGCTTGGTGCTCGGTCCCGCGGCGCGGGCCTTTGCCCACTCGGCCTTGTTGGCGGTCTTTGCCGCCTGGTACTCCGCGAGCGCCTGCGGTGAGTCGACGTCGCCGAGCGTTGGGTGCGGCGGCGCCAGTTCGCGGGCGGTCTCGACGCCGAAGTGCTTGAAGAGGACCGCTCCGAGTGACCCAGCCTTCATTTCGCCGAAGCCGGGCAGGTCCAGGATGTTCCGGCGCAGCTCGGCCGCGTCCGCCGCGTCGTTCCATACACGTGCGGCGTCGCCGCCATAGCGATCCCGCACGTGGACGGCCAGCTCGTGGACCCGCTTGGCCATCGATCGCGGGTAGCGGTGGATCACCGGCTTCTCGAAGAACACCGGCTCGAGATCGGCGGACGCGAGCGCCTCGGCGTCGATTGCTCCCAGGCGCTCCTTCAGCGCGAGCGGGCCGAGAAACGCCTTCATCACCGTCACCCGCTGGTCGAGCTCGAAGCCCACGAGCAGGGCCATCGGGTCCGCGGCGATAAGGGCATTCGCCTCGTCCGACTCGGTGAAGTACAAACGGTCCGGCACGAACCCGATCGTAGTGCCCAGAGGTACCTCGTCACGCGTCGGTCAGGCGATCGCGGCGAGCAGCTCTTGGCACGCCCGCTCGCAGCGCCGGCACTCCTCGGCGCACACCCTGCAGTGCTCCATCCCATGCTCGGCGTGGATCTCGCACTCGTCGGCGCAACTGCGGCACGCCTGGATGCACGCTACGAGAACCGCCCCGGTTACCTCTGCGCCATAGCCGGTTTGGCGGCTGACAACGCGTCCTGTAGTCGCACAGATGTCGGCACAGTCGAGGTTGAGCCGAATGCAGGTTGTGAGCTCGTGGACGCTTTCCTCGCCGAGGCAGTCGTCCGCACACTGGGTACACGACTCGGCGCAGTCGCGGCACGCCTCGATACAGCGGACCAACAGGCCTCGATCCACGTTGACCTCGCGCGGATAGGCATCAAGCATCTGGCGGGCAACTTCCCGGACGCCCGGAGTCATCGCGTGATCCCGAAGGCAGCGTCGAGCTGCCGGCTTTCGTCAGGACTCAGCTGGTCGACGTATGCCTGGATGCCCTCGTTGTGCGCCGCGTCCAGCTTGGCGACGGCCTCTTGACCCTGCTCGTTGAGGGAGTATCGACGGCGTTCCTCGCGGAGGCAGCCGCGGCCCCGGAGCTTATGGGTGGCGCGGTAGGCGACGTCGAGGGGGAGGCCGGCGAGGTCCGCCAGCTCGCTCACCGAGGCCGGGCCTTCGTCAGTCTTGAACGCGAGCGCGAGCAGCAGGCGCAGATCCTCGAACGACAGTTCCGATTCCTCTGCCCAGCTCGCTATCCGTTTCCAGCCGACCAGGTCCATCACACGCAGCCGCTTGGCGAGGGCTTCGACCAGTGGATCCATTGAAGTTGTCGGTGTGGTCATCTCGGCCTTTCGTCAGACGCCGTGGAGCGCCTTGCGCAGGACGGCCGTGGCCTGCGCGACGGCGGCCCGTGTCGCGTGCGTGCCGCTGAGTGGGTTGAGCATCATGAAGTCGTGCGTGATGCCGTCGTAGCGGACGGTCGTGACGGGGACGCCCGCGGCCCGCAGGCGCGCCGCGTAGGCCTCGCCCTCGTCGCGCAGCACGTCGGCCTCGTCGACGATCAGGAACGCCGGCGGCAGCCCTTTGAGCTGCTCGTCGGATGCGCGCAGCGGGGAGGCGAACGGCTCCGAGCGCCGCTCGACGTCGGGCAGGTAGGCGTCCCAGAACCACGCCATCGCCTTCGCGGTGAGGAAGTAGCCCTCGGCGAACTGCTCGTAGGAGCCGGTGTCCATCGCGGCGTCGGTTACTGGGTAGTACATCGACTGCTGGACGAAGCGCACGTCTCCGCGCTCGTTCGCCATGAGCGCCAGCGCGGCGGCCATGTTGCCGCCGACCGAGTCACCCGCGATCGCGACGCGCTCGGGGTTGAGCTGGTTGGCGTCGCCTTCGCGCATGATCCATTGCGCGGTGGCGTATCCCTGCTCGATCGCGACCGGGTAGTGGGCCTCGGGCGAGCGGTCGTACTCGACGAACACGACGGCCGCCTCGGTGCCGTCGGCCAGTTCGCGGACGAGCCGGTCGTGCGTGTCGGCGTTGCCGAGCACCCAGCCGCCGCCGTGCATGTAGAGGATCACCGGCAGCGTCCCCACGGCATCCGGCGGCCGTACGATCCGGACCCGCACGTCGCCGACCTCGGCGGGGACGGTGATCCAGCGGTCTTTGACCGGCAGCTTGTCGATCGGGGCGGCCTGGACGTCGTCGAGCACCTTGCGTGCCTCGGCCGGGGTGAGCTCGTACAGGAACGGCGGCGCCGCGGTCGCCTCCACGAACTCCTGCGACTCCGGCTCGAGCACGACCGGCGCGTGTGTCGCGGTGGACAGGTGCATGCTGCTCCTCTCGGTCGTTGTGGGCGCTGGTGCCGGTCAGGCGGTTGCGTGCACCGCCGCGGCTTCCATGACCTGGTGGGCGACAGCCTCGGGGTGCGAGACGGTGATCGCGTGCGACGCGCCCGGAATCTCGAGCGTGTGGCGCGCGTGAGCCCGCTCGGCCATGTAGTGCTGGACGGCGGCGGGGATGATGTGGTCCTTCTCGCCGATCAGGAACCGCGAGGGCACGTCCTTCCACAGCGGATGGTCGCCTGAGGGCTCGGTGAGCGCCTGCTGGGTGGCCGGGCGCTGCGTCACGGCCATCCGCGCGGCCTGCCGTGCGGGGACGTCCTGGCAGAAGATGTCGTGGAAGGGCCCCGAGGCGACGTAGAGGTCGACGGTGCCGTCGCTCCGCACCACCGGCCGCGACGTCTCCTCGCCGAGCATGCTGCCCGGGAACATGGCCGCGAGCTGGAAGCAGTGCTCCCCGGGCTCCGGCGCGAAGCCGCAGGCGTAGACGAGTCCGACGATCTCGCCGGCGTCGGCGGGGACGTTCGAGATCACCGCGCCGCCATATGAGTGCGCGGCGAGCACGACGGGCCCGTCGACCGCACGGACGACGTCGGCCACCGCCTCGGCGTCCGTGGCGAGGCTTCGCAGCGGGTTGGCGGCGGCGATCACCGGGTGCCCGGCGTCGACCAGCGGATCGATGACGCCATCCCAGCTCGAGGACTCGGCGAATGCGCCGTGGACGAGAACGATGGTGGGCTTCACGAGAGGCTCCTCTCGGGCCGGGGGAGGGGCTCGCGGCTATCAGTCGTGCTTCCGGCGAAGCGCTTGACGAACGCGAGCGCTCGTTCGGCCACCTCGCGCCAACCGCTGTCGATGGTGAGCGAGTGACCGCGGTTGGGGATCTTTTCGATCTCGGTGACCGCCTGGTTGTGTCGCTGGCGCTTGAACGATGCGTTTGCGATCGCCCACGGCACCGTGTGGTCCTTCTCTCCGTCGATGATCAAGAGCGGCCCGCGATCCGGGTTCTTGGGGTCCAGCTTCGCCTCGGTCCGCGGGTTCAGGTTGGCATTCGCCATCTGCATCAGAGCCACGCCCGGCGCCGCCACGTGATAGGTCTCGTAGAGCCGCTTCGTCTCCTCGTCGTCGAGGGCGTTCGCCCAGCCGTACTTGAACTGGTCGAGGGTCAGAGTGACGGCACGGCCCCGGTTCAAGGGGTTTCGAAGCACGGGGCTCGCCGCCCGCAACGCTGGGATCGGCAGCGGCAGCACGCCGCGAAACGGTCCGGGATCGATCGCCACCGTCGCCGCGGACAGGCCCCGGTCGGCGATGATCTGCGCCAGCAAACCGCCGGTCGAGTGGCCCATGACCGCCGGCTTCTTCTCCAGCCTGCCGATCACCTCGGCCGTGTGATCGGCGACCTGGCCGAGCGTCTTCCTCGCGAGGACCTCGGGGTTCGCCCTGGCCTCGGCAACCGTCTCGGGATCGTCTGGCCAGCTCGGGGTCACCGCGGCATAGCCCGCCTCCTCGAACAGGTCGGCCCAGCGGTCCCAGCTGCTCGGCAGCAGCCAGAGCCCGTGGATGAACACGACCGGTGTCCGCCCGCTTGCGTTCGCCTGCTCGACCTGCCGCGCTTCCCGCTCTGTGAGCGAGCTTGTGGTCGTCATGAGGGGCTCCTTTCGGGTTGGGGCCGGTTCGCGGGCCGGCCAAGCCAGTCCTCGAAGCGGGTCGGGGCGATGCGTGCGTCGTCTCCCGGGGTGAGGGACCGGTCGTCCAGCTCGGCGCCGAAGTAGCGCGCGTGAGGGTCGGCCGTCACCTGGCGCCGGTCGCCGCCTGCCTCGAGGACGCGCCGGGCGAGCTCGTCGAGGCGGATCGCCTCCGGGCCCGCGAGCTCGACCGTGTCGTTCAGCGGCGCGTCGACCGCCACATCGGCCAACGTGCTCGCGACGTCGTCGGCTGACTCGGGCTGAACGAGGGCGGGCGACAACCGAACCGTGTCGCCGTCGGTGCTCGAATCGGCGATCCGGCCGATGAACTCGAAGAACTGTGTCGCGCGGACGATCGTGTAGGGCACGGGCCCGGCCTTGACGAGCTTCTCCTGCGCGACCTTCGCGCGGAGGTAGCCGCTGTCGGGGAGCCGGTCGGCGCCGACCACCGACAGCGCGACGTGGTGCCCAACGCCGGCGGTCGTCTCCGCGCCGAGCAGGTTGCGTGTCGCGGTCTGGAAGAAGTCGAGCACGGCCGCGTCGTCCCATGCGGGTGCGTTCGCCACGTCGACCACGACCTGGGCGCCCTCGAGCGCCTCGGCGAGCCCCTCGCCCGTGAGCGCGTTGACTCCGGTGTCAGGCGACGCCGCGAGCGGGTCGTGGCCGTCCTTGCGCAGTTTCTCGACGAGCTTCGAGCCGATGAGGCCGGTCCCGCCGATGACGACGATCTTCATCTCGTGCCTTTCGCCATGCAACTACCGTAGGCGCTTCGCGGCGGCCGACATATGCGTCATTTGACCTGACCCGCATCTCCCGCGACGTGGGCCGCCAGGTGCTCGCCGGTCAGCGTGGAGCGGGCCGCGACCAGGTCGGCGGGAGTGCCCTCGAACACGATCCGGCCGCCGTCGTGGCCGGCGCCGGGGCCCAGGTCGATGATCCAGTCGGCGTGTGCCATCACCGCCTGGTGGTGCTCGATGACGATGACCGACTTGCCGGAGTCGACGAGCCGGTCGAGCAGGCCGAGCAGCTGCTCGACGTCGGCAAGGTGGAGGCCCGTGGTCGGCTCGTCGAGAACGTAGACGCCGCCCTTCTCCCCCATGTGGGTGGCCAGCTTCAGCCGTTGCCGCTCGCCGCCGGACAGCGTGGTGAGCGGCTGGCCCAGCGTGAGGTAGCCGAGCCCGACGTCGGCCAGCCGTTCGAGGATCTTGTGCGCGGCCGGCGTGGCCGCGTCGCCGTCGCCGAAGAAGTCCTCGGCCTCGGACACCGGCATCGCGAGCACCTCGCTGATGTCGCGGCCGCCAAGCTTGTACTCGAGCACCGACGCTTCGAACCGCTTCCCCTCGCATTCCTCGCAGGTCGTGGCGACGCCCGCCATCATCCCCAGGTCGGTGTAGGTGACGCCGGCGCCGTTGCAGTTCGGGCACGCGCCCTCGGAGTTGGCGCTGAACAGCCCCGGCTTCACGCCGTTGGCCTTCGCGAACGCCTTGCGGATCGGGTCGAGCAGCTTGGTGTACGTCGCCGGGTTGCTTCGCCGCGAGCCGCGGATGGCGCCCTGGTCGACGGTCACCACCCCATCCCGGCCCGCCACCGAGCCGCCTACCAGCGAGCTCTTTCCCGACCCCGCCACGCCGGTCAGCACCACCAGCACGCCGAGCGGAATGTCGACGTCGACGTCCTGCAGGTTGTGGGTGTCGGCGCCGCGCACCTCCAGCATGCCCGAGGGCTCCCGGACCGACGGCTTCAGCGAGGCCTGGTCGTCCAGGTGCCGCCCGGTCACCGTGTCGCTGTCCCGAAGCCCGTCGACGGCACCCTCGAAGACCACCTCGACCGCCGCCCGTACCGGCGCCAGGGCCGAGGTCGACCACGTGGTCGGCGATCGCGATCGTGTCCGGCTCGTGCTCCACTACGAGCACCGTGTTGCCCTTGTCGCGCAGCTGGAGCAGCAGGTCGTTCATCCGCTGGACGTCATGCGGATGCATGCCGATCGTGGGCTCGTCGAAGACGTAGGTCACGTCGGTCAGCGAGGAGCCGAGGTGGCGGATCATCTTCGTGCGCTGTGCCTCGCCGCCCGACAGCGTGCCCGACGGCCGGTTCAGCGACAGGTAGCCCAGCCCGATCTCGACGAACGAGTCGAGGGTGTGCCGCAGGGTCTGGAGCAGCGGCGCGACGGACGGCTCCTCCAGGCCGGCCACCCACTCGGCCAGGTCGGTGATCTGCATCGCGGAGACGTCGGCGATGCTCACGCCGTCGATCTTCGACGACCTTGCCGCCTCGCTGAGCCGGGTGCCGTCGCAGTCCGGGCATGTCGTGAACACCACCGCCCGCTCCACGAAGGCGCGGACGTGCGGCTGCATCGCATCGACGTCCTTGGACAGGAACGACCTCTGGATCTGCGGGATCAGCCCCGCGTAGGTCAGGTTGATGCCCTCGACCTTGATCTTGGTGGGCTCCTTGTAGAGCAGGTCGTGGCGCTCGCGCTTGTTGAACTTCTTGATCGGCTTGTCCGGGTCGAAATAGCCGCAGCCACGGTAGATCCGGCCGTACCAGCCTTCCATGGTGTATCCGGGGATCGTGAGCGCTCCCTCGTTGAGCGACTTGGTCTCGTCGTAGAGCGCCGACAGGTCGAAGTCGCTGACCGAGCCGCGGCCCTCGCATCGCGGGCACATGCCGCCGGTGCGGCTGAAGCTCGCGCTCTTGGTGATGGTCTTGTCGCCGCGCTCGACCGTGAGGCCGCCGCTCCCGTGGACGGACGCGACGTTGAAGGAGTACGCGCCGGGCCCGCCGATGTGCGGCTTACCGAGCCGGCTGAACAGGATGCGGAGCATCGCGTCGGCGTCGGTGGCCGTGCCGACCGTCGACCGGGGATTCGACCCCATCCGCTCCTGGTCGACGCTGATCGCGGTCGTCAGCCCGTCGAGCACGTCGACCTCGGGGCGCGCCAGCGTCGGCATGAACCCCTGCACGAAGGCGCTGTAGGTCTCGTTGATCAGCCGCTGCGACTCGGCCGCGATCGTGCCGAACACCAGCGAGCTCTTCCCCGAGCCGGAGACGCCGGTGAACACCGTCAGCCGGCGCTTCGGGAGCTCGACGGTGACGTCCTTGAGGTTGTTCACGCGCGCGCCGTGGACGCGGATCAGGTCATGGCTGTCGGCCAGGGGCAGCTTGCTCATCGGCTCGATTGAACCAGCTTCGACCGCCACCCCGTCTTTAGAATTGGTCGAGGAATGGCTGGAAGGACATGGGTTCTCGACACTGATACGAAGGGCACCGGCGCGAACGTGGTGCCGCTCGAGAAGGTGCTTCGAAAGCAGGAGGACGCGCCCGCGCGGCCGCGTAAGGCCGTTCGGCGTCCCGCGCCCGCCGCCAGGCCGGCGGAGCGCGGTCCCGCCAGCCGCGGGCCGAGCGAGCCGGTCGAGACGACCCGCACGGCGCTGCCGCCCGGGCACGTCCGCAAGCGGGCGACTGGCGAGATCGGCCAGGTGAAGGCCGTCGATGCGAGGGCCGGGACCGCGACGGTCCGCTGGCTCAGAGGCGGGTCGACCTCGACCGTGCCGCTGTCCGCGATCTCGCGACGCTGACCCGGCCGAGCAGGGCTACTGGCCCGGCAGGGCCGAGCGGAGGGGCGGGAAGTCCTCCGGCAGGCCGGGCACGTCCGCCTGGAAGATCTCGATCGGCTCCGGCAGACCGCGGAATCGCCACGCGCCGAGGCTCCTCAGGCAGGCGTCGTCCGGGAGCGGGTCCGGGACCGCCGCGCGGACGGCGCCCGACATGACGGTCTGGCCTCCGTGCGCCGCGAAGCAGATGCGAGCGGCGGCGTGCACCGACAGGCCCACGTAGCCGGTCTCGGTGAGCTGCGGACGGCCGCGATGAAGGCCGATCCGCAGCCGCACGCCACTTCCTCCCGGCCACGGCCCTTCCTGCATCGACCGGTGAATCGCCACCGCGGCCCGGAGTGCCGCCACCGCGTCCTCGAACACGGCGAAGACGTCGTCACCTCGCGCGGAGACCATGTGGCCGCCGGTGGCCTGCACGGCGGCGCGCACGCGGCGCCGGACGTCGGCCAGCAGTGCCGCGTACTCGTCACCGAGGCGTGCCAGCAGCTCGGTCGACCCCTCCATGTCCGCCAGCAGGAAGGTGACGTGCCCCCTCGGCAGCTTCCGCTGAGGCTGAAGCTGGGCGTTGATGAAGCCGATCGGCACGATGCCGTGCTTCTTGGCGGCCCGGAGCAGCCTGCTGCGCGCCCGGTCCCTCGCCTCGTCGTCCTCGAACGCCACCTGGCCGAACCTCGCGAGGGCATTCCGGACGTGCGACGCGTCGTGGATCGGAAGCCTGCGCCGTCCGCGCGAGTCGATGTACGCGAACGCGCTGTCCGGTAGCTGAGCACGCTCCCTGGCGCGAAGCGGGGGCATGGCCCGCATGATCGCAAGCGCGGCGGTCTGGGAAGCGGCGCATCCTCTGAGTGAGCGCGGCTACCATCCGCGCGTGATGCGGCTCGGGGTACCGCTTCTTGCTCTGCTCGCGGCGGCGGTGCTCGCCGCGGCCGCGCATGCCGGCCACCCCGGCTCCGAGCCCCGGATGGCGGCCTCGGCGGGCCCGGCCACGGCGCCGCCGGCGCGCTCGCTCGCGTCGGCGACGGGCACGGACCGCCGCTACGCGCTCGCGAACGGCTGCTACGCGCTCCGGTCGCGGGCGACCGGCGGGCTCGTCTCGAAGTCGGCCGGCGGCTACTCCGCGTCCGGCGGCTCGATCGCCGCGGCCGAGGGCTTCCGGATGCAGGCCACGAGGCTCGGCAGCTACCTGTTCTACGGCCGCGAGCGCGACTTCATGGCCGCCGGAGCGGCAAGCCCGCTTCCCGTGGGCGGCGCCGCCGGCATCGTCGCGCCGGCCGCCGGAGCAAGCCCGTCCGCGGACTGGCGCGTGGACACCGCTCCCGGCAACTCGTTCAGGATCACCCTGCCCTCGGAGAACAAGGCGCTCGGCGTGGCCGCCGGGCGGCTGGTGCTCACCGAGCCGGGCGGCGCCGGGACGTTCGCGTTCGAGCCGGCGAGCGGTTGCGCGGTCTACCCGGAGGCGGAGACGTCGGCAACCGGCACCCCGTTCGGGAGCGCGACCCCCTGGGGCCAGGTCAAGGGGATCATCGACCTCCACCTCCACATGACCGCCTTCGAGTTCCTCGGCGGCCGGGCGCACTGCGGCCGCCCGTGGCATCCGTACGGGGCGCCCTACGCGCTCGTCGACTGTCCCGACCACCAGGCCGGCAACGGGTGCGGCGCGGTGCTCGAGAACGCGCTCTTCGGCCAGCCCGTGCGCTGCCACGACCCGGTCGGCTGGCCGACCTTCAAGGACTGGCCCCACCACGACTCGCTGACCCACGAGCAGACCTATTACAAGTGGCTCGAGCGCGCGTACATGGGCGGACTGCGGCTGTTCGTGAACCTGTACGTGGAGAACCGCGTGCTGTGCGAGCTGTACCCGTTCAAGCAGAACGACTGCGATGAGATGACCTCGGTGCGGCTCCAGAACCGCGACCTGAACGCGCTCCAGGACTACATCGACGCCCAGAACGGCGGCCCGGGCCGGGGCTGGTTCCGGGTCGTGACCGACCCGCACCAGGCGCGCCGGGTGATAGCCGACGGCAAGCTCGCCGTGGTCAAGGGGATCGAGGTCTCCGAGCCGTTCGGCTGCCGCGTCCAGAACGAACAGCCGAAGTGCACGCGCGCGGACATCGACCGCGAGCTGGCCGAGGTCCACGCGATGGGCGTGCGCCAGATGGAGCTGGTCAACAAGTTCGACAACGCCCTGGCGGGCGTCGCGGGCGACAGCGGCGAGACGGGCATCGTCGTGAACGCCGGCAACCGGCTCTCCACGGGCAAGTTCTGGCAGATGCAGGCGTGCACCGGGCCGCCGGACGAGCACGACAAGCAGCAGCTCGGCGTGTACGACCACGACGAGAACGACATCCAGTCCAACCTGATCGAGGCGTTCGTGCCGCTGGGCGCGGCGCCGGTCTACCCGAGCGATTCGAACTGCAACGCGCGCGGGCTCACGGACCTCGGCGAGCACGCGATCCGGCGGCTCATGCAGCGGGGGATGATGATCGACCCCGACCACCTGAGCGTGAGGGCGCGCAAGAGCGTGATGGACCTGCTCGAGGCGCGCCGCTACTCGGGCGGCGTGTCGAGCCACAGCTGGAGCACGGCGGACGTGATCCCGCGCATCTACGACCTCGGCGGCGTGGTCACGCCCATGAAGGAGGCGGCGCCGGAGTGGATCAAGACCTGGCGGACGACCAAGGCCCAGCGCAACCCGCGCTTCTACTTCGGCCTCGGGTTCGGCTCCGACCAGAACGGCCTGTCCGCGCAGCCCGAGCCGCGCTCAGGGCCGAACGCGGTGCAGTACCCGTTCAAGTCGTTCGACGGCCGCGTGACCTTCACGCGCCAGAAGAGCGGCGCGCGCCTGTTCGACTTCACCTCCGACGGCGTGGCCCACTACGGCCTGTTCCCCGACTGGTGGGAGGACATCCGCCAGGTGGGCGGCGCGGCGGCCGTCAGGGACATGGCGCGTGGCGCCGAGGCATACCTCCAGATGTGGGAGCGCGTGAGCGGGATCCGGTCCGGCTGCAAGCCGGCGCGCGCCCGGCTCGGCCGCCGCGGGCTCGGCGGCATCCGCCTGCGCGCGAGCACGACGCGACTCCTGAGCCGCGCCGGGCAGCCGAAGGTGCGCGGCCACCGCGCCTGGACCTGGTGCGTGCGCGGCAAGCGGAACCGGCGCAAGAAGGTCGCGGCCGCGCTCACCCGCCGCGGGAAGGTCGCGCTGGTTGGGAGCAACGCGAAGGGCGCCGACGCCAGGCGGATCCGCGTGGGCGACCGTGCCGCGCGCGTGCGCGAGAGCGCGCGGCGAGCCGGCAAGGGCCTGTTCGTGCGAGCCGCCGGCCCACGGGCGCGGTTCGTATACGGCGTGCGGGGCGGCAGGGTCCGCTTCGTCGCGGTGGCCACGCGGGCGGCTTCGAAGAACCGCGCCGCGCTGCGCCGCAACCTGAAGCTCGCCCGCCTCCGCTAGAGGGGCGGCAGGCCCAGCTCCTCGAGCGCGCGCTCCGGATCGCGGAACAGCTCGTTCCGCCACAGCCTCCCGTCGCGGACCGTCCACACGTGAGCGGTGCGCGACTCCACGGTCACCCCGCTCCCCCTGCCGCGGGCGCGCATGGTCATCACGATCACCACGCGGCCGTCCGCGGCCTCCCGGGTGTCCTCGACCATCACGGTCCAGTCCTCCCACGCCGAATCCGCGTCGTCGAAGTACTGCTCGATGCCGGCGTGGCCCTCGTAGCGGTGCCCGCTGATCCCGAGCAGCGACTCGAACTCGATCTCCGGATGGCAGGCGTCGAGCGCGGCCGCCCGGTCGCCGGACGTGATCGCGGTCGCGAAGCTGCGCGTGGCCGCCTCGTTGCGCGTGGGCCTGCCTATGCCGAACCGCCATTCCCAGCGAGTCCGCCGCCACGAAGGACGTGGTCGCCGTAGACACCCATCGTTAGCTCTCCGAGAACGCGCGCAACGCCGCGCGGGCGTCCGGCTCGTCGAAGAGGCGCACGCAGTGGCGGGTCTCGCGGTCCATCGCCGCGGACAGCAGGTCGCCGAAGCGCTCGTTCAGCATCTTCCTGGTCGCGGCCACGGCGGCGCGCGAGTTCACCGCGAAGACGCCCGCCCAGTGCTCGATGCGGGCGTCGAGCCGGTCCGGCGGCACCACCTCCGTCGCGAAGCCGTGCTCGCGCGCCCAGGCGGCGTCGCGCTCCTCGCCGCTCAGGAGCAGCTCGCGGGCCGCGGTCTCGCCGAGCACCTCGGGGAGGAAGAGCGTGCCCGCGTTGCTCATCACGAGGCCGATCCGGATCTCGGGCGTGAGCAGCCGCACGCGGTCGGTGCACAGGCGCAGGTCGCAGCTCGCCGCGAACTCGAGCGCGCCGCCCACGCACACGCCGTCCACTGCCGCGATCGCCGGCACGGGCGAGCCGAGCACCGACCGGGTCATCCGCTGGAAGCCCTCGATCGTCGCGCGCCACGACCTCGTGTCCGCCTCGATCGCGGCCTGGAGGTCGTCGCCCGCCGAGAAGTGCCCGCCGGCGCCGCGCAGCACCACGCAGCGCACGCGCTCGTCCTCACCGGCGGCGTCGATCGCCTCGGCGATGGCGGTCATCGTCTCCAGGTCCCAGGCGTTGCGGCGTGCCTGGCGGTCCCACTCGATCACGCGGGCGGCGCCGAGGTCGGCGGTGGTGACGGTCATCGTGCGATCTCCTTCCTGAGCGCCTCGACGGCGGTTGGCAGCTCGTCCCCGCGGGCGGTGCGGTGGACGATGCGGGTCTTGTGCTCGGCCACGGGCAGCGAGCCCGGATCGAGCCGCGCGACCGCAAAGCGCGCGCGAAGCGCGTCCTCGAGCTCCGAGGCCACGCCGTCCAGCTCCACGTCCGGCGGCGCCTCCACGTACAGCCGCAGCGGTGGAACGATCGGGTCGCCCTCGGCGACGATGCAGTGGCGCCCGAGCTCCGTCCTGCGAGCGAGGAGCGTGCCGATCGCCTGCGGGTACACGTTCACGGCCTGGACGCGGAGCATGTCGTCGCGGCGGCCGTCGATCCGGATGCGCGGGGTGGTTCGCCCGCACGCGCACGGCGAGGTCCACACGCGCCCGAGGTCCGCCGAGCGGTAGCGAAGCAGCGGCGACGCCTCGCGGCGCAGGTGCGTCCACACGAGCTCGCCGGCGCGCGCCGTCCTCGAGCGGCACGGGATCGCCGGTGTCCGGGTCCACGAGCTCGAGCACGGCGTGGTCGCCCACGGTCAGGTGAAGCCCCTCGCCCTCCTCGCACGCGCCCGCCATCGTGGACCACACGTCGCTCATCCCGAACGTGTCGACGACGCTCGCTCCCCAGGCCGCCTCGATCTCGGCCCTCACCGCGGCCAGCCCGGCCCCGGGCTCGCCGGCCGTGACGATGTGCCGCAGCCCGAGCGAGAGCGGGTCCACGCCGACCTCGCGCGCCCGCTCGGCGAGGTAGGCCGGGAACGAGAGCGTGCCGAAGATCGCGTTGATGCCGAGCCGCGGGATCAGGTCGAGCAGCCGGCGCGACTGGCCGGTGCCCACCGGCACGACGGTCGCGCCGCTCGCCTCGAGCGCCATGTGGTCGGCGATGCCGCCCGCGTAGAGCGCGTAGTTGAGGCAGTGCGCGATCGTGTCGCCGGGGCGCACGCCGGCGATCCGGAACGCCTCGCCGCCCACGGCGCTGTTCGCCTCGTGGTCCGCCTGCGTGAACCCCACCGCCACGGGCTCGCCGGTGGTGCCGGAGGTCACGTGCATGCGCACGAGCCGCTCGCGCGGCGCGCACAGGTGCGGCCCGAACGGCGGATCCGCGCGCTGGCCCTCGCGGAGCTCGTCCTTCGTGGTGAACGGGAGCCGCGGCAGGTCGGCCGGGGTGCGCACGTGCTCGCGGACGCCGCGGAGCCGCTCGGCGTAGAACGGGCTCGACGCCGCCAGGTAGGCGAGCTGCTCCTCGAGCGCGGTCACTCGCGCGGTGGCAGCTCGCCCGCGGCGGCCAGCTCGAGCGTGCCGCTCACGGTCCGCCCGTAGGCCTCGATCGCCACGCGCAGGTCCGCCTCCGGCGTGTCCTCCTCCTTCGTGTGCGAGACCGGCGGGGAGGACGACGAGAAGATCATCACCGTCGGGATCAGCCGGGCCATCTCGGCGGCGTCGTGCAGCGGGCCGCTGGGGATCGCGGTGTCCTTGCCACCGGCCGCCTCGACCGACTCCCGCGCGAGCCGGATCAGCCGGTCGTCGAACGGGATCGGCGGGATCGACCAGAGGTGCTTCAGCTCGACCTCGCAGCCGTGGTCCGCTGCCGCGCGCTCGCACGCCTCGCGCGCCCCGGCGAGCATCGCGGCGAGCGTGTCCGGGTCGAGGTGGCGCTGGTCCAGCAGCATCTCGGTGCGGCCGGGCACCGCCGTGACCACGCCGGGCTCGCTCGTGGCGCCGCCCACCGTGCAGACGCCGCCCTCGTGCGCGAAGCCGACTTCCCTGATCGCCAGCGCGGCCTGGGAGGCGGCCATGAACGTGTCGCGGCGCATCCCCATCGGCGTGGCCCCGGCGTGCGCGGTCTCGCCGGTGAACACGGCCAGGTGGCGCTCGACCCCGAAGGTGCCGAGCACCGCCGCGGCCGGCTCGCCGCTCGCCTCGAGCACCGGCCCCTGCTCGATGTGGATCTCGAGGTAGGCCCGTGCGCCGCGCAGCCCGGCGCCCGACTCGTGTGCCCGGTCGAGCTCCACGTCGTAGCGGGCGAGCACGTCCTCGAGCCGCTCGCCGTCGCGGTCGCGCAGCTCGCGCACCTCGTCCGGGTCGAGCGTGCCGGCGCAGGACGACGAGCCGAACAGGCTGCGCCCGAAGCGCGCGCCCTCCTCGTCCGCCCAGTCCACGAGCCGGAGCCCCACCGGCGGCGTGCCGCGCTCGGCCTGCGTGCGAAGCGCCTCCACCGCGGTGAACACGCCGAGCGCGCCGTCGAGCCAGCCGCCCGCGGGCACGGAGTCCACGTGCGAGCCCGACGATCACGAACCCGTCGCCATCGCCCTCCATGGCGGCCCAGAGGTTGCCCGCCGCGTCCACCGTCACCTCCACCGGCAGCTCGCCGAGCCGCGAGCGCAGGAACTCGCGCGCCTTCGTCCACTCGTCCGTCCAGCACACGCGCCGCGCGCCGTCTGGCCCGCCGGTGAGGCGGGCGAGCTCGCGCAGGTCTTCGAGGACCCGGTCCGCGTTCACGAGGCCACCGCGGCGCGGGCGCCGAGCGACCTCGGCACGAACCGCCCGTGGCCCGGCTGCGTGACGATCTCGCCGCGGTCGTAGACCATCGTCGCCTCGGCACAGCGTGTGACGCACGCTGCCGGTGGACCGCTCGCCCTCGAACAGGTCGTAGTCCACGTTCATCTGCGACGTGCTCGTGGAGAACTCGAACGGGGTCGCGGGGTCGAACACCACGAGGTCGGCGTCGAACCCGGGCGCGACCGCGCCCTTGCGGGCGAGCCCGAAGCGGCGGGCGATCGTCGTCGACGTCATGTCCACGAGCTGGCTCGGGGTGATGCGGCCGCCCTCGACGCCGAGGTCCCAGAGCTTCACGAGCCGGTGCTGGATCATCGCGAGCCCGTTCGGGATCTTCGAGAAGTCGTCCCGGCCGAGCGCCTTCTGCTCGCTGTTGAACGGGCAGTGGTCGGTGGACACGCTCTCGAGCACCCCGCGGCCGAGCGCGGTCCAGAGCAGCTCCTGGTTGTGCACGGCGCGAAGCGGCGGCGAGCACACGTAGCGGGCGCCCTCGAAGTCGGGCCGCTCCAGGTCCTCCACCGTGTTGGTGAGGTACTGGAGGCAGGTCTCGCCCGACACGGCCACGCCGCGCTCCTGGCCGGCGGCGATCTCGTCCGCCGCGAGCCCGCAGGTCACGTGCACGATGAACACGTCCGCGCCCGCCAGCTCGGCGAGCCGCACGGAGCGGTGCGTGGCCTCCGCCTCGAGCACCTCGGGCCGCGTGTGCGCGTGGTAGATCGGGTCCGTCTGGCCGGCGGCCAGCGCCCGCTCCACGAGCACGTCGATCGCCCAGCCGTTCTCGCAGTGCACCATCGTGAGGGCGTCGAGGTCGCGCGTGGTCTCGAGCACGCGGAAGAAGAGGTCGTCCGTGACCATCAGGACGCCCTTGTAGGCGAGGAAGACCTTGAAGGAGCAGAGGCCCTCCTCGACCATCGGCTCCATGTCGGCGAACGTGGCGTCGTCGGCGCTCGTGATCGCCATGTGGAAGCCGTAGTCCACGTGCGCGGCGCCGTCGGCGCGGCCCCGCCACTCCTCGAGCGACGAGCGCAGCCCGCCGGGCTCCTGCTGGATCACGAAGTCGACGATGCAGGTGGTGCCGCCGGCCGCGGCGGCGCGCGTGCCGGTGTCGTAGTCGTCGATCGAGCGGGTGCCGCCGAACGGCATCGCCATGTGCGTGTGGTTGTCGATCAGGCCCGGCAGCACGAAGCAGCCGGACGCGTCGATCACCTCCGCGTCCACGTCGCCGAGCGAGCCGACGGCGGCGATCTCCTCTCCGTCCACGAGCACGTCCGCCACGGACGACTGGCCTGCGTTCACGACCGTTCCACCCTGGATCAGCTTCCTCACGAGACGATCTCCCTTCCATAGATCTCGAGGGTGCTCTCCTGGCCCTCTGTCATCAGATAGATGTTGAACTGGTCCACGCCGATCTCCTCGAGCTGGGCGAGCTTCTCGCGTGCCTGCTCCGGTGTGCCGAGCACGCAGAAGCGGTCGCAGATCTCGTCGCTCACGAACGCGCCGTGGCGGGCGCCCACGCGCGAGTGCTCGTCGTAGTCGTAGTGCGTCTCGTCGGGCACGTAGTCGGTCAGCGCCTTCGGAACCACCGACCCGTCCGCCCCGTAGCGGCGGATCAGGTCGCGCACGTGGTTCGACACCATCGCCGGGAACCAGCGCACCTGCTCGCGCGCGGCGGCGATGTCGTCCGAGATGTGGCTGGGCGCGCAGACGATGCACTTGAGCGCGGCCGGGTCGCGGCCCGCCTCCTCGGCCGCCTTCCGCGCCGTGTCCATCGTCCAGCGAATGATGTCCGGGTCGGCGAGCTGGATGATCACGCCGTCGCCGTGGCGGCCGGCGATCGCGAGCACCTTCGGCCCGTAGCCGGCCACGTGCATCTCGATCGGGGGAAGCTCCTTGCGCACCCAGGTCAGCTCGAGCTCGGTGTCGTTCCACTCGACCTTCTCGCCGTTCATGAACGGCTTGATCATTCGCAGCGACTCCTCGAACGGCTTCACCCTCACGGGCTGCTGGTTGATGTAGCGCCGCGCCGAGTCGCCGCGCCCGATCCCCATCACCATCCGGCCGTCCGAGATGTCGTGAAGCGTGGCGTACGAGCTCGCCACGACCGTCGGATCGCGGGTCCCCGGGTTCGTGACCATGTGGCCGAGCTTGATCGTGTTCGTGGCGGCCGCGGCGAGCGCCAGCGTGGGCGTCGACTCCTGCCAGAGGACGTGCGAGTCGTAGGTCCAGCCGTACTCGAAGCCCTGTTGCTCCGCCATCACCAGCAGCTCGATCAGACGCTGGTAGGGCGGGTCGGGGAGAACCGTCACACCGAAGCTGAGCGTCATCTCGGGACCATCTCACAACAGCGGCTGAGTAGCCTCCCCGGACGATGCATTCGGCCGATCGACCCCTGGCGGGAAGCTGCGCGTGCGGGGCGGTCTCGTTCGAGGTCACCGCGCCCTTCGTGACGGCGGGCTACTGCCACTGCAAGCGCTGCCAGCGCCGGAGCGGCGCGCTCTGGTCGATCAACGCGATGGTGCCCGCCGAGGGCTTCCGGATCGTGAGCGGCGAGGAGCACGTGCGCACCTGGAAGCCCGGCGACGGGATCCCGAAGGCGTTCTGCGCACGGTGCGGCGGCCACCTCTACTCGGACGGCGGAGACAACGTCGGCGTGAGGCTCGGCGCGGTGGACGGCGACCCCGGCATCCGGCCCGAGTGGCACCAGTGGCTCGAGTCGGCGCCGGACTGGGCGCCGGTCCCGGACGACGGGCTGCCGCGCTTCGACCGGCTGCGCACCTAGCGGGCGGAGCCGGCGAGCAGCCGGCCGGCCACCCCGCGCACCGTGTGGATGGCGTAGGCCCGGGACGGCTGGGCGTCGGTCAGGACGGCGATCGACATGGTGCGGCCGTCGTCGCCGCGCAGGAGCGCGGCCTGGTGCACGAGCTCGCCCGCACCCGTCTCGCGCCAGCCGCCCTTGAAGTGCACCTTCCAGTCCCCGCCCGCGGCCCTGGGGATACCCCAGCGCTGCTCGGGAGCGATCGAGGCCAGCAGGCCCATGCCCGTCCGCCGGTGCGGGCGCGGGAGCACCTCGCGCACACGTGAGAAGAAGCGCGCCATGTCGGCGGCAGTGACCTGCGCGTATCCCCACGACGCGGAGACCTGGAAGCGCCGCAGGGCCGCCCGCTCCGCCACGGCCCGCAGGCCGGGGTCGCCCACGCGCGCGTAGATCGCGTCGGCCGAGTCGTTGTCGCTCGCCGCGACCATCGCCTTCAGGAGGCCGGCGGTGGTCTCGTCGAGCGGCAGGCCCTCGCGATGGAGGCGTCGGAGCTCCGCCGCGAGCAGCAGCGCCTTCACCACGCTCGCGGAGGGATAGCGGCGGCGCGCGTCGCGCCCGCGCAGGCGGCCGTAGGTGTCCACGACCGCGAAGGAGACCTGGCCGCCGCGGCGGCGGGCGTACCTCCACGCGCGCCGGATCGCGGCGCGGCTGGGGGCCGCCGCCGGCACCGGGGCCGAGACGGTGCCCGACGAGACCGGAGCGCGCGCGCCTGCCACGTACGTGCCGGGTCCGAGCTCCCCGCCGAAGTGCGGCCCGGTCGCGGCAAGCGCGCCGATCGCGACGAGCGGGGCGAGCAGGACGACCCGAAGCCGCGTGCGGCGCGGCGGGGGAGGCAGCGCGGAGCGCCGCCGGCGGGAGAGGCGATCGCTCTCGTCCCAGCGCCGCAGCAGCTCGTCGAAGTCGTTGCCGCCGGTCAACCGGGGCAGGGTGGCAGACTCACGCCATCGGTGCACCACGCCTGACCACGTTCGCGGTCGTGGCCGCGACCGCGCTGGGAGGCTGCGGGGACGACGAGAGCCGCCCGGTGCCCGCCGGGGCGCCCGATCCGGAGCACGTCCGCGAGGTGGCGCGGGACCCGTATCTCGTCACGTGCGCGGACATCGCGCGCCAGCCGCTTCATCCCGAGAGCCAGAAGCTCGTGATCCGGGCCGAGTTCGCGCTGGCGCAGGACCCTCGGCTGCGCGAGGTGGTCGCGAAGGAGACGCTCAACCGGACGGGCCGGAGCGTCTACTTCGCGCTCACCGAGGTCTGCAAGGGCCGCCGCCCCTCGTTCGAGCCCGGCCGGCTCGCGGTGGAGGGCGTGCGCGGCGGGAGGTACCGCGCCGCGAAGGGACGTCCTGGGTAGGTTCGTCGGCATGAGCGGCCTCGAGCGCCAGACGGACATCTACCTGAGCGGGGTCAGCGGCGACCGCCCGCGTGTCCCGCTCCACTTCGACGAGCTCGAGGCGGCCGCGAGGGAGGCGATGTCGCCGGAGGCATTCGCCTACGTGGCGGCGGGCGCCGGCAACGAGGACACGGTCGAGGCCAACCGGGACGGCTTTCGCGGCTGGCGGATCGTCCCGCGCATGCTGCGCGACGTCGAGGAGCGCGACACGAGCGTCGAGCTGTTCGGCCGGCGCCTGCCGGGGCCGCTCCTGCTCGCTCCGGTCGGCGTCCTCGAGCTGGCGCACCGGCAGGCCGACCGCGCGGTGGCCGCGGCCGCGCGCACCGAGCGCGTGCCGATGATCCTCTCGAACCAGGCGTCCGTGCCGATGGAGGAGTGCGCCGAGGTGCTCGGCGATGCCCAGCGCTGGTTCCAGCTCTACTGGAGCAGGTCGGACGAGCTCGTGGAGAGCCTCGTCCGGCGCGCCGAGGCCTGCGGCTGCAGCGCGATCGTGGTCACCCTCGACACGACGATCCTGGGCTGGCGGCCGAGGGACCTTGCGCCCGCGTTCCTGCCCTTCCTGCGCGGCAAGGGCATCGCCCAGTACACGAGCGACCCGGTCTTCACGCGCCTGCTCGACGAGCCCTCGGAGGACGGCCTCGGGAGCCGCGAGCCGCGGCCGACGCTCACCGCGCTCCGCACGCTGATCCAGCTCACGCGCCGCTATCCGGACGGCTTCCTGCGCACGCTTCGGTCCGGCAGCGGGCGTGCGGCTGTGCAGCGCTTCGTGGAGATCTACTCGCGCCCCTCGCTCACCTGGGAGGACCTGCCGTTCCTGCGCGAGCGCACCCGCCTGCCGATCCTCCTCAAGGGGATCGTCCACCCCGACGACGCCCGCCGCGCCGTCGATGAGGGGATGGACGGGCTGATCGTCTCGAACCACGGCGGCCGGCAGGTGGACGGCGCGATCGCGACGATCGCGGCGCTGCCCGCGGTGGCCGAGGCGGTCGACGGCCGCGTGCCCGTGCTGCTCGACAGCGGCGTTCGCGGGGGCGCCGACATCTTCAAGGCCCTGGCGCTGGGAGCGAGCGCCGTGCTGCTCGGCCGGCCGTACGTCTACGGGCTCGCGGTCGCGGGGGAGGCCGGGGTGCGCGAGGTGATCCAGAACCACCTCGCCGACTTCGACCTGACGATGGGCCTCGCCGGCTGCCGCTCGATCGCCGAGATCGGCCCCGACTGCCTGGTCCGAGCCTGAGCTAGGCCGCCTTCGCCAGCCGCCGGATCCGCTCCGCGTACCGGCCCGGCTGGGAGATCGGGCCGCCCTCGAGCTGCTCGATGTGGGCCTCCGGGTAGAGCTCGGCCACCCGGGCGGCGAGCGTGCCCTCGAAGAGATGCTCGGGGCCGCTGTGCACGATCCAGAGGCGGTCGCCCAGCGCCCGCGCGTGCTCGCTCGGGTCGTCCGCGATCCAGGCCTCGGCGCGCTCGCGCGCCGCCCGCGGGTCCATGTACTCGGACACCCGGTCCACGCGGTCGCGCACCTCGTCCCCGCCCAGGTCCGGGTTCGTGGCCGTCAGGATCGAGCGCAGCGCGGTGCGCGGGTCACCCTTGAGCATCCCCATCAGCAACTCCATGACGGAGTCGGAGGCCGCCATCACGTCCGACTCCCTCAGCTCGCTCCGAGGGAGCATCGCCGCGGCGGCGGGCTGGACGCTCGCCACCGTCGGGATGAGGTCGGGCCGCGTCGCCCCGACGCGCGCCGCCAGGTTGAAGCCGTATCCCACCGTCATCGCCGTGGCTCCGCCGCCCACGGCCTCGGCCACGCCGAGCAGGTCTGCCGCGTCGGTCTCGGTGTCGTACGGGCCCTCGCGGGTCGACGCTCCGCAGCCGCGCGGGTCGTAGGTCACTACGCGGTGGTCGTGGGAGAGGTCCTCGATCAGGTCCGCGTAGACCTGCGGGTAGCTCCACAGCACCTGATGGACGATCAGGACCGGCGGGCCGCTGCCCTGCGCCTCCCAGTGGATCTCGGCTACGGCCGCTGCACCTCGAAGTACAGGAGCGCGTGGTCCGAGTAGGTGGTCATCCACTCGGCCTGCTCCGCCTCCGGCAGCTTCGGCCAGCCGCGCACGTCGACGTCGGCGCCGCCGAACGACTTGAAGGTGAGGTCGTCGGAGGCCAGCACGTGGTCGAGGTTCGAGCGCATGCTCTTCTTCTTCGGGTCGCCCCACGTGGCGTCCGAGTTCTTCGACAGCAGCCGCATCCCGTACTTCGTGCCGAGGTACTCGAGCCGGCCGATCTCGTGCTCGGCCGGGATGCGGTCGTGGTCGAGCTTGGTGCCGGTCTTCCCGTACACGTAGTCGAGCCCCATGCTGTTCAGGTCGCCGAGGAAGATGTAGCGCGCCTTGCCGCCGGCGGCCTTGTCGAGCACCTTGCGGAACTCGAACGCGCGGTCGATCATGTCGGCGCGCAGGCCGAAGCCGCCCGCCTGCGGCCAGCTCGCCACGTGGAGGAACAGCAGGGCGTAGCGCTCGCCATGGGCCTCGACGCTGAGGAGCGCGCCCGGCCGCATGAACGCGTTGTTCTCCTGGAACTCCGTGCGCTGCGTTAGGAAGGCGGTGATACCCGGCGCGATCCCGAGCAGGATCTCCTGCGAGTTCTGGCCCTCGGTGATGAAGAACGAGTAGCCCTTCATCGTGTCCATCAGCTCGCGCCAGACGTCCTTGCCCTCGACCTCGAAGATCGCGACGACGTCGGGCTTCTGCTCGGCGAGGAACTCGATGCGCTCCTCGTTGCGACCCTGCTTGTCCTGGAAGTGCTCGACGTTCCAGGCGGCTACTGAGAAGGCCTTTGCCACGTGGCGTCAAGGGTCGCAGCGGGCGCGCCCGCGCGCAAGGGGCGTCAGCGGCGTGCGGCCGACAGCGCGGCGGGGAGGCCGGCGGCGATCTCCGTGGAGGCGCCCGACGCCTCGGCCGCGGCGGTCGCCTCCGGGCCGGCCGCGACGACGCGGTAGCCCAGCTCCGTGAAGTAGCGCACGTTCGTGCGCGCCTCGGTGGGCGTGCGGGGGAGGCGCACCTCGGCGCCGGTGTCCTCGAGCCGCGGGTCCACGAGCTCGCGGCCGTCGCGGGCGAGGCTCGCGTCGATCACGAGGGCGGTGCGCGGGTCGGGGCCGCCCGTGTCGGCGACGCCCGCGGCCAGGGCACCGGCGGCCAGGAGGGTGGTGAGAGCTGTCGCGATTCCCGTCATACGTATGTGCATAATACGTATGACTTACGATGTTGTCAACCGAGTGCTTGCATTCCCGCTCATCGAACGCTCCGGAAACCAGTCAGCGACCAGCGTCGACGTGGCCAGGGAGGCCGGCGTCTCGCAGTCCACGGTGTCGCTCGTCTTCTCCGGCAAGGCGCAGGGGCGCGTGTCCGAGGCGACCCAGGAGCGAGTCCGTAGCGCCGCGCGCGAGCTGGGCTACCGCCCGAACGTTGCGGCCCAGGCGCTGCGGCTCGGGAGCTCGCGCGCCGTGGCCCTGCTCGTCCCCGACATAACGAACCCGTTCTTCAGCCGCGTGCTCCGGGGCGCCCAGCGGGCCGCGCAGGAGGCGGGGTACACGGTCGCGCTGGTCGACACCGCCAACGACCGGCGCTGGGAGGCGCAGTCGTTCGAGGCGCTCCGCGCCGGCCCCGTCGACGGCTATCTCCTGTTCGAGGTGATCCCGCCGGAGGCGCTCGAGTCGGACAACGCCGTCGTCGTGATCGAGAGCGAGGTGGAGAACCGCCCCTCGGTCCGCTTCGACGCCGACGCGGGCGCGGCCGCCGCCTTCCAGCACCTGGTGGACCTGGGCCACCGCCGCATCGGCCACCTCGCCGCGGAGTTCGACGCTCCCACCTTTCACGCGCGCGACGCCGCCCGCCGGCGCGTGCTCTCGGCCGCCGGGCTCGACCCGGACGAGCTACCGCGCGTGAAGACGCCGATCGCCATCGAGCAGGCGCGCATCGCGGCGGGGCCGCTTCTCGACGAGCGGCCGACCGCCGTCTACTGCGACGACGACCTGATCGCCGCCGGCCTGTATCTCGCGGCGCGCGAGCGCGGCCTCGCGATCCCGGGCGACCTGTCCGTCGTCGGCTTCGACGACATGGACTTCGCGCGCGTGCTCGAGCCCCCGCTCACGACCGTGGCGCTCGACGCCGAGAAGCTCGGCGAGATCGCGTTCGAGCTGCTCGAGGCCTGCATGGCGGGGAGGGGCGGGAGCCGGGTCGTGCTGCCGGCGGAGCTGCTGGTCCGGGAGTCGACCGGGCCCCCGCCCTCGGGCTAGCTCCCGGCGAACTCGGCCGGGTCGAACCGGCGCGGCTCGGCGTGCGGCTGCACGAGCCGGAGGTGGTTCCCGAACGGGTCGCGGATTCCGCAGTCGATCCCGTAGAAGCGGTCGGTCGGCTCGTCGGTGAACTCCACGCCCTTCGCCTTCAGGTCCTCGTAGGTCCCCTGGACGTCGTCGGTGCGCAGTCCGAGCGAGAACCCGGTGGCGCCCTTCGTGACGAGGTCGCGGACCTGGGCGGCCGTATCCTCGTCGTGGGCTGGAGGGCCCGGCAGCTCGAGGAGCACCTCGCGGTCGGGATCGTCCGGCGCGCGGACGGTCAGCCAGCGCATGAAGCCCATGTCGGCGTCCATGGCGACCTCGAACCCGAGCTTGCCCACGTAGAAGTCGAGTGCCTCGTCCTGGTCGAGGACGAAGATGGATGAGTGCGTGATTTGGATCATGCGGGCCACGCTAGTCCCGGCGTGACCCGCTCGCTTCTCCAAAACTGCTCGGTCTGGTCCAGGCCATCGCGAAGCAGTTCGGCACCGCCTTCGGGTCGGCACGCTCGCGGTAGGCGCTCGGCGTCTCGCCGACGATCCGGGTGAACGTGCGGCTGAAGGTGCCGAGGCTCGCGAAGCCCACGTCGAGGCAGATCTCGGTGACGCTCCGGTCGGTGTGCCAGAGCAGGAACATCGCCCGCTCTACGCGGCGGCGCTGGAGGTACCGGTGCGGCGTCTCGCCGAAGGTGGCGCGGAAGGTGCGGATGAAGTGGGCCTCCGATACGTGCGCGATGCGCGCCAGGCTCGGCACGTCGAGCGGCTCGCCGTAGCTCCGGTCCATCGCGTCGCGCGCCCGCAGGAGGCGCCGGTTCTGCTCCTCGGTGGCACGGCTCATCAGCCGCCGAGCGGCAGCTCGGACTCGAGCGTCTCGAGCACGTGGTCGGCGCCGGCCTCGCGAAGCGCGGCCGCGTCGTAGTGGCCCGTGGCCACGCCCACCGCGGTGCAGTCGACGGCCTGGGCGGCCGAGATGTCGAGCGGCGTGTCGCCGATCACGAAGATGTCCCCGTTCGGCGCGTTCGCTCCGAGCATCGCCTCGCCGCGCTCGACCGCGCGCCGCACGATGCCCGCCCGGTCCACGCCCGCCGTGGCGTACGCGCCGAAGGTGAACCACCGGTTGAGGTCGCCACGCGCCAGCTTCACCGCGGCCGCGCCGTCGCCGTTACCGGTGATGAGGCCGAGCAGGTGCCCCTCGCGGCTGAGCTGCCGGAGCCGCTCGGGCACGCCGGGCAGCACCCGATAGCCCTCGCTCGCGGCCACGGCCTCGGGCAGGTGCTCGAGCCGCCGCTGAATGATCTGCGCGAGCTCGCGCGCGGTCGGCTCCCGGCCCATCACGCCCTCGAACGTCCTCGCCCCGACGTCCGGATCGGTCATCCCAGCGTCGGCGAACTCGCCGATGTCGGCCGGAATCCCGTGAATCTCCTCGAACGCGCGCCGCCACGCGACCGCCCCGGCGCCCCCCGTGGACACGAGCGTGCCGTCGATGTCGAACAGCAGGATGCGCGGCCGGTCGCTCATGGCCCGGAGGATAGGCGGCCGCGCCTAAGGGCTTTCTCACCTGGCTCTCGTCCCGGTCTCACGATCGGGGGCTTTGCTAGCCCGCAAGACATGTTCCTCAAGGCGTCGCTCGCGGCTTTCGTCGTCGTCATCGTCGTGGTGACTCTGCTTGCGCTGCCTCGGGACGGGGGCCAGGCGCGCGCCGACGAGGCCGAGGCGGTCGCGATCCATTGGGTCGGCGGCGGGACCGTCGAGCCGGCGCGCCTCGAGGACGACGAGTGGGCGGTCGACGTGCGCAGGCGGGACGGCTCGCTCGTCGAGTTGACCTTCGATCAGGACCTGAACCTCCGGCACGTCGACGAGGAGCTGGGCCGGACCGGCGGCCCCGCGTACGACGAGATCCGGGGAGCGCTTCGCAGACCGAGCGATCCGGGTCGCGTTCGGGGTCACGGGCCCCGGCCGGGTGACGAGCGTGGAGCGCGACGGCCCCAACGAGATCGAGGTGAACGTGACCCTGCCGGGCGGGAAGCGGCTGGAGGTGGAGCTCGACTCGTCGCTCCGGGTCGGCGAGGTGGAGGACGAGGAGCCCGGCGACGAGTGACGGCTACGGCTTGCTGAGCACCTCGTTGCCGCGCGCGTTCGTGAGCACGACCACGCGCCGCTCCGTGCCGTTCGCGTAGCGGACCTCGCAGCGGCGCACGGAGTGCGCCGGCTTGGCCTGGCGGCCGGTGCAGTCGACCGCCGCGGTGTCGTCGTCGCCGGCCGGGATGTAGAGCCTCTCGATCGCGGCCTCGACCCGCGGTGTGGACAGCGGCCGCTCGGAGATGATCTGAAGGCGCGCGGCGGCGGGCTGCGCCACCGCTCTCGGCTCGCCCTCCTCGCCCGCGCCGGCGATCGCCACGACCGCCACCACCACCAGCGCCACCGCCGCGGCGCCGGCCGCGACGAGGGGCCAGGACGGCGACGGCGGCCGCGCGGCCGCGCCGTCCTCCACGAACCGGTATCCGCAGCCGGCGCAGGAGCGCGCCCCCGCGGCGGCGGGCGCATCGCAGCGGGGGCAGCTCGTGCCGCTCATCGCATCACGGCTTCGGATCCCCGATCCAGTAGCGCGGCCCGGCGCCACCCGCCGCGGCGCGGTCGCCGGGGTTCGCCAGCTTGCAGCGCGCCAGCGAGAGGCAGCCGCAGCCGATGCACTCGGTGAGGCCCGCCTTGAGCCGCTCGAGCTCCGCGATCCGCTCGTCGATGCGGCTGCTCCAGGCAGTCGAGAGCTTCGCCCAGTCGCCGCGGTTCGGCACGCGGTCGGCCGGCAGCTTCTCCAGCTCGCGGCCGATCTCGTCGAGGCTCAGGCCCACGCGCTGGGCGAACACGATGAACGCCACGCGCCGGATCACGGGGCGGGAGAAGCGCCGGTGCCCCGACGAGGCGCGCTCCGAGCGGATCAGCCCGCGCTCCTCGTAGAAGCGGAGCGCCGAGCTGGCCACGCCGCTCCGTGCCGACACCTCGCCGATGGTCAGGAGCTCGGAGATGGATACATCCTAACCCCTTGACTTCAAGTGCACTTGAAGATGCATCATGGACGCATGATGATCTCGACACTCGCCGACACAATCGTCCCCGGGCTCGTCGCCTCCGAGCCGGCGCCGCTTCCGTTCGCCGACTCGCTTCACAGCCGCGCCTTCCTGCTGGAGCGCCCGGAGGGCGACATCCAGGTCTACAGCGCCGCCGGGGCGGACTTCCAGCCCGCCCGCCAGTACCTGAACCACGGCCACGAGGCCGGCTTCGGCGCCGCCGGCGCGCCCCTGTTCGTGCACGAGGCGGATCGCGCGGCGGTCGAGGAGCACATGCCGGTGCGCGCCGCCTTCTCGCGCCGGCACACGCTCGACGACGACTTCGAGGTGATCCCCACGCCGGGCCACACACCCGGCGCGACCGCATATCTCTGGCACACCGGCGACCTGCGCGTGCTCTTCACCGGCGACACGATCTTCCTCCGTGACGGCGAGTGGAGGGCCGCCGTGCTCGACTCGAGCGACCGCGCGGCGTACCTCGAGAGCCTTCTGCTGATCCGCGAGCTCGAGTTCGACGTGCTCGTCCCGTGGATCGCCGGCGCCGGCGAGCCCCACCACGCGCTCACGACCGTCGCCGACACCCGCACGCGGATCGACGCGATCGTCCAGCGCGTCTGGGGAAGCCCGGGCTAGGATCGCGGCATACCAAGCGCCGTAGTCATCCCGCCCGGTGAGGGCGTTCGCACGGGGAACGTCGAGTTCCTCGGGCTCAGCGAGCACTCGCCGCGCTTCAACGCGTCCGTGATCACGATGGCGCCGAACGCGCACGGGCCGGGAACCCACGTGCACGCGGAGGAGGACGACGCGTTCTACATCCTCGACGGGGAGCTGACGTTCGAGCTCGACGAGGGCGACGTGGCCGCGCCCGCGGGCACGTTCGTGCTGGTGCCGCCGGGCGTTCGGCACACGTTCCGGAACGCGCTCGACCGGCCCACGCGGGTGCTCAACATCCACGCGCCGGCGGGGTTCGACCGCCGGCTGCTCGCGGACTGACTACGGTTCAGCCCCGTGGGACTCTCACCATCATCAGGCGGACCGCCCTCCCGGCGCAGCCGAGAGCGCCGGGCCTACCAGCTCGCGGTCGGCGGCGGCACCGCGGCCACGATCGCCGTCGCGGGCGTGATCCTTGCCGCGTTCGGCGTCGTCGGCTTCGGCGTCCCGGTGCTCGCCGCGATCGTCGCCGTGATCTGCCTCGTGCTCTTCCGCCGCACCGTCGGCAGCTGACGCTGCCGCGCGGGTGGGAGCGGGGATCAGCGCCGCGGCCGCGATCACGAGCACGAAGGCGAACACGCGCACGGCCACCTCGAGCGCGTGGCTGCCGAGCGGGTCGCCGAAGACGATGACCCCGGCGGGGATCGCCGACGCGTTGCCGGCGACCGACGTTACGGCGATCACGGGCACGGCCGGCCCGATCTGAAGCGAGCGCGCGGACGCGAAGAACGCCGCCACGCCGCCCAGGATCGCCACGTACAGGTACGGGCTGAGGAGCACCTCGGCGATCGTCGTGTCGACCTTGCCGCTGAGCGCCTTCACGGCGACGTGGGTGATGGTGAAGAGGAGGCCCGCCGCGAGCCCGAGGAGCACGCCGTGGTGCGGCGCGGTGCGCTCGTGCCGGCACGACACGATCAGCGCGACGCCGGTCGCCGCGAGGAGCGCCTCGAAGCCGAGCATCGCCGCGACGGAGTAGTCGGCGCTGTCCTGGCCCGAGCGGGCCTCGCCGGTCACGGCGAGGAGCGCGAGGCCCAGCGCCGTCAGGAAGACGCCGGCCCACTGCCGACGCGTGAGCTTGAAGCCGAAGAACCGCTCCGCCACGACGCCCAGCACCACGAGGCCGCCGGCGAGCACCGCCTGCACGAGCGACATCGCCGCGAGCGTGAGGGCGCCCACGTGGAGCAAGTACGCCATGACCGCGAGGACGTATCCGATCGTCCACCACCGCGAGCGGAACAGCGCGATGGTCGTGCGCGCCGGGTGCCGCACGTCCACGTCCGGCGCCTCGACGGCGCCGCGGTGGCGAAACAGAAAGCCGACCTGGCTCACGAGAGCGGACAGGCCGGCCAGCAGGAGCCCCAGGAAGAGCGTCATCCGACTACGCCTTCCCGGGGCCCCGCGGGCCTACACAGCTAGAGGGCTACTCGAGCCACTGCTGGACGGTGTCCTGGTTGTCCGCCACCCAGTCGGCTCCGGCTTCCTCCGGGTCCTGCTTGTCCCCGGCGATCGCCTTCGCCACGAGCTCCTGGTCCTCGTTCGTGAGCTTCATCTTCCGAAGCACGTCGTACGCCGGCGATCCGCTGTCCGCGAACTTCTTCGAGAACAGCTTGTTGATGATCGTGATGTCGTACTCGCACTTGTACTGCTCGGGGTCGCCACCTTCCTTGGCGTCGTCCTTGCAGTCCTTGTTCGCCTCGGTACGCGGCGGCAGCTTCACCTCTGCCAGCTCGTACTCCTGGTTCAGGTACTGCGGCGTGTACCAGTAGAAGAGGACCGGCTCCTCCTGCTTGTACGCCTGGCTCCAGCGCGCCACCTGGGCCGGCTCGGCGCCGGCGGTCACGTGCTCGAAGTCCAGGCCGAGGGCCTCGATCAGCTGCTTGTCCTTCTGGACGTAGGACGGGTCCCCGCCCAGGAACTGGTTGTTGAAGACGTCCTCCTTGCCCTTCAGGCCCTCCCAGGTCTTGAACTCGGGGTTCTCGTCCATCACGTACTTCGGGACGAACCAGCCGATGTGGCCCTCCACCCCGAGCGGTCCGCCCTGAACGACGGTCTTGGCCTTCTCGATGTACTGCTCGTACTCGTCGACGTGCTGCCAGTCTTCGAGCACGGCATCCACCTTGCCGTCGGCCATCGCCTGGAAGACCGGGATCTCGGCGATCTTCGTCACCTCGACCTCGCAGCCGAGCTCGTCCTCGAGCACCGCCTTGGCGATGTACGTGTTGGCGGTGGAGCCGGCCCAGGCCTGCTCGTTGACAACGACCTTGCCGCAGTCCTTGCCGGCTGCGGCGCTGCCGCCGTCGCCGCCACCACTGGGTTCGTCGTCCTTCTCCTCACCACAGGCCGCGACGAACAGCGCCAGCATCAGCGCCATCACCACGGCCCACGTGCGTCTGTGGGTGTTCAAGCTGCCCCTCCTGTCGGTTGCGATTGCCGTCTCTTCCCTTGCGTCACCCGGTCGAGAGCGATCCCGAGCGCGAGGATCGCGAGCGATGCCACGACCCCGAGCCCGAACTCGTTCCGCTGCAGGCCGCGCGCCACGAGGTCGCCGAGCGCGCCCGAGCCCACCAGCCCGCCGATCACGACAACCGCGAGGACCATGATGATCCCCTGGTTGACGCCGAGCATGATGCTGTCGCGCGCGAGCGGGACCTTCACCTTCCGCAGGACCTGCGCGCGGGAAGCGCCGAACGCCTGAGCAGCCTCGACGGGCGCCGTTGGGACGCCCCGGAGCCCTGACATCACCAGCCTGATGATCACGGGGATCGCGTACAGAACCGAGGCGACCACACCCGGCACGCGCGACACCGGCATCAGGTAGATGAACGGAATGATGTAGACGAGCTGCGGGAGCGTCTGCAGCGTGTCGAGGACCGGCCGGAAGATCTTCTCCACGCGCGGGCTCTCGGCCGCCCAGATGCCGAGCGCGATTCCGATCGCGACCGCGATGGCCGTGGCCACGAGCACCTGCGAAGCGGTGTCCATCGCGGGCTCCCACATGCCGATGACTCCTATTAGCGCAAGCATCAGGAACGCGGTCACCGCGGGGCGCAGGCCGCTCAGCACGTACGCGATTGCGGTGAGGCCGCCGAGCACGATGAACCACGGCGATTCCACCAGCAGTTTGCGAAGCGGCTCGAGGAGATTGTCGAGGATGAAGTTGCCCACCGCGTCCGTGATGCTGAAGATGAACGTGTCCGGGTCCTGGATGTACTCGAGCACGTCGTTGATCCAGCCGAGCAGCGTGTCCTGGATGTCCGCGGTGTAGAGGCTCGTGGCGGTCTCGAACTCCTCCGGGTAGATCTCCTGCGCGCCAAGCGCCTTGGCGGCGACCACGACGGCCGCGATCCCGGCGAACGTGAGCAGCGTGTCGCGGCGCGCCCTGCGCTTCTTCTCCTCGGTGAGAAGCCGTCGCGCAGGATCGGTGCGATCGGCGATCGCCGAGGTGGCGCGGTCGAGCGCGATGGCCATGATCACGATCGCGATGCCGGCGAGCAGAGCGAGCGCGGGGTTCGAGTAGAGCCCGTTCGTGACGACGTCACCGAGGCCGCGGCCGCCGATCAGGCCCGCGATCACGACGAGCGACAGCGCGAACATGATCGTCTGGTTCAGGGCGAGCAGGATCTCGCGGCGAGCCAGCGGGAGCTGGACCTTCGAGAGGGTCTGCCATGAGGTAGCGCCGAGCGCCTGCGAGGCCTCCACCGACTCGGCGGTCACGCCGCGGATGCCAAGGGCCGTGATCCGCACCGCGGGCGGGATCGAGTAGATGAGCGTGCAGATGACCGCCGCGGCCGGGCCCACCGAGAACACGATCACCACCGGCATCAGGTAGGCGAACGCGGGGATGATCTGCATCGCGTCGAGCACCGGCGTGATCGCGCGATGGAAGCGGTCGTTGCGGCCGGCGATGACGCCGATCGGGACGCCGATGAGCAGCGAGAGGAGCACGGCCGCGCTCATCAGCGCCAGCGTCTGAATGCTCGACTCCCAAAGGCCCATGAGCGCGAAGGAGATGAACGCGGCCAGCACGATCAGCCCGGCGCGCCAGCCGCCGTAGCGCGCCACGATCAGCGTGCCCGCGGCCATCGTGCCCACCCAGGTGAGCCACTCGAGCACATTGAGGACCGCTGTGACGAGCCAGTCGGCCAATGCGCGGAAGCCGTCGAGAAGCGCGAAGAACGGATTCGACCCCTCGGTGCGCTGTTCGAGCAGCCAGTCCTGAGCGTCGTCGAGCTTCGCCGGGAGCTCGGTCCAGACGAGCGACTGGGGCCACGGATACTCGTTCTGGAACAGGAAGTACGCCACGACCATCAGCGCGAAGATCCCGGCGGCCTGGGCGCCGGGGCCGCGCCAGCGCGACGTGGGCGCGGCGAACGCCGGAGCGCGCAGCCTGCCGCTAGCTACTGCCATTGGCGCTGCGCCCGGACGCGTGCGGGTCCTCGGCGATGGCGCGCAGGATCGCGTCCCGGTCGACGACGCCGACCACCTTGCCGTCCTTCACCGCGCGCACCGGGTGGTCGCTGGAGGCCACGACCGGCACCGCCTCCTTCAGCGTGGTGGTGAGCGGCAGCTCGGGGCCGGCGGTCGCCTCGTCGCCGCGCGGGTCGCGCATGATCCAGCGCAGGGTCAGCACGTGCGTGCGCGGGATGTCGCGGACGAAGTTCTCGACGTACTCGTCGGCGGGCGATCCGACGAGCTCCTCGGGCGAGCCGAGCTGCACGATCGCGCCGTCGCGCATGATCGCGATGCGGTCCCCGAGGCGCAGCGCCTCGGGGAGGTCGTGCGTGATGAAGACCATCGTCTTGCCGGTCTCGCGCTGGAGGCGCATCACCTCGTCCTGCATGTCGCGCCGGATGAGCGGGTCGAGCGCGCTGAACGGCTCGTCGTAGAGCATCAGCTCGGGGTCGACCGCGAACGCGCGCGCCACGCCCACGCGCTGCTGCATGCCGCCCGAGAGCTGGGCCGGGAAGGAGTGTGCGACGTCCTGAAGCCCGACGAGGTCGAGCATCTCGCCCGCTCGCCTCAGGCGCTCCTCCTTCGGGACGCCCTGGATCTCGAGGCCGAAGGCCACGTTGTCGAGCACGGTGCGGTGAGCCAGCAGCCCGAAGTGCTGGAAGACCATCGACACGCGGTGGCGGCGCAGGTCGCGCAGCGCGTCGCCGTCCGCGGCGATCACGTCCTGGCCGCCGATCGAGACCGTCCCGGCGGTGGGCTCGATCAGACGGATCAGCGTGCGCACCAGGGTCGACTTGCCGGAGCCCGACAGGCCCATGACCACGAACACCTCGCCCGGCCACACCTCGATCGAGATGTCGCGCACGGCGCAGACGCAGCCGGTCTTCTCGCGCAGCTCCGCGCGGGACAGGTCCGCGTCCGGCGTGCCGATGATCTTGTCGGCCTTCGCGCCGAAGATCTTCCACACGCCCTCGGCGCGGAGCAGCGGGTCGCCGTCGCGATCCGTCCTCGGAGGCGCTTCAGGGGTCTCCACGGCCGCGGAGCCGTGCGAGTCACTCACGGAGCGATGATATATCAGGCGGGGTGGGCCGCGCCAGGGGACTCGGCGCCACCTTAATGCGCCTGAAATGGAGCGTGTATTAGGACCGTCTGGAGCTCCGTGAGCGTCTCCATGGGGTAGCTGCCGCCGACCCGGCCGATCCCGCTCTGGGACCTCGCGCGCCCGCCCCACGGGAGGTGCGGCTCCCAGTAGTTCGTGGTCTCGTTGATGTTCACGAGGCCCATTGGCACGGAGTCGGCGTAGCGCATGCCGGCGCCCAGGTCCCCTGTGAAGATGGCCGCCATCAGCCCGTAGGTCTGGGAATTCGTCTGCCGGATCGCGTCCTCGAGCGACGCGATCCCCGACCACCGGCGCGATCGGCCCGAAGGTCTCCTGGGTCACGGCGATCGACTCGGGCGGCACGTCGGTCAGCACGGTCGGCTCCCAGTAGAGCGAGGTGGGGTAGCCGCCGGCCCGGCTGCCGCCCGTGACGACGGTGGCGCCGCGCTCCACGGCGTCGGCCACGTGCTCGTCCATCTTCGCCGCGCCCGGCTCGTTGTTCACCGGGCCCATGGTGGTGGCGTCGTCGAGCGGGTCGCCGAGCCGCACCTCGCGCCGGACCTCGTCGGCGAGCAGCTCCACGAACTCGTCCCGCACCGCCTCGTGCACGAGGATGCGCTCGGCCGCGGAGCAGCTCTGGCCCGCGCCGAGGAACGAGCCGACACGCGCCGCCTCGGCCGCGGCCGGGAGGTCCGCGTCGTCCATCACCACGAGTGGCCCGTTGCCGCCCATCTCGAGCAGCTGCGCCTTGCCGGCCGCCTGGCGCGCCACGACCAGCCCGGTCTCGGTCGAGCCGGTGAACGCCACGGCGTGCGTGCCCGGGCTCACGGCCAGCTCGTCGCCCACCTCGGGACCGGGGCCGATCACGAAGTTGAACACGCCTGGCGGCAGGTCGGCCTCGGCCACGCACTCGGCGAGCGCGCCGGAGCAGACGGCCGTGGAGGGCGCCGGCGTCCATACGACCGTGCAGCCGCACGCGAGCGCGGGGGCCAGTACCTCGGCCGGCATCGTGTAGGGCCAGTTCCAGGGCGTGATCAGTCCCAGCACGCCGCGCGGCCGGCGCAGCAGGAGCACGCGGCGGCCCGGCGCGGCGCTCTGCGGGATCGTGCCCTCCACGCGCTTGCCGTCCTCGGCGGCCATGCGGAAGAACTCCACGAGCTCGCCCACCTCCACCTCCGCCTCGGCCTTCAGCGGCTTGCCCTGGTCGAGCGTGAGGATCCGCGCCAGCTCGGCCGCGCGCTCCTCCATGACGTCGGCCACGCGGTGGAGGAGCGCGCCGCGCTCGAAGCCGGTCCGCGCCGACCACGAGGGAAACGCGCTGTTGGCGGCGGCGATCGCGAGCCGCGCGTCCGCGCGGTCGCCCCACGCCACCGGCCCGAGCGACTCGCCCGTCGCCGGGCTGGTGGCCTCCTCGGTGGCACCGCTCGTCGCGTCGCGCCACTCGCCGTCGATGAACATCCGCGTGCTCATGCCACGGTGTCGGGCACGGCGTCCGACTCGGACTGGAAGCGGTGCGACTCGAGCACGCCCGTCTTGTGCCGCTGCACGAACCAGTAATAGGCCAGGCCGCCGAAGAAGACCACGCCGATGAACAGGATCGCGCCGTACTGGAGGTACCAGTGGAACGGCTCGGTCGCGTTGTAGACGTCCTTGCGCGGCCAGATCAGGTTCACCGCCATGAAAATGCCCCACCCGACGGCGAGCGCGTTGATCGGCAGGCCGAGCTTGCCGAGGCTGAAGTAGCCGCGCTCCTTCGCGCCCTCCGGAGGCCACTGGCCGCGCAGGCGCTTGATCAGCATCGGCGTCGTCACGAGCAGGTACGCGATGTAGATCATGATGATCCCGATGCTCGTGATCACCGTGAAGATCTGGTCGTTTCCGATGTTCACGACCAGGATCGCGATGGCGAGCAGGCCGCTGACGACGGCCGGGACGATCGGCGTCTTGAACCTCGGATCCACCTTGGCCAGGTGCTCGCCGGCGGGCAGGTTGTTGTCGCGCGCCATCGCGAACGCCATCCGGATCGTCGCGGTGTGGACCGCGAGGCAGCAGACCGTCACGGCGATCACCACGCAGATCAGGAAGATCTTCCCGACCGTGTTGCCGAAGACGTCGAGGATGATGAACTGCAGCCCGCCGAACTCGCCGATCTCGGGCGCGTTGATGTTGCCCACGGCCATCATCGCGAACAGGATGATCAGCCCGCCGAGGAGGAAGGAGGCGATCACCGCGCGCAGGATCGCGACCGGCGCGGTCTTGCGGGGGTCCTTCGTCTCCTCGCCCAGCGAGCTGGCCGTGTCGAAGCCGTACATCACGTAGGCGGACGCGAGCGACGCGGCGAGGAAGGCGCCGAAGTAGCCCCAGTCGTGGCCCTCGCCCGTGCCGTGGGTCTCGAAGACGATGTCGGGCCCGCGCTCGATGCTCACGGCGAGCGCGACGATCAGGACCACCGCGGCGATCAGCTCGATGAAGACGCCGCTGCTGTTGATGCGCGACATCAGCTTCACGCCGAGCGCGTTGATCACGGTCGTGAAGACGATCAGAGCGGTGCCCAGGATGACCGCGTTGATCGCGAAGTCGTTGTCGCCCGTGCCGTCGCCGTAGAACTGGAAGAAGCTGGAGATCTCCGGCAGCGTGATCTGGTAGGCGAGCGCCACGGCCGCGATCGTCACGATCGAGGCGGTGAGCATCATCCAGCCGCCGAGCCAGGCGATGGTCGCGCTGCCCATCCGCTTGCCCCAGTTGTAGATCGAGCCGGCGACGGGGAAGTTCGCGGCAAGCTCTGCGAAGCAGAGCGCGACCATGAGCTGGCCGACGAACACCATGGGCCAGGTCCACCAGTACGCCGGCCCGCCGAAGGCGAACCCGAAGTAGAAGAGCTGGAAGACGCCGGTCAGGATCGATATGTAGCTGACCCCGGCCGCGAAGCTCGCGAACTTCCCGATGCTGCGGTCCAGTTGCTGGTTGTAGCCGAAGTCCGCTACGTCGTCGTGAGTGTCGCCTGCCGCTGTAGTCGCCATGATGGCGAGCATCTCAGAGATCGCGAGCCACATTCAATCTCTGCCTCCGTTCGACACGCTCGCCGAGGACGAGCTGGAGCGAGTCGCCTCGGCGGCGGAGTCGGAGTTCCATCCGGCGGGAGCGGCGATCCTGAAGAGCGCCGACGCAACGTCCGAGTCGGCGTACCTGGTGCGCAGCGGATCGGTCGAGCTGATGGCCGGTGCGCGCGTGCTCGACCTGCTCGGCGAGGGCGAGATGTTCGGGTTCGCCTCCCTGCTCGACGAGGCCCCGACCGGCTTCGTGGCGCGCGCGGCGGAGGACACGCTCCTGATGCGGTTCCCGGCCGACGCCATCCGGCCGGTGCTGGAGCGCCCCGCGGCGGCGCGCTTTCTCGCACGCGCCCTCACCCGCGGGGTGCACCTCCTCGCGGGCGAGGAGCAGCGCTCCCTGCCCGCGCCGGTGGGCGGGCGGCGCGTGGGCGACCTGGTTCGCGCCACGCCTGTCGTGTGCGATCCGGAGACGCCGATCCAGGAGGCCGCGCGCAGGATGGTGGACGGGGGCGTGACCTGCACGGTGGTGGAGCTCGGCGACGGGCTCGGGATCGTGACCGACCGCGACATCCGGACCCAGGTGGTCGCGGCCGGGGCCGGAGCGGACACGCCGGTCTCCGCGGTGATGACGGCGCCCGCGTGGACGGTGACGGCCGACCGGACGGCCACGGAGGCACTGCTCGAGATGCTCGATCACGGCGTGCGCCACCTGCCGGTGCTGGCGCCCGACCGCCGCCTGCTCGGCGTGATCGACGACGTGGACCTGATGGCGAGCGAGCGGCGCGCGCCGTTCGCCCTGCGGGCGCTGATCGCCCGTGCGGCGGGCGAGGCCGAGGTGGCCGGCGCGGCGGCGGAGCTGCCCGGCACCGTGATCGCCCTCCACGACGCGGGTGTGCCGGCGCAGGCGATCAGCCGCACGATCTCGAGCATCCACGACACGATCACGAGGCGCCTGATCGAGCTGGCCCACGCGGAGCTCGGGCCTCCGCCGGCCCCCTACACCTGGCTCGCCATGGGCAGCTTCGGGCGGCGCGAGCCGTTCCCGAGCTCGGACATCGACTGCGCTCTGGCGTGGGACGCGGAGCGGCCGTCCCAAGAGCTCGTGGAGCGGATCCTCTCCGGCCTCGAGCGGTGCGGCTTCGGCCTCGACCGGCAGGGAGCGGTTGCGTCGAATTCGCTGTTCGCACGCTCGGCCGATGACTGGGAGCAGACCGCTCGCTCCTGGGTCGAGGAACCGGACGCGACGCGCGGCCTGATCCTGCTCTCGGTGGTCGTCGAAAGCGACCCGGTCTGGGGCTCGTCGAGCATCGCCGACCGTCTGGCGACGGCCTTCCTCGACGCTCCCGGCCGCGACGCCTTCCTCCGGCGGCTCGCGGCCGCCGCGCTGGCGGAGCGGCCGCCGACGGGGTTCCTGCGGGACTTCGTGCTGCACTCGAGCGGGGAGCGTCGCGGCGTGCTCGACATCAAGAAGGGCGGGCTCGTCCCGATCGAGGCGCTGGCGCGATGGAGCGGCCTGGCCGCGGGCGTCACCGCCGCTTCGACCACCTCGCGGATCGACGCCTCGGAGAGGGCCGGGACGCTGTCGGCGGACGATGCGGCGATCCTCCGCGACGCGTTCGGCCTCTGCTGCGCGCTGCGGATGGAGCACCAGGCCGGGCAGCTGCGGAAGGACGAGCCGCCCGACGACCTGATCGCGCCCCGCGACCTCGCGCCGCTCACGCGGACCGCGCTGAAGGAGGCCTTCCGCGCCGTCGCGAAGGTGCAGCGCGGGATCGCCGCCGAGCACGGCTTCTCGGCCCGCTGACGGCGCTCAGGCCCGGCTGAAGGCCGCGAGGATCTCGCGCTGGAAGGCGAGCACGTGCTCGTGCATGATCTTGCGCGCGTGGTCGCCGTTCCGGTCGAGCACGGCCTCGATCAGCTGCGTCTGGTCGTGCACCGCGTGGCCGAGTGTCGGCACGCGGTCGAGCACGAGGTACCAGATGCGCAGCGAGTGCGTGAAGTAGCGCTCGAGCGTCTGCGCGAGGTACGGGTTGCGGGCCGCCTCCCAGACGAAGCGGTGGATCCGCTCGTCGAAGCGCATCAGCGCCTCCTGCTCGCCCGACTCCTTGAGCTGCTCGACCTCGTGCAGCAGCTCCTCGGCGGACGCCCGGGTCTCGGGGTCGAGCCTCAGGGCGGCGAGCTCCGCGGCGTAGGCCTCGAGCTCGGCGCGCACCTCCGTGATGTTCTGGATGTCGGCGGCCTCGATGGCGGAGACGAACGTGCCGCGGCGCGGCTGCACCTCGACGAGGTTCTCGAGTGCGAGCCGCTTCACGGCCTCGCGCAGCGGCGTGCGCCCGATCGTCATCTCGGTCATGAGCGCCTCCTCGCGCAGCACGGTGCCGGGCGGGAGGTGGAGCGTCACGATCCGGTCGCGGAGCTCCTCGTAGGCGCGTTCCGCCACGAGCCGCGTGGCGGCGGCGTCCGGGATTTCGGCGGGCGTCGACACTGGTAGCCTGATATATCACGATGGCGGTGAGTGCCGGCCCGACTGTCTCCGAGCTCCTCGCCCGCTCGCGCTTCGAGATCCTCCCATTGGACGGGATCGAAGACCAGGTGCTGGAGCATCTGCGGCCCGACACGAAGGTCACGGTCACGTCCTCCCCGCGCAAGGGGCTCGACGCCACGCTCGAGCTGAGCGAGCGGCTGGCGAGGGCCGGCTACCCGGTTGTGCCCCATCTCTCCGCTCGCCTCGTACGCGACCGCGCCCACCTCGAGGACGTGCTCGCGCGGCTGCGCGACGCCGGCGTGCACGAGCTGTTCGTGCCGGCCGGCGACGCCACCGAGCCGGGCGAGTTCCAGAGCGCGGCCGAGTTGCTCGAGGCGATGGGGGACTACCGATCGCACTTCGAGCGGATCGGGATCACGGGCTACCCCGAGAGCCACCATCTGATCCCGGACGAGGAGACCATCCGCGCGATGTTCGCCAAGGCCGCGATGGCCACGGACATCATCAGCCAGCTCTGCTTCGACGTGGACACGATCGGCGTCTGGATCAAGAAGGTGCGCGAGCGCGGCACGCAGCTCCCGATATGGATCGGGATGCCGGGCTCCGTGGACCAGGCGAGGCTGATGCGCATCTCGATGAAGATGGGGATCGGGGAGTCCACGCGCTTCCTTCGCCACAACAGGAACGTGCTCGCGCGCGTGCTCACGCGCCAGTTCAAGCCGGACAGGCTGCTGCACGACCTGACGCCCGTCGTGACCGACCCGGCCGCGAACGTGGCCGGCTTCCACCTCTACACGTTCAATGAGGTGGGCCGTACAGAACGTTGGAGGAGGCGTACCCTCCAGCGCATCCGATCAAGGGGGAGTGATGCCGGACCCACGCCGCACGCTCGCTGACCTCGGCGACAGCGTCATCGACCGCCGTCGCTTCATCGCCTTCACCGGAGCCCTCGCGGGAACGGCGGCCTACGCGCAGCTTCGCGGCGACCTGGCCGTCGCGGCGCCGAAGCTGCGCGGCTACCCGTTCCGCCTCGGCGTGGCGTCCGGTGACCCCGCGCCCAACGGAGTGGCGCTGTGGACGCGGCTCGCGCCGGAGCCGCTCGTGGAGGGTGGAGGCATGCCGCTCAAGGACGTCCGCGTGCGCTGGCAGGTGGCGACCGACTCGCGCTTCAGGCGCGTCGTGCGGACGGGCAGCGCGGCGGCGGTGCCCGAGCTCGGCCACTCCGTCCACGTGGACGTGCGCGGGCTGCGCCCCGGGCGGGAGTACTACTACCGCTTCCTCACCGACCGCGACGCGAGCCCGGTCGGGCGGACCAAGACCGCTCCCGGATGGCATGACCGCGTGCGTCGCCTCAGCTTCGCGTTCGCGTCCTGCCAGAAGTGGGACGACGGGTTCTACTCGCCCTACCGGCGCATGGCCGAGGAGGACATCGAGCTCGTGATCCACCTCGGCGACTACATCTACGAGTACGGCGTCGGCTCGGGTGGGGTTCGCAACGCGACCGTGCCGGACTCGTTCGCCCCCGAGTGCTTCACGCTCGAGCGCTACCGGCTCCAGCACTCGCTCTACAAGACGGACCCCGACCTCCAGGAGGCGCACCGGCTGTTCCCCTGGATGGTCACCTGGGACGACCACGAGGTTGCCAACGACTACTCGGGCATCTACCCCGAGTGGGCGAACACGAGCCCGGAGTTCCTCGCGCGGCGGGCGGCCGGCTACCAGGCCTACTACGAGAACATGCCGGTCCCGGTGAGCGCGCGGCCGAGGAGAGGCCACGTCCAGCTCTACCGGCGGCTGCGCTACGGCAACATCGCCGAGTTCAACCTCCTCGACACGCGCCAGTACCGAACGGACAATCCCTGCGGCGACGGCGAGCAGCCGCCCTGCGACGCCGGCTTCGACCCCGCGGCGACCATGACCGGGAGGACGCAGGAGCGGTGGCTCATGAAGGGGCTCGCGCGCTCGCGCGCCCGGTGGAACGTGCTCGCCCAGGGCGTGCTGATGGGACAGCTGAAGCACGACGCCGAGGGAGGGCGGTTCTGGAACGACTCGTGGGACGGCTGGCCCGGGCAGCGAGCCCGGATCCTCCGGCGGATCGCCCGGAAGGACGTGTCGAACCCCGTGGTGATCACCGGCGACTGGCACTCGACCTTCGTCAACGACCTGAAGGCCGACTACGAGGACCCGAACGCGCCCGTCGTGGCAACCGAGTTCGCGGGCACCTCGATCTCGTCCAACGGCGACCTCGAGGTGTACGGGCCCTACTACGGGCCGATGATCCCGTTCAATCCCGACATCAGGTTCTTCGACGGCGACCGTCGCGGCTACGTGCTCTGCAAGCTCGACCACCGCGAGTGGAGGACCGACCTTCGCATGGTGTCGACGGTGTCGACGCCGGACGCGCCCGTGTCGACCTTCCGGTCATTCGTCGTGGAGGACGGGCAGCCGGGCGCGCAGGAGGTCTAGGGGGCGCCGGGCGCTTCAGCGCCGCCGGGCTCGCCGAGCGACTCGGCGAGCAGCGTCGACACGTCCACAACGCGCAGCTCGTCGCCGCGCGACTTCACGCCGTCGTCGAGCATCACGGTGCAGAACGGGCACGCCACGGCGAGCGTGTCGGCGCCCGTCTCGGCGGCCTCGCGGGCGCGCTCCTCGTTGATCGGGCGTGCGCGCTCCTCCATCCACATGCGGGCGCCGCCGGCCCCGCAGCAGAAGGTGCGCTCCTCGCGGCGCTCCATCTCGATCGGCGTGCCCACCGCCTCGACGATCTCGCGCGGGTCGGCGCGCACGTCGTTGTGGCGGGCGAGGTAGCAGGAGTCGTGGTAGGTGATCGTGCCGGCGTCGGCCTTCGCCTCGAGCTTTCCCTCGCGCACGAGGTCGGCCAGCAGCTCGGTGTGGTGCACGACCTCGTACTCGCCCCCGAAGTCGGAGTACTCGTTGCCGAGCGTGTTGAAGCAGTGCGGGCAGCTCGCCACGATCTTCTTGACGCCGGCGTCGTTCAGCGTCGACACGTTCTGCTCGGCGTGCGCCTGGAAGAGGTACTCGTTCCCCATCCGCCGCGCGGGGTCGCCGGTGCACGACTCGCGCGGGCCGAGGATCGCGAAGTCCACCCCCGCGGCCTTGAGCAGCTTCGCGGTCGACTGCGCAGCGGTGCGGGCGCGCTCGTCGAACGATGCGGCGCAGCCCACCCAGTAGAGGACCTCGGGCGCCGGGTCGCCCGGCTCGAGCACGCGCACGCCCAGCTCCTCCGCCCAGTCGGCGCGCTCGGTCTGCGGCTTGCCCCACGGGTTCGACGCCCGCTCCACGTCGCGCAGCATCTGCTCCGACTCGGTGGGGAACGACGACTCCATCATCACGAGGTGGCGGCGGAGGTCGATGATGTGGTCCACGTGCTCGATCGACACCGGGCACTCGCGCACGCAGGCGCCGCAGGTCACGCAGTCCCAGACCACGTTGTCCGTCACCGCGTTCGGCACGAGCGGCGACGGCTCGAAGCCCTCCTCGCCGCGGATCAGCTTCGGGCCCTCGTCGAAGACCTGGTCGCGGAGCGCCATGATCAGGAGCTTCGGCGACAGCTCCTTGCCGGTGGTCCACGCCGGGCACACGTCCTGGCAGCGGCCGCACTCGGTGCACGAGAACGTGTCGAGCGTCTGCTTCCAGGTGAGGTCCGGCACCGTGCCGGCGCCGAAGCGCATCTCCTCCTCGGGCACGTCGAAGCGGAGCGGCTCGAGCCGCCCTCGCGCGCGCGTACGCGCGAAGAAGACGTTGAACGCGGCCGTGGCGATGTGGAGGTGCTTCGAGTGGGGCAGGTATGCGAGGAAGCTGAGGATGATCAGGACGTGCGCCCAGACGAAGACGCGCTCGAGCACCTCGGTCGCCTTGCCGTCGCCGAACAGGCCGGACAGCGCGTCGGACACGGGGGAGGAGCTCGCGGGCCACTCGTTCAGGCCGAGCGCGATCCGGGACGCGTGCCAGAGCAGCAGCGTCGTGACGATGCCGGCGATCATCGCGAGGATCAGGTCCGCCTCGCCGAGGTGGCTGCCCTCGAAGCGCGCGGGGCGCTGGACCTTCCTGATGATCGCCGCGCCGATCACGCCGAGCAGGACCATCACGGCGAACAGGTCGACCATGAAGCCGAACCAGCCCTGCTCGCCCAGCCACGGAAGCGTGGAGTGCTTGTCGACCGCGCCGATCATCGCGATCACGATCGTCGGGAAGAGGACGAGGAAGCCCCAGAAGATCGCGGCGTGGATCAGGCCGGGCACGAGGCGCTGGAGGAGCTTCCTCTGGCCGAGGACGATCACCGCCTCGTTCTTCACGCGGCCCGGCACGTCTCCGGTCCGGTCGACCGGCTTGCCGAGCCTCACGAGGTCCACGAGCAGCTTGGCGCGGCGTCCGAACAGGAAGCCGCTGACCGCGAGCGCAGCGGCGAGCGCGAGCGCTCCCACGGCTACCTCTATGAGGACTGCGCCTTCCTGAGCTCGGCGGTGATCGCGGGCACGACCTCCGCGAGGTCGCCGATCACGGCGTAGTCGGCGTTGGCGAAGATCGCCGCCTCGGGGTCGTTGTTGATCGCGAGGATCTTCTTCGCGCCCTTGCACCCGGCGATGTGCTGCGTGGCGCCGCTGATGCCGCACGCGATGTAGAGGTCGGGCGAGACCTTCGTTCCGGTCTGGCCGACCTGGTCGGTGTGCGGGCGCCAGCCGGCCATCGTCACGACCCGGGAGCAGCCGACGGCCGCGTTCAGGAGGCCGGCGAGCTCCTCGAGCATGCCGAAGCCGTCCGCCGAGCCGACCCCGCGGCCACCGCTCACGACCACCTTGGCCTCCTCGAGCGAGATGCCCGCGCTGGGCGTCTCGGCGTGCTCCACGACGCGCACCACCTGCTCCTCGAGCTCCGGCTCGAACCGCTCGACGCTCGCGTTCCCGCCATTGACGGTGGTGGCTTCGACCATGTGGGGGGCGACCGAGACGATCTTCAGGTCCGAGTGGATGCGCGCCTCCTCGAGGAGCGAGCCGCCCCATCGCACTCTCGTAACGCTCCCGTCACTGCCGATGGCTACGACGTTGGCGGCAAAGGGCAGATCGCGGCGCGCGGCCAGGTGCGAGAGGACCTCGTTGCCGCGGTTCGTGCCCGCGGCCACCACGGCCGTCGCCTCGATGCGGTCGATCAGCTGGTCGAGACAGGCTGCCCACCCGCCCGGGGCATAAGCCCCGAGCCGATCATCCTGGACCGAGTGCAACGTCTCAACGCCGTACGCACCCAGTTCGGTGACGCCTTCACCAACGACGAGCGCATGCACGGGACCGCCGAGGTCGCGCGCGAGCGAGACCGCCTGAAGCGAGAGCTCCTCGCCGGGCTCGACGAGCACGAGCACGCTCATCCGGCCACCCCCAGCTCCCTCATCACCTCGACCACCTTCGGCGCGGCGTCCGCGCCCTCGCCCAGCACCTCGGCCTGCTTGCCCTGGCCGGGCGGCACCACCAGTCGCTCGCGCTCGAGCCGCGGCGCGGGACGCTCGGGGGTCGACGACTCCACCGGCTTCGACCGCGCGCGGAGCTTCGCCGGCACGGACGGGTAGCGGGGCAGGTTGATGCCCTCGAGCATGGTCACGACCGCGGGCAGCGGGATGTCGTACACGTCGCGGCCGCCGGGCACCTCCTGCTCGCAGCGCGCCCTGCCGCCGTCGACCGAGATCCCCTTCAGGCCGGTCGTCACCGGGCGCCCGAGCGCGTACGCGACGCGGATGCCCACCTGGTAGTTGCCGGCGTCGGCCGACTCGTTTCCGAACACGATCAGGTCGAACGGCTCGCCGGCGGCCTCCTCGGCCTGGACGGTCGACACGATGATCTCCGCCGTGGCCTGCGGGTCCCACTCCTCGCCGTCGGTGACGAGGTGGATGCCGCGGTCGGCGCCGTTCGCGAGCGAGTCGCGCACCTGCTCCTCCGCCTCGGCTGGGCCGAGCGTGAGCACCGTGACCTCGCCGCCGTGGTGCTCCACGAGCCGCACCGCCTCCTCCACGCCGCACTCCTCGTGCGGGCTGATCGTGAAGCCGAGGTGGCGCGTCTCGAGCGCCTGCTCGTCGGCGGTCAGCACCATCTTGCCGCCGGTGAGCGGCACGCGCTTGACGCAGGCCAGGATCCTCATGCCGGGATCGGATCCGCCGCCTTGACGCGCTCGTTGTCCGGGTCGAACAGCGGCGTCGAGTCGTTCCGCTCGACCGTCACCGGATAGCGCTCGTTCATGTACTCCACCGCGAGCTGGTTGCCCGCCTCGGCGTGCTCGGGCGGCAGGTACGAGAGCAGGATGTGCTTGCCCACCGACGGCCCGGCGCCCGCGCTGGTCACGTACGAGCGGCGGCCGTGCGAGTCGGTGAGCGGCTCGCCGTCGGGCGTCACGACCGGCTCGCCGCCGAGCATGTAGCGCGGCACGCCGCTCGCTGAGCTGTGGTCGTCCACGGTGAGCGTGCACATCACCGTCGCGGGGTCCTCCTCGCGGTGGCGCAGGTGCGCCTCCTTGCCGACGAAGTCCTGGTCCTTGACCTTTCCCCACGCCATGCCGGCCTCGACGACGTTGTACTCGCCGTCGAGCTCGAAGCCGAACGCGCGGTAGCACTTCTCGAGCCGGCCGGTGGTGCCGTAGACGCCGATCCCGGCGGGCACGATCCCGTGCGGCTCGCCGGCCTCCGAGACGATGTCCCACAGCCGCGCGCCCTGCTCGATCGGGACGTACAGCTCCCAGCCGAGGTCGCCGACGTACGAGATCCGCGAGGCGAGCACGCGCAGCGGGCCCATCTCGATCGTGCGGCACGTGGCGAACGGGAAGCCCTCGTGCGACATGTCGTCGCCCGTGACGCTCGACAGGATCTCTCTCGTGCGGGGGCCCCACACGCCGAGCGTCGTCCAACTCGAGGTGAGGTCGAAGATCTGCGCGCTGCCGTCCTCGGGCAGGTGGTCGCGGTACCACTTGAAGTCGGCCATCCCGTGCGCGCCGCCGGTGACCACGCGGAAGTGCTCGTCGCCGAGCCGCATGACCGTTAGGTCCGAGCGGAAGCCGCCGCGCGCGGTGAGCACCGGCGTGTAGACCACCTTGCCGAGCTTCACGTCCATCTGGCGCATCGAGACCTTCTGCACGCACTCGAGCGCGCCCGGGCCGACGATGTCGAAGACGCAGAACGCGGTGAGGTCGAACATCGCGGCGCGGTCGCGCATCGCGAGGTGCTCGGCGTTGATGATCGGCGACCACCAGCGCGAGTCCCACTCCGCCTCGCGGGGCGAGATCTGATCGGCGAACTCGTCGAGCAGCGGCTTGTTCGACTCGTACCAGTGCGGGCGCTCCCAGCCGGCGGCCTCGTAGAAGACCGCGCCGAGCGCCTCCTCGCGCGAGTGGTAGGGCGACAGGCGCACCGGTCGGGCCGACTCCCACTGCTCGCCCGGGTGCACGATGCCGTAGGTCTTGTTGAAGCCCTCCGCCGCGCGGCTCTTCACGTGCTCGGCGGTCTTCTGGTGCTCGTAGAAGCGTGCGATGTCGGATGCCTGGAGGTCGATCTCGGGCTCGCCCTCGACCATCCACTCGGCCACCGCGCGGCCCACGCCGGGGCCCTCCTTCACCCACACGGCGGCGGCCGACCAGAGCCCGCGCACCTCGGGCGTCTCGCCGAGGATCGGCAGCCCGTCGGGGGTGAGCGACAGCAGCCCGTTGATCGCGTACTTGATGCCCACCGACTCGTCGCCAAGGATCTCCGGCATCAGTTCGAGCGCGTCCTCCATCTGCTGGATGAAGTCGTCCTGAGTGAAGGGCAGCTCGGTGGGGGTGAGCGCCGACTCCTCGTTCGACGGGATCTCGTCCGGCTCGTGCAGGATCGGCCGGTGGGCGTACGAGCCCACCTCGAGGCCGCCCCCGTCCTGGCGCTCGTACATGTTCGTGTCCATGTCGCGCACGATCGGGAAGTCGATCGCGCTCTTCGCGCTCTCGAAGCGCGGCACCGGGCCCACGTCGATCATCTGGTGCACGGCGGGGGTGAGCGGGATCGAGGCGCCGGCCATCCGCGCGATCCGCGGGCTCCACACGCCGCAGGCAATCACCACGTACTCGGCCTCCACGTCGCCGCGGTCGGTGCGCACGCGCCTCACGCGGCCGCCCTCCACGTCGATGCCGAGCACCTCGGTGTTCGCCGACACCGTCGCCGCGCCCGTCTCCTGCGCCTGCTCGCGCATGAGCGTGCCCATCCGCAGCGAGTCGACGACGCCCACGCCCTCCGAGTGGAAGCCGCCGATGATCACGCTCTCGTCGATGAACGGCACGAGCTCCTTGATCTCGGCCGGCGTGACGAGCGAGCAGCCCTCGACTCCGAACGACTTGGCCGACGCCATGCGGCGGCGCAGCTCCTCCATCCGCTCCTCGGTGCGCGCCACCTCGATGCCGCCGCAGACCGTGAGCACGCCGTGGTGCTCGTACTGGCGGATGCTGTCGGCGGTGAGCTCCGTCATCTCGCGCGAGTGGTCGACGGGGAAGATGAAGTTGGACGCGTGCCCGGTGGACCCGCCCGGGTTCGGCAGCGGGCCCTTGTCGATCAGGACCATGTCCTTCCAGCCGAGGTGGGCGAGGTGCCCGAGCAGGCTGTTGCCGACGATGCCGGCGCCGATTACGACGACCTTCGCGGACGCAGGCAGGGCGGTCGCTGCTCCGGATTCTTCTGCCACGGGATCACCTCGGGTCGGGGCTGGCGAGAACTGATATATCACACGGATGCACTCGTCACGCGAGTTGCGCAGCGCCTTCTTCGAGATCGACGCCGGGGGCCGGCGGGCGCGCGTCGAGGACGTCTTCGAGGGCTTCGGCGAGCAGGACAGACTCGGGGTCGTGATCACCCGTCCCTGCGGCGCGGTCGGAGCGAGCGCGCTGATCACAGCGACGATCACGGCGTTCTACGACTTCCATCGGGCACGCGGGGGCGACTTCTTCGCCTATCCCGACTACTTCCTCTTCCATGTCGGACGGCCGCTCGGCGACCATGCGCGGCTGGACGTCTGGCCTCGTCGCAAGGAGGTGGTCGTGGCGGCGGAGCCGCAGGCGATCCTCGAGGCGATCGACGATCGTGCGATCACGCGGTTGCTGGTGGAGGACGGCCGGCCCGGTGCGCCGGACCTCGACGAGGAGGCGGTGGCGAGCGCGCGCGGCCGAATCGCCACGTGCATCGCGTACGGCGCCGGCGGCCGGGTCGCCGCCCCTGATGTGCGGGTGGCGAGCAACCCGGTGGCCGAGGGATACGTGGAGGCGATTCTCGATCCCGAGGCGCGGATCGCGAAGCTCCGCGCGGAGGGTGCCGCCGGGGCAGACGGCGCGAGCGTCGTCGAGAAGCGCATCGCGGCGATCGAGGCGCGGCTTGGGGAGGTCGAGCGCGGCGACCGCATGCGGATCCTGGAAGCGCGGCGGGAGCTCTTTGAGGACGGCGTTCCGGTGGAGTCCTACCGCAGGATCGGCCTCGACGAGGCGCTCGGGTTGCTCGCCCCCGAGCGAGCGGGTTGACCGCTCGGCGCGGTTCCTGATATATCACGTCGCGCGCTCGCCGTGGGCGCCTGACGACCTAGGAAGGAGCCCCGTTGGCACAGGTGGACAAGCACCCGGACATTCTGCTCTACCCGCGCATCGCCAAGTCGCCGTACTTCTACGCGTCGCGCCGTCACGACCCGAAGATGTACAGCGTCTACAACCACCACTATCACCCCCGCCATTACGGCGATCCGGTGGAGGAGTACTGGCACCTGCTGAACGGGGTCACGCTCTGGGACGTCGGCGGCGCGGAGCGGCAGATCGAGATCAGCGGGCCGGACGCGTTCGAGTTCACCAACCTCCTCGTCGCGCGCGACCTGAACAAGTGCGCCGTCGAGCAGTGCAAGTACGTGTTCCTGTGCCTGCCCGACGGGGGCATCATCAACGACCCCGTCCTGCTACGGGTCGAGGAGAACCGCTTCTGGCTCTCGCTCGCCGACAGCGACGTGGAGCTGTGGGCGCGCGGCGTGGCTTTCAACTCGGGCCACGACGTGACGATCAAGGAGATCGACGTGGGGCCGCTCCAGGTGCAGGGCCCGAAGTCGAAGGACGTGATGGTCGACCTGTTCGGCGACAGCATCCTCGAGATCCCGTACTACTTCCTGCATTCCTACGAGCTCGACGGGATGAGGGTGCTCGTGTCGCGCACGGGCTACACGGCCGAGCTCGGCTTCGAGATCTACCTGTACGACGCGAGCAAGAACGGAGTCCAGCTCTGGGACGCCGTGCTCGAGGCGGGCAAGCCGCACGGCCTCGAGGTGATCGGGCCGTGCCACATCCGCCGGATCGAGGGAGGCATCCTCGCGCTCGGCCACGGCTGCGACATCTGGTACGACACAAACCCCTACGAGGTCGGCATGGGCTACGACTGGATGGTCGACCTGGAGGCGGGCTCGGACTTCATCGGCAAGGAGGCGCTCGCCAGGATCAAGGCGGAGGGCCCGAAGCGGAAGCTGATCGGCGTGGAGATCGGCGGCGATCCGATCGGCTCCTACAACGACGGCTCGATGGTCGACGTGTTCCCCGTCCACAAGGACGGCAGCCACGTCGGCAAGATCACCTCCGCGTGCTTCTCGCCGCGCCTCGAGAAGAACATCGGCTACGCCATGGTGCCGACGGAGCTGTCCGAGCTGGGCACCGAGCTCGAGGTGGAGCGGCCCGAGGGCAAGGTCGCGGCGACCGTGGTCGAGAAGCCGTTTATCGACCCGAAGAAGGAGACGCCGAAGCAGGAGCTCGCGGCGAGCGGTTGATCGCGGGCGCGTCCGCGCCGTAGGATCGCTCGATGGCCTCCCAATACGACTTCGTCATCGTCGGCGGGGGCTCCGCCGGCAGCGCGCTCGCCAACCGCCTCTCGGCCGACCCGCAGATCAGCGTGCTCGTCCTCGAGGCCGGCCGGTCGGACTATCCGTGGGACGTCTTCATCCACATGCCGGCCGCGCTCGCGTTCCCGATCGGCAGCCGCTTCTACGACTGGAAGTACGAGTCGGAGCCGGAGCCCCACATGGGCGGGCGGCGCGTCTACCACGCGCGCGGCAAGGTGCTGGGCGGGTCGAGCTCGATCAACGGGATGATCTTCCAGCGCGGCAACCCGATGGACTACGAGCGCTGGGGCGCGGACGCCGGGATGGAGACCTGGGACTACGCGCACTGCCTCCCGTACTTCAAGCGCATGGAGAACTGCCTCGCCGCGGCCCCCGACGACCCGTTCCGCGGACACGACGGCCCGCTCGTGCTCGAGCGCGGCCCGGCGAAGGGCCCCCTGTTCGACGCCTTCTTCGAGGCCGTGCAGCAGGCGGGCTATCCGCTCACCGACGACGTGAACGGGTACCGCCAGGAGGGCTTCGCCAAGTTCGACCGCAACGTCCACAAGGGCAAGCGGCTGTCGGCGTCGCGCGCCTACCTGCACCCGGTGATGAGCAGGCCGAACCTCAGCGTCGAGACCGGCGCGTTCACGACGAGGATCCTGTTCGAGGGCACCCGCGCCGTCGGCGTCGAGTACTCGCGCCGCGGACGCGGGTCGAGCACCGTTCGCGCCGGCGAGGTGATCGTCTGCGGCGGCGCGATCAACACGCCGCAGCTGCTGCAGCTCTCGGGCGTCGGCGGCGCGGCCGACCTCGGCGCGCACGGGATCGACGTGGTCTCCGACCTGCCCGGCGTGGGGGAGAACCTCCAGGACCACCTCGAGGTCTACATCCAGCACAGCGCCACCCAGCCGGTGACGATGGCGCCCTACTTCGCGATGAAGCGGCGCCCGCTCGTGGGGGCCGAGTGGCTCCTCAGGAAGACGGGCCCGGGAGCGACGAACCACTTCGAGGCGGGCGGCTTCGTGCGCGGCAACGACGACGTGAAGTACCCGAACCTGATGTACCACTTCCTCCCGATCGCCGTGCGCTACGACGGCACGCTGCCGGAGGGCGGCGGCGGGCACGGCTACCAGGTGCACGTGGGCCCGATGTACTCGGACGTGCGGGGCACCTGCAAGATCGTGAGCCGCGACCCGCGCGACAAGCCGGCGCTCCTCTTCAACTACCTGTCGACCGAGAACGACCGGCGCGAGTGGATCGAGGCGATCCGCGTGACCCGGAGGATCCTCGGCGCTCCCGCCTTTGAGCAGTTCAGCGGCGGCGAGCTGTCGCCGGGCGCGGAGGTCGAGACCGACCAGCAGATCCTCGACTGGGTGGCGAAGGACGCCGAGACGGCGCTTCACCCGTCGTGCACCTGCCGCATGGGCACCGACGACATGTCCGTGGTCGACCCGCTCACCATGGGCGTGCACGGCACGGAGGCCCTGCGCGTCGTGGACGCGTCCGTGTTCCCGTACGTGACGAACGGGAACATCTACGCGCCCGTGATGATGACCGCGGAGAAGGCCGCCGACCTGATCCTCGGCGCCACCCCGCTGCCCGCCGAGACGGTCGAGTTCTATCGCCACGGCGAGAGCCCGGCCCCCGCCGTCAGCGCGGTCCCGGCGTAGGGCGTAGGGCGCGCAGCACGCGGTCGATGGCCAGCACCGCCTCGGCGGCCTCGCGCACGCGCTCGAGCGGCAGCTCGCCGCGCCATGCGCTGTCGGACGCCACGGCGAGCCGCTCGCCCGCGTCGATCAGCGCGCCATAGAGCGCGTCGTGGAGCAGGTCGCGCGGCGCGCTCACGCTGACCGGGCCGGGCGCGTCGAGCGCCGAGAGCAGGTCGTCGAGCTCCGCGAGCCGCGCGCGATGGACGTCCACGTCCTCGAGCGAGCCGCGGCCCTCCGTGCGCGCCCTCACCGCGAGCCGCGCGGACTCCGCCGTCGCCTCGTACAGCAAGAGCACCGTCTCCCGGATCGGGCCTGTGAGCTCCGCGGGCACCTCCACCGATACGCGCGTCATCGTCTCCCCCTGTCGTTGGGGCAGCCGAAGGCAGGTATCGTGGACGTGCGCCGAAGCTCCACCTTCGGTGCCATGCCCCGGGACGTGGTCGCGTCGCCGGGGCGCTTATGTGGTCGGATCGCAGCCGAACATACGTTCGAATGCGGACGGAACGGCACCGGGGCGAATCGGGCGGAACGGGCGCTTCACCTCGCACGCGACCACGTCCCGTGCTCTCGGGCCCGAGGCGTGCGTTGGGCCAGATGCACGAGGCGCTGTGCCGCACGGGGCTGGTCGCGTGCCGCCGCCCTGCCTACCCGCACACCGGGCAGCCGGCGACCCGCGGCACCTGCTCGCGGGCCACGCTCATGGTGCGCAGGTCGTAGACGATGGCCGTGCCGAGCGAGGCGGGCGGGCACAGGCCGGTGACCGCGTGGAGCGTCTCGAGCGCCACCTGCCCGCCCACGAACGCGCACACCGGCCCGAGCGTGGCCGCCTGCGAGGGCCGCCCGCGCCGCTGGTCCACGAGCTCGTCGTAGAGCTGGAACCGCTCGCGGTAGGTGGCCTCCTGGCACTCGAAGCAGCCGGTGGTCCCCGGCACGTACAGCGGCCCGATGCGCGCGACCGGCGGCGAGTGGCTCATCGAGATGAACGGGATCCCCGCGGCGAAGCAGGCCGCGTTCACCCAGCGCTCGATGTCGTGCGCCGGCCAGTCGGCGCTCGACACCACGAAGTCCATGCCCTCGACGGCGTCGCGCGCGTCGGCGGCGCTCTCGAGCCGCCGCACGACCGGCTCGAGCCGGCAGCTCGAGTCGAACTCCGCGAGCGCCTCGGCCGCCGCCTCCGCCTTGAGCCGGCCCACGTCGCGCTCGCGGAAGAGGATCTGCCGGTTGAAGTTGCTCTCCTCGACGCGATCGTGGTCGAGCAGCACGAGCTCGCCGACGCCGCAGCACGCGAGCGCGTACGACGCCCAGCTCCCGAGCCCGCCCACGCCCAGCATGAGCACGCGCGCCTCCCGCAGCCGCCGCTGGTACTCGGACGGCCGCTCGGCATCGCCGGCCACGTCGCTGAAGTAGCGGAGCTGGCGGTCGTAGCGCGCACGCTCCCGCTCCGTCACGCGCGCGTCGTCGGCGGCGTCGTCGAGCAGGCCGAGGCTGCCGAGCTGCTCGACCGTGCCCGTCACCCGCTCGCGGCCGAACTCGCCCGCGAGCTCCTCGACCGAGCGCGTGCCGTCGAGCGCCGCGAGCAGCGCCCGCGCCCGCTCGTCGGGCCGCTCGATCACGATGTCGGAGTCGTCCGTGGGGCGCAGGAAGAACACGTCGCCCTCCGCGCTCTCGACGTGCTCCCGCGTGCGCTTGATCCGGGGTCTCTCCAAGGGTTCGTCCTCTCCGGGGGCGGGCCCCGGCCCGGCGCCGATGCCGAGCCGGGGTCCGCGGGATGCATCAGCCGAGCTTGGTGATGGACAGAGTCGGAAGGACCGGCTCGGTCGTCTTGATCGTCACAGGGCGTCACCTCCTCTCCGGTGCCTCGCGGTGTAGACCAGCTTCGGGTGCACGGCCTCGTCGGCCGGCGCGGCGAGCGAGCAGTCGGGAAGCACTCCGTGTACCGCCACGCACTCGAGTCCCGCCGCCTCCAGCAGGGCGACCACCAGCCCGAGCGGGAAGTGGCGCTGCCGGTGCGTCGTGGACACGCGCGAGTAGAGCTCTCCGTCGCCGCGGGCGAAGATGTCGAGCCGCGCGCTGACCTCGCCGCCGGGGCTCGCGTCGGGCGCCGCGGAGCCGCGCCACGCGAACACCGCCTCGCCGGCCTCGGTCACCTCGTGCCGCGCGAACGTCGTGCGGTAGGCGAGCAGCGAGTTCAGGTCGAACACCGCCAGCCCGCCGGGCGCCAGGCTCGAGGCGATGCCCGCCAGCGCCGCCGCGAGCTCGTCGTCGCCCAGGAGGTAGTTGAGCGAGTCGTCGAAGCAGGTGACCAGGTCGAAGCGGCCGAGGTCCGGCAGCGAGCGGATGTCGGCGTGCACGAGGTGCGCGGCCGGAGCGCGGCGAGCGGCCTCGGCGAGCATCGCGGGCGAGCAGTCGCACGCGGTGACGGAGAAGCCGCGCCGAAGGAACGGCACGAAGCTCCGCCCGGTGCCGCAGGCGAGGTCCAGGAGCCGCTCGCCGCGGAGACCGTTTGCCTGCGCGTGAGCCAGCATCGCGCTCGCCCACGCCTCGTAGTCGGAGCGCGACGTGAACGCGTCGTAGTACGGCGCGAAGGCGTCGTACGTCGCGGATGTCGAGACCTCCGCGACGGTCACCTTTCGTCTAAGGTCGCGGAATGCCTCGGCCGACGCTCGACCTCGTCGACCCGCGCATCGCAAAGGCGCTCTCGCACCCGATGCGCGCACGCATCCTCATGATCCTCAACGAGCGGGTGGCCAGTCCGAACGAGATCTCCGAGGAGATCGAGGAGCGGCTCCCGAACGTGAGCTATCACGTGCGCGCCCTGCTCGACCTCGGCTGCATCGAGCTCGTGGACACCGCGCAGCGCCGCGGCGCCGTCGAGCACTACTACCGCGCCATCGTGCGGCCGTTCTTCAGCGACCGCGACTGGAAGCGGCTCCCGCGCTCCGGCCGCCAGGCGATCTCCGACTCGATCCTGCAGATCCTCTGGGAGGACCTGTCCGAGGCGATCAAGGCCGGCACCTTCGAGGCGCGTGACGACCGCCACCTCACGCACGCGCGGATGGTCCTCGACGACGAGGGCTGGGCCGAGATGACGAAGCTGCTCGCGAGCGTCCTCGCGGAGACCGAGAAGATCGAGGCGCGCAGCACGTCGCGCCTGAAGAAGGCGGGCGAGGAGGCCGAGGTACCCACGACCTTCGCCCTCATGCACTTCGAGTCGCCGCCGCGCGATCACTCCTGAGCCTCCACGCTCAGGAGTGTTAGAGCATAAAGGACCTTTTTCCGGTACAACTGATGAATCTTGCCCAGCAAGGGACTTCGTACGAGGCCGGCACGGCGCGTGCGCGTCCTGGCCGCCGACGCCCAGCCGCTCTTCCGTGAGGCGGTGGCGAGGGCGATCCGGGAGCGCCCGGAGCTCGAGCTGGTGGGAGAGGCGGGCGACGGCCGCGCCGCCCTCACCGCCATCGGCGCGGAGCGCCCCGACGTGGCCGTGCTCGACGGAACGCTCGGCGGCCTGACCGGCGAGCAGGTGCTCAACGCGGTCGCGCGCGACGGGCTCGAGACCCGCGTCGTGCTGATCGAGGCGCGACCGGACCCGCGCCAGGTGTACGCGGCGCTCGCGGACGGCGCCGCGGGCTATCTCACGAAGGACACGAGCGCGCGCGAGCTCTGCGACGCGATCGCCGCGGTCGCGCGCGGCGGAGACCGTGCTCGCACCGGAGCTCCAGGCCGGCATGGCCGAGCAGATCCGGCGCGGCTCGCCGCGGCGGCGCCCGCTGATGAGCCAGCGCGAGCGCCAGACGCTCGTGCTGATCGCCGACGGTCTCAGCGCCCCGGAGATCGGGCGCGCGCTTCACGTGAGCACCGCGACGGTGAAGACGCACCTCCAGCACATCTACGAGAAGCTCGGCGTGTCCGAGCGCGCCGCCGCGGTCGCGGAGGCGATGCGGAGGGGTCTGCTGGAATGAGCGGATGGATGGAAATCCTCCGTCGCCGGCTACGCGGCGACCTCGGACACGGCGGCCGGTCGACCGCCGGCAGTTCCTCGTAGGCAGCGCGGGCGCCGCGGTGCTGCTGCCGCTGCCCGCGGAGCCCGCGGCCCTCTCGAAGCGCGCGCTGCGCGAGCTGCGCTCCGCCGTGCGCGGGCGCGTGGTGGTGCCGAGGAACAGCGCGCGGATCGTCTACAACCGCCGCTTCGAGGGTCGCCGTCCCGACGCCGTCGTGCACGTGGAGAGCACCGCCGACGTGGCCGCCGCGGTGCGATGGGCGGACCGCTTCGACGTGCGGCTCGTCGCGCGGTCCGGAGGCCACAGCTACGCCGGCTACTCCACGACGGCCGACGGCGTGGTGCTCGACCTGTCGCGCCTGCGCGGCGTCCGCGTCGCGCGCGGGCGCGCGATCGTCGGGCCGGGCGCCCAGCTGATCGACGTGCAGCGCGCGCTCACCCGCCGCGGCGTGAGCGTGCCGGCCGGCTCGTGCCCGTCCGTGGGCATCGGCGGGCTGGCGCTCGGCGGCGGTCACGGCCTCGCCGGGCGGCGCTTCGGGCTCACGAGCGACAACCTTCTCGCGGCGCGCGTCGTCACCGCGGACGGGCGCGTTCGGACCGCGGACCGGAACACGAACGAGGACCTCTTCTGGGCATGCCGTGGAGGGGGCGGCGGGAACTTCGGCATCGTCACGGCGCTCACGCTGAGGACCCACCGCGCGCCCGGCGCCGCGTACTTCTTCGTCTCGTGGCCGTGGTCGCAGGCAGGCGAGGCGATCGCCGCCTGGCAGCGCTTCGCGCCGGACGCGCCGCCCGCGCTCACCTCGATCCTGTCGCTCGGCACGACCGGCGGCGGCGGACCGCCCTCGGTGCGCGCGCTCGGCCAGTACTTCGGCGAGCCCGCGGCGCTCCGCCGGCTCGTGCGGCCGCTCACGCGCGTTGCCGGCGCCTCGCTCAGCACGGGCAGCTCGAGCTACTTCACGATGGTGCTCCGCTGGGCGGGCTGCCTCGACGGCGGCCTCGCGGCGTGCCACCGGTCGACGCGGTCGAGCTTCATGGCCAAGTCGGACTACTTCGACCGGCCCGCCGGCCCGCGCGGGCGCGCGAAGATGATCGACTGGATCGAGCGCCGCCAGCGGACGCCCTCGCTCGGCTCGGGCGCGCTGCTCCTCGACGCGTACGGCGGCGCGCTCAACCGGCCCGACGCGGACGCCACCGCGTTCGTGCACCGCGACATGCTGTTCTCGCTCCAGTACCTGGCGTACTTCCAGGGCACGGCGGCGGCGCGCGCCAGCCGCCGCTGGATTGGCGGCGTGCACCGCGCGCTGCGGCCGCACGCCTCCGGCGAGGCGTACCAGAACTACATCGACCCGGACCTCGACGGCTGGCAGCGGGCGTACTACGGCTCGAACCTGGAGCGGCTGCGCGAGATCAAGAAGCAGGTGGACCCCGACTTCCGCTTCCGCTTCGCGCAGGCGATCCCGCCGGCGCGCTGATGGACCGCGACTCGCTTCGGCGGCTGCGCGCGCAGCCGGGCTACCTGAGCTTCGTGTCGGCCGCGACGCTCGCGCGCGTGTCGGACGAGATGTTCAGCGTGGGCGTCGTCCTGCTCGTGCTCGAGCGAACCGGCGACGCGGCGCTGGCCGGCGCGCTCGTGGCCGCGGTGACGCTCCCGAGCCTCGTGACCGGCCCGCTGCTCGGCGCCTGGCTCGACCTCACCGGGCGCAGGCGGATCCTGATGGTCGTCGACCAGGTGACGATCGCCTCGGTGGTCCTCGCGCTCGTGGCGCTGGTCGATCACGCGCCGGCGTGGGTGCTCGTCCTCGTCGTGCTGCCCGCGGGCCTGACCTACCCGCTCTCGTTCGGCGGCTTCACGAGCATGATCCCGTCGCTCGTGCCCGGCGAGCTGCTTCCGCCCGCGAACGCGCTCGAGACCACGAGCTTCAACTCCGCGCTCGTCATCGGGCCGGCGCTGGCCGGCACGCTGTCGGCGACCGTCGGCGTGACCGCGCCGCTCCTGGTGGAGGCCGCGCTCGCGCTCGCGGCGCTTGTTCTGATCGTCCGGATTCCCTCGCTCGACCGGCCGCGCGAGGGCCGCGACGGCCGCACGCTCCTCGGCATCGCCGCCGAGGGCCTGCTGAAGATCGTGTCGGTGCCGCAGCTGCGCGGGGTCACCGCGGCGGCGGCGCTCGGGCTCGGCGGGCTCGGCCTCCTCACGGTGGCCTTCCCGCTGTTCGCGGTCGACCATCTCGGCGTGGACAAGAGCGCGGCCGGCTACATGTGGGCGGCCTTCGCGGTGGGGTCGACGTGCGGCGCCCTGAGCCTCGTACGGATCCAGCGGCGCTTCCCGCCCGAGCGGATCGTGCTCACCGGCTACGCGCTGTTCGGCCTGCTGATGCTGAGCTGGCCGCTCGCGGGGACGCTGCCGGTGCTGCTCGCGCTGATCGCCGTTGCCGCCATGGTCGACGGCCCCGCGCTGGCCGCGCAGTTCGCCGTGCGCCAGCGCTACGTGCCGCCGTCGCTCTACGGGCAGGTGTTCACGACGGCGGTGGGCCTGAAGGTCGGCTGCCTCGCGCTCGGGGCGGCCGCCTCGGGCGCGCTCGCCGCCGGGATCGGCTCGGCCGAGACGCTCGTCGTCGCCGCGGGGATGCAGCTCCTCGGCGCCGCCGTGGGCTTCACGTTGGTGCGTCTTCCCGGTCGTCCGGCCCGAGATGAAGCTGCTCGCCGGACTGCGGCTCGTAGGGCTTGAACTCGGGCGGAGGGAGCGGCTCGGTAGCCGCTCCGGCCTCGGCGGCGGCCCCCGGGCGCCGCGGCGGGCGCCAGCGGCGGACGGTGGGCTCGTCGCCGTGCTCGGGCGGCAGGTCGTCCATCGGCCGCTTCGCGCGCTCGCGCGCCCCCGCGAGGAACAGGAGGGCCGCGCAGGCCATCGCGAGCAGGTTCTGGCCGAGCGGGCGGTCGAACAGGCGCGCCACGATCAGCGCCCCCGCCCAAATGCCCGCGGCGGCGATGACCGTGCCGTCGCCGAACGGGAGATGGAAGCGCTTGCCCTCGGCGCGTGAGAGGAGCAGGGCAAGGACGCCGAGCGCGATCAGGATCTCGCCCGCCTCGACGAACGAGAACGGGCCGAAGGTGCTGACGATCAGGAGCAGCGCCGCCGCGCCGGCCACGCGCTGCTCCAGGTTCAGGAGGCGCGCCGCCCGGATCGCGCGCCGGATCAGCTCACCCATCGTCGAGCGGGCGGCGCCCCGCGAACCCCGCGCCCGGCTCGTGCCAGAAGCGGATCGCGTCCTCGCCCTCCTCCCAGCAGAGATAGACCTCGCGGCCCTCACGCAGGGAGGGGAAGTCGATCAGGCCGCGGTCGAGGTCGCGCACCTGCACCTCGAGCGCCTCGAGCTGGGCAACCGACTCGCGGAGGTCGAGGAAGCCCTCGGAGACCGTGCGGCCCGGATTGCCGCCGCCGTTCGTGGGGCCGGCCTCGGACAGCGCCTCGCGCGCCTCGCTGTCGCCGAGACGGTCGCGCGCGGAGCGCAACCGCCCGAGCAGCTCCACGACGCCGGGCAGCAGCTCGGATGCCTCGTCGAGCGTGTAGTGCCGCTCGTGGATCACGCCGCCGCGCGGGCGCCCGCGCGGATGCGCTCGGTGAGGAGCCCGGCGTCGGCGTCCGAGACGGTCCGAAGCTGCCCCTGGAAGGCGAGGTGCCAGTGCTCCGCCGGCCACTTCCGCACGTGCTCGAGCTCGCCGGCCAGCTCCACCGCGGGGACGAAGTCGTCCTCGTCCAGCACGATCTCCGGCTCGGTCTCGAAGCGCCACGGATACGGGTCGACCTTGCCCGGCTTCCCGGGCCAGATCTTCTCGCGGTCCTCGTACATCTCGCCGGTCACGCGAACGATCCCGCCGAAGGCCTGGACGCCGGTCACGTAGAAGGCGATCCGGTCGCCCGGCTCGATCTGCTCGGCCATCCCGCGCCGCCCCTCCTTGGCGCCGATCACCCGGAAGCCGTGCTCGCGCGTCGCGCGGAAGTTGTCGAGCGATCCGGTGAGCACCCACGTCTTGGCCACTGGGGAACAGCCTAGTTACTGTTCGAGCCGCATGGCCGATGAAGAGCTTCACCTGATCGGGCCTGACGAGGTTGCCTACCGGCTGGAACTCACGCCCGCGCAGCTCAAGATCACCTACACGGCGCTCAAGTCGTTCCTTGACGACTTCGGACACGACGAGCGCGACGTGCACGACGTCGTGCGCGAGGTGCTCGCGAAGCTGCCGGACGAGCACGCGGTTCGCGGCATCGACATCAGCAGGGGCCGGTAGCACCGCCGGTGGCGGGGGGCGTATCTCGACGCGAGCTGCTGCGCGCCGGCGGGACCGGCGCGCTCGGCTATTCGCTCCTGGGACCGGGGCTCGCCTCCGCCCAGGCGGCGCGGATGAACGTGGTCGTCGTCGTGATGGACAGCCTGCGCGCGGACCACGTGTTCGGGAACCGCGCCAGGACCTCTGCCTGGGACCGTGTGGCGCGGCAGGGCGTGCGCTTCGTGAACGCCTATCCCGAGGGCATGCCGACGATCCCGGCCCGCCGGGCGATCATGTCCGGCAAGCGCACCTACCCGTTCCGGGGCTGGCGCCCGCGCTGGGACGACCTGCCCCCGCAGCCGGGCTGGGAGCCGGTGGGGAGCGACGGCGAGATGTGGACGGCCGCGCTCGGCCGCGCCGGCTGGACCACCGGCTACGTGACGGACAACCCGCACCTCCTGATGCCGGTGCACCGGCGCTTCAGGCGCACGTTCGACCGCGTGGAGCTCGTGGACGGCCAGGTGCCGGTGCGGCGCAGGCCACGCGGCCGCCCCGGCTCGCGGGTCACCGCCAACTACCTCCCGAAGGCCCTGCGCGGCACGACGAGCGAGCGGCGCATGGCGAACTACCTGGCGCTGAACCCGCGCGGGCGCCGCGAGGAGGACTACAACGCCGCGAAGGTGTTCCGCGAGGGGATGGGCTGGATCGAGTGGGCCCGCGCGCGCCAGCCGTTCGCGCTCGTGATCGACTCGTTCGACGCCCACGAGCCCTGGGACGCGCCGCGGCGGCTGATCGACCTGTACGGGCCCACCGGGCACAGGGGCATCGAGCCGATTCAGCCGTTCTCGACCCCGGCCGGGAGGGCGAGCGACCTCGACCTCACGAAGCGGATGCTCCGCCGGATGCGGCAGCTCTACGCGGCCGAGGTGACGCTCGTGGACGTGTGGCTGGGCCGCTTCCTCGACCGGCTCGAGGACCTCGGGCTGGCCGAGAACACGCTGCTCGTGCTGGTGAGCGACCACGGCGTGCTGCTCGGCGAGCGCGGCTGGGTGGGCAAGCGCTTCTCGGAGCTGCACGACGAGCTCACGCACGTGCCGCTCGTGATGCGCCACCCCGCGGGCCGCGGGCGCGGGCGCACGAGCAACTACTTCGCCTCCACGCACGACATAGGGCCGACGGTGCTGTCGATGGCGGGCGTGGACAGGCCGCGCGGGATGAACGGCGCCGACCTGTCGCCGGTGTTCCGCGGCCGTGCGCCGCGAAAGAAGCGCAGCCACCGCACGACCGCCTACAACACGCACGTGGGCGCGTCGGACGGCCGCTGGCTCCTGATGGCCGGCGGCCGCCGCGAGGAGCTCCAGCTCTTCGACCGCAAGCGCGACCGCCACGAGCGCCGCAACGTCGCCGGCCGCCACCCGAAGCAGGTGCGCCGCCTGTGGGGAATGATCCTCCGGGACGCCGGCGGCCGGCTCCCGCGCCACCCGCAGGGCGGCGCGGAGGGCTGAAAGCATCGCTGCGCACCGGGCACGGCCCGGTGCTTGCGCACTACTCGATAGGGATGTCCTCGACCTCGCGCTCCTTCTTCGGAGCGTCGAGCCGTTCGAGGTACCAGTCGATCAGGGAGCGCAGGGTCATGAGGAACTCGCGGATCAGGTTCGTGATCTGATCCTCGAGCTCGCGGGGCGCCATCCGGCGCATTCCGTCGAGCATCGCGAACAGTGCCGCCGGGTCCGGTGGCGCCTGCTCCTGGGGCCTTGGCTCTTCCTCAGCCGCCATCGTCCGCCTTCTCGAACCTGATCTCGAGGGAGCCCTCGTCGAAGCGGGCGCCCGCCGTGGCGTACGCGGCCAGCGCCGGCGGCAGCATGATCGTCCGCTTCTGGCCGCCCACGCGCACGATCACCTCGAGGCCGATCTTCTTCAGGCTCAGGTCGCCGCGCTCGGCGAACGGCACGTCCACGCGCAGGGTCGCCGTGCCGTTGTCGGTCACGAGCTCCTGCGACACCCGGTCGTGGAGCACGGCGGCCGGGTCGCTTCCGTCGAAGATCGCCTCCGAGAGCCGGTCGAGCATCTCGCTGCCCATAACCTCGCGCTCGAACAGATCCGCGGTGAGCACCGGCACGGGCGCGAACGCCGAGCGCACCAGCTCGAGCTGCTCGTCCTGCGACTCGCGCCAGCCGGCGAAGTAGCCCTCGCTCGGCAGCAGCCGGTTCACGACTACCGCGTCGGTGAGGTAGCCGTACAGGTTCAGGTAGGTGAACGTCCGCATCGACTCCTTCACCACCATCCGGTCCGGGCTCGTGACCAGCCGGATGCTCGTGCGCGCGCGGTCGCGCAGGATGCCGTTCATCGCCACGAGGTTGCGGGCGAGCTTCTCCACGTCCTCGAAGACCGCGTCGCCGGGAAGGGGAACGTCGAACAGCGTCCGGGCGAAGGGGGCGAGGCGCCGCTGCGAGGGCAGGATGCGCTCGAGCCACCACGTCACGACGTCGGGAAACGAGAGCAGCCGCAGCGTCTCGCCGGTGGGCGCGCAGTCCACGACCACGCAGTCGAACTCGCCCTCCTCCCAGTGGCGCTTGATCCAGAGGAGCGAGAACAGCTCGTCCATCCCGGGGGGCACGGTGAGCTCCTCTGCGGAGATGCGGTCGATGCCGCGCTCGGCGAGCAGGTCGCCGAGCCAGCCCTGCACGCCGTCCCAGTTGCGCTCCATCTCCTCCTGGGCCTGCACCTCCTGGCCGAACAGGTTCGGCCCGACGTGCGTCGGCTCCGCCCCAAGCGGGGCCTCGAGCGAGTCGGACAGGCTGTGGGCCGGGTCCGTCGAGAGGACCACGGTGCGCAGGCCGGCCGCGGCACAGCGGCGCGCTGTCGCGGCGGCCACGCTCGTCTTCCCGACTCCGCCCTTCCCTGTGTAGAGGATGGTGCGCGGCGCCATGAGCGTCCGCACAATAAAGGCAACGCTCCGCGCCGGGCACTGCCCGGCGCCTCACGCACGGCGTGGACTAACCCGGCCGGTTCTCCACAACGATCTCGGCGGTCTCGCTGTCGCGCTTGCCCAGCCCGGTGCGGAGCTCCTTCGCCGCCACCCGCACGGTGAACGTCGAGGGGCCGCGCGGAGTCCACGTGAACGACCCGCCGCCGCGGCGGAACGTCCCCAGCCGGTCGAACACGACGCTCCCGTCCGGCCGCCGGACCGTCACCTGCACGGCCGACAGCTTCGAGAGGCTGAACCGGAGCGCAACCGGCCGGTCCTCGGTCGCGGTGACCGGGCCGCGGTAGGTGACCTCGGGCGGGTCCACCTGGTAGCCGCGGTACCTGCGCGCGTACTCGCAGAAGACAGCGCCCTGCCGCCGCGAGCAGAGGCTCGCGAGGAACTCGCGCAGGAGCTCGTGGTAGTCGCGGTTCGACTCCGCGCCCGCGTAGCTGTAGCGCGACCAGTCGCCCACGTCGCTCAGCGGCACCTCCGCCCGGCCCTCCTCCACGGCCACGTCATAGAGCCGGCGGGCGCGCGCGTCGTTCGCGAGGTTCGAGAAGTCGTACAGGCCGATCAGCGACTGGAGGAACGCGTTGAAGATGTACAGCCGGGGCGCGAACGAGTACTGGAGGTAGTGGATCCCGCCGCGCGGGCCCCTGGTCCGGACGCCGCGTGGCGGGCGGGCGGAGAAGGCGCCGAGCGCGCGCCGGGCGACCCGGTTCATCTCCGGGTCGTCCCAGAGCGAGGCCGCTCGGCCGTACGCCTGGATCGCCGTCGCCTGGGCCATGCCGCTGATCCATGGCGGGCTGCCGCCGCCGAAGTAGAACATGTACTCCCAGGCGATGAACCGGCGGCCGCGCTGCACCGCGAACGAGGTCATCTCGTCGAGCAGCCGCCTGTGGCCGGCCTCGTCGCACGCCGACTCGCCGCGGTTGCAGAAGCCGTACATCGCGTTCGCCTTCTTGAACGTGGAGAGCGGATGGAGCTGAAGCCCCTCACCCGCGAAGTACTGGTAGAGGACCTCGCTGCCCCTGAAGCTCACCTGGTCGCCGACGCCCGGATAGGGCATCCGCGGCCAGTAGCGGCGGTTGCGCTCGAGCTGAACGAAGGCGGCCGGCATGCGCGTGGCGCCGAGCCGGCCGCGCAGCGCGAGCGACTCGACCGACGTGAACACGTACCTCAGCTGGTCGCCGCGGGCGCCGCCGAGCCGGCGGAGCGTGCGCACCGAGCGCACGTAGGTCCTGCGCCAGCGCCGGTATTCGCGCCGGCTGATCCGCTTCTTCCGCAGCTCGCGCCGCAGCGCCCTGTACACCGCGCGCCGCCCTCGCTTCGTGGAGGCGCGCGCGCGGGAGGTCGTCGCCACGGTCGCCCGTCCCCCAACGGGCATCCCGAGGGCGATCTCCGCGCGCGTGGGCACGGCCGGGTCGTTCACGCGCTTCGCGTGGTTCCCGTCGACGACGATCACCTGCCCGGCCTGGGCCGGCGTCGCGAGCACGGCCACCAGCGCGGCCGCCAGCAGTGCGGTTCGCTTCACGTACCCCATTCAGTCCTTCCAACGTCCCGAAACGCGTCGAGTTGCGGTCCGTCCAGCTAGTCTGCGGCTGGTGCGCCGGTCCCTGGTCGTCCTGCTCTTCGCCGCTCTGGCGCTCGTCTCCTGCGGTGGAGGCGACGACAAGGAGGACGTCCAGGACGTACTCGACAAGGCCTTCAGCGCCTCGATGGAGAGCGCGGACCTGAAGCTCGATGCCTCGATTCAGCTGAAGGGTAGCCCGGGCCTCGATCGACCCCTCCGGATCAGCGCCGCGGGGCCGTTCCGCACAAACGACGGCAAGCTGCCGTCGGTCGACGTGGAGCTGAAGATCGGCAGCGACGGCGGCGGCCAGACCGTGACCACGGGCTTCCTGTCCACCGGCGACCGCGCGTTCGTGAAGTTCCAGGACGTGTACTACGAGCAGCCGGAGTCCGAGGTCGCCAAGGCGAACGAGTCGATCGCGGAGAACACGGGGAAGCGCGGCTCGCTCCGGTCGCTCGGGCTCGACCCCCGCAGCTGGCTCGCGGAGGCCAAGGACGAGGGCGAGGAGGAGGTCGCCGGGGTGAACACCCGGCACGTCTCCGGCAAGCTCGACGTCGAGGCCGTGATGCGCAACCTGAACCGGTTCGTCCGCAGGTCGGGCGACGCGCTCGGGGGCGCCACCGGCCAGGCCCCGCCGGACCCGCTGAGCGAGGAGGACATCAGCAAGGTCGGGGAGGTCGTGCGCGACCCGACCTTCCACGTCTACGTGGGCGAGGACGACGACATCATCAGGCGCGTGGCCGGGACGATCGAGTTCGAGGTGCCCGAGGAGAACCGCGAGGAGCTGGGCGGGATCGAGTCCGGCGAGCTGAAGATCGAGCTCGAGTTCGCGGACGTGAACGGCGACCAGCAGATCGAGGCGCCGGCGAACGCCCGGCCGATCTCGGCGCTCACGGAGTCGCTCGGCGGCACGCCGGACCTGCGGCGGCGTGGTCGAGGGAGAGGGCGGAGGCGAGCTGCCGGCCAACCCGCCGAGCCCGACCGCGCCGGGCGGCCCCGGCGTGGAGGAGTTCCAGGCCTACGAGAAGTGCCTGGACGAGGCGCGCCCGGAGGACACCGAGGCGCTCCAGCGCTGCGCCGAGCTGCTGAACGCGCCCTAAACCGTCGGCTGACCGGCGCCCGTCTTTCGCAGCTCGTCCAGCTCGATCCCCCAGCGCGAGGCGACCTCCGCGTGCTCGGGGCCCACGGCCCAGCGGTCGGGCATGTCGTCGCCCTCGTGGTCGGGCGTCGCACCCTTCAGCAGCATCGAGCCGCGGTTGTCGCCGACCGTGCGGATCTCCACGACCTCCTCGTCGGTCAGCACCGTCGCCGAGGGCACGGCGGCCAGCTCCTCGCGCTTCCGCTCGATCGGCTTCGCGTCCGGCCCGGGCTCCTGGATCAGCGTCGGCGCCACGCACTCCACCGCGTGGTGGGCCAGGTTCCACACGCAGGCGAGCTGGAGCGGCGTGAGGCCGTGGCGCTCGGCGATCGGGCGGATCCGCTCGAGGCGCTCGCGGCCGGCCTCGACCCAGCCGTCGGGCCGGAAGCCGCGGTGGTCGTGGCCGTCGAAGCCGTGGCCCGGAAGCACGTCGTCGTGGAATAGGCCGCCGTAGTCGACCACCCTGGTGAGCACGTCCACGTTGTGCCGCACCGCGGCGTCGAGCGCGAGCTCGCCCGGCCATGGCTCGAACGGGTTGAGGATCAGCATCGCCCAGTCGATCAGCTCGCCGTAGCGCTCGAAGGCGCCGATCAGGTCGAGCGTGAACCCGTTCGCCGGGCCGGGCGCCACGCCGAGTGCGCGCGGCCATGCCCTCGTCGCGCAGCTCGCGGAGCGCCTCCCACACCTCGGGTGACTCGAAGCCGCGCCGGTCGGGGTTGTGGAGCAGCAGCAGGTCGAAGTGGTCGACCCCGCAGCGCTCGAGGCTCCGCTCCACCGCCATGCGCAGGTAGTCGCGGTAGCCGTCCGGGCCGCGCAGCCGCGGGTCGGTGAAGCGCGGGAAGCCCTTGGCGCCCTCGCGCTCGCCCTCGTAGAAGTCGTGTCCGACGGCCCCGACGAGCGCGTACCGGGTGCGCGGCACTCCGGCGAGCGCCCGGCCCAGCAGCGTGTCGGCCTCGCCCGCGCCGTACGCGTCGGCCGTGATCACCGTCGAAACGCCGTCGCCCGGCCGCAGCAGCGCCTCGAGCCGCTCGTCCGAGATCGGCTCGCCGAAGCGCATGAAGCGCCCGCCACTCCAGGTGCCCACTGCCACGTGCCCGAGCATGTCCTGCACTCTAAGGTCCCGGTCGTGGAAATCGGTTCCCTCGCTCCGTGGGCGGCGCTGATCGCCGCCCTCGTCTTCTTCCTGTGGCTCGACCTCCACTTCTTCGCGCGCGGGCGCGAGCCGAGCTTCAAGGAGGCGGCGTGGTGGTCGGTCGGCTGGCTCGCGCTCAGCCTGCTCGCGGCGATCCCGGTCCTGCTGCTCGAGGGCGGCGAGGACGCGGTCACCTACACGACCGTCTACCTGATCGAGCGCTCGCTCTCGCTCGACAACCTGTTCGTCTTCCTGCTGCTGTTCGCCTACTTCGGCGTGCCGTACGAGTACCGGCCGCGGCTGCTCTTCTTCGGGATCGTCGCGGCGCTGGCGCTGCGAGGCGTGTTCATCCTCGCCGGCACGGAGCTGATCGAGCGCTTCCACGTGGTGATCTACCTCCTGGGCGCCGCGCTGATCGTGCTCGCCTACCGGATCTGGCGCGGGGTCGCCGAGAACGTCGATCCCGACAAGAACCTGATGGTCCGGCTGGTGCGGAAGATCTATCCGGTCACGAGCGAGTTCCACGGGCCGCGCTGGTTCGTGAAGCAGGACGGCCGCCGCTACGCGACGCCGATCTTCCTCTGCCTCGCGGCGATCGTGTTCGCCGACATCGCGTTCGCGATCGACTCGATCCCCGCCGCCTTCGCGATCACGCGCGACCCGCTCCTGATCTGGATGGGCAACGTGTTCGCGCTGCTCGGCCTGCGCGCGCTGTTCGTGCTCGTGGAGAGCCTGATCGAGCGCTTCCGCTACCTCGACGAGACGATCGCCGTCGTGCTCGGCCTGGTGGGCGTGAAGCTGCTGATCGAGGACCTCTACAAGGTCGGCCCGGTGGCGAGCCTGGCGGTGATCGCGGTGGCGTTCACGGTCGGGATCCTGCTCTCGATACGCGCCGACCGGCGCGACCCGGATGCGCGAGAAGCACCGCAAGGAGCGGGTCGAGGCGATGCAGCAGGGCTCGGCCTAGGACTCGTTCACGGCGCGCCAGCCGAGCAGGCCGGCGAAGCCGAGCAGGCCCGCTCCGGCGACCACGTCCACCGTGGCGAGCAGGCGCGGCCCGAAGCGGTCGCGCACCGCGGCGACGAGCAGCGAGAGGAGCGTGAAGGCGGTGAGCGTGCCGAGCGCGACGCCGCCGAGCATCAGCGCGGCGCCGCTCGCCGAGGTGGCGGCGTCGCCCACGGCGGCGGCGGAGGCGGCGGTGAAGATCGCGGCCCAGGTGGCGATCGTGAGCGGGTTGGAGGCGGTGGCGGCGAGCGCGGTCGCGAACGCGCGCCGCGGCGAGGCGACCTCCTCGTCGAGCTCGCCGCCGAGCCGGACGCGGAACGCGGCCCAGAGCGTGCGCGCGCCGATGAAGCCCGAGCACGAGCGCGCCGGTGATGCCGAAGGCGACGCGCAGCGCGTCGGCCTCGAGGAGGCTGGCCGCGCCGGCGAGGCCCGAGCCCGGCGTAGAGCAGGTCGATGAACGGCCGCGCCGGCGCCGATGGCGACGCCGCTGGCGAACGCGCCGCGCAGCACGCTGCGGACGCAGAGGAGCGACACCGGGCCCGGCTGGGCGCCCACGAACAGGCCCGAGGCCGAAGCCGACGACCAGCGAGCTCATGCCGAAAGCGTACGGCCCCGGGCGAGCTGCTTCTCGAGCGCGGCCAGCCGGTCGTCCCACTGGGCGCCGACCTCGGCCATCCACGCGAGCGCCTCGGACATCGGCGCGGGGGTGGGGCGGTAGAGCACCTCGCGGCCCGAGCGCCGGGTGGCGACGAGGCCCGGCGCCGCGAGAGCGTGCCGAGGTGCTTCTGCACCGCCTGGCGGCTCACCGGCAGCTCGCGCGCGAGGTCGGTGGCGGTGGCCTCGCCGTGCTCGCCGAGCGTCGCGTAGAGCGGCTGCGCCGGGTGCCGTCGGAGAGCGCCGCGAATACCGCGTCGGCCGGGTCCGCGCGGCATCAGCGGACCAGCGCCACCGGCGCCCGTGCCGCCGCCCCGGGCGCCGCCGAGCTCGATCGCGAGGTCGCGGCCGTCCAGGATCGCCAGCGGGCGCGATTCGGTCACGCGGATGTGCGTTCCGTCGTCCGTCTCGTCGAGGTCGATCTCCACGCGGGTCGCCTCCTCGTCCGGGCGCGCTCCACCAGAACACGAGCCGGCGGGGCGCGTCGGCCTCCTCGACGAAGCCGGTTCGCTCGCCCGCGCGCACCTCGCCGGCCTCGCGCAGCTCGATGGCGGCGTCCTCGCCCAGCCAGGCCGGCTCGGCGAGCGAGCGCCACACCTCCTCGGCGCTCTCCGTCGACCTTCAGCTCCCGCTCGACCGCGTGATCCATGTCGCCTCCAAGTGCAACCGAACGGTTGCTATGTATCCGCAACCACCTGGTTGCAGCTTACCGGAGAGGAGAACGGACATGCAGATCGGACGCGCCCACAGCTCGCTGGTGCCGATGGTCGTCGAGCAGACCTCGCGCGGCGAGCGCTCCTTCGACATCTACTCGCGCCTCCTGAACGAGCGGATCGTCTTCATCGGCCGGCCGATCGACGACGAGATCGCGAACCTGGTGGTGGCTCAGCTCGTGCACCTCGAGTCGGAGGACCCCGACAAGGACGTCTCGGTCTACGTGAACTCGCCGGGCGGCTCGCTGCACGCCGGGCTCGCGATCTACGACACGATCCAGTACATCCGCCCCGACGTGCAGACGATCTGTTACGGGATGGCGATGTCGGCGGGCTCGCTGATCCTCGCCGGCGGCACGCCCGGGCAAGCGGCTCACGCTCCCGAACGCGCGCATCCTGATCCACCAGCCGTCGTCGGGCTTCCAGGGGCAGTCGTCCGACATCGAGATCCACGCCCGCGAGGTGCTCGAGCTGCGCCGCCTGCTCGAGGAGATCTACGCCCGCCACACCGGCCAGCACGGCGGAGGAGGTGCACGACGACATGGAGCGCGACCGCTTCTTCGGCGCCCAGGAGGCGGTGGACTACGGGCTCGTCGACCGGATCGTCGAGCGCGAGCGAGCTGCACCGCCCGCCGTCGGGCTTCGCGGCGGCGGCGGCCGGAGGGATAGCCGCCCGACCGGTAGAACAGGCGGGGTGCGCCTGCTGCCGCTCGCTCCTGGTCGCGGCCGCTCCTCGTGGCGATGCGACTCCGGGGACGGCGGCGACGAGCCGGCGCCGCGGCCCGAGCCGCCCCCGCCGGCGATCACGCGGGCGGAGCTCGGCGAGCATCTCGAGGCGCTCCAGCGGATCGCGGACGAGCAACGGCGGGAACCGCGCGGTGGGCACGCCCGGCTACGACGCCTCGGTCGACTACGTGAGCGGCGCGCTCCGCGCGCCGGGCTGGCGGGTCCGGCTGCCAGTCCTTCGACGTGCCGATGTTCACGCTCGAGCGGTCCTCGGTCGCGAGTCGGCGGACGCCGCTCGAGCGGCGCACGCGACTACCAGGTGCTCACCTACTCGGGATCGGGCCGCGCGAGCGGACGCCTGACCCGCCTCGGCACCGGCTGCGCGGCGGAGCAGTTCACCGTCCTTGCCCGAGGACGCCCTGCCGGTCGTGGCGCGGGGGGAGTGCTTCTTCGCGCGCGAAGGCGCTGAACGCGCAGCGCGCCGGGATGCGCGCGGCTGGTGGTGGTCGACACCTCGCGCACGGCGCGCGGGGTCCCGAGCGGGACGCTCGCGATCCAGGAGGTGCGCATCCCGGTGGTGCTCGTGGCGGACTCGGCGCTCGCGGCGTGCGCCCGACGGGCGCTGAGGTGAGCGTCGAGGTCGAGGCGAGCGCGCCGCGGCCGGAGAGCCAGAACGTGATCGCCGAGACACCGGGCGGGAGCGGCGACCGCGTGGTGATGGCGGGCGGCCACCTCGACTCGGTGCCGGGCGGGCCGGGCATCAACGACAACGGGAGCGGCATCGCGGCCCTGATCGAGGCGGCCGAGGCGATCGGCCCGGCGCCGCCGGGCGCGCGCGTGCGGCTCGCGTTCTGGGGAGCGGAGGAGGTCGGGCTGGTCGGGTCGCGTCACTACGTGCGCTCGCTGAGCCGGGCCGAGCGGCGACGGATCGCCGCCTATCTCAACTTCGACATGGTCGGCTCTCCCGAATGCGGTGCCGGAGCTGTACGTGGACGGCGATCCCGACGCTGAACCGCGTGCTGCGCCGCACCGGCGGGGCGCCCGCTCGGCAGCGTCGCGGCCGGCGGCAGCTCCGACCACGCGCCGTTCGAGGCCGCCGGCATCCCGGTGAGCGGCCTGTACACGGGCGGCCCCGAGCGCGGGCCCCGCGGCCGCCCGCGCGACCCCTGCTACCACCTCGCGTGCGACACGGCCGGCAACGTCGACCGCCGCGTGCTGCTGCGGATGGCGCGCGCCGCCGGCGGAGGCGCTCGATGCGCCTCTCGGCACGTCACAGATAGCCGCGTCGCGGAAGGTATGGGGTAGTGGGCGACTACACCCGGCTATCCGACGACGAGCTGCTGGCGCGCACGAAGGACGAGCCCGAGGCGTTCGGCGAGCTGTACGAGCGCCACGTGCGCGCCGTGCTCGGGTACCTGCGCCATCGAGGGGCTCGGCACCCAGGACGCGCTCGACGTGACGGCGGAGGTGTTCGCCGCGGCCCTGATCGCCAGCCGCCGCTACCGGCCCGGCGAGGCGCCGGCGCGGGCGTGGCTGATCGGGATCGCGCGCAACAAGCTGATGCACCGCCGCCGCCGCGCGGCCACCGAGACCGCCGCGCGCCGGAAGCTCGGGATGCCGCGGCTCACGTACTCGGACGAGGCGCTCGAGCGCGTGGAGGAGCTGCTCGACGCCGAGGAGGCGCGCTACACGAACGGAGCCGCCGCGCTGCCGCCGGCCGAGCGCGAGGCGGTGGTCGCGCGCGTGGTCGAGGAGCGCGGGTACGACGAGATCGCGGCCGAGTCGGGCGCGAGCCCCGCGGCCGTGCGCCAGCGGGTGAGCCGAGGCCTGGCGAAGCTGGCCAGGCTGGGAAGGGAGGAGCAGCGATGAACGCCGCCGCACACCACGTCGAGAGCGACGCCCTGGGCGCGCTGCGAGCGGAGCTCGTGGCCGCCGCCCGGCGAACGTCCGGACGCCGCCGCCGGCGGCGCCGCGCCGCGACGCTGCTCGCCGCGGCGCTCGCGCTCCTGGCGCTTGCCGCCGGGGCGGCCGCGGTGACCGGGCTCAGCACGGGTGTGGCGCCCGTGGACGAGCTGCTCCAGATCGAGCGCGGCGACGAGCAGTGGCCGCCCCGTGGCGCTCGACGCGAGCGAGCCACTCCCGATGGACCTGGGGAAGGCCGGGAGGTACCAGCTCGTCGCCTACCTCGACCGGAACGGCAACATCTGCACCGCCTCCGCGGAGCCGCACGGCGACGGCGTTCGCGGCAGCTTCGGGCTGCGCTGGACTCGTTGGATCACGTGAACAGGCGGGTCGAGCGCCGCGGCGGCATGTGGGCCGGGTCCTCGAGCGGCCCCGACTCGCGCGTGAACCAGTTCCTCGTGGCCGGGGACGTCGAGACCGTGCGCCCGCTGGGCGAGGGCGACTGGACGGTGAGGATGACGCCGCCCTGGACCCCCGAGGCCCGTGGGGCGCGTCCGCTGCGACTGGTCCTGGTGACCGACGATGCCGACATCGACGACCCCGGCGCGGCCTACAGTCGGCAGCGCCCGCTCCGACGCTCGAGCTCACCTACGGACGGCTAGCACGCGCGTCGCTCGACGGCCCCTAGGCGAAGTAGAAGACCAGCCCGAGCACCGCGTACAGCGCCAGTAGCTGCACGCCCTCGAACCAGTTCGACTCGCCGTCCTGCGTCACGAGGTTGGCGATCAGTATGGCGAACAGCAGCGCGCCCAGCTCGTAGCCGTTGAAGACGAGCGCCATCGGCTGGTCGCCGACTACGAACGACGCGAGCACCAGGACGGGCGCCACGAACAGGGCGATCTGCGCGCTCGAGCCGATCGCGATGTTCACCGCCAGGTCCATCTTGTCCTTCGCCGCCACGAGCACCGCCACCCAGTGCTCGGCCGCGTTGCCGACGATCGCGACGATGAACACGCCGACGAAGAACTCGGACAGGCCGATCTCCTCGGACGCCTCGCTGATCGAGCCGACGAGGATCTCGGACATCACGCCGACCGCCACGGCCGACAGAGCGAGGTAGATCCCGGCGCGCTTCACGGACCAGTGGTGCTCCTCCTCCTCGGCGGTCGCGCTGAACGGGTTGAACACCGCGCGATGGGTCTTGAGCGAGAAATAGAGCCCCGCCGCGTAGCTCAGCAGCAACACGAGCGCCACTCCGAGCGAGAGGTGCTCGAGGTCGGTGCCGAAGTCCACCTGCTCGTCGCCCACCGACGGCAGCCGGCCGCCGTGGATCAGCTGGAAGATCGCCGGGAAGACGAGCGCCGCTACCGCGAGCGTGAGCATCGCGGACTGCGCGCCCGCCGCCGTGCGGCTGAAGGTCTGCTTGTCGCGGGACCACCCGCCCACGAGGATCGCGGCGCCCATGACCAGCAGGATGTTCCCGATGATCGAGCCGACGATCGAGGCCTTGACGACCTCCTGAAGCCCTTCGAGCAGCGCGAAGAACGCGATGATCAGCTCGGGCGCGTTCCCGAACGTCACGTTCATCAGGCCACCGATGCCGGGCCCCGTGCGCGCGGCGATCGCCTCGGTCGCCTCGCCCATGACCGCGGCGCACGGGATCACGCCGAGCGCCGCCGCGCCGAACACGAGCACGGGGCCCGCGTGCGCCAGCTCGAGCGCGATCGCGGCCGGAATGAAGACGCCTAGGTAGTGAACGGGGCGCATGGCGGCGGGAACCATACGGGGTACAGTCGCTGGAGAGGGTGATCGACCACGTAAACAACCTGAAGCTGCAGCATCTGGTCGAGCTCTCCAAGCTGGGCGACCGGTGTGCGGGCATCGAGGAGGAGATCGCCGCCTGGCTCGCCGAGCACGACGTCGTCTTCGCGGGAAACACGATCCCGTTCGTGCTGATGCCGCACTTCGTCTCGCCCGGCCAGATCCGGCGGGTGAAGCGCGCGGTGGCGTGCCTGTCGCTCGTGCTCGACCGCTTCTGCGACGCCTACGCCGAGGACGAGCGGCTGCGCGAGGAGCTGGCGGTCCCCGCCGCCGAGGACGCGCTGATCCGGCTCGATCCCGGGTTCTCCCGCCCGCTGAAGATCTGCCGGCTCGACGCGTTCCTCCAGGGCTACGACGTGAAGTTCCTCGAGTTCAACGCCGACTCGCCGGCGGGCATCGGCTACACGGACGTGCTCCACGAGGGGCTCCACCGGGCGATCGAGCTACCGCGCGTGAGTGCCGAGTTCGAGACCTCGTACACGCCGATGCTGCCGGTGCTCGTGGAGACGCTCATGTCCGCCTACCGCGAGCTGCGCGGCGAGCGCTCCGATCTGCCGGAGACTCCGCGGCTCGCGCTCGTGGACGTGGCGGGCAGCCCGTCCGTGCCCGAGTTCCGGATCATCTGCGAGGCGGCCCGCGCGGCCGGGGTGGAGGCGCTCCACGGCACGATCGACGACGTGGAGTACGACGGCTCGCTGCTGCGCGTGCAGGGTGAGCCCGTCCACCTGGTGTACCGCCGCGCGCTGCTCGAGGACCTGCCCGAGGGCGACCTGATCGCGGCGGCGCGCGACCGCCGCGCCGCCGTGGTGAACCCGTTCCGCGCGCGCGTGGCGAACAACAAGAAGCTGTTCGCGCTGCTCGCCGACCCGCGCTTCGCCCACCTCGTGGAGGACTCCGAGCGCCAGGTGATCGCCGAGACGATCCCGTGGACGCGCGTGCTGCGCGAGGGCAGGGAGCACTACGGCGACTGGGTCGTGGACCTGCTCGCGTTCGTGTCGGACAACCGCGAGCGGCTCGTGCTGAAGCCGGCCTCCGACTACGGCGGGCACGGCGTGTCGCTCGGGATGGAGACGGAGCAGGCCGACTGGGACCGGCTGATCGAGGAGCACCACCCCCAGGGCGACTACGTGGTCCAGGAGTACGTGCCGGTGCCGGAGGAGATGTTCCCCACGGTCGAGGACGGGCACGTGCAGATGCGCCTGAAGCGCTTCAACATCAACCCGTTCGGGATCGGCGGCCGCTACGCGGGGATGATCACGCGGATCTCGGATCGGGCGGTGATCAATGTCTCCGCGGGCGGCGGCCTGCTACCAAGTGTGGTCGGGAGGCATCGAGAGCCGTTACTGGCAGAGGAGAGTTCGGATGACGAGACCGCTTGGCTACGACGTTGACGACAACGCCACGCGCTTCTCGAACTATTTCCACGTTCTGCGTGAGCTGGTGCACCTGTCGAACGGCTGGATGCCGCTCGAGCCGAGCTGGGAGCGCAAGTACGCGCTCGGCGACCACGTGCACGACGACGCCCGTGCGCTGACGAAGATCAAGCGCCGGCTGTACGAGCTGCGGAGCCCGAGCGAGTACCCGGGCTCGCCCTCGCCCGAGCTGGCCGCGCTGCTCGACCGGATGGCGAACGCGGACAGCCCGCGGGCCTACCTCGACGTGGCCTACGGCGAGGCGAAGCCGGCGCTCGTGCGGGCGATGCGCGTGCACCTCGAGAACCTCGACCCGGTGGCCGACGAGCCGTCGCTCCGGCTCCTCTCGCAGATCGTGGAGCGCCAGGAGCGCCACGCCGCCGGCCGCGGCGACTTCGAGCACGACATCGGCGCGCTGCCGGTGCTGCTCCGCGCCGAGCCGCGCGAGCTGCGCATCCTGCCGCCGCTCGTGGAGCCGGCGCGCGACGACTTCATGGAGGTCACGGAGGGCGGGGACCCGTACCTGTCACGTGAGCTCTACGTGAACGGCGCGGAGAACCACGTGCCGGTGGGGCAAGAGGAGCAGCAGCACTTCTTCCACGGCCTGATGGACGCGGAGCTGAGCGCGGCCGAGCTGATGGCGCGCAACTCGCACGAGCATCCGGAGATGCCCTGGGACTTCCACGTGGACATGGCGCGCCAGAACTGGGACGAGGTGCGCCACGCCCGCCTGCACGACCTGCTGATGAAGGACGAGCTCGGCTGCCAGTGGGGCGACTTCGCGGTCGGCTTCTCGTACTTCAAGTCGATCTACGCGTACGACCTGCTCGGCCGCCTGTGCCTGTTCAACGGGACGAGCGAGCAACGGGCGATGTGGCGCCACTCGCACCGGCGGAAGACGCTGATGGAGCTGGGCCAGCAGCGGGTGGCGCTGGTGTTCGACTACCTGCTCGCCGACGAGGTCCCGCACGTGCACAACGGGGTGCGCTGGGGCTCCTACCTGCTCGGCGGGAGCGAGCGCGCCTACCGCGACAAGGTGCGCGAGCTGCGCGAGGCGCTCGACGAGACCGGCGCGCCGGCCTGAGCCCGCCTAGGGCTCGTCGTCTTCCTCGACGTCCGGCTCGGGCGGGCGGTTCTCCTCGTCGTCGACGAAGTCGTCGTCCTCGCTGACGCTGACCTCGCGGGTCCGGCCGTCGCCGCCGTGGTAGGTGGCCTGGAAGGTCTCGAGCAGCTCGTCGCGGCGGGCCTCGTCCACGGGGACCTCGTCCGCGATCAGCACCCAGTCGGCACCCTCGAACTCCTCCATGTTGAAGATCTCGCCGTCGATCGAGGGCGAGTCGTCCACTACGACCATGACCTCGGTCTGCGGGTTGAGGTAGCAGCCGGGGCGGAGGAGCAGATCGTCGAGCTCGAAGCGGCGTTCGTCGGCCATCAGGGCCAGCCTATACCCGCCAGGAGGGTGAAATCACCCCGTTAGGTCACGCAGCTGGCGGTCGATCTCCGCCTCCACGTCGAGCGGCTCCTTGCCCTGGCGGAGGCGCCGCTCGTTGCGGGCGATCACGAGTTGGCGGACCTCCTCGCGGAGCGCCGGGTCGCCCGCTCCCGGGCTCGCCGAGGTGAGCGTCGCGAGCTCCGCCTCGATGTCGAGCGGGGCCTCGCCGCGCGCCTCGCGGCGGCGCGACTTGGCCTCCAGCATCTGGCGGATCTCCTCGTCGGCCTCGGCCTGAGTGGCCACGGGCTCCTCCCGCCGCATCTCGAGGTCGCTGCTGCCGAGCTTGCTGTAGATCCCGCCGCTGCCCCAGTACGAGACGGCCGCGGCGAGCACCGCGAGGACCGAGACGGCGATGAGGATGATCCCGAATGCCTCCACGCGGATAGTTTGACCCGTATGTGGAAGCGGCTACGCCGGCGGACCTTCGCTCCCAGCCGTCCCGCCCTCTATCCGGACCAGGTCGGGCTGGCCATATTCGTGCTCCTGGCGCTCGCCGCGGGTATCTACGTGGTCGCGCGTTTCCTGCTGTAACCTGCGGGGTACAGTCGTTGACTGACGAGTCAATCAGAGGAGCCAGAGCAGTGGTCGACTTCACTCTTTCCGACGAGCAGAAGGACATTCGCCAGCTCGCGCACGACTTCGCCGAGAAGGAGATCCGGCCGGTCGCGTGGGACCTGGACCGGGATTCGACGTTCCCCCGGGAGATCATCGACCAGGCTTGGGAGCTTGGGCTGATGAACAACCACATCCCCGAGGAGTACGGCGGGCCCGGGCTCGACTTCCTCACCGGTTGTCTCATCGAGGAGGAGCTCGGCTGGGGCTGCTCCGGCATCGGCACCTCGCTCATGTGCAACGGCCTCGCCACGGCGCCGGTGATCATCGGCGCCTCGGAGGAGGTCAAGAAGGAGTTCCTCGGCAGGCTCACCGAGGAGCCGAAGCTCGCCTCCTTCTGCCTGACCGAGCCGGACGCCGGCTCGGACGTCTCCGGCATGCGCACCACCGCGGTTCGCAACGGCGACAAGTACGTCATCAACGGCACCAAGTGCTTCATCACGAACGGCTCGCACGCCGACTGGTACACGGTCTACGCGAAGACCGACAAGGAGGCCGGCCACCGCGGCATCTCGGCCTTCGTCGTGCCGCGCGACCTCGACGGCGTGACCGTCGACAAGAAGGAGGACAAGCTCGGGCAGCGCGCCTCCGACACGGCGATGATCTCCTTCAACGACGTCGAGATCCCCGCGGACTACCTGATCGGCGAGGAGAACAAGGGCTTCAAGCTCGCGATGATGACCCTCGACCGCACGCGCCCGGGCGTCGCGGCCATGGCGGTCGGGATCGCGAACGCCGCCTTCGAGTTCGCCCGCGACTACGCGAAGGAGCGCGTCCAGTTCGGCGTGCCGATCGCGATGCACCAGGCGATCCAGTTCATGATCGCCGACATGGCGACCAAGATCGAGGCGTCCCGCCTGATGGTCTGGAAGTCGGCCGTCGAGCTCGACCAGGGCAAGCGGAACACGCTCGTCAGCTCGCACGCGAAGCGCTTCTCCGCGGACTCCGCGATGGAGATCACCGTCGACGCCGTGCAGGTCTACGGCGGCTACGGCTTCATCAAGGAGTACCCCGTCGAGAAGCTGATGCGCGACGCGAAGATCATGCAGCTCTACGAGGGCACGTCCCAGATCCAGCGGCTCGTGATCGCGCGCGAGGTGCTCATGCCTCGCCGTGTGGAAGAGCCGGCAGCGGCCGCGGCCTAGTTAGTCGTAACAATGTCCGCCAGGAATGGCGGGCAAGCGAGAGGCGGTTCGGGAGACGGTCGCGCAAGCGGGCCTCACCCCTGCTCGCAAGGGACAGGACCCGTTCACCGGAGGGCTGCGGCGGCGGGCCGTGCTGCCGCTGCTCGTGCTGCACCTGATCGCGGAGGGACCGAGCTACGGCAACCAGCTGATGGAGCGGATCGGGGGGATGACCGCCGGCGTGCTGTCGGTCAATCCGAACACGATGTATCCGCTTCTGCGCCAGCTCGAGTCGAAGGGCCTCATCGAGGGGAAGTGGGAGCACCCGGAGCGGCGTTCCCGGCGGTACTACTCGCTGACGGACGACGGGCGTGCCGAATACGAGCGGCTGGTCGAGGAGGTCCGGCCGTTCCTCGACTCCGTGAAGACCTCGATCGACGAGATCGTGCGGGAGGTGTACGGGCAGTGAGGACGGCGAGCGCGGTGTCGTCCGTGCCGCTCGGGCCCGACGAGGCGATGCGGCTGTGGACCGACGTCGACCGATGGCCCTCGTTCGTGGAGGGCTTCGCGCGCCGGCTGGAGCTGTCGCCGGAGTGGCCCGCGAAGCGCTCGCGGGTGGTGTGGGAGTCGAACCCGGACGGCCGCGGCAGGGTCACGGAGACCGTGGTGGAGAGCGAGGCGCGGGTGTTCTCCACGCAGGTGTTCGAGGAGCAGCTCATGGGCACGCAGACGTTTCAGGTGGCGCCGGCGGACGGGGGCAGTGAGGTCGCGCTCGTCCTGGACTACGAGCTTGCGAAGTGGGGCCCGCTGCGGGGGGTGGCCGACGCGATCTTCATCCGCCGCGCGCTCCGCGACTCGCTGCGCCGCACGCTCTTCCGCTTCGAGGTCGAGGCGGAGGACGAGGCGCAGCTCCGCTGACTCATAGCCGCCGAAGCGCCTCCGGGTTCAGCAGGTTCGCCGGCCGCTCTCCTCTCAGCACGCTCTGCACGCCGGATGCCAGGGCGTTGAAGACCTCCTCGTTCCAGCGGCGCGTCAGCCCGACCGAGTGTGGCGTGCAGATCACGCGCGGGTCCGAGTAGAGGCGGTGGCGCGGGTCGGGCGGCTCGTGGGGAAAGACGTCCAGGGCCACCGCGGACAGGCGGCCCGTCGCGAGTGCGTCGGCCAGGACCTCCTCGCTCGAGACCAGCTCGCCGCGCGCCACGTTCACAAGAACCGCGCCCGGCCGCAGCTTCGACAGCAGCGTCGCGTCGACCAGGCCGCGGGTCTCATCGGTCAGGGCGCAGTGAAGGGTGAGAACGTCGGCGTGCGCCGCGAGCTCCGATAGGGATACGAGCTTCGCCTCGGGCGGGCTCGCGGTGGCCGCCGGGTCGTGTGCGAGCACCCTCATCCCGAGCGCGGCGCACAGGCGCGCCACGCGCGTGCCGATCGCGCCGAGGCCCACGACTCCGAGGCAGGCTCCGTCCAGGTCGAGGCCGGCCACGCCGTAGCGAGCGCTCCAGTCGCCCTCGCCCACGACCTGGCCGAGCTGTCGCACGCGCTTCGCGGCGGCCAGGATCAGCGCCACGGTGCCCTCCGCCACCGGCTGGCTCCCGGCCCCCGGCGCATAGACGATCGGCACGCCGCGTCGGGTGGCTTCGTCCACGTCGATGTTGTCGTAGCCCGCGCCGGTCCGGGCCACCGCGCGGAGGCACGCGGCGCGGTCGAGCACCGAGGCGTCGAGCGTCCCGCCGCGGACGATCAGCACCTCCGCGTCCGCGAGCGCTCCGCCGCCCGGAGCGCCGTCGACGACGATCTCGCCCAGGGGAGCGAACGCGTGACGTGCCACGGCCGGGACCTCGTCGGTGGCGACGATCCGCACGGCTCAGCCGAGGTGTCGTTGCAAGGCGCGGCCGCGTGCGTGCTCGGCCGCCAGCTCGCGCGTCTCGGGGCGCTCGGACACCTCGGCGACGCCGACGTCCCACCAGCAGTCCGAGTCGAGCAGGAGCCGGTGCGGCTCGACCCGGGCCACGATGACCGTCGGCCGCGGCTCGGAGCGCGCTTCGGCGAGCGCGTCGCGGAGCTGGTCGAGGGAGGAGACGACGTACGCCGCGCACCCGAGGCTGCGCGCGTTCGCCGCGTAGTCGACGTCGACGTAGTCGCCGGCCAGCTCGGCCCCGCTCCCCGAGCGCTCCCGGAACTCGAGGCCGAAGCTGCGCCCGGTCCGGTTCCGCTGCAGGGCGTGGATGGACTGGTAGCCCCCGTTCTCGACGAGGAGCACCGTGATTCGCAGGCCGTCCTGGCGCGCCGTGAGGCGCTCGTGACCGGTACCAGCCTGCTCGTTGACGGGGGCTGGACCGCGCAGTGACAGGCCCCGCGGCACCCCTCCTCCGCGGGGCCGTCGCCGCCGGCGTCCGCTGTGACCTCGCGGAGGGGCCGGTCTGGGATGCCGCGCGCGGCGACCTCGTCTGGGTGGACATCGACCGCGGCGTGGTGCACCGGCGCTCCGCGGGCGGCGAAGCTCTCGTCGTTCGACGCCGGCCAGCCGGTCGGCTGCGTGGCCCCGCGTGCCGGTGGCGGGCTCGTGCTGGCGCTCCGGGACGGGTTCGCCGTCACGGACGTAGGCGACGACCGGCCTCCGCGGCTGGTCGCGCCCGTGGAGGCGAACCGGGCCGACACGCGGATGAACGACGGCGCCTGCGACAGCCGCGGCCGCCTCTGGGCGGGCACGATGTCGCTCGCGGGCGACACGCGCACCGCGGCGCTCTACCGGCTGGACCCGGATCTGAGCGTGGCGCGCGTGCTGCCCGGCATCTCCACCTCGAACGGCATCGGCTGGAGCCCCGAGGGCGATCGGATGTATCACGTGGACACCGCCCGGGCGCGAATCGACGTCTACGAGTTCGACGTGGAGCGCGGCACCATCGCCGGCCGCGCGGCCGTGATTCACGTGCCGGGCGATCACGGCCGGCCGGACGGGCTGGCGGTCGACGCGGAGGGCGGCATCTGGCTCGCTCTCTGGGGCGGTGGAGCGGTGCAGCGCTACACCCCGGCCGGCGAGCTCGACGACCGGGTCGAGCTGCCCGCGACGAACGTGACGAGCTGTTGCTTCGGCGATTCCGATCTCGGCACGCTCTACGTGACGACCGCCGCCCGCGGCGCGCCCGGCGAGCCGCTCGCCGGTTGCGTGTTCGCCCACCGGCCCGGCGTGGCGGGCCTGCCCGCGACGCCGTTCGCGGGATAGGCGTGGGCGCGCTCGACGGACGTCGCGTGCTCGTGACCGGCGCCGGAGTGGGAATCGGGCAGGCCATCGCCGTGGAGGCGGCACGGCAGGGCGCGCGCGTGTGCGTCCACACCTCCTCCACGCCCCCGGACGAGACGCTCGCCCTGATCGAGACGGGCGCCGGCGCGGTGCGCGGCGACCTCGGCGATCCCGCCGAGTGCCTCCGGGTTGTGGACGAGGCGGCCGCGGCCCTCGGCGGCCTCGACGGCCTGGTCTCGAACGCGGGGATCACCAGGGAGCTCGCCTTCGAGGAGACGACGCCCGCGGACTTCGACCAGCTCCTGGGGCTCAACCTCCGCGCCCCGTTCGTGTGCGCGCAGCGGGCGCTCGGGCACGGCTGCCGGGCCGTGGTGAACATCGGGTCCATCCACGGACGCGGAGGCCTGCCGCGTCACGCGGCGTACTCGGCCAGCAAGGGCGGCCTTGAGGCGTTCACGCGCTCGCTCGCCGTCGAGCTCGCTGGGCGCGGGGTCCGGGTCAACTCGGTTGCGCCTGGCGCGATCGAGGTACCCAGGATCCGATCTCGTCCGGGCTTCAGCAGAGAGGCCCTTGGACGGTCGATCCCCGCGGGCAGGATCGGCACCCCCGGCGACGTTGCGCCACTCGCCGTTTTCCTACTCGACGAGGCCGCCGCCGCGTTCATAACGGGACAGGTGATCTACGTGGATGGAGGCACCACGGCCCGGCTCAGCTTTCGCCGCCCGCCCGTGCCGAACGGAGGCTGACCGGCAGGGACGAGCGGCGAAAGCTCGAACCGGGTGGGATGGAGTTGCTCAGGGCGCTCGCGGAGTCCGACGCCGACACCTACTGGCACTCGATCGAGGTGGCCACCGCGGCCACCGCGGTGGGCACCCAGCTGGGCCTCACCCGTGCCGAGCTCGTGGAGGTGGAGCTCGGCGCGCTGATGCACGACGTGGGCAAGCTGCGCATCCCGAGCGAGGTGCTCTCGAAGCCGGGCAGGCTCACGCCCGAGGAGCAGCGCCTGGTCCGGATGCATCCCGTGTGGGGCGCCGAGATGGTGGCGGGCATCCCCGGGCTCGAGGCCGTGGCCCCGATCGTTCGCCTCCACCACGAGCGCCCCGACGGCCGGGGTTACCCCGTACGGCCTCACGCACGAGCGGATCCCGCTCGCCGCCCGGATCGTCTCGGTGTGCGACGCCTACGGCGCGATGACGAAGCGGCGTCCGTACCGCGCGCCGCTGGACACGCAGGGAGCGCTTCTCGAGCTCGAGCGCCACGCGGGCACGCAGTTCGACCCGGACGCGGTCGTCGCGTTCAAGCGGTTCGTCCGGCTCGCGGAGCCGATCTCGGCCTGACCCGAGCCGGGCCGCGCTCTACATCAGCAGGGCGCGCGAGAACCCGTCGCTCTCGTAGACCCGCTCGGGCCCCGGCGTGGCCGCCGCCTCCTCCTCGGTGCGGGCGGCCATCGCCTCGAGCGCGGCGGCGAGCCGTTCCACCTCGGCGCCGGTGAGCGCCCTCAGCTCGCTCCTCGCCGGCCTCCAGCACGGGGCCGACGTGCTCGCGGAGCAGGTCCGCTCCGGCGGGCGTGACCGTGAGGACGCGCATGCGCCCGTCCTCCGGGTGGCGGCGCCGGGCCACGAGGCCCGCGTCCACGAGCCGGCCGGTCAGCGCCGTCACGCCGCCGGAGGTCAGGCCCAGCCGGTGCCCCAGCTCGCCCGGCGTGAGCCCGCCGAGCGCGTCCAGGTGCTCGAGCGCGGCCAGCTCCACGTGCGGGATCGCGAGCCGCCGGGCACGCGCCGCGCGGTGATAGGAGCCGGCCAGCTCCACGCGCTGGAGGGCCGCGCGGAGCCTGGCCGGCGCTTGAGTCATTGGCTCTGTACTCATTGGCCCACCTCGCCGAGGATGCCCGGCGTGACCCCGGAGGAGCGATTCGCCGCGAACCTCCGGAAATGCCGCGCGAGCGCCAGGCTCACGCAGGAGCAGCTGTCGGCGAAGACAGGGCTCCACCCGACGGAGATCTCGCGGCTCGAGCGCGCGGTCCGGGAGCCGCGGCTCGGCACGATCGCGCGGTTGGCGAAGGGCCTGGGAGTGGGTGCGGAGCAGCTTGTGGCCGGCATCCGCTAAGGAATTCTACACTGGTCTTGAGCTTTTGGCCTAGCCGGTCACGACGCCGGTCTTGCCGAACACGGGCATCGTCCCGCCCGCGTCGTCCACGATGTTGCGCCACAGCCGGTCGACCACGTCCGGGTTGTCGGCGGCCACGTCGTTCTCCTCGGCCGGGTCCTCCTCGGTGTCGAAGAGCTCCTTCTCCTCGCCCTGGTTGTCGGCGATGAGCAGGTAGCGGCCGTCGCCCGCGGCCACGTGGTCCGCGTAGCACGTCGTCCAGTACGGCCGCTCGGGCGGGTCCGCGCCGTCGAACATGACCGTCAGGTCCTCGCCGTCCATCCGGCCCGGCACGGTGATGCCCTGGAACGAGAGCAGCGTGGGGGCGACGTCGTGGGTGGATGCGAACCAGTCGCTCGTCTCGCCCGCCCGCTTCCCCTCGGGGTGGCGAATGATGTACGGGATCGCGTGGATCTCCTTGCCGAGCTTCGAGTTCGCCTTCCCCATGAGCCCGTGCTCGCCCAGCAGCAGGCCGTGGTCGGACAGGTAGTACACGACCGTGCGCTCCGCGAGCCGGAGCTCGTCGAGCAGGTTCAGGAGCCTGCCGATCCAGGCGTCGATGTAGGTGAGCTCGGCCGCGTACAGCTCGCGGACGCGCTCCACCTGCTCCTCGGTCACGTCGAGGTCCCTCACCTTCGAGTAGGGCGTCTTGAACGGCAGGATCGGCTCCACGCCCTCGTGGTCCTCGAAGCGGAGCATGAACGTGGTCGGCACGTTCCACGCCTCGTGCGGGTCGAACGCGTCGACGCCCAGGAAGAACGGCTGCTTGTCCTTGAGCTGGCGCAGCACGTCCATGCCGGCCTTCAGCGTGCGGGCGCCAGACAGCTCGTCGCCCTTGCGGCCCTTGTTGAAGCCGACGTTCTCCTTGAGGCGCCGCTCGGCCTCGGTCCCGGCGAGCGCGGGCAGGAGGTAGTTCTCGATCTGCTCGGCGGACGCGTCCTTCGAGTGGTCGATGCCGATGTTCCAGCTCCGGTACTCGCCCTGGTCGTAGATCGACTTCGAGATGTCGAGCGACCTCCGGAAGCGGGCGAAGCGGGGGCCCACCAGGAACGGGTTGTCGGTCACGTAGGCGGTCTCGACGCCGGCCATGTCGAGGTACTCCGTGAACAGCTTCCTGTGGGCCGGGATCGTGCTCCAGCCGGGGAACTGGGGCAGCTTCGGCGCCACCTTCCAGTCGCGGAACGGGTACGCGCGGGTGCCCGTGAGCAGCGCGCGCCGCACGGCCACCGTCGGCATCGCCTCCGGCACCGCGCGGTCGAACTTCAGGCCCTCGTTCGCGAGCGCGTCGAGGTTCGGCGTGTCGGCGCGCTCGTCCGCACCGTCGTACGCGCTCACGAAGTCGCGGCGCGTGCTGTCGGTGACGATCAGCAGCGTGTTGAGCGGCTCGCTGTCCCGCGTGACGACCGTCTGCGCCGACGAGTCGTCGTCGCCGGAGTCGGTCAGGTCACAGCCCACCGCCCCGAGCGCGGCGGCACCCGCGGCGCCGGCCCCGCCGATGCGAATGAGGTCCCGCCGCGTGACGCGATGTCGTCCCTTCGGGCTCAAGGCGGGGGGACTGTAGCGACGCGCCAGATTCCGGCGGCGCGTGCGGGAGAGGCGTACGATTGTCGTAGAGCGAGATGGTCGAAGCCGGCGTGGCTCTCCTTGTTGTCGGAGCCACCCTTCTGGTGGCGGAGGCCCACGTGCCCGGCGGGCTGCTGGGAGCGGCGGGCGGCCTGGCGCTCGCGGGCGGAGCCGCGCTCGCGATCGCGGGTGCCGGCGCGGGCGCGGGAATCGTGGTCGGCGCCGTCGTCGGCGCCCTGGCGGCGACAGGGCTCTGGCTCGCGTTCGCGACGCGCAAGGCACTCGCCACGCGCCGCCTGCGCGCGGCCTCGGGCCGTGAGGCGCTCGCCGGCCGCTGCGGCGTCGTGCGCAGCTGGCAGAACGGCGACGGTCAGGTGTTCGTGGACGGCGCCCTCTGGAGAGCGCGGCCGAGCTGGCCCGACTCGGAGGAGGGCCTCGCCGCGGGCGACGCGGTCGTGGTCGAGCGCGTCACCGGGCTGACCCTCGGGGTACGCAAAGCGGAGGAATGGGAGGAGGAGTTCCGATGATCCTCGCTGTGGTGATCGTCATTGCGATCGTGGTCCTCACGGCCATTGCGCTCGCGGGCGCTTCGGTCCGGGTGCTGCGCGAGTACGAGCGCGGGGTGGTGTTCCGGCTCGGGCGCGTGATCGACGAGAAGGGGCCTGGCCTCATCCTGCTGATCCCGGCGGTGGACCGGATGGTCCGGGTGAGCCTGCGCACGGTGACCCTGCGGATCCCGCCGCAGGAGGTGATCACGCGCGACAACGTGCCCGTGCGCGTGGCCGCGGTCGCCTACTTCCGCGTGATCGACCCGCGCCGCGCCGTGCTCGACGTGGAGGACTTCATGGCGGCGACCCTCCAGATCGCCCAGACGACGCTCCGGTCGGTGCTCGGCAAGGCCGAGCTCGACGCGCTGCTCGTCCGAGCGCGAGAGCCTGAACGAGAGCCTCCAGCAGATCATCGACGAGCAGACCGAGCCGTGGGGCATCAAGGTCACGATCGTCGAGATCAAGGACGTGGAGATCCCCGAGCGGATGCAGCACGCCATGGCGCGCCAGGCGGAGGCCGAGCGCAACCGGCGCGCGAAGGTGATCAACGCCGAGGGCGAGTACCAGGCGGCCGACCGCCTGGCCGAGGCCGCGGACGTCATCCGGCCGAACCCGGTGACCATCCAGCTGCGCTACCTCCAGGCGCTGACGGACATCAGCTCGAACCAGGGCTCGACGATCGTGTTCCCGCTGCCGATCGACCTGATCAGGCCGATGATCGAATCCGCCGACGCCGACAACGGGGAACGTATGCTGGTGGAGTGACCGTCACAGAATCCGCCAACCCGCGTCCTCGACAACTACATCGGCGGCTCGTGGACGCCCGCCGGGGCGTCCGAGCAGCTCGACGTGACCAACCCGGCGAACGGCGAGGTGCTCGCCCGCGTCCCCCTCTCCAGCGCAACCGACCTCGACGCGGCGGTGCGCGCCGCTCGCGCCGCGCTGCCCGCCTGGCGGGACGTGTCGGTGATCGCACGCGCGCGGCTCCTGTTCGCGCTCCGCGAGGGGCTCGACGCGCGCCGCGAGGACCTCGCGCGCTCGGTCACGACGGAGATGGGGAAGACGATCGTGGACGCCCGCGCCGAGGTGGCGCGGATGATCGAGATGGTCGAGGCCGCCTGCGCGATCCCCACGACGATGCAGGGCCGGATCCTCGAGGACGTCTCGCGCGGCATCGACGCCGAGACCATCCGCCAGCCGGTGGGCGTGTGCGCTGCGATCGTGCCGTTCAACTTCCCGGCGATGGTGCCGTTCTGGTTCCTGCCGTTCGCGATCGGGTGCGGGAACGCGTTCATCCTGAAACCCTCCGAGCAGGTGCCACTCACGCAGCAGATCGCCTTCGAGGTGCTCGATCAGATCGGGCTCCCGCCCGGCGTCGTGAACCTCGTGAACGGAGGGCGCGAGGTGGTGGAGGGGATGCTCGACCACCCCGGGATCGACGCGATCTCGTTCGTCGGCTCCGCGCCGGTCGCGAAGATCGTCTACGAGCGCTCGGCGAAGGCCGGCAAGCGCGTGCAGGCGCTCGGCGGCGCGAAGAACCACATGGTCGTGATGCCGGACGCCGTGGTCGACAAGACCGTGAACGGCATCATCGGCTCGGCCTTCGGAGCCGCCGGCCAGCGCTGCATGGCGGGCTCGGTGGTGGTGACGGTCGGCGAGGCGCACGAGCGGCTCGTGCCGGCGCTGAAGGAGGCCGCGGAGTCCATCCGCGTCGGCGACGGGCTCGACGAGCAGAACGAGCTCGGTCCGGTCGTGTCCGAGACCGCGCGCGAGCGCATCCTCGCCGCCGTGGAGCGCGGCATCGGCGAGGGCGCCGAGCTCGTGGTGGACGGCCGCGACCCGGGCGTGGCCGACGGCTGCTTCATCGGCGCGACGATCCTCGACGGCGTGAAGCCGGAGATGGAGCTCGCGCGCGAGGAGATCTTCGGGCCGGTCCTGTCGCTGATCCACGTCGACACGCTCGACCAGGCGATCGAGACCGTCAACGGCTCGCGCTTCGGCAACGGCGTCTCGATCTTCACCGAGTCGGGGGCCGCCGTGCGGCGCTTCCGGCACGACGTGGAGGCCGGGATGGTGGGCGTGAACATCGGCGTGGCGGCGCCGGTCGCGTTCTTCCCGTTCTCGGGCTGGAAGGACAGCTTCCTCGGCGACCTGCACGCCCACGGCACCGACGCGGTCGAGTTCTACACGCGGAAGAAGACCGTCACGACGCGCTACTTCTCGAGCGGCGAGTCGGGCAGCTACTTCGTCGAGAACTGACGGCGCTCGTACGCACCAGGGGCTTTCGCGAAGGCGTCCGTGTCGGCGCGCCGTTCGCGGTGGCCGGCTTCATCCTCGCGCTCTCGTTCGGGATCCTCGCGGAGGACGCGGGCTTCTCGCCGGTCGCCGCGGTGATCTTCTCCGCGATCGTCTTCGCGGGGTCGGCGCAGTTCACCGCGGTGTCGATCGTGGGCGCCGGCGGCGGCGCCGGGGCGGCGGTGGCCGCGGCGACGCTGATGAACTCGCGCTTCCTGCCGATGAGCGCGGCGGTCGGCCCGTCCTTCAGCGGCGGCCCGATCAAGCGTGCGCTGAAGGGGCAGGCGGTGGTGGACCACTCCTGGGCGCTGTCGTCTCGCGGGGACGGCACCTTCGACGAGGCGCTGCTCCTGGGCGCGTCCGCGATCGCCTACTGCACGTGGATCAGCGGGACGGCCGTCGGCGTCCTCTGGGGCGACGTGCTGGGCGACACGGACAAGCTCGGCCTCGACGCGATCTTCCCCGCCTTCTTCTTCGGCCTGCTCCTGAACGAGCTGCGCAGCAGGCGCGCCCGCGGCGTGGCGGCGCTCGGCACCGCGCTCGCGCTCGTCCTGATCCCGTTCACCCCGCCGGGCATACCCGTGCTCGTGGCGAGCCTCGCCTCGCTGGTCGGTCTCACGCGCCGCGCGCGTGCCGAGGTGAGGGAGCGCCAGGAGGCGGAGGGGGAGCCCCGGTGAGCGTCTTCGCGATCACGATCGCCGGCTCGTTCGCGGTGACCGCCGCGATCAAGGCGCTCGGCCCGGTGGCGCTCGGCGGCCGCGAGCTGCCCACCTGGTTCACGAGCGTCGTGATCCTGCTGTCGCCGGCTCTGCTGGCGGCGCTCGTGGCGACCCAGGTGTTCGCGGAGGGCGACCGCTTGGCGCTCGAGGCCGACACGGCCGGCGTGGCGGCGGGCGGCCTCGTCTACTGGCGCACGGAGTCGATCGTGGCGTGCGTGGTCGTGGCCGCGGCGGTCACGGCCGCCTTCCGCGCGCTCTAGGGGCTACCCGTACCCCGTGACCCCTGGCTGCCCCCTGGGATCGATGCCCGCGTGACGGCATGCTGTTCCCACGTCAACAAACAAGGAGGAAGTCATGGAAGCAACCACACGGTCACAGACAGCAGTCGAGGCCACCGGGCTCAAGGGCGCTCGAGCCTGGTTCGCGGAGAACGGGCTCTCCCGAAGACGCGAGCAGCGCGTGCTCACCGGCGTCACCGGTGCGTTCGCGCGGCGCTACGGGATCAACCCGTTCGTGGCGAGGGTCGTCTCGCTCGCGGCCGCGATCGGGCTCACGCCGCTGCCGTACCTCGTGCTCTGGATCCTGATGCCGTTCGAGGACTAGCGCGCTGCTAGTGGGCGTCGGCGGTGAGCGCCTTGCGCTCCTGCCGGCGCTCGTCCACGCGCACGACGTCCCACACCAGGCCGAGCTTCTCGAGTCCCCGGATCACCATCCAGGACGGGTCGACCTGCCACCAGCGGAGGCCGTGCCGGGCCGAGGTGGGGAAGGCGTGGTGGTTGTTGTGCCACGACTCGCCGAACGTGAAGACCGACAGCCAGGCGAGGTTGCGCGACTCGTCGTCCGTCTTGTAGTCCCTGCGGCCGAAGAAGTGGCACAGCGAGTTGATGCTGTAGGTCACGTGGTGCACCACGAGCATCCGGACGCCGCCGCCCCAGAGGAGGCCGGTGAGCGCGGTGCTCAGCGACCCACCGATCAGGTAGCCGAGCCCGAAGGGAAGGGCGAGGCCCGCGAACACCCAGAACAGGAAGGTGCGGTCGATGAAGTTGATCGTCGGGTCGGCGATCAGGTCCGGCGCGTAGCGGTCGCGCTTGCCGCGCTGGGTGTGGATGAACAGCCAGCCGACGTGGGCGTGGAAGAGGCCCCGGATGGCAGCGCTCCAGCCATTCCCGTGACCGACGTGCGGGCAGTGCGGGTCCCCCTCCTGGTCCGAGAAGGCGTGGTGCTTCCGGTGGTCGGCCACCCACGAGATGACGGGCCCCTCGATGGCGATCGAGCCCATGGCGGCGAGCGACGCGCGCACCGGCTTCTTCGCCTTGAAGCTGCGGTGGGTGAGGTGGCGGTGGAAGCCGACGGTCACGCCCGATGGCGCACAGGAAGTACATGATCGCGAACACGGCGACGTCGCTCCAATGGAGCAGGTCGTTCCAGAGCTGCCAGCAGACGATCCCGAGCGCTATGAACGGCAGGGCGGTGATCGTGCCGGTGGCGATCCGGTCGGCGGTCTCGTTCTTGACGGGCTGAATGTCGTCCGGCGTGGGGCCTGGCCGGCTGCTGCGATGGTGTGCGTCGCTCACTGTGCAGGACCCTACCCACAAAGGCGGGCCGTTGTTTCACCGCCTGCTACCGTCCCCGACGTGGGTGACGTCCGTCACCCGCGAGGTTCTCGTCTCCGGTGGCAGTTGCGATCTGGGTCAGGTGAATCTCCCAGATAGCTAGCGGTCGTCACGCACGGCCGCCGTCAGGAGCAGAATGAACAAGCAGTCCTTCGCCGACCTCGGCGTTTCGCCGGTGGTCGCACGAACCCTCGCGGGGCGCGGCCTGGAGAGTCCGTTTCCCGTTCAAGCGTCGGTCATCCCGGACGTGCTGGCCGGTCACGACGTGCTCGTGAAGTCGCCGACCGGGTCGGGCAAGACGCTCGCGCTCGGCGTGCCGCTCGTGGACCTGATCGAGGCCGACGACGCCGCGCGCCGCGGCACTCGTGCTCGCGCCGACGCGCGAGCTGGCCAGCCAGATCGTCGAGGAGATCCGCGACATCGCGACCGCGCGCGCCCTCTCGGTCGCCGCCGTCTACGGCGGCGTCGGCTTCGAGCGCCAGATCAAGCTCGCCCGCAAGGCGCACATCATCGTCGCCACGCCCGGCCGGCTCGAGGACCTGATGGCGCGCGGCGCCGTCCGGCTCGACCGGGTCCGCGTGCTCGCGCTCGACGAGGCCGACCGGATGCTCGACATGGGCTTCCGCCCGGCGGTCGACCGCATCGTGGCCCAGGTGCCCCGCGACCGCCAGACCCTCTTTCTCTCCGCGACACTCGAAGGAGAGGCCGGCCGCATCGCGGCGGAGTACACCCGCGATGCGCGCCGGCATGAGCACACGCCGAGGGCGGACGCTCGCGTCGACATCGAGCACCGCTTCCACGCGGTCGCGCACGAGGACAAGCTCGACTCGCTCGTGCGCGTGCTGCGCGGCGACGACGCCGGGCGCACGCTCGTCTTCGTCCGCACCAAGCGCGGCGCCGACCGGCTCGTGAAGCGGCTCGCCAAGCGCGGCGTGGACGCGGCCGCGATGCACGGCGACAAGTCGCAGTCACAGCGCGAGAAGGCGCTCAGGCGCTTCCACAGCGGCCATGTGGCGGCGCTCGTCGCGACCGACGTGGCCGCGCGCGGCATCGACGTGGACGACATCACCCAGGTCGTGAACTTCGACGCCCCCGAGGACCGCGAGACCTACGTGCACCGCATCGGGCGCACGGGCCGCGCGGGCCGCACGGGCGTCGGAGTGACGTTCGTGATGCACGACCAGGCCCGCGACGTCGGGAAGATCGCGCACGAGCTGCGGCTCCACGCGCAGTTCGAGCAGGCCGGGTTCAAGCCGCCGAAGCCGGATAGCGTGCGCCACGGTGGCCGACGGCATTCCTCACGTAACAGGCGTAGAGCACCGGTTCGTTGACGCGGGCGGGCTGCGCACGCACGTAGCCCTCGCCGGCGAGGGCCCGCCCGTGCTCCTCCTGCACGGGTGGCCGCAGCACTGGTACCTGTGGCGCGACGTGATCCCGCTGGTCGCGCCGCACGCGCGCGTGATCGCGCCGGACCTCCGCGGCTTCGGCTGGAGCGACGTGCCGAAGAGCGGCTACGAGAAGGATCAGCTCATGCGCGACGTGCTCGCGCTGCTCGACGAGCTCGGCGATCGAGAAGGTCACGTCGCCGGGCACGACTGGGGCGGCTACGTGGGCTTCCTGCTCGCGCTCGAGCACCCCGAGCGCGTGGAGCGGCTGCTCGCGGTCAACGTGCTGCCGCCGTGGCCCGCGCGCGACACGAAGGTCACGCTCGACGCCTGGCGGTTCCTGTACATGCCCGTGCTGTCGACGCCGGGCCTCGGGCGGCTGGGTCGGGCGCACGTTCGGCCCGCGCCCGATCCCGGAGCCGGCGCGCGAGGCGTTCACCGCGCGGCTCGGCGGCGAGCGCGCCCGGGCGACCGAGCGCCTCTACCGCACGTTCTTCCTGCGCGAGCTGCCGAAGGTCCTGCGCGGCCGGTACTCCGCCGGATTCGCTGAAGGTGCCGACCAAGATCGTCTTCGGGCGACGCGACGTCGTGATCACACCGCGCGCCGTCGAGGACGCCGCCTCACAGACCGACATGGTCGAGCTCGAGCTGGTCGCCCGACGCGAGCCACTTCGTCGTCGACGAGCAGCCCGAGCTCGTCGCCGATCGCCTCCTAGGCCTCCTGCCTGGCTAGCCGGAGCGCCGCCTGGCGCGTCTGCTCGAAGTGGCGCGCCTGGATCGGCTGCGCCCACTCGAACAGCTCCTGCACCTTCGGCTCGCCGGTCACCTCGTTCATCGCGCCCACGATCTCCACGTGCCCGAGCTCGCCGGCCTCGGCCATGATGAGGAACTCGAGCCCGTCGAGCCCGTCGGCGTCGTCGCCGAGGTAGTCCTTCATCATCTGCTCGGCCTCCTGCTTCGTCTCGCGCGCCTTCTCCTGGATCGCGGTCTTCTTGCCGTCGAGCTCGCCGGCCACCTGCTCGCAGCGCTGCTCGGTCTGCGCGGCCTCGTCGTGCATCTTCTGGAGCAGGGTCGCGATCTCGTCGTCCTCGACGAGCCCCTTGACCTTGTCCGTGGCGTCCTGCGCGGCCTGAGCCAGGCCGTACACCTCCGCCACCTTTTCCTCTAGTTCAGTTAGCTCAGCCATGTTCCCCCGTTACCCGGCGAATGGCCCTGGGAACAACATGCGCATGACCAGGTGGGGGAAGTCGCTGCTGGCCGTGTTCATCTCGATGCTCGCGCTGGCGGTGCCGGCGTCGGCCGCCGCGCAGGAGTACGTGGCGCTCGGCGACTCCTTCACCGCCGGACCGCTCATCCCGGTCCAGGTGCCGATCTTCGGCTGCCTGAAGTCGAACAACAACTTCCCGAACCTCGCGGCGCGCGACCTCGGCCTGACGCTGCGCGACGCGAGCTGCAGCGGCGCGGAGACCGAGGACATGACGAACCCGCAGGGCGTGTCCCCGGACGGCCCGAACCCGCCGCAGTTCGACCGGCTCACCGCCACCACGGAGATCGTGACGCTCCAGATCGGCGGCAACGACATCGGCTTCTCGAGCATCGCGGAGGACTGCGTCAGCCGGTCGCCGGAGGGCACTCCGTGCCAGGACCGCTACGTGGTGAACGGCCGTGACGAGATCAGCGAGCGGATCGCGGCCACGGCGCCGCTCGTGGCGGCGGTGCTCCAGGGCATCAAGGACCGCTCACCGTCGGCCCGCATCCTGGTCGTGAACTACGCGGCGATCCTGCCGCACTCCGGGCCGGGCTGCTGGCCGCAGATGCCGATCACCGAGGGCGACGTGCCGTACATGCGCGCGAAGCAGGTGGAGCTGAACGCGATGCTCGCGACCGAGGCCGCGGCGGCGGGCGCGGAGCTGGTGGACTGGTACGCCGCCAGCGTCGGGCACGACGCGTGCCAGCCGCCGGTGATCCGGTGGGTGGAGCCGGTCGTGCCGGCGAACGCGGCGGCGCCCGTGCATCCCAACCTGGGCGGGATGCTGGGCGCCTCCGAGCTGCTGAAGGCCGCGCTGGCGAACTAGGGCGCGCCGGCGGGCATGCGGTCAGCCGGCGGCTGCTGCACGGTCGTGGCGGGCAGCACCCACCGCTCCCATTCGTCGTCCGACGTCGCCAGCATGCGCTGCGCGAGCGGCAGGAACCCCGCTGCGAGCACGATGAACGAGAGCCCGCCGATGACCTGGTTGTCGCCGGCGAAGCCAAGCACGATCGAGACGACCAGCAGGATCGGCGCCCAGATCGGGACGATTTTCGTGCGGAAGAGGGAGACCGTGAGGAGAATCACGCCGAGCACGATCCCACCCATGAAGAAGCTGACCCAGTAGATCGTCAGCGCCGTGCTCTCCTCGACGGCGTCGCTGAGCGAGACCATCGCCTCGCGGTTGTCCTCGGCGGCCATGGCGATCTCGAAGCCGTTGAAGGCGAGGCCGGCGCTCATGCCGATCGCGCCGAAGATGATGAGCCCGGCACCGATCTGGCCGAGCGTCACCCGCCGGCCGCGCACCAGCCGCACGACGCCGAGCATCCCGACCACCAGAAGCAGCGAGCCGAGCGTCCAGAGGACGCCGGCAGTCAGGTATGCGCCCTCGCCGTCCGCGACCTCGGCGAGGTACTCGGCGGTGTCGTCGCTCCACGCGGGATCGATGAAGTTGCCGAGCGCCATGAGGAGCGGCGCCGCGATGAGCGCGATTGCGGCGAATTTGCGGGAGAACCTGCGGGAATCCGAAAGCATTGGGCGACAGTAACCCGGGTTTTCACATCGCGCAAGAAAGGGTTACCGCGAAACGGGTCGCGAGCAGCGCACCTGGTAGACCGAGGTGAAGCCGCTCTCGAATCCGCGCCGGGCGGCGCGCAGATAGAGGCGCCACACCCGGAGCCGCTCGGGGCCGGCGAGCCGTGTGGCCTCGTCGATGTTGTCGTCCAGGTTGCGGGCCCAGTGGCGAAGCGTCTCCGCGTAATCGGAGCGGAGCCCCTCCACGTGCTCGGTCTCGAGGCCTGCGCGCTCGAGCGCGGTCTGGATTCGCGACAGGTGGAGCGGCGCGGCGTCGGGGAACACGTAGCGCTCCGAGAACGGCCCCGCCTCGGGGTCGCCCACCCTCAGCCGCGCGATGCCGTGGTTCAGCACCCGCCCGCCCGGCTTGACGAGCCTCGCCACCTGCCGTGCGTAGACGTCGATCTGTGCCGAGCCCACGTGCTCGACCATCCCGATGCTCGCGACGGCGTCGAACGGCTCGTCGGCGAGCTCGCGGTAGTCGGCCACCCGGATCTCCACGCGGTCGGACAGCCCGCGCTCGGCGATGCGCTCGCGCGCCAGCCGCGCCTGCGGCTCGGAGAGCGTGATGCCCACGACCGTCACGCCGTGGTTCGCCGCCGCGTGCAGCGCGAAGCTGCCCCAGCCGCAGCCCACGTCGAGCACGCGCTGCCCCGGCTCGAGCGCCAGCTTCGTGCACACGAGCTCGAGCTTCGCCTCCTGCGCCTCCTCGAGCGTCGTGGCGCCTCGTGAGAACAGCGCGCAGCTGTAGGTGAGCGACTCGCCGAGGAAGAGCTTGAAGAACTCGTTCGAGACGTCGTAGTGGTGCCGCACCGAGCGCGCGTCGCGCTCCGGGCTGTGGCGCCGCCCGCGCCGGCGGAGCTCGGCGCGGGGCACGGGCGGAGGCCGGCGGATCCCCGAGGCCCGCGCCGCGGCGAGCGCGAGCCGCGCCTGCGCGCTCCGGTCGAGCGGCGGCGGCTGCCAGCGGTCGAGCAGCTCGAGCGCGTCGTCGAGGTCGTCGACCTCGAGCGCGCCCGACACGTACGCCCGGCCGAGGCCGAGCTGTCCCGGGGCCCGCAGCGCATGCGCGAACGCGTCCGCCGAGCGCACCTGGAACGTGGGCCCGCCGCCGTTCGTCGAGGGCAGCTCGGAGCCGTCCCAGAGCTCGACCGCGAACGGCCGTGATGGGATTGCCTTGGAGAGCTCGGCGAGGAACGGTTCGGTCCTGGAAAGCATCGGCGCCCGGAAGGTACCGTGGCCGACTGCCCGTGGGCTAGGCCGCGGCGGGGACCGGGGCGGCGCGCCGGGCCCGGAGCACGATGCGGGCACCCGCCCGCGGGCTCAGCGTGATGCTGCGCCGCCGCGCGCCCTCGTGCGCCGCGACGGCGGGCGAGACCTCGGCCTGCTCCACCACCGCGCGGAGCACCATCTTCATCTCCATCAGCGCGAAGCTCGCGCCGAGACAGCGGCGGCGGCCGCCGCCGAACGGGATCCACGTGTAGGTGCCGGGCTGCTTGTCGAGGAAGCGCTCGGGCCTGAACGCGTAGGGGTCGGGATAGATGTCCGGGTCGTGATGCAGCGAGTAGGCGTCGGCCAGCAGGCACACGCCCGGCTCGTAGCGCCAGCCGCCGATCTCCACCGGCTCGATCACGAGCCGTGGCGCGGCGTTCGCGAGCACCGGCCGGCGGCGGAGCGTCTCGTGGATGGTGGCGGTGAGGTATGCGTCGTCGTCGCCCTCGTCGACCGACTCCGTGAGCCGCGCGAGCACGGCGGGCGCGCGCGTGAGCCGCTCGAACGCCCACGCCAGCTGCGACGCCGTGGTCTCGTGGCCCGCCACGAGCAGCGTCATCAGCTCGTCGCGGAGCTCGGCGGGCGACATCGGCGAGCCGTCCTCGTGGCGCGCCTCGAGGAGCATCGCGAGCACGTCGTCGCCCTCGCGGTCCTCGGCGCGCCGCTCGTCGATCATCGCGAAGAGCAGCTCGTCGGTCTCCGCGCGCCCGCGCGCGAACTCCTCCCAGGTGCGCCCGCGCTGGAACGCCGGCAGCAGCGACGTCGGGCTGTCCCCGAACGCGAGGATCCGGGTGAGGCGCTCACGAAGGGCGTCGAGGCGCTCGCCGGCCTCGAGCCCGAACACCGCCCGCAGGATCACCTCGAGCGTGAGCTCCTGGAGGCGCGGGTGCAGCTCGAGCGGCTCGTCGCGCGGCCAGCTCGCGACCTGGCGCTCGGTGACCTCGCGCATCAGGCCGGAGAGCCGCTCCATCTTCTCGCCGTGGAACGCCGGCAGCATCAGCTTGCGCTGGCTGAGATGGGCGCGCTCGTCGAGGAGGATCACCGAGTTGGCTCCCACGACGGGCTCGAGGATCTTGGCCCCCTCGCCCGGATGGAGCACCTCCGGCGGCGCCGTGAAGATCTCCTTGATGTGCTCCGGCCGCGAGTGGTAGACGAACGGCGGGGACTGGAGCAGGCGCACCGTGAATCGCTTGCCGTAGCGCCTCCGGCAGCGCTCCATGAACGGCACGGTGCGGTTCCACCACGCGACCGTCTGAACGGTGCGCGGCAGCCGCGGCCCGGGCGGCAGGTGCATGTGCGGAATGTAACCGCAAGTTTTCGGCGTTGTGTGCGTTGCAGCACACATGAGCGCTTTCCGCCGGGTCCTTGCCGTGTCCGTAACCGCCGTCGCCCTGATGGGCGCGGCCGCCAGTCCCTCGTCCGCCGTGGTCGGCGGATCGGACGCGAGCCCCGGCGAGTATCCGTCGGTCGCGGAGATCACCTTCGGCCCGTTCCTCTGCACGGGCACGCTCGTGACGCCCAACTGGGTGCTCACGGCGGGTCACTGCTCGAACATCACCGCCGGCACGGTCGCCTCGCCGGCGAGCTGGCCGGCGCCGCTCATCAACGTGCGCATCGGCGGCGTCACGCAGTCCGACGGCGAGCAGCGTGGCGTGAGCCGCGTGGTGATGCACCCGGACTACCTGCTCACGAACGGCTACGACGTCTCGCTGCTCGAGCTCTCGACTCCGTCGACGATGACTCCCACCCAGGTGGCCAGCGCGAGCGAGCGCGCGATCTGGAACGCCGGGACGCTCGAGTCGATCGTCGGCTGGGGCGTCACCGAGGAGGGCGGCGACACGCCCGACCGGCTCCAGGAGGCCCAGGTGCCGGTGACAACCGACGCCTACTGCTCCGGCGCGTACGGCAGCGACTTCGACCCGGTCACGATGGTCTGCGCGGGCTTCCCCGAGGGCGGCGTCGACACCTGCCAGGGCGACTCAGGCGGGCCGATGTTCGGACGCACGAGCACCGGCGCCCTTCGCGTCGTCGGCGCGACGAGCTGGGGCGACGGGTGCGCGCGGCCGGGCAAGCCCGGCGTGTACGCGCGTGTCGCGGACACCGAGCTGCGCCCGTGGATCGCCTCCACGACCGGCAGCGGCGTGGCCGCCGGCCAGGCGAGCACGACGGCCGCCCGCCAGCAGGACGGACGGGCGACCGCCATCGCTCAGACCCTGCTTCGCTAGAACACGAACGCGATTAGCAGGACGATCAGGATGATCAGCAGGATCGTCCCAACACCGATGTACATACGGGACTCCCTCCCTCGTATTCGGGGTGTCAGGCAGCCCTTCCCCGGTTTTCCCGCCAAGCACGCCTAAGCTGCCGCCTGTGCGCAGGCGACTACGTGAGCTCGGCCACTCGGTCGGGCGGTTCGCGACCGGGGAGCTGAACGCCCTGGTCGACGTCCCGGGGGTGCTCGTGGGCCACCGGACGCTCGCGGAGGGCAACCGGGTACGCACCGGAGTCACGGCGATCCTGCCGCACGGCGGCAACCTCTACGAGGACAAGGTGCTCGGCGCCTGCCACGTGGTCAACGGCTACGGCAAGGCCACCGGGCTGACCCAGCTCGCGGAGCTCGGGACGCTCGAGAGCCCGATCCTGCTCACGAACACGCTGGCGGTGGGCGCGGCATGGGAGGGCGGCCTCCGCCACCTGCTCGAGCACAATCCGGACGCCGCTCGCGACCGCGACACGCTGAACGTCGTCGTGGGCGAGTGCTTCGACGGCTGGCTCTCCGACGCCCGCGCGCTCGCGGTCCGCCCCGAGCACGCGCTCGAGGCGATCGCGGCGGCCCGCCCGGACGAGGCCGGTGAGGGCGCCGTGGGCGCCGGCACGGGGACCACCTGCTTCGGCTTCAAGTCCGGGGTCGGGACCTCCTCGCGCGAGGTCGAGGGGCACGTGCTCGGGTGCCTCGTGGTCTCGAACTACGGGGCCCGGCGCGACCTGCACCTGCTGGTGGGACCGGAGGCGGCCGCGAGGGCGGCCGACGGCCCCGAGCCGCCCGCCCAGGGCGGGTCGATCATGATCGTGATGGCCACCGACGCGCCGATGTCGGAGCGGCAGCTCCGGCGGCTGGCCCATCGCGGTGCCTTCGGCCTCGGCAGGGCGGGGAGCTTCGCCTCCAACGCGAGCGGCGAGTACGTGATCGCGTTCTCGACGGCGCAGACGGTGCCGCACCGCGTGGACCGCGACCGCGAGCAGCTCACCTTCCTGCGCGACGACTCGGTCGCCATGCGGAGCCTCTTCGAGGCCGCGGGCGACGTGGTGCAGGAGTCGGTCCTCAACTCGCTCTGCGCCGCCGAGGCGACGGAGGGGCGGGACGGCAACCGCGCCGAGGCTTTCCCAACCGAGCTCCTCGACGCGGCGCCGTACCTCGTGCGGGCCTAGCTCTCCGGCTGCTCGGCCTCGTTCTCGCGAGCCTTCTTCGAGACGCACTTGCCGAACGCGTTTCGGTCGTTCGCGTTGCGGCCGTACTCCTCGGCGAAGTCGTCGTCACCGAGCGCTCTCGCGCTCCGCCGCGCACTCCTTTGCGGCGTTCTTGAAGGCGACGGCGTCCTGCCGGTCCTCTCGGTCCGCCTCCTGCTCGTTCTCCCGCGCGTGCTCGGAGACGCACTTGCCGAAGGCGTTGCGCTTCCTCGGGCCCGTGCCGTACGCGTTCGCGAACGCCTCCGGGTCCTCGGCGCGCTCCGCCTTGCACTCCTTCGCCGCGTTCTTGTGAGCGGCCTGCTCCTCCTGGGCCTCCTCCGCGGCCTTCGCGCGCACGCACGCGCCGAAGCTGCGGTACTCGGTCCCGGAACGCCTCACGGGTCGCGGCGGTCTTGCCGCGCAGCATCTTGCACTCCGCCTTGGCGTCGCGCCTGTCCTCCCTGTCCGCGCTCGGCTTCGCGACCGCGGTTGCAGGAAGAATCGAGGGCCAGAGCAAGTCCGGTGACCAGCGTGATCTTCTTCATGTGGGCTGAAACGCGCTCGAAGGGGAAAGGTTCAGGGGTTACGTACGAACCTCTGCGAGCCGATGGCGTTGATATGAGCGATGCCGCGACGATCCCGACGCGCTCGCCCCGCCGCCCCCTTCGCTCAAAGCGGCTGCTCGCCCTCGCCGGCGACGACCGGCTCGTGGAGCAGATGCGGCGCGGCAACGAGGCCGCCTTCGAGGTGGCGTTCGAGCGCCACGGCAGGGGCATCCTCGGTTTCAGCCGCCACATGCTCGGCTCCACGGAGGAGGCCGAGGACGTGGTCCAGCACACCTTCGCGGCCGCCTATCGCGACCTCCAGCGCCCCGGCGAGCGCCGGATCGCGCTCAGGCCGTGGCTGTACACGATCGCGCGGAACCGGTGCCTGTCCCTGCTCCGGGCGCGGCGCGAGGAGACGGCCGAGCTCCACGACGTCGCGACCGAGGGCCTCAGCGAGCAGGTCGAGCGCCGCGCCGAGCTGCGCGAGCTCCTGGCCGACGTGCGCGAGCTGCCCGAGGAGCAGCGTGCCGCGCTGCTCCTGGCCGAGGCGGCGGGGATGTCGCATGCCGAGGTGGCCGGCGTGCTCGGCTGTGAGGCGGGCGCGGTGAAGGGGCTTGTCTTCAGGGCCCGCAGCGGCCTGATCGAGCGGCGCTCCGCGCGCGAGACACCGTGCGTCGAGATCCGCGAGCAGCTCGCGACCCTTCGCGGCGGCGCGCTGCGCCGCAACGAGCTGCGCCACCACCTGCGTACCTGCCCGGGCTGCACGGCCTACCGCGACGAGGTGCGCCGCCAGCGCCAGATGATGGCCGTGGCATTCCCTGTGGTGCCGTCGATGGGGCTCAAGTCGAGCGTGCTCGGCGCCGTTGGCATCGGCGGCGGCGCCGCGGGGAGCGGCGCGGTCGCCGGCTCCCTCGGCTCGGCCGCGATCGCCAAGGTGGCCATGGCCGGCGTCCTCGCCGGGAGCGGGGTGGTGGCGACCGGCGCGGTCGTCGAGCGAGTGGCGCAGGACCCGCCGCCGAGGGTGGCGCCCGCCCCGGCTCCGGCCGGCGCCGGCCCCGCGGCGGAGGCGCGCGACCGCGGCAGCGCGGAGGGGCGGCCCGCCACGTCGGGCGGCCGGCGCATGAGCGCGGAGCGAAGCCACGGCCGGAGAGGCGCGGAGCGGCGCGCGGCACGCTCGCGCGGGCACGGCAACGCCGGGTCGAGGGCGAAGGGCGTGCCGCCCGGCCAGGCGCGTGCGGACGGCGGCCGGAAGCTCGGCCACGAGAAGCGCGCCGAGAGGGGCGAGCGCGCCTCGGGCCGCGTGGGGTCGCTCGAGCGGCGCGCGACGCCGCCCCAGGCGGGGCCGAAGCCGAAGAAGCCCGAGTCCGCGCCAAAGGCCGAGCCGAAGGCGCAGCGCGCCCCGCCGGCCGCCCCCGCGGCGCCCGGCCAACTCAAGCTCAAGCCGTCGAAGTAGTGCCGAGCATCGACGAGCTCGAGATCGCCGACGAGCCGGAGGCCTGGGAGGCGGCCGGCTTCCGGGTCGAGGACGGCCGCTGCCTCGTGTCGCGGGTCGCCCTGCGGCTCACCGGCAGGGGCCCGCGGCGCGGGATCGTGGGCTGGGACCTCGACGCCGTCGGCGCGCCCGCCGAGCCGGCGGAGCCGCATCCCAACGGCGCCGTCGGCGGTCGACCACGTGGTGATGCTCACGCCGGACCTCGACCGGACCGTCGAGGAGCTCGAGTCGCAGGGCTTCGACCTCCGCCGCAGGCGCGAGGGCCCGACGCCCGGCGGGTCGACCCGTCAGGCGTTCTTCCGCGCGGGCGAGCCGATCCTCGAGGTGGTGCAGGCGCCGGAGGGCACGAGCGTGGCGCGCGACCCGGATGGCCCGGCGCGCCTCTGGGGGCTCGCGTTCGTGGCGCCCGACCTGGACGCGACGGCGGCCGCGCTCGGCGAGCTGCTCGGCTCACCGCGAGACGCCGTCCAGCCCGGGCGCCGGATCGCGACGATGCGCGCCGAGGCGGGGCTCGGCCCGGCGGTAGCGTTCATGTCGCCGTGAGCATCCCCCACATCCGCATCTACCGCCTCGGCACCGCGGCCGCGCTGGTGGTCGCGCCGCTCCTCTTCCTCGTGGACAACCTGCTGCACCCCGAGGAGCTCACGCGAGGGAACGAGCTGGAGCAGGTGGCGATCATCGCGGAGGAGTACACGCGCTGGCAGGCCGCGCACGCGATCGGGTTCGTGGCCCTCCTCGCCTTCGCGCCCGCGGTGCTCGGCCTCGCGTTCCTCGTCCGCCGCCGCCAGCCGGGCTACGGGCTGATCGCCGGGGCGCTCGCGCTCGCCGGCGTCCTCGGCCTGGCCGCGGTGATCACGATCGACGGCTTCGCGTGGGGGATCGCGGGCGAGCTGTCGCGAAAGCCGGAGGTCGGGCCGGACGGGGCGGCGGCGATGCTGAAGGACCTCCAGGAATCCGAGTGGTCCTACATCTACTACCTCACCCCGCTCGGCTTCATCGTGGGGGTGGTCATGCTCGCCGTGGGAGCCGCGCGGCAGGGTGCCGTGCCCGCCTGGGCGGGCGGCCTGCTGGCGCTCGCGGTGCTGATGGTGGGCACCGAGACGGCGATCGTGTCGAACGCCTACTTCATCGCCGGCGCCGCGGTCCTCCTCGCCGGCGGCATCGCGGTGGCGGCGGCGATCGCGCGGATGACCGACGAGCAGTTCGCTCAGGGCGGCGCGTAGTCGCGCACGTCGTCGACCGCGCTGGCGCCGCCGATCTCCACGAAGCCGTCGTCCCCCGGCCGCGCCAGCAGGCGCGAGCCTGCGCCCTGGCGGATCTCGACCGGGCGGCCCGCCAGCGCGCAGAGCTTCGTGGCCGCCGAGCCCGTGGCCTCGTCCTCCTCGATGCCGATCCGCTTCCCGAACGCGCGAGCGCGCATGCTGCCCGCCGCCTCGTCGATCCAAGCCCACGCCACCACGAGGTCCCTGCCGTCCGGAGGTCCGTCGAGCGCCTCCACGGCGGCGGGGCCGGCGAGCTGCTCGAGCTCCCACGGCGGCCCCCACGCCGGCCGCGCTGACACGAACGGCACCTCGCCCTCCCAGCGCACGCCCACCTCGCCGGCCGGGACGATGAGCGACTCCACGCGTGCGCGCTCGCGCGCGATCAGCCACGCGGCGCCCACCGACGGGTGCCCGGCGAAGTCGAGCTCCACCGCGGGCGTGTGGATGCGGATCGCTCCGCGCGCCGCGTCCTCCACGAAGACCGTCTCGCTGAACCCGAGGTCGGCGGCCACCGCCTGACGCTGCTCGGCGGGCACCTCGGCGCCCTGCAAGAAGACGCCCAGCGGATTCCCGCCTGTCCCGTCCTCGGCGCAGAAGACACGCAGGGTGTGGAGTCGCGGCATGGCGCCAACGCTACGCTGTGCGGCTTCCATGCGACCGCTAGGACGCCGCGGCCCTGTCTGGCTGGCCGCGACAATGGCGGCCGTCGCCGCGGGCGCCCCCGCCGCGTTGGCCACGGGAGACCGGCTCACGCATCTCGCTCCGACACTCGAGGAGGCGAGCAGGCTGGCGACCCTCGAGAGCCGCAGGACGCGCGCCGCGCACGCGGCCGTGTTCCCGCTGCGCGCCCGCCCCGACTGGGGCGAGGCCGACGCCCGCTTCGGCGCTTCGCGCGGCGGGCGCAGCGCACGAGGGCCAGGACGTGTTCGCGCCCGCGGGCACGCCGCTCGTGGCGATCCGCGACGGGCCGCGTCGTCGAGACGGGCAACGACGGCGGGCGCGGCAACTACGTCGCCATCTGGAGCAGCCGGGTGCGGCGCACGTACCTCTACCTGCACATGCAGCGCCCGGCGCGCCACGCGCCCGGCGACCGGGTCCGAGCCGGCCAGCGCGTCGGCGCGGTCGGCTGCACGGGGTCGTGCTGGGGCGACCATCTCCATTTCGAGATCCGCGTCGGTCGCGGCACCACGGGGGAGACGCTCGACCCGCTGCCCGCGCTGCGACGCCTCGCGTCCCGCCGCGGCTCGCGGGAGTAGCCTGCCCGGCCGTGGACCAGATGGAGCTGCGCAACCGCCTCGTGATGGCGACGCAGATGTGGAAGGAGGCGACCGCCGAGCCGCTACCCCGGATGGATCCCGGCCCGCCTGGCGAGCAGCTCGCCCAGTTCGAGCTGAAGCTCGTGGACATGCTGTGCGCCCAGGCGACCGCGGACACGGCCCGCGACGTGGCGGACAAGACCTGGGACCTCGTGCATGACCGGTCCGACGAGGACCCGGTGAAGCGGCGCGTCGTCGAGTGCCACGAGGCGCTCGCGCGGCTCTCGGCGCGGGGCGGCGGAACGGGCTTCTAGGCTGGCACCCGGTGAGAGAGCTCCCGGGCCTCTTCGACGTTCGGCTCAAGGCGCGCTCGATCGCCTACCTGTTCGCGACGGGCGCGACGCTCGGCCTGCTGACGCTCGCCTTCCCGCACGCGGACGAGGTGCGCGACGTGGCGCTGATCGTCCTCGCGCTGTCCGCCTACGTGATCGCGACCCTGGTGTCTGGCTCTACGCCGACCGGCTGCGCGAGTGGCACATCCACGCGGTCTTGGCTGCCGGCACGGTCATCGTCAGCCTGGCGAACTACTACGCGGGGCCGTCCACGCTCTACCCGCTGCTCTACATGTGGACGGCGCTGTACGCGTTCTACTTCTTCCCGCTGGCGCGAGGCGTTCGCGCAGCTCGCGTTTGTCGCCGTGAGCTACGCCGTCGTGCTCGCGGTGCAGGACACCGACAGCGTGATCGTGCGGTGGCTCCTCGCGGTCGGCACGCCGACCGTGGCGGGCATCCTGATCGCCCGCCTGCTCGGCCGCCTGCGCCAGCACGCGCGCTCGCTCGAGGAGTCGGAGGAGCGCACCCGGCAGGTGCTCGACACGGCGCCGGACGCGTTCGTCACGCTCGACCGCGACGGGGTGATCACCACGTGGAACGAGGCCGCGGAGCGGATGTTCGGCTGGACCAAGGCCGAGGCGCTGGGCCAGATGCTGCGCGACCTCGTGACGCCCGAGGAGCTCCGCGGCAGGCACGACGAGCGGCGCTGGGCACTGGTGGAGAGCGAGTCGCCGGACGCCATGCAGCGCTTCGACGTGGAGCTCGTTCGCCGCGACGGCCGCCGCTTCCCCGGCGAGGCGACGGTCGCCAGGGTGGAGATCCAGGGCGAGGTGTTCGTGTCGGGCTTCATCGTCGACGTCACCGAGCGGCTCCGCCAGCGCGCTGAGCGCGAGGCACTGTTCCGCGAGCAGGCGGCGCGCGCGGAGGCCGAGCGGGTGACGGAGATCGTGGCCGGGATGCAGGCGCTCGTGGACGCGACGCTGGCACACCGGAGCCTCGAGGGCATCCTGCGCGAGCTCGTGACGCAGGTGCGCGGCGTGCTCGGCGCGGACCACGCCGCCATCGCCCTGTCGGACGAGAGCGGCGCGATGGCGATCGCGCGCCTCGGAGCCCGAGGAGACGGACGCCGAGCCGTTCGCGCGGCAGGTCGCGGAGGCGCGTGATGCGATGCTCGCGCACGACGACACGCTGGTGGGCGTGCCGCTCGTGCCGGAGGGCGAGGTGACCGGCGTGCTCGTGGCGGGCGTGGACCCGCCGCGGAAGTTCACGAACGAGGACCTCACGCTGCTCCGGCTCGCGGGCGAGCGGGTGGGCCTCGCGATCGCGCACGCGCGCGTGTACGAGCGCGAGCACCGCATCGCCGAGACGCTTCAGCGAAGCCTCCTGCCCGAAAGCCTGCCGGACCTCCCGGGCCTCGAGGTGGCGGCCCGCTACCTGCCCGCGGCATCCGAGGCGGAGGTCGGCGGCGACTGGTACGACGTGATCCCGATCGCCGGGGGCGCCGTGGGCCTCGTGATGGGCGACGTGGCGGGCAAGGGGCTCGCGGGCGCGTCCATGGTCGGCCGCCTGCGCAGCGCGATGCGCGCGTACGCGCTCGAGGGGCACGACCCGGCGCGAGTCGTCGAGCGGGTGAACAGGCTGCTCTGGAACGAGGCCGAGGAGAGCCAGATGGCGACGATGCTCTACGCGATCGTCGACCCGGCCGAGGGCGTGGTCCGCTGGGTGAACGCCGGGCACCCGCCGCCGGTGCTCGTGGAGGAGCCCGACGTCCGCTACCTGTCCGGCGAGGCGTCGGTGCCGCTGGGCGTGCTCCCGTTCCCGACGTACGAGGAGGCGTCGGCGCCGATGCAGCCCGGGAGCGCGATCCTGCTCTACACGGACGGGCTGGTCGAGCGTCCCGGCGAGCACATCGACGACGGGCTCGCGCAGCTCGCCGCGCACATCCGGGAGGCCCCGAAGGAACCGTCGCGGCTGCTCGACCACCTGCTCGAGAGCCTGGTCCCGGCGGGCGGCGCCCCCGACGACGTCGCGCTGCTCATGCTCGCCAACCTCCCGGTGCCCGACCGCTTTCACGCGGAGTTCCCGGCCCAGCCCGAGTCGCTGGCCTCGATTCGCAGCATGCTGCGGCGCTGGCTCAGCCACGCCGGCGCGACCGAGCCCGAGGTGGCGGAGATCATCACGGCGTGCGGCGAGGCGGCCACGAACGCGATCGAGCACGCGGGCACCGCGAACAACACGCGATTCGCGGTCTCCGGCCGAGTCGACGGCCCCGACGTCCTGCTCGAGATAAGCGACCGCGGCGCGTGGCGGGAGCGGCGCGCCGACGACCACGGGCGGGGCATCGAGCTCATGCGCACGCTGATGGATACCGTTGAGCTGGAACCCGGGTCCGAGGGGACGACGGTGACCCTCAGGCGGAGGCTCGAGCAGCCCGAAGGGCAGGTCTGATGGACGACGTGGTGGGGGTCGACATAGAGGAACGCGACGACGGCGCGGTCGTCGTCGCGCGGCTCACCGGAGAGCTCGACATGGCGGTCGCGCAGTCGGTCGGCACGAAGATCGCCGAGGGCGTCCCGAGCTCGGCGCGCGGCGTCATCGTCGACATGACCGGCCTCGACTTCATGGACTCGAGCGGCGTCTCGATGCTGTTCGCGCTGGCGCGCCGGGTTGGCCGGCACCGCCAGGCGCTGCACGTCGTCGCGCCGGAGGGCAGGCCGGTCGCGCGGGTGCTCGAGATCGTGGAGTTCGACCGCGCCGCGCCGGTCCACAGGGACGTGGACGCGGCCGTGTCCGCGATCGCTACGCCGCCGGAGTAGCGGCCGCCTCGCGGATGAACGCGAGCGCCGCGGCGTTGAACTCCTCGGCGCGCTCGAGCGAGAGGCCGTGGGGCGCCCGGGGGAACACGGTCAGCTTGGCGCCGGGAATCAGCTCCGCGAGCTCGCGCGACTTCCAGACCGGGACGAGGATGTCGTACTCGCCCGCGATCACGTGCGTGGGCATGGGAAGCGCTCCGAGCCGCTCGCGCGCGTCGTGGCGGCCGCACGCCGCGATCTGGCGCCCGAATGCGGCCGGCGACTGGATGTGCGGGTTGTTCAGCATCGCCGTGCGGACGAACTCGACCATGTCCGCGTTCTCGAAGAACTCCTCGGAGTGGTTGAGCAGCATCAGCTCATCCACGTGCTGCTCGTGGGAGATCTGCTCGAGGCGCCTCGCCCACACCTCCGCGAGCCGGCACGCGTAGGTGCTGCCGGCCGGGAAGGTCACGACGAGCGTGAGCGTCCGGACGCGCTCGGGGGCCTGGATGGCGATCTCCTGCGCGATCGCTCCCCCCATCGAGATGCCCATGAGGTGGAAGGAGTCGATCTCGAGCTGGTCGGCGAGCGCCAGGGCGTCGCGCGCCATGTCGGCGATCTCGTAGTCCTCGCCGTCGGCCTCGGACGACTGCCCCACGTCGCGGTTGTCGAAGATGACGGTGCGGTACGCCGCCGCGAACGCCTGGACCTGGGGGATCCAGGCGAGCGTGTCGCATGCGAGCCCGTGCACGCACAGGAGCGGCTCGCCGTCTCCGTGGACCTCGTAGTAGAGCCGCTGTCCGTTCACCTCTGCGATCGCCATGCGCGCAAGCCTAGCCAGAGCCTGGCTGGCCAGCCAACTTGGTACGCTCGCCGCGTGCCCGGCGTGGCCCTTGTCACCGGCGCGGGACGCGGCTTCGGCCACGCGATCGCCAAGCGGCTCGCCGGCCGCGGGTACACCGTGCTCGCCACCGACGTGGACGCCGAGGCGGCGGCGCGGACCGCCGCCGAGATCGGCGGGATCTCAATGGCGCTCGACGTGCGCGACCCCGCCGCGCACCGCGAGGCCGCGCGCGCGGCGGCCGAGCACGGGCCGCTCGAGGTGTGGGTGAACAACGCCGGCGTGATGCGCCCCGGCAAGTGCTGGGAGCACCCCGACGAGGCCGTCCGGCTCGAGTGCGAGGTGAACCTGCTGGGCGTGATCTGGGGCTCGCGGGCGGCGGTCGACGCGATGAGCGAGGCGCGCGTGCCGAATGGCCACATCGTGAACATGGCGTCGCTCTCGGCGCTCGGCCCGGTGCCGGGCCTGGGCGTCTACTCGGCCACGAAGCACGGCGTGCTCGGCTTCTCCGGCTCCCTCCAGGGCGACCTGCTCGACGCCGGCATCCCGATCACCGTCCACTCGGTGTGCCCGGACGGGGCCGACACCCAGCTGCTGCGGGAGCACGACGACGTTCCCGAGGCCGCAATCAACTGGTCGGGCCCGCGCCTCCTGAGCGCGGACGAGGTGGGGGAGGCCGTGGTGGCGCTGCTCGACACGAAGAGGCTCGTGCACGTGATGCCGCGCTGGCGCGGATGGGGTGCGCGGGTGAACGCGATGCTCGGGCGGACCGGCCTGCGGAGCGCACCGCTCCTGCGGCGAGCTGGCGCGCGCCGGCGGGCGCAGGCCGGATAGGTTCTTGACTCAACACGACGGAGGAGCGACGTGACGGAGACGACGACGGTTCCCAGCACTGGCTCGAACGGCGCGGCCGCGGCCGGCGCGATCGAGGTGGAGAACCCGGCGACGGGGCAGACGATCGCGAGCGTCCCGGTCGTGGCGCCGGAGCAGGTCGCGGAGCTGGTGGCGCGCGCCCGGCGCGCGCAGCCCGGCTGGGAGGCGCTCGGCTTCGAGGGCCGCGCGGCGGTGCTGAAGCGCTGTCAGCGGTGGGTGCTCGACAACTCCGAGCGGGTCATCGAGACGATCGTCTCCGAGACCGGCAAGACGTACGAGGACGCGCTCACCGCCGAGATCAACTACGCGGTCGCCGCCTTCTCGTTCTGGGCGAAGAACGCCGAGGGGTACCTCGCCGACGAGCGCGTGAAGACCTCGTCCCCGTTCGCCAAGGGCCGGAAGCTGATCGTGCGCCACGCGCCGGTGGGCGTGGTCGGCGTGATCGGCCCCTGGAACTACCCGCTCACGAACTCGTTCGGCGACTGCATCCCGGCGCTGGCCGCCGGGAACGCGGTGCTCTTGAAGCCGTCGGAGGTCACGCCGCTCACGTCGATGCTGATGGGCGAGATGCTGCGTGAGTGCGGGCTGCCCGAGGACGTCTACCAGGTGGTGCCGGGCTACGGCGAGACCGCGCAGGCGATGATCGACGAGGTGGACTTCGTGATGTTCACGGGCTCCACGGCCACCGGCAAGAAGGTGATGGAGCGGGCCGCGCGGACGCTGACGCCGGTGGCGCTCGAGCTCGGCGGCAAGGACCCGATGATCGTGTGCGAGGACGCGGACATCGAGCGCGCCGCGAACGCGGCCGTCCACTACTCGATGCAGAACGCGGGGCAGACCTGCATCTCCACGGAGCGCGTGTACGTGGAGGAGCCGATCTACGACGAGTTCGTGCGGCTCGTGACGGACAGGGTCGGCGAGCTGCGCCAGAGCCGGCCGGGCGGGCCGGGCTCCACCGACCTCGGCGCGGTGATCCACCCGCCGCAGGCGGACATCGTCGAGCGGCACGTGAAGGACGCCGTGGACAGCGGCGCGCGCGTGCTCACGGGCGGCGGCCGCCGCGACGAGAACGGCCACTTCTTCGAGCCGACCGTGATCGCCGACGTGGACCACTCGATGGCCTGCATGCGCGAGGAGACCTTCGGCCCGACCGTGCCGATCATGAAGGTGCGCGACGCCGAGGAGGCCGTCCGGCTGGCGAACGACAGCCAGTACGGGCTCCAGGCGTCGGTGTGGACGAAGGACGCCGGCAAGGGCGAGCGGCTCGCGCGCCGGATCGAGGCCGGCGCCGTGACCGTGAACGACGCGCAGGTGAACTACGTGGCGCTCGAGCTGCCCATGGGCGGCTGGAAGGAGTCCGGCCTCGGCACCCGCCACGGGGCGGACGGGATCCGGAAGTACACGAAGAAGCAGTCGATCCTCGTCACGAGCTTCGCGCCGTTCAAGAAGGACCTGCACATGCTGCCCTACACGCCGGGGCGGACCAAGCTGATTTCCAGGTTGCTGAGGCTGTTCTACAGGCGCTGAGGAATCCGCCGATAGAAGTGGAGTGCGCCTCCGCTTCGCCCTCCTAGGGATCGCATTCGTCCTAACAGCCGCCGCAAACCCAGCGGACAGGCTGGCCGACCGGCCGATCGACGACTACGGCTACGACCACGCGCGCAAGTGCGTGAAGCGTCCGTCCCAGGGCGCGATCGCGCTGGTGGACTGGCTCGAGCGGAACGCGCGCGGCACGTCGTGGGGAATCATGCGCTGCGAGAAGTGGGGCAAGAACAAGGCCTCGCTGCACGCCGAGGGCCGCGCGATCGACTGGCACCTGGACGCCTCCCGTCCCGCCGACCGCCGCGAGGCGCGCCGCCTGATCGACCTCTTCCTGGCAACCGACCGCGCCGGCAACGAGCACGCCCTCGCGCGGCGAATGGGCATCCAGGAGATCATCTGGAACTGCCGCTCCTGGTGGTCCGGCTCCGAGGGGATGGACAAGTACTCCGCGTGCTTCACGGAGCGCGGGAAGAAGCGCAAGCGCGTGAACTACACGGCGGCCCACAAGGACCACATCCACATCGGCCTCTCCCGGGCGGGCGCGCGCAAGCGCACGTCTTTCTGGACGCGTTAGGGCTCTTACGCCCAGGCCGCGGGGCCTGCCTCCGGCAGCGGTTTTCGGCGTTCAAGCAGAAGGGCCCGACGAGGGCCGGGACTGTGGTCGCTACCGCGCATTTGCGATCTTTGCCACAAGCGGCCGCGATAGGAGTAGTGTGGGACACCTGCTGGCCCTGCGGCCAGAGCGCTCAGCCCAAGTCCGAATGCCACCGACGGCGCAACCCGCGCCACAAGGCGAGAGGCCTGGGCCTACTGGGTTTTGACTGCGGGGCCGGTGACGTACCTCTACGGACGGTGGCTTCGTCCAAGATCGGATTGGACGCCTCGGATTTGGCCTGTCCTTCACCATCCCAGAAAGGGAATAGCTATGGGCGCGTACGAGAACAAGCAGTCGGCCGAGGATGCCTACACGGCGTTCGGCAAGGGCGACGCCGAGGGAGCGATGCGCAACATCGACGACTCAGTCGAGTGGATGGTGCGCGGTGACAACGCTCTGACCGGAACCTACAACGGCAAGCAGGCGGTCGGAGAGCTGTGGGCACAGTTCGGGAGCAAGGACTTCCGAACCGAGCCGCACGATTTCATCGCCGACGGCGACAAGGTCGTCGTCCTCACGACCATCCACCTCGAGGGCGAGACGGTCGAGAGCGCCGACATCCTCACCTACAACGGCGGCGGCAAGCTCGTCGCGTTCGACACCCGGGCCGACGCCAAGGTGGCCGACCGGGTGTTCGCAAAGTAGAACCAACACCTGGGTAGGCACGAGCTCGCTTCGAGCCGACAAGTCCAAGGCACCCGCCGGGTTTGTGTGCAAACCCGGCGGACTGCTGCGGCTGCCGCCGGGATGAAGAGCCGCGGCAGCCCTGCTGGAGCGACCGAGATCGAGCTGGACGGGGCAGGCCAGCAGCGGGGTCCAAGTGTGGAAGGACCCGTGGGAGCCGCGGCACTCTGGCGTGCGCTCCCGCTTCGCGCGAGTTGCGGCGGTTGGTACAAGGGGTCGGCGCTAGGGCGTACGCTCGCGGCGTGCGCAGATCTCAGGCCGCGTTCGGCAGCGTCCTGTTCCTCCTCGTGGCGCCCGGCGTGGTGGCCGGCCTCGTCCCGTGGCTGCTGACTGGCTGGCGGTCCTCGAATCCGGCGACTGGCGTCGTCGTACTCGGCTCGGCTCTGATCGCTCTAGGCACTGCCGTCCTCCTGCATGCGTTCGGCCGCTTCGTCTTCGAGGGGCGTGGGACGCCGGCACCGACGGCGCCTACCGAGCGGCTCGTGGTCGGCGGGCTGTATCGCCATGTGCGCAATCCGATGTACCTCGCCGTCGGCGCAACAATCGTGGGCCAGGCGCTCGTTCTCGGACGCCCGCTTCTGCTCGCGTACGCGGCCGCGTTCGGGCTCGTCGTCGCCACGTTCGTGTGGAGCTACGAAGAGCCGACGCTGAGCGCGCGCTACGGCGAGGAGTACGCCGCCTACCGGCGCGCCGTGCCGGCCTGGTGGCCTCGCCTGCGGCCTTGGACGCCCAAACCGCGCCAACGCTGAACTTAGGAACGGCCACCCGCTCGCGCTGCCGCTTCGCGCGAACAGCGATCGTTCCGCTGCTACTCGCCGGGTTCGGGCGCGGCGGCCAGCGCGAACGGGCTGCCCTCGGAGTCCCGGCACACGGCCCACCGATCGCCGGGGTGGATGATCGAGCCGCCGAGCTCGCGGACGCGCTGGAGCGTCGTGGCCAGGTCGGCGACCGTGAAGTAGGGCAGGGAGGCTGTGTCGCCGGGGCCAGGTCCACGCTCGTGGACTCCAAGGCGCAGGCCGTCGGTGTCGGTCTGCCACCCGGATCCGGCTGTGGCGGGCCGTGGCGCGAGGGTGACGCCGAGGACTCCATGCCAGAACCGGCGGGCGCGATCGGAATCGTCGGCCGGAAACTCGATCAATGGCGCGGGCATGGACGGAGTATGGCCTGGCGCTCGCGCTTGCTACTCCTGCGCGAATAGCGGGGTCGGGTCCACCACCCGCGGGTGGAGCCTCTGGGTCCGCTCGCGTGACGGCCGGGTTCCGTAGCGTTTGGCTCGCATGCGCTCCGGTCTCTTCCTCCCACTGTTCGATGCGCTCGCCGAGCCGGGGGTCGTCGCTCGGCTGTGCGCCGAGGCGGAGGAGGCGGGCTGGCACGGGGTCTTCGTCTGGGACAACCTGAGCTACGTGGAGCCGGTGGTCGAGGTGGCCGACCCGTGGATCACGCTGACCGCGATTGCCACCGCCACCGAGCGGATGCGACTTGGCCCGATGGTGACACCGCTCGCACGGCGGAGGCCGGCCAAGATCGCCCGCGAGACGGCCACGCTCGACCGGCTCAGCGGCGGGCGGCTCACCCTTGGGGTCGGGCTGGGGAGCGACGAGTTCGCCGGCGAGTGGTCGATGACAGGGGAAGAGCTCGACGACCGGCGGCGTGCGAGCATGCTCGACGAATCGCTCGAGATCCTGGCCGGCGCGTGGTCCGGCGAACCGGTGCACCACCGAGGCGACCACTACACGGTCGACGGCATCCGTTTCCTCCCTCGGCCGATCCAGCGTCCGGGCGTGCCGGTGTGGGTCGCGGGCTACTACGGCAAGCCCAGGCCCCTGCGCCGCGCCGCGCGGTACCAGGGGTTCTTCCCCCTCGGCGTGGACCATCCGGAGCAGCTCGGCGAGATCGTGGCCGACCTCGCCGCCCGGCGCCGGGAGGCCGGCTTGAACGTGGCGGAGCCCTACGACGTGGTCATCGCGCTCGAGCCCGGCGAGGATCCGGCACCGTACGCTCCAGCAGGCGCCACGTGGTGGCTGGTGGCGTTCCCATGGGATGCGCCGTCGGTCGACCAGGTACGCGGGGTGATCCGAGACGGCCCGGCAGCTCCGGCCTAGCTAGTCAGCCCACCAGTCGCGCTGGCCCTCCACGTCTCCGCGCGGATCGTCGCCGAGGTTGGGGGCGCCGATGACGAAGATCTCGAGGCCGTCGGGCCCGGCCTCGTAGCCGCGCCACGTGCCGGGCGGGACTCGCACCGCGTCCCACTCCTCGAGCTCGACGATCTCGTCGTCGAGCTTCATCCGCCCGCTCCCGCGCAGGACCACGTAGACCTCCTCCTGCGTCCTGTGCGTGTGGCCGTACGGGAAGCGATAGCCGGGCGGTACGCGCTGGTAGCCCAGGCCGGATTGCTCGAGCTCGAGCGCCTCGGTCGCCAGGCGGAACTCCAGGTCCGGCGCGCCGTCGAAGCTGGATCCGACGTCGTCCAGGTCCTTCTTCAGGTTCCTGAGCGTGAACGGCACGGCGCAATCCTACGGGTCGAGATCCCGTCCTAGGCGTACCATGGGCGCATGGCCGGCCCCTATCGCGCTCAGGCTCTGATCGCCGCCCCGATCGAGGAGGTCTGGGAGGTCGTCAGCGATCCGAAGACCCAGCCCGACTGGTGGCCGGAGGTCGTGGCCATCGATGCGCCCGAGTCGGTCGAGGCGGGTGACGAGTACCAGCACACCGCGAAGGTGCTCCCGTTCGTCGATGCCGTGACGGCGATCTGGGTCGCCGAGCGGATCGAGCACCTGAAGGAGGCTCACTTCCGCTGCGAGCTGTCAGCGGGACGTTCGCGCGCTTCTCGCTCACGCCGGCGCAGGACGACACGTTCGTCGAGGTCGAGACGGGCATCGACCCGGTCTCGCTTCGGTGGCGTGTCGCGAAGGCGGTGTTCGGCCTTCAGTACAAGCGCTGGGGGCTCGCGGTGCTGGATGCGCTGCCGGCGGTCATCACCCGACGACGCAGGGACGCCTCGCCGGTCAGCTGAAACGCCTCTCTCCCGCTCGGCGTATCTGGAGCATGCACGGGTCGCCCTCGGGATCGGAGGCCGCTGTGGAGACGCTCGTCCTACCGTGGCGCTCCGGAACGCGGTGCTCGCGACGAGGCTCGCTCATCAGGCAGGCGCGGGCCGGGTCGGCCGACGCCGTGGAGTCGCTGGTGCGCCGCCACTGGGACGGCGCTCACCGGGCGGCGTACCTGATCGTGCATGACGCCGCGGCCGCGGAGGACATCGCCCAGGAGGCGATGCTCGCCGCGGTTCGCGCGATCGACAGCTTCGACCGGAGGCGGCCGTTCCGGCCGTGGCTCCACCGGATCGTCGTGAACCGCTCGCTCGACTGGCTGCGAGCCCGTTCCCGGCGGCCCGAGGTGAGCTCCGAGCTGACCGGCGCCGTCGAGGACGAGGCGGGCGAGACCGACCGGCTCTCCGACGAGCTGATGGCCGCGCTGGCCGAGCTCGAGCCGGCCGACAGGGCGCTCGTCGTCCTGCGGCACCTGCTCGGGTACCGCGCGTCGGAGCTCGGCCGGATGCTGGACATGCCCGCGGCCACGGTCAGGACGCGGCTGGCACGCGCACTCGCACGGCTGCGGGTGCTGCTGGAATCGGAAGAGGAGCAGGGATGAGCAAGGACCGGCTGGGCGAGCGCCTACGGAAGATCGAGATCCCTCAGGCCACGGACGCCCGGGAGGGAGCGGTGGCGGAGGCACGTGCCGAGGTCTCGTCCCGGGGCGAGACCGCGCCCGTCCGCGGGGAGGGGCGCCGCCGAGCGCTCGCTCTCGGCGCGGCGGCGCTGCTTGCGCTCGTCGTGCTCCTCACCCCGCCCGGCCGGGCCGCGAGCGCCTGGGTGGGCGAGCTCGTGGGCATCGGCGAGGTGGGCGGCGAGCCGACCAACTCTTACCGGACCTTTGGCGTGGACGGGTACGGCTGTCGTGATCGACAACGGCACGGGGCCCGGACGGCTCGCGCTACGAGTGGGTCGCGTACGAGTGCGAGGTCGACCTTCGCGACGAGGGTTCGGACACGAAGTTCGGCGGCATCGGCGTGTCGCTCGAGTGGCCGGAGGTCAAGGGATACGGGGGCGGCGGAGGCTGCGAGGAGCTCCAGGGCCGTCCGCGCCCACCGGGCGACTCGATCGGCTCTCACGGCGCGCACATCCTGCCCTCGGAGTTCAAGGGCGTGGACGAGCCGACCGTGTTGGTCTCCGGCCAGACGGGCGCCGACGTGCACGACGTCAAGGTCCTCTACCAGGAGCCGGACGGGACGAGGCGCGAGTTGCCGGTCGACTTCGCGCGGGTCGACGGACAGCTGCGCGAGCTGGCAAACCGGCCGGAGGCGATGGGCACGTTCGTCGCGTTCCTGCCGGGCGACGTGGCCGCGCGCGACGAGGTGGAGCAGCGCCTGGACCTGCGCGCGCTGCTCGACACCGGCAAGCTGAGGCTCGGGCCGGTCGCCCGCCGCGAGCGCGAGCTCGCCCAGGCGGCGCGCGAGCGCTGCGAGCCGTTCGAGCCGGACCCGGCCGACTTCGCGATGGACTCCGACAGGGCAGACGGTGGAGCGGATGATGAGGCCGCTTACGGAGTGCCATGAGCGTGAGATGCCGCCCGCTCCGTTCGTCTACGTCGCCTATGACGCGGAGGGGCGCGAGATCGAGCGTTTCAACGAGCCGCTCGTGACTTCCATGGTCCAGAGGCCTGGTGACGTCGAGCCGTTCGGCCGCGAGCAGGCCGGCGACGAGCGCATCAGGTGGCACGACGTGAACCGCGCGAGCGACCCGACCCGCATCATGAGGGGCCGAGCGCCGGAGGGAACGCTCTACGAGATCGTGATGTCGCGCCCGAACGGGTCCGGCCTGCTCTGCATGACGACCTGGTGGCCGTATGTCGAGGACGTGTTCGCCGGCTCGCCGTGCGAGGACTTCCCGCCGGAGGGAGCCTATGAGCATCGGGGCAGGACGGGGCTCGCCGCCCGGCCGTGGGGGTTCCTCACCTGGGCTCCGAGCGCGACGGCCCACTACATGCTGAGCGGCTACGCGCGCCCGTCGGTGAGCCGCGTGCGGATCGTCTACGAGGGCAAGGACGGCAGGCGCCACGACGCGCCGGTCAACCTCAGGCAGGTCGGTGGCAAGCTCGCCGAGCGGATCGACGCACGCGAGCCGGCCGGCTACTGGCTCGCGTTCCTGCCCCGCTCCGTCGGGAAGAGGCCGACCGTCGAGGTGATCGCCTACGACGAGAGCGGCAAGATCCTCTCCAGGCTCGACTACCGCGCGTAGACCCCAGATCCGGGGGGTATGTATCGATCATCACGGCGGGCCGGTTATCGGCCGATACTGTCGGTGAGGGCATGGAACGGCAGCACGTCGACATCACGAAGGACCTTGACGGCGAGGCCGTGGTCCACGCCGTGTTCGACCTTCGCGACGAGGAGATCGGCGCGGCGGCGCACGCGGTCGCGGCGAGCTGCGCCGAGCGCTTCCGCAACACGGAGCTGTCGGCCGACGACGTCGCTCGAGTACCGCGAGCTGACCGCGCTCGCCGACGAGCTCGCCGAGCTGGCCGGCGGCCACGGCACGCTGGTGATGCGCCCCGCTCGCCTGAACGCGTTCCGGGCGGCGCTCGGGTCGTTCGTGGAGTCGCGCGACGAGTCGGACTGGCTCCGCGAGGAGGATCGCGAGCCGCTCGCGATCTCGCGCAGCCTGCTGTTCCCGCTCGAGGAGCTGTCCGCCGAGGCGATGCGGGCCGCGCTCGACCCGGTTCCGCGCTCGGTCTAGCGCCCTACGGGTACAGGTCGCCGTCCTCGCCGACCACGAAGATCGCGCTGACGGGGCAGTTGCCCGCGGCGGCGATCACGTCGTCGACAGGCGCGCCGTCGGCGTCCACGACGACGGCCTTGTCCTCGTCGTCGAGCTGGAACACGTCCGGCGCCGTGTCGACGCAGTCGCCCGAGCCGATGCACAGGGCCCGGTCGACCGTGATCTCGATCCGGTTCTCCGGAGACAGCTCCGGCATCAGCCCCGGCGGCGCAGCACCACGAAGAGCAGGAGCGCCGCCAGCGCCAGCGGCAGGAACGCGCGCAGGCCGGGGCCGTCGCCCTCGTCGTGGGGCTCCGCGCCGGCGGGCATGGCGAACTCCTCGGCCGCGAGCACGTCGTGCGGCTCGCGCAGGCCGGTGGGGTCGCCTGGGATCCCGTTCCCGCGGGTCGGAATGCCGAACTCCTCGGCCGCGAGAACGTCGTGGGGCTGGTCGATTCCACTGGGGTCCGCGGGCGCGGACCGCTGGTTGCGTTCTGCTTCAGTCATCGTCCCTATCGTTCCAGATCCATGGATGAGGCCACCCGTACCGAGCTGGAGGCTGCCGCGTTCCGTGCCCTCGTGGGCCATCTGCGGGAGCGCACGGACGTCCAGAACCTCGATCTGATGGAGCTGGCGGGCTTCTGCAGGAACTGTCTCTCGCGCTGGTATCGCGAGGCGGCCGAGGAGCGCGGCATCGCGCTCGAGGACGCGGAGGCGAGGGAGATCGTCTACGGAATGCCGTACGCGGAATGGAAGTCCAGGTACCAGGCACCGGATCCCGCGGGTTGACGCGCGCGGCTGCGCTGGCGGCCGTGACCGTCTGCGGGGCGCTCGCCGTGGCGGGCTGCGGCCGCGATCCCGAGGGCACGGGCACCACCGACCGCGCCTCCGAGGGCGAGGAGGTCGTGCTGACGCCCGAGGCGGCCCGCGAGGCGCGCGCCCAGCACCGCGAGGAGGAGCCGAAGCGCTCGAAGGCGCAGGTGGTGGAGCTGCGCGGCGCGGGCTCGCAGGACGCGATCGAGGTCGATCCCACGGACGACGCGCCGAGCCCCGGCGCGCCCACGGACGCGGAGGTCCGCGCCGAGCTGCGCGAGGCCCGCGCCTCGCTCCTGAAGTTCAAGAAGCACCTGAACAGCACCGCGTTCCTCCAGACCGGGCGGCGGGCGCGCGTGCTCGGCGACGGGACCGCGGTCGCTCCGGAGAACGCGCCCGACGTGGTGAAGCGCGTGATCATGGCCGCCAACGAGATCGCCAAGTTCCCCTACAAGTGGGGCGGCGGCCACGGCGCGTGGCGCGACAACGGCTACGACTGCTCGGGCTCGGTCTCGTTCGCCCTGGCCGGCGCCGGGCTGCTCGACAGCCCGCTCACCTCAGGCGGGTTCCTGAACTACGGAGCGCCGGGCCGCGGCCGCTGGATCACGATCTACACGCACTCGGGCCACATCTTCATGGTGGTCGCGGGCCTGCGCTTCGACACGAGCGGCCAGGGCCGCGCCGGAACGCGCTGGCAGGAGGAGCCGCGCTCCACCGCCGGGTTCGAGATGCGCCACGTTCCGGGCCTCTAGGTCTCGAGCTCGGCCGGCTCGAGCGAGAGCTCGAGCAAGTCGCCGGCGCGCAGCACGCGAACCTGCACCGGCGTCCCGATCAGCTCGGCCACCATCAGCCGTTGGAGATCTTCCACGCGCTCGATGCTGGTGCCGTTCACGGACAGGATCAGGTCCTCGGGCCGGATCCCGGCGCGTGCTGCGGGGCCGCCCTCGACGACCTCCACGACCTCGACGCAGTTGGTGGACCCGGTTGCCGCTCGCGCCTGCGGAGGCACGGGGCGCGGGCCGCCGGCCACGCCGAGGTAGGCGCGCCGCACGCGCCCGTCCGCCATCAGCCCGGCTATCACGCGTTGCGTGGCGGCGTTGATCGGGACGGCGAGCCCGAGGCCGACGCCCGCGACGGCGGTGTTGACTCCCACGACCCTGCCGCGGCTGTCGGCCAGCGCGCCGCCGGAGCTCCCGGGGTTTAGTGCCGCGTCGGTCTGGATCACGCTGTCGATGATCCGGCCGGCGCGGCGCGAGCGCGCCGGCAGCGAGCGGCCGAGGGCTGAGACCACGCCCGCGGTGACCGAGCCACCGAGCCCGTGCGGGTTGCCGATCGCCACGACGAGCTGCCCCACGCGCAGGCGGTCGGCGTCGCCCAGCTCGGCTGCCGCGAGGTCATGGCCGTCGGCGCGCAGGAGCGCGAGGTCGGAGAGCGGGTCGCGCCCCACGACGTCGAAGCGCAGCTCGCTGCCGTCCGCGAACGTGGCACGCCCGCGCGTGGCCGAGCGGCCGACCACGTGCGCGGACGTGAGCAGGAAGCCGTCGGGGGTGAGCACCACGGCGCTTCCGGCACCCGAGGGAACCTGGCCGCCGCGCGTGCGGCGCATCACGCGGAGGCTGGCCACGGAGGCCGCGAGCCGCTCCGCCACGGCCATGACCGCGCGCGAGTATGCGTCGAGCGCCTCGGTCTCCTCGGGTGAGGGTGGGTGGGCCAGCTCTGTCATGCCGCCCGGGGCGCCGCGAGGGTGGCCGTGACCGTCCGCTCGTCCGTGCCGCGAACGACGGTGAGCTCAAGGTCGCCACCGCCCGCGGGGACCGAGTCGAGCGCGGTGTAGAGCGCCTCGACGCCAGGTGTGTCCGCGCCACCCGCGGCGACGATCAGGTCGCCGGGCTGCACTCCGGCCGTGGCGGCCGGGCCGCCGTCCTCGACTGCTCGCACGAGCAGGCCGTCACGCTCGGGCAGGCCCACGGCGCTGCGAAGCCGCCTGGCCACGCGCGGCGGCGCGATGGCAACGCCGAGCCGGTGCGGCGAGGGCGCCTCGCCGCGGGCGAGCAGCACTACCCGCTCCTTCACCGCGGCGCCGGCCGGCACTGCCAGGATCAGTCCGCCGTCGAGCCGCAGGCTGTTGATCCCGAGGAGGTTCCCGTCCGGATCCACGAGCGGGCCGCCCGAGGACCCGCGGGGGAGCGGCGCGGTGTGCTCGATCGCCCCGCGGATGCGGCGTCCGCGCGGGCCGCGGAAGCTGCGAGCGCCCGAGGAGACGAAGCCGAGCGTGGCGCGCAGCCCGCGCCCGCCGGGGTTCGCGAGCGCGACCACGGGGGAGCCGATCCCCGGTGCGCCGGCCGCCTCCCAGCGCACCGCAGGGGCATCGCCCGTCTCGGCCGCCAGCACAGCGAGGTCCAGGTCGAGGTCCGTGCCGGCGACCGTCGCCGTCTCGCGGCGATCGTCGGCGAAGGAGACGGTGACCTCCTCGCGGCGCACGTTGTGCGCGCTCGTCAGCACGTGGCCGTCGGCGATCACGACGCCGGAGCCATGGCCCCATCCGCGCCCGAGGCCCACGACCGACGGCCCCACGCTCTCCGCCGCCCCGGCGATCGCATCCTGAAGAGTCGAAACTGCGTTCATTTGCGGGCTCCCAGCAGTAACTTGCGAATTGCAAGTGACTATACACCGGTAGGATTCCGGGGTGTCCGATTCGCAGTCCACGCCGCTGGCCGCCGCGCTCGACAGCGTCGGCGACCGCTGGACGCTGCTGCTCGTGGAAGCCCTGCTGGACGGCCCGCGGCGCTTCGGCGACCTTCAGGAGCAGGTACCGCGCATCGCCCCGAACGTCCTGACGCAGCGCCTGCGCCGGCTCGAGTCGGAGGGGCTCGTGCTCGCGCAGCCGTACAGCGAGCGACCGCAGCGCTACGTCTACGAGGCTCACCGCGCCGGGGCGCGAGCTCGCCGGCGCGCTCCGCCTGCTCGCAGACTGGGGCGCCCGCCATCTGGAGTCGGCGGAGCCGCCGCGCCACGATGCGTGCGGCACTCCGGTGGAGGCGCGCTGGTGGTGCCCGACGTGCGAGAGGCCCGTCGACGACGACCATGCCGGCGGCCTTCATTTCGCATAAATGCGCTGCAACGCGACGCTTTAGTGACGCTTGATACCTTCGGGCGCGTGGACGATCAGCCCACACGAGTTCTGGACCCCGGGCGCCCACCCGGGCGCCCGCCGGAAGACGTCTACAAGCGGCGGCGGCTCGTGGCGGCCGCGGCCGGGGGAATCGTCCTACTCATCCTGATCGTGGCGATCGCGAGCAGCGGCGGCGACGATCCCGAGCCGGCCGGGACCCCGTCCGACCTCGGCGTGGGCGGCAGCCCGACGCTCCAGGAGCCGGACACCGACCGCGACCGCACCACGACGAGCACCACGCCGGACGACGACGGCACCGCCGTCACGCCGGTGGCCCCGACGACCCCGCCGGCCGACGGCACGGGTGCGGTACCCGCGCCGGCGCCCGCACCTCCCGCGGGCGAGGGCGGCGGCGTCGGCCAGGCGCCGCCTCCGGCGCCCGCCCCGCCCGAGGGCGAGGGCGGCGGAGCAGCGGCGCCACCGGGCGATTGACCCGCCCGTACCGGACCTGATCCGCGCTAGCGTGCCGCGGCGATGGAGGACCTGCTTCGCATCGGGCGCCACGCCGCGATCCCGCTCGCCGAGATCGAGCTCAGGACGAGCCGGTCGTCCGGGCCGGGAGGCCAGCACGCGAACGTGACCGCCTCGCGCGTCGAGGCCGTGTTCGACGTGTGCGCGTCACGCTCGCTGAGCGACGAGCAGCAGCGGCGGATCATGGCGCGCCTGGGCCCGGTGGTGCGAGCGGTGGCGCAGGACACGCGCAGCCAGTTGCGGAACCGGGAGCTGGCACTCGAAAGGCTCCGCGGCCGGCTCGAGGGCGCGCTGGCGGTGCAGCGGCAGCGGCGCGCGACGAAGCCCACGGCGGCATCGCGCCGGCGCCGCGCGGAGGCGAAGCGCCGCCGTGGCGAGGTGAAGAAGCTGCGCCGCCGGCCAGAGCTATGAGGGGGTCGTAGCGTGCGCGTCGCGGTCGTCGGCCACGTGGAATGGTGCGAGTTCGCCGAGGTCCCGCACGTCCCGAAGCCGGGCGAGATCGTCCACGCGAAGCGCACCTTCGACGAGCCGGCCGGTGGTGGCGCGGTGGCCGCGGTGCAGCTGCGGAAGCTGGCCGGCGCGGCCACGCTCTTCACCGCCTTCGGCGACGACGAGACCGGGCGCCGCACGCAGGCCCAGCTCGCGGAGCACGGCGTGGACGTGGAGGCCCGCTTCCACCCCGAGCCCCAGCGGCGCGCGTTCGTCCATCTCGACGAGGAGGGCGAGCGCACGATCACCGTGCTCGGGCCGAGGCTCGGGCCGAGTGGGGCGGACGTGCTCGCCTGGGACCGGCTGGACGAGACGGACGCCGTGTACCTGACCGCGGGCGACGTCGAGGCGGTGCGCCACGCGCGCCGCGCGCGCACGCTGGTGGCGACCCCGCGCGGGCTGGCGACGCTTGCCGACGCCCGCGTGGAGCTCGACGCGCTCGTCATGAGCGGTCGCGATCCCGGCGAGGTGTACCGCGAGGGCGACCTCGACCCGGCACCGCGCGTGATCGTGCGCACCCTCGGGGCCGCGGGCGGCGAGTGGGAGACGGCCGCCGGCGAGCGTGGCAAGTGGGGCCCGGCGGAGCTGCCCGGCCCGATCCGCGACTCGTACGGCGCCGGCGACAGCTTCGCCGCGGGGCTCACCTACGGCCTCGGCGCCGGGTGGGAGATAGACCGGGCGGTGGAGCTGGCGGCGCGCTGCGGCGCCGCATGCCTCACGGGAAGCGGCCCCTACGAGGGCCAGCTCGTGCTGTGACTCAGGCGACCCGGCCGTCGGGAGGGTCCAGCGGGAGCCCCGCCGCGACCCAGGCCTTCAGGCCTCCGTCGAGGTTGTGGGCGTCGAAGCCCGCGGCCGCGAAGGCCTGCGCCGCCATCGCCGAGCGGCTTCCCGAGCGGCAGTAGAAGACAAGCGGCCGCTCGCGGTCGAGCGACCCCGCCTGCTCGCTCAGGTCGTCCAGCTCGATGTGGGCGGTGTCGTCCGGGATCCGGCCGGCCTCGCGCTCGTCGGCCATGCGCACGTCGACGAGCTGCGCGCCGCCCTGCTGCAACTCCCGCACCTGGGCGGGCACGAGGTCCTGGGGTGCTGTGGCCATGGCGCTCAGGTTAGGGTTTCGCCCATGGACTGGACGACTCGCGGTAGGACGGTTCTGATCACGGGCGCTGCCCGCGGCCTCGGCGCCGAAACGGCGCGGCGCCTCGCGGCGCGCGGCGCGAAGGTGGCGCTGGTGGGGCTCGAGCCCGACGAGCTGGCGCGGGTGGCCGCGCAGTGCGGCTCGAACGCCGCCTGGTTCGAGTGCGACGTGACGGACACGGAGGCGCTCGACCGCACGGTTGCGTCGGTGGTCGAGCGCTTCGGCGGCATCGACGCCGTCATGGCGAACGCGGGCATCGCGCCGATGGGCATGGTCCGCTCGACCGACCCGGCCGCCTTCGAGCGCACGATCGAGATCAACCTGCTCGGCGTGTGGCGCACCGTGCGCGCGTGCCTGCCGCACGTGATCGAGCGGCAGGGCTACGTGCTCGTGATCGCGTCGATGGCGGCCGCGCTGCACGCGCCGGGCATGGCCGCGTACGCGGCGAGCAAGGCGGGCGCCGAGGCGTTCGGCGACGCGCTCCGCTCCGAGGTGAAGCACCTCGGCGTGGACGTGGGAGTGGGCTACTTCGGCTTCATCGACACCGACATGGTCCGCGGGGCCGACTCTCATCCCGCCATCGGGGCGCTGCGCGAGGCGGCAAGCGGGCCGCTCTCGAAGACGTATCCGCTGTCGAAGGCGGGGAAGGCGCTCGCCGACGGGATCGAGGGCCGGCGCCGCTGGGTCGTGGTGCCGCGCTACGCGCGGGCGATGATCCTCCTGCGGACGTTCCTCCAGCCGCTCGTGGACCGCGAGGCGCAGAAGCAGGCGGCCGAGGCGGACCGCCTGTTCCTGGCGGACGTGGACGAGCGCGGGGCCGCGATCGCCTCGACGGGCGTCGGCCCCGGCGGAGCGGCCGCGTTCAAGGCCGCTCCGGAGACGCCGCGCGGCGGCGAGGCCGCGAGCGGTCCGATCGAGGACGAGACCGAGCGCCAGACGGCCTAGCCGTCGTCGTCTTTGTCCCCGCCCTCGTCGCCCTGCTCCCCGTCCTCGTCGCTCGCCAGCCGCTGCTCGTCGGGGTTGCTCTCGGCGTTCGGGTCCGTGGGCCCGCCGGGGATCGGCTCGCCCTTGAACTCGTCGGGGTCGTCGACCTCCTCGCCGCCGACCTCCACCGAGCCGTCCTCGCGGTGGCGCACCGAGTCCGGCCCCAGGTTGGCCTCGGGGCCCTCGTCGTAGGAGTGCTCGCCCTCCTTGCCGCCGAAGGTCTCGTACTTGGCCTTGCCGTCGGGCCAGTCCTCGAGCTTCTCGGGCGGATCGTCCTCGAGGGCCTGGACCTCCTCCTTGGCGGCCTCCATCTCCTTCTGATGCTCTGTCTTCTCGTCCGTCTTCTCGTCGTCGCTCATGGTGCCGGGGCTACCCAATGAGGCGGCCGGTCATGCCACTATCGTCACGCAGGCATGGCTAATCGAGATCCTCGAATGATCCCGCTCGGCTATGGGAAGTTCGTCCGCGCCGACCGGGTCTACGCCCTCGTGCCGATCGAGGGGGCGGAGCGCCGCGACGGCCGCCGCACCTACGTGCACGTGGACGGCATGGTGGAGCCGATCGTCGCCTCCCGTTCCGAGCGGGCGATCCTGGCCGAGGTGGAGGCCGCGCTGGCCGAGGCGGCGGGGATGCCGCGCCGCCGCCGCGTGGCGGTGACGGGGCAGGAGAGCCTGCTCCCCTGAGCGGGAGCTAGAGCTCCTCGACCTCCTTGAGGACCTTCTGCACGGACTCCTTGGCGTCGCCGAACAGGAGCGACGTGTTGTCCGCGTAGAAGAGCGGGTTGTCGATCCCGGCGAAGCCGGTGTTCATCGACCGCTTGAGCACGATCACCGAGCCGCTGCTCGCCACGTCGATGATCGGCATGCCCGCCTCGGGGTTCACGGTGTCGTTCGCGCCGATCACGAGCGCCACGTCCGTCTGGGGCAGCTCGGGGTTGATGTCGTCCATCTCCTTGAGCTGCTCGTAGGGCACGTCGGCCTCGGCGAGCAGCACGTTCATGTGCCCCGGCATGCGGCCCGCCACCGGATGGATCGCGTAGGCCACCTCGACGCCCTTGCCCTCGAGCGCGGTGGCCAGGTCACGGACCGTGTGCTGCGCCTGGGCCACCGCCAGCCCGTAGCCCGGAACGACCACGACCCGGCTCGCGTAGGAGAGCTGGATCGCGACGTCGGACGGGTCCGTGGAGCGGACGGACTTGCCCTCGGAATCGGCCGCGATCGCGGTGGTGCCCCCGAAGCCGCCGGCGACGATGTTGGCGATCGAGCGGTTCATCGCCTCCGCCATCTGCATCGTGAGGATCGAGCCCGACGCGCCGACGAGCATGCCGGCGACGATCAGCGCCACGTTGTCGAGCGCCAGCCCCGCGGCCGCCGCGGACAGGCCGGTGAACGCGTTCAGCAGCGAGATGACGACCGGCATGTCGGCGCCGCCGATCGGCAGCACGAACATGTTCCCGAGCACGGCCGCGGCGATCAGGATCAGGAGGAACAGGCCCTGCGACTCGGTGCCGGCCGCGATCACGACGGCGCACACCACGCAGATGAGCAGCAGCGCGGCGTTGATGAACTGCTGGCCCGGGAGCTGGATCGGCCGCCCGGGCAGGATCTCCTGGAGCTTCCCGAAGGCGATGTTCGAGCCCCAGAACGAGACCGAGCCGATGATGGCGGCGAACAGGATCGGGATCAGCGTCTCGAGCGCCGGGTTGCCGCCGTGGTCGAGCGCCTCGCGGTACTCCACGAACGAGATCAGCGCCACCGCCCCGCCGCCGACGCCGTTGAAGAGCGCGACCATCTGGGGCATCGCGGTCATCTTCACCGAGCGCGCCGCGGGGATCCCGACGGCGGTGCCGATCACGATGCCGAGCGCGATCAGGCCGTAGTCGCCGACCTCCTCGATCAGGAGCGTCGCGGTCACCGCGATCGCCATGCCGACCGCCGCGACCAGGTTGCCCTTCTGCGCCGAGCGCGGGTGGTTCAGGAGCCGCAGGCCGACGATGAAGCAGACGAAGGCGACGATGTAGAGGACGCGGATGAAGTCCGGGTCCTGGAGGAACGACGCGAGGTACATCAGTCGCGCCCCGGCGGCTTTCGGAACATCTCGAGCATGCGGTCGGTCACGAGGAAGCCGCCGACCACGTTGATCGTGCCGAACGCGATCGCGATCACGAGCAGCAGCTCGTCGAGGAAGCCGGTCGCCTCGCCGATCACGAGCAGGCCGCCGAGCAGCACGATGCCGTGGATCGCGTTCGTGGCCGACATGAGCGGCGTGTGGAGCGTGTTCGGCACCTTCGAGATGACCTCGAAGCCGACGAAGGCCGCCAGGACGAGGATGGTGAGCTCGGTGAGCAGGTCCATGGGGTTAGCTCCGCGGGGCCTCCAGCCCCGCGTCCTGAGATCGTGCTCCGCCTCCGGCATCGCTAGATCGCGCCCCCGCGGCCTGCTTGGCGCCCTCGTGCACGATCTGGCCGTCGCGCGTGATGCAGGCGCCGGCGATCACCTCGTCCTCGAAGTCGAGCTCGAGGGCGCCCTCCTCGCCGGTCATCACCCCGAGCAGCGACTGGATGTTGCGCGCGTACAGGCTCGAGGCGTGGTCGGGCATGGTGGCCGGCAGGTTCAGCGGCCCGGCGATCGTCACGCCCTCCTTCACCACGGTCTCGCCCGCCTCGGTGAGCTCGCAGTTGCCGCCCGTCTCGGCGGCGAGGTCCACGATCACCGAGCCGGGGCTCATGTTCTTCACGGCCTGCTCGGTCACGAGCAGCGGCGCGCGGCGCCCGGGCACCGCCGCCGTGGAGATCACCGCGTCCATCTTCCCGATCTCCACCGCGAGCAGGTCGCGCTGCTTCTGCTGCTCCTCGTCGGTGAGCTGGCGGGCGTAGCCGCCGGCCGCCTCAGCGTCCTCGAGGCCCATGTCGAGCTCGAGGAAGCGCGCGCCGAGCGACTCGATCTGCTCCTTCACCGCCGAGCGCACGTCGAAGGCCTGGACCTGCGCGCCGAGCCGGCGCGTGGTGGCGATCGCCTGGAGGCCCGCCACGCCTGCGCCGAGCACGAGCACCTTCGCCGGCCTGATCGTGCCCGCGGCGGTGGTGAGCATGGGGAAGAAGCGCGGCAGCTCCTGGGCGGCGATCAGCGCCGCGCGGTAGCCCGAGACCGTGGCCTGGGAGGACAGCGCGTCCATCGACTGCGCGCGCGTGATGCGCGGGATCGCCTCCATGGCGAAGCTCGTGACGCCCCGGTCGGCGAGCCCGCGGACCGTGTCGGCGGCGGTGAGCGGCTGGAGGAAGCCGATCAGGACGGAGCCCTGCGCCAGGCGCCCGATCTCCTCGGCGCTGGGAGGGGCGACCTTCACGACCACGTCGCCGGAAAAGCCATCGCCGGTCCGCGCGCCTGCCTCTTCGTAGGCGGCGTCGGGGTGGTGAGCGTCCTCGCCCGCGCCGGGCTCGACGGTCACCTCGAGCCCGTTCTGGACGAGGCGCCCGACGACTTCCGGCACCAGTGCGACACGGTGCTCACCCGCGGCCACTTCCTTGGGAACTGAGACGTTCATAGGTCCGGCCCCGGGTCGGGGGCGCGGCACATTAGCAGCGCGTTCCGGCGGGCTGACTCAGGCCGCGAGGTCGAGCACGAGCTCGTCGACGCCCGCTCCCGCGTGGCGCTGCTCGAGGTGGCTCGTGAGCTTCGCCATGAGGCGATGGGCGGGCTTGTTCTCGGCGGCCATGGTGGCCGTGAAGCGCCTGATGCCGCGATTCCGAGCCGCGTGGGCGAGATGCCGGCCCACGAGGGACCCGACTCCGCGCCCCTGCCAGTCGTCCGCTACGACGATCGCGATCTCGGCGGCCTCGGGGTCCTCCGCCAGCCGGACGAAGCGGCCGACCGCGATCAGGCCGCGCGCCCGGTCCACCGGGTCCTCGGCGATCAGTGCCACGTGGTCGACGGCGTCGATCTCGGTGAGGTAGCGCAGCTCGCTCCCGCTGAACTGCCGCTTGGGCGAGAGGAAGCGCCGCTGCACGCTGACGTCGGACAGGCGCTCGAGGCCCTCGCTCAGCATCCGCTTGTCGTCCGCCCGGATGGGGCGGATGAGCACCGTGGCTCCGCCTGGCAACTGTTCGATCACTCTCTAAGTGTCGACCACAGGCCTACCGGCCTGTGTGAAGTGCGTCACGCTCGTAGTCGAGCTCCGTGTAGACGTCGAGCCCGTGGAGCAGCTCGTTCCCGTGCTCGAGGTCGCGGGCGTCCATCACGGCGGCCGCGAGGCGGGCCGCCGAGCCCAGCGCGGCGACCGGGTCGAAGTAGAACGTGAGCGCGCCCGACCGGGGACAGCTCCACGGTCCGGCGGCCGCGCCGGATCGAGGTCGTGCCGGTCTCGCCCCGGAAGCAGCGGATCGCCTGGGCGCTCGCCTCCGTGGGCACCACCTCCACGGCCTCCTCGAGGCGCGCGGCGATGGCGGGCGTGAGCCCGCGCGCGCCGAGCAGCCCGCCGGCCGCTCCGACCTCCGCGAGCCGCTCGAGCACCTCCGCCGGCGTGAGCTCGCCGTCGCAACCGATGCCGAAGATCGCGCCGAGCACGGCCGGCGCGCGCGGCCTGCTCGCGAGCCGCGCGGCGGCCGCGAGGAGCAGCGCGTCGCAGAGCGGGCTCGCGAGGCCGGGCTCGTCGCCGTGAGCGAGCGCGTCGCCGCCCACGTCGAGGAAGACGACCAGGTCGGCGCCCAGCTCGCCGGCGGCGGTCGCGATCCCGTCCGCCAGCTCCTCCGGGCCGAGCGTGGCGTCCACGAGCACGGTCTCCTCGCCGAGCAGCGCGGACATTCGCGACTCGGCGAACAGGACCCCGCTCTCGCGCACGCGCGTCTCCGCGCCCGCGGCCAGCACGCCCTCGGCGAGCCGCCGGCCACCCTCGATCTCGTCCTCCCGGCGCGGGCCGGGATTCGGGTCGATCGGCCGCCGCTCCCAGGTGACGCCTCCCACGACCGGCGCCGCGCCGTGGGCGCGGCACGCCTCCGCGGTGGCGAGCGCGCCCACCACGTCACCGCCGCCGCCGATGCCGATCACGAGCGGCCGCCGGGAGCCGGCGAGCAGGGCGTCGGCGTCCATCACCGGCGCAGCAGCCACGCGAGCTCGGCCTGGCGCTCGACGACGAGGCAGGTGGTCAGGGCCGCGCGCCGGGGTCGGGCCGGCTCCCACGACGCCGTGGCGGCCGAGCAGCACCGCGCGGCGGTCCCCGAGCGCCTCCACGGCGGCGGCCGCGATCTCGCCGGAGCCCGTCGGCGCGTATGGCGCCGTGAGCACGGCTCCGCCCGCCGCGGCCTCGAGCTCCTCCGTGCCGGTGTCGAGCGGCTCGCCGAGGAAGCTCCACGCGGTGGCGTGAACGCTGTGCGTGTGGACGATCGCGCCGAGGTCGGGCCGCGCCGCGTAGATCGCCACGTGCACCCGGCGCTCGCTCGACGGCTCGCTCCCGTCGCCGAGCGGCTCGCCGTCGGCGCCCGAGCGCGACGAGGTCGTCCTCGGTCATCTCGTCGTAGGCGAGCCGCGCGGGGGTGATCACGATCGAGTCGCCGTGGCGGGCGCTCGCGTTCCCCGACGTGCCGGCCACGAGCCCGAGCCTCAGCATCTCGCGCCCGGCCTCGACGATCGCCGTCCTCGGATCCTCTCCTCTCACGCGGCGATGGCCTCCGCGATCGAGTCGCGATAGGGCGCCCGCAGCACGCCGGCCTCGGTGACGATCGCCGTGACGAGCTCGGCGGGGGTCACGTCGAACGCGGGGTTGAAGGCGTCCGCGCCGGCCACCACCTCGGCCGGGTCGCGCTCCTCGATCGGGATCGAGTCGCCGTCCGGCGTGGAGGGGTCGAGGGTCGAGAGCGGCGCCGCCACGTAGAACGGCACGCCGTGGCGGTCCGCAAGGACGGCGAGCGGGTAGGTCCCGACCTTGTTGGCCACGTCCCCGTTCGCCGCGATCCGGTCGGCGCCCACGACCACGCCGTCCACGAGGCCGCGCGCCATCAGCGAGCCGGCCGCCGAGTCCGCCACCACGCGGTGGGGGATGCCCGCGTGCCGGAGCTCCCAGGCGGTGAGCCGGGCGCCCTGGAGCAGCGGCCTTGTCTCGTCCACCCAGACCTCGGCCAGGGTGCCGCGCTCCCAGGCGGCGGTGAGCACGCCGAGCGCCGTGCCGTAGCCGCCCGTCGCGAGCGCGCCGGTGTTGCAGTGGGTCAGCGCGCGGGTCGACCCGCCGAGGAGGTCGGCCCCGAGCTCCGCGAGCCGGCGGTCCGCCTCGTGCTGCTCTCGGTGGAGCCGGCGCGCCACCTCCAGCGGGTCGGGCGCCGCGCGGCACTGCTCGAGCGCCCAGGCGAGGTTCACCGCCGTCGGCCGCGTCGAGCGGAGCAGCTCGGCCGCGGCCTCGCGCTCGCCCGCCGGAGCCAGCGCCAGTCCGTACGCGGCAGCCAGGCCGATCGCCGGGGCGCCGCGCACCGCGAGCGTTCGGATGCAGTCGGCCACCTGCTCGACCGTCTCGCAGCGGATCCAGCGCTCCTCGTCCGGCAGCGCACGCTGGTCGAGCACGGCGAGGGCGCCGTCCTCGAAGCGGAGCGGCTCCACGGACGTGCGGCGGCTGGCATCGGTCGTCACCGGCTCGAAGCTACTACGCGCGCAGCTCGTCCACGCGCGTGTCCACCAGCGCGCGCTGGCGCGCCGCCGGGAAGCGGCGCGGCTCGAAGCTCGCCTGCACCGCGATCCCGTCGACCAGCGCGACGAGCGCCGCCGCCTCGGCGGCCGGGTCCACGTCGGCCCGGATCGCGCCGTCCCGCTGCGCCGCGCTCAGGTATTCGGCCACCCGGTCGCGCCACGACCGGTAGGTCACGCGCTGCGCCCTCGCCAGCACGGGCCTGGTGAGGGCGAGGCCGAGGAACGCGAACCACACGCGCACCTCCTCCTGACGCGCGCGGTCGACCGGGAGGCCCTCGGCCAGCATGGCCCGGGCCAGCTCGAGCGGATCCGCCGTCCGCGCCTCGGTGGCGGCCATCCGCCGGCCCACGCGGTCCGCCCCGGTGCGGAAGGCGAACAGGAGCAGCTCCTCCTTGTCGGAGAAGTAGTGGACGAGCGCGCCGGTGGACCAGCCCGCCTCGTCCGCGACCCGGCGCACGGTGACCGCCTCGAGGCCCTCGTGGGCCGCGATTCGCCACACCGCCGCCGCGAGCTCCTCACGGCGCTGTTCGTGGTCTACGACCTTGGGCATGCCTTGAGTTTATATCGAACATTTGATATAAATAAAAGAGTCATGGAGCTCAAGTGGATACTCGCCATCGGCCTCGAGATCGCCTTCTGGGCGATGCTCGCGGCATTCCTCGTGCTCCGCTACCGGTACGGCATGGAGGGCATCACGCGCGTGTTCGTGATCGGCGTCGTGCTGGACACCGCGGGGATCCTCGCCCTCGGCATCTGGGACTTCGCCGAGACCGGGAAGGTCAGCACCTACACGCTCCTCATCGTGACGCTGATCGTCTACAGCCTGACCTTCGGCAAGGAGCACATGCGCCGGCTCGACCGCTGGATGGCGCGCACGGTGCGGCCGAGCCGGCGTGTGATGGGCTAGCCGCCGAGCAGCCCTGACTCCTCCAGGTACGCGGCGGCGACGTCCGCGGGGGTCTCCTTGTCGAGGTCCACGCGGGCGTTCAGCTCCTGCATCACCTCGTCGGTGAGGCCCTCGTTGACCATCTCGACCGTGCTCTCGAGGTCCGGGCCGGCCTGCTCGATGACCTCGTTCCGCACGACGAGCGTCGAGTTGTAGGGCGGGAACATGCCCTGGTCGTCCTCGAGCAGGACGAAGCCCTCGCGCTTGTTCTGCGGGTCGGTCGTGAAGACGATCGACACGTCCGCCTGGCCCTTCGTCAGCACCTCGTGGCGGAGCGCGATGTCAACCGGCACGAACTTCTTGAACTTCAGGCCGTAGACCTGCTCGAGGCCGAGCTTGCAGTCGAGCCGCTGGCGGCACTCGGGGGTGCCGTACAGCGTCAGGTCCTGCGACTTGCCCTCGAGGTCCGAGATCGTCTCGAGCTGGAGCCTGTCCGCCGTCTCCTTCGTCACCCCGACCTCGTTCGAGCTCACGAACGGCGTGGGCGGGAGCGCGGTCAGGTCCTTCTCGGCGAAGCCGGCCTTGGCCTCCTCGAACGCCGCCATCTCGTCCTTGGGCAGCTCGTCCGCCTGCTTGCCGAAGAACGACAGGAGCGCCGTGCCCGTGTACTCGGGATAGGCGCTGATCTCGCCCTCCTCGAGCGCCTTGAGCGCGATGTCCTGGTCGCCGAGGTTCAGCTCGGTCGAGACGTCGTAGCCCGCTTCGGTGAGCGCCTGGGCGTAGATCTCGCCGAGCACCTTCTGCTCGGTGAAGTTCTTCGACCCGATCGTCAGCTTCGTCGAGGCGTTGTCCTCGTTCCGCTGGATCCCTGTCGACTCCTCCTGAGTGGTCGTCTGCGCCGACTCGCCACCCTCGTCCTCGTCGTCCCCGCATCCGGCGACCGCCAGGGCGGCGATCAGCAGTGCGAGGAGCATCAGCCAACGGTGCTTCTTCATGTGACGGCTTCCCTCCTGTCGATTCTCAGGCCACGCGGAGTTGCGGCACGCTGTGCCGCTCCGAGCAGAACCTCTGTCGCGACCGCGAGCAGGGCCACGACCATCGCCGCGGCCAGCCTGCCCTCGTCGCCGTACGTTGTGACGTTGATGATCGGGTCGCCGAGCGTCACGACCCCCGCCAGCGGCGCGATGGTCGCTGTCGCGACCACGTTCACCGCCGACGTCCTGATGCCGCCGAAGATCAGCGGCAGCGCGAGCGGGAGCTCCACCCGGCGCACGATCTGAGCGCCGGTCATTCCCATCCCGCGCGCGGAGTCCACCGTGTCGCGGTCGACCTGGCGCACTCCCGTGTAGGCGTTGGTGAGGATCGGCGGCACGGCGAGCAGCACGAGCGCCACCGTCAGGTTCGTGAAGCCCACGCCGAGGTAGGCCACGAAGAACGCGATCAGCGCCAGGCTGGGCACCGCCCGCCCGACGTTCGACGCGTTGATCGCCAGGAACCCGCCCCGGCCCCGGTGCCCGAGCCACAGCCCGAGCGGGATGGCGATCGCGCACGCGATGGCCATCGACGCCGCGGACAGCTTCAGGTGCGGCCACATCAGCTCCCACATCTGCTCGAGCCCGCCGACCTGCGTGCCGCCCGCGGGCGACTCGCGCGGGTCGAAGATGAACTGAATGGCCTCGGCGAACTGGTTCACCGCGCGGCCGCCGCCCTCGTCCAGGGGGTGATCGCGCGCTGGAAGAGCAGGATGAGCGCGTCGAGCAGCGCGGCGAGCAGCACCGCCAGCCCGCCGGCCACGACGACGTTCGACCTGAAGGTGATGTCGTCGTAGATGGGCGCGCCGAGGCCGCCGGCGCCCGCGAAGAAGGCGAGCGTGGCCAGCCCGACCGTCGTGGTGGCGGCGATCCGGAGGCCGGCGAGGATCTCGGGCAGGGCGAGCGGGAGCTCGACGCGCCAGAGGAGCTGGCTGTCCGTGAGGCCCATCCCGCGGCCGGCGTCCTTCGTCTCGTCGGGCACGTTGTCGAGCCCGGTGAGGACGTTCCGGAAGATGATCAGGAGCGAGTAGGCCACCAGCGCGATCGTCGCGGTGACGAAGCCGCGGCCGGTGATCGGCAGGAGCAGGAAGAAGGCCGCGAGGCTCGGGATCGTGTAGAGGATCGCCGTCACCTGGGTCACCGGGCTGATGAGCCAGCGGCGCCGGTAGGCGAGGAGCGCGAGCGCGAACGCGATCGCGAAGCCGATCGCCACCGCCACGACCGTGAGCACCACGTGCTCGAAGAACGGGTCGACGTAGCGGTCGAGGTTCTCCGCGATCCAGTCGGGGCAGAAGCCGTTGTCGGACACGCAGGTGCCCTCGGAGCGGTCGCGGATCTCCACCTGTGCGAGCAGCGGGCTCACGGCGAGTCGGCTCCGCTCGGCACCTGCTCGGGATCGGTCTGGAGCGCGTGGCTCAGGATCTCGATCGACAGCACGCCCTGGACGACGCCCTGCCCGTCGACGACCGGCCCGTACTGGGCCTCCTCGGACAGCAGGTCCGAGAGCGCGTCGCGGAGCACGTCGTCGAGCTCGAGCGTGGGGCGCGGCTTCGACCGCAGGTCATCCGTCACGCGCTCGCCGTTCAGCGCCCGCTCGGACAGCCATCCGAGCGGGCGGCCGTCGCCGTCGACCAGGAGCGGGTACGGCACCTCGCACTCGGCGAGCTTCGCGCGCGCCTCGGCGGTGGGCTCGCCGGCGCGGACGAGCGGGGCCTTCCACAGGTCCACGTCGCGCACGCGCTGAAGCGCGAGCCGCTTGAGGGCGCGGTCGGCGCCGACGAAGTCCTCGACGAATGGGTCCGCCGGGTACATGAGGAGCTCGGCGGGAGACGCGTACTGGGCGAGGTGGCCGCCCTGCTTGAGGACGGCGACCTTGTCGCCCATCTTGATCGCCTCGTCGATGTCGTGGGTCACGAACACGACGGTCTTCCTGATCTCGCGCTGGAGCCGGAGGAACTCGTTCTGAAGCCGCTCGCGGTTGATCGGGTCGATCGCCCCGAACGGCTCGTCCATGAGCATCAGCGGCGGGTCCACGGCGAGCGCGCGGGCCACGCCGACGCGCTGGCGCTGCCCGCCCGAGAGCTGGGCGGGGAAGCGGTCGCGGGTCTCGTGGGCGTCGAGGTTCACGAGCTCGAGCAGCTCGTCGATGCGGGCGCGAATCCGCTCGCGGTCCCAGCCGAGCAGCCGGGGCACGGTGGCGATGTTGTCCGCGATCGTGAGATGCGGGAAGAGGCCGACCTGCTGGATCGCGTACCCGATCCCGCGGCGCAGCTCGGCGGGCTTCTTGTCGCGCACGCTCTGGCCGTCGAGCAGGATGTCGCCCTCGGTGATGGAGATCATGCGGTTGACCATCCGCATCGCGGTGGTCTTGCCGCAGCCCGACGGGCCCACGAGCACGCAGATCTCGCCCGCGGGGACGGTGAGCGACAGCTCGTTGACCGCGGGCTCGGACTGCCCGGGGTACCGCTTCGTCGCTTCGCGAAACTCGAGCGTGGCTGCCTTGGGGCGTGCCGACGGCCCCGAGGTGTGGGCGGAGTCGGAGATGCTCAAAAGGGGGTCCCGGCCGGGGGACCCGATCCTACTGAGGACGCTTGGCGCGTTCGCGCCCGCTTCTCGAAGCCTTAATGTCGGCCGTCGCGAGCCGTTCCAGCTCGCGCCTCAGCTCCTCGCGCAGCTCATCGACGTCCTCCGAGGCGACCTCGGGATCGGCCTCCGCCGTCTCGACGAGGGCGGCGGCCAGGGTCTCGTTCGCGGCGTTCAGGTCCGCCTCGGCCGTCTCGCGGTCCGAGGACCCGCGCAGGTCGAGCGCCTTCTCCTTGGCGTCATGGGCGAACGAGGCGAGCCGCTCGCGGTCCGCCGCGGGCAGCAGGCGCCAGCGCCCATGCAGGGAGCGGGCAACGCGCACGCCGATGGCGGCACCCGCCGCGGCCCCGCCGATCACGAGCTTGGTCGAGGGCATCCAACGTCATCGTGGCGGCCGGGGTGGACGGAAGGAGCCCGCGCGGTGACAACCTGTGCGCGTGGCACTGGAGACGCTGTCGGGGTGGGCGAGGGAGCTGCTGGAGCGCGAGCGCGTGGCGCGGCTGGCCTATCTCGACCGGGAGGGCCGGCCCCGGGTGCTCCCCGTGACCTTCGCCCTGGCGGGCGACTCCGTCTGGAGCGCGATCGACGAGAAGCCGAAGCGGGTCGCGGAGCCGGCCCGGGTGGGAGCGCTGCGGGAGCGGCCGGAGGCGGCGCTGCTGGTGGACGTCTACGACGACGACTGGTCCCGGCTCGCATGGGTCCAGCTGCTCGGGCGGATGGACGTGCTCCCGCCGGCGGAGGCGCCCGATGCGATGGCGGCGCTGGCGGCGAAGTACCGGCCGTACGCGGAGCGCACCCCGCCGGGGCCGCTGCTCCGGCTGCGCGTGGACCGCGCGCTCGAGTGGCGCGCGTCCGGCTAGCCGCGCTCGACCGGAAGGCCGCGCCCGGACCACTCGCTCCAGGAGCCGGGATACAGCCGCACCGGGTCGAGCCCCGCGACCTCGGCCGCGAGCACGAGCACGCACGCGGTGATCCCCGACCCGCAATACGCGACGGCATCGCCCCCGGCCTCCGCGCCCGCGGCGCGGAGGCGCCGCCGGAGCTCCTCCGGCTCGAGGAAGCGCCCACCCGGCGCCACCTCCGCGAACGGCAGGTTGGCCGCACCCGGAATGCGCCCGGCGACCGGATCGATCGGCTCGACCTCGCCCCGATGGCGCTCGGGCGCGCGGGCATCGAGCAGGGCCGGCGCCGCCGCGCCGGGCGCCGCTTCGCCGGCGATCTCCTCCGCGGTCGCGGTGTCGCCCGCTCGCGGCCGGGCGGTGAAGGCGCCCGGCTCGATGTCCTCCTCGCCGGCGCGCAGGGGACCGCCCTCGTCGCGCCAGGCCCTCAGGCCGCCGTCGAGGACCTTGACCTCCGCGTGACCGAGGTGACGCAGCAGCCACCAGAGCCGCGCGGCGCCGCCCTCGGCGGCCTCGTCGTACGCGACGACGAGCGTCTCGGGGCCGATCCCCGCGCGGCGTGCGGCGGCCTCGAAGTCCTCGGGGCGGGGCAGCGGGTGCCGCCCGCCCTCGCCCGGTGCGGAGGCGAGGTCGCGATCGACGTCGAGGAACGCCGCGCCCGGGATGTGCCCCTCCCGCCAGAGCCGCTCGGGCGCGCCGGGATCGCCGAGCCGGAAGCGGCAGTCCACGACCCGAAGCCGAGCGTCGCCGAGCGACTCCCGGAGCCAGGCGGTGGTGACGAGCGGCCCGCTCACGCGGTCAGGGTACGCCCGCGGGAGGGGTGGCAAAGAAATCTCTCGCTATACGAGAGATTTCGTTGCCACCCGCCCGCTCCGGCTCGGGCACGTCCGCCCTCCGGGCGGGCGACCTGCGCGGCGCCGCCGTCCTCGTGCTGTGATGCGGGTGTGGCGCGCGCTACCCCCATCCGGCTGACGGCGGCGATCGCCGCGGCCTCCGCCGCGCTGGCGGTCTCCCCGGCGGGCGCGGCCGGAGCGGGGCCGGCCGGCACAGGCGCGGCCGGGCTCTACGGCGGCGGCGCCGTGCGCGACTACCTCCAGTTCGTCTCGCGTGCGCGTCACGCCGCAGGGTCGCTTCACCGCGCACGCGACGCTGGTCACGAAGTGCGCACCCCGGTTCGGAGACGCGCTCACGGAGAGCGTCGCCGTGCGCGACCAGGCGCTCTCGTCACGCGGCCGTTACAGCGCGACGACCTCGTTCAGCGACGACATCGAGCCGGGCGTGCCCGACGTCGGCGGCCTCCGCGCGGAGGGGACGATCGCGTTCTCGGCGCGACTGCCGACGCGGCGGGCGGGAGCTCGGGCGCCCGGGATGGCGCGCCAGCGGCTTCATCCGGGTGCGCACCACCTACATCGACCCCGGCACCGGGGAGGAGCTGGCGCGCTGCGACACCGGCCGCGATCCGGTGGGTGGCGCGGCGGCCCGGCCTGCAGGCGGGCGCCGGGCGGGCCGGGGCTCGCGCGCGGCCGCGCGCCTGCGGGGCACCACCGGACAGGGCGAGCCGTTCCTGATGCGCGTACGGCCGCCGGCGGCGGGTCGTGCGGCGTGCCGGGCTCACCGTGCGCGTCGGGCTGCCCGAGCGCGGTCGGGCTGTCGCTCGACGTCGTGGCTCATCGGGTGCCGATCCGGCGCGGCCGCTTCGGCGCCCGCGACGACCTTCCAGCGCACGTTCACCTATCCGGACGGCCGCGAGGTCGTCGAGCGCTACTCCTGGAGGCTCCGCGGCCGCTTCGGCGAGCGCGGCGCTCGCGGCAGCTTCCGAGATGCACGGCGTGGTCACGCAGGGTCGCCGACGGCCGCCGGATCGGCTCGTGCAGCACCGGCTCGGTCGCCTGGCGCGCCGTTCCGTAGAGGCGGCTAGGCCGCGCGCGGCAGGCGGTGCACGCTGCGCCCGCCGGCCGGGCGCCGGCGGCGCGCCTCGGCGGCGCGGAAGCTCTCGAGCGCGTCGGCCACGGCACGCCAGGCCGCGCGCGACACCGCCATCCCGCAGTGGGACGCCCTGATCTCGACGAGCCTCGTCGCGCTGGGGTCGAGGCAGGAGCGCCAGTCCACGACGCCGTCGCTCTTCGAGTAGACCGACACGAGCCGACGCCGCGCGGCAGCGGCTGCGCGAGGTCCTCCCAGAACGACGAGCAGCAGTCGCCGTCGAGGCACGAGCGCTTGAACAGGCCCGGGGCGCCGAGCGAGCCGAGCCGGCTGACCGCCTCCACCTGGAGCCGGACCAGCGGGTGCACGGCCAGCGGGTCCACCTGCGGCGAGCCGAGCGCCACCACGCCGGACACGAGGTCCGGCCGCCGGAGCGCCAGCACCTTGGCGAGCGTGCCGCCGCGGCTCTGGCCGACGATCGCCGCCCGCTGCCCCTGCAGCTCCACCAGCCGCTCGAGCCGCTCCTCGAGCCGCGGCAGCAGGACGCCGGCGCAGTTCACGTTCGAGACGATGCCCGCGCGGCTCGGCCGGTAGCCCGTGCGCTTGAGCCAGCCGGCCATCATCGAGAGCGAGCCGTCGCCGGCGAGGAAGCCCGGGATCAGCAGGACGGGGCGGCCGCGGCCGTCGACCACGCCGTCGCCGCGGAAGATCGGGTCGCGCACCAGCGCCGCGGCCTCGAGGCCGATGCGCGCCTCGCGCCAGAGCGGCGGCCGTACGCCCAGCGAACTGAGAAGCAGGACCTCTCATGCGCGACCCATGACCCTAATGTCGGCACTCGGGACGGCTTCGTGTTACAACCCCGTAACAACTGGCAGTACATTCCCCGCCGGTTGCGGGCCGTAACCATCCAGGACGGAAAGCTCGTCGTCGAGGAGCGCCCGGACCCCGAGCCGGGCAAGGGCGAGCTGCTGGTCCGCGTGCGCGCGGCGCGGGCCTGAACGGCGCCGACATGCTCCAGCGCAAGGGCGCCTACCCGGCGCCGCCGGGCGCGCCGCCGGACATCCCCGGCCTCGAGCTCGCGGGCGAGGTGGCGGCAGCTCGGCCCGGGCGCGCACGCGCTTCGAGGAGGGCGACCGCGTCATGGCGGTCGTGGGCGGCGGCGGCCAGGCGGAGCTCGCGGTGGTGCACGAGCGCGCCGCGATGCCGGTGCCCGGCGCCGCTCGACTGGCCGCCGGCGGGCGGCCTCCCCGAGGTCTTCATGACCGCGCACGACGCGCTCTTCACCCAGGCCGGCCTGCGGCCCGGCGAGCACCTGCTCGTGCACGGCGCGGCGGGCGGAGTGGGCACCGCGGCGGTCCAGCTCGGCCGCGCCGCCGGCGCGCGCGTCACCGCGACGGTGCGGCGCGAGGAGCTGCGCGCCCGAAGGTCGAGGAGCTGGGCGCCCGCGCGATCGACCCGGAGGGCTTCGAGGACGAGGGCCCGTACGACGTGGTGCTCGAGCTGGTCGGCGCGTCGAACCTCGCCGGCAACCTCGGCGCGCTCGCGACCGGCGGGCGGATCGCGATGATCGGCGTCGGAGGCACCGGGCCGAAGGCGGAGATCAACCTCCTCATGGTCATGCAGAAGCGCGCCCGGATCCACGGCTCGACGCTGCGCGCGCGGCCGCTCGAGCAGAAGGCGGCCGCGATGCGCCTCGTCGAGAAGGAGGTGCTCCCCAACTTCGAGAACGGGACGCTGACCGTGCCGGTCGCGGAGACCTTCGAGCTCGACCGGGCCGAGGACGCCTACGAGCGGTTCGCGGGCGGAGGCAAGCTCGGCAAGATCGTCCTCCTGCCTAGCTCAAGACTCGCAATGCCGAGGAGCGTGAAGCTCCCCGAAATGCCGAGGACTCGTCGGACACCCCGCTGAACGTCGTGATCGTCGACGACCACGTCGCGCTGCGGCGCGGCATGGAGCTGCTGCTGGGGAACACCGGCCACCACGTGGTCGGCACGGCGGACGACGCGGAGGCTGCTGAGGACGCTGATCCTCGCCGCCGGCCCGACGTCACGCTGGTGGACCTCGGGCTTCCCGGGCTGCAGCGGCGCGGAGCTCACGCGCAGCCTGCTGGCATCCGACCCGAGCCTCCGCATCCTGCTCTACACGGGGGCGGCCGACGAGCACAGGCTTCTCGAAGGACTTCGACGCCGGGGCCGCCGGGTTCGCGCTCAAGAGCGGCGATCCCGAGGAGCTCGAGCAGGCGATCCGCACGGTCGCCGCCGGCGGCGACTATCTCGACCCGCGCCTCACGCCGCTGCTCGCCGAGGGATCCCGAACGGCCGCCCGAAGACGCTCTCCCCGCGCGAGCGCGAGATCCTCGGCCTCCTCTCCGCAGGGCCTGTCGGGCGAGGAGGCGGCGAAGCGAGCTCTTCCTCTCCTCGGAGACCGTCCGCACCCACGTGCGGAACGCGATGACGAAGCTCGGCGCCGCCACGCGCGCCCACGCCGTCGCGCTGGCGCTCCAGCGCGGCGAGATCTCGGTCTAGGAGCGGCCTGGACGTTTGTTCGATCGGCGTATGTCCGATCGGATCGCTCAAGCGGCCCCATGCTGGTCGATAACTCGTTCCAGACCGACCAAGGCAAACCCGTCGCGAGGCGGGGACGCAAAGCCAGAGGCCTCCCAAGGAGGTGGAGGCGGCTCAGCTGCCGGATCCACTTCCACAGGAGGAACGAATCCCACATGGCTGAGCTCACGATCGTCTTCCGGCTCCGGTTCGCAGTAGCGCTGACGGTCGCTCTCTGCCTGCTGTTCGCCGTCGCCTGCGCGCGACGCGCCCGCGGCGGCCGCCGCGACGCGCGAGTACATCGTCCAGATGGAGCGGACGAGCGCTCGCCGGCCAGGGCCGGAAGCGGCTCGTCGAGCGGCTCGGCGGCGGTCACCTCACCGGCCGCTCCCGGTCGATCAACGGCTTCGGCGCTGTGCTGAGCGACGCGGACGCCGAGCGGCTCGCAGCGAGCGCCGGCGTGCACGCCGTCCCCGAACGGCGCGGCCGAGTCGAGGTCGCACCTCGACGACGTTGACCGCGACGAGGACGACCAGGACCTCCGCACGAGCTCACGGACGACGAGAACATCGACCTGAGCGGGCGACGACGACGACTGACGCCGGCCTGACGACTCCGACGCGCTCAGCGACGCGGCCGTCGGTGCCCCACGGCGGATGCGACCACCCGCCGGTGCGACGCCAGAGGTCCTCGCGGAACGATCGCTGCCGCTCTGCGCCAGCCGCTCAAGCGGGTGAACCGGCCCTTCCTGCGCGCCGCGCGGATCGATCGCGCCTGGCCCCGCGCGACGGGCAGGGGCGTGGGCGTCGCGGTCATCGACACCGGCATCGCCGGCGACCACCCCGACTTCCAGATGGCCGGCAACCGCAGCTCGCGCGTGATCGCCTCGGCCGTGACCAACCCGTGCGCGAGCGACGCGAACGACCACGTCGGCCACGGCACGCACGTCGCGGGCCTGATCGCGGGCAACAGCCTCAACCATCCGCCTCAAGAAGACCCATCGCGGCCGCTACATGGGCGTCGCGCCGCGGGCGAACCTCATCTCGGTCAAGGTCTCGGACGACGACGGCCACACCACGGTCCTCGACGTGATCTACGGGCATCCAGTTCGCGGTCGAGCACAAGGACGAGTTCGGCATCCGCGTGGTGAACCTGTCGCTGTCGTCGACGGTGCGCCGAGTCCTACCTGACCGACCCGCTCGACGCGGCGGTCGAGGCGGCTTGGTTCTCCGGCATCGTGGTCGTCGCGGCCGCCGGCAACGACGGCACCAGCGCCGACGCGGTCTTCTACGCGCCGGGCAACGACCCGTACGTGATCACCGCCGGCGCGTCTCGACGACCGCGGTACCTGGTCCGAGCGCGACGACGTGCTCGCGCAGTGGTCGAGCCGCGGCGTGACCCAGGACGGCGTCCGGAAGCCGGAGGTGCTCGCCCCGGGCACGCGCCTGGTGTCGACGCTCGCTCCGCGCAGCGACTTCGAGAACCTCTGCCCGAGCTGCGTGGTCGGACGGCGAGTACTTCCGCGTGAGCGGCACCTCGATGTCGGCGGCGTCGTCTCGGGCGTGGCCGCGCTGATGCTCGAGGAGCACCCGAACTGGTCACGCCGAACCAGGTCAAGGGCGCGCTGCTGGCGTCGCGCCGCGACGTGCCGGGTGCCGGTGCGTCGGTGGACGCCGCCGGCGCTCTCGTCCGCGTCGGGCACGGCGAACGCCGGGCTCGCGCGCGAACACGCTGCTCGACCCCGCGACCGGCCTCATCGACTGGACCCGCGCGAGCTTCCGCCGCGCGAGCTTCCGGGACGCGCACGGCTCCCCGTTCCAGACCTCCTGGAGCGGGCGAGCTTCCGCTGCGACTGCGGCTTCGACGCGGCCGGCGAGGTCGAGCCGAGCCGGGCCAGCTTCCGGAGGGTCAGCTTCCGGCGAACCGTGGACTTCGACCGCTAGGACGCGATGTTGACCCTCACCCGCAGCTCGGCCTCGAAGCGAAGATCTGGATCCTCACGGGTGCCGTGGCGGTCGCGACGGTCGCTCGCCTACGTCACGCTCGTCGCGCCGATCGGCACCGAGCCCGAGCACGCTCGACGTCCCGTGGTGGCTCGTGGCCGCCGGCTTCGCGGCGGCCGAGCGCTGGGTGGTCCACCTTCACTTCCGCCGCAGCACGCACTCGCTGTCGCTGGGCGAGCTCCCGCTGGTGGCGGGCCTGCTGTTCCTCCCGGCCGAGGAGCTCGTGATCGCGGGCCTCGTGGGGTCGTCGGTGGCGCTCGCGTTCGACCGTGAGATCCCGACCTTCAAGGCCTTCTTCAACCTCGCCCAGTTCACGCTCGGCACCTGCGTCGCGCTGTTCGTGGTGATCGGGCTCGTCGGCGTGCGCGACCCGCTCGACCCGATCGTCTGGCTCGCGGTCTTCGCGGCGGTGTCAGCGGCCACGCTCGTCGCCGACATCTGCGTCGGCGCGGCCGTGACGATCGCCGAGGGCAGGCTCGAGCCGCAGCAGCGCATCGACATGCTGCTCACGAACTGGACGGTCGCGCTCAGCAACACCTGCCTGGCGCTGGCCATCGCCGCGGTCGTGGCCGCGCGTCCGGAGGGCGGGCTGCTGCTCGTGCCGCCGACGGTGCTCCTGATGGCGGCCTACCGCGCCTACCTCTCCGAGCGCCGCCGCAACTCCGAGCTCGAGTTCCTCTACGAGGCCACCCGCACGCTGTCGCGCTCGTCGGAGATCGTGCCCGAGCTCGAGGCGCTGCTGGCGCGCACCGCGTCGGCCTTCCGCGTCGACGCCGTGGACCTGGTCCTCTTCTCCGCCGAGCCGAACCGCTCCGCGCGCTCGTCGCTCAACCGCGACGGCAGCCGCCGGATGCTCGAGCCGATCGAGGAGCCGCTCGCCGAGAGCCTCCGCTGCGCTGGCGGCCGGGCTCACGCGGCCCGATCGAGGCGGACCGCATCCAGGACCCGAGCCAGCGCGAGTACTTCCGCGCGCGCGGCATGGAGAGCGGCGTCGTCGCCCCGCTGCACGGCGAGGCCGGCTGCGTGGGCCTGTTCGCCATCGCCGGCCGCGAGAGCGTCGACCGCAGCTTCTCCGAGGAGGACCTGCGCCTGCTCGAGACGCTGACCGGCAACGTGACGGTCGCGCTCCAGTACGACCGCCTCGAGCAGGCAGTGCGCCAGCTCGAGTCGCTCCAGCAGGAGCTCGAGCGCAAGGCGCTCTACGACTCGCTCACCCAGCTCGCCAACCGGTCGCTCTTCCACAACCGGCTCGAGCACGCGCTCCAGAGCCGCCGCCCGGGCGTCTGCGTCCTGCTGCTCGACATCGACGAGTTCAAGGCCGTGAACGACAGCCACGGCCACCACGCCGGCGACGAGCTGCTCCGCGCCGTCGCCGACCGGCTCCGCGCCTGCCTCCGCGAGGGCGACACCGCGGCCCGGCTGGGCGGTGACGAGTTCGCGCTGCTGCTGGACCGCTCGGAGGGCGAGGTCGACGCCGTCGCCGTCGCGCGCCGGCTGCTGGACGACTTCGAGGCCCGCATCGACGTGGCCGGCGAGCGCATCCGCGTGCACGTGAGCATCGGCATCGCCGTCGGCACGCCCGGCAAGGACGGCCCGGACGAGATGCTCCGCAAGGCGGACGTGGCCCTCTACGAGGCCAAGCGGCGCGGCAAGAACCAGCACCGGGTCTTCCATCCCTCGATGCGCGACGCGCTGCGCAAGCGCCGCACGCTGGCCTTCGAGCTCGAGCGCGCGGTGTCCGACGAGGAGCTGACGGTCGTCTACCAGCCGGTCGTGTCGCTTCAGGACTCGCGCGCCGTGGCGCTCGAGGCGCTCGTGCGCTGGAACCACCCCGAGCGCGGGCTCGTGGCGCCCGGCGAGTTCATCGCGTTCGCCGAGGAGACCGGCGCGGTCGTGGAGATCGGCGCGATCGTGCTCGAGCGGGTGATCGAGCAGGCAGCGAAGCTGCGCATGCCGATCCACGCGAACGTCTGCGCCCCCGAGCTGATCGACCCGGGCTTCCTCGACCGGCTCGACGCGCTGATCGACATCCACCAGCTGCCGCCGGAGCTGCTCGTCTTCGAGCTCACCGAGCGCGCCTTCGTCGGGGACGACCCCGTGCCGCTGGCCGTGCTCGAGGCGCTCCACGAGCGCGGCATGGGCGTCGCGGTCGACGACTTCGGCACCGGCTACTCGTCGCTCGCCTACCTGTCGCGCCTCCCGGTCGACACGATGAAGATCCCGAAGCAGTTCATCGACGACGTGACCGGCTCGCGCGAGCACCACGCGCTTGCCCGCGCGGTGATCGAGCTCGGCGCGGCGCTCGACCTGAAGGTGATCGCCGAGGGCATCGAGACGCCGGAGCAGATCGCCGCGCTGCGCGCGTTCGGCTGCGACTACGGCCAGGGCTTCTACTACGGCATGCCGACCGACGCGGAGCTGGCGCTCCGCCGCGTCGACCTGCTGCGCGAGAACCCCGGTCGCCCGGCGCTGCGCGCCGTCTAGTTCAGCCGCTCGACGATCATGGCCTGGCCCTGGCCGCCGGCCACGCACATCGTCTCGAGCCCGATCGTCTTGTCGTCGGTCTCGAGGCCGTTCAGCAGGGTGGTCATGATGCGGGCGCCGGTCATGCCGAACGGGTGGCCGAGCGCGATCGCCCCGCCGTGCGGGTTCATCTTCTCGAGCGGGATGTCGCACTCCGCCATGATCGGGATCACCTGCGCGGCGAACGCCTCGTTCAGCTCGACGGTGTCCACGTGCTCGATCGACATGCCGGCCCGCTCGAGGACCTTCTTGATGGCCCAGATCGGCGCGACGCCCATGTACTCCGGCTCGTTCGCCGCGGTCGCTGACGCGAGGATGCGGGCGCGCGGCTTCAGGCCGAGCTCGTTCGCCTTCGTGTCCGACATGACGAGCACGGCGGCGGCGCCGTCGTTCAGCGGGCAGGAGTTGCCCGCGGTGACCTTGCCGTCCTCCTTGAAGGCGGGGTCGAGCTGCGAGAGCTTCTCGAGCGTCGAGCTCGCGCGCGGGCCGTCGTCCTTCGAGACGACCGTGCCGTCCTCGAGCGTGACCGGCACGATCTCGCGGTCGAAGTAGCCGTCCTCCTGCGACTGGACGGCCAGCTCCTGCGAGCGCTGCGCGTACTTGTCCATGTCCGCCCGGCTCACCTCGTAGCGCTCGGCCACGTTCTCCGCGGTCAGGCCCATCGAGATGTAGGCGTCGGGCTGCCCGTTGCCGCCCTGGAGCTTCTCGTTCTGGTCCTGCGGGCGGGCGCCCTCGACGGCCTCGTTGTAGCTCGAGACCCACTCGACGCCGGCGGCGATGTAGGCGTCGCCCTGGCCGGCGACGATCGCGTTCGACGCCTGGCGGATCGACTCGAGGCTGGAGGCGCAGTAGCGCGAGACGGTCGCGCCGTTCGTGCCGAGCGGGAGGCGCTCGGAGAGCAGGGCGACGATCCGGCCCATGTTGAAGCCCTGGAGGCCCTGGGGCAGGCCCACCCCGCAGTAGACCTCCTCGATCAGCTCGGGGTCAACGGCCTCGTTGCGCTCGAGCAGCGCGTCGACGATGAACGCGCCCATCTCGTCCGGGCGGAGCTGGGCCAGGGAGCCCTTGAAGGCGCGGCCAATGGGTGTACGGACGGCATCGACGATCACTGGTTCAGGCATGCGGCGAACCCTACCCATGCCGATCCGGCCGGCGCGCAGGCGCCGCGAGGCGGGAGGCCGTTCAACTCTCCGCCCCGCGGCGCCCTGCGGGAGGCCGCCGCTCGACTAGCCCGTCCTGGGCACCAGGGCCAGGATCGCGTTCAGCGCGGCGGCCTGCTGCCGTGCCGAGGTGGCCTGCGGATCGAGCAGGCCCGTGATCGCGCAGAGCAGGTTGCCGAGCAGATTGCCCGGTCCTGGCACGGCGTCGATCCGCACGTTGATCCGATTGGTGCGGACCACGAGTCCGAGCAGGTCGAGCCGGATCGGCCCCAGCACCAGGTTGAGGATCTCGCAGGCGTTCGGGATCGGCGGCAGCTGAGCCGCCGCGGCGCCCCCGGACAGGGCCGCCGGCATCCTCACCCGTCGCTCCACCACGCGGCGCCCGCTCAGACGGCCGCGTACCGTGCCGACGGCGAAGAGCTCTCCGCGCGAGGCGCGAAAGCGGTCGATCGCGTACCTCCCCCTGAACTGCTTGCCGCTCTTCGACTTGCCGCTGAGCGACACCACCTGCGTGAGATCCGAGGGCTCCTGTGCCCCCGCCGTCGCCGGAGCCACGGCCACCGCGGCGCACATGGCCGCGACGACGATCAGGCCGGTTCGGGTCTTCATCCCTTCCTCCTTGATCGATGAACCCCTACAGACGCACGCGGGGCGCGAATGTTGGACGCAAGCTGTTTCGGTCCCCGTGCACCGGAGACCGGCACAGCAGATGGCTGTTCGGACGCCAAGGAGGGCGGTCCACACCGGCGCCGGGGACCGGCGGCTGGCCGCGCTGGCCTCGGCCGGCGACGAGTCCGCGTTCGAGGCGATCTTCGAACGCCACCACCGCGGCCTGCTCTCCCTCTGCCGGCACATGCTCGGCTCGCTCGAGGAGGCGGAGGACGCCGTGCAGCACACCTTCGGCGCCGCCTTCCGGCAGCTCGTGGAGCGCGAGCCGCCGGAGCATCTGCGCGCCTGGCTGTATGCCACCGCGCGGCACCGCTGCCTCGACGTCCTGCGGGCGCGCCGGGAGCTGCCGAGCGAACGTCCTCTGGCGTCCACCGCCGGGCTGTCCGACGAGGTTGAGCGCCGCAGCGACCTGCGCGAGCTGGTGGACGACATAGGCAGGCTGCCGGAGGACCAGCGCGCCGCGCTCGTCATGTCCGAGATCGAGGACCTCCGGCACACGGAGGTCGCCGAGGCGCTCGGCTGCTCGCGCGAGAAGGTGCGCGCGCTCGTCTACCAGGCTCGCTCCTCTCTCGCGGGCTGGCGCGAGGCGCGCGCCCTGCCCTGCCGCGAAGTGCGGGAGGAGCTGGCGATGGCGCGAGGCGGCGCGCTCAGGCGCGGCCATCTCAGGAGGCATCTGAAGCTCTGCCGGGAGTGCGCCGCGTTCCGGGAGGACATCGAGCGTCAGCGCCGCGGAATCGCTGTCGTCATCCCGGTGCTACCGGCACTCGGCCTGAAGGAGCGCGCGCTCGAGGCGGCTTCGGCGGCCGCGGCCGGCGGCGGAGGTGCGGCCGCGGGCGGGGCCGGCGCCGGAGGCGGGCTGGGCGGGACGCTCGGGGCCGCCCTCAAGATCGGAGCCGCGGCGCTGATCGTCGGCGGAGGGGCGGCCGGTCTCGCGGGCGTCGGGCCGGTGGACGTCATGCCACCGGGTACGCCGGCCTCCGAGCGCTCCGCCGCGAGCGCCGGCCACCTCCCCGCGGCACGCCCCGAGGCAGACCCGATGAGCACGTCCAAGGTGCTGCGGAGACGGACGGCCGCCCGGGCGGCCGACCGGGCGCGACGCCGGACGGCGCGCGTGGCGGCGGAGCTCGAGCTGCCGTCGGCCGAGGTGCCGTCGGCCGAGCTGCCTTCCGCCGAGCTGCCGTCTCAGGCGGTGCCCGGCCCGGAGGCCGTGCCGGCTCCGGACGCGGTCCCGGCACCGCAGGCTCCCACGCCTCCGGGGGTCGAGGTCCCGTCGCTGCCCGACCGCGGGGCCCTGCCGGAGGCCGAGGCGGAGCTGGAGGTCGACCCGCCCGTGGCCCTTCCCTGAACGGTTACTTCGGCGGCATCCTCAGGGCGCCGTCCAGCCGGATCGTCTCGCCGTTCAGCATCGGGTTCTCGGCGATGTGGCACGCGAGCTGCGCGTACTCCTCGGGCCGGCCGAGGCGGGGCGGGTGGGGCACCTGGGCGCCGAGCGCCTCGCGCGCCTCGTCGGGGAGGCCGGCCAGGAGCGGGGTGTCGAACAGGCCCGGGGCGATCGTGCAGACCCGGATGCCGAGCCGGGCGAGGTCGCGCGCCGCGGGCAGCGTGAGCCCCACGACGCCGCCCTTCGAGGCCGAGTAGGCCGTCTGCCCGATCTGCCCGTCGAAGGCGGCGATCGACGCGGTCATCACGACCGCGCCGCGCTCGCCCTCCTCGTCCGGCTCGCCCGCCGCCATCGCCGCCGCGGCGAGCCGCAGCACGTTGAAGGTGCCGATCAGGTTCACGCGCACCACGGTCTCGAAGGGCTGGAGCGCGGCCGGGCCCGTCCTTCTTCACCGTGCGCTCGGCCCAGCCGATGCCGGCGCACGACACGGCGAGCCGCAGCTCCCCGGCGGCCTCCACGGCGCCACGCACCTCGTCCTCGACGGTCACGTCCGCCTTGGCGAACGTGCCGCCGAGCTCGCCCGCCAGCGCCGCGCCGCGCTCCTCGTTCACGTCGGCGATCGTCACGCGGGCGCCGCGTGCGGCCAGCTCCCGCGCCGTGGCCTCGCCGAGACCGGAGGCGCCCCCGGCTACGAGGGCGCCGATTCCCTCCAGTCGCAACTACTCGCTGACGCGCTCGACCAGGAACGAGATCCGCACGAGGGCGCGCCACTCGTCCAGGTTCTCGCCTCGCAGGCCGGTGGACACGACGTCGACGGCCTTGATGTTCCGCAGCGACGTGCGAGCGTCGTCGAGAGCGGCCTTCACCGCGCCGTCCGAGCTCTCGGGCGAGCTGCCCACGACTTCGATGATCTTGGTGACTGCCACCGGCGACTCCAGTCTTGTTCGGGGTTGTGCGGAGACTATCCCGGCATGTAGCTTCCTTGCGATGGAGGCAAGCGCCGAGGAGCGGACCGGCTACCTCGATTTCTCGAAGGTGTCGCCCGGCGAGCTCATGGGAATGGGCGCCGCGCTGGTGCTGCTGCTCTCCCTGTGGCTGCCCTGGTTCAGCACCAGCGAGGACAATCCGAACTCGCAGCTTCCGGGGGCGTCGAACGGCGAGTCGGCGAGCGCCTGGGACGTCTTCAACACGCTCGACTGGCTGCTCGTGGCGGCCTGCTCGGCGCCGTTCATCCTCACCTGGATCATCGCCCGCGGGCACAAGCTCACCTGGAAGCCGGGCGAGGTCACGATGATCGTCGGGATCGTCGCGTTCATGCTGATCCTCTGCAACGGCATCATCCTCGGCCGGCCGGGCGACAGCGTGGACATCGGGCTCTCGTACGGGTACTTCGTGGGGCTGCTCGCGTCGATCGGGCTGCTCGTGGCCGGCTACCTGCGCCAGGCGATCTACGAGACCGCCCGCAAGCCGCCCGGCGTGATTTGAAGCCCGACCGCAACCTCGCGATGGAGCTCGTGCGTACCACCGAGTACGCGGCGCTCGCGTGCGCGCGCTGGATCGGGCGCGGCGACAAGGAGGGAGCCGACGGCGCGGCCGTGGACGCCATGCGCATGCTGCTCGACACGGTGTCGATGGACGGCGTGGTGGTGATCGGCGAGGGCGAGAAGGACGAGGCGCCGATGCTCTACAACGGCGAGCACATCGGCGACGGCTCGGAGCCGAAGGTGGACATCGCGGTGGACCCGCTCGAGGGCACCGAGCTGTGCGCGAAGGGGCTGCCCAACGCGATCGCGACCATCGCCCTGTCCGAGCGCGGCACGATGTTCGACCCCGGCCCGTGCGTCTACATGCTGAAGATGGCGACGTCGCGGAGCATGGCCCACGTGCTCGACCTCGACCGGCCGGTCGGCGAGACGCTCCAGCTGATGGCCAAGGAGAAGGACGTCCCGATCGGCGACCTCGTGGTGATCATGCTCGACCGCGACCGCCACGAGGAGTACATGCGCGAGATCCGCGAGGTGGGGGCGCGCATCCGGCTGATCCCGCACGGCGACGTGTCGGCGGCGCTCGCGGCCGTGACGGAGGACTCGGCGGTGGACCTCCTGTTCGGCATCGGCGGCACGCCGGAGGGCGTGCTCGCGGCGGCGGCGATCCAGTGCACGGGCGGGCAGATACTGGGCCGGCTGTGGCCGCGCTCGGACGAGGAGCGAACCGCGGCGCTCGAGGGTGGCTACGACCTCGACGAGGTGCTCGACAAGGACAGGCTCGTGTCGGGCAACGACGTGTTCTTCGCCGCCACCGGCGTCACCGACGGCGAGATGCTCGACGGCGTGCACCTCAGCGGCCCGCGGGGAGCGACGACGGAGTCGGTCTCGATGCGCTCCCGCTCGGGCACCGTGCGGCGCATCACCGCGCGGCACGACCGCACGAAGCTGCGCGAGATCACCGGCGAACGGCTGGGTTGATCGCGGCCTCGGCGGCCGCGCGCAGGGTTCCCACCTTCGACGGCTCCAGCTCGAGGTTCGCGAGCGAGCGCAGGAACGCGTGGGTCACGATCACGTGGATCCGGAGCTGGGTCTGCTCGTAGATCCAGCGGCTGAAGCCGCTCGCGATGGTGGGATAGAAGTTCACGACCTCCGAGGAGACCTCGACGGTCACGTCCCGCGCGTCCTCGGCGGCAGGGCAGCCGCCGCACGGCGAGCCGCAGGTAGCCGCGCCCGCGGCCGCGGGGCGTCACGAGCACGCCGCGGTCGATGGGCCAGGTCACGGTGCCGCCGTCGGACTCGATCTCGTACTCCGGCTTGCGGAACCGGAGCAGCACGAACGGCCGGGTGAGGAACACGACCTCGCGCGAGTCGTCCGAGTAGAGCACCCGCAGGAGGCCGACCGAGAAGCGGGTCAGGAAGCTCCAGTACGTGCGCGCGAGCCGCTCGAGGTGCTCGGGTGACCAGATCTTCTCGAGCTCCTCGCGCGGGATCGTGACCTCGGCCACCTGCCGGCTGCCGACGGCGCCGTCCGGGCCGGCGGCCGACTGCGGGACGTGCACGATCTGCACCCGCGCGCGGGACGCCCGGCGGCGCTCGAGCAGCCTGCGCGGGTCGCGCGGCCTCACAGGAGCTCCACGTCCACCCGCTCGCCGGCCTCGGCCGCGCCGGGCCCGGACGCGATCAGCGCGAGGCCGTCCGCGCCGAGCATCGACGTGACCATGTGGGAGCCCTGGGGGCCGGTGGGCGTGGCGAGGAGGCGGTCTTCCTTGGTCTCCAGCCGCACGCGCACGGCCTGTTCGCGCTGCGGGTTTCGCGGAACGGCGGCACTGAGGACGGCGGTGATTCGGTGGCGCATCCGGGGCTGCGCCCTGAAGCGCCGCGAGCGCGGGCCTCACGAAGAGCTGGAAGGTCACCATCGCCGATACGGGGTTGCCGGGCAGGCCGAACGCGAGCGTACCGTCGCGGGTGCCGAACCAGGTCGGCTTGCCGGGGCGGAGGCGCACGCCCCAGAAGCGCTCCTCGACGCCGAGCTCGGCGAAGGCGCCCTTCACGTGGTCGTGCGGCCCGACCGAGACGCCGCCCGAGACGACCGACGACGTCGGCGTCCTCGAGCGCCGAGGCGATCGCGGAGCGGGTGCCCTCGGGATCGTCGGGCACGGTGGTGCGGCCGGTGAGGGTCGCGCCCGCCCGCTCCACCTGCGCGGCGAGGGCGAAGCCGTTCGAGGTGTAGATGCCGCCGGGCGGAAGCGGCTCGCCGGGCGGGGTGAGCTCGTCGCCGGTGACGAGGACGGCGACGCGCGGCTTTCTGCGCCACCCGCAGCTCGCGCGGCCGACCGACGCCGCGACGCCCAGCTCGGCCGGGCCCAGGGGCATGCCGGGCCGCAGAACGACAGCATTGAAGGAGATGTCCTCGCCCGCGCGCCGGACATTCGCGCCCGGCTCGATTTCCGGCACCCGCACCCGACCAATGCCCTTTTTGCCCCGTATATCGGGGTCAAAGGAGCATGGTCGCCGGGATCGCCGCCCTTCACCGCCGTCGTTCGCTCCACAGGCACCACGGCGTCGGCGCCCTCAGGCACCACCGCGCCCGTGGAAATCCGCACGGCCTGGCCCGCCGCGACCGCGCCCGCGAACGGGTGCCCCGCCCGCGCCTCGCCCACCACCTCGAGCTCCGCCTCCTCGCCGGCCACCACCGCGTAGCCGTCCATCGCCGAGCTGTCGAAGGGCGGCACGTCGATCGGGCTGGTCACCTCCTCGGCCAGGACTCGTCCCAGCGCGGCGTCGAGCGCGACGTCCTCGTCCCCGAGCCGGGTGACCGCGTCGAGCACGCGCCGGCGGGCCTCGTCGATCGAGATCAGGTTGCTCACGTGCGCAATCTTCTCCGAAAACCTGCCGCCCGTCCGCCGTTTCCGGGGGTACGATCACGGCGAGTGCCACCGGTCCGGGGACCACTCTCGCGCCTCGAGCGCTCGCGGGACGAGCTCGCGAAGCAGTGGCTCGTCCGCCTGATCGAGCGCGCGTCGCTCGACGAGATCCGCGAGCTGCCCACCGAGCGGATCGCGCGGGAGCTGCCGGAGCTCATCACCGAGCATCGTCGGCGCGATCTCCGACGGGGACGGCGACCCGTACAACCTCTCGAAGGAGCAGGAGGAGCGCGCGGCGTCGCTCGCGACCCTGCGCGGCGGCGGGCGCGAGGCCCGGGCCGCCGACGTCGCGCGCGACGTCGCCTCGCTCCAGAGCGTCCTTGTCCGGGCGCTCCGGGAGGAGCTCGGCGAGAGCGACCCCGCCCGCTTCGCCGAGGCGGTCGAGCGCTCGTGGAGTCGACGGGCGCGATCCAGGCCGCGGCGATGGAGGCGCACGTGGCCACGCGCTCGCGCGAGCTCGAGTCGCAGGCGAACACCGACCCGCTCACGGGCCTCGGCAACCTGCGCGCGCTCCAGCGCCAGCTCGCGACCCTGCTCGACGTCCACAAGCGCTACCAGCACCCGTTCGCCGTGCTCCTGATGGACATCGACGGCCTGAAGCGGATCAACGACTCGCACGGCCACCAGGCGGGCGACCGGGTGCTGATGCAGGTCGCGATGTCGCTGCGGCGCTCGATCCGCTCGGTCGACACGGCCGCGCGCATCGGCGGCGACGAGTTCTGCGTCCTCCTGCCGGAGCAGGACCTGAAGAGCGCCGCCAAGCTCGCCGCCCGCCTCGCGACGGCGGTCGAGGAGGAGGTGGCCGCGCCGGGCGAGCCGCCGGTCACCATCTCGATCGGCGTGGCCGCCTCGCCGGAGCACGGCGACGACGCGGAGTCCCTGATCGACACGGCCGACCGCGCGATGTACCGGGCGAAGGCAGCCGGCGAGGGCATCGCGCTGGGCGACCCGCCCGGCACGCAGGGCGTGACCGCCGAAGAGGCGACGACCTAGGCCTGCTCGAGCAGCGCCTGCGTCGACTCCTCGATGTGGGGGCGGAGGGCCTCGGCGCCGTCGGACTCGAGCTGCCGGACCAGCTCCACGTGGTCCACCGCGATCCGCTCGAGCGTCCAGGACGCCGGTAGCTGGAGCACGAACAGGCGCAGCTCCGCGCCCGCCTGGCGGTGCACCTCGGCGAGCCGGGGGCTATCGGCGGCCAGCACGATCTCGTGGTGGAGCGCCTCGTGCGCCTCCGCCACGGCGCCCCACGACGGCCGCGCGCGGCTGCACGACGCCACGAGCCGGTCGAGCGCGCGGTGGACGCTCGCCGGCAGCCGCCCGCCGCCGCGCTCGAGCGCGATCCGGGCGGCCTCGACCTCGAGCGCGATCCGCAGCTCGGACAGGCCGCGCACGTCCTCCGGCGACAGGCTCTTCACGCGCGCGCCGCGGTTCGGCTCGATCTGGACGATGCCCTCGCCCTGAAGCGTCCTCAGCGCCGAGCGCAGCGAGTGGCGCGCCACGTCGTACTCGCTCGATGAGCGCCTCCTCGCGGAGCGGCGTGCCCGGCTTCAGCTCGCCGCCCAGGATGCGCGCGCGCAGCGAGTCCGCGAGGGAGTCGACCCTCAGCTCGGTCGCGGCCACGCGCTACTCGATCAGGCCGTGCCGGATGCCGATCGCCACGGCCTGCGTGCGCGTGGAGGCCTCGAGCTTCGCGAGGATCCGCTTCGTGTGGGTGCGCACCGTCTCGGTCGAGAGGCCGAGCTTCTCCGCGACGGCGTCGGTCTGCATGCCGTCGGCCAGCATCTGGAGGATCTCGCGCTGGCGGGCGCTGAGCGTGCGGTCGCCCTCGTCGAGCACGATCGTCGAGGACAGGCCCGGGTCGACGTAGAACTCGCCGTCGCGCGCGGCCTCGATCGCGCGGACGAGGTCCTCGGATGGGGAGTCCTTGCGCACGTAGCCCTTGACGCCGGCCTTCAGCGCCTCGCTGAGCAGCCGTGCGCCGCCGTCTGAGGTGAAGATCACTATCGGCGCGTCAACCTGGTCGCGGAGCCGGCCCGACGATCTCGGCCACGTCCACGCCCGCGCGCCAGGGGTCGATGATCACGACGTCGGGCGGCGGCGCCGTTGGCGACCTCGCCGAGCTGATCGATCGACTCGGACTCCTCGATCTCGACCTGGCTGAAGGCCTGTTCGAGCACCGCGCGGACCCCGGCCCGGACGACGGGATGGTCGTCCACGATCAGGCAGCGAGGCGGTCGCTTCACGCCGGCCGGCATCCGCGCCAGCATACCTCGAATTCGCATGCCATCCCCGAGCGGAGGATGCGGGCCTGGGGATCCCGGTGACAGCGCGGCGTTTAGGCCTACGGGCGCGGCAGCCGCCGGACCAGCTCGCGCCCGACCGCGCCGGCGACGCGGACGCCGGCCACGGCAAGACCCGCCGCGGTGCGGGCGGCGGCGGTGATGGCGTCGCCCGAGGGCTCCGGCTGAATCGGATCCGCCGGCTGCCGCTTCGGGGCCGGGCGGCTCGGTGGACCGGCGGCGCCCGCCGCCTTCCGCCCCGGCTTCGGGCTCGTGCGGGCGGCCTTCGACGTGCGCGCGGGCCTCGCGGCCGCCTTCCCGGCCTGCTCCGCCTTGGCCGCTGCCTCGCCGGCGGTCTTCGCCGGCGATCCGCCGGAATCCCGCTTCGCGCTTCGTCTTCCCGGCCGTGAGCTCGGCAGGTTTCCGAGCACCCCTCCGTCATCCGTCATGGACGGTGATTCTAGACCTGACGAACCTGGGTACACCGCAGGTGTGGGAGCGGTCGATAGATTCGTACGAAGCGTCCACTGGTTGACTGGCTAGTCAGCGGAAATTCCGCATTGGGCCGCTTGACTTCACTATCTGTAGCGTTACTGTTGACAACGACTGTTTGGACTGGGCCCGGCGCCCTTGCGCTGGGTCCTGCGCGCGTAGAAGGAAAAGGATGTCTGTAGCCGATCTGCAAGAGCTTGAGGAGGTAAAGCTCCTCGTCGTCAAGGGCCAGGCAACGGGCGTTCTGACCTACGCCGAGGTCGCCACCGCGCTCGCCGAGGTGGAGCTCGACGAGGGCGACATCGAGGAGCTGCACGGCTACTTCGAGAAGTCCGAGATCGAGCTGGTCGAGGACGATCCGACCCACGCGGCCCCCGAGGTCGAGCGCGCCGTCGACCGCCGCAGCCGGCGCAAGAAGGCGACGATCGACCTCAAGCCGGACATGACGACCGACTCCCTTCAGCTGTTCCTGAAGGACATCGGCAAGGTCCGGCTGCTCACCGCGCAGGAGGAGGTCGACCTCGCCAAGCGCATCGAGCGCGGCGACCTCGACGCGAAGCAGAAGATGGTCGAGTCGAACCTGCGCCTGGTCGTCTCGATCGCCAAGAACTACCGCAACCAGGGGCTGCCCTTCCTCGACCTGATCCAGGAGGGCACGCTCGGGCTGGTCCGCGCCGCGGAGAAGTTCGACTACCGCAAGGGCTTCAAGTTCTCGACCTACGCCACCTGGTGGATCCGCCAGGCGATCGCCCGCGCGCTCGCCGACAAGGCGCGCACGATCCGCATCCCGGTGCACGTGGTCGAGAAGCTGAACAAGATCGGCCGCGCCGAGCGCAAGCTCGTCACCGAGCTGGGCCGCGAGCCGACCCCGGAGGAGATCGCCGAGCACACCGGCATCGAGCCCGAGGAGGTCGAGTCGATCAAGCGCTCCGCGCAGGCGCCGGTCTCGCTCGAGAAGCCGGTCGGCGACGAGGAGGAGTCCGAGTTCGGCCAGTTCATCGCCGACGAGCGGGCCGAGTCGCCCTACGAGCGCGCCGCCGAGATCCTCACCAAGGAGGCGCTCCGCGAGGCGCTCGAGAACCTCTCCTACCGCGAGCGCCGCGTGCTCGAGCTGCGCTACGGGCTGGGCGGCGAGCACCCGCGCACGCTCGACGAGGTCGGCCGCACCTTCAACGTCACGCGCGAGCGGATCCGCCAGATCGAGAACCAGTCGCTGAAGAAGCTCCAGTCGCTCGCCGAAGCGCAGAAGCTGCGCGACGTCGCGTAGAACGCCGCCTCAGTCGAAAAGGCTCGTCCAAATCGTGGCCCAGCCCTCAAGACGATGGCTGGAATGTCGATGGACAGACGCATGTTCGACGTCGACGCTGCCCTGATGACGGTCATCGAGGACGGAGGCTTCCGACCTCCACCTCAAGGTCCCCGCCCAGCCCATGATCCGCCGCCACGGCAAGCTCGTCGCCATCGACGGGCTCCGAGCCGCTGCGCCCGGAGGACACCGAGGCGACCCTCTTCCACATGCTCACCGACGAGGCGAAGCTCGAGGCGTTCCGCAACGAGCGCGAGGTCGACTTCTCGTACTCGGTGCCCGGCGTCGCGCGCTTCCGCGTCAACGCGTTCGTGCAGCGCGGCTCCGTCTCGCTCGTCTGCCGCGCGATCCCGTTCGAGATCAAGACGGCCGAGCGAGCTGATGCTGCCCGCCCGTGATCGACGAGATCGCCGACGAGGAGCGCGGGCTCATCCTGCTCACCGGCACGACCGGCTCGGGTAAGTCGACGACGCTCGCGGCGATGATCGACCACATCAACTCGAGCTACGCGAAGCACATCGTCACGATCGAGGACCCGGTCGAGTTCCTCCACCGCGACAAGACGTCGATCATCAACCAGCGCGAGGTCGGCGAGGACACCGCCTCGTTCGCGCGCGCCCTGCGCCGCGTGCTGCGCCAGGACCCGGACGTGATCCTGGTCGGCGAGATGCGCGACGAGGAGACGGTGCGCACCGCGCTGTCGGCGGCCGAGACCGGCCACCTCGTGCTCTCGACGATCCACACCGTGGACGCCGCCGAGTCGGTGAACCGCATCATCGACTTCTTCCCGCAGTCCGAGCAGCGCCAGGCCCGCGCGATGCTGGCCGGCACGCTCAAGGCGCGTCATCTCCCAGCGGCTCGTGCCGACGCCGGACAAGAACGGCCGCGTCGCCACCTGCGAGATCCTGCGGATGACCGGCCGCGTGCGCGACATGATCATGAACCCCGAGGAGACCGGGAAGCTGCCCGAGGTCATCTCCGAGGGCGCGTACTACGGGATGCAGACGTTCGACCAGGCGCTGCTCTACCACGTGCAGCAGGGCCGGGTCGCGATGGAGGACGCCCTCAAGGCGGCCACCCATCCGCACGACTTCAAGCTGCTCGTCTCCTCGGACGGCCTGCGCAGCACCTCGGTCGAGTCGGTCCTCCCGGCCGACGAGGAGGAGGAGCCGGCGGCGCCGCCGAACGGCGCGCAGCCGAGCGTCAGCGGCGCGCCCGGCGGGGCATAACCCGCACCCTGAGCCGCACGCTGCCCTCGTAGCTCACCACGTTCGAGCGGCGCACGAACCGGGGCGGCCGGCGGCCGAAGCGCGCCTGGATGCCGGGCTTCCGGCGCAGGGTGCGCAGCTCGCGGGCGAGCTGCGCGGATCGACGCGCGGCTCGGACGGCCCGCCGCCGGGGCCGAGCGCGCCCTCGAGCACGGCGATCAGCTCGTCGATCAGGTCGTCCTCGGTGAAGCCGCTGCCGGTGCCGCGCAGCGTGAGCCGGTGCCGGCCGGGCCGGAGCGTAGCCCGGCACGCGCACGGGCACCGAGATCTGCCGGCGGCCGCCGCGGCGGCGCTGGACCGTCAGCCGCACGCGGATGCGCTTGCCCTTGCGGACCCGCCGCGGGCCGCGCGCGCGGACCAGCACGTCCTGCTTCACGCCCGCCCGGGCGCGCATGCTCACCGAGGCACGCTCGATGCCGAGCGGCCGACAGGTCGAAGAAGTCGAGCGCGAAGCCCGCCTCGGACAGGTCCGCCACGGCGTCGTCCACCGAGAAGTACGGGTTGCAGAAGCCCGAGCGGGCGGCGGCGGCCCTCACGCGGAAGTGCGCGCACATCCGGAAGGTCACCGGCCCGAAGTCGCGCATCAGGCGCCCGAGCGCCTGGGTCACGCCGAGCGGCGCGACGAACGACAGGCCGGCGCCGAAGCCGAGGTGGCGCTCGTCGGCAAGCAGCGAGTCGAGCGCCACGACCTCGCCGGCCCGGTTGCGCGCGACCACGCGCAGCGGGATCGACGCGCGGCCGCGGGCCCACCTTGCCGGCGATCGCGTCGTTGCCGTCCTGCGTGACGGCGCCGTGAACGTGGCCGTCGGTGGAGGCGAGCTTGTAGGTGATCGCGCCGAGGTCCGGCACGCCGAGCGGGTTCTGGATCACCGCGTACACGTACGCGTCCTGGAGGAAGAGCGTCGCGCCGGCCGAGGCCCTCGAACGAATGGCCGAACGCCCAGATGTCCTCGCCGTCGCGGTAGGTGACCGTGCCGACCGCGCCGAGGGCCAGGTCGCCGGTCGAGATCGAGGCGGACACCGCGGAGCCGGGGCGGAGCTCGACCGGCGCGTAGCCCGACGACCGGCCCGGCGGGGGCAATGAGCAGCGGCTGCCGCGCCCGGCGGGCCGCCACGCGGACGGCCGCCGCGGCCGGGCCGCAGAGCCCGCTCACCGTGAGCGGCGTCCCGAGCGGGCGCGCCGCGCGGAGCAGGGCGGGATCGCGGCGAGCCGCCGTCGGCGACGGCGGCCGTCGCGGAGCATCTCCTCGATCGGGGTGGCCAGCGCGGTCTTGTTGCCGTACTCGCCGAGGCCCTCGGAGATGGCGCCCGCGTTGCGGCCGCTCGCAGATCACGGGCGAGCCGGAGAAGCCGGGGCCGATGCCGGTCTGCGTCGACGGCCGGCCCGGACACGCGCACCAGGATCCGCGCGCTGCTCAGCCCGGCCTCGGCGGCGATCACGTCGAGGATCTCCACGTCGAACGAGCGAGATCTCCGTGCCCCTGATCACCGACAGGCCCGTGCAGCGCATGCCGCGCTCGACCTCGGAGAGCGGCATGATCGGGGCAGCCGCCGATGCCGCCGGTGCGGTCACGAGCATCGCGAGCACGGGTACCAGAGACCGCCGGAGCAAGAGAATCCAGGGTACCTTGTCCCTGCCAAATCCGACGAACTAGGAGGCCAGGTGCAGAGCACCCTCGGTGAGTTCCAGGAGACGCAGTCCGACCAGCCGTTCGCGCTCCAGAACTCGAAGCTGTTGAAGGTCAGCCTGAACCAGGTGACGATCCAGGCCAAGGCCGGCGCGATGGTCGCCTACCAGGGCGACGTCGCGTTCGAGCACGCTGGCTCCGGCGGCCTCGGCAGGATGGTCAAGAAGGCCGTCACCGGCGAGGGCACGACGCTCATGAAGATGTCGGGCAGCGGCGAGGTCTTCCTCGCCGACACCGCCCAGGACATCCACCTGCTCTACCTCGAGAACGACGCGATCACGGTGAACGGGTCGAACCTGCTCGCCTTCGACGCGGGCATCGACTGGGACATCAAGCGTGTCGAGGGCGTCTCGGGGATGATGGGCGGCGGCCTCTTCAACACGGCGCTCACCGGCACCGGCTGGGTGGCGATCATCTCCGACGGCCCGCCCGTGCTCCTCAACACCGGCGACGCGCCGACGTTCGCCGACCCGCAGGCGGCGATCACGTGGTCGTCGAGCCTCCAGACCGGGATCAAGACCGACATCAAGCTGAAGAACTTCATCGGGCGCGGCTCGGGCGAGTCGGTCCAGATGTCGTTCTCGGGCGCCGGCTGGGTGCTCGTGCAGCCGAGCGAGGGCCGGATCACCGCGGCGGCCGCGTCGGGCGGCGGTGGCGGCGGCGGCCTGCTGGGCCAGCTGGGCGGGCTGAGCCCACACTTCATTTCGTGAAGTCTTGCGGTAACCTGGCCAATATGGCCGATTCGTCCTGCCCTGTCTGCGCCACCGCGGACATCATCTGCGGCAAGTGGACGATCCTCGTGATCCGCGACCTCGCGGACGGGCCGCAGCCGCTTCTGCGAGCTCGAGCGGTCGCTCGCGGGGATCAGCCCGCGCACGCTGTCGCTGCGCCTGCGGGCGCTCGAGGAGCAGGGCATCGTCGAGCGGGACACCTTCCCGGAGGTGCCGCCGCGGGTCGAGTACTCGCTCACGCCCAAGGGCGAGGCGCTCGTGCCGCTGATCGAGGACATGCGCCGCTACGGGCGCGAGTACCTCGGCGTGGACGACTGCGCGGCGACGCCCGCCGAGCCCGTCGCGGCCTAAGCGTCCCGGCAGGACACGGCCGTGCGGCGCCGAATCGCGTCCGCATGCGCAATCGAGCTCTCCATGACGCGCTGCGGAACTTCGCGCTGGAGGCCGCCGCGCTCCTGACCGACGACGTGAAGGCGGGCGCCGAGGTCGAATTCGACGTCGTGGACGAAGGAGCCGGGCGCGGGCCCGCCCTGTACCGCTACGAGCCGCGCACCGGGGCCTTCCTCGAGGAGCGCTGGGCGCGGCTCCGGGACCTGCCCGCGTGCGAGCGCGCGTGCCAGGAGCTGGGCGCCGGCGCCTCGGCGTGGCTGCGCGTGAACGGGCTCCGCGGCGAGCAGGCCGAGCCGGCGCTCCAGGCGATGCTCGAGCGCCTGTACGAGGACTCCACGAGCTTCGGCTTCCCCGAGGAGCGCTTCGATCGCGTGTACCGCGAGGTCGAGCTGACCCTCTACCGCGACGCCGTCCGCGCGCGTGTGATCGCGCCGCTGCGAGGCGCGTGGATGGAGGCCGACCGGGTCGAGCTCGGCGACGGGCTGTCGCTCGTGCGCGGCGACCGCTTCGACGCGCCGCCCGAGGCCGTCTTCCCCGAGGGCGCCGAGGGCACGGCGACGCTCCTGTGCGTGCTCGAGCGCGACGTGCCGGCCGACGACCCGATTCCGGCGGTGGAGGCGGCCGAGCGCTTCGCCGCGCTGGTCACGGCCGTGCGCCTGTGGGCGCCCGGGGCCGCCGCTCTCGGCACGCCGGGCTGGCGCCAGGCCGATCACGGGCGCTGGGTGGCGGTGCCGATCGGCTCCGCCGTGCCCCCGCGCGGGGAGGAATGGGTGCTTCCGGCCGGCGAGGAGCAGGCGTTCCGCGAGTTCTTCACCGCGATCTCGAGCGCGCCGCGGACGCCGTCCGTGGCCTGGGCGCTCGACCGCTTCGAGATGGGCTGCGCCCAGCGCACCGACGCCGAGGCGCTCTCCGACTACCTGCTCGCGCTGCGCGCGCTGCTCGACGCGACCACCGAGGCGGGCCACGCGAGCTTCGGCCTGCGGCTGGCGGCGCTGTGCGCCGAGGAGGGGATGCGCCGCGAGGGCCAGGAGCGCCTGGAGGCCGCGCTGGCGCTGGAGCGCTTCGTGATGGGCGGCTCCGGCGGCGTGCGGATCGACGCGGAGTCGCCGCGCGAGCTGATCGCCGAGGTCGAGGGCCACCTGCGCGCGCTGCTGCGCGACGTGCTCTGCGGCTACCTCGACGCCGACCTGAAGGCCGTTGCCGACGACATCCTCCTGGAATCGGGCGCCGGCCCGCTCGGCGAGATCGAGGCACGCGACCTGCGGGTGGACCCGGAGCCGGACTGCGAGCCCGAGCCAGAGCCACAGCCCGCTCCTCGCTTCGAACGCGCCGTCGATCCGGTGACATTCGAGCCGGAGCTCGAATACTTCGAGGACGACCACGACACCGCCGAGATGGAGGCGGTGGTCGTCGCGGCCGAGCCGGAACCGGCCGAGCCCGTGCAGCACGAGCTGGACGGCGTGACCCAGTCCGCCGACTGGGGCTGGCACGACCCCGAGGACTTCTCGGCGCCGGTCTAGGGGCTCAGCCGAACAGGTACTCGTCCATCCGGCGCAGGCCGTCGAGGTCGTGCACGTCGTCGTCGAGGTGGGGGATCTCGATCATCGGCTTTCGGCCCAGGCGCTTCTTCAGGTCGGCCAGGTTCCGGCGGTCCTGCGCCGCCAGGCGGCGCTCCTCCTCGAACGTGCGCGCGACCTTGCGCGCGAGCGCGTCGTCGCCGAGCAGGCTCGCCAGCTCGGCCGCGGGGTCGCCCCTCGGCGCCGCGGGGCGGACCCGGTTCGCCACCACGCCCGCGAACGGCAGCCCGGCGTCGAGCAGCCGGTGGTGGAACCAGCCGGCCTCGTCGACTGCGTCCGCGCGCGGTGAGGTCACGAGGACGAACGCGCTGCGCGAGTCGGCCAGCAGCGCGTTCACGTGCTCGGCCCGCTCGCGGAAGCCCTCGGTCATGCTCCCGAAGCTCGCGAAGAACGCGGACATGTCCTCGAGCAGGTCGATGCCGGTGGCCCGCTTCAGCACCGAGAACACCATCCCGGACCCGCGGCCGAGCACCTTCAGCCCCATCAGCCCGGGCGCGGTGAAGAGCTGGAGCGTCCGCGAGTCGATGAACGCGGCGAGCTTCTTCGGCGCGTCGATGAAGTCGAGCGCGTTGCGCGTGGGCGGCGTGTCGAGCACCAGCACGTCGTAGCGGCCCTCCTGGTGAAGCTCGTAGAGCTTCTCCATCGCCATGTACTCCTGCGAGCCGGCCACCGCGTTCGAGAGCTGCTGGTAGATCGGGTTCGACAGCACTGCGTCGCGCGTGCGCTCGTCGGGCGCGTGCCACTCCACGACCTCGTCGAAGGTGCGCTTGGGGTCGAGCATCATCGCCCACAGCTCGCCCTCCACGTCGGCCTTGACGAGCCGCTCCTCGTTGCCGAGCTCCGCCAGCCCGAGCGAGTTCGCGAGCCGCTTCGCCGGGTCGATCGTGAGCACGGCCACCTTCTTGCCGCGCGCCGCCATGCCGAGCGCGATCGCCGCCGACGTCGTCGTCTTCCCCACGCCCGCCGGAGCCGCAGCAGATGCAGACCTCCTTGCGCTCGAGCCAGTCGCCGATCACAGCTTCCGCTCCAGCTCGGCCGACAGCCGCTCGAGGTCCTCGGCACCCAGCTCGGGCTCGAACACGCGCGGCAGCGTGATCACCGGCGCCGTGGCCGCGCGCCGGAGCCGCCTCACCTGCGAATGCTCCGCGCGCGCACGCCTGTGCTCGAACACGGCTGCCGAGAGAGCCGCCCGTGTGACGGCACTGCCCCCGGTGACCTCGCCGAGACGCTCGACGTCGTGAGAGCGGAACCGCATCGGGTGGACCGCGTTCACGACGATGCCGTCCACCGCGATCCCGAGCTCTTGCCTGAGGGCGCGCTCGAACTCGACCGTCTCGTTCACCGGCATCTCCTCCGGAAGGGCGACGGTGAGGACGCCCGTCTGGGCGGGATCGCGGAGGAACGAGTCGATTCGCTCGGCGTGGCGGCCCACCGGCCCGACCCGCGCGATGCTCGCGTACGTGCTCGGCGCGCTCAGCATCGCCAGCCCGTGACCGGTGGCGGGCGCGTCCACGATGGCGAGGTCGTACGCGGGCCCCTGAGTGCGCGGCTCGATCTGAGCCAGGTCCCAGACCTTGCCCATCGTCACGAGCTCCGTCAGGCCCGGTGCCGCGGCGGTCAGGTACTGGAAGATCGTGCTGCCGCCGAGCGCGCCCGCCAGGGTGCGCGACTTGAGCTGGTAGCGGAGCCATTCCCGCTTCGCCTGCTCGGGGTCGACGGAGACCGTGTCGATGCCGGGGACGAGGTCAGGAAGGCGGTCCTGCTCCGCCACCTCGCACAGCACGACGCGCTTCCCCCGGCGCGCGGCGGCGAGGCCCAGGGCGGCTGCAAGGGTGGTCTTTCCGACGCCTCCCTTGCCGGTCACGAACAGCAGGCGCTTGTCGAGTAGCGAAGACACCGGACGGGAAGAGTGAAGGATTCCGCTCAGCCCGTGCGAATACCGCTCTCGTAATGGATGCCAAGGCGAAGGTCATCGCTTTCACAAATCAGAAGGGCGGCGTGGCGAAGACGACCACGACGCTGAACCTTGCTGCGGCGTTCGTCGAGCGGGGGCACCGTGTGCTCTGCGTCGACCTCGACCCGCAGGGCAACCTCACGATGAGCCAGGGCATCGACCCGGACTCGCTCGACGCGTCGATGTACGACGTGCTCGTGCATCAGCTCTCGATCCGCGAGGTGATCCGGAAGCGTGAGGTCGACGTGGCCTGCTCCTCGATCGACCTCGCCGGCGCCGAGATCGCGATGTCCACGATGATCGGCCGTGAGCGCTCGCTGAAGAAGGGCCTCGAGCCGATCAGAGACGACTACGACTACATCTTCATCGACACCCCGCCGAGCCTCGGGCTGCTCACGATCAACGCCCTGACGGCCTCGCAGAAGGTGATCGTCCCCGTGCAATGCGAGTATCTCTCTATGCGCGGGCTGATCCAGCTCCAGAACACGCTTGCAATGGTGCGCGAGGAGCTGAACCCGGACATCGAGATCGAGGGCATCCTGCCGACGCTCGTGGACAACCGCACCGTCCACGCCAAGGAGGCGATCGAGATCCTCGAGGAGAACTTCGGCGACCGGGTGTTCGCCTCGCGCATCAACAAGACCGTTCGTTTCGCGGAGGCCCCCGTCAAGGGGATGTCGGTGCTCAAGTACGACCCGGACGGCAAGGCGGCGTACGCCTACCGTCAGCTAGCGGAGGAGGTCCTGGCGAATGGCAAGCGGTAAGAGGGCGAGCATGCGCGAGGGCCCCCTGGCGCAGCTCTTCCGCAAGACGGAGGAGGACGACGCTCGTCCCGAGCAGAAGCAGCCACGCCAGGAGGAGCGGGCGCCCGAGCAGGAGCCCAAGCTTGGCCGGCCCCTGCCCGAGGGCGGGCCATCGCCGCAGGTCACTCGTCACGTCCCTGAGCCTCAGGGGCAGACGGAGATGCGCGAGGAGCGCGGCGAGATGAGCCAGCGGATGACCGAGGCCGCCAAGCGCGCCGAGGAGCGCGAGACGCGGCGTGCCGAGCGCGGCGAGCGCTGGAGCCGCTACGAGGGCGTCCCGTCGCCCGAGGAGCGCCTCAAGTCCGTCTTCTCGCACGACATCCCCGAGAACATCATGGAGCGCGAGCCGGTCCCGGCCCAGCGCCAGCCCCTGCCCGAGTCCGAGCCGTTCGTGCGCGTCGCGCCCGACCGGCCGACCGAGCCGGTGCTGCGCGTGGTCGGCGTGGGCGGCGCGGGCGTGAACGCCGTCAACCGGATGATCGAGGCCGAGGTCGAGGGCGTCGAGTTCATCGCCGTGAACACGGACGTCCAGTCGCTCGAGGGCTCCTCCGCCTCCACGCGGCTTCACATCGGCAGCGACACGACCCGCGGGCTCGGCTCCGGCTCGAACCCCGACCTGGGACGTGCCGCGGCGGTCGAGGACTACGACGAGATCAAGAGCCACCTGAAGGGGTCGGACATGGTGTTCATCGCCGCCGGCTCCGGCGGCGGCACCGGCACCGGCGCGGCGCCGGTGGTGGCGCGGATCGCCCGCGAGGTGGGCGCGCTCACCGTCGGCATCGTCACGAAGCCGTTCTCCTTCGAGGGCGCTCGCCGCGGCGAGCAGGCCGACCAGGGCGTGGAGGACCTCTCCCGCGAGGTCGACACGCTGATCGTGATCCCGAACGCGCGCCTCCTGTCCGTGCTCGACAAGTCCACCTCGATGGTCGACGCCTTCCGCGTGGCCGACGACGTGCTGCGCCAGGGCGTGCAGGGCATCTCCGACCTGATCACGCTCCCGGGCCTGATCAACCTCGACTTCGCCGACGTCCGGACGATCATGTCCGAGGCGGGCCAGGCGCTGCTGGGGATCGGCATGGGCACGGGCGACCGGCGCGCCATGGACGCGGTGGAGCACGCGATCGACTCGCCGCTCCTCGAGACGTCGCTCGACGGCGCCCGCTCGATCCTGCTGTCGATCACCGGCGGCCGCGACCTCTCGCTGTGGGAGGTCAACGAGGCCGCGAAGGCGGTGGCCGAGGCGGCGCACCCGGACGCGAACATCATCTTCGGCGCCATGGTCGACGACAAGGTCGAGGACCAGGTGTGGGTGACCGTCGTGGCCACGGGCTACGGCGACAGGCCGGTGCACCGGGCCAGCCCGCGCAGCATCCCGGCTGACGCCGAGCCGAAGGTGCGCCGTTCGCGCGAGCGCTCGACGAGCGGACAGCTCGCCGACATCGACGTGCCCGAGTTCGTGCCGCGCGGCTGATCCTGCGGCTAGGCTCGCCCCGATGAGAGGGGTGGTCGCAGCCGGCCATCCGCTCACGGCGGAGGCCGGTGCGGATGTGCTGCGGGGAGGGGGCAACGCGGTCGACGCGGCCGTGGCGGCCGTGCTCATGTCCTTCGTCGCCGAGTCGCCGCTCACCGGCCCGGGCGCGGGCGGCTACATGGTCGTGCACACGCCCGGCGAGACGCACGTGCTCGACTTCTTCGTGGCGGCTCCGGGAATCGGGCTGGGCGGCCGGGAGCCGGGCGCCCTCGTGCCGATGGACATCCGCTTCTCGGAGGACGCGATCCAGCGCTTCAACGTCGGGCCCGCCTCGTGCGGCGCCTACGGGAACGCGCTCGGCCTCTGCGAGACGCTCGAGCGCTTCGGCACCGCGCGCCTCGGCGACCTGACCGCCGCCCCGGCGCGCGCCGCGCGGGAGGGGATCACGGTGGTGCCGATGCAGGCATTCCTGTTCCAGGTGCTCGGGCCGATCCTCACCTCCACGCCGGAGGCCGCCGCCATCTACGCGCCAGAGGGCCGGCTGCTCGAGGAGGGTGAGCTGATCCGGCTGCCGGACGTGGCCGACCTGCTCGACCGGCTCGGCGCCGAGGGGCCGCGCTTCATGTACGAGGGCGACGTGGCCACCGCGGTGAGCGACTTGGTTCTTGAGCGAGGCGGCATGCTGAGCCGCGAGGACCTCGCGAGCTACGAGGTGATCGAGCGCGAGCCCGCGCGGGTGACCTACCGCGGCCGCGAGGTGCTCACGAACCCGCCGCCCTCGTCGGGCGGGATCCTGATCGCGGACGCGCTGGGGATCCTCGAGCGGCTCGATCGCGCGCACGACCCGTATGTGATCGCCGAGGTGATCGACTCAACGAACCGGGCGCGCGACGAGGAGTTCCTCGAGGGGCTCGCCACCGAGGGCTTCCTCGAGCGCTTCCTCGCCAAGCAGGCGCTCGACTCCGTTGCGACCGAGGTGCGATCGCGGCTCGGGAACACCACGCACGTGTCGGTGATGGACGCCGAGGGCGCCTGCGCGTCGGTCACCTGCTCGAACGGCTCGTGCTCGGGCGTGATCGTGCCGGGCACCGGGATGCACCTGAACAACATGCTCGGCGAGCAGGACCTGAACCCGCTCGGCTTCCACATGCACGAGCCCGGGCACGCGGCTGCCGAGCATGATGGCGCCGACGGTGATCCTCCGGGACGGCGAGCCCGAGATGGCGATCGGGAGCGCCGGGTCGAACCGGATCCGCTCCGCGATCCTCCAGACCGTGCTCGGCGTGATCGACCACGGCCTGCCCGCGCAGGAGGCCGTGTCGGCGCCCCGCCTTCACGTGGAGGAGCGCCAGGTCGACGCCGAGCCGGGCATCGACGAGGCCGCGCTCGACCGGCTCGAGCAGGCCGGCTGGGCGGTCAGGCGCTGGAGCGAGCTGAACCTGTTCTTCGGCGGCGTGCAGGCCGTGGCGCGCGCGCCGGGCGCGGACCGCCTCACCGGTGGAGGCGACCCGCGCCGCGGCGGCGTCGCAACGGTCGTGGACTAGCTCGTCAGCAGGCCCCGCCGGCTGCCTTGCAGAGGTTCACGCGGCCGAAGCCGAAGCTCGCGTCGCGTCCCGCCGGACCGAGGTCGTCGACGGTCGAGCTCAGGCGGCTGCGGATCCCCGCGGCGGTGTCCGCGGGGAAGAGCTGCCAGAGCACGCCCGCGACGCCCGAGGCGTGCGGCGTGGCCATCGACGTGCCCGAGAGCTCCGCGTACTGGCCGCCCGGGATGGTCGAGAGGATCGACACGCCCGGCGCGGCAACCTCAACGTCCGCGTTGGCGTTCGAGAACGACGCCCTGGCGTCGCTGTGATCGGTGGCCGCGACGGACACGACCTCGGCGTAGCCGGCCGGGTAGTTGACCGTCGAGTCGCCGTCGTTGCCGGCGGCCGCGATGAGCACGGAGCCGTTCGCGGCGCCGCCCTTCCAGGCGTTCTGCACCGCGCTCTGGAGCGTCGAGGACGCGCCGCCGCCGAGGCTCATCGAGATCACCTTCGCGCCCTGCTGGTGCGTCCAGTTGATGCAGTTGGCGATGTCGGAGGTGAGGCCGGTGCCGGCCGCCGTGTGGAGGCCCTTGCAGATCGCGAGGCTGGCGTTGAACGCCACGCCGGCCACGCCGGCGCGTGTTGTTCGCCTTCGCCGCGATCGTGCCCGCCACGTGCGTGCCGTGCATGTTGTCGTCCACGCAGTTCCCCTGGGTGAGCAGGCCGCCGATCGCGTTGGCGCAGTTGACCGTCTTGCCGCTCAGGTCCGTGTGCGTCTGGTCGATGCCGGTGTCGACGATGCCGATCTTCACGCCGCCCGTGGCGGGGAAGGCGCCGAGCCCGGCGGCGTCCCAGCCCTCGGGCGCGTCGATGTCGGCGTCGGCGCTTCCACCGGTCTGCCCGGTGTTGTGCAGCCCGTAGAGCTCCGAGAACAGCGCGTCGTTCGGCGTCGCCGTGCGTCCTCAGGATGTAGTTCGGCTCCGCGTACGCGACGAGCGCGCTGCGGTTCAGCCGCCGCGCGACGACCGCGGGATCGGCGCCGACCCGAACCACCCTGGCACCCACGCCCGCGACGGAGCCGACTGTGGCCTCGACTCCCGTCGCCTGGAGCAGCGAAGCACGCTGCGAGCTCGTGATGCCGTCTCGATATTTGACGATGACTGTGTCTGCGTCGTACTCCGCAGCCTGCGCGGTTCCGGTGAGGCCGGCCCCAAGGGCAAGCATGCAGAGGACGCCAAGAATGCCCCTGCGCATGAATGGAACGTCACCGGGGCGCGGTGTCGCTAAACGCCGGAACCGGGCTTGAGGTGCCCGTTTCCGCTTGCCTGCTCGGCCACCTTCGCTGCCGTCTTGATGCGCTTGAGCGCCTCCGCGAACAGCGCCTCGAGCTGCTCCAGGCGCGCCGGCTCGGAGCGCAGCTCGAGCAGAGCCTGCTTGGCTCCCGGCGCGATCTCGAGCGTCGCGGCCATGCCGTAGGCGTCCAGCTCGGCGAGCGCTTCCGGATCGGGCCGCGAGTCGGTCACCTCCTCCACGAGGTCGGCGTAGCCGGCGCGTGCCCGCGCGAGCAGCTCCGTCGTCGGCGGCGTCCTCGTCCTCGAGCAGCTCGACGTCGCCGGCGGGATACGGAAGGTCGCCGATGCGGCGGTCGAGCCGGAACGCCCTCGTGCCGCGGACGAGGATGTTGAGCCGCCCGTCGTCGAAGCGCTCGAGCACCTGCGTGATCTCCGCCGCGCAGCCGATGTCCCTCAGCCCGTCGTCGGCGAGCCACACGATCCCGAACTCGCTCTCCTCCTCGAGGCAGTGGCCGATCATCAGCCTGTAGCGCTCCTCGAAGATGTGAAGGGGCACGGTCTCGCCGGGGAGGAGGACGAGTCCCAGCGGAAACAGCGGAAAGCGCTCGATGGACGCAGCCATCGACACCCAGGCTAACGCCGGCGCTACAAGCCGCCCACGCGGATGGTCGCCACCCGCCGCCCGGCGACGCGCAGGGCATAGCGGCCGCGTGCGAGCCGGCCGAGCCGCAGCGTGGCGCGTCCGTCTCCGGCTCGGAAGGCGCCCCTGGCGCGCGTGCGACCGCCGCGCGTGAGCCGCCACGGGACGCGGGCGCTCGTCGCCGCGAGCCGTACTCGGCAGGTGACCCGGATCCGGCGGGACCCCCGTCGCCGCTTCGCCACCCGGCAGGTGACGCGCGCGTCGCGTCCCGGCCTGCCGGCCGGCCCCTGCGGGCCGGTGCGGCCGGCCGGACCCGCAGGTCCTGCCGGTCCCTGTGGCAGGCCGCCGCCTGAGCCGGTGAGCGCGACCTCCGTGCTCTGCGGCCCCGCCGGGTCGAGCGTCAGCGTCGCCGAGCGCGGTCCGGATTCGCTCGGCGCGAAGCGGATCCCCACCGAGCAGGAGCCGTTCGCGGGGATGCCGTCGCCGCACGTGTTGCGGCTGATGAGCATCTCGTCCGTGTTGCCGCTCAGGGTCACCTCGACGGGGAGCGTGGCGTCGGTGGAGTTGGTCAGCGTGACGGAGCGGGGCGAGCTGATCGTCGTCCTCGGCTGGCTGCCGAACGCGAGGCTCGACGGCCCGGCGGTGAACGGGAACGGCGTGGTGTTGAGCAGCACGGTGTTGCCGTCGACCCCGTCGTCGCTGCCGTTGTTGGCACTGGCGAGGTCGGGTCTGCCGTCGCCGTTGAAGTCGGCGCTCGCGACGGAGATAGGCGTGTCGCCGGTGTTGAACGAGGTGGGCCCCGTGAACGCCGGCAGCTCCTGCCCGGGCTCGGTCGTGTTGATCAGGAGGGTGTTCCCGCCGACGCCGGTCACGTTCGAGTTCGCCGTCGCCAGGTCGGGCTTACCGTCGCTGTTGGCGTCCGTCGCCGTGACCGCGTAAGGCCCGTTCCCGGCGGGGAAGTGGATCGGCCCGGCAAGGCCCGGCGTCGTGGCGCCACCCGGCGTCGTGTTCACGAGCACGGAGTTGCCGCCGGCGCCGTTCGTGCCGTTGTTGGCCGTGACGAGGTCGGGCTTGCCGTCGCTGTTCAGGTCGGCTGCCGCGACGGACAGCGGGAAGGGCCCGGAGTCGAAGTGGATTGCTGTCGCGAAGGAGGGCGCGGGCGCACCGGGCGCCGTCGTGTTGAGCAGGACGGAGATACCGTCGGCGCCGTCCGAGCCCGCGTTGGCGGTGACGAGGTCCGGCCTGCCGTCGCCGTTGAGGTCCGCGGCGGCGACGGACCAGGGCCGGTCGCCGGCCCCGAAGCCCGTCGGCCCGGTGAAGGACATCGTGCCCGAGGCGGTCGTGTTGATGAGGACCGTGATGCCGGGGGTGTCCTCGGCGTTGGCCGTGACGAGGTCGGGCTTGCCGTCGGTGTTCACGTCGGCCGCCACGACGGACGTCGGCTCGGTGCCCGCGCTGAACGCGGTGGGGCCGGTGAAGCTCGGCGTGGCCGCGCCCGGCGCCGTCGTGTTCACGAGCACGGAGTTGCCGCTGACGCCGCCATTGCCGTTGTTGGCGGTGATCAGCTCGGGTCGGCCGTCCGCGGTCAGGTCGGCGGCGGTTACCGAGTAGGGCCGGAGGAACGCGTTGAAGGGAGTCGGCCCGCTGAAGGCCGGCGCAGCGGCGCCGGTGCCCGTGGTGTTGAGCAGGACCGTGTTGCCGTCCGCGCCGTTCGTGTTGGCGTTCGCGGTGACGAGGTCGGGCCGCCCGTCGCCGTTCAGGTCCGCTGCCGCCACGAAGTTCGGGAAGCTGCCGGCGGGGAACGGGGTGGGCCCGGTGAACGTCGGTGGCGCCGCGGCGGCGGGCGCGGCCGCCGCGAGGGTCAGGAGCGTGGCGAGGCCGATTCGCGGCCCGAGTGCAGGGAAGCGCATCGGGTGACATTAGGTGCGAACCCGGATGCTGTAAAACGTCTTTCGGATGAGCCGGGTCAGCCGACGGCAGCTGATCGTCTCCGGCGCGCTCGCGGCAGGGGCGCTCGCGGGGTCGCCGCGCCTCCTTCGCGAGGCCCTGGCCGCGCCTGCCCGCGCCGGGGCCAGCCCGTACGGCGCGCTCGGGGCGCCGGACGCGAACGGGCTGATGCTCCCGCCGGGGTTCACCTCGCGGGAGGTCGCGCGCGGCCTCTCCCAGGTGGCCGGCTATCCGTGGCCGGTCTTCCCGGACGGGCAGGCCACGTTCCCGACCGCGAACGGCGGCTGGATCCTCGTCACGAACTCGGAGTCGCTGGCCGCCACCGGGGCCGGCACGTCGGCGATCCGCTTCGCCCCGGACGGCGCCGTGGCGCGCGCGTACCGGATCCTCGCGGGCACGAACGTCAACTGCGCGGGCGGGCCGACGCCCTGGGGCACCTGGCTGTCCTGCGAGGAGCACGACGCGGGGTTCGTGTGGGAGTGCGACCCCGCCGGTGTGCTTCCGGCGGTCGCGCGCCCCGCGCTCGGCGCCTTCACGCACGAGGCCGCGGCCGTCGAGCCCGGCGGCCGGCAGGTCTACCTCACCGAGGACGAGGGCGACGGCGGCTTCTACCGGTTCACCCCGACGAGCTATCCGGACCTGTCCGCCGGCCTGCTCGAGGTGGCGGTCGTGGCGGCCGACGGCAGCGTCACCTGGCAGCGGGTCCCGAACCCCACGCCCGCGCCAGCGCAGACGCCCACGCGGAAGCAGGTGCCGGCGATGACGCCGTTCGCGAGCGGCGAGGGCATCTGGCACGACGGCGGCGTCCTCTACTTCACGACCAAGGGGGACAAGCGGCTCTGGGCCTACGACGCGCGCACGTCGTTGCTCGAGGTGGTCTACGACCACGCCCTCGCGCCCACGGCGTCGCTCGACGCCGTGGACAACGTGACGGTGTCGGCCGCCGGCGAGATCTTCGTCTGCGAGGACGGCGGGAACATGGAGATCGGGCTGATCACGCCCGAGCGCGAGGTCGCGCCGTTCCTCCGGTTCACCGGGCCGGCGCACCCGGTCGAGGGCGAGTACAAGTCCGAGGTCTGCGGGGTCGTGTTCGACCCCTCGGGAACGCGCATGTACTGCACCTCCCAGCGCTCTCATCCGCAGAGCGCGAGCGTGCCCGGGCCGGGCGCCGTGTACGAGGTCAGCGGACCGTTCACGCAGCCGGCCACGCCGCGCCCGAGCCCGTTCGGCGCGCCCGCGGGCGAGCGCCGCGGCGGCCCGCTCCGCAGGCGCGATCGCGGGCTCACGGTGAAGGTGCAGCGGCGCATCCGGCGGCGGACGCTGCGCCGCCGCGGGCTCGCGGTGGAGGTCGCCGCGCCGAAAGGCGCGCGAGTGACGATGCGGCTCGACACGGCCGACCTGCGGCGGCGGCGCAGCCGGGACGGCACCTCGCCGCGCCCGCGCACGGTCACGCTCGGGTGGCGCGCCATGCTCGCCGGCCGCGGCGGGCGGCGCACGCGGCTGCGGCTCGGCCGCCGGGCGCGCCGGCGGCTCTCGAGGACGCGCGCTCCGTTCACCGCGAGGCTGCTCGTGATCGCCGTCATGCCGAGTGGACGCCGCCTCAGCGCGGTGCGCCGCGTGCGCGTCGTGCGCTGAGCGTCCAGGATTTCCGCCGGCGCTCAAGGAACCTGGCGCCGGGCCGATCCACACTTCATGTCCATCGAGGTGACCAACGGTCTCCCTGAGGGTGTGGATCAGTGCGTGAGCCTGGAGCTCACGCTGGCTGAGGCCGAGGCGGTCAAGTCCTGGCTCCTCAAGCCGTCCGCGGATGGAAGCGCCGCCATTGACGACGAGAACGCGAAGTCGGTGATGGTGAAGCTGGGCGCCAAGCTGGATTACATCCAGGGCGTGCAGCGTGTCCGCGACGAGCTGGAGCAGGCCGGCTTCCCGACCGAGCAGCTGAGCGATGACGACGTCGCCGACCTTGGTCGGCGCATCGCCGAGTCTCCGATCCGTCGCTACTCCGGCAGCTAACCGAAGGCCCCGCGGCAACCCGCCCCGGGAGTCCCAGACCACTAACCCCCCACGAAGCCTGGCCCAGGGCGGGGGCGGTGAGAGCCGCTCCCGCAGGGTCACTCCCGCTACGGTCGCGCTCCATGAGCGCCGCCTCCAGCGTGGCCGGCCCCGCACACGTCGGGGTCGTCTCGTTCCTGGCGGCACGCGCCGCGCCCACCGGCGGCTTCTGGATCGCGCTCGCCGGCGGCGTCGCGCTCGCCCGCGCCGCTGAGCAGCGCGGCGCACGGCTCGGCTTCGGCGCGAGCGCCGCGGCGATGCTCGAGACCGTCGCGATCATCGGCCCGGCCCGCTTCGGCGTGCCGCTCACACAGGCGCTGAGCGCGCCGCTCCTCGGCCGCCTGCACGCCCGCGGCGCGGGCTTCTGGCCCCAGTTCCTGGCGTGCGGGGCCGTCCGGCTCCTCCACAACGCCGCCACCACCGCCTTCTTCATCTGGGTCATCGCCGGCGGCCTCGACGCATACGCCGGCACCTACGACGCGATCGGCCGCCGAGTGGGGCTCGAGGTGGGCACCGCGGACGCGCTGGCGTTCACGCTGGCCGGCCTGCTCGCCTGGGCCGCGTTCGCGAGCACGGTGCAGGTGCTGGTGTACAGGCGCGGGCTGCGCGCGTGGGCGCGCCGCCCGGCCCCGACCCGGGTGGTGGGGAATCGGTGCGTTTTCCGACCCGAATACCCACCACCCGGAGCTGGTTCGATCCCCGGGCGGTTGCCTGTGCGGCCGCCGTTACGTTCGTGGTGCTCCTGAGCAGCACGGAGTGGGTCCTCATTGCAGCCGTTTCCGGCTGGCTGGCGATCGGCGTGGGCGCTGTCGCGGCCCGACCCCGAGCCCGTGAAGGCCGGGCTCGTGTTCGCCGCGATCCTCGCGGGAGGCGCGCTTGCGTTCGCGCTTGGCGGCGGGCTCGGCCTGGACGAGGCTCTGCGCCGTGCCGCGCGGGCGGCCCTGCTCGTCGCGGCGGCCACCTGGCTGCGGGCGGCCGCGGGCGCCGCCGGCCTCCGCGAGGTGTCGCGCCGCGCTCTCGGCAGGCTGCGGCGCCTGCCGGCGGCGGTCGAGGCCGCGGCGGTGCTCGACGCGATCGCGGCCGAGGGCCGGCTGGCGGCGGCGGGCCGGTCGCTGGCCGAGCGCGTGTCGACGGCGGCGAGGCGCCCGCTCCCGCTGCTCGACGCGGTGCTGGCGTGGGTGATGCGCGAGGCGGAGACGTTCCGTCCGGCCGAGCGCGCCGGCCCACTCCCCCTCGATGCCCGCCCACGCGACTGGGCGCTCGTGGCGACCGCAAGCCTGCCGGCCCTGGCGCTCTTTCTCGCCTGACCTCCGTTTCCGGCGCCCGCCGGCGGGTAGCCGCCGAGCATGACGACGAAGAGCGAGTTCAACGCCGAGGAGTGGGAGCGCATCGCGCAGGCGCCCGCGTTCGCCGCACTGATGGTGGTCCTGGCCGACCGCGGCGGCTCGATCCGCGAGAGCATCGCGCTCGGCAAGGCCTACGCGGCGGCACGCCGCGACGGAGGCGGCGAGCTCATCGAGGCGCTGGTCTCATCGCCGCCGAGCCTGAACCCGAACGAGATGGGCCGGCCGGACGAGCTTCGCACGCAGATTCCCGAGCGGATCGCGCAGGCCGTGCGGACCGTCGAGGAGAAGGCCACGCCCGACGAGCTCCAGCAGTACCGCGACTTCATCCTCCGCGTGGCCGATACCGTCGCGCACGCTCACAAGGAGGGCGGCGTGCTCGGGATCGGAGGCAAGGAGGTCTCGGAGGAGGAGCAGGCCGCGCTCGACGAGCTTGCGGCGACGATCGGGGCGCCCGCGCGCTAGGCCAGGCCCGGCTCGACCGGCATCGTCGCCGACAGCAGCGGCGACGGCACCTCGGGGTCGTCCTGGTCGCACACGAAGGTCAGGCCGAGCACGCCGGTGTCGAGCACGGCGTGCACGCCCTCGACCTTGTACTTGCTGTCGATCGTGCGCAGCCTCTGCACCTCGCCGGAGGTGTCGATCGTGCCGACCACGGAGCCGAGGATGGCGCCGTTCTTCGAGGTGCCCTCCGACGCCTCCGCCGACGCCGTGAACACGAGCAGCCCGTTGCCGAGCGCGCTCGCGTCGCTGAACGTGAGCGTGGCTCCGTCGAGCTCGCCGAGGTCGAAGGCCAGCAGGCGCTGGAGCTCCTCGGCGGCGAGCGTCCGGTCGTTCACGAGCGACTCGATCACCTCGTCGCACGAGAGGGCGACGACCACGTTCGAGCCGTCGGTGCTGTTGCCGCGCTGGAGCAGCCACAGCTCCTGGTCCATGACCGCCGCGCCCTCCACGTTCAGCTCCTCGAGGTTCTCTCGGAGGAGCGTGTAGAGCGGAGCCAGGTCGAGCTCGACCGGGTCGCCGTCGAGCGACCCGTCCGCCGCGAGGCTCCACGCGAAGCCGCGGTCGCGATCGGGCGTCGAGCCGGAGCCGAGGCCGAGCAGCGCCCCGTGCGGATGTCCCTCGAACGGCGGCAGCGCCGTCAGGGCCTCGAGGTCCGGCTTGGCCTTGCTGCGCGCCTTCGCGTCGGACGGCAGCTCGCCCGACAGCGCCCGCCGGAGCGTGCCGGGCTCGGGCGTCGTGGCGTCGAAGATCGCGAGGTGCAGCTCGTCGTCGCCGATCACGTACACGTACTCGGCGCGCTGCACCACGCCGCTGGCGGCGGCCACGTGCGGCGTGCCGCCCGGCCCCGACGGCTCGTCGAGGTCGAGCGTGCGCAGCTCGCGCAGCTCGAGCGGCGGCAGGTCCTCGGCCCGGGCTACGCGCTCCTCCATCCTCGCGGCTTGCCCGTCCGCGGCGGCGTGGAAACCCATCAGGCGGGGTATCGGTCGCTGGATGACGACGGCCCGTTTCGTTCCGCAGACCCGGGACGAGCTCGAGGGCGACGAGGCGGTCGAGACGCTCAGGCGCACCGGCAGGCGGCCGCTACTCCTCGCTTCGATCCTCCGTTTCCGCGCCGCCGACGGCTTCAGCCATTCGCGCGCGCTCGCGTTCCAGATCACGCTCACGCTGCTGCCCGCGCTGATCGCCGTCGTCGGGCTCGCGGCCGCGCTCGGGCAGGAGGACTTCACGCGCGTGGTGCGCGACACGATCCAGGACCTGACACCGGGCGCGCCCGGAGAGATCCTCACCCAGGCGCTCCGGCACGGCTCCGAGGCGGGCCACGAGTCGGGCGAGACGGCGCTGACCGCCGGCGCGATCGCGGCCGTCATCGCGGGCACGTCGGCGATGGGCCAGGTCGAGCGCGGGGCGAACCGGATCTACGGGGTGGAGCGGGACAGGCCGTTCCTGTGGAAGTACATCGTGGGGCTCGGCCTCGCGCTCACCGCAGGAGTGCTCGGACTGCTCTCGCTCGTGGTGCTGATGGGCGGCGCCGCCATCCGCGACGCGCTCGACCTCGGCGACACCTTCGACGCGATCTGGCGAATCGCCCGCTGGCCGCTCGGCGTGGCGTTCGCCGTCGGCTCGGTGGCGCTCCTGTTCGAGTACTCGCCGCGGCGCCGCCAGCCCGAGGCCTCATGGCTGGCCTTCGGGGCGGGCGTGTCGGTCACGCTGTTCCTGGTCTTCATGGGCGTGCTGGCGCTGTACATGGACGCCACCGACGCGTTCGGCGCCACCTACGGCCCGATCGCCGGCACGATCGGCGTGCTCCTGTGGACGTTCCTCACCGCGCTGGCGCTCTTCCTCGGCCTCGCGTTCGCGGCCCAGCTCGAGGCGGTGCGCGCCGGCGAGCCCGAGCCGCGCGTCGAGCTTCAGGACGACGGGACGCGCGCCGAGACCAGCAGGTTGTAGAAGAGCGCGGGCGGGAGCCGCGGCTCCAGCACGGACCGGTCCAGCGTCTGAAGCAGGAGGTAGCCGCGGTACGCGTACACGCGCCAGGCCCACGGCACGTCCACCGGGTCGGCCGACGCCTCGAGCGTGCGGTTCACCCACCCGAACAGGCTCGCGGCCAGCTCCTCGCCGCTCACGCGCACCGCTTCCAGTCCGGCCGCCTCGGCGTGCCCGGCCAGCTCGCCGGGCGTGAAGGCGTGCACGTCCACCACCTGCTCGAGCCGGTCCTCCTCGTCCCCGTGCACATGGGCGCCGTTGCCGTTCGACGGGCGCGGGCCGGCGCGCATCAGCGCCCGCCAGAGCGGCGCCACCGCGTTGGCGCCCCGCTTCGGCCAGGCCGCGATCCGGTCGCCGTAGTGCGACGGCTCGCCGCAGAACGCCACCACGCCGCCGGGCTTCAGCACCCGGCCGAACTCCCGGAAGGCGGCCGCCAGGTCAGGCAGGTGATGGAGCACCGCGTGCCCGAAGACGAGGTCGAACGAGTCGTCCTCGAATGGGAGCTCGGAGGCCTCGCACGCCGCGGTCTCGACGGAGAGGCCGAGGTCGGCCGCCGAGCGCTCGAGCCGCCCCAGCATCCCGGGTGAGATGTCGGTGGCCACGGCCTCGCCCACGACGCCCGCCTTCAGCAGGTTGAGCGAGAAGTAGCCGGTGCCGGCGCCGATCTCGAGCGCGCGCCCGTAGTGCCCGGGCTCGTATCCCAGCGCCTTGTGGAGCTTGCCCACCACCTGCGCCTGGCCGACGCCGCCGTAGCTGATGCCCCACTTCGAGTCGTAGTGCTCGGCGGCGAGGTCGTGGTAGCGGACGTTCGCGTCCCGGATGGTCTCGGCGCTCTGCATGGCCGCGTGAGAGTAGTACCTAGACTCCCTCCGCCCATGCAGGACACGGTCCAGAGAGCCCAGCCGGAGGGGGTGCCGCCGCTCGAGCTGACGGGCGAGCGGACGCTTCCCGACGTGCCCGCCGAGAACTACTGGTTCCGGCGCCACCTCGCCGTGTACGAGTGGGTCGCCGAGCGCTGCCGCGGCCGCGACGTGGTCGACATGGCCTGCGGCGAGGGCTACGGGGTGGAGGTGCTGGCCCGCCGCGCCCGGAGCGTCACGGGCGTGGACGCGAACCCCGAGGCCCACGAGCACGCGCGGCTGAAGTACACCCGTCCCGGCGTGCGGTTCGTGCGCGACCTCGTGGAGAGCTACTCCGAGCCGTGCGACGCCGTCGTGTTCCTCCAGACGATCGAGCACGTGCCCGACGCCGAGGGCGTGCTCCGCCACTTCCGCGGGCTGCTGCGGCCGGGCGGGGCGGTCTTCGTCTCCACGCCGAACCTGCTCACGCTCGCGCCGCCAGGAGCGGAGAAGTCCGACAATCCCTGGCACCTCCGCGAGTACCGCGCGGAGGAGTTCAGGCGGCTCTGCGAGAGCGTCTTCGGCCAGGTCGAGCTGCTCGGCCTCTTCCACGCGCGCACGCTGCGCGCGCACGAGCTCGCGCTGCGCGCGGGCTGGGACCGGGTGCACGCGGCGCTGGGGATCACGAAGCCGTTCTACGACCGCTTCACGCCCGCCATCTCGGCGCGCGACTTCGCGCTCCGGCCCGCTCCGCTCGACCGCGCGCTCGACTTCGTCGCGGTGCTGCGGCCTTGACGCACGCGGCCGCGGACCGGCCGGGCGCGCTGGCGATCGTCCTCCACTCCCACATGCCGTACGTGGAGGGCCACGGCACCTGGCCGTTCGGCGAGGAGTGGCTGTGGGAGGCGGTGGCGTGCGTGTACCTGCCGCTGCTCGACCTGCTCGACGGGATGCCGGTGACGGTGGGGCTCACGCCCGTGCTGTGCGACCAGTTCGACGCCATGCGCGGCGACGCGGGCGAGCGCTTCGTGCGCTTCCTGCGCGAGGTGCGCGCGCCGATCCACGCGGAGGACTCCGCCGGCCTCGACGCCACGGGCGAGCCCGCGCTGGCGGCCGAGGTGCGCCGCGCGGCGGGCGACTACACGCGCGCCGAGGCCGCCTTCGAGAGGCGCGGCCGCGATCTCGTGGCGGCGTTCGCGGCGCTGAAGGGGGTGGAGCTGTGGACGTCCGCGGCCACCCACGGCCTGCTCCCGCTGATGGCCACCGACGCCGGGCTGCGCCTCCAGGTCGGCACGGGCACGACGGCCCACGCGGAGCGCTTCGGCGACTGGGGCGGCGGCTTCTGGCTGCCGGAGTGCGCCTACGTGCCGGGGCTCGAGCGCGAGCTCTCCGAGCACGGCGTGCGCTCCTTCTGCGTCGACCAGACCGAGGTGCCCGGCTTCGACCACCTGACGCCGGTGCTCACCGGAGCCGGCGCGGTGGCGGTCCCGGTGGACTGGGCGACCGTCCAGCTCGTGTGGAACGAGGTGGACGGCTACCCGGCCAGCGGCGGCTATCGCAACTACTGGGGCCGCACGGTCCACGACCTGAAGCCCTGGAGCAACGCCGGGCTGCCCTACGAGCACGACGCCGCGCTCGCGCTCGCGCGCGAGCACGCGCGCGACTTCGTGAGCCGGGCTGCGCGAGCGGCTCAGCGGCGGCGGCCTCCTCTGCTGCGCGCTCGACACGGAGCTGCTCGGCCACTGGTGGTACGAGGGCGTCGCCTGGCTCGGCGCCGTGTTCGAGGAGGCCGCCAGGCAGGGCGTGCCGCTCGTGACCGTCTCGGAGGGCATCGAGCTGGTGGAGCCGGCGGAGCGGCCGCTCGCCGCCGTCGACCTGGGGGCGCGGGAAGGACTTCACGACCTGGGACGCCCCGCCCGTGGCCGAGCTCGCCTTCGCGGCCCGCGCGGCGGAGCTGCGCACCGTCGCGGCGATCGCGGCGCACGGCGCCTCGCACGGCGGGCTCGAGCGCGCGGCCCGCGAGCTGCTCGCGCTCCAGGCGAGCGACTGGGCCTTCATGGTCACGCGCGACCTGGCGGCCGACTATCCGGCCGAGCGCCTGCGCGCGCACGGAGCCGCCCTCGACGCCGCGCTTGCCGCTCTGACAGACTCCGCGGCCGCTCCGGATCCGTCTCTCCGCGGTCTGGCGCCTCATCTCGACCTGTCTCCGCTCACGACTCCATAGCCCGAATGCGCGCCCTGATTCTCTCCTGGGAGTACCCGCCCCTCATCGAGGGCGGGCTCGCCCGTCACGTCCGCAAGCTCGCGGAGGGCCTGGCGGCGCAGGGGGTGGACGTGCACGTGATCGCCCGCGGGCGCGAGGAGGACCCGGCGGAGGAGGAGGCCGGGGGAGTGCTCGTGCACCGCGTGCGCGAGCCCGAGCGGCCGCGCGACCTGAGCGAGTTCGTCGCCTGGATCGAGCACATGAACTCGGACATGCTCGCCGCGGGCGTGGAGGTGGGCGACCGCTACGACTTCGACGTGGTGCACGGGCACGACTGGCTCGTCGCCTCCGCCGGCGACCACCTCGCCAAGCGCTTCCGCGCGCCGCTCGTGGTGACGATCCACGCCACCGAGTACGGCCGCCATCAGGGCTGGGTCGACAAGCACCCGCAGTCCTACATCCACGGCGTGGAGCGCTGGATGGCCAACCGCGCCCAGCGCGTGATCACCTGCTCCGCCTACATGCGCGAGCACGTGTCGGACATCTACGGGCTCGAGGAGAGCCGCGTGCACGTGATCCCGAACGGCATCGACCCGTCGGAGCTCGTGCCGGTGGACGACCTCGACACGCTCCGCTCGCGCTTCGCCGCCCCGGACGAGAAGCTGGTGCTGCTCGTGGGCCGGCTCGTGTACGAGAAGGGCTTCCAGCTCGCGCTCGAGGCGCTGCCGGGCCTGATCGAGCGGGTCGGGAACGTGCGCTTCATCGTGGCGGGCTCGGGCACGGCCGAGCAGGAGCTGCGCGAGCAGGCCACGCGGCTCGGCCTGGACGAGCACGGCACCTTCCTCGGCTGGATCGGCGACGACGTGCTGCACTCGCTCTACCGGATCGCCGACCTCACGGTCGTCCCGTCGATCTACGAGCCGTTCGGCCTGGTGGCGCTCGAGGCGATGGCCTCCGGGTGCCCCTGCCTCGTCGCGGACACCGGCGGGCTGCGCGAGGTCGTCCCGAACGAGGACGTGGGCCTCCGCTTCCGCTCGCGCGACCCCGAGTCGCTCTCGGAGATGGCCGAGCTTCTGCTCACGGACGACGAGCTGCGCGACCGCCTGGTCGCCGAGGCCTCGGAGCACGTGCTGAGCTTCGACTGGGCGGACGTGGCCCGCCAGGTCGCCGAGGTCTACAGCGAGGTCACTGCGCCCGTTCCAGCAGCGAGCGAGCGGCGCGCCGCCCGCTCCTGATCGCGCCCTCCATCAGCGCGTAGTGCCCGCGCGCCGTGTGCTCGCCGGCGAAGGCGAGCGGGCCGGCGGGGCGCTCCACCGCGTCGGCCACCGCGGGCGGGGGCGAGGTGGAGTACGCGGCGCGGACCCAGGGGTCGTCGGACCACGTCGAGAGGACGGCGCCGTCGCGGTCGAGGTCGAGGTCGCCGCGCAGGCGCTCCAGCGAGTCGAGCCAGCGCTCCGGCCCGTGCCGGACGCCGAGCGCCTCGAGCGCTCGCTCGGATCCGGCGAAGGCGCTCACAACCGGCTGGGCCCGGCCGGGATCGTCGCCGCTCGCGGTCCACGCCCAGTAGCGCTCGGGAACGTTCATCACCGCGCTCGGCGCTGCCGGGCTCGCCAGCGGGACGAACAGCTTGGCGGCGTGCCCGTACTCGACGCTCGCGAGCGCGGCCGCCACTCTGTCCGGCAGGACGGGGCGGAACTCGATCCGGTCGATCACGCCGGCGGGCACCGCCATCACGCAGGCGTCGCCGTCCACGTCGCCCTCCGAGGTGCGCGCGCACACGCCGGTGTCGCTCCAGTCGATCGCCGTGACGGGGGTCCCGAGGTAGACCGCGCCGCCCAGCTCCGCGGCGAGCGCCTCGGCGAGCCGCTGGTTGCCGCCCGCGATGCTGGGCGCGGGCTCGTCGTCGATGTGCGCGACGCCCACGAGATCCGCGGCGGCCACGCGCTCGGCGGCGTTCGCGCTCGAGATCTCCACGCGCGCGAGGATCGCCTCCCGCGCGCCGGGCGGGATGTCGAGCGAGTCGAGGAAGGTGGTGACCGTGACTCCCGGCGGCGCGCCCGGCAGCTCCCGCTCGACGGCCTCGACCGCGGCGGCGAGCTCCTCGTGCGTGGTGCCGGCGCCGCCCCTGGGATCGCGCCGGCCGTACCGGATCCCCTTGTCCCAGAGGCCGAGCCCGAAGCGCTCAGCGAGATCGAGCACCGCGGTGTTCCCCGGGAGGACGTACTCCGCGCCCATCTCGATGACGGCGCCGTTCGGCAGCGCGCGCGACCAGACCCGGCCGCCCACCCGGTCGCGCGCCTCGAGCACCACGACCTCCGCGCCCGCCCGCGCCAGCTCGTCCGCGGCGGCGAGCCCGGCGAGCCCGGCCCCGGCGACGACGACCCTCACGACGGCGCGGCCGCGAGCGCGTCCAGCACGACGGCGCCGTCCTCGCTCACCAGCACGGGGTTCAGCTCCAGGAGCTCGAGACCGGCGGCCAGGAGCACCTCGCCGGCCGCGGCGGCGACCCGGGCGGCTGTCGGGACGTCGAGGGCTGGCCGGCCGCGTCCGCCGGTGAAGAGCGCGGCCGCGCGCAGGCCCAGGATCGCCGCCTCGACGCGCTCGGGCGTGGCCGGCAGGGGCACCACGGCCGCGTCGCCGATCGCCTCGGTCCAGATGCCGCCGGCGCCGACCACGAGGCACGGGACCACGGCGTCGGAGCGCGCGGCCACGAGCAGCTCCGCTCCCGGCGGCGCCATCCGCTCGACGAGCACCTCGGCCTGCTCGATCCCGAGCGCGGCGAGCCTGCGGTGGGCCGCGCGGACGTCGTCCTCGGTGGCGAGCCCGAGCGCGAGTGCCCCGATGTCCGCCTTGTGCCGCAGCGAGGGAGCGCTCAGCTTCACCGCCACGTGACCGCCGAGCTCCGAGAGGGCCGCGACAGCGTCCTCCTCGCTGCTCACGACGCGCCCTTCGACCACCGGAAGCCCCGCACCCCGGACGAGCTCCTTGGCCTCGTGCTCCGGAAGCCAGCGGCGGCCGTTCGAGGAGGGCCCGGCGGCCCGGGTGACGGCCGCGATCTCGCGGAGGCGGCCGGGGTCGCCACGCGGCGCCGACAACGCGGCCACGCAGGCCAGTCCCGTTCGCAGGCCGGCGACCGCGGGGATGCCGGCGTCGAGGAAGCCGAGCGCGGCCTCCTCGTCCAGGAGCTCCGGCAGCGTGGAGGCGACCATCACGGGCACCGCCGACGCCGCGGCGCCCTCGTGGATCCCCTCGCGCACCGCGGCCCACGAGCCGCCGCGACCCGAGTCGGCCGCCTGGTCGTAGAAGACGAGGATCCGGTCGACCGCGGGGTCGTCCCCGACCGCCACCACGATGTCCCGCAGCCGCTCCACGTCGCCCCAGATCAGCGCGGTGTAGTCGAGCGGGTTGCCGACCGTCGCGGCGTCCGGGAGGAGGTCGCGGAGCGTCGACGCGGCCTCCTCGCCGAGCAGCGGCAGCCGCAGCCCGAGCCGGGCGCACTCGTCGGCGGCCAGCGCCGAGTCGCCGCCGGAGCAGGTCAGGACGGCGAGCCCTCCGCCGGCGTGCGCAGCGCGCCCGCCGCGGACCGCCAGCGCCTTCGCGATCTCCAGCAGGTCGTGCACGTCCTCGGCCCAGGCGGCGCCGGACTCCTCGACGAGCGCCCGGAACACGCGCTGGTCGCCGGCCACCGCGCCGGTGTGGGCCGCCGCCGCCGCCGCGCCGGCCACGGACGAGCCCACCTTCAGCACCGCGACGCCCACGCCGCGCTCCACGCACGCCGCCAGTGCCTCGCACAGGCGGGCGCCGTCGCCGTCGGCCTCGAGATAGACGGCGATCGAGCGCACGTCCTCCGAGCGGGCCAGCGCCTCGATCCACTCGGCCGGGTCAACCGCCACCGAGTTCCCGCACGAGACGACCGTGTGAAACCGCACGCCGCGCCTGGTCGCCAGCGCGTTCACGGCGACGTTCCCGCTCTGCGACACGAGCGCGACCGGCCCCGGCTCCAGTGGGCCGAGCGCGTCGCCCCACAGCGCCGCCCCCGAGTGCACGGCCACGATCCCGTTGCCGTTCGGCCCGCAGACAGGCAGCGTGTGCCGCGCGGCGGCCTCGCGCAGCCGGCGCTCGTGCTCCACGCCGAGGGCCACCTCTCCGAAGCCCGCGCCGTACACCACGAGGCCGCCGCACCCGAGCGCGCCGGCCTCGTCGGCCACCTCGGGAACCGCCGCCGCGGGTATGCCGACCACGACGGCGTCGGGCACCTCGGGAAGGGCCGACAGCGACGGGTAGCAGGGGAACCCGTGCGCGTGGTCCCGGCGGGGGTTCACGCCCCAGACCGGCCCCGCGAACCGCGACTCGCGCAGGTTCAGCAGCGTCTCACCCGCATACGAGTCGTCGCGCTCGCTGGCCCCGACGACAGCGATGCTGCGCGGTCGCAGCAGCCGCCCGAGATCCATCAGTGCAGCGTTCGCTCCACGCCGCGCCGCTCGAGCGCGCGCGCGATGATCAGCCGCTGGATCTCGCTGGTGCCCTCCCAGATCTTGTCCACGCGCAGCTCGCGGAAGAAGCGCTCGGCCACGTTCGTCCGCATGTAGCCGCGCCCGCCGAAGATCTGGAGGCAGCGGTCGGCGCAGCGGTTGGCCGCCTCGCTCACGAACAGCTTCGCCATCGACGCCTTCGCGTGCACGACCTTCGGGTCCGCGCCCGCGTCGGCGAGCCGCGCCACCTCGAGGGCGAGCAGCCGGCCGGCGGCCGCGTCGGCCGCCGAGTCCGCCAGCGGGAACGACACGCCCTGGTAGTCCATGATCCGGTGCCCGCCCTGCTCGCGCTCGAGCGCCCAGGCGGTGGTGTCCTCGATCAGCCGCCACATCGATCCGACGCCGCGCGCGGCGATCCCGAGCCGCTCCTCCGTGAACCACGAGCGCTGGAGGTCGTCGCCGCCGCCGATGCCGCCGATCACGGCGTCCTCGCCCACCTCGACGCCGGTGAAGCGAACGGTCGGATGGCCGTGCGGGTAGGTGTGCGTGAAGGGAGGCTCGTCGACGATCTCGATGCCGTCGAGCCCGCTGTCCACGAGGAACAGCGTCGGGTGCTTTCCGCCGTCCACGAGCGCGTTCGCCATCACGATGTAGACGGCGGCCACGTCGCCGTAGGTCACGAACCACTTCTCGCCGTCGATGACCCAGCCCGAGTCCGTCCTGCGCGCCGTGGTGGCGATCCCGGACGGGTCCGAGCCGGCCTCGGCCTCGGTGACCGCGTACGAGTCGTGCAGCTCGCCGCGGAGCGCGGGCTTCAGGTAGCGCTCGATCTGCTCGGGAGTGCCGCTCGCGAGCACGTTGTACGCGCCCGGCATGTGCCAGGACAGCGCGTTCGTCGAGCGCCCGAGCTGCTCCTCGACGAGGAACCACTCGACCTTCGACCAGGCCTGCCCGCCGTGCTCCACCGCGTGCAGCCCGCCCGAGAGCCGCGCGTCCACGGCCTCGCGCTTGATGCGCTGCCTGAGCTCGTCCGGGATCGCGCCGCCGGACCGCTCGGCCAGCTCCTCGTTGGGGATCAGGATCTCGTCGACGAATCGGCGTGCACGCTCGCGCAGCTCGAGCTGCTCGGGCGTGAAGTCGGCCGCGGTCTGGAGAGCGGGCGCGGCGGGGGTGACGGTCATAGGGCGAGCTCCAGGTTGTTGTGGTTGCGGATTACGTCCTCGACGAGAGCGCGTGCGTCAGCCACCGTCGGGTCCTCCGACGACCCGGCAAGGACCAGCGCGTCGGCCATGTACCGGCGCCAGGCGCGCCGGCTGCCGTGGGTCACCAGCCGCTCCACCCGCGCCCGCTCCCGGGCCACGGAATCGGCGGAAGGAGGCCCGCCCTCGCGCAGCGTCGCGAGCGCCGCGGGCAGCTCCAGCTCGGGTTCGGGGGTGATTGACAGCCATGCGTGACGGGGGCCGAGGGGCCGCACGGGGCCATGGTATCATGCGACTGATCACAAAGTCAGGATCGTGAGAAATGGCCACTCTGGACACCATCCAGCCCCTCTCCGCCGCCCTCTCCGCCCGCTACTACCGCGACCCCGAGGTGGCGGAGCTCGAGCAGACCCGCATCTTCGCCCGGAACTGGCAGCTCGTCGGCCACGAGGCCGACCTCCCGACCGCCGGCGGCTACATGACGACCACGGCCGGCGCCCAGCCCGTGCTCGTGATCCGCGACGAGGAGGGGACGCTGAGGGCGTTCCGCAACGTCTGCCGGCACCGCGGGTCGCGCCTCCTGAGCGGCTCGGGCGAGTGCGGCAAGGCGATCCGCTGCCGCTACCACGGCTGGACCTACCGGCTCGACGGCGAGCTGATCGGCGTCCCGGAGGGGCGCTCGATCGCGGGCCTCGACAAGTCCGCGCTCGGCCTGTTCCCCGCGCGCATCGAGGTGATGTCGGGGCTCGTGTTCGTGAACCTCGACATCCACGCCGAGCCGCTCGCCGACCAGGTCGTGGGCCTGCCCGAGCGGCTCGCCCGCTACTCGCTCGACCGGCTGCGCCCGTCCGGCGTGTGGGAGGGCACGCAGCCCTCGAACTGGAAGATCGTCGTCGACAACTACAACGAGGGCTACCACGTCCCGATCGCCCATCCCGGGCTGATGCGGCTGCTCGACTACAAGCGCTACGACGTGGAGGTGTACGACGGCTGGATCTGGTTCGAGGCGCCCTTCCGCGATCAGCCGTCCGGCAACGTGATGGAGCGCGCCTACCAGCGGCTCGTGAAGCCGATGCCCGGGCTCCCCGAGGAGGACCGGCGCGTGTGGCGCTACGCGTTCATCTATCCGAACACGGCAATCGACCTCTATCCCGACCAGGTGGTGACCTGGCGGATCGACTCGGACGGCCCGCTGCGCTCGCGCGACGTGGCGCGCGCGTACCGGCATCCCGACGCCGGCGTTCGCACCCGGCTCGCGCAGTTCACGAACAACAAGATCAACACGGTCGTCGGGCACGAGGACATCGACCTCGTTCAGAACGTGCAGGCGGGCCTCGAGACGCGCGGCTTCGAGCTCGGTCCCCTCTCGCACCGCGAGGCGGCCATCGCCTGGTTCGCCGACCGGGTTCGCGCGGACCTGGGGTGACCGCGGCGGGCGCGACCACCGAGCGCGGCGCGAGGGAGCGGATCCTCGCGGCGGCCGTTGAGCGGATCGCGAGCGACGGAATCGACGACGTGCGGATCGCGCGCATCGCGATGGACGCGGGCGTCTCCACCTCGCTCGTGCACTACCACTTCGAGACGCGCGAGGCGCTCCTCGAGCAGGCGCTCGAGTACTCGTACGAGCTGGCCGGCGACGTGCGGCTCGCCCCCGATTCGGACACCGGCCTGGACAGCGTCGCGCGGCTGTCGGCGATGATCGACCAGTTCCTGCCGTACCCGGGCCTGCTCGAGCGCGACTGGATCCTCTGGGTCGAGCTCTGGCTGCGGGCCGTGCGCCATCCCGACATGCGCCCGACCGCCAAGCGGCTCTACGAGCGAATGCGCGCCTGGTTCGCGGCGGCGATCGAGGAGGGCATCGCGGCGGGCGAGCTGAGGGCCGCGGGCGATCCCGGGCTGATCGCCGACCGCGTGCTGGCGCTCGCGGACGGCTATGGCGTCCGGGTCCTGTTCGGGGACCTGGACGTGGAGCACGCGCGGCGCGAGCTGTGGGCGGCGCTGCGCACCGACCTCGGGCTCCCCGAGCAGCCGCCCCCGCCCCTTGACCCCGCAAATCCGGGCGGCTAGCTTGAATCCCCGTTCAGGAAACGGAGTTTCCCATGAGCCCTCGTCCACGTCTCGACCATGTGCGCCGGCCCGAGCTGCTCGCGGCCGCCGCAGCCGTGATCCGGCGCCGCGGCATCGCGAGCGCGCGAGTGGCTGACGTGGCGGAGGAGGCGGGCGTGAGCGCGCCGTCGGTGCTCTACTACTTCGCCTCGAAGGCCGAGCTGCTGAAGGAGGCGCTCACCTACGCGGAGGAGCGCTACTACGACGAGCTCCACGAGGAGCTCGCGGGGATGGACAGCGCGCGCGAGCGCCTCGCTCTGCTGGCCACCTGGGGGACCGGCGAGGGGGACTACGACGCCGTGCTCTGGATGGAGCTGTGGGCGCTGGCGCTGCGCGATCCCGAGCTGGCCGCGACGCGCGCCGAGCTCGACCGCCGCTGGCGGGGCACGATCGCGGAGGTGGTGCGGTACGGACAGGACCGCGGCGAGTTCGGCCCGGCGGACCCGGAGGAGCTGGCGCTGCTGCTGGCCGCGCTGCTCGACGGGCTCGCCGTCCAGATTGCGCTGCGGGACGAGGACGTCACGCCGGCGCGGGTCAGGGGGCTGGCAGTGGAACTGGCCGAGCGCGAGCTTGGTTCCGGGATCTATGAGGAGGCGCGAGGATGAGGGATGCACGTATCGACCGGCGCGGGCTGCTGCTCGGCGGCGCGGGCCTGGCACTCGCCGGCTGCGGAGTGGGCAACTCGAGCGGCGGCTCGAAGGAGGAGACGGAGAAGCCGATCGCCAAGAAGGTCGACGGCGATCTCGTGTACTTCAACTACTCCGAGTACGTCGACCCCAAGCTCGTGAAGGGGTTCGAGAAGGAGTACGGCGTGAAGGTGCGCGAGTCGTACTTCGACTCCATGTCGGCGATGATGGCGAAGCTGCGCGCGGGAATCGCGTACGACCTGATCTTCCCGAGCGCCGAGTACACGCAGCGCCTGATCGAGGGCAACCTGATCAGGAGGATCGACCGGGACAAGATCAGGAACGTCGACACGGTCTACTCCCACTTCGACGACCCGTGGTACGACCCGGACGCGGAGCACACGACGCCGTACGGCATGTACTGCACCGGGCTCGGCTACCGCACCGACCAGGTGAGCGGCATGACCGGCTCCTGGCGCGACCTCGGCGAGGCCGACTCGGGCGGCAAGAGCTTCCTGCTCGACGACTATCAGGAGGCCATCGGGATGGCGAACCTGGTCAACGGGTTCCCGCTGAACGAGACCGACAGGGAGAAGCTCGAGCGGTCCCAGGAGTACCTGGTCGACCTGAAGCCGAACCTGCGCGGCATATCTGCGGACACGATCACGAACATGGCGAGCGGCAACGCCGCCATCCAGCACCTCTGGAACGGCGACATCGTGAACATCCGGTACCAGGTCGACAACCCGGAGGACTTCAAGTTCCAGAAGTGCAAGGAGGGGCTGCCGATCGGCAGCGACGTGTTCGCGATCCCGGTGAACGCGAAGCATCCCGGCACGGCGCTGCTGTTCATGGAGTGGATGCTCGAGCCCGAGCATGCCGCCCAGAACGTCGAGTGGATCGGCTATCCGATGCCCTACGACGGCGCCGCGACGGAGGCCTTCCAGGGGCTCGTGAAGGACGACCCCGAGATCAACATCACGGTCGAGGACCTCGACCAGGGCCAGCAGTTCGAGAACCTCAAGGGCGACGGACGGCTGGCGTGGGACGAGGTCTGGACCGAGTTCAGGGTCTCGTAGGAGCGGGTTGAGCGAGAACCGCTTCGCCACGGCGTTCCTGGTCCCCGGCGGCCTGTGGCTGCTGCTCTTCTTCCTGGTGCCGCTCGGCTTCGTGCTCGCGCTGTCGTTCGGCTACACGGACGACCTGGGCGAGGCCGTCTACGGCTCGAGCCTCGACAACTGGAGGCGCGTGTTCGACGCGGACCTGCTGCCGGTGCTCGTGCGCTCGGTCGGGTTCGCCCTCGCGACGGTCGTGCTCTGCCTCCTGATCGGCTACCCGGTGGCGTACTACATCGCCATCTTCGGCGGGCGCTGGAAGAACCTGCTGCTCGCGCTCGTGATCCTGCCCTTCTTCGTCAACTACCTGATCCGCACTTACGCCTGGATCGCGATGCTCGGCGACGAGGGGCTCGTGAACGGCGTGCTCGCGTCCGACGTCCGGTTCATCAACACGCCGTACGCCGTGGTGGGCGGGCTCGTCTACGGCTTCATGGCCTTCATGATCCTGCCGATCTACGCGGCGCTCGACCGCATGGACACGGCGCTGATCGAGGCCGGCAAGGATCTCTACGGCGGTCCCTGGCAGACCTTCCGCAACGTGACGCTGCCGCACACCATCCAGGGCGTGCTCGCGGGCTGCGTGCTCGTGTTCCTGCCGGCGGTCGGCGACTTCGTCTCCGCGTCGCTCCTCGGCGGGCCGGAGGAGGTGATGGTCGGCAACCTGATCCAGCAGCAGTTCCAGGCCTCGGACAACTGGCCATTCGGCGCCGCGCTGACCACGGCGATGATGGCCTTCCTGCTCATCTTCATGGTGCTCTACCTCCGCGCCGCGGCGCGCGAGACACGGGAGGCGCCGGCATGAGGGCCTACGACAGGCCGCGCTTCCTGCGCGTGTTCACCCTCCTCTTCCTGGTGCTGATGTTCGCGCCCATCGCGCTGGTCGTGCTGTTCTCGTTCAACTCGAGCCGCTCGCTCCAGGACTTCCAGGGCTTCAGCCTCCAGTGGTACGAGACCTTCTTCGAGACCGAGTCCCTGCGCGACTCGCTGATCGCCAGCATCCAGATCGCTCTGCTCACGATGCTGGTGGCGACCGTGCTCGGCACGCTCCTGGCCTACGGGCTGGTCCGCGCTCGCACGCGCTGGTCCGACACCGCGAACGTGCTGATGCTGGTGCCGCTCGTGACCCCCGAGATCGTGGCGGGCGCCTCGGCGCTGCTGCTGTTCACGCAGATCGGGATCGACCTGTCGCTCACGACGATCGTGCTCGCGCACATCACGTTCTCGATCTCGTACGTGACGGTCGTGGTGCGCGCCCGGCTCGCCGCGATCAGCAAGGAGGTCGAGGACGCGGCCATGGATCTGGGCGCCACCCGGCTCGCGACCTTCAGGCTCGTCACGCTGCCCGCGCTGTGGCCCGCGGTGCTCGCCGCCGGCCTGCTCGTGTTCGCCCTCTCCTTCGACGACTTCGTGCTCTCGTTCTTCACGACCGGCGAGAGCCCGCAGCCGCTGCCGGTGCGGATCTGGACGCAGATCCGCTTCGGGGTGCGGCCGACCATCAACGCCATCGGGAGCTTCATGCTCGTCATCTCGCTGCTGTCGATCGCCCTGGCGCTGTTGATACCGCGCCTGTTCGGGCGCCGTGAGAGCGGCCTGAAGGTGCTGCTCGGAAGGGAGGCCGCATGAGTGGGGAGACCATCCGGGCGCACTCGGCAGAACCGAGTGCTTCGGCGATACGCTTCGAGGGAGTCGAGAAGCGGTTCGGCGAGGCCGTCGCGGTCCGCGAGCTCGACCTCGAGATCGAGAAGGGCGAGTTCTTCTCGCTGCTGGGCCCGTCGGGCTGCGGCAAGACGACCACGCTCCGCATGGTCGCCGGCTTCGAGCAGCCGACTCAGGGGCGGATCTACCTCGAGGGCGAGCCGGTGGAGACCGTGCCGCCCTACAAGCGGCACGTGAACACTGTCTTCCAGAGCTACGCCCTCTTCGAGCACCTGAACGTCGAGGACAACGTGGCGTTCGGCCTGAAGCGGAGGAAGGTCGCGTCGCAGGAGATCGGCACGCGCGTGGCCGAGGCGCTCGAGCTCGTGCAGCTCACCGGCCGCGAGAAGACGAGGCCGCGCGAGCTCTCCGGCGGGCAGAAGCAGCGCGTGGCGCTTGCGCGGGCGCTCGTCAACCGCCCCGCGGTGCTGCTGCTCGACGAGCCGCTCGGCGCGCTCGACCTGAAGCTCCGCAAGCAGATGCAGGTGGAGCTGAAGGGGATCCAGCGCGAGGTCGGGATCACGTTCCTCTACGTGACGCACGACCAGGAGGAGGCGCTCGCGATGTCCGATCGCATCGCGGTGATGGAGTCCGGCGAGATCCGCCAGTGCGGCACCCCGGAGGAGGTCTACGAGCAGCCCGCGGGGCCGTTCGTGGCCGGCTTCATCGGCGTTTCCAACCTGCTCCCCGGGCCGAACGGCCGTCAGATCTCCGTGCGCCCCGAGAAGATCTGGCTCGGTGAGCTCGAGGAGGGCATGACCGCCCACCAGGGCACGGTGGTCGAGCGCGTCTACGTGGGCACCACGACGCAGGTGATCGTGGAGCTCGAGTCGGGGGTCCGCCTCGTGGCGCTCGAGCAGAACACCGCGCGGGCGCGCTCGGACGACCGCTGGGAGATCGGCGATCGGGTGAAGCTGGGCTGGCACCCCGAGCACGGGCTCGAGCTGCGGTGAAGAGGCTCGCCGCGCTCTCCGCCCTCGTGGGGGCGCTCGCATTCGCGCCGGCGGCCTCGGCCGACCGGCTCACGGTGATGACCTTCAACGTCTGGTACGGCGGGGTGCAGGTCGAGCTCGACCGCGTCGGCCAGGCGATCCGTGCCTCGGGCGCCGACGTGGTGGGCGTCCAGGAGCCCGAGGGCAACCTGCGCCGGATCGCGGAGGTGGGTGGCATGTCGTACGTGGACGAGACGCTGCACGTGATCTCCCGCCATCCGATCTTCGCGGTGGAGCGCGGAGGGGTGCGCTTCGGCTACGTGACGGTGGCGCCGGGGAAGGTGGTCGCGATCGGCAACGTCCACCTGCCGTCGAGCCCCTACGGGCCGGAGCTGGTGCGTGACGGCAGGACGCCGGCGCAGGTGCTCAGGAACGAGCGCGCCACGCGCCTCGGCGAGATCCGGCCCTACCTCGGGCCGCTCGCGCGCCAGGGCCGCGCCGGGGTGCCGACGTTCCTGGTCGGCGACTTCAACTCGCCCTCGCACCTGGACTGGACCCCGGCCGCCGCCGCGGCCGGCCGCGTGAAGTACGCCCTGCGCTGGCCGGTGTCGGTCGCGCTCGAGCGGGCGGGCTTCCGCGACTCGTACCGCGAGGTGCACCCCGACCCGGTGGCGCGCCCCGGCATCACGTGGACACCGGGCACGCCGCCGCCGCGGATCAGGGAGCGCGAGACGCTCGACCGGATCGACTGGGTCACCGCGACCGGTCCCGCCACCGAGCTGGCGAGCCGTCTCGTGGGCGAGCCGGGCGGCCCCGACGTGGACCTGGGCGTGCCGTGGGGATCGGACCACCGGGCGGTCGCCTCGACGTACGAGGTCACGCCCGCCCCGTCACCGGCGCTCGCGGACGCCGACCCGCGCGTCGTCGAGCGCGGGACCCCGGTCACGATCCGGTACTCGGGCGCGCGCGGGAAGGCGAAGCGGATCGGGATCCTGCGGCCCGGCGGGCGGAGGCCGGTCGCCTCGCTGCCGATCGGCGACACCTCGGACCACCGCGCCGCCTTCTTCGGCACGGCCGGCCTCCGTCCCGGCGTGTACCGCGCCGCGGTGATATCGGCGAAGCGGGTGCTCGCCTCGTCGCGGTTCTGGGTGCTGCCGCGCGACTCGCGCCCGCGCATCCGCACCTCGCGCCGTGTGTACGCGCCCGGGCAGCCGATCGGGCTGCGCTGGAGCGGGATGCCCGGCAACAGGTTCGACTGGGTGGGGATCTTCCGGGGCGGGAAGCGGCTCGACCTCTACGGCTACCTCGGGTTCAGCTACCTCGGCGCCCTGCCCAACGGGCGGATGTCGATGACGACCGCCGACCTCGGCAGGCTCGCGCCGGGCCGCTACGTGGCGGGCCTGTTCATGGACGACGGCTACGGGCTGCTTGCGCGCACGAGCTTCCGCGTGACCCGCTGACGCCTGCGGTCCCTCAGGACGCGCTGCGCGGCGTTGTGCCCGCACGCTCCCATCACGCCGCCGCCGGGATGCGTGCCGGCGCCGCAGAGGTACAGGCCGTCGCACGGGCGTCGCGTACTGGGCGAGCAGCGGTGAGGGCCGCATGAACGCCATCTGGTCGAGCCCCTGCTCGCCCTGGAAGATCGAGCCGCCGGTGAGGCCGAAGATGCGCTCGATGTCGGGCGGCGCGAGCACCTCGTGGTGCACGAGCGCGTCCTTCACGTTCGGCGCGTGCCGGGCGAGGATGTCGAAGCAGCGGTCGGCGTAGGCCTCGCGCGCTCCCTCCGGCCAGTCCTCCTCGCGGTGCGGCCCGTACTGCGTGAACAGGGTCATGACGCGAGGAGCCGTCGTCTGTGAGCGACGGGTCCACGCTCGTCGGGACCTCGACCTCGAGGTAGGGCACCTCCGCCGGCTCGCCGCGCACGGCGTCCTGCCACGCGCGCTCGAGGCTGTCGATCGAGGCGCAGATCGCGACCCCGGTGCGGTGCAGGCTCGACGTCCCGGTACGCCGGCGGCTCGGAGAGGACGCAGTTGATCTTCACGGAGCCGCCGCGGCTCCGGTAGCGGCGCATGTCCTCGACCACCTCGTCGGGGAAGTGCTCCGCGCCGACCAGGTCGAGGACGTCGTTCGCGGGTGGGCGCCCGGACACGACGAGCGGCGCCGTGAGCCGCTCGCCGCTCGCGAGCGTCACCCCGTCCGCGCGCCCGCTCGCTCACGTCGATCGAGCGGACCTCCGCGTCCGTGCGCACCGTGGCGCCGTGCGGCCTCGGCGCTGCGCGCGAGCGCCTGGCTGATCGCGCCCATGCCGCCCTTCACGTGGCCCCAGGCGCCCTTCACGCCGTTCAGCTCGCCGAGCGCGTGGTGCAGGAGGTTGTAGGCGGTGCCCGGGAGTGCGCGGGACCGGCCCAGACGCCCACCACGCCGGTCGAGCCGATCGCGCCCTTCAGGGCGTCGGTCTCGAACCAGTCGTCGAGCAGGTCGCCCACGGGCATCGTCATCACGCGGTAGAGCTCGTGCAGGTCGCGGCGCGCGAGCCCCGCGGCTCGGCCCGCCTCGCGCAGCAGGCCGAGCAGGTCGCCGGGCCGCTTCGAGCCCGAGCGCGGGCGGAGGACGCAGGAGCAGCGGGCGGAGGAAGTCGGCTGCTCGCTCGAGCATCGCCTCGAAGCGCGGGATACGCGTCGGCGTCCTTCCTCGAGTAGCGCGCGATCGTCTCCCGCGGTGCGCGCGGTGTCGGTGGAGAAGAGGATCGGCTCTGCCGTCGGGCCCGAAGGTCGCGTAGCTCGGGTCGAGCGGCACGGCCTCGTAGCCGAAGTCGTGCAGCCGCAGCTCCCGGCACGATCTTCGGGTGGAGCATCGAGACGACGTACGACGCGCGCGAGACGCGCTGCCCCGGCCACAGCTCCTCGGTCACGCACGCGCCTCCGAGCACGTCGCGGCGCTCGAGCACGCAGACGTCGAGCCCGGCGCGCGCGAGGTAGGCCGCGCAGGTGAGGCCGTTGTGGCCGCCGCCGACGACGATGACGTCGTGGCTCACGCGGATGGCTCGCGGCGGCTCGAGCACCGTCGCCGAGCGTGCCCGCGATCTTGTCGAACTCCTCCTGCCCCGCCACGAGCGGCGGCGAGATCTGCACCACGGGGTCGCCGCGGTCGTCCGCGCGGCAGATCAGCCCCTGCTCGAAGAGCCGCGGCGAGACGACCCCGCGCAGCAGCGTGTCGCACTCGTCCTCGGTGAAGCTCGCGCGCGTCTCCTTGTCCTTCACGAGCTCGAGCGCGTAGAAGAAGCCGGTGCCGCGCAGGTCGCCCACGATCGGCAGCTCGAGCAGCGGCTCGAGCGCCGCGCGGAAGTCGGCCGCCGTCTCGCGCACGTGCTCGAGGATCCCCTCGCGGCGCATGATCTCGATGTTCTTGAGCGCGATCGCGGCCTGCACCGGGTGCCCGCCGAAGGTCATGCCGTGCGTGTACATCCGGCCGTCGCCGAGGAACGGCTCCATCACGCGGTCGCTCGCGATCAGCGCGCCGATCGACGGCGTACGCCGAGGAGAGCCCCTTCGCCGAGGTGATCAGGTCCGGCGTGACGCCGAAGCGCTCGGCCGCGAACCAGTGCCCGAGGCGGCCGAAGCCCGTGATCACCTCGTCGAAGCACAGCAGGATCGCCGTGCCGGTCGCAGATCTCGCGCACGCCCTCGAGGTAGCCCGCGGGCGGCATGAACGAGCCGCCCGTGTTCTGCACCGGCTCGATGATCACCATGGCGACGGTGCCCGGGCCGGCCTGCTCGATCGTCGTCCTCGAGCTCGTCGAGCAGGAAGGACGTGAACTGCTGCTCGGTCTCGCCGTCCGGGCGGTGGAAGCGGTTCGTGTTCGACACGTGCAGCACGTCCGGCACCAGCGGCTCGAAGGGCGTGCGCAGGTCTGTGCAGCCGTTGATCGAGAGCGCGCCCATGGTGGTGCCGTGGTAGGACACGCGGCGCGCGATCGCCTTCCAGCGCCGCTCGCCGCGCGGCGTGTGGTGCTGCCGCGCGAGCTTCCAGGCGGCCTCGACGGCCTCGGACCCGCCCGAGACGAAGAAGACCCGGTTCAGGTCGCCCGGCGCTATCGACGGCGATCTCGTTCGGCCAGCTCGATGGAGCGCGGGTGCGCGAACGTCCAGTTGATCGCGAACGGCAGCTCGCGCATCTGCGCGGCGGCCGCCTCGCCCATCTCCTCGCCGAAGCCGTAGCCGATGTTCACGCAGAAGAGGCCGGCCAGCGCGTCGAGGTAGCGCCGCCCCGCGGAGTCCTCGAGGTAGCAGCCGTCGCCGCGGACGATCACCTGCAGCGTCCTCGCCCTCTCGATAGCGGCCCATCTCGGTGAAGTGCAGCCAGAGATGGTCGAGCGAGCCCACGGCGCGGGAAGTATGACCGTGAGGCTGCGCGAATGGCTCGAAAGCCGCACTCGGCCGCTCGGCTCTTGCTCTCGCCGCCGCTCCAGCCGCGGCCGCCGCCACCCCGGACATCCACGCCCACCGGGGCGGCACCGTCCTGAACGGCAAGCCCCGGTACGGCGAGGAGAGCATCCGGGCGTACGGCAGGCTGCCCGCGTCACGGCTTCGTGCTCGAGGTCGACGCGAAGCTGACCGAGGACGGCGTGCCGGTGGCGATCCACGACGCCACGCTCGACCGCACGACGAACTGCAGCGGCGAGGTGCGCACCTTCACGCTCGCCGAGCTGTCGGCGTGCAGGACGGACGTGCTCGGCAGCCCCGGGCAGCCCGCTGCGCACGCGCCCGGCCACGCGACCCGCGCGCATCCCACGGATCGCCGACGTGCTGGAGCTTCGCACGGCGGACGGGCGCCGAGGTGAACCTCGAGATCAAGAACGTGCCGACGGACTCGGACTTCGACTCGACGCCCGCGTTCGCGAACCGCGTCATGGACGTCGTCCTGGCGAGCGGCATTCCGCGCCGCCAGCTGATCATCCAGAGCTTCGTGCCGGCGAGCCTCGACGTGGCGCGGCAGCGTCTCCCGAGGGTGCAGGACGAGCCTGCTCGCGATCCAGGCGATCAACGAGGCGTACCTCCAGATCGCCGCCGACAACGACTACGACTTCATCTCGCCGCAGTGGCCGGTGACGCCCGACTACGTCCGCCGCGCGCACGGCATGGGCCTCGACGTGGCGCCCTTCACGCTCGACCTGCGCGCGGATGTGCGAGCGGCGCGCCGGGCCGGCGCGGACGCGGTGATCACCGACGACCCGATGATGGCGGCCCGCGCGATGGGGCTCCGCCCGCCGCGGTTCTTCTCCGCCAACTCCTTCATCAGGGGCCGGCGCCTGTTCGCGACCGGCGACCTGCTGACGCCGCGCGGCGTGCCGGCGCGCCGGGGCTGCCGCGGGAGGATCCGATGCGGATCCTGATCCCGACCGCGACCGCGTCCGCGCTCGCGCGCGGGCGCCTCAACCGGAACTGCGAGTTCCTGTTCAGCACGCTCCGGACCCCGCCGCGGCTGGGACCGCCGCTCGTGACGATCCTGTTCGAGGGGAACGCGCGCCTGCTCCCGAGGCTGGTGGGGCCGAGGCGGGCCGCGCTGGCGCCGCCGGTGTTCAACCCCTGATGGAGCTCGGCAGGACGATCCCCGCGCTGCCGGTACGCGACGTGCCGGCCGCCGTCGACGACTATCGCGACCGGTTCGGGTTCGACCCGGTGCACGTGACGCACGACTACGCCGTCGTCGTCCGCGATGCCACCCACATCCACCTGTGGGGCGCGATCGACGACGAATGGCGCTCGCGCGAGGACCTGGCCGAGCGGCCGATCTGCTCGGGTGCGGAGTCCTTCCTCTCCGGAACGGCGAGCTGCCGGATCGAGGTGCAGGACGTGGACGCGCTGTTCGCCGAGCTTCGGCCGACCGGGGTGCTCCACCAGGTCTCGCTCGAGGGCGTCGGCGAGACCGACTTCGGCACGCGCGAGTTCGCGACGGTGGACCGCGACGGGAACCTGCTGACCTTCTTCGAGTCCCAGGCGAGCTAAGCGGGTCTGCCGGACCCAAGCGCCGCTCCGCGCGCGTCGTTCCCGGGTGGGTGCAAGACGTGCCGGCGACCGTTGCCCTGTTGACCGGAATATGTCCGGTAAAGAGGGCATCGATGCTCCTTTGACCCCGATATACGGGGCAAAGAGGGCATTGGTCGGGGCCGCGGCGGCTAGCCGGCGAGCCGGCCGTGCCGCTCGAGGAGCTCGAGCACCGGCTCGTGCGGCAGCCGCTCGACCACGCGGCCGTCGCGGCCGGCGGTCGTCTCCGCTCTCCAGATCGCGTTCAGGACGGCCTCCTCGGTTGCCTCGACCGTGGCGCGGAAGAGCGGGTCGAGGTCGGCGCCGCCGTGGCCGGCGCGACCCGTGTGGAGAACGCGACGAAGATCTCGCCGCTGCCGTGGTGCGCCGACGAGCCCGTGCGCGCGAGGCCGAGGCCCGCGCGCGTCGCGCTCCGCGTGAGCTGCGTGGGTGCCGAGCGGCGCGTCGGTGGCAACCACCGCGATGCAGCTGCCGGCGGGCTTCGGCGGGCCGCCCTCGCCGGGCAGCGTCGAGCAGCCTCCCGACCGGCACGCCGTCGACGCGCAGCTCGTCCCGGTCGCCGAAGTTGGCGAGCACCAGCACGCCGACGGTGTGCCCCGCTCCGGTCACGCGGCTCGAGCTGCCGATCCCGCCCTTCCAGTCGAAGCAGACCATCCCGGTGCCGGCGCCGACGGCCCCCTCGGCGACCGTCTCGGCGGCGGCCGCGTCCGCGAGCGCGCGGCCGGCGTCGTCCGGCTCGACCTGCACGACGCGCGCGTCGTTCAGCCAGCTGTCGTCGCACTCGCCCACGACCGGGATCACGACGTCGTCGACGCCGACGCGCGGGTCGGCCGCGAGCGCGGCCGCGACCGCGCCGTCGAGCACGCGGCCGACCGACATCGTGGCCGTGAGGTAGACGGGCGTGTGGAGCTCGCCCCACTCGGCGACCTGGAGCGCGCCGGTCAGCTCGCCCGCGCCGTTCAGCACCGCGACGCCCGCGGGCAGCGGCTCTCCGTAGATCCCGTCCGGGTCCGGCGGCACCACCGCGGTCACGCCCGTGCGCGCGAGGCCGCGGCCGTCCGGCGGGTCGGGCTCGTCGCGCACGACGGTCACGTGGCCCACGCGCACGCCGTCGACGTCCGCGATCGAGGCCGCCGGGCCCGTGCTCGAGCGCGCCGATCCGCAGGCCGTGCTCGCGAAGGCTCTTCTCGGCGTCCATGGCGCGCCACTCTATGAGTGAGAGACTCGGCGCGTGTTCGCCGTCGTGATCTCCGGAGCGCCCGGCTCCGGCAAGACGGCCACGCTGACAGCCCTTGCCGACGCGCTTGCGGGCGCGGAGATCGCGTACGCGGTCATCGACGTGGACGAGGTGGCCTGGGCCTACCCGTTCCCGGACGACGCCGGGCGCTTGCGAGTATCTGCGCGGGGCCTGGGAGGCGCACCGCCGGGCCGGCCATGAGCTGCTGCTGGTGGGCGAGGTGGTCGAGACGCCCGAGGCGCTCCGGATGCTGCTCGAGGCGGTCGGCGCGGACGACCATCTGCTCGTGCGGCTGGAGGCTGCGCTTCCCACGCTCCGTGAGCGCATCGCCTCAGCGGGAGCCCGCGGACTGGTTCGGCCTCGACCACCTGCTCGGCCTCGCCGAGCAGTCGGCCGCCTTCACGGGCTCGACGGGACGCACCTGGTCGTGAACACGGAGGCGCTCCGGCCGGACGAGGTGGCGGACGCGGATCCGGGCCGTCCGGCCGGACCAGCTCGGCGGTTAGGCTCGCCGCGTGGGACTCGCGCTGCCCGTCGTGTGGAGCGACCGTCACCGCCTGCACGATCCGGGCGGCGAGGTCTGGGTCGGCGTGCGCATCCCCGGCACGGAGCTGCCCGAGCGCGCCGAGCGCATCCGCGAGGCGGTCACGGCGCGCGGAGCGCCGCTCGTCGAGGCCGCGCGAGCAGCCCGACGACGCGCTCACGAGCGTGCACGACCCGGAGCTCGCGGCCCACCTGGCGCGAGGCGTGGGACGAGTGGGAGGCGGCCGGGCCTCCCCGAGGATCCCGGCCAGGACCGCGTGGTGCCCTACCTGTTCCCGCACCCCGACCTGTTCTCGGGCCGCGACCCGGCGCACCGCCGACCGCGATCACGGCGCGCGCCGGCCAGTTCGCCTACGACACGATGACGCTGATCGGCCCCGGCACGTGGGAGGCGGCGCGCGCCGCGCTCGACGCGGCGGTCACGGCCGCCGACCTGGTGCTCGAGGGCGCGCCGGTCGCGTACGCGTGCACGCGCCCGCCCGGCCACCACGTGACGCGGCGCGCGTTCGGCGGCTCCTGCTACCTGAACAACTCGGCCGCGGCCGCGGCGCGCCTGCGCGCGGCCGGGCTGCACCCCGGTGGCGGTCATCGACATCGACGCCCACCACGGCAACGGGACGCAGGCGATCTTCTGGGACGACGCCGAGGTGCTCACCGGCTCGGTGCACGTGGATCCGGGCGCGGGCTGGTTCCCGCACTTCCTCGGCTTCGAGGACGAGACCGGCCCGCGTGGGATCGAACCGCAACGTCCTGCTCGCGCCGGGCACCGGCGACGACGGCTGGGTCGACGCGGTCGCCGGGCTCGCGGCATGGGCCACGGAGCACGGCGCGGGCGCGCTCGTGGTGGCGCTCGGCGTGGACGCCGCGGGCGGCGACCCCGAGAGCCCGCTGAACGTGACGCGCGAGGGCTTCCGCGCGGCGGGCCGGGCGCTTGGCGCGCTCGGCCTGCCGACCGTGGTCGTCCAGGAGGGCGGCTACGACCTGGACGCCATCGGCGAGCTGGTGTGCGAGGTGCTGACCGGAATCGAGGAGGAGCTGAATGGCTGAGGACCTGTCGATCTGGGTCGGCAAGGACGAGCACCACGGCGTGCGCGCCGAGCCGCGGACCGACGTGCCGGCGCCGCCGCACTGGCGGCTCGAGGCGATCGCCGCGACGCCGCGGCCGCGCTCGCTGACCATCGGACACGACCGGCGCACGGTCGTGTTCATCGAGGACCGCGACACCTCGGACGTGTGGCTCATGGACCTCGGGGGCGACGGCCCGCCCGGAGCGTCTGACGACCGGCCGCGAGCTCGCGCCCTGGTGGGAGGACACGACGCCGTACCTCTCGCCGGACGGGACGACCGTCGCCTACGCCGGCGACGGCCACGTGTGGCTCGTGCCCACGGCCGGCGGGCCGCCGCGCAAGCTCGTGGCCGGCTCGAGCCCGCGCTGGGCGGGCGACGGCCGGCTCGTGATCGCGGTCGAGCGTGAGGAGGACAGGAGCACGCGGCTCGCGATCGTCGACACCGGCGACCCGTGGCCGCGCCGGCTTGCCGTCTCGCATGGCGACCTGGAGGAGCACGGCGACGAGGGGGACGCCGCCGTGTCGCCCGACGGCTCCGAGGTCGCGTTCGTGTTCACGCCGCGCGGCGACCTCAACCGCAGCGAGATCCGCGTGGCCCGGGTCGACGACGGCGAGGTGCGCGCCCTCACCGGCACGCCGCGGATGCACGACCTGGAGCCCGCCTGGTCGCCCGACGGGACGACGATCGCGTACGCGTCCGAGCGGAGCGGCTTCTACGAGCTGCACCTGGTGGACGGGGACGGCGAGAACGACCGGCAGCTCACGAGCACGGGAGCGGACCACCGGCACCTCGACTGGCACCCGGACGGGGCCCGCATCGCCGCGGTGCGCGGGGACCGGAACCGCTTCCACCTCGTGTCGGTGGACGCCGGCGGCGGCACCGCGGACGAGCTCGCTCGCGGCGGCACGTGGCACACGCCGTACTGGACCGCGGCGGGCGACCTCGTGGCCGGCTACGAGGACCACGCGACGGCGCGCGAGCTCCGCCGGATCCCGTCCGGGGGCAGCCCGGCGGCGATCCACGCGCCCGCGCCGAAGGCCGTGCGGAGCGCGCCGTACGCGGAGCTCGAGGACGTGACCTACACCTCCTTCGACGGACTCGAGATCCCGGCGTTCCTGATGCGCCCGCGCGGCGCGTCGGCGGACGCTCCCGTGCCCGCCGTGGTCTACCCGCACGGCGGCCCCACCGACGCGTACGGGGACGAGTGGGACGGCCACGCGCAGTACTTCGTCGACAAGGGATACGCCTGGCTCGCGATCAACTTCCGCGGCTCGACGGGCTACGGCCGCGACTTCGAGCGCGCCAACCACGGGGTGTGGGGCGTGGACGACACGAAGGACTGCCTGGCGGCCGCGGACCACCTGCGCACGCTCGACTGGGTGGACGGCGACCGGCTCGGGATCTTCGGCGCCAGCTACGGCTCGTACATGTCGCTCGCGTCCGCGGTCGACGATCCCGAGCACCGGTTCCGGTGCGCCGTGCCGAAGTACGGCGACTGCGACATCACGACCTCGTGGGCGCAGGGCGACCGCGAGGGCGTGCAGGACCTCGAGCGGATGATGGGCACGCCGGCCGAGGCGCGCGAGGCGTACGTCGCGGGCTCGCCGTACCACCGCCTCGAGAACGTCGAGGCGCCGCTCCTGATCGCGCACGGCGAGCGCGACGAGCGCGTGAGCCCGAAGCAGTCCGAGCAGCTCGTCACGCGGCTGAGAGAGCTCGGCAAGACGTTCGAGTACGTGACCTATCCGACGGAGGCTCACGGCTTCCTACGCGCCGGCCCGCAGGTCGACTTCTACCGGCGTCTCGAGCGCTTTCTGGACTGGCATCTGATGTGAAGCCATGAGAGAGTCGTCCGCCATGAAGCGACTCGCAGCCGTCCTGACCTGTGTCCTCCTGCTGGCCGGCATCACCGCCGTGGCGGCGCAGAGCCAGGACGAGAGTGGTCCGGTCACCTTCGACGTGGGCGAGCCGCAGGGGATCGACAGCATGAGCCCGCTGATCGGCGTCGACGGTGCCGGCGTTCGAGGCGTGGAACATCCAGTACGCAACGCTCACGGACAAGGCGGCCGAGGACTTCTCGACGATCCCGGGCCTGGCCGAGTCGTGGGAAGAGCTCCGAAGACGGGCTCAGACGTGGACCTACAAGCTGCGCGACGGGCTGAAGTGGTCCGACGGCAAGCCGCTCACCTCCGAGGACATCGCCTGGACGGTCAACACCGCGCGCGAGGAGGAGTGGCTCAACCACTCGGCGGCGGTCGCGAACCTGACCGCCAGCGGCGCCCGACCCGACCACGCGTGGTGCATCGAGAGCTCGGTGCCGGACCCGAAGCTCCCGACCATGGACGTCTACATCCTGCCCAAGCACATCTGGGGCAAGATGAACGCCAGGCGAGCGCGACAAGTACCCGGGCGAGGACGGCGTGGGCTCGGGCCCGTTCGTGCTCGACGAGTTCAAGAAGGGCCAGTTCGCGCGCTTCAAGGCCAACCCCAACTACTGGGGCGGCAAGCCGGCGGTCGACACGGTCGTGCTGCGCAAGTTCAACAACCCGGACGCAATGGTCGCCGCGCTGAAGACCGGCGAGCTCGACGCGGCCTGGGACATCCCCGGCGCCGCCTTCCACCAGCTCGAGAAGGACGACAACATCGTCACGAACGAGGGGTTCCAGGGCGGGTTCGCCGAGGTCGCGGTGAATGGCGGCGACGGGCTCAAGAAGCCCCACCCGGCGCTGCTCGACCCCGAGGTGCGCAAGGCGATCGCGCACGCGATCGACAAGGAGACGCTCGTGGACCGCGTGCTCGTCGGGCGTCGGCAAGCCGGCCGAGACGATCATTCCCTCGCCGGACGAGGCGTGGGTGCCGGAGCTGAGCGAGGACCAGATCTACGAGTTCGACCTCGAGAAGGCGCGCCAGATCCTCGAGGACGCCGGCTACGAGGACACGCGACGGCGACGGCGTGCGCGAGATGCCGAACGGCGGGCGTCCGCTCAACTTCCGCTACTTCGCGCGCTCGGACGGCGAGACCGGCTCCGAGATCGCCGAGTTCGTGACGGGCTGGCTCGACGAGATCGGCATCGCCACCACCGAGCAGAACGTGGACGACAGCCAGCTCACGGACATCATCGGCAGGGGCGACTACGACATGTTCGCCTGGGGCTGGACCCCGTACGTGGACCCGGACACGATGCTCGACTACATGACGTGCAAGCAGGTGGCGGACGATCCGGACAACCCGACCGACTATTACAACGACGCGAACTACTGCGACGAGGAGTACGACCGCCTGTACGAGCAGCAGAAGGTCGAGCTCGACCGCGACAGGCGGGAGGAGATCGTCCACGAGATGCTCACCCGCTGGCAGCAGTCGGCCGTGTACAACGTGATCTGGCAGGAGCCGGACACGATCGCCTACGTCAAGGACCGCTTCACCGGCTGGGTGCAGCAGCCGAAGGACACCGGCCCGGTGCTGTTCTCGAACACGTCGCCCGACGTACGCGCGGCTGAAGCCCGTCACGGCGTCCGCGGGCGGCGGCTCCGGTGACGACGACGGCGGCGGAAGCGGCGGCGATCATCGCCGTGCTCGTCCTGGCCGTGATCGGCCTCGGCGCGGCGCTGGTGGTGATGAGCCGGCGGCGGAGCGCGTACGACCGCGAGTGAGCGCTCCGCTTCGTCATCGCGCAAGGTCCTCGGGTCGCTGGCGACGCTGGTCTTCGTCGTCTGCTTCAACTTCTTCCTGTTCCGGGTCGTCGAGACCGACCCGGTGGCGAGCCTGTTCCGGGGCAAGGAGCTGACGCTCCACCCAGCGGGCCGAGCTGACCAGGCAGTTCGGCCTCGACGGGTCCACAGGCCGAGCAGTTCGTGGCGTTACCTGAAGCAGACCGCGTCGCTCAACTTCGGGCGCTCGTACGCGACGAACCAGCCGGTCTGGGACGAGATCAAGGACAAGGCCGGGCCCGACCATCGCGCTCGTGGGCATCTCGGCGATCCTCTCCGCGGTGATCGGGGTGCTGCTCGGGATCATCGCCGCGCGTGGCGAAGACGCACGGCGCGCCGACTACTCGATCACCGGCGTTCACCATGAGCACGTACTCGATGCCGGACTTCTGGCTCGGGATGCTGCTGCTCACGCCTCTTCGCGGTCGCGCTCGGATGGTTCCCGGTCGGCGGCATCTCTGACCCGTCGTCGGGCGCGACCGGCCTCGCGAAGCTCGCTGGACCAGGCGCGAGCACATGTTCCTCCCGGCGCTCACGCTGACGCTCGCCTACCTGGGCGAGTACGCGATCGTCATGCGCTCGTCGCTGCTCGACACGATGCGCGAGGACTACCTGATCGCTCGCGCGCGCGAAGGGCCTGCGCGACGTGCTGGTGCGCAACCGGCACGCGGTGCCGAACGCGCTGCTGCCGGTGGTGGCGCTGATTGCGATCAACTTCGGGTTCGTGCTCTCCGGCGCGATCGCCGTGGAGGCGATCTTCTCCTGGCCCGGGCTCGGGCTCGCCACCTACGAGGCGCTGAAGGGCCCGGACCTGCCGATGCTCCAGGGCCTGTTCCTGGTGTTCAGCGCGTCGGTGATCCTCTTCAACCTGATCGCCGACCTCGCTGTACGCGTACCTCGACCCGCGGGTGACGCACGACGTGAGCGCGGTCGCGGCGCCTTCGGCCCGCAGGATCGCCTGGCTCCGGCGCCGGCGCGCGGTCGCCGGGCGCTGGCGCGAGTACCGCCATCACCGCCCGGGCATGATCGGGCTCGTCTTCCTGGTGGCGGTGGTCGCGATGGCGCTGGCCGCGCCGCTGCTCGCGGACGAGTCCGGCCTGAGGGCGATCAACGCGACCGACAACCCCGCCTTCGCGAGCCCGTCGGAGTTCGGCCCGCTCGGCACCGACGGCCTCGGCCGCGACTGTGCTGACGCAGTTCATCTGGGGCTCGCGGATCAGCCTCCTGGTCGGGCTCGCGGCCACCGTGCTCGCGATGCTGATCGGCTCGGTCGTGGGGATCACGGCGGGCTTCTTCGGCGGGCACGTCGGCGGCCTCCTGATGCGCCTCACCGAGTGGTTCCTCGTGATCCCGTTCCTGCCGCTCGCGATCGTGCTGGCCGCGATCCTCGGGCCGTCGATCCAGAACATCATCCTCGTGATCGGGATCACCTCGTGGCCGTTCACCGGCGCGGCTGATCCACGCGCAGGTGCTCACGCTCAAGGAGCGCGACTACGTCGACCGCAGCCGCGCGCTCGGGGCCTCGAACTGGCACCTGATGACTCGCCACATCCTGCCCAACGTGTCGCCGCTGATCCTCGCCAACACCACGCTGACCGTGCCGATCGTGATCCTCTCGGAGGCCACGCTGTCGTTCCTCGGCCTCGGCGATCCGCTGAACGCCGTCGTGGGGCAAGATGCTCGACGACGCGTTCGAGACCGGCGCGGTCACGATCGAGGCGTGGTGGTACTTCGTCCCGCCCGGCCTCGGCATCATGCTCGTGGCGCTCGCCTTCACGCTGGTCGGCACAGGCGCTCGAGGAGATCCTCGACCCACGGCTGAGGGACCAGCGCGGATGAGCCTGCTGGAGGTACGGGACCTTCACGTGACCTACAACGCCGCGAGCGGGCCGGTGCCCGGCGGTGCGCGGCGTGGACGTCGGGCTGAGCCGCGGGCGAGACGCTCGGCCTGGCGGGCGAGTCGGGCTGCGGCAAGTCGTCGCATGGCGGCGGCGCTGCTGCGGCTCCTGCCGGACGGCACCGAGGTCACGGGCGAGGTGCTGCTCGACGGCGAGGACGTGCTGACGATGAAGCCGGGCCGGCTGCGGGCGGTGCGCTGGACGGATCTGGCGATCGTCTTCCAGGGCGCGCTTCACTCGCTCAACCCCGTGCAGCGCGTGGGCGCCCAGATCGGCGAGGCGATCAGGCTGCACTCCACGGGGAGCACGGACACCTCGACGCGGGTCGCGGAGCTGCTCGAGCTGGTCGGCCTGCCGGCGCGCCGTGCGCGCGCGTACCCGCACGAGCTCTCGGGCGGGCAGCGCCAGCGCGTGCTGATCGGGCTCGCGCGTGGCGTGCGAGCCGCGGCTCCTGATCGCCGACGAGCCCACGACCGCGCTCGACGTGATGGTGCAGGCACAGGTGCTCGGCTGCTCGAGGACCTGCAAGCGGGAGCTCGGGCTCGCGCGTCATCTTCATCACGCACGATCTCTCGACGCTCGCGGACGTGTGCGAGCGGATGGCCGTGATGTACGCGGGACGGATCGTGGAGCAGGGACCGAGCGAGAGAGGTGTTCGCCGAGCCCGGCGCACCCTACACGCGCGCGCTCGCGGCGGCGTTCCCCGTGATCGGCGACCGCGCGTTCCGGCATGCGCCCGGCCGGGTCTTCCCGGCGACCCGCCCGACCCGCGCGACCTGCCGAGCGGCTGCCCGTTCCACCCGCGCTGCCCGGCGGCGGTCGAGATCTGCCCGCGCACCCCGGTCGAGCTGTGGGACGCCGGCGCGGGCGCGCGCGGCGGCGTGCGTCCACGTTCGCCGGCGCCCCGGTGCCGACATGAACGGGCCGGCGCCCCGTCCTCGAGGTGCGCGGCCTCCACGCCGAGTACGCGGACCGCGACGGCGTGGCCCGCGCGGTGGACGGCGTGGACCTCGTGCTCGGCAGCGGCGAGATCGTCGCCCTGGTCGGCGAGTCCGGCTGCGGCAAGACCACGCTCGCGCGCACGATCATGGGCCTGAAGGAGCCCAGCGAGGGCGAGGTGCTCTTCCGGGGCGAGCCGCTTCGCTTCGACCGCGCCGCCCTGCGCGAGCACCGGCGCCACGCGCAGATGGTCTTCCAGGACCCCACGGGGGCGCTGAACGCGCGCCAGACGATCTACGAGGCGGTGGCGGAGGGCGTGCGCATCCAGAAGATCGAGGGCGACGAGGAGCAGATGGTGGCGGACGCTCTCGGGCGCGCCGGCCTGCGCCCGCCCGAGAGCTTCTTCACGCGCTACCCGTACGAGGTCTCCGGCGGCCAGCGCCAGCGCGTGATCATCGCGGGGGCGATGGTGCTGAGCCCGAGCCTGCTCGTGGCCGACGAGCCGGTGTCGGCGCTGGACGCCTCCGTGCGCGGCGAGATCCTCGCCCTGCTCCTCGAGCTCGTGCGCGAGACTGGGCTGAGCGCGCTTGTGGTGACGCACGACCTCGGGCTGGCCTGGAACGTGGCCGACCGCGTGGCCGTGATGTACCTCGGGCGGATCGTTGAGGAGGGCCCCGCCGAGGAGGTCCTCACCGACCCGAAGCACCCGTACACGCGCGCGCTGCTGTCGGTCGTGCCCGAGACGAGGCAGATGGAGCAGCAGATCCTGACGGGCGAGACGCCCGACCCCACGCGCATCCCGTCCGGCTGCCGCTTCCACCCGCGCTGCCCGCGTGCTCGAGTCCGGCGAGGCCGCCCGGATCGGGATCGAGGACAAGTGCCGCGGGGACGACCCGCTCTTCCTTCCGGCCTGCCACGCCGTCCGTTAGCTTCGCGCCATGAGCACGAGGCTTACGTACACGAGCGGCGATCTGGGCGCCGAGACCGACGCGGCATTCGAGGCGGCGCTGGAGGAGGCGCGGGGACGGGACGGCGCTCCGTGGCCGCACCACGTGGGCGGCGAGCCGCGTCGCCGAGGGCGACGTGTTCGAGCGCCGCGACCCGGCGCGCACGGACGAGCTGGCGGCGCGCGCGCACGCGGCGGGGCCGGAGCTGGTGGCGCGCGCGGTCGAGGCCGCCCGAGCCGCGGCGCCGGGCTGGGCCGCCACCCGGTACGAGGAGCGCTGCCGGCTGTTGCGGGCGGTGGCGGACGGGATCGGCGAGCGGCACATGGAGCTGTCGGCGCTCGCGAGCCTCGAGACCGGCAAGTCGCGCACCGAGGCGATCCTCGAGGTGCAGGAGGCGATCGACCTGATCGAGGCCTACGCCGGCCACATGGAGGAGAACGACGGGCTACACGAAGCCGCTCGACAGCTTCGTCGAGGGCGAGCGGAACGCGGACGTCCTGCGGCCCTACGGCGTGTTCGCGGTGATCGCGCCGTTCAACTTCCCGGTCGCGCTGTCGGTGGGCATGTTCGGCTCCGCGCTGATCGCGGGGAACGCGGTCGTGTTCAAGCCGTCGGAGGAGTCGCCGTCCACGGGCGGCGTGCTGGCGGAGATCGTGGCCGCGGCCGGTCTCCCCGCCGGAGTCTTCAACCTCGTGCACGGCGGGCCGGACACCGGCCGCGCGCTGGTGGACGCGGACGTGGACGGCGTGGCGTTCACCGGGTCCGCGGAGGTGGGCCGCGAGATCGCCCGCAAGATGCAGGAGGGCGCGTACGCGCGGCCGGCGCTCACCGAGATGGGCGGCAAGAACCCGGCGATCGTCACGGACAGCGCCGACGTCGACGCGGCCGCCGAGGGCGTCGCGAAGTCCGCGTTCGGGCTGTCCGGCCAGAAGTGCAGCGCCTGCTCGCGGGCGATCGTGGTCGACTCGGTCTACGACGAGTTCGTGGAGAAGCTGGCGGCGCGGGCGTCCGAGCTGGCGCTCGGCGACCCGAGCGACCGCGACGCGTTCGTGGGCCCGGTGATCAACGAGGGAAGCGTGGAGCGATACGGGCGGGCCGTGGCGGCGGCGGAGCGGGACGGCCGCGTCGCTGCCGGGGGCGGCCGGCCGGACCTGCCCGGGCACTTCGTGGAGCCGACGGTCGTGGCCGACCTCCCGCTGGGCCACGAGCTCGAGCGGAACGAGCTGTTCCTGCCGTTCGTGACCGTCACGCGCGTGGGCTCGTTCGACGAGGCGCTCGCCGAGGCGAACGCGCCCGTGTACGGGCTCACGGCCGGGATCTTCACCGGCGACGAGTCCGAGAAGGAGCGCTTCCTGGCGGAGATCGAGGCCGGCGTGGTCTACGTGAACCGGCGCGCCGGCGCGACGACGGGCGCCTGGCCCGGCACGCAGACCTTCTGCGGCTGGAAGTCGAGCGGCTCGACGGGCAAGGGCGGGCTCGGACCCTGGTACCTGCCGCAGTTCATGCGCGAGCAGAGCCGGACAGTCGTGGGCTGAGCTCCGCGGCGAGGCTCGCGAAGGCGCCGAGGTACGCGTCCACGGCGGCGTCGTCGTGGGCGACCGTGACGTTCCACTCCTGGCCCCGGCCGGGTGTCACGAACAGGCCGCGGTTCATCAGCCACAGCCACACGAGGCCGGCGAGCTCGGGGTCGTGGCCGTGCACGCAGCCCTTCGAGCCGAGCGAGGCCACCTGCCCGGGCAGCCCGTGCTCGGCGATCACGGCCTCGCAGCCCGCGGCCATCCGGCCGCCCAGGCGTTCCAGCTCGTCGTACGCGGCGGGCGTCAGCACCTCGGCGAGGCTCGCGCGCGCGGCGGCCATCGAGAGCGGATTGCCGTTGTACGTGCCTCGGTGCCTCACGCGCCCGTCCTCGATCACCGCGCCGAGCTCGGCCGTCATGCCCACCGCTCCCGAGGGCAGGCCGCCACCCAGCGACTTCGCCAGGGTGACCATGTCCGGCCGGACGCCGAAGCGCTCGACGGCTCCGCCCGGGGCGATCGTGAGCCCCGTCTTCACCTCGTCGAAGATCAGGATCGCGCCGCTCGCGCGCGTGAGCTCTCGCACCGCCTCCAGGTAGCCGCGCTCCGGGAGCACGAGCCCGGCGCTCGTCATCGCGGCCTCCATGAGCACGCACGCCGGCGGCGTGTCCGCGAGCGCGCGCTCGAGCGCGGCGGGATCGCCCCATGGCACCTCGAGCTCCGGCCCGAGCTCGGCGTGCCCGTGGTAGGAGCCCTCCATCCTCAGAACCGCCTGCCCGCCCGTGAGCGCGCGGGCGATCCGCACCGCCAGGAGCGTCGACTCGGTGCCCGAGTTCGTGAAGCACCAGCGCTCGAGGCCGAAGCGGCGCACGAGCTCCTCCGCCACGGCCACGGCGTCCTCGGTGGTGGCGCCGAAGTGGGTCCCGAGCGCATGCCGCCTGGTCACCGCGGCGCCGATGACCGGATGCGCGTGGCCCTGCACCATCGCGCTGAAGCCGTTGTGGAAGTCCACGTACTCGTTGCCGTCCACGTCCCAGACGCGGGCGCCGTCGCCGTGCGAGACGTAGACCGGCCAGGGCTCGCCGCGGTGGTAGGCGGACACCACGCCGCCGGGAAGCGTGCGCCGGGCGCGCTCCGCGAGCTCATCCGACGCGTGCGTGCGCGTGCGGAGCTGCTCGCTCTCGCGCTCGGTGAGCGTGCGGATCAGGCCGCGATCCACGGCCGCCTGTCCGCGGGGAAGAGGATCTCGGGCGCCTCGCCCGCGATCGCGTCCGCGAGGTCGCGGCCGCACATGAAGCCGGGCACGTTGCCCACGCCCGAGTAGCCGCCGGAGACGTGGAGCCCGGGGCGGCCGGGCACCTCGCCGACGTACGGGAGCGAGTCGTCGCTGTAGCCGACCACGCCGGCCCACCGGTGGGTGATCTCGGGCTCGGTGCCGAGGTCCTCGCGCAGGTAGCGCTCCACGCGCTCCCAGATCGCCGGGCTGCCGGCGTCGCTGTCCGTGTAGGAGTCGTCGGCGTCGACGTCGCTGAAGCCGCCGGCGAGGATGCGCCCGTCGGGCCGCTGCTGGAGGTACTCGTAGCCCCAGCGCGCGTAGACGAGCTGGTGGAGCGTCGGCGGCAGCGGCGCGGTGGCGACCATGTGAAGCCGCCGCGCCCGGACGCGACCGGCGAACTCGGGCACGAGCGCGGGAAGGGCGCCGTCGGCCGCGACCACCACGTGCTTCGCGGACACGCGCACCCCCGTCTCCGTCTCCAGGTCCCCCTCGCCCGGCGCCGGCACGGGGCCCCGCACCCGGGTGCCCTCGTGGATCCGGGCGCCCTCGCGCTCGGCCGCCGCGGCCAGCAGCCGGTACCAGCGGACGGGGTGGAGGGCGCCGTCGTGCGCGGTCAGGCAGCCAACCAGGCCGCCGCGCCGGAGCGCCGGCGCGAGCTCCTCGCGCTCCACGAGCTCAGCGGGGAAGCCGTCGGCCGTGAGCGCCGCCACGTGCGCGCGCACGTGCTCGGCCTCCTCGTCGGAGACCGCCAGGCGGAGCAGCCCGACCTGACGCACCGCCTCCTCGGCGCCGAGCTCGGCGGCCAGCTCGTACACGTCCCGCTGCGCCTCGAGCGTGCGGGCGTACATCGCCCGCGCCCGCTCGGGGCCGTAGCGCTCGCGCGCGTCGTTGTGGAAGAGCGCCGTGCCCGTGATGAGGAAGCCGCCGTTTCGCCCGCTGGCCCCGCCGGCCACGGTGCCCGCCTCGAGCACGGCGGTCTCGATCCCGTGCTGGGCGAGCCGCCGCGCGCACGAGAGGCCCGCCACGCCCGCGCCGATCACGCAGGCCTCCACCTCGAGGTCGCGGTCGAGCGGTGGCCGCCGCTCGTACGGGCCGTCGAGCCAGAACGGGACCGTCCCCGCGCTCACCCGACGGCGCCCCTGATGGCCTCGGCGGTAGCGCGGAGCTCGCGCGTGATCTCGGTCAGGGCGTCGCGTCCCGCCCGGGAGGTCGGCAGCGACACGTTGATCGCCACGGGGCCGTCACGCTCGGTCAGGGTCAGCGGGACCGCGATCGAGCGCAGGCCGACCTCGAACTCGTCGCGCGAATGGGCGACTCCCTCGCGGCGCACGCGCTCCAGGCCCGCGCGAAGGGGGGCCCAGGCGGTGATCGTGCGGTCGGTGAACGCCTCGTACGGCGCGGAGCCGGCCGCCCGCCGGGCCTCCTCGTCCGGGAGCTGGGCGATCAGGGCCTTGCCTAGCGCGGTGCAGTGCACGGGGAGCCGCAGGCCCGCATGCGAGCGGAGCGTGAGGAGGCGGCTGCCGGTCTCGCTCACGAGGTAGAGCACCTCGCCGTTGTCGAGCGTCGCCAGGTTGGCGGTCTCGCCCGTGCTCTCGGCCAGCCCGCGCAGGTGCTCGCGCGCCAGGTCGGGGAGTGGGAGGCCGGACATCAGCCGCGTCGCGCCGAGTCCCAGCCGCAGCCTTCGGCTCGCGGAATCGCGGGTCAGCCAGCCACGCTCGACGAGTACCTTTGCGAGACGGTGAACCGTCGGCACCGGTAGGTCGAGCCGCTCGGAGATCTCCTTCTGGGTCAACTCGGGCGAGTCGCCACCGAACAGCTCCAGGATGTCGAGCCCGCGCGCGAGCGTCCCGACGGAGCTTGTGCTCTCATCCCGCGAAAGTTGCTTTCGCATATCGACTTTGGAAGGATAACGTCAACATGGGACCCACGCAGGTCGACTCGCGCGCCGAGACGCTGCCCTACACCTGGTACGCGGACCCGGCCGTCGCGACGGCCGAGCACGAGCGCATCTTCCGGCGGTCGTGGCAGTACGTGGGCCACACCGGCGAGCTCGACGGCCCGGGGAGCATGTTCCCCACCCAGCTCGCGGGGCTCCCGGTCGTCGTCGTGCTCGACCGCGACGAGGAGCTGCGCGCGTTCCTGAACGTCTGCCGCCACCGCGGGACCATGCTCGTGAACGAGCCCCAGCGGCGCGGCACGATCCAGTGTCCGTACCACGCGTGGACCTACGGGCTCGACGGGTCGCTGCGCGGCGCGCCGCGCAGCAAGGAGGAGCCGGACTTCGACATGGACGGCCTCGGCCTCGTGCCGCTCCAGGTCGGCAGCTGGGGACCGTTCCTGTTCGCGAACGCCGACATGGAGGCGCCCAGCCTCGAGCTGGCGCTCGGCGACATGCCCGACACCGTGGCCGAGAACGGCCTCGACGTGCACTCGCTCCGGTTCCACCACCGCGTCGGCTACGAGATCCAGGCGAACTGGAAGATCGCGGTCGAGAACTACCTCGAGTGCTACCACTGCCAGCTGAACCACCCGGACTTCGTGAAGGTGATCGACGAGGGCCGTCAGCGCATGGAGGCCACCGGCCTCCGCCTCAGCCAGTTCCCGCCCGTCCACCCGGACGCGTACACGGACGCCGCGCCGTACGACGTGAGCGACAGCGTCCCCACGGCGCAGTACCACATCCTCTTCCCGGCGATGAAGTTCAACGTGAACCCGGGCCGGCCGAACCTGTCGATCGGCCCGATGTGGCCGCTCGCCACCGACCGCACGGCGGCCTGGTTCGACTACTTCTTCGCGGAGGGAACCGACGAGGCGTGGATCGAGGAGATGCTCGCCTTCGACAACCAGGTCGGGTCCGAGGACACCGGGCTCGTGGAGGCCGTGCAGCGCGGCGCCGCGAGCGGCGCGCTCCCGCACGGGCGGCTGCTCACGCGCACGGAGCGGCTGATCGGGACCTTCCAGGAGATGGTGCGCGAGCGGGTCGGGCCGGGGCTCGGCTGATCAGCCGAGCTCGCGGGGCGTCTCGAGGCTCCACTCGCGGCGCCGCACGCACTCGCCGTCCTCGAACGCCTCCAGCTCCGTGTGGACCCGGAAGCTGTCCGCGTCCGAGCTCATCACCGCCGTGACCACGGCGCGCGTGGACCACCCCTCGCGGCCGAGCTCGGTGGTCATCACGCAGCGGACCTCGGCGGAGCGCGGGTCGGCCGGGTCGATCGAGTAGACCGTCGTGGCGCCGTAGCCGGCGGTGAGCCCGGCATCAACGAGCCTGTAGCGGCCGCCGGCCGCCCAGTCGAAGACCAGCTCGGCACGGCCGCGGGCGAAGTCGCGCGTCATGAAGCGGCCGCCGGGGTCGGGCTGGACCGTCTCGACCTCGAGCGGCGGCGCCGTCTCCGGCTGCCTCGAACGGGCGTAGCTCGTCGTCCTCGGCGCGCGGCCGCCGCACCGGAAGCGTCAGCGAGCTCGGCGTGGTGTGCACGGCGAGCGTCACGGGCTCGGGGGCGGGCCACAGCCAGGGCCAGTAGGCGGGAGAGAGCGCGAGCCGCAGGCGGTGGCCGGCGGGGATGGCCTGGGCGATGGCGTCGAGCTCCACCACCACGCGGGTGCGCTGCCCGGGCTCGAGCGGCTCGGGGTGCTCGTGGCTGTCCCGGTGCGTGAGGTTCAGCACGCCGCGCGTGACGAGCAGGGAGGTGCCGTCCGGTGAGACGTCGCACAGGCGCGCGGCGAGCTGCGCCACCGGGCGGTCGCTCTCGAGCTCGAGCTCCACGCGCGCGTTGCCGAGCAGCTCGATCCGCTCGGGCAGCGGCGCCGAGGTGAAGGTGAGGGAGCGGCCGTCGTCGCCGCGCTGGTCCGGAGCGGCCTCGCCGGCGGTGCCGTCGGCGCACCAGACGCCGGCGTCGAACCCGCAGAGGAGGTCGGTCCCGATCTCGAGCCGGCGCGGCTCCGGGTCGGGGCCGGCGCCCAGCGAGCCGTCGCCGAGCCACAGGCGCGCCTCCTCGAGCTCGGGCGAGGGCCAGCTCCGCTCGGCCACCCAGCGCCCGGGTCGCTCGGCGTAGCTGCCGGCCGGAGGGACCGGCTCCTGCATCCACGCGCGCAGGAGCGGCTCGGACTCGATGCCGGTGTCCTCTCCCTTCAGCCAGCGGTCCCACCAGCGCAGGCACTCCTGGAGGAAGCCGATCGCCGGGCCGGGCTCCACCTCGTCGGGGAACGCGTGCGACCACGGGCCGATCAGGCCCTTCGACGGCGCGCCAAGCCCCTCCACCAGCCGGAACACGGCCTCCGAGTAGCCGTCCGCCCACCCGCCGATGGCGTAGACCGGGCACTCGATCGCGTCGTAGTCCTCGCACACCGACCCCTGCTTCCAGTAGTCGTCGCGGCGCTGGTGGCGGAGCCACTCGTACTCGTACGGCTCCACCTCGTCGATCCGCTCGAGCCACTTGTCGCGCCACTCCGGCCCGGCCACCTCCGGGTCGGGCGCGATCGCGTTGAACGAGAGCATCGACGCGCCCCACGAGAGCATCTCGAGCGCCAGCACGGCGCCGCCGCGGTAGTGCACGTCGTCCGCGTAGCGGTCGTCGGTCGAGCAGAGGGTGATGACGGTCTTCAGCTCCGGCGGGCGGAGGGCGGCCAGCTGGAGGCCGTTGAAGCCGCCCCAGGAGATGCCGAACATGCCGACGTTGCCCGTGCACCACGGCTGCGCGGCGATCCAGCGGAGCACCTCGAGCGCGTCCTGCTGCTCCTGCGGCGTGTACTCGTCGTGAAGCAGGCCGTCGGACTCGCCGCTCCCGCGCATGTCCACGCGGAGCACCGCGTAGCCGTGGCCGGCGAAGTACGCGTGGCGGGGCTCGTCGCGAATCGCCGTGCCGTCGCCCTTGCGGTAGGGGAGGTACTCGAGGATCGCCGGGACCGGATCCCGCTCCGCGTCCTCGGGGAGCCAGATCCTCGACCCGAGCCGCGTGCCGTCGTCGAGCGGGATCCACTCGTGATCGATCCGGCGCACCGGGCGCGGCAGGTCCTCGACGACGCGCATCAGCGGATCCGCGCCCCGGGCAGCTCGCCGAGCACCTCGTCCGCGTGCTCGCCGAGCCCGGGCGCCGGACGTCCGGTCCCGGTCGGCTCGCCGTCGACCTTGAAGGGGCTCCCGAGCAGCCGCACCGGGCCCACGCCCGCCTGCTCGACCTCCTGGACCAGCCCGTTGGCGCGCGCCTGCTCGTCGTCGAAGAGCTGGGCGAGCGCGCGCACCTCGCTGGCCGGCACCCCGCGAGCGGCCAGCGCGGCCACCGCCTCCCGCACGCCGAGCCGCGCGAACCCCGCCTCGACGGCGCGCACATGCGCCTCGCGCCGCTCACGCTCCTCGTCGCTCGCCGGCGCGGCCTGCGGGTTCTCGGCGAAGGGATCCTCGAGCCCGAACAGCCCGCAGACCTGCACCCGCTGAGCCGTGTTCAGGCACGCGAGTGCAACGAACCCGTCTCGGCAGGCATGCGCGCGGTAGTACGGGTCGAGGGCCTCGAGGCCGGCCACGCGCGCGGTCATCGCGTCGAGCTCCGCACGTCCGGCGAATGCGCCGCTCGGCTCATCGTCGACCGCGCCGACCTCCACGAACCGCTGCGCCTGGAGCGCGAGGGCCGCCCCGAGGAGGGAGACCTCGAGACCGGGTGCGCCCGGGCCCTCGCGGCCGAGCAGCCCGGCCGCCACGGAGAGGGCGGCGAGCAGGCCGGCGGTGAAGTCGGCGAGCGCGAGGCCGCCGGTGCGCCGCGGCACCGCGTCGCCGGGACGCGGGTCGGCGAGGAGGAGGCCGGAGAGCGCCTGGCCGATCAGGTCGTACGCGGGCCGGTCCGAGTCGGGACCGCTGCTCCCGAAGGCCGAGACGCACACGGTCACGCAGCGCGGGTTCACGGCCCGAACGCTCTCACGGTCGAGCCCGAACCGGGCGGCCCGCTCCGGGAGGCAGTTGTGGACGAGCGCGTCGGCCGACTCGATCAGCTCGCGGCTGCGCGCCCGCCCCTCGTCGGTCTTGAGGTCGAGCACCACCGACCGCTTGCCGCGGTTGAGCGCGTAGAAGTAGCGGCTCTCGCCCGGCGCGAACGGGTCGTAGTGACGCCACTGGTCGCCGCCCGGCGGCTCGACCTTCACCACGTCCGCACCGAGGTCGGCGAGCAGCATGGTCGCGAACGGCGCCGCGACGTACTGCCCGAAGTCGAGCACGCGAAGCCCGGCGAGCGGAAGCCGAGCACCGTTCTCCGGCGCCGCCTCCGCCCAGGCGCGCAGCACCTCGTCGTTCCACGCCCGCAGCGCGCGAGCGCGCCGGTAGGCGCGCTGGAGCGGGAACTCGAGCGTGAACCCGAGCGCGCCGGTGACCTGCATGCAGATGCCGATCGCCCGCTCCGCCGCCTCGCCCGCGTACGCGAGCGCGTCGAGGCCGGGCTCGTCGCCCGCCAGCAGCTCGAGCCCGTCGACGAGCGTGGCGGCATCGGCCAGCATCTGCTGAACCGGCTCGAGGGCCGTGAGCGGAGCACCGAACGCCCGCCGCGACCGCGCGTGCTCGAGCGCGAGCCGAAGCGCCTCGCCGGCCATCCCGGCGACGTAGCCCGCGGACCCGGCGACCCAGGCCTCCATCCGCGTCCCGCGCCATCCCCGCCCCTCCATCCGGGTGGGTGGGTATTCGTGCCGTTTTCCGCAACCGATTTCCACCCACCCGATTCCGAGCGCGTCGGTGTAGGGCACGGGTGTTACGGCGGACGCACGGGTGAGCCACAACGTGCCCGCGCGGGGTTCGACCAGCGGAGCGTCCGCCGCGGCGTAGCGCACGAGGTCGCCCACGCGGAGGGCGCCGCCGAGGAGCCGGTCCACCGGCGCGAGCGAGGCGAACGCGCGGCCGAGCGCCGCGGCGGCGGGGGCGACGAGTGGGAGGAGGCGCTCGTCCGTGGCGAGGTCGTCCCAGCCGGCGGCCGCGAGGGCGGCGTCGAGGTCGGGATCGGCGTCGCTCACGGCCGCGCCCGGCTTCCACGGATCGCGAGACGGATGGCGTTCGACGATCGCGGCGACGGTGGCCGCGAACTCACGTGCCTCCTCGGTGCTCGCGCGTTCCGCGACAGCGCTCATGCCGCGCACCCGAGCCCCTGGCGGGCGATCACGCGGCGCTGGATCTCGGCCGCCCCGCCCGCGACGGTGCTTCCCGCGCTCGCGCGGGTCAGAGCCGCGAGGCGGCCGTCGCCGATGCTCCGGGGCCCGCGCTCCACCAGCGCCTCGGGGCCGAAGAGCCGGCTGCCGGTCTCGGCCGTGCGGCGCACCAGGGTGGAGATCGACAGCTTTGCCATCGATGCCTCGGCGGCGGCCGGCCGCCCCTCCGCGAGCAGCTTCGCCGCCCGCCGCCCAAGCAGGCGCGCGGCCTGCGCCTCGCCGCGCAGCCGGCACAGCTCGAGCAGCGCGTCCGCGCGGTCGCGGCGCGCCTCGAGCGCCCGCTCCAGATCCTCCAGCACCCGGAGCACCACGCCGACCTTCTCGCTCGTCACGCGCTCGTGGTCCAGCGTGCTCATCAGCACCCGCCAGCCGCCGTTCAGCTCGCCGACGAGCTGCTCGGCGGGCACCTCCACGTCGGTGAGGAACACCTCGCACAGGGCGCCGCCGCCGACCGTCTCGATCTCGCGCACCTCGATCCCGGGGGAGGTCATGTCCGCCACCAGCACCGAGATGCCGCGGTGGGGGCGGGCCGCGTCCGGGTCGGTTCGCACAGCCAGGTAGATCCAGTCGGCGATCTGCGCGCTCGAGGTCCAGAGCTTGTGGCCGGACACGACGAAGCGGTCGCCCTCCACCCGGGCGGTGGTCCGCAGCGACGCCAGGTCGGATCCCGCCTCCGGCTCCGAGAAGCCCTGGCAGAACACCAGCCGGCCGGCCGCGATCTCCGGGAGCAGCCGCTCCTGGAGCTCGTCCGGGGCGTGCCCCAGCAGCACGTTCCCGATCGTCTTCACCGACAGCAGGTATCCGGACAGCGGCAGCCAGTGCCAGCCGAAGCGCTCCTCGGCGGCGAGCGTCAGGAGCGGGTCGAGCCCGCGTCCCCCGAGCCGCTCCGGCCAGTGCAGCCCGATCCAGCCCTCCCGGCCCATGGCCTCGTATCCCGCGCGCGAGTCGCCATCGGACGGCATTCCCTGGAAGCGGTTGTCCGGCTCGCCGCCTACCTGGGCGGCGAGCCGGACGCCGAAGCGATCCGCTTCCCGAGTGATTTCACTTAGTGAAACCAGATTTCATTAATGCTATGCGGCGATGCGGGTGTCGGTCAAGACCGGCTCCGGCTCCGGCTCGCCGCCCTCGAGGGCCGGGCCCTTCGGCAGCCACTCGAGCCAGCTCGGCAGGTACCAGTTCCACTCGCCGAGCAGCTTCATCGCCGCCGGGAGCATCACGCCGCGCACGAGCGTGGCGTCGATCAGGACCGCCGACGCCAGGCCGACGCCGAACTTCTTCATGTCGATGAACGAGAGCGTCGCGAAGATGGCGAACACGCCCACCATCACGAGCGCGGCCGCGCTGACCACCCCGGCCGTCGACTTGATGCCGTGGCTCACGGCCGCCTCGGTCGGCTCGCCGCGGTCCACCGCCTCCTTGATCCGGCTCAGGATGAACACGTGGTAGTCCATCGAGAGGCCGAACAGGATCACGAACAGCATGATCGGGAACCACGAGCTGATCGCTCCGGTGGACTGGAAGTCGAGCAGGCTCTCGAGGTTGCCGTCCTGGAACACCCAGGTGACGATCCCGATCGCCGCGGCGACGGACAGCATGTTCAGCAGGATCGCCTTGATCGGGATCACGATCGACCGGAACGTCACCAGCAGCAGCACGAACGCGACCGCGAACACGAACGCGAACACGCAGCCAGATGCGTGACGACATCAGCTCGTTGAAGTCGACCGACCCGGCCGTGAAGCCGGACACGCCGACCACCTCGCCGCTCGACAGACCCGCGAACACGTCCGGCACGACGTCGTCGCGCAGCGCCTCGACCGCGTCCATCGAGCGCGTCGTCCGTGCCGGTGCCGGCCAGCGGCACCTCGACGACCGCGAGCTGCCCGTCGCGGGCTCACCTCGGCGGTCACCGGCTCCTGGAAGTGGTCCGACTCGCGCGCCACCTGGCGCATCTCGTCGACCGCCGCGCGCACCTCGCCGGCGTCGAGGTTGCGTCCCTCGACGACGACGTCCGCGCTGAAGGTCTCGCCGGGGAAGGCGGCCTGCATGCGGTCGTAGGTCTGCACGATCTCGAGCGAGCGCGGCAGGCCCTCGACGCCCGAGTCCGCGGTGTGGATGTGGAGCACCGGGATCGCGAGCGTCACCAGCACGGCGCCGGCGATCAGGAGCGACGCGAGCGGCCGCTTCAGCACGCGGTCGAGCACGGCCGACCACACGCGCGCCTCGCCCGTGCGGCGCTCGGGCCGCAGGAACGGCACGCGGCCCTTGTTCACGCGGTCGCCGAGCTTCGACAGGATCGCGGGCAGCACGGTCAGCGAGCCCACCACGGCGATCGCGACCACGAGGATCGTGCCGGTGGCGAACGAGAGGAACGTGGGCGCGCCGCCGAGGTACATGCCGGCCATGGCCGCGATCACGGTCACGCCGGACACGAGCACGGCGCGGCCGGAGGTGGCCGCGGCGGCCTCCAGGGCGGCCTCCTCGGAGCGCCCGCGGGCGCGCTCCTCGCGCTCACGGCGCAGGTAGAACATCGAGTAGTCGACTCCCACGGCGAGGCCGATCAGGAGCACGACCGAGCTGATCGCCTCGTCCACCGGCCAGATCTGGCTGATCGGGCCGATCAGGCCGATCGCGGCGGCGACCGCCGTGACCGCCAGCACCAGGGGCACGAACGCGGCCAGGAGGGCACCGAAGGCGAGGATGAGGATCACGAGCGTGATCGGGAGCGAGGTGACCTCCGCCTTCTGGAAGTCGTCCTCGAAGGCCTGCGAGAGCGCCTTGTCCGCGCTGCCGTCGCCGAACTGCTCGATCCGGAAGTCCGCGTGCTGCTTCGCCAGCGAGGAGACCGCGTCGAGCGAGGGGTCGACCTTGCTCGTCCGGGTTGTCGCCCGGGAGCTCGAAGGTGACGAGCGCGGAGCGCCCGTCCTCGGAGAGCTGGCCGGCGTTGTCCGGGCCGTAGGGGCTGCTCACGTTCTGGACGTTCTCGCGTCCGCTCGAGGCGCGCGACCACGTCGTTCACGGCGGACCGGAACTCCGGGTCGTCCGTCCGGGCGCCGTTGCGGCTCTGGACGAGGACGCTCTCCGACCCCTTCTCGGGGAAGTGCGCCTGGACCGCGTCGTCCGCCCGGCCGGACTCGCCGATGCCGTAGTCGTCCTGCTCGAGCGTCTTCGTCCCGACCGAGCCGCCGATCGCACACCGCGATGATCACGAACGCGAGCCAGCCGAGGATCGCCTTCTTCCGATGTTGCGCGCTCCAGCGGCCGGCGCGCGCTGCGAGGTTCTTCGTGGGTTCCATGAAAACGAGAATGGCGGCCACTGGCCGCCATTCCCGTTCGGTCTTCCGGTGTCGTGGTGGTTCGGTTATCCGTACGCCGGCTGCACCTCCGGCTCCGGGCTCACCTTCGGCAGCCAGCCGAGCTTCGTCGGCAGGTACCAGTTCCAGTCGCCCAGGAGCTTCATCGTCGCGGGCAGCAGGACGCCGCGGATGATCGTCGCGTCGATCAGGACGGCGGCCGCGAGGCCGATGCCCATCTGCTGCATCTGCAGCTCGGACGACATCGCGAACATCGAGAACACGGCGACCATGACGATCGCTGCGCTCGTGACCACGCCGGCCGTGCTCTTGATCCCGTGAGCCACGGCGTCGTCGGTGCTCATGCCGCGATCGAATGCCTCGCGGATGCGGCTGAGGATGAACACGTGGTAGTCCATCGACAGGCCGAACAGGATCACGAACAGGAACAGCGGGAGCCACGCCGCGATGGCGCCGCTACCGAGCCCGAGCAGCGACTCGCCGATGCCGTGCTGGAACACCAGGACCAGCAGGCCGTAGGCGGCGCCCACGGACAGCAGGTTCAGCAGCGATCGCCTTCAGCGGGATGACGATCGAGCGGAAGGTGACCAGCAGCAGCAGGAACGCTGCCGACAGCACGAACGCGAACACGTAGGGGAGGTTGCCGATCATGGCGTCGTTGAAGTCGCCGGTCGCGGCGGCCTCGCCCGAGGTGTACGCCTCCACACCGTCGATGCTGCCGACGGTGTTCGGGACGATCTCGCCGCGCAGCGCGTCGACGGCCTGGGTCGACAGGTCGTCCGTGCCCTCCCCGACGGTGGGGACGGTCACGCTGGCGACGGTCTTGTCCGAGCTGAGCTCGACGCTCGGCTCACCCTCGAAGAGGGCGGGACGCGCGCCGGTCTCGGCCTTCAGCTGCTCGATTCCGGCCACGACCTCGGGGGAGGTCGCGTTGTCGGCCTTCAGCACGACGATCTCCGAGCCACCCTCGCTCGGGAACGCCGCCTCGATGCGGTCGTACGTCTGCATCACGGGGAGGTCACGCGAGTTCTCGTCGGTGCCACCCAGCGACGTCTCGATGCCGAGCGTCGGGACCGCGAGCGCGACCAGCACGCCGGCGGACACGATGGCCGAGACGAGCGGCCGGCGGAGGACCCGGTCGAGGAAGCGCGACCCGAGGCTCACGCGGTTCTTCCGGTTCTGGAGCCGGCCCAGGAGCGGAACGCGGCCCTTCTCGATCCGGTCGCCGAGCTTCGAGAGCGTGGCGGGCAGGACCGTGAGGGAGCCGATCACGGCGACGGCGACGACCATGATCGTGCCGGTTGCGAACGAGGCGAAATTCGAGATTCCGCCGAGGTACATCCCGGCCATGGCCACCATGACGGTGAAGCCGGAGATCACGACCGCACGACCCGAGGTCGCGGCCGCGGCCTCGATGGCCGCGTCCGTCTCACGCCCGGCGGCACGCTCCTCGCGGGCGCGCTTGAGGTAGAACAGGCTGTAGTCGACCCGACGGCCATGCCGATCAGGACGACCACGTGCATCACCGCCTCGTCCACCGGCGCGAGCTGGCTGACGGGGCCGAGGAGGCCCAGGGTGGCCAGCACGGCGGTGAGCCCGAGCAGCACGGGGATCCCGGCCGCGATGAGCGCTCCGAACGTGAACAGCAGGATGACGAGCGTCAGCCCGAGCGACATGAACATCGAGGAGCCGATCTCCTCGTTGGACTTGTCCTTCGTGGCCTTGTTGATGCTGGCGTCGCCCGACTCCTCGATGCGGAGCTCGGGGTGAGCCTTCGCGGCGGCGTCCGACCGCGGCCAGCGAGCCGACCACGTTCGCCTCGGTGGTCTTGGCGTCGCCGGGGAGCTCGAACGTCACGAGCACCGAGTGGCGATCCTTCGAGACCGCCTCGGTGGCGACGTTGTCGACACCCTTGGTGCGCTCCAGCCGCTGACTCACGTCAGCGACGGCGGCCTTGAACTCATGATCGCCCGCCTGGAGCTCCTTCGACTGGACGAGCACCTGCTCGGCGGCCTTGTCGGGGTAGGCGTCCGCCAGAAGCTGGCCGGCCTTGCCCGACTCGCCGGGCATTCCCTCCATCGGCTCGATGTTCTTCTGAGGAACGAGGTTGAAGCCAATCGCGACCGCTACGAGGACGAAAGCAAGCCATCCGAGGATGGCCTTGCGGCGATGCTGGACGCTCCAGCGCCCGACACGAGCCGCGAGGTTGTGGTTGGACTGGGACCTGGGGGTGCTGCTCCGAGTAGCCATGGGAGCAGCTTCCGCTTTCGGGAGGCCCCTTCACATGCGGCTACAGGCGTCCGGAGGTGCGGGTTTGGCGCGCCGGCTGGTGCGGTTAGCCGAAGTGCATTCGTGTGGGTGCCTCGCGCATCCGTAGGACGCGCGCGGGCACGCCGGCGACCACCGCGTTCGCCGGCACGTCGCGCGTGACCACCGCGTTCGTGCCGATCACGGCGTTGTCGCCCACCGTGACCCCGCGCAGGATGCAGGCGCCGTAGCCGATCCAGACGTTGTTGCCCACGCGCACGTCGCGCTTGTAGATGCCCTGGAGCCGGATCGGGCGGTCCACCTCGACCATCCCGTGGTCGAAGTCGATCATCATCACGCGGTCCGCGATCACGCACTCGCGCCCGATCGAGACGTGCTGGAAGGACGAGATCGTGCACTCCTGGCCGAGCACCGACTTCGCCCCGATCGAGACGGTGCCCTCGTGGCTGCGGATCTTGCAGCCGTGCCCGACCCACGACCAGCGGCCCAGCTCGAGCGTGGCGCCGGGCTTCACCTCGAGGCTGCATCCCGGCCCGACGAAGGCGAGGCCGTCGAGCCGCAGCCGGTCGCGGAGGCGGAGCTTCACGAACCCGAGCCGGACGATCAGCCGGATGTACTTGGCGTTCAGCATCCCGTGGCGGCGCATGAACCGGAGCAGGGTCAGAAGGCCGCCCGTTCGGGGCGGCGGCGGGCCGCGCAGCTCGGACGGCACATCCGTGGGCGGCGCGGCAATCGGCTCTGCCACAGGCTCCATGACGGCCCAGGATCATAGGTGTGGCTATCCGTATTGGCCGATCGGCCAACCACGTTCACAATTGCGTGTGCAATGGCCAGGACCGTTCTCATCGTCGACGATCACCCGAGCTTCCGGGCGAGCGCCCGCATGCTGCTCGAGGCGGAGGGCTTCGACGTGGTCGGCGAGGCCGAGGACGGGCATGTCCGCGCTGAGCGCGGTCCAGGCGCTGCACCCGGACATCGTGCTCCTGGACGTGCAGCTCCCGGACATCGACGGGATCGAGGTGGCCGCTCGCCTGACCGCGAACGGCTCCGAGGGCGGCCCCGCGATCGTCCTCACATCGAGCCGAGACCTTGCGGACCTCGGCCCGGTGCGCGACCGTTGCGACGTGCGCGGATTCATTCCAAAGGGTGAGCTCTCCGGCGCCGCGCTGGAGGCACTGCTCTGACATCACTCCGCAGGGCGCTCTGGGGGCTCGCCGCCGCGGGCTTCGCCTTCGGCGTCATCGACGCCGCCCTCATCCTCACGAGCGACCACCAGACCCTGCGCGGCGCGGTCGTCGGGCTGGGGCTCGTGATCGGCTGGGGCTTCATCGGCACCGGGCCTGTACACGTGGGCCAAGCGGCCCGACAACAGCCTCGGCTCGCTGATGGTGGCGACCGGGTTCGCGTGGCTCGTGGCCGGGCTCGGCTCCGCCAACTCGCCAGTGCTGTTCACGATCGCGGGCCTGTTTGGCTCGGTCTGGGTCGTGACGACGATGCACACGCTGCTCGCCGCCCCCGACGGGAAGCTCTCGCGAGGCGATCGCCGGATCGTCACCGCCGCCTACCTGCTCGTGACCGTGGGCGTCCTGCCCCTCTGGCTGTTCTACGACCCCGTCGACCGACTGCGAGAACTGTCCCGAGAACGTCGTCATGATCGCGGACAGCGAGACCGCGGTGGACATCCTCGGCACGGCCATCAACGTGATCGCCATCGTGCTGCTCGCGCTGGTGGTGCGGAGCCTCGTGCGCCGCTGGCGGCGCGCCACGCGGGCCGAGCGGCGCCTGTACGCGCCGATGTACGGCGCCGGGATCGCGCTCATGCTCGCCCTGCTCGCGCAGATCTCGCTCCAGTCGGCGGGATCCGGCGACGATGCGATTACCGTGGTCTTCCTCGTCGCGCTGGTCCCCTTCGCGCTCGTGCCGTTCCTGTTCATGGGCGCGTTCATGCGCACCCGCCTCATCCAGAGCGGCGCCGTCGGGGAGCTGGTGGCGCGCCTGAGCGAGGCGCCGGCGGAGCGAAACCTCCGCGACGCGCTCGCCAAGGCGCTGGACGACCCCTCGCTGGAGCTCGTCTACTGGCTGCCGGAGCGCGGCCACTTCGTCGATGCCGGCGGCCGCAGGGTCGAGCTCCCCGAGGAGGGCCATGGCAGGTGCGTGACGAGGATCGAGCGCGACGGCGAGTGCGTCGCCGCGATCGTCCACGACTCCACGATGCCCGAGGTCCGCCAGCACGCGGAGCGGGTCGGCGCGGCGGCCGCTCTGGCGCTCGAGAACGAGCGGCTCGACGCGGAGCTGCGCGCGAAGATCGACGAGCTGCGCGCGCTCGCGGGAGCGGATGCTCAGGATCGGCCTCGAGGAGCGCCGGCGGCTCGAGCGCGACCTGCACGACGGCGCCCAGCAGCGGCTCGTGTCGATGGCGCTGAACATCCGGCTCGCCCGGGCGAAGCTGAACGCGGACCCGCTCGCCGCGGACCAGCTGCTCGAGAGCGCGGGCACCGAGCTCGACTCCGCCCTCGAGGAGCTGCGCGAGCTCGCGCGCGGGATCCACCCCGCGGTGCTGTCGGACCGCGGGCTCGGCACCGCGCTCGAGACGCTCGCGAGCAGGGCGCCCGTGCCGGTCGAGCTGGCCGAGCTCCCCGAGGAGCGGCTGCCCGAGGCCGTGGAGCTGGCGGCCTACTTCGTGGTGGCGGAGGCGCTCACGAACGTCGCGAAGTACGCGAAGGCGAGCCACGCCACCGTGGAGGTGGCGCGCGAGAACGGGCGGGTCCTCGTGGAGGTGGCCGACGACGGCGTGGGCGGCGCCGATCCCGAGGTCGGCACCGGGCTGAGCGGCCTCGCCGACCGGCTCGCGGTGCTGGAGGGGCGGCTCGAGATCCAGTCCGAGCAGGGCCGCGGAACCACGATCAGGGCGAGGATCCCATGCGTGTAGTGGTGGCCGACGACTCGGTGCTGCTGCGCGAGGGCGTCGTGCGGCTCCTGGAGGAGAACGGGTGCGAGGTCGTCGCCCAGGCGGGCGACGCCGACGACCTGATCCGTAAGGTGAAGGCTCACAAGCCCGACGTAGCGGTGGTCGACATCCGAATGCCCCCCACCAACACAGACGACGGCCTGCGGGCCGCGCTCGAGATACGCGCGGAGCTGCCCGACACGGGCGTGCTGGTGCTGTCCCAGTACGTCGAGGAGGGCTACGCGCTCGACCTCGTCGGCGATTCCGCCGGCGGCGTCGGCTATCTCCTGAAGGACCGCGTGGCCGACGTGGAGCGGTTCATCGACTCCGTACGCCGGGTTGCCGAGGGCGGCTCGGCGCTCGACCCCGAGGTCGTCTCGCAGCTCGTGGGCCGCGCGCGCCGCGACGACCCGCTGGCGGAGCTGACCCCGCGCGAGCGCGAGGTGCTGGAGCTGATGGCCGAGGGCCGCTCGAACAACGCGATCGCCGAGCACATGGTCGTGACCGAGCGCGCCGTGGAGAAGCACGTCACGAGCATCTTCGGAAAGCTCGGCCTCGCGCCCGCCCCCGAGGACCACCGCCGCGTGCTGGCGGTGCTCACGTTCCTGCGCGCGTGACCGGCGGGCCCGTTTCGCACCACGGGGTGGTGCGCCGGCGTCGCCGCGTGCGCATCGGCGGCCGCGACATGGCCATCGACCTCGGCACCGCGAACACGCTCGTGTACGTGCGCGGCGAGGGGATCAGGGTGTCCGAGCCGTCGGTGGTGGCGGTGGACACGCGCACGGACGACGTGCACGCGGTGGGCGAGGAGGCCCAGCGCATGATCGGCCGCACGCCGGCCTCGATCTCCGCGGTGCGGCCGCTCCGCCACGGCGTGATCACGGACTTCGAGGTGACCGAGGCGATGCTGCGGCACTTCATCGGCCGCGTGCACAAGAGCCGCTTCGCCCACCCGCGGCTCGTGATGTGCGCGCCGTCGGGGATCACGGACGTGGAGCGGCGCGCGCTCGTGGAGGCCTGCCTGGGCGCCGGCGCGCGCTCGGTGCAGCTGATCGAGGAGCCGATGGCAGCCGCGATCGGCGCCGAGCTGCCGATCGAGGAGCCGATGGCCAACGTGGTGGTGGACATCGGCGGCGGCACGAGCGAGGTGGCCGTGATCTCGCTCGGCGGCATCGTCGTCTCGCGCTCCCTGCGCGTGGGCGGCTACGACTTCGACGACGCAGTTGCCGGCTGGATCCGCCGCAACCACCGCCTCGCGATCGGCGAGACGACGGCCGAGTCCGTGAAGCTCGACGTGGGCGGCGTGGCGCCGGACGAGACCGAGGCGTCGACCGAGGTCCGCGGCCGCGACCCCGTGAGCGGGCTTCCGCGCGAGGCCGCGATCTCGAGCGCCGAGCTGCGTCAGGCGCTCGAGCACCACGTCGTGGAGATCCTCGACTCGGTGAAGGACGCGCTCGAGAACACCCCGCCCGAGCTGGCGGCCGACCTCACCCGCAACGGGATTTTGCTGGCGGGCGGCGGCTCGCTCCTGCGCGGCTTCCGCGAGCGGCTCGAGGCCGAGACCGGCGTGCCGGTCGCGCTCGCGGACGACCCGCTTACCTGCGTGGTGCTCGGCGCGGGGCGCGCGATCGAGGAGATCGAGGTCCTCGAGCGCGCCGTTATCTGATTAGCGCCACCAGGTAGTCGCGCGGCTCGCCGTCCACCTCGAGCGTGCCGCGCTCGAAGCTCGCGTCTCCCAGCAGCGCGCTCACGTGCTCCTCGGTGCCCCAGCGCTCCGCCGTCCACGACGCCACGGCGATGACCCCGTCTGGCCGCAACACCCGCCTCAGCTCGGCTGCGGTGCGCTCGTGGTCGGGCGCGAACATGTGGCCGAAGACCGACAGCACGCGGTCGAAGCCGCCGTCGGCGAACGGCATCCGCTGGACGTGGCCCTCCACCCAGTCGATCTCGACCATGTAGTCCGCGGCCCGCTCGCGCGCGAGGGAGAGCATCTCGGGCGAGCTGTCCAGGCCGGTTGTGCGCGCGCCCGCCTGCGCGGCCGGGATGGCCGCGTTTCCCGCTCCACAGGCGGCATCGAGCACCGTCATGCCGGGCTCGACTCCGGCCAGCTCGACGACCCGCTGCCCGACCTCCGAGACGAGCTCGGCCCTCTTCGCGAGGTCGGCGATCTCCCGCATGGCCCGCGCACTATGTCGGAGTCGTCGCGCAAGCGCCGGGCCGCGCCTGCCACCCTGCGCCCCATGGATTCGATGGTCACGGGGCTCGGCGGCGTGTTCTTCCGCGCCCGCGACCCGGATGCCCTCAGACGCTGGTACGAGGAGGTGCTGGGCGTGCCGGCCGAGGACCTGATGCGCTCGGACGGGCTTGTCTTCGGCGTCTTCGACTCCGACACCGACTACTTCGGCGCGTCGGGCCAGGCGTTCATGCTCAACTTCCGCGTGGCCTCGCTCGACGCCGACCCCGAGGGCAACCGCTTCGAGCTCTGGGAGCCGGCGGAGGGGATGTGAGCGAGGCCGGAGTCCGCGTCACCGGGGTCTCGCGAGCTCGTGCTCGAGGTGGTGGACCTCGAGGCCGCCGAGGCCTTCTACGCGGGCGTGCTGGGGCTGCCGGTGGTGGACCGCTGGCCCGACCGCGACGCGATCTGGGTGATGGCGGGCGACCGCACCCGGATCGGGCTGTGGAAGCCGCAGGTGGGCCTCGCGGGCGGACGCGGCGGGGTGCACGTGCACTTCGCGATGCACATCGCGGAGGCCGACTACGACGCCGCCGTGGCGCTGCTGCGCGAGCGGGGCCAGGAGGTCGAGGAGATCGCCTTCGACGGCGCGGGGCGGGCCGTGTACGCGAACGACCCCGACGGCAACGTCGTCGAGCTGTGGACCTGGGACGTGGCCGGGCACCTGCGCTAAAGCAGATCGCGCGCGTGTCGATGACGGTGAAGATGCTTCTCCGCCCCGGGGTCGCGCTGCTCGCGGCCGCCCTCTTCCTGCTCTTTGCCTCGCCCGCCATGGCGGCCACCGTCTCGACGGAGGGCGACCTCGTGCGCGTTGTCGCGGCGCCCGGCGAGGAGAACGAGCTCTGGCTGTCGGTCGAGGGGCTGTCCACCACCGTGACGGACGCCGGCGCGCCGCTCGTGCCCGGCTCCGGCTGCGCGCAGAGCGACATCGGCGTGACCTGCGTGACCGCCGGCCCGCCGGCGCTCGACGTGGACGCCGGCGACCTCGACGACTCCGTGACGATCGACGGCTTCGCGGGCGCGCGCGTGCTCGGCGGCGACGGCGACGACCGCCTCACCGGCGGCGACGGCCCCGACGCGCTGCTCGGCGGCACCGGCGCCGACTTCGCCGACGGCGGCGCCGGGCGGGACACGATCGAGGTGCGCGACCGGCTGAGCGACAGCGCCTGGTGCGGCACGGGCCGCGACCGCGTGAGCGCCGAGGTGCTCGACTTCCTCGACACCGCCTGCGAGCGCGTGGACTACGGCCGCGCCGGCGCCGTGGGCCGGCTGGCCGCGCGCACCGGCGGCGGCCGCCGGGTGAAGATCCCGGGCCAGACCTGGGCGCGCGTGGACCGCCGCATCCTTCCCGGCGTGCTGTGGATGGTGCGCCGCTACAAGGTCCGGATCACGGAGGGCTACGCCACGGTGGGGCATACGCGCTTCGGCGAGCATCCGCTCGGCCTGGCGGTGGACATCGAGCCCGGCGCCGGCGGCACGTGGGCCGGCGTCGCCCGGCTCGCCCGCTGGGCGGAGCCGCGGCAGAACCGGCCCCGCCTGCCGTTCCGCTGGGTGGGCTGGAACGGAGACGCGAACCACGGCCACCCCGCCATCTGCAAGCCGCGCAGAGGCTGCGCGCCGCACCTGCACCTCTCCTGGGACCACACTCCCACGCGGCCGAACCGGTCGGCGCGGACCGTGTGGGTGTTCCAGGTGCGCTGACCCGCGCCGTAGAGTTCCCGGCCGTGCCCGCCCCCGGACGCACCGCCGCCGACCTCGCCGAGCGCCTGCTCGCGGGCGACAGGCGCGCGCTCGCACGGGCGATCTCGCTCGTCGAGAACGACGATCCAGAGGGCTGGACGCTCGTCCGCGAGGTGTATCCGCGCACGGGCAGGGCGGCCATCGTGGGCTTCACGGGCCCGCCCGGCGTGGGGAAGTCCACCCTGATCGGCCGGCTCGTGGAGCACGCGCGCGAGCGGGAGCGCGAGGTGGCCGTGCTCTCGATCGACCCGAGCTCCCCGTTCACGCAGGGCGCCCTGCTCGGCGACCGCATCCGGCTCACCGACCACTTCCTCGACCCGGGCGTCTACATCCGCTCGATGGCGAGCCGCGGCTCGCTCGGCGGCCTGTCCGAGGCCACGCTCCAGGCCGCGCTCCTCATGGACGCGAGCGGCAAGGACGACGTCTTCCTCGAGACGGTCGGCGTGGGCCAGGCCGAGGTGGACATCATCGACCACGCGGACACCGTCGTGCTCGTGCTGATGCCGGGCAGCGGCGACTCGATCCAGGCGCTGAAGGCGGGCGTCATGGAGATCCCGGACGTGATCGCCGTGAACAAGGCGGACCATCCGCTCACCGACACGATGGTGCGCGAGATCCGCGGCGTGCTCTCGCTCGGGCCGCAGGAGGGGTGGCGGGTCCCGATCGTGAAGATGGAGGCGAGCCGCGGCGAGGGCGTCGACGAGCTGGCCGAGAAGCTGGTCGAGCACCGCGCGTTCATCGAGGAGCACGGCACGCTCGCCGAGCGCCGCAAGCGCAACCTGATGAACGAGGTGGTCGCGCTGGCGGCGGGGCGGCTGCGCCGCGAGCTCGAGGCGCGCGTGCGCGACGACCCCGCCGTGCAGGAGCTGCTCGACGAGGTCGTGGCGCGCCGGCTCGATCCCGCGAGCGCCGCCGCGAAGCTGCTCGAACGCGAGCGCTCCGGATAGGGTCGGCGCGTGGCTTCGTCCCGCTCGTACCGGCTCGGGGCCGGGGAGGCTCTGCCCGACGGAATCGCGAGGATCGCCCTGGGCCGCATCGACCACGCGCTCGACGAGCTGCGCGGCAAGACCGACAGCTCGCCCGAGGAGGCGGTCCACGAGGCGCGCAAGGACATGAAGAAGCTGCGCTCGCTTCTGCGGCTCGCGCGCGGCGAGCTGGGGGAGAGCGTCTTCGCCCGCGAGAACGTCTTCTTCCGGGACACGGCCCGCGAGCTGGCGGGGGTGCGCGACGACGACGTCATGCTCGAGACGCTGGACACGCTCGACCTGCCGGCGGGCGAGGGCTGGGAGCTGCGCAAGCTCGTGCAGGCGCATCGCGCCCACGGCGGGGACGGGCGCGAGACGGCCGTGCGCGGCGTCGTGGCGATGCTGCGCGAGGCGCGCGGGCGCGTGCCCGAGTGGCCGCTCGAGCGCGACTCGTTCGACGCGATCGCCGATGGCCTCGAGCGCACCTACCGGCGCGGCCGCCGCGATCTCAGGGCCGCGCGAGCCGAGCCGAGCGTCGAGGCGCTCCACGAATGGCGCAAGCGCGTGAAGGACCTCTGGTACCACCACACGATCCTGCGGAGGCTGTGGCCGCCCGTGATGACGGCCGTCGCCGACGAGGCGCACGAGCTCTCGAACCTGCTCGGCGACGACCACGACCTCGCGGTGCTCGCCGACTGGGTGCGCGCGCACGCGGACGCGTCGCCGGAGTTCTTCGAGGCGGTGGAGCGGCGCCGCGCCGCGCTGCGAGCGGACGCGCTCGCGCTCGGCGCGCGGCTGTACGTGGAGAAGCCGTCGGCGTACGTGGGCCGGCTCGGCAGGCTCTGGACGACGGCGGAAGCAGAAGTTAGGGCGCCCTAATACGATCTCCGGCATGAGTGCCGGGAGAAAGGCGCGCGGGCGCCGCCGAGGTGTGGGCCGCCCGTGCCTGGAACGTCTTCAACGAGGGCAGGCCGTTCTCGGTCGTCTACCCCGCGCTCGTGCTGCTCGCCGCCGCGGCCGTGGGGCTCGCGCCCGACGGGCCGCTCTGGCGCGCGCTGATCGTCGCCGGAGCTGGTCTCGGCCGTCCTGTCGCGGTTCTCCGTTCGCGCTCAGGGGCCGGGCGCTCCTGTGGCTCGCGGCGCTCGCCGCCATCCCGCTCCTCGAGCCCTGGCGCGCGCCCGCCCTGCTCGCCGGAGCGCTGGCGGGCTACGCGTTCTTCACGGTCGTCGTCTGGGGGTCGATCTACTACCACCTCCGCACTGGCGCGCCGTGGACGAACGGCCTCCGCTTCTGGCGGCTCGTGCTCACCAACTCGGATCCCACGAGCGGGAACGCGCTCGAGCAGGTGCCGAAGATGGTCATCGCGCTGAGCGCGGCGGTCCTGCTGGCCGAGGAGCCGAGCGCGGGCAGCGTCGTGCGGGTCGTGGCCGCCGTGGGCCTGGCGGCTCTGCTGGGGCTCCTCGCTGCCCGCTCGTTCGCGAAGCGGATGCCTCGCTACCCGGCGAAGGGTCCCACCGCGGCCGCGCCGAGACCTGCGCTCGCGCGGCGCGTCTACGTGATCGTCGTGGACGGCTGCAACCGCGAGCGGCTCTGGCAGGCGCACGCGCCGGTGATGGACACGCTTGCCCGCGAGGGCACCGAGTACCTGGCGGTCGAGCCGGCGTACCCGGCCCGGACCGTCGTGTGCTTCTCGTCGATGCTCACGGGGTCCACGCCGGCCGAGCACGGCATGCGCTCGAACTTCGCGCCGCGGCTGGGCGTGCGCACCGAGTCGGTCTTCGACGTGCTCGAGCGGCACGGGCGGAGCGGCAGGCTGGTTGGGATCGCCCACCTGCTCGACCCGTTCGGCGACGACGTGGTCCGCTCGGTCACCTCGGTGCAGCCCACCTCGGAGATCGACGCGTCGCTCGCCGCCGAGGGGCGGCGCGTCGTCGTCGAGGAGGACCCAGACCTGCTCGTGCTCCAGCTCCTCGCCGCGGACCAGCTCGGGCACGTGCGCGGCGTGCGGAGCCGCGAGTACCTCGACCAGCTCGCCGAGACCGACCGGCACGTGGGCGACTTCCTCGCGTTCCTCGAGCAGCGCGGCAGGCTCGAGGGGGCCACCGTGATCCTCATGGCAGACCACGGCCAGGGCCGCGGGATCGGCGGCCACGGCCATCTCGACTGGGGCGAGCGCCCGGTGCCGTTCGTGGTCTGGGGCGAGGGCGCCGTACCGGGCGCGATCTCGGACGAGCCGCGCTCGGTGCTCGAGCTGGCGCCGACGATCTCGCGCCTCCTCGGGCTCCCCGGCCCTGCGGCAGCGCGCGGCCGCCCGCTGGTGCCGGCCGAAGAACCCCGCCTGGCGTCCCCATACGGGACACGCTGCCTCGCGATCGTGGTGGCGCGCGACGAGGCGCCGGTCGTCGGCGGCGTGCTCGCGGGCATCCCGAGCGAGGCCTGCGGCCTGCCGGTGGACGTGCTGCTCGTGGACGACGGCTCGCGCGACTCGACGCCCGACATCGGCCGCGAGCACGGGGCCCGCGTGGTCTCGCACCCCGAGTGCCGGGGGCTTGGCGCGGCCCTTCGCACCGGTCTCGAGATCGCGCGCGACGAGGGCTACGGGGCCGCCGTGTACATCGACGGCGACGGCGAGTACGACCCGGCCGGCTTCGCGCGCGTGCTCGAGCCCGTGGCGCGCGGCCGGGCCGACTACGTGCTCGGCTCGCGCTTCCTCGGCGAGCGGGACGGGATGCGCTGGCACCGTACGCTCGCCAACCGGGCGGGCAGCGCGCTGCTCGGCTTCCTGATGCAGACCGTGGTGAACGACGGGCAGACCGGCTTCCGCGCGCTGTCGGCCCGCGCGCTCGCGGCCGCCCGGATCCGGCACGACTACAACTACGCGCAGGTGCTCACCCTGTCGCTCTGGGGTGCGGGGATCGATCCGGTGGAGGTGCCCATCCGCTACCGGCGCCGCACGACCGGGCACTCGTTCGTCCGCTACTCCGAGTACCTGGCGCGTGTGGCCCCGGAGGTCTGGCGCGAGTGGCGCGCGGCGCGCGCCTCGCGGGCCGCGAGCGCGGCCACCGCCACGCCCAGCGCGCCCGCCAGCCAGTACCCCCAGCCGCCGCCCGGCTCGAACAACGGGAACAGCTCGGTGAGCGGGCCGAACGGCGCGTCGGGCCGCGCGGTCACGAACGAGCCGTCGCCCCAGCGCAGGTCGGCGTAGAGCCAGGCGGACCCGCCGACCGTGAGCGCGGCCAGCGCCGTGCCCACCCGCGGCAGGTGCCGGAGGCCCCATGCCAGGAGCGGGATCGCGAGCAGGAGTCCCGCGAGCAGGTGGCGCGGGGGGAACCAGAACCCGAACATCGTGGGCGCGAGGAAGGCGGCCACGAGCAGCTGCGCGCCGAGCGCCGCGGCGCACATGCCCGCCACCAGCTCGATGTGGCGCACGCCCGGCACCGCCCGCGCCAGCCGGTCGCGGTGCGACCGCCACAGGAACCAGGCGCCCGCGAACGCGAGCGCGAACACCGGCGCCCAGCGCAGCAGGCCGTACTCGCGGTCGAGGAACAGCGCGACGAGCCGGTAGGAGCGCTCGAGATACCCGACCGGGAAGGCGGCATCGGTGGCGGTCTCGCCGGCCACGTCTGCGGCATACGGCGTGGGCCCGCCGTACACGGCCTCGTTCACCGCCACGTACATGGCCACGGACACGAGCGACAGCTCCACGCCGGCCACGGCGAGCGTCCGGCGCCTCGTGCGCCAGATCGCGCGCGCGGCGAAAGCCGCCACCACGAGCCCCGCCGGCACGAACTTCGTGCCGAGCCACGGCAGCGAACCGAGCAGCAGGAAGCATGCCGCGGTGGCGCGCCGCGAGACGTGCTCGTCGAGCTTCACCGCCAGCAGCGCCGCTCCCGCGAGCGCCGTCCCCGCCGCGAGCTCGGGGTAGACCGCCGACCCGTACGCCAGGAGGGGAGGGCTGAGCCCGGCGGCCAGCGCCGCCCCGAGCGCCCACGGGTCGGGCGCGACCCGCAGCGCGAGCCGGTACGCGAGCGCCACCCCGAGCGCCGCGATCGCCGCGAGGAACAGCTCGACGGCCTTGGCGCCTCCGAGCGCGTAGGCCGGCGCGATCAGGAGCGGGAAGCCCACCCCGTGCGGCTCGTTCAACCGCCCCTCGACCGGACGCCCGTGCCGGTCGAGGTCGTACGGGTAGAACTCCTCGAAGGCGCGCTCCGCGTACTCGTCGCGCACGTCCACGTCGCCGTCCTCGACGATCGACTCCGCCGCCAGCAGGTAGTGCGGCTCGTCGCCGCCGTAGTCGGACTCGCCGAAGGAGGGGAGCCCGATCGTCGCGGCGTAGACGCCGAAGAGCAGCAGCCAGAGGGCAAGGGTGCGACGCATTCGCGCGCCGCACCCTAGCCGCGCACGTCTATGCGACGACCGCGATCTCCTCCTGGTAGATCGACATCGCCCGGGCGAGTCCCTCGCCGAGCTCCGCGCCGATCATCCCGAGGTCGTCGACGATCAGCGACGCCTTCGTCATCTCGCGCTGGAACGCCTCGTCGCGGCGCACGGAGTCGATCTGGTCCTCGCTCCCGCGCAGCAGCGCGAAGCCCGCGAGCTCGCCTCCGTGCGGATCGAGCAGGCACACCTCGAAGCTCTCGATCCGGTCCTCGGACTGAAGTTGTCCGTAGAACGCGACGGTCTCGTTGAACACGTCGAGCGCGCGGTCCTCCCGTCCTCGTACGACCTGGCCCCAGCCGATGAACAGGCCAGCATCAGCCACGGGTTCCTCCTTGGGTCGGGGTCTTGCCGAGCCTAACCGCTCAGCAGCCGAGCGCGCGAGCGATCACCATCTGCTGGACCTCGTCGGTCCCCTCGCCGATCGTGAGGATCTTCGCGTCGCGGTAGAAGCGGCACACGGGGTACTCCTCGATGTAGCCGTAGCCGCCGTGGATCTGAACCGCCTCCTCGGTGGCGCGCACCGCGAGGCGGCCGGTCTTCAGCTTCGCCTGCGCGGCCGTGAGCGAGAAGCTCCGGCCCTCGTCCTTCTCGACCGCGGCCCTGTAGGTGAGGAGGCGCGCGGCCTCGATCTCCGTGGACATGTCGGCCAGCTTCGCCTGGATCGCCTGGTACTTCGAGATCGGCTTGCCGAACGCGATCCGCTCCTTGGCGTACGCGAGCGCCTCGTCGAGCGCTCCCTGCGCGAGCCCCACGCCCATCGCCGAGACGCCGATCCGGCCGCCGTCGAGCGTCTGGAGGAACTGCCTGAAGCCCTGCCCGCGCGGGCCCACCAGGTTCTCCTCGGGCACGCGGCAGTCCTCGAACGAGAGCGGCCGCGTGTCGGACGCGTTCCAGCCCATCTTGCGGTACGACTCCCCGACCTCGTAGCCGGGCGTCCCGTTCGGCACGAGGAGGTTCGACACCTCGTCTTCGCCGGTCCGGGCGGTGATGGTCACGAAGCCGGAGATGTCCGTGCCGCTGTTCGTGATGAACTGCTTCGCGCCGTTGATCACCCAGTCGTCGCCGTCGAGCTCCGCGCGCGTGCGCGTGTTGCCGGCGTCGGAGCCGGCCTCGGGCTCGGTCAGGCCGAAGGCGCCGAGCCGCTCGCCCGCGCACAGCCGCGGCATCCACTCCGCGCGCTGCTCGTCGGAGCCGAACTGGTAGACCGGCCAGGTGCCGAGCGACGTGTGCGCGGCGACCGTGATCGCGACGCTCGAGTCCACGCGCGCCAGCTCCTCGATCGCGATCGCGTAGGAGAGGTTGTCCGCGCCGCCGCCGCCGTACTCCTCGGGGTACGGGATGCCCATCAGCCCGAGCTCGCCCAGCTTCGCGACGATCTCGTACGGGAACCGCTTCTCGCGGTCGAGCTCCTCCGCCACCGGGCGCACCTCGCCGTCCGCGAAGTCGCGGACCAGCCGCCGGATCTGCTGCTGCTCCTCGCTCAGGTCGAACCGCATGCGGCGCGGGATGCTATCCCGCGCGCCGCGCCGGCTATCCGAACCGCGAGTCGCGCGCGAGGCAGACCGTGTGGGTCGTCACGGAGTCACCCGCGCTCGCCTGCGCGAACGTCCAGCTCGCGCGGTTCCGGCCCGTGGCGCCGCTTCGCACCAGCGCGATGGCGTCGAGCGGGTTCACCCTGTGGCCCGCCGCCAGGCTGTACTGGCCGCCGCGGCAGCGATCCGAGACGCTCGACCGGGCGCCGCCGACGGCGCCCTCGGACGCCCGCCTCGCGACGCGGAAGCGGAGCTGCACGGCCTCCCCGCTCCGCCGCCCCCGCACCACGCGCTTCAGGCAGCGGGCGCTCACCGCGGCACGGGCGGCCCCGGCGCCCGCGTTCTCGAGCTCGAACCTCCAGCCCCGCGCCGAGGGCACGGCGGCCGCGATCTCGATGCCGGCGCGCCTGCTGCGGCGCAGGCCCCAGCCGGTCGCGACGTAGCCCGGCGCGCAGCGGACGTTTGCGGTCTTGGTCCCGCCGGCCGCCACGCGAAGCCGCGTGCGCGACTCCGTCTGCACGATCAGGCGCGCCCCGCTCACACCCGCCGGCACGCGCAGCCGCACGCAGCGCGCCTCGGCCTCGACCCTGCGTCCCGCGCCTTGCCTGGCCCCGAAGGTGAGCAGCCAGTCGCCCGCGGCGCGCCCGCTCGGCACGGACCGGAGCAGCTCGGCGGAGCGCCCCAGCCGCGTGACCCCGGCGCTGAGCGCCACGGACGACCCGGGGCAGGACAGCGTGACGGTGCGCGCTCCACCGGCCGGGACGGTGGTCTCGACGGCGGTCGAGGTGGGTGTCACGACGGCCGCGTGCGCCGAGGACGGGAGCGCGACGAGCGCGAAAAGGACGCAGAAGCTCAGGGCGACTCTGGAAGGCATCAGGCACGCTACCACCGGTTTGCGGACCGCGCCCCGTTTTGAGCGGCTCGTGGGAGTGGCCCGAGCGATTCCGTCCGGCCGCGGCACGAAGCTCGTGCGCGTGGGCGAGATCTCCGTTGCCGCGACAGCGCCCTCAGCCCGGTTCGCGCTCCCATCCGACCGGCAGTACCTCGCCGGCAGCCACGTTTGGGCGCAGATCGAGGACGGCATCGCCACGGTCGGCGTCACGGCCCCGCTCGGCGAGGTGCTCTGGTACACGCCCGAGATCGAGTACTGGGCCGTTGACCGTGTCGAGGTCGGGGAGACGCTCGCGACCGTGCAGGGCCGGTCGAACCGCACCGTGGCCGTCGGCTCCCCGGTGCGCGGGTCGCTCGTGGAGCTCAACCCGCTGCTCACGCGCGCACCGCACGCGCTGCTCGCCCAGCCCTACGGGCGCGGCTGGGTCGCGCGCATCAGGGCGGACCGCTGGGAGCGCGACGAGGCCGCGATGCTGTCGGCGCGGGCCTATCGCAAGGTGCTCGACTCGGACCTCGCGCTCGGGCGCGAGTTCTGCTTCGGCGGCGCGCTGCTGGCGCCTCGCCAGAAGCCGGATGCCGTCGCCGACGCCGCCTAGGCGCGCTCGACCCGCGCGCTCACGACCTGGCCGTCCTCGTTGAAGCGGTAGACCCAGCGCGACTGCGTGTCCGCGAGCCTTCCCTCGTCGATGGTCCGGACCCAGCCGTTGATGATCACCGCGTCGTCGTCCTCCTCCACGGAGTAGGCGCCCGCCCGCAGCTGCCGGCCCTCCTCGGCGAACTCGGCCCAGAACCGGCGCAGCTCGTCGTGCCCCCGGATCTCGCGACCCTGGGACGCGTGCGGCTCGAAGACCACGTCCTCGGCGGAGTGGGCGAGCAGCTCCTCGGCGGCTCCGCCCAGGTCGTTCTGCTCCATGAGATCGAAGAGTCGGTTGATCAGCGCTACCCGCGGCGAGTCCAATCGCCACCTCCCAGGGACTGAGGTCCCTGGAATGTGTCACACGGCAGTCACGCCTACAAGGGGGTCAGGCCGGCGCGGGTGTCCGCTCGCGCGGCGTCAGCGTCGCGAACGCCACGCCGGCGATCACGATGGCCACGCCCGCGAGCTGCACCGCCGACGGCGCCTCCGAGAGCAGCACCGCGCCCAGGAAGACGGTCGCGACCGGCTGAAGCATCAGGACGATCGAGCCGACAACCGCCGGGAGCCGTGGCAGCGACACCGATATCAGGAGCCAGCCGAGCACCTGCGAGGACAGCGCGAGGAGCACGAGCCAGGCCTGCGACTCGAGGCCCGGGACCCAGTCGATGTCGCCCACGGCGATGCCGCCGATGGCCGAGAACACCGCCGCGCTGAGCGTGGCGTCGAACAGCGGGCCGGCAGGGCGGCGATCGTCCGCGTTTCCGTAGCGGAGGATCACGATGAAGAGCGCGTACGTGATCGCGGTTCCGACTCCGAAGACCACGCCGAGCACCGGGTCCTCGCCGTAGGCGTCCGCGCCGATGACGCCGGAGATCAGCACGACGCCCGCGAACACGACCGGGATCGCCGCGAGCGAGCGGTTGTCGGGGCGCTCTCCGAGCGCCACCCAGGCGATGACTCCCACGAGGACCACCTGGATGTTCCCGAGCACGGTCGCGAGGCCGGCGCCCACCGCCTCGATCGAGTGGTGCCAGAAGGTGAGGTCCGCCGCGAACATCGCGCCGGCGCCCCAGAGCAGGAGCCGCTCGCGGAGCGGGCGGGGCCCGTAGCGGCGCGTCTCGAGCCAGGCGAGGAATGCCAGCGGCGGCAGGGCGTAGGCGCAGCGGTAGAACGCGGCGGTGGAGGGCGACACCTCGGCCAGCCGGACGAGGATCGCCGAGAAGGCGATCACGAGCGCGCCGAGCACGCCCGCGAGCACTGGCCGGTCGTTCACACGCGTCGAGACTAGCCGCGGGTATGGTCCCGGCCGGTGGACAAGGACACCGTGCTCTGGACGCTCGTCGTCTTCTTCGGGGCGTCGATCGCCTTCGCCGCCGTCCGCGACGCCACGAGCGACGAGGGCACGGGCGTCGCGCTGCTCGCCCAGCTCGGGGTGGGCGCCCTGATCGTCGCCGCGATCGTGGTGGTCGTCAGGCGCCGGCGGTGACCCGCTGGGTCGTGGACGGGATGAACGTGATCGGGTCGCGCCCGACGGGGTGGTGGCGCGACCGGCCGCGCGCGATGCGCGACCTCGCCTCGGAGCTGGAGTCGTTCGGCTCGGCGACCGGCGAGAGCGTGACCGTGGTCTTCGACGGCAGGCCGTTCGAGATCGATTCGGGCGAGCGCCTCGACGTCCGCTTCGCCAGCCGCCGAGGGCGGAACGCCGCGGACGACGACATCGCCGCGCTGGTGGAGCGCGACGGCGATCCCGGCTCGCTAGCGGTTGTGACCTCGGACGCCGACCTCGCCCGCCGCGTGCGCGACCTCGGCGCCTCCGTTGTGGGCTCCGGCGAGTTCCGCCGGCGCCTCGACGGGTAGGCGCTCCTCCACGACCGCGCGGCAGCCGCGGCCGGGTACGACCGTCACGTGCCGGATCACGCCGCGCTCGGGCTTCTGGCTCCGCGCGCGGAGCCGCACGCGCCGCAGCACCTCGCGCAGCACGGTGCGCATCTCCACCTGCGCGAAGGACGCGCCGATGCAGCGCCGCACGCCGCCGCCGAAGGGGATCCATGCATAGGACTCCGCGCCCCCGTTGAGGAACCGCTCGGGCCGGAACTCGTCCGGGTGCCTCGTACAGGTCGGGGCGCTTGTGGAGCACGGCGATCGCCGGCAGGACGAGCGTGCCGGCGGGCAGCCGCCAGCCCGCCACCTCGGTGTCGCGCGTGAGCTTGCGGGCCACGTCCACCACGACCGGGCGGATGCGAAGCGTCTCCTTCACGACGGCGTCCACGTAGTCGTCGTCGTCGAGCGAGGCCGTGAGGCGGTCGAGCACGTCCGGGTTCCGCAGCAGCCGCTCGAACGCCCAGGAGAGGCCGGTGGCGGTCGTCTCGTGGCCGGCCGTGAGCAGCGTCATCAGCTCGTCGCGGAGCTCCGCGTCGGTCATCGGCGAGCCGTCCTCGTGGCGGGCGCGCAGGAGCAGCGAGAGCACGTCGTCCCGGTGCTCGCCGTCCGCGTCCGCCGCCGCGCGCCGGTCGGCGATCTCGGCGTAGATCAGCTCGTCCACCGCGGCGAGCGCGCGCCGGAACCTCGCCGCGGGGGTGATCCCGCCGAGGTCGCGCTCGAAGAACGGGATCCAGTTCAGGACGCTCGTGGTCTCGCCGAGCGGCGGGATCAGCTCGCGGAACCGGTCCATCCGCTCGCCCTCGCGGACGCCGAACACCGCGCGCAGGATCACCTCGAGCGTGATCGCCTGCATGCGCGGCCGCAGCGCGAGCTCCTTGCCCACCGGCCAGGTCGCCACCTCGCGCTCCGTCGCCTCCGCCATCACCTCCACGTAGCGGCGCACGGCCTCGCCGTGGAAGGGGGGAAGGAGCAGCTTCCGCTGGCTCATGTGGCGGTCCTCGTCGAGCGTGAGGAGCGAGTGCTCCCCGAGCGCGTCCCCGAGCGCCAGCGTGTTCGCCTCGCCCGCGTGGAAGGTCGTGGCGTCGCCTGTGAAGACCTCCTTCACGAGCGCCGGGTCCGCCACGTACACGACGTGCCCGAAGATCGGGAAGCGGGACGAGAAGACGTCGCCGTAGCGCCGCCAGCGCTTGACCATCCATCCGTACGGCGAAACCGTCACGAACGCCGCCTGGAGGAGGCTCGGCATCCGGGGGCCGGGTGGGAGGTCCACAGGGAGGTTGTACCAGCACGAACCGGGTAGGCGGTCGCATGGAAACACCAGAGACCACACCTGACGAGGTCACCCCCGACGAGCAGCAGGACGACGAGGAAGGAACCGGAGGCGAGCAGCAGGACCAGCAGGAGCAGCTGTAGCTAGAGCTCGCGAAGGAAGGTGCGAATGGCCGCGTGAGTCTCCCGCGGCCGCTCCACCTGCGGCACGTGGCCGCAGTTCAGCTCGACGTGGCGCGCCCTCGGGAGAGCCTTCTCCACGTGCTTCATGAAGCCGATCGGGACGAGCATGTCATGGCGCCCCCACACGAACAGCGACTCGCGCTGGAGCGATTCGAGCCGGGTCCAGAAGCCGTTCTCCCCGTGCGGCTCGTCGAGGTAGATGTTCCGCGCCGCGGCGTAGAACGCGGCGCGTCCGCTGCGGGTGAGGTAGGCGCGCAGGAACTCGTCGATCCCGGCGGCGGTCCAGCCGCCGTTCCCGGCCGGGACGAGCCGGCGGACCATCGCCTCGACCACCGGCCGCGGCGCGGGCTGGATCAACCCGAGCTCGGGCCGCAGCGCGCGCACGATCGGCGCCCACGGGCGCGGCCGCAGCCAGGCGAGCGCCGGGCTGAGCAGCATGAGGCCGCCGGTGCGGTCGCCCGCCATCAGCCCCGCCTCGATCGCCACGCGGCCGCCCATGCTGTTGCCCGCGACGTGGGCCTGCTCGATTCCGAGCGCGTCCATCGCGGCGAACATCGAGCGGGCGAACCAGGCCGCGTCGTAAGGAGCGCCGATCGGCTTGTCGGACTCGCCGAAGCCGGGAAGGTCGATCGCGACGACGCGGAAGTCGTCGGCCAGCGCGTTGACTGTCGGGAGGAACGAGGCCTTGGTGCCGCCGAGGCCGTGCACGCAGACGATCGTCTCCGGGCCGGTGCCGGCCGACAGCACCGAGATCGCGCCGAAGCCGCGGGTGCGCAGCGTGGCGAACTCGAGCCGTCCCGGCTCGGTGGAGCCGCTCGTGGCCGCCAGGAAGCCCACGCCCAGGTGGAGGCTGCCGCGGAGCCTGAGCCTGCCGGCGCGGAACGCCTCCATGCCGCCGCGGAGGTCGGCGGCGATCTTCTTCCAGGTGGCGGCGCTCGCGCTCAGCATGGCGTCGGGGTTCGCGCTCTCGTCGGCCGGCCGCAGCCGGAGGCGGCGCCCCGCCAGCACCGCGTCGCACGCGTCCGCGCCGGTCACCTCGAGCCGGATGCGGGCGCGGCCGCGCGGAAGCTCGAGCACATCGGGGTCGAAGCGATCGGCGAGCGCGGCGATCGCTTCATGGGGAGCGGTTCCCTGCCTGGTGGCGGTGGCCATGTCCCCTTCAAATACCAGCCGGGGCCGTCGTGAACCATCGCGGCCTGGAGCAGATAGGCCGAAATCGAACAAATAAAGCCTTAACAGGGCCGATCTTCTGCCGAGACCTTGACAAAGCTCCTGGCGCCCGAGAGGATCGACCGCCATGGAGGAGGACGGGGCGGTCGCACCGCCCTCGACCCGCGAGTCGAACCGCCTGCGAGTCATCCAGTCGCTTCAACTGCTCGGCGTGACGAGTCGCGCGGACGTTGCCCGCCACACCGGGCTCTCGCGCTCGACGGTCTCGACGATCGTGGCCGGCCTCCAGGCGGAGGGCATCGTCATGGACGGCGACACCGGCGACCGCGGCCCATCGGGCGGCGGGCGCCCGCCGGCGCTGATCTCGCTCGACCCGGGAGCCGGACTGGCCGTGGGCATCGACTTCGGCAAGCGCCACCTCGCCGTCGCGCTCGCGGACCTCTCTCACCGGGTGCTCGCGGAGGACCGGCGCGAGATGGAGGACGACTACGACGCGGAGACCGGCATCGAGTGCGCGGCCGAGCTCGTGGAGGGCGTGCTCGCCGAGGCGGACACCGAGCGCGACCGCGTGGTGGGCGTCGGTATGGGCCTGCCGGGACCGGTCCACGCGAGCGGAGTCGTGGGCTCGTCGGCAATCCTGCCGGGCTGGGCCGGGACCCACGCGGCTGAGCGGATGAGCGAGCGGCTCGGCATGCGCGTCTGGCTCGGGAACGACGCCAACCTCGGCGCGCTGTCCGAGTCCTTCTGGGGCGCCGGGCGCGGCGCGGGCACCGTCGTCTACCTGAAGCTCGCGACCGGCATCGGCGCCGGCGTGGTGATCCACGGGCGCCTGTTCGAGGGCGCGGGCGGGACCGCCGGGGAGATCGGGCACACGTCGCTCGACGAGACCGGCGACATATGCCGCTGCGGGAGTCGCGGCTGTCTCGAGACCTATGCGAGCGGCACCGCGATCGCGGGGCTATTGAGCCGCAGCCTCGGCGAGGGGCTCACGCTCGAAGACGTTCTGACGAGGTCGGTCGGAGGCGATCCCGGCTGCCGCCGGGCGCTCGCCGACGCCGGACGCCACATCGGGGCGTCCGTGGCCGACCTGTGCAACCTGATCAACCCCGAGCGGATTGTCGTCGGGGGCAGCATGGCCGTCGCCGGAGAGGTGCTGCTCGATCCGCTCAGAGAGGCAGTGGGACTGCGAGCGATACCGAGTGCGGCCGAGGACGTGGGGATCGTCCTCGGCGAGCTGGGAGAGCGCGCCGAGTTGCTCGGCGCGGTCGCACTCGTGCTCCAGAAGGCCGGTCCCGCGTGGAGCGGGACGGCGCCGGCGGTCAAGAAGGCAACGGCAGCAAACTAGGAGGAGGAAAAGGATGGGGAAGTTCAGATGGCTCGCCGTGATCGCCTCGCTCGTCGCCGCACTGGCGCTCGCAGCCTGTGGCGATGACGACGACGGTGGCGGCGACAGTGGCGGTGGAGGCGAGGGCGGCGGTGACAGTGGATCGATTGCCCTGCTCCTGCCCGAGTCGAAGACGGCACGGTACGAGTCGCAGGACAGGCCGAACTTCGAGGCCAAGGCCAAGGAGCTCTGCGCGGACTGCGAGATCCTGTACTCGAACGCGGACCAGGATGCCGCGAAGCAGCAGCAGCAGGCCGAGGCGGCGATCACCCAGGGCGCGAGCGTGCTCGTGCTCGACCCGGTGGATGCCGCGTCAGCCGGTGCGATCGTCCAGCGGGCGAAGCAGTCGGACATCCCGGTGATCAGCTACGACCGCCTGATCACGGACGCCGACATCGACTACTACATCTCGTTCGACAACGAGAAGGTCGGCCAGCTCCAGGGCGAGAGCCTCGTCTCGAAGCTGGAGGAGGACGGCGCCAAGGGCGACATCATCATGATCAACGGCGCCCCGACGGACAACAACGCGAAGCTGTTCAAGGAGGGCGCGCACAGCGTCATCGACGACAGCCCGTTCAAGGTCGCCAAGGAGTACGACACGCCTGACTGGAGCCCGGACAAGGCCCAGCAGGAGATGGACCAGGCGATCACGGCCGTCGGCAAGGACGGCTTCGTGGGCGTCTACGCCGCCAATGACGGCACCGCCGGTGGCGCCATCGCGGCGATGAAGGCCCAGGGCGTCGACCCGAAGACCATCCCGGTCACCGGGCAGGACGCCGAGCTGGCCGCGATCCAGCGGATCCTGGCCGGCGAGCAGTACATGACCGTCTACAAGGCGATCAAGGCCGAGGCGGAGGCCGCGGCCGAGCTGGCCGTGGCACTCGCGACGGGCAAGGAGCCGCCCGCGGCGGACGACCAGATCGACAACGGCATGAAGCAGGTGCCGTCGATTCTGCTCGAGCCGGTGGCCGTGACCGTTGACAACATCAACGACACGATCATCAAGGACGAGTTCTGGACGGTGGACGAGCTCTGCACCGGTCAGTTCGCGGACGCCTGCGCCAAGGCTGGCATCCAGTAGCACGGGTGTGGAGAATGGGGGCGCCTTCGGGCGCCCCCGTTCCCGTTTCTTCCAGAGGAGGAGATGCACGAGATGAATGCAGAAGCGAGCACGCCCGTGCTCTCCCTGAAGGGGGTGAGCAAGAGCTTCGGGGCGGTCCAGGCGCTGAGCGACGTGGACTTCGAGGTCCGCCCCGGTGAGGTCGTCGCGCTGGTGGGCGACAACGGCGCCGGCAAGTCGACGCTCGTGAAGGTGATCGCCGGGATCCATCCGGCGGACGACGGGACGGTCTCGTTCGAGGGCCAGGAGGTCACGATCGCGGGGCCCTCCGACGCCGTCGGGCTCGGGATCGCGACCGTCTACCAGGACCTCGCGCTGTGCGACAACCTGGACGTGGTCGAGAACCTCTACCTCGGCCGGGAGAAGGTGGCGGACGGCCCGCCGGCCGCCGCGGGGCAGCTCGACGAGGTGGCGATGGAGAAGCGCACCGGCGAGCTGCTCGAGAACCTCGCGGTCACGATCACGGACCTGCGCGCGGAGGTCGGCGCGATGTCCGGCGGCCAGCGCCAGCAGGTCGCGATCGCACGCTCCCTGCTCGGGGAGCCGAAGCTCGTCATGCTCGACGAGCCGACGGCGGCGCTCGGCGTCCGTCAGACGGCGCAGGTGCTCGCGCTGATCAAGCGGCTGAAGGAACAGGGCCACGCCGTGGTGGTGATCAGCCACAACCTCGCGGACGTGTTCGAGGTCGCGGACAGGATCTTCGTGCTGCGGCTCGGCAAGCAGGCGGGCGACTTCGCGGCGGACGGGACGAACCAGGATCAGGTGGTGTCGGCCATCACGGGCGCCTCCGGGAACGGAGGCGAGCGATGACCGCCCACGGAGCCACGGTCGACCACGACGGCGAGGACAGCCCGCGCCTCGACCTCGTGCGGCGCTTCATCGCCGGCGACCTCGCCGAGCTGCGGGTCGTCCTCGCGATCGCCGTGATCTGGGCGATCTTCTACATCCAGGAGCCGCGCTTCCTGAGCTCGGTGAACCTGTCGAACCTGGTGCTTCAGATGACGGCGGTCGGCATGGTGTCGATCGGCGTCGTGCTCGTGCTGCTGCTCGGCGAGATCGACCTCTCGGTCGGCGCCGTGAGCGGCCTCTGCGCGGCGGTCATGGCCGTGCTGATCGAGAAGGAGGGCTGGAACCCCTACCTCGGCATCGCGGCGGCCGTTGCCGCCGGGACGCTGATCGGCCTGTTCCAGGGGTCGGTGTTCACGCGCTTCGCGGTCCCGTCGTTCGTCGTCACCCTGGCCGGCCTGCTCGCCTGGCCGGGGGCGCAACTCGAGGTGCTCGGCAGTACCGGCACCGTGAACATCACGGACCCGAAGGTCACCGGGCTCACCAGCACCTTCTACAGCGACATGGTCGGCTGGATCATCGGGATCGCGGCCGTCGCGATCTACGCGGTCTTCGCCCTCCGTGGGCGGCAGAAGCGCGTTGGACAGGGCCTCTCGGCGCCGCCGCTCGGATTGCTCGTGATGCGGATCGGGCTGGTCACGGTCGCGGTTCTGGTGGCGATCTGGGTCCTGAACGACGACCGCGGCCTGCCGCTGGCGGCGCTGATCCTGGTCGGGTTCTGCCTGATCTTCTTCTACATCACGACGAGGACCAGGTTCGGGCGCCACATCTTCGCGGTGGGCGGCAACTCCGAGGCCGCGCGGCGCGCCGGGATCAACGTGAACCGGGTCCGGGTGATCGTGTTCATGATCGCCTCGGCGATGGCGGCGACGGGCGGCATCATGGCCGCGTCGCGGCTGCTCGCGGTGAACCAGTCGTCGGGGTCCGGTGACTTCCTGCTGCTCGCGATCGCGGGCCCGGTGATCGCCGGGACGAGCCTCTTCGGCGGTCGCGGCAGCGTTTGGCACGCGCTGCTCGGTGCGCTCGTGATCACCTCGATCTCGAACGGCATGGACCTCCAGGGTCGCGAGTCGTCGGTGAAGTTCATCGTCACCGGCGCGGTGCTGCTCCTGGCGGTCGTGATCGACGCGATCGCGCGGCGGCAGCGACAGGCCGCGGGACGGGTCTGACCCCGCTCCGCGTAGGGCTGATCGGATACGGCCTCGCCGGGTCGGCGTTCCACGCGCCGCTCGTCGAGGCCGTGCCCGGCCTCGCGCTGACGTCGATCGTGACGTCCGGGCACGCCGCGGAGGCGCGCGCGGCCCATCCGGACGCGCAGGTGCTCGCCTCCGCGGACGAGCTGTTCGGCCGCGCCGGCGAGCACGACCTCGTCGTGGTGGCGGCGCCGAACCGGGAGCACGTGCCACTCGGGCTGGCCGCGGTCTCCGCCGGGCTGCACGTGGTGGTCGACAAGCCGCTGGCGGCGAGCGTGGCGGACGGCGAGCGGCTCGCGGAGGCGGCGCGCGCCGCGGGGGTCGTGGCGTCCGTGTTCCACAACCGCCGCTGGGACGGCGACTTCCTGACGCTGCGGCGGCTGGCCGGCGAGGGCGCTCTGGGCGACCTGGTCCGGCTCGAGTCGCGCTTCGACCGCTGGCGCCCCGAGGTCGAGGCCGACCGGTGGCGAGAGGAGGCGGCGCCCGAGGACGCGGGCGGGATGCTGTTCGACATCGGCCCTCACCTGATCGACCAGGCGCTCGAGCTGCTCGGCCCCGCGCGGTCGGTCCACGCGGAGATCCGCCGCGTGCGCCCGGGAGCCGTCGTGGACGACGACTTCTTCCTCGCGCTGGAGCACGCCGGCGGCGCCGTGTCACACCTGTCCGCGTCGATGGTGGCCGCCCAGGCGGGCCCGCGCTTCCTGGCGCGCGGCTCCCGGGCCGCGTACGTGAAGTGGGGGCTGGACGTGCAGGAGGCGGCGCTCCGCGACGGCGCCCACCCGAGCGACCCCGGCTTCGGCGAGGAGCCCCCGGACGCCTGGGGCCGGCTGGGCACCGACGACGACGCCGAGCCGGTGAGGACCGAGCCGGGAAGGTACGTGGCGTTCTACGAGGAGCTCGAGAGGGCGATCCGCGCGGCCGGGTCCGCGCCCGTCCCACTCGAGGCCGGCATCGCCACGCTTCGCGTGATCGAGGCCGCGCGGGCGAGCTCCGAGCAGGGCCTCGTCATCCCCCTGTAGCCCACTCGTCACACCGGCAGCCCCACCCATGCGCGGCCGCGACGTACGTTCGGCCGCGTGCTGCGCAGCGAGGGTGGCCAGGCGAGCGTCGAGTGGGTCGGGGTCGTGCTGCTGGTGGCGATCGCTGTGGGCGCCCTCGCGCGGGTGAGCGAGCGTGTTGATGCATCCGGGGTGGCGATGGCGGGCCTGCGGGCTACGAGGTGCGCGCTGGATGGATGCGAGGGGCGCGAGGCTCGAACGACGGGCATTGAGGGTGGTCGGTCGCCCGCTCCGGCCGCCGCGGGCGGTCACGCTTCCGCCGCTTCTCGCGCCACCTCCTCCGGCCGGCTGGGCGGCGCCCCGCCGTCCTCCGCTCCGGCTTCGGAACCCGGTCCCGCCAGCGGGCGCGTGCTCGGTTCGGGGCGCTGTGGCGGCGGGCGTGGGTCGCCTGCTTCGCCTACGAGCGCGTTCGCTACGGGCTGCTCCATCCGGAGAGCCACCGGCAGGTCGTGCCGCTCCGCGACGTCGTCCAGATGACGAACGACTGCCTCAGCCCGTTCGACCTCTCCCGCGACTGGGAGCACCTGCGGCCGTGACCTCCTGCGGGCCGCCCGGACCTCGCATGAGGGGTCAGAGGGGACAGGCCTGTGTCGAGTTCGTTGCGGTCGTGTGTGTGGTGTGCGTTGCGCTCGGGGCGATGCTGGCCGCCGGCGGCGGCGCTGTCGATGGGCGCGCCGTCGGTGGCTTCCTCGCCAGGCATCTCGTCTGTGCGGTCTCCGCCCGGTGCGACGAGGGTGAGCGGGCGCTCGTCGATGCCTACGGCGAGCGGGACGCCCGGCGGGTTCGGGAGCTCGCTCCGCATCTCGCCTACGAGGGCGGCGAGCGGCAGCTTCCGGTCGACTGGAGGGAGTGCCGCCGGGCCGAGTGCGCCACCGCCCCCGGCGATCCCCGGCTCGACGCCCACGTGACCGATCGCGGGCTCCGCGCCACCGCCTTCACGCGGCTGATCCGGCGGGGCGGCCGGCTGTACGTGAGCTACTGGCTCTACTACCCCGACTCGAACACCACCCTCGCGGGCTCGGACCGGATCTGGGAGCGCTCATGGCTCCTTCCGCGGCTGCGCGCGCTCGTCTCCGGCACGCCGGACTACCCGGGCTATCACCGCGACGACTGGGAGGGCGTCGTGATCCGCGTCGACCCGGACGGCAGCACCTGGGCGCGCGCCAGCTCGCACGGCCGCTTCCAGGGCTGCAAGTGGAGCCAGTGCGGCGACAGGTGGGTCCGGAGGACCGGCTGGGTGCGCGTCTCGCGCGGGAGCCATTCCGGGCACGTGCCGTTCCGGATGGAGCCGGGACCGAGCCGGCGCGGCGTTCCCCCGTTCCCGCGCCACATCCCGCTCCCGAACGGGCGGCGCCACAGGCGCATCCCGCTCGTCCCGGGCCGGAACGCGGATGAGCGCAGCACCACCGGCGAGGGGCTGCGCCTGATCCCGCTCGAGACGCACGACCGGCGCGGCTACCGCGCGCTCGACCCGGACGTCAGGCCGCCGTGGCGCAAGCGGGCCTACGGGGATCCCGAGACGGACGAGTCCTGACCGATCGGTCAGTTAGGGGCGCGAAATGCCGGTCGTGGCACTAGGGTGGAGGCCGCGATGGAGGGTTCCGGGTCCGCGTTTGACCCCGCTTCCGCGGGGGCAACCGCTTCAGACATGAGGGTCGGACTGGTACTCGGCGCCGGGGGCGTGCTCGGCGGTGCGTGGCTCGTGGGCGGCCTCAGCGCGCTCGCGCGCGAGACCGGCTGGGACCCGGGCAGCGCCGACTACGTCGTGGGCACCTCGGCGGGCTCGATGATCGGCGCGCTCGTGGCAGGCGGCATCCCGCCGTGGTTCATGGTCGCCCACTCGCGCGGCGAGGTGTTCGAGGGGCTCGTGGGGGCCGACGGCCGCCCCGCGGCCGAGGCCGACCGCTCCGCCGGCGCGAGCTTCCGCTTCCACCGCGGCCTGCCCGCGATCGGCCCCGGCTCGCTTCGAATGGCCTTCAAGGCGATGTCCAACCCGCTCCGGCACACGCCGCTCCAGATGGTCGCCGGCTGGGTGCCGTCCGGGTTCGTCTCCACCGACCCGCTGAAGGAGACGATCACGCGCGCCGTGAGCGGCGACTGGGTCGACCACCCGAACTACTGGGCCGTGGCGTGCGACTACGAGACGGGCCGACGCACGCCGTTCGGCCGGCTCGGCTCGCCGCGCGCCCACATCGGCGACGCCGTGGCCGCCTCGTGCGCGATCCCGGGCTTCTACCGGCCCGTGAAGATCGGCAGGCGGCGCTACGTGGACGGCGGGGTCTGCTCGGTCTCGAACCTGGATCTCGTGGCCGGCCGCGGCCTCGACGTCGTGATCTGCCTCAACCCGCTCACGAGCTCGTCGGAGGGGTCCTCCGGCATCGCCGGCCTGCTCGACACGATCCCGGCGATCACCCGGCGCGCCTCGCGCGGCCGCCTCGAGCGCGAGGAGCGCAAGGTGCGCCGCTTCGGCACCGAGGTCGTGGTGATCGAGCCGACGGCCGAGGACCACGCCGCCATGGGCCGCAACTGGATGAGCTCCGAGCGCCGCCAGGACGTGATCGACACGGCGGAGGAGACGGTGGCCAAGCAGCTTCGGGACCCGCGCGTCCGCAAGCTCCTGAAGGGCCTGCCCGCCGGCGAGCCGCACAAGATCAGCCGTCCCGCCGGGCCGCCGTCGACCTGGCCCGAACTCGGCGGAGTGAACAGGCGAGCCGCTTAGAGCGGTGAGCACCTCCACCGCCCACGGCTCGACGAACGGCGCCGCGCCGCTTGGCGCCGTGCGGCTGATCGCCCGCGTGATCGGAGCGGTCGCCGACGAGGCGCAGCGGCGCGTGCCCACCGCCGACCTCGACGAGCGCGACCCCGACTACATCCGCGAGACCCTGCCCGGCCTCTGGATGCTGGCGAGCCTCTACTTCCGCGCCGACGTGCGCGGCCTCCAGAACATCCCGGAGGAGGGCCCCGTGCTGCTGGTGGGCAACCACTCGGGCGGGAACGTCACGCCGGACACCCACGTCTTCACGCTGGCGTTCAGCACCTACTTCGGCGTCGAGCGCCGCTTCCACCAGCTCGCCCACAACCTCGTCCTCTCGATGCCCGGGCTCGGGTCGCTGCGCAAGTACGGCACGGTGGCCGCAACGCCGGAGAACGCCGAGCGCGCGCTCGACGTGGGCGCGGCGCTGCTCGTCTACCCCGGCGGCGACTACGAGGTGCACCGGCCGAGCTGGCAGTCCGCGAAGGTCGACTTCGGCGGCCGCCGCGGCTTCATCCGGCTGGCGCAGGGGAAGGGGGTGCCGCTCGTTCCAGTGGTGGGCATCGGCGGCCAGGAGACGGCGCTGTTCCTCTCGCGCGGCGAGCGGATCGCGAGCCTGCTCGGGCTCGACCGGATGTTCCGCCTGAAGGTGCTCCCGGTGTCGCTCGCGCTGCCCTGGGGGCTGAACGTGGGGGACATGCTCGGCCACATCCCGCTTCCGGCGAAGATCACGATGCAGGTGCTCGAGCCGATCGACGTGTCCGGCATGGACGTGGACGAGGCCTACGACCTCGTGACCACGCGGATGCAGGCGACGCTCAGCGGCCTGGCCGACGAGCGCTCGCTGCCGGTGCTCGGCTGATGCGCGTAGAGCGCGACATCGCGATCGACGCCTCGCGCGAGGAGATCTGGGAGCTCGTCGCGGAGCCGTGCGACTACGACCGCTTCTGGCACGGCCTCACCCGGCTCGAGCGCAAGAACGACGAGAAGGGGCTGGGCGCGCGCTACGCGCTGCGGATGCGGATCGGCTCGGCGGACGTCGGCGGGCTGGTCGAGATCGTGGAGTGCGACGAGGCGGCGGACATGGCCTGGACGAGCATCACCGGGCTCGACCACCGGGCGCGCTGGCGCCTGCGCGAGGCGGACGACGGCCGCACGAAGGTGACGCTCCGGCTCTCCTGGGACGCGCCGGGGCTGCTCGGGACCGTCGCCGACCGGCTGGCCGGCGCCGATGGTGGCGCGAACTCTGGAGCAAACGCTTCAGAATCTGGCACTCGAGCTCGAGGACGAGGAGGTCAGGGAACAGGTGAGCGACGAGGACGGCAAGAGCCTGCCCGCGAAGGTGGCGTACGAGCTGGGCAGCGCGAAGATCCTGATCGAGGCCGGGGTGATCCGCCCGATGCGGCCGGATCGCCTCTTCCACGTGCTGCGGACGCTCCAGAAGTGGGGCCGCAGCCCGGCCGCGGGAGCGATCTCGCTCGCCGCGCGCTTCCCGGAGGACACGATGATCGTCGACGAGCTCGGCACGCTGAGCTACTCGCGAGGTCGACACGCGGACGAATGCGCTCGCGCACGCGCTCGCGGACCAGGGTCTCGGCGAGGGCGACGGCGTGGGCGTGATGTGCCGCAACCACCGCGGCTTCATCGAGGCCACGATCGCGCTGTCGAAGCTGGGCGCGGACTCGCTGTACCTCAACACCGCGTTCGCCGGCCCGCAGCTGACCGAGGTGGTCCAGCGCGAGAAGCCGAAGGCGCTGATCTTCGACGAGGAGTTCTACGAGCTGCTGGACGAGGCCGGGCATCGCCGCAAGCGCTTCGTCGCCTGGCACGACTCGGCGACCTGCGACGACCCGACGCTCGACGAGCTGATGGCCGACGGCGACCCGAGCGACGTCATCCCGCCCGAGCGCGAGGGCCGCGCGGTGATCCTCACGTCGGGCACCACCGGCACGCCCAAGGGCGCGTCGCGCGGCAACCCGGAGACGATCGACCCGATCGTGTCCTATCTGTCGAAGATCCCGCTGAGGAGCCGGGACGTGATCCACGTGGCGGCGCCGCTGTTCCACTCGTGGGGCTTCGCGCACTTCTCGCTCGGCCTGATCCTCGGGATGACATACGTGCTGCGGCGGAAGTTCGACCCGGAGCAGTGCCTCGCCGAGGTTGCGCGCACGCGCGCCGACGCGCTCGCGGTCGTGCCGGTGATGATGCAGCGGATCATGGACCTGCCGGAGGAGACGCGCGCGAAGTACGACACGTCGTCGCTGAGGGTGGTCGGCGCGAGCGGGTCGGCGCTGCCCGGCGACCTCGGCAGCCGCTGGATGGACGCCTTCGGGGACACGCTCTACAACCTCTACGGCTCCACCGAGGTCGCCTGGGCCACGATCGCGACGCCGGCGGACATGCGCGCCGCGCCCGGCACGGCGGGCCGCCCGCCGCGCGGAACCGTGGTGAAGCTGTACGACGAGAAGGGCGTCGAGGCGAAGCCGGGCGATACGGGCCGGATCTTCGTCGGGAACGAGATGCTGTTCGAGGGCTACACGGGCGGCGGCTCGAAGGACGTGATCGGGAACCTCATGGCCACGGGCGACGTCGGCCGCTTCGACGACGGCGGCCGCATGTTCGTGGAGGGCCGCGACGACGAGATGATCGTCTCCGGCGGCGAGAACGTGTTCCCGAAGGAGGTCGAGGACCTGCTCTCGCGCCACGACGCGGTGAGCGAGGCAGCGGCGATCGGGGTGGACGACAAGGACTTCGGCCAGCGGCTGAAGGCCTTCGTCGTGCTCGAGAGCGGCAAGAAGGCGAGCGAGGACGACCTCAAGGGCTACGTGAAGAAGAACCTCGCTCGCTACAAGGTCCCGCGCGAGATCGAGTTCCTCGACGAACTGCCGCGAAACGCCACGGGCAAGGTTCTGAAGCGCGAGCTGGTGGAGAAGGAGGAAGAGGAGGCCGCCGCAAAGTAGGCGTACGACGCGCGCGAGCCGGGTAGCCGTCCCCGGGAACGAAAAGGGAGGAAGGAATGGATACCGGAGTCATCATCGCCATCGTCGCCGGAGTGCTGATACTGCTGGCGCTTCTGTGGCTGCTGGGCCGGAAGGGCCGTGAGCGCAGGCACGAGACACGCCGCGCGCAGGCGGACGAGATCCGCCGTGAGGCGGAGGTGGGCCGCGCGCAGGCCGACAAGACGCGCGCGGAGGCAGATTCCCAAGCCGCCGAGGCGCGCCGCCAGGACGCCCTGGCCCGCGAGCGCTCGGCAGCCGCCGACGAGCAGCACGCCGAGGCGCGCGAGCGCCACATCGAGGCCGCGAAGAAGGATCCGGACGCGGACCCGGACGAGGCCGCGGCGGAGTTCGACCGTCGCCAGGCCGAGACCCGCACCGCGGGCACCGGCGAGACCGGCACGACCGGCACCGACGAGACGCGCACCGAGGGAGCCGGCGAGACGGCCGGCGACCAGAGCGTGGAGCACTACGAGCGCACGAGCGAGCCCGGCGTGGAGCGCGAGCGGCGCTTCGAGCGCGACGAGCAGGGCGAGGTCGTGCGCGACGAGCAGGTCGAGCACCCGCGCACACAGCGTTAGCCACCCGGCCGGCCGCGCAGCTTCGCGCGGCCGGCCGGACTGGCTTCAGCGGGCTAGCCGCAGACCGGCCAGTGGCCGCTGCCGTGGTTCTTCAGCAGCCGCCAGGCACGCCAGGTCTGCTCCGAGCGCGGCGCGGCGGCGGGGTCTCCCCAGCCGCCTACTACACGCCACGTGCTGAAGCTGAACTGGTACATGCCCCGGTACGCCCCGCCGCCACCGATGGCGCGCGGGTTGTTCCTCGATTCGCACCAGGCGATCGAGCGGAGATGAGAGCGGCCCCAGCCGGGAATGCGGCGCACCTTGAACCGGTGCACCGTGGCGCGGCCCCTGTAGGTCCGCGACCAGTTCCCGAACCGGCGCTTCATACGCCGGATCGAGCGCCGCAACTCACGAGCCGTGGGCGGGCGATCGTCACTCCGTGCGGCACGCACGAGATTGCGGCCCCGCCAGACGCCGTAGCGATCCAGCTTGTGCCGCCATCGTCGATAGCGCGCCTGCAGCCGAGTACCGGCCGCCTTCGCCCGCGGCTCCTCCGCGGTAGTTGCTGTCCTTGTCGTATCAGCCTGCGAGGTGGACTGAGCCACCGCCACAGTTGTCGCGCCCGCTGACAGCGCGCAAGCGCACGCCAGCAGGGTCACTGCCTTCTTCAAAACACCACCTCCGAGGGGGTGGGACTGCCTGGCCCGCGCAGGGTTCCGTCGGCGGGACCAGGTCTTGCCGAGCTCTCGCGTTCTCCTCCCCCGCCGCGAGAGCAGGGCCGTTTCCTAGCTACGTCTGGACCGTAGCCACCTCGCCCCCCGACCAAACAAGTGTGTGATCCATGTCACACAGCGTGAAAAGGCGTGAAACCGGGGGTCAGGCCGTGCTGCCGCGGGCGAGCTCGATCAGGAGGCGGGTTCCGAACCCGTTCGCGCCCTTGCCCACGTAATTGCGGCTCATTCCCCAGGCGGTGCCGGCGATGTCGATGTGCACCCAGGGCTTGTCGGAGACGAACTGGCGCAGGAACTCCGCGGCGTAGCTCGACATCGCCACGCGCTGGTCCGAGGCGTTCGTCAGGTCCGCGAACTGGCCCTTCGTGAGCTCGAGGTACTCGGGGTGGAGCGGCAGCCGCCACCCGATCTCCCCGGTCGAGTCGCAGGCCGCGGCGACGGCGTCGCACCAGTCGTCGTCGTTCGAGAACAGGCCCGCGTAGGTGTGGCCGAGCGACACCAGGATGGCGCCGGTGAGCGTCGCGAGGTCCACGATCCGGTCGGCGCCCTGCTCCACGGCGTAACAGAGGGCGTCCGCGAGGATCAGCCGGCCCTCGGCGTCCGTGTTGTTGACCTCGATCGTCGTTCCGTTCATCGCGGTCACGATGTCGCCGGGCTTGACCGCGTGGCCGCTCGGCATGTTCTCCGTCGAGGGCACGACGGCGGTGATGGTGGCCGGCACGCCGAGCTCCGCGATCCCGGCCATCGCCTCGATGACCGCGGCGCCGCCCGACATGTCGAACTTCATCTCCTGCATCTTCGCCGAGGGCTTGATCGAGATCCCGCCGGTGTCGAAGGTCACGGCCTTCCCCACGAAGGCGAGGTGGGGGCCGCTCGCGCCGGAGGGCCGGTAGCGCAGCACGATCATGCGCGGGTCCACGTGGCTGCCCTGAGCCACGGCGGCGAACGCGCCCATGCCGCGCTCCACGATCGCCTCGCGGTCGAGCAGCTCGACCTCGAGCGCCTCGTGCTGGTCGGCCACCTCGGTCGCGCGCTCGGCCAGAAAGGACGGGGTCGCCACGTTCGCGGGCAGGTTCTGGAGGTCGCGCGCGGCGTTGGCGGCCGCGGCCGCGACGCGCCCGCGCTCCACCTCGCCTGCGTCCACGGCCTCGCCGGCGATCTCGAGCGACTCCACGCCGCCGCTCCCGTCGCCGTTCCCGCGCGACTTGAAGCGGTCGAACGAGTAGAGCTTGAGCAGCGTGCCCTCCACGAGCGCGCCGGTCACGTCGGCGCCGCCGGGGGCCGCCCAGGAGAGCGACACCGCGCCGAGCTCCTTCGCGCGCGCCGCCGCTGCGGCCGCCGCCACGCGCGCCTGCTCCGCGCCGAACTTGTCGCGGTCGCCGAGGCCCGCCACCAGCACGCGGCGCTGTCCGCCGCCCGGAGCGTCCTCGTGAGCCACCGCGACCTTCTTCAGCCCCGGCTTCGCCTCGCCCAGCTCCACCAGCATCTGAAGCGACTCATCGCCGAGCGACTCGCCCTCGAACAGCCCGACGACGCGCGTGTCGGCCGCCGTTTCCTCGGGACTGCCGGAGCGCGCGCTGACGGTGATCTGGGCCATCAGCGACCCCAGTCTAGCCGCGCTTGCAGCCCCGCTTCTCGAACGCCGCCGCGTCGGCGTGGTAGCGGCCGCGCGGGTACAGCCGGCGCATCACGCGCCGCTCGTCGCCCGGCTTCGCGACGTTCTGGATCGCCTGCCGGAACGACCGGCGCGGCAGCATGTGGCGGTAGATCAGGAGCCCCTGGGTCTGCGGCCCCCACGGCATCCAGGTGACCCCGCACGCCCTGCGCGCGTTTCGCGGGCGCGACTGCGGCGTCGAGATCACGAGCTTGTAGAAGCGCCGCGGGCCGACCTTCACCTGGCTGTCGCGCCGGCACGAGATCACGCGCTGGCTGGCGGGCTCGTACTGGCAGAAGGACCAGTACCGGAGCGCGCGGCGCCTGGGCGCGCGCGCCCGGATCGACAGGACCTCGCCGAACCCGCGCGACGTGCCCGTGAACACGTACGCGATGTCGCGGTTCGAGAAGAAGCCGGGGCCGTCGCCGCAGCGCCCGTAGGCGTCCGGGTGGAAGCCCTCCCCGTCCTCGTTGTCGAGCATGATGTCCACGGCCGAAGCGCAGAAGTTCTGGAACAGCCGCCAGTTCGGCGGATTGCGGCCGGGAAAGCCGTTGCCGTCCGCAGTCGGGTCGGGCGCCGGCGGCGCCCCCGCCACCAGGTCGTTCAGCTGCCACGCGTACGGCGCCTGGAGCTCGCCGCAGGCCGGGAGGCCCGGCGCCCCGCCCATCCCGCCGGCCTGTTCGAGCGACACCTTCGGGAGCGGCACGCCGCCCTTCGCGTCCTGCCCGCGGTCGGGCACGTACACGCGGTAGAGGAAGGTACCGCCGCGCGATGTCGCCGGTGTAGAGCGTGTTCGGCGCCGGGTTTGCCGGCGGCTCGCCGACCTCGATGAACGCCGTGTAGCCGCCCCCCGGGCTCGGCGTGAGCTCGAAGTCGGACAGCGCGTCGGTGGGCCGCGCGGCGGAGTCGTAGAGGTTCCACGAGAAGTAGCGCGCGTGCGGGTACTGCCCCTCGATCCGGATGCGCGTGCCGGGGAGCGCCGCGTAGGTGCCGCCCCAGTAGACCGCGTTGGTGTCGACCGCGAGCACGTTCGTGGTGCTCGCGTCGAGTCGCGTGAGCGCGAACTGGCACGTCGTGTCGATGCCCTGCGCCGCCGCGGTGCCCGGGAGCAGCGCCAACACGGCAGCGACCAGCACTGTGAGCGCCCCTGCGCGCATACGCACGCTGTACCCAGTCGATAGCGTTCCGCGACATGCCTCCGAAGACCGTGATCCTCGGCGCCGCGCGGACGCCGTTCGGGAAGATGGGCGGGGCGCTCGCCTCGCAGGACGCCACCGACCTGGGCGGCACGGCGATCGCCGCGGCGCTCGAGCGCGCCGAGGTGGCGCCGGACCAGGTGCAGCACGTCGTGTTCGGCCAGGTGCTCCAGGCGGGGCAGGGCCAGATCCCGAGCCGGCAGGCCCAGATCAAGGGCGGGATCCCGAAGGAGGTCTCCTCGGAGACGGTCAACAAGGTGTGCGCCTCGGGCATCCGCTCCGCCGGGATGGTGGACCAGTCGATCCGGGCCGGCGACCTCGACGTGGCCGTGGCCGGCGGGATGGAGTCGATGTCGAACGCGCCCTACCTGCTCACGGACGCGCGCTTCGGCTACCGGATGGGCGACGCCAAGGCGCTCGACGCGATGATGCACGACGGGCTCACCAATCCCTTTACCGGCAAGGGGATGGGCGAGGAGGCCGACGAGGTCGGCGAGGAGCTCGAGATCACGCGCGCCGACATGGACAAGTTCGCGCTGCGCTCGCACGAGCTCGCGATCCAGGCGACCGACGAGGGCCGCCTGCCGGAAGAGATCGTGCCGGTCACGATCAGCTCGAGGAAGGGCGACACGACCGTCGAGGTCGACGAGGCGCCCCGGCGCGAGAGCTCGCTCGAGTCGCTGTCGAAGCTGCGCGGCGCGTTCCACAAGGACGGCGCGCACACGGCAGGCAACGCGCCCGGCGTGAACGACGGCGCCGGCGCGCTGGTGCTCAGCTCCGACGAGTGGGCGCAGGCGAACGGCCGTCCCGCGCTCGCGACGATCGTCGCCCAGGCGGCGGTGGCCGACGAGTTCCCGTACCTCGCCCGCACGCCCGCCAACGCGGCGAAGCTGGCGCTCGAGCGGGCGGGCCTCTCCGTCGACCAGATCGACCTGTTCGAGATCAACGAGGCGTTCGCGTCGGTGGCGCTGAACTCGATGCGCATGCTCGGCGTGGACGAGTCGAAGGTGAACGTGAACGGCGGCGCGATCGCGCTCGGCCATCCGATCGGCGCGAGCGGCGCGCGGATCCTGATGACGCTCGTGAACGAGCTGCGCCGCCGCGGCGGCGGGCTCGGCTGCGCGGCGATCTGCTCGGGCGGCGGCCAGGGCGACGCGGTGATCGTGGAGGTCAACGGCGGCTAGCTACTGTCGAGTCGATGGCCGGCGCAGCCTTCTTCGACCTCGACAAGACGCTGATCGAGGGCTCCAGCGCGGTCCACTTCGGGCGCGCTGCGTACAGGGCCGGGATGGTCTCCCGGCGCCAGCTCGCCCGTGACTTGTGGGCGAACATCAAGTTCCGCCTGAACGGGTCCACGGACGCCGGCACCGACGAGCTCCGCGAGCGCATCCTCGGCTCGATCGCCGGCCAGCGCGTGGTCGACCTCGCCCGCATGGGCCCCGACGTGCTGGCCGGCGTGCTGCCGCTCCTGTACCGCGAGGTGCTCGACGAGGCCTACGCGCACCAGGACGCCGGGCGGCCGGTCTACATCGTGACCGCGGCGTCGCAGGAGCTGGCCGACGTGCTGGCGCACGTGCTCGTGCTCGACGGCGGCATCGGGATGCGGAGCGAGGTGCGCGACGGCGTGTACACGGGCCGCGCGGCCGGGCCGTTCACATACCGGGAGGGCAAGGCCGAGGCGATCCGCCAGCTCGCGGCCAGCGAGGGCATCGACCTCGCCGAGTCGTACGCGTACTCGGACTCCGAGTCCGACCTCCCGATGATGCGGACGGTGGGCTACCCGGTGGCCGTGAACCCCGACCGCGCGCTCGAGCGGGTGGCGCGCGAAGAGGGCTGGCGCATCATGCGCTTCGACAAGCTCGGCAGGCGGCTCAGGGTGCTCGCCGCGGTGGGCAGCGTCGCCCTGGTGGGCGGCGGAGGCGGCTACGTGGCCGCACGCGCGCGCAGACCGCGGCGCCGCACCCTTCTTCGCCGCTAGCTATCGGTGCGCATTGGCGCGCCGCACACGGCTGTTCCCGGCCGCGTGGTCGGCGTCGCCGTGGAAGCGCGCACGGTAAGCGCCGTCCCGGCGCACCTTGAGCCGCCTGGAGAACCTCGAGCACGTGCTGCCCGCGACGTCCTGGAGGATCGCGCTCCGGACCGTCCGCCACGTCCCCGCGCGCCGGCGCTGGATCGCGACCTTGACGCCGTCGTGCTCGGGGCAGACCCTGCCGAAGAAGCGGACCCGAGTGCCCGCCCGCGGCGTGCGGTCGGACAGCCGGAGCCTGAGCGCGGGCCGGACCGTCACGTCGACGGTCCCGCTCTCGGTGTTCCCGGAGCGCGCCCGGTACCGCGTGTTCGCGGCCGGGGTCACCGCGAGCGTCCAGTCGCCGGTGGCGTTCGTGTCCGTGTTCCCGGCGGTGTCGAACGAGTCGACGGGGAACGCGTCGGCCTCGACGCGGACGTTGCGGCCGTCCACGTTCGATCCCGTCAGCTTGCCGGACAGCGTTACGGGAGTGCCGAACTTCACGGTCGTCGCCGACGCGGCGATCGTGAGCGTGCGGCCCGGTCCCTGTGCTGCCGCGGGAGCGGCAAGCGCTGCGACGGCGATTGCGGTGAAGAGTGTGCGCCTCATGACAGCTGGAACGCAAGAACGCGTCGGAGGTTCGGGGGTTTGGAACACTGTTGCCCGTATGGCGGTCGAGCCACGAGTGATGACGGACGCCGAGCGCTGGTACCGGGAGCGGTTCTCGCGGACCCCCGAGCGCGACGCCCTGTTCACCACGCTGAGCGGCGAGCCGGTCGAGCCGCTGTACGCGCCGGAGGACGTGGGGCCGTTCGACCGGATCGGCTTCCCGGGCGAGTATCCGTTCACGCGCGGGGTGTACCCGTCGATGTACCGCGGCCGGCTCTGGACGATGCGGCAGTTCGCGGGCTTCGGCACGGCCGAGGAGACGAACGAGCGCTTCCGCTACCTGCTCGACCACGGGCAGACGGGCCTGTCGACCGCCTTCGACATGCCGTCGCTGATGGGGCACGACTCGGACCATCCGCGCTCCGAGGGAGAGGTCGGCCGCGAGGGCGTGGCGGTGGACACGCTCGACGACATGGAGACGCTGTTCGGCGGGATCGACATGGGCGCCGTCTCGACCTCCATGACGATCAACGCGCCCGCCGCGGTGATGCTCGCCTTCTACGTGGTGGCGGCCGAGCGCCAGGGCGTGGGGCCGGAGCGCCTGGCCGGCACGATCCAGACGGACATCCTCAAGGAGTACATCGCCCAGAAGGAGTGGTGCTTCCCGATCGACCCCGCGATGCGGCTCGTCACGGACATGATCGAGTACTGCGCGAAGCGGATGCCGCGCTGGCACCCGGTCTCGATCTCGGGCTACCACATCCGCGAGGCGGGCTCGACGGCCCAGCAGGAGCTGGCGTTCACGCTGAAGGACGGCTTCACCTACGTGGAGCAGGCGGTCGAGCGCGGCCTGGACGTGGACGAGTTCGCGCCGCGGCTCTCCTTCTTCTTCAACGCCCACATCGACTTCTTCGAGGAGATCGCCAAGTACCGCGCCGCGCGGCGGATCTGGGCGAAGGAGCTCCGCGACACCTACGGCGCCCGCGACGAGCGCTCGCTCCTGATGCGGTTCCACAGCCAGACGGCGGGCGTGTCGCTCACCGCGCAGCAGCCGCTCAACAACATCGTGCGAACCACCACCGAGGCCCTGTCGGCCGTGCTGGGCGGCACCCAGTCGCTTCACACGAACTCCTATGACGAGGCGCTCGCGCTGCCCTCCGAGGAGGCTGTTCGGGTGGCGCTCCGGACGCAGCAGGTGATCGCCCACGAGACCGGCGTGACGAACACGATCGACCCGCTCGGCGGCTCCTACTTCATCGAGGCGCTCACCGACCGCATGGAGGAGGCCGCGTACGCGGAGTTCTCGAAGATCGACGAGCTCGGCGGCATGGTCGAGGCGATCAAGCAGAGCTATCCGCAGCGCGAGATCGCCGAGGCGAGCTTCAGGCTCCAGGAGGAGATCGAGCGCGGCGACCGGGTGGTCGTCGGCGTGAACCGGTACGAGCAGGAGGACGAGCGCGGCCTCGAGATCCTCCGCATCCCGGTCGAGATCGAGCGCAAGCAGATCGGGCGCGTGCAGGCCGTGCGCGCCTCCCGCGACTCCGAGGCGGTCGAGGCCGCCCTGAGCGCCCTGCGGGAGGCCGCGGCCGGCGACGCGAACCTGATGGAGCTCCTGATCGACTGCGCCCGGGCGCGCGCCACGGAGGGCGAGATCGTCCAATCCCTCCAGCGAGTTTTCGGGACTTACACGGAAACTCCGGTCTTTTAGCGCGTCCACACCGCTGCGGAATCGCTAACGGCCAGAGGGCCATAGAGCCGATTAGAGAGGCAGTTCCCTCCGTGCCGCGGGAAAGGAAACCCGTGACACCGCGCCTCAGCCGGACCGCAATTTCAACTTTCATAGCCGCACTCGTCCTCGCGCTCGCGCCCGGGGCGTTCGCCGCGTCCGAGCAGGGCGACGCCGGCGATCTCCGCGCGACCGCACAGGACCTCGGCTCCGCTCCGGTGACCACGATCTGGGGCACGTTCACGGACGCCTCCGACGCGGACGTCTATCGCCTGTGCCTGGCGAACGGCTCCTCCTTCTCCGCGAGCACCGTCGGCGCGACCACGCTCGACACGCAGATGTTCCTGTTCGACTCCGACGGGTTCGGGGTCTACGCGAACGACGACGCGGGCGTGGCCGGATCGCACGGGTCCCGGCTGCCCGCGAACCACCGCTTCTCGCCCGACGAGGGCGGCGAGTACTTCCTCGCGATCAGCTCCTTCAACCGCGACCCGCAGAGCGATCAGGGCGAGATCTTCCAGGACCGGTTCGACCGCTTCTCCTATCCGGACGGCGTCCTCGACGCCAACGGGTTCGGGTCGGCGATGCCGCTGACGGGATGGGCCGGCCGCGCGCCGGGCGTGCCGGGCCTCTACCGGATCACCGTCACGGGCTCGGCCACATGCGTGCCGCCCGACACCACGTCTCCGACGATCGACCTGCGCAGCCCCGTCGACGGCGCGCGCGTGCCCCAGGGCGCGTCCGTGGTCGTGGACTTCTCGTGTGCCGACGAGGGCGGGTCGGAGCTCGCGTCCTGCCAGGGCACGAGCCCCGACGGCGCGCTGCTCGACACGAGCACGCTCGGCGAGAAGTCGGTGACGGTCGTGGCGCGCGACGGCGCGGGCAACGAGACGACGGCGACCCACACGATCACGGTCGTGGACGAGGCGGCGCCGCAGGTGACGCTCGACTCGCCGTCCGACGGCGCGGTCTACACGCAGGGCGAGGAGGTGCTCGCGGACTACTCGTGCGCCGACGAGCCGAACGGCTCCGGCCTCGCCACCTGCTCCGGCACGGTCGCCGACGGCGAGGCCGTCGACACGGGCGCGCTCGGCGAGCACACCTTCACCGTCGAGGCGACCGACAACGCGGGCAACACGACCTCGAGGTCGGCCACCTACACGGTCGTCGATCGCGCGGCGCCGAGCATCTCGATCTCGACTCCGGCGAACGGCGCCTCCTACGCGCTCGGCGCCCACGTGGTGGCGGACTACGCGTGCGCCGACGAGGCCAACGGCTCCGGCCTCGCCACCTGCTCGGGCACCGTCGCCGACGGCGCGCCGGTGAACACCGCGAGCGTCGGCGAGAAGACCTTCACCGTGCAGGCCACGGACGCGGCCGGGAACTCCGCGTCGAAGAGCGTGAAGTACAACGTCGTCGACTCGGCGCCGCCGGCGATCACGCTGACGTCGCCCGCCGACGGCGGGGTGTACTCACTTGGCCAGCGGGTCCTGGCCGCGTACTCGTGCCAGGACCAGGGCGGCGGCTCGGGCGTGGCCGTGTGTCAGGGGACGGTCCCGAACGGCGCGGCGATCGACACGTCGCGCCCCGGGGCCCACTCCTTCGAGGTGCGCGCGGCGGACGGCCGGGGCAACGCCGCCACGCAGACGGTCACCTACACCGTGGGCTACGACTTCCGCGGCTTCTTCTGGCCGGTGGCCAACCCGCCCAAGGTGAACCGCTGGAAGGCGGGCGTGCCGGTGCCGATCCGGTTCTCGCTCGGCGGCTACATGGGCCGCCACCCCGAGGCCGCCGGGTACCCGCGCTCTGAGCGCTGCGACGGCGAGGGCAGCCCGCGGGCGGCCCGCTCGTCGAACCGCCGCCAGGTGTTCCATTACGACCGGCGCTCGGACCGCTACGTGATGCTCTGGAAGACGGATCGCCGCTGGGCCGGCACGTGCCGCGAGTTCGTGCTGAAGCTCGACGACGGCACCGTCCACACGGCGCGCTTTCTCTTCGTGAAGAAGCACTCTCGCGATCGGGATCACGACCGCGACCGGGATCGTGACCGGGACCGGGATGACGATCGCGACCGGGACGACCGCGACCGCGGCGATGACCGCGACCGCGACGACGACGACGATGACGACCGTCGCGGCAATAGCCGCGGCCGCGGCTGAGCCGCACCCGGCACGCCCACGCTGAACCGCTGGCGCGGGGCGCGCGTACCAAATAGGGTGCGCGCCTCATGAGGCATCTGGCCCTGCTCGCCGCCGTCTACGCGCTGATCGCTGCGCTCGTGCTGCCGGGCTCGCTGCTCGCGCAGGAGGGCACGGGGACGCCCGCGGAGGCCGAGCCGGCCCCCGCTGAGCCGGCTCCGGGCGAGCCCACGCCCGCGGCGCCCGCCCCCGAGGAGGCCGCCCCGGCCGAGCCCGCTCCGGCGCCCGCGCAGCCGGCGCCGGCTCCCGCCGCGCCCGCCCCCGCCGAGCCGGCGCCTGCGCAAGCCGCGCCCCAATTCCTCGCGGACGAGCGTGACGAGCGGCAGCCCAGCGCGAGGGCCGCGGCCAGCGGCTCCGTGACCATCGTCGACTTCAGCTTCAGCCCGGGGACGATCACGATCAACCAGGGCGACACGGTCACCTGGGTGAACGACGGCCCGACCCCGCACTCGGCGACCGCGTCGGACGGCAGCTTCGACACGGGCGTGTTCCCGGCCGGCCAGAGCCGCTCGCAGACGTTCGCGCAGGCCGGCACGTTCGCCTACATCTGCACCCCGCATCCGAACATGCGCGGCACGGTCGTCGTGCAGGCGTCGCAGACGGGCGGGGACACGCCCGACTCGAGCGATGACACCGGCGCCGGCACCGGCGGCACGACCGGCGGCACCGCGGGCGCCGAGGCGGCGCAGGCGGACGGCGGCCCGGCGCTGCCGAACAGCGGCGCGGACGCCGGCGCGCTCCTGCTTCTCGGCGGGCTGATGCTGCTGCTCGGAGTGGCCGTGCACCGCCGCTCCGCGGCCGGGCAGGCGCGGCCCGCGGGTCGTATCGGCTGGTAGCTTCCGGCCGGATGAGCAGCAGGAAGATCCGCGTCGTCGTGGCGAAGCCCGGCCTCGACGGCCACGACCGCGGCGCGAAGATCATCGCCCGCGCTCTCCGCGACGCCGGGATGGAGGTCATCTACACCGGCCTCCACCAGACGCCCGAGCAGATCGTGGAGACGGTGCTCCAGGAGGACGCCGACGCGGTGGGCCTCTCGATCCTCTCCGGCGCCCACATGACGCTCGTGCCGAGGATCTCGTCGCTCCTGAAGGACGAGGGCGCCGACGACGTGGTGCTGGTCGTGGGGGGCACGATCCCGAACGACGACATCGACGAGCTCAAGAAGCTCGGCGTCGCGGAGGTGTTCACGCCCGGCGCGCCGGTGCAGGGAATCGTGGACTATCTGCGCTCCGCAGTACCCGATTGACTCATCAGTCAACGGGGTAGGTAACATCCCGCGCCGCCTGCTCTCATGAAGAAGGAGAAGCATCCGTGAAGATCTGCGTCCTCGTAAAAGAGGTGCCCGACGCCGCCGTCGAGAAGCGCATGGACTCGAATTCCAAGCGCCTCGACCGCTCGGGCGAGACCACGCTGAACCAGTTCGACACCCACGCCATCGAGGCCGCCATGCAGATTCGCGAGGGCGGCGCCGTCGAGGTGGAGGAGATCGTGGCCGTGACGATGGCCCCCTCGGAGGCCGGCCGCACGCTCAACAAGGCCGTGGCCCTCGGCGCCGATCGCTCCGTGCACCTCACGGACGACGCGCTCGCCGGCTCGGACGTGGCCGCCACCGGCTACGCGCTGGCGAAGGTGCTCGAGGCCGAGTCGCCCGACCTCGTCCTGCTCGGCCAGCAGTCGGCCGACGGCGAGTGCTACACGATCGGCGCCGTGGTGGCCGACCACCTGAAGATGCCCTCGCTGACCCAGGTGATCAAGCTCGACGTGGAGGGCGGCAAGCTCCGCTGCGAGCGCCAGGCCGAGTACGGCTACGACACCGTCGAGGTGGAGCTCCCGGCCGTGATCTCGGTCGGCGACGCCATCAACGAGCCGCGCTACCCGTCGCTGAAGGCGATCATGGGCGCGAAGAAGAAGCCCCGCGACACGAAGTCCGCCGGCGACGTCGGCATCGAGTCCGGCAAGGTCGGCCAGGAGGGCTCCCGCACCGAGGTCCTCGCGATCAACCCGCCGCCGCAGAAGGATGCCGGCGAGATCATCGAGGACGAGGACACGAACGAGACCGTCGAGAAGGTCGTGGCCTGGCTCGAGGAAAGGAAGCTGCTCGCATGAGCGTCCTCGTATACGCACTTCACTACGAGGGCGAGTTCAACAAGAACTCGCTCGGCGCCGTCTCGCAGGGCGCGAAGCTGGCGAAGGAGATCGGCGGCGAGGCCGCCGCGGTGGTGGTCGGCGGCGACGACCTGACCGACGACCTGTGCGCCACGCTCGGCAAGTACGGCGTGTCCAAGGTCTACCGCGGGAAGGGGCCGGAGGGCCTCTCCCAGCCGGTGGTCGACGTGATGGCCAAGGTGATCCAGGACGAGGGCTTCAAGTACGCCCTCTTCGGCGGCGGCCTGCTCGGCTTCGAGATCGGCGCGGGCCTGACCGCGCGCCTCGGCGCCGGCGTGACCATGGAGGTCACGGCGGTCAAGGCGCAGGACGGCAAGCTCGTGGCCGAGCGGCCGATCCTCCAGGACTCGGCGATCGTGGACGTGGGCTACGTGGGCGAGCCGGGGATCATCATCGGCCGCCTGAACGCGTTCGACATCGACGAGTCGGGTGACGGCTCCGCCGAGGTCGTGGACGTGGACGTCCAGCTCGAGGACCACTCGACGAAGGCCGTCATGGTCGAGCGCGGCGAGCAGCGCGGCGCCGACGTGAACATCGAGGACGCCGACATCCTCGTGGCCGGCGGCCGCGGGCTCGGCAAGGCCGAGGGCTTCGAGCTGTGCGAGTCGCTCGCCGAGGCGCTCGGCGGCGCCGTGGCCGCGACCCGCGCGGTGGTGGACGCGGGCTGGTACCCGTACGCCGCCCAGATCGGCCAGACCGGCAAGACGGTCGCGCCGAAGCTGTACCTCGCGGCCGGGATCTCGGGCGCGATCCAGCACAAGGTCGGCATGCAGGCCTCGGAGAACATCGTCGCGATCAACAAGGACCCGAACGCGCCGATCTTCGAGTTCTCGGACCTCGGGATCGTCGGCGACCTGAACAAGATCCTGCCGAAGCTCACCGAGGCCGTGAAGGCCAAGAAGGGCTAGCCCGGATGCCCACAGCCCCGATCGAGCTCCCGCCGCCGGTCGACTCCGAGAAGGAGTTCGTCGGCGCGCCGACCGATCCGGAGGACGAGCGGATCGAGGTCGGCGTCGTGATCGTGGGCGGCGGGCCCGGCGGGCTCGCCTGCGCGATCCGGCTGACCCAGCTGCTCGCCGAGGACGAGGCGCTGATGGAGTCGCTCGGCGAGGTGCCGGTGGCGCTCGTGGAGAAGGGCAAGGGCCCCGGCTCGCACCTGCTGTCGGGGGCGATGATGAACCCGTCGGCGATGCAGAAGCTGTTCCCCGACGTCGACGAGAGCGATTGGCCGACGTACGGGGCGGTGGACAACGACGCGATCTACCTGCTGCCGAACTCGAAGCGGGCGATCCCGCTGAAGCCGACGCCGCCGCCGTTCCGCAACCACGGCAACCACGTGACCTCGGTCGCGCAGCTCGGGCGCTGGATGGCGCAGCAGGCGGAGGACGCCGGGGTGTACATCCTCGGCGAGACCTCGGGCTACAGGCTGCTGGTCGAGGACGGCACCGTGGTCGGCGTGCGCTCGGGCGACAAGGGCCGCGGCCGCGACGGCGAGGAGCTGTCGAACTTCGAGCCCGGCGCGGACCTGATCGCCAAGGCGACTGTGCTCGCCGAGGGCACCGCCGGCCATCTGACCGGTGCGGCGATCCGCCACTTCGGCATCGGCTCCGAGGACCCGCAGCAGTGGGAGCTCGGCGTGAAGGAGATCTGGGAGGTCGAGCAGCCGCTCGACCGGGTCATCCACACGATGGGCTGGCCGCTCAAGTTCGCCGCCAAGTACGGCGAGTTCGGCGGCTCGTTCATCTACCCGATGGGCGAGGACAAGGTCTCGATGGGCCTGGTGGTCGGGCTCGACTACAAGGACGCGCGCTTCTCGGTCCACGACGCGCTCCAGGAGCTGAAGAGCCACCCGCTCGTCGCGAAGATCATCGAGGGCGGCAAGCGCGTCGGCTGGGGCGCCAAGACGATCCCGTCGGGCGGGTACTGGGCGCAGCCCCGGCAGCTATGGGCGCCGGGCATGGCGCTCGTGGGCGACGGCGCCGGCATGGTCAACGTGCCGACGCTCAAGGGCGTTCACTACGCCATGCACGCCGGGATGTTCGCGGCCGAGTCGATCGTCGAACGGCTGAAAGGCGGCACTGAACGGGTGACCGATCTCTCGAACTATCAGGAGAAGGTCGAGGCGTCTGAGATCGAGACCGACCGCTACCGCTCGCGCAACATGCGCCAGCCGTTCGCCAAGGGCTTCCTCATGGGCGGCGCGATCGCGAACATGATGGAGATCTCGGGCGGCCGCGTCCCGGGCGGCCACTGGCCGACCCACGACGACGCGACCCTGCCGGTCTTCATCGGGCCCGAGCGCGACTACCCGAAGCCCGACGGCAAGAAGACCTTCGACAAGCTCGTCATCGGTCTTCGCGACCGGCAACGCCACCCGCGACGACGCGCCGAACCACATCCGCATCCAGGAGAAGGTGCCGCTCGAGGTCGCGCTCATGTGGCAGAACATGTGCCCGGCGCAGGTCTACGAGGTCCCCGAGGAGGAGCTCGAGGCCGCGAGGGCCGGCGGCAACGGGAAGCTCGACGGCAAGCACGAGGTCAGGCTCCAGATCACGCCGTCGAACTGCGTGCAGTGCGGAGCCATCACCGCGAAGGGCGGGCGCCTGACGCCCCCCGAGGGCGGCGACGGGCCCAATTACCAGCTGACCTAGCCGCCGCGCCGGCCCGAACGACGGGCATCGAGGGCGACGTGGCAACGAAATCTCGCGCATGGCGCGAGTTTTCTTTGCCACCTCCCGGAGCTGAGGGAGGCGGCGGGTCGTGCGGATGTGGATGACCTCGCCGGGGCACCGGGCGTCATGCTCAACCCGCGCATGCGCCGGATCGGGGTGGGCTGCGCGAGTGTCGCCCTTACCGCTGCGTTCGTCTACCTTCCTCGCCCATCCGCTATCCCGGCCAGCATCCTCGCCGTGCCGCCGTCGTCGGCGCGGGTTCGTTCGGCACCGCGGTCGCGGTGCTGCTGGAGCGCAGCGGGATTCGCACGACGCTGGTCTGCCGGACCGAGGAGCAGGCCGACGGCCTCGCGGGCGCGCGCGAGAACGACCGCTACCTGCCAGGGGTGGAGCTGCCGCGCGACCTGAAGGTGCGCGCGTTCGGCGGGCATCCCGAGCAGTTCGCCCGCTCCGACCTGATCTTCCTCGCCGTCCCCTCCAAGGGGATCGGGGAGGCGATCAGCGAGCTCGGGCGCCTCGGTGTCTCGGACCGCGCCGGCATCGTGTCGCTCGCGAAGGGGCTCGTGCCTCCGGACGGCGCGGCGCCGACGGCGCTGCTCGAGGCCGCGTTCGGGCCCGAGCGCGTGGCCTGCGTCGGCGGCCCCGCGCACGCGCGCGAGATGGTGGAGACCGGCGCCGGGCTCGTGTGCGCGTCGCGCTCGGAGTCGCTCGCGCACCGCGTGGCCGAGGCGTTCCAGCGCGCGGGCGTCGTGTGCGAGGTGTCCGACGACCCGGTCGGGCGTGGAGCTGGCGGGTGTGGCGAAGAACGCCGCGGCCGTGGCGGTGGGCGCCACGCAGGCGCAGGGACTCAACGCGGCCGGGATGGCGGCCGCCGACATCTTCATGGAGGTGCACTCGCTGTCCGCCGTGAGCGGGGGCCAGGCGCGCACGTTCGTCGGCCGCGCCGGGACCGGCGACCTGGTGGCCACGGCGCTCGCGCCGACGTCCCGCAACCGGAGCGCCGGCGAGCTGCTCGCCGCAGGGAGTGCCCGCGCCGAGATCCCCGGGCGGGTCGGCCAGGCCGTGGAGGCGCTCGAGACGGTGCCGGTGCTCGCGCGCGCGATCGAGCGCGCCGGGCATCGAGGCGCCGGTCACCTCCGCGCTCGCCCGGCTGATCGAGGGCGAGCTGCCCGGTGGACGACTGGGTCGCGCTCGTGAGGGCCAAGCAGCCCGCTCCCGCCCGGTTCGGCGCGCCGAGCACCTGGTGGTCGCGCATGCGCGCCTGGTTCGCCCGGTATTTCGGCAGCCGACGGCTAGACTCGGAGAGGCAATGAAGGCAGACATTCATCCCGAGTACGTCCCCGCGCACGTGCGCTGCACCTGCGGCAACGAGTTCTGGACCCGTTCCACGAAGCCGGAGCTCCACGTCGAGATCTGCTCGAACTGCCATCCCTTCTACACGGGCCGCCAGAAGCTGGTGGACACCGGTGGGCGCGTCGAGCGCTTCCGCCGCCGTGCCGCGCGTTCGCGCCGCGGCGACTAGACGGCTCCAGACCAGTTCCCCGCAACTCTGGCGCGCGGCAGGCGTTCACATCACGCATGCGACGTGCGCCTGATCACAACCGCGCTCGTCGCCGCCGCGCTCGCCGCGGCGGCGCCGGCCTCTGCCGCCACGCCCGCGAAGGTGCGGCTCGTGAGCTGCTCGCTCGAGCAGCACGAGGCGACCTTCCAGGGGAGCATGCGGCTCGTGGCCGGCTCGGCCCGGATGGCCATGCGGTTCACGCTGCTCGAGAAGACGGGTCGCGGGCCGGCCCGCCCGGTCGCCGCGCCCGAGCTGCGCAGATGGCATCGCTCGAAGCCCGGTGTGCGCCGGTTCGTCTACAAGCAGCGCTTCCGCAACCTGCCGGAGAACGCGAGCCATCGCGTCCGGGTGAGCTTCCGCTGGTACTCGGCCAACGGCGAGGTGATCGTGAAGGGCAGCCGCCGTTCCAAGGCGTGCCGCCAGTTCAAGACGCTGCCGAACCTCACCGCGGACCTGACGCGCATCGCGCGCTCGCAGGTCCCGGGCGTGTGGCGCTACGAGGCCACGGTCCGCAACACGGGTCGTGCGGGCGCCACGGCGGTGCCGGTGCGGCTCACCGTCGACGGCGACGTGGTGGACACCGTGAGGATCGCGTCGCTGCGCCGCGGGGAGCGCCGCACCGTCGTCATCCGCGGCCCGCAGTGCAGCGGGCTCGCCCACCTCGAGGTGGATCCCGAGCAGGCAATCGCCGAGACCTCGGATGACGACAACTCCGATGAGCTCGGTTGCGGCGCGCTCATGAACGCGCGCTAGCCGCCGATACGATGAGCAGCGTGAAACCGCGGGAGGCCACCAAGGACGCGCCCATCGGCGGCCAGGCCGTGCTCGAGGGCGTGATGATGCGCGGCATCTCCACCTGGGCCGTGGCCGTGCGCAAGCCCACAGCGGAGCAGCTCGCCGCGGGAGGCGCCGACTCGAAGGAGGGCGCGAAGGGCGAGATCGAGGTGATCTCCGAGCCGCTCGTCTCCTGGACGAAGCGCCACCGCCTCCTGCGCGTGCCGATCGTGCGCGGCGTGGTGGCCCTGGGCGAGTCGCTCAAGATCGGCTTCCGCGCGCTCGGCATCTCCGCGAACGCCCAGATGCCGCCAGACGAGGACGGCAAGCAGCAGGACATCGGCGGCGGCGCCTGGGTCGGGACGATCGTCTTCGCGCTGCTGTTCGCGGTCGGGCTCTTCTTCCTGCTCCCCGCGGGGCTCACCAACATCTTCTCGGACGACATCCCGAACTCGGTCGTCTTCGTGGTGATCGAGAAGCTCGTGCGGATAGCGATCTTCCTCGCCTACCTCGCGCTGATCTCGCGGATGCCCGACCTCCAGCGCGTGTTCGAGTACCACGGCGCCGAGCACAAGACGATCTCCTGCTACGAGGCCGGCGAGGAGCTCACGCCCGAGAACGCGCAGAAGTTCTCGCGCTTCCACCCGCGCTGCGGCACGAGCTTCCTGCTGCTCGTGATGATCGTGGCCATCGTCGTGTTCGCGCCGCTCGGGAAGCTCGACTGGCACTGGCTGTTCATCTCGCGCGTGGTCGGCATCCCGATCGTCGCCGGGCTCGCCTTCGAGCTCATCAAGTGGTTCGGCAAGAACCGCACGAAGCGCTGGGCGCGCATCCTCATGTGGCCCGGCATCCAGCTCCAGCGCCTCACGACGCGGGAGCCCGACCTGTCCCAGCTCGCCGTGGCCATCGCCGCGCTCGAGGCCGTGCTCGCCGTCGAGAACCCGAAGGCGGCGTCCGAGGAGGACAAGGTCGGCATGGAAGTCGTCGCCTAGGTTTAGCCCGGCGCGCCTTTCGAAACGCTTCTCGCATGGGCGCCGTGCTCCTCACCGGCGCCACGGGATTCGTGGGACGGGAGATCCTGTCTCGCTTCTTGGAGCGGGACAATCGACATGTCTACGCGCTCGTGCGCGCCGACGACGACGATCACGCCGCGGGCCGGCTGCCCGCGCACGAGCGGCTGACCGCGGTCGCGGGCGACATCGAGCGCCCGGGCCTCGGGCTCGCCGACGGTGCCCGGGACCGGGTCCGGGACGAGGTCACGAACGTCGTGCACTGCGCGGCGTCCGTCTCGTTCGACCTGCCCCTGGAGGAGTCGAGGACCGTGAACGTCGAGGGCACGCGCAACGTGCTCGAGCTCGCGCGGTCGTGCCCGCGGCTGGAGCGCTTCAGCTACGTCTCGACCGCCTACGTGGCGGGCGAGCCCGGCGGCATCTTCCGCGAGGACGACCTCCATGTCGGCCAGCGCTTCCGCAATCCCTACGAGCTGTCCAAGTTCGAGGCCGAGGTCGCGCTTCGCCGCGAGGGCGCCGGCCTCCCGCTCCAGATCCTGCGCCCCAGCATCGTGGTCGGCGACAGCACGACGGGCCGCACCACCTCGTTCAACGTCCTCTACGGGCCGCTCAAGGCGCTCGCGCGCGGGAGGATCCCGGCGATCCCCGCGCGGCGCGACTCGCCCGTGGACATCGTCCCCGTCGACTACGTGGCGGACCGCGTGCACGAGCTGGCGACCGGCGGCCCCAACGGGACCTTCCATCTCGTGGCCGGCAGGAACGCGACCACCGTGGGCCGCCTGCTCGAGATGTCGTCCCGCCAGCTCGGGCGGTCCAAGCCCGCCGTGCTGCCCCCGGGCATCTACCGGCGCCTCGTCCACCGTCTGCTGCGCCGCAGGTACCGAGGACTCCGGCGGATGGAGGTCTACTTCCCGTACTTCGCGATGCGGGTGCGGTTCGACGACCGCCGGCTCGGGCCCGGCCCGAAGGTGGAGACGTACTTCCACCGGCTCGTCCGCTACGCGCAGCGAGCGGACTGGGGACGGCGCTCGCGCTAGCCCTACCCTTGTCTGCGTGATCGAGAAGCTCGTGGAGCAGATCGAGGGTCGCTTCGCCGAGCTGTCGGGGCAGATGGCGGACCCGGACGTGATCTCGGACCAGCGGCGCTACGCCGAGGTGGGCCGCGCCTACCGCGCGCTCGAGCCGGCGAACGCGCTCGCGCAGGAGTGGCGCCGCGCCACGGACGACGCCGCGGGCGCGCGCGAGCTGCTCGCCGAGGACGGGGACGACCCCGAGCTGCGCGAGATGCTGAGCGGCTCGGAGGAGCGGCTCGCCGAGCTGGAGGAGGAGATCCGGCTCGCGATGGTCGAGCCCGACCCGAACGACGACAAGGACGTGATCGTGGAGATCCGTCCGGGCGCGGGCGGCGAGGAGGCGGGCCTGTTCGCGGCCGACCTGTACCGGATGCTCGACCGCTACGCGGACCGGCGCAAGTTCCGCACGGAGCCGATCGAGCTCGGCGACGGGCACTTCACGTTCGCCGTGAAGGGCCAGGGCGCGTACAGCGTCTTCAAGTACGAGGGCGGCACGCACCGGGTGCAGCGCGTGCCCGAGACGGAGTCGCAGGGGCGCATCCACACCTCGACAGCGACGGTGGCCGTCTTGCCCGAGGCGGAGGATGTGGACGTGCAGATCGACCCGAACGACCTCCAGGTGGACGTGTACCGCTCGTCGGGGCCGGGCGGGCAGTCGGTGAACACCACCGACTCCGCCGTGCGGATCACCCACAAGCCGACCGGGCTCGTGGTGTCGATGCAGGACGAGAAGTCGCAGCTCCAGAACCGCGACAAGGCGATGCGCGTGCTGCGCGCGCGCCTGCTCGAGCGCGAGATGGCCGCGCAGCAGGCCGAGCAGGCGGCTGCGCGGCTGGCGCAGGTGGGCACCGGCGAGCGCGCCGAGAAGATCCGCACCTACAACTTCCCGCAGGACCGCGTGACCGACCACCGCGTCGGCCTCACCAAGGGCAACCTGCCCGGCATCCTGAGCGGCGAGCTCGACGAGTTCACGGCGGCGCTCGAGGCCGAGGAGAAGCGCCGGATGCTCGAGGCCGCGGAGCCGGTGGGCGGTTGACCGCGCGCGACGCGCTCGACGCCGCCATCACCGCGCTCGAGGCCTCCGGGTGCATGTCGCCGCGGCTCGACGCGGAGCTCCTGATCGCCGACGCGCTCGGCGTGCGCCGCGAGAAGCTGTTCCTCGACCCGGACATGGAGATCCCGCCGCCCGCGGCGCGCGTGATCGCCGAGCTGGTGCGGCGCCGCAACGAGCGCGAGCCGGTGGCGTACATCCTCGGGAAGAAGGGCTTCCGCAACATCGAGCTGATGGTGGACTCGCGCGTCCTCGTGCCGCGCCCGGAGAGCGAGCTGCTCGTGGAGGCGGCGCTCGACCTTCCCGAGGGCGCGCGCGTGCACGACGTGGGCACCGGCTCCGGCGCGATCGCGCTCGCCCTGCTCGACGAGCGGCCGGACCTCCAGGTCACGGCGTCCGAGGTGTCGCCGGAGGCGGTGGAGGTGGCGCGCGAGAACGCGGAGCGGCTCGGGCTGCCGCTCGAGGTGGAGGTGGCCGACGGCCTGCCGCCCGGCGACTACGACCTCGTCATCGCGAACCTGCCGTACGTGCGCGACGACCGCTGGGAGATCCTGATGCCGGAGATCAACCGGTACGAGCCGCGCGTGGCGCTCACCGGCGGTGAGGACGGGCTGGACTACATCCGCGAGCTCGTCGAGGCCGTCCCGTCCGGCACGCGTGTGGCGCTCGAGCACGCCGAGGACCAGGCGGAGGCGATCCGGGAGATGCTGGACGACGCCGTCTCCTACCCCGACCTCGCGGACTGGGACCGGATCACCGTCGGCGTCGTGCGGTGACGCCGGAGGACGTCGAGACCCTCGAGCGCTGCATCTCGGTTGGCGGCGTGGCGCTGTTCCCGGCCGACACCGTCTACGCCCTCGGCACGGACCCGGACTCCCGCGAGGGCGTGGACCGGCTCTACCGGCTGAAGGGACGGGTGCCGGACAAGCCGTCCGCGGTGATGTTCTTCCAGGTCGACGCGGCGCTCGCGGCGCTGCCGGAGCTCGGCCCGCGCACCCGCGCCGCCGTCGAGCGGCTCCTGCCCGGCGGCGTGACGCTGCTGCTGCCGAACCCGGGCCGCCGCTACCCGCTTGCCTGCGGGCCGGAACCGGAGCGGCTCGGCATCCGCGTCCCGGCGCTCGAGGGGAAGCTCGCCCCGCTCGCGGCGATGCCCAGGCCGGTGCTCCAGTCGAGCGCGAACCTCTCGGGCGGGGCGGACTCACGCCGGGTCGATGAGGTGGACGAGCGGCTCCGCGCCGGCGCCGATCTGGTGCTCGACGTGGGCGAGCTGCCGGGCACGCCGTCGACCGTCGTCGACCTCACCGGGTACGAGCGGGACGGCTCGTGGCAGGTCGTCCGAGAGGGTGCGGTACCGCTGGAGGCGGTGGTAGCGTGCCTCCAATGAGCGAGCTGAGCCCGGATTACTTCACGAAGCCGGTTGCCGACGTCGATCCGGAGATCGCCGAGGTCCTGAAGAACGAGGCCGCTCGCCAGGAGCGGACGCTCGAGATGATCGCGTCCGAGAACTTCGTGCCCCAGGCCGTGCTCGACTGCCAGGGGTCGGTGCTCACGAACAAGTACGCCGAGGGCTACCCGGGCCGGCGCTACTACGGCGGCTGCGAGCACGTGGACGTGGCCGAGCAGCTCGCGATCGACCGCGCGAAGGCGCTCTTCGGCGCCGAGCACGTGAACGTGCAGCCGCACTCGGGCGCCCAGGCGAACTCGGCCGTCTACATGGCGCTGCTCGAGCCGGGCGACCGCATCCTCGGGATGAAGCTCGACCACGGCGGCCACCTCTCGCACGGGATGAAGATCAACTTCTCCGGGCTCTACTTCGACATCGTCGCCTACGGCGTGCGCGAGGAGGACTCCCGGCTCGACATGGACGAGCTGGCGCAGATCGCCGAGGACGCCAAGCCGAAGCTGATCATCGCCGGCTGGTCCGCCTACCCGCGGCAGCTCGACTTCCAGCGGTTCCGTGAGATCGCCGACTCGGTCGGCGCGCTCCTGATGGCGGACATCGCGCACTTCGCCGGCCTCGTCGCCGCCGAGGAGCACCCGAGCCCGATCCCGTACTGCGACGTGGTCACGACCACGACTCACAAGACGATCGGCGGCGGCCGCGGCGGGATGATCATGTGCCGCGAGGAGTACGCGAAGAAGATCGACTCGCGCGTTTTCCCCGGGCACCAGGGCGGGCCGCTGATGCACACGATCGCCGGCAAGGCCGTGTCGTTCAAGATCGCTCAGTCGGACCTGTTCCGCGAGCGCCAGCGCCGCACGCGCGAGGGCGCCGCGATCGTCGCCGAGGAGATGGTGGCCGCCGGGGTGAACGTGCTCACCGGCGGCACCGACGTTCACCTGGTGCTCGCCGACCTGCGCGAGTCCGAGCTGGACGGCCAGCAGGCCGAGGACCGGCTGCACGAGGTCGGCATCACCGTGAACCGGAACGCCGTGCCGTTCGACCCGCGCCCGCCGGCCGTGTCGTCCGGCCTGCGGATCGGCACCCCGGCGCTCGCCACGCGCGGGTTCCAGGCGGACGACTTCCGCGAGATCGGCCGCGTGATCGGCGAGGCGCTCACGGGCGACTTCTCGGACGCGAAGCGGACCGAGCTGAGCGAGCGGACGCGCGCGATGGCGGATCGCTATCCGCTCTACCCGCAGCTTGCAGAGCCCGCGGTCGCGTAGCACGATCTTTGAGCTAGATGGCATCCGGCTCGCGCGCGACGGGCGGCCGGTGCTTCGGGGCCTGTCGCTGTCGATCCCGCCCGGGTCGACCGCGCTGGTGGGTCCGTCCGGCGCGGGGAAGTCGACGCTGCTGCGGCTGCTGAACCGGCTGGCAGACCCGGACGAGGGGACCGTCCGCTTCCACGGCGCCGACGTGCGCGAGCTCGACCCGCTCGACCTGCGCCGGCGGGTCGGCCTCGTGCCCCAGCTGCCCGCGCCGGTACCGGGCAGCGTCGAGGACAACGTCTGCTTCGGGCCGCGCCTTCACGGGCGCGTGGTGGAGCCGGGGCGGCCCGTCCGCCTTGCGGGCCTCGACGAGTCGTTCCTCGACCGCGACGCGTCTCGACTGTCGGTCGGCGAGCAGCAGCGGGTGATGCTCGCCCGCGCCCTCGCGCTCGAGCCGGAGGTGCTGCTGCTCGACGAGCCCACCGCGTCGCTGGACGCCGCCGCCACGGCCGCGGTCGAAGACGCGCTCCGCAACCTCCAGGGCGTCTCAATCGTGCTGGTCACGCACGATCCGGGCCAGGCGGACCGCCTCGCCGAACGGACGGTGCGGCTGAGTGACGGGACGGTCGCGAAGTGAGCACCGTCTCGGTCTCGCTCGGTGAGGTGGCGGCGTCGCTGGCGCTGGTGGCGGTGGCGGTGGCCGTGTCGTTCTGGCGGCGCGCCGAGCTCGAGCAGGACATCGCGGTCGCCGTGCTGCGGTCCTTCCTGCAGCTCACCGCGGTCGGCTACGTGATCCAGGCGATCTTCGACACGGACAGCCTGTGGCTCGTGGTCGCCCTGCTGGCCGGGATGGTGGCGTTCGGGACGTGGACCGCGCGCGGGCGCGCCAAGGCCGTGCCGGGCGTGACCGCGCCGATCCTGCTCGCGCTCGGCGTGGCCGCGGCCGTGACGCTCGGACTGGTCCTCGTCCTGGGGGTGTTCGAGGCCGAGCCGCGCTACCTCGTCCCCGTGGGCGGGATGGTGATCGGCAACTCGATGACGGCCGTGGCGGTGGTGCTCGACCGGCTCGCCGACGAGGTGCGGGACGGGCGCCGCCAGATCGAGGCGGTGCTCGCGCTCGGCGCCACGTCGCGCCAGGCCGCGCGCGCCACCGTCACCCGCAGCCTGCGCTCGGGGATGATCCCGCTGATCGACTCGACCAAGACGACCGGGATCGTCTTCTTCCCGGGCACGATGGTCGGAATGCTGGTGGCGGGGGCCGAGCCGGTCGACGCGGTGCGGCTCCAGCTGGTGCTGCTCTGGGTCCTGCTTGGCGCGGTCGCGCTGGCCGGGCTGATCGCGGTGTCCCTCGGCTACCGCGGGTTCTTCACGCCGGCGCACCAGCTCCGCGAGCCGCCGCCGGAGTGAGCCTCCGGCGGCCTCGTTAGCCTCCCCCTGAGATGGACGAGCTCGATGCCCTCTGGGCGTTCCTCGTCGCCGCGCTGATCGCGTTCGCCGCCACGCCTCCCGTAGCCCGGCTCGCGCGCCGCCTTGGGGTGATCCACCATCCGCGCGACCGCGACCTGCACGACCGTCCCGTGCCCGGCCTCGGCGGCCTCGCGATCCTGGCCGCCGCGGTGGTGGCCGCGCTGATCTTCCTGCCCTGGAACTCCGAGACGCGCGGCATCGTGGGCGGCGCGCTGGCGATCGCGCTCGTCGGGGCGGTGGACGACTACCGGGACGGGGGGCTTCATCCCGCCGTGAAGCTGGCCGGCCAGTTCGCGGCCGGCGCGATCGCGGTGTCCGGTGGCGTCTACGTGGAGAACCTGACGCTGCCGTTCGTCGACCCGGTGCACCTGGGCGACTGGGGCAAGCCGCTCACGCTCCTCGGGATGGTCGCCGTGATGAACATCGTGAACTTCACCGACGGCGCCGATGGGCTCGCCGCGGGGGTGTGCACGATCGCGGCGGGCACCTTCGCGATCATCGCGCTCTCGTTCCCGGACCGCGTGACGGCCGCGATCCTCGCCGCGCTCACCGCGGGCGCCGCGATCGGGTTCCTGTGGCACAACTTCCACCCGGCGTCGATCTTCATGGGCGACGCCGGGTCGAACCTGCTCGGCCTGCTGCTCGCCTGCGTGGCGATCCAGGGCGTGCTGAAGACGGCCGCCGTCGTCGCCCTGTTCTTCCCGCTGCTGATCCTCGCGGTGCCCGCCCTCGACGCCACGTTCGTGGTGGCGAAGCGGATCAAGTACCGGCGGCCCGTGTACTCGGCGGACCGATGGCACTTCCACCACCGCTTCGCGAACATCGGCTTCTCGCAGCGGCGCACCGTGCTGTACCTGTACGCGTGGACGCTCTCGCTGGCCGCGCTCGCGCTCGCGATGCGCTTCGTGCCGTACTCGGAGGACGACGGCACGCTGAACGCCGGCTGGGCGCTCGTGATCGCGGCGTTCGGCCTGGTCGCGTTCGCGGCGAGCGTGTACCTCGTGGTCGTGCTCGAGATCCTGAAGTTCCGGCGCGTGCGCGCGGCGGAGATCCAGCGCCAGGTGGAGACGGGGGAGATGCCCGCGCTGTCCGACGACCAGATCGAGCGCGAGATCGAGCGCGAGGTCGAGACGGGCGAGTTCGAGGCCGTTCGCCCCGAGTGAATGCGGGTTCGCCCGTCTCCTTTCCGGGCACCGAATGAGGATGGCCGAGCCAACCGAGGAGATCCAGGAGCTGCTGGGCGCGCTGCTTCCGCACGCGGAGCGAATGCTGAGCGAGCACGGCGAGTTCTACCCGTACGCCATGACGCTCGACTCGGACGGGGCGATCGAGCCCGTGGCCCCCTCGATCGAGAGCGACGACCCCGACGTGGGCGACGTGCTCGTGGCCCTTCACAACGACCTGCGCGAGCAGGCCGCCGAGGGCTCGATCCGCGCATCCGGGATCGCCGCCGACGTGACGCTCACCGACCCGGACAGCGGCGTGACGACCGACGCGGTCCAGCTGGAGCTCGACCACGCCGACGGCGACGCCGTGGACATCTACGTGCCCTACGAGACCGAGGGCGAAGGCATCAAGTTCGGCGAGCTGGTCGCGGCCGAGGGCCGAGAGCCCGTATTCACCTAGAACAGACGCGTCTGCGCCGGGGGCCGCGGGCCCCGGGCGGCCGGGACGGTGATCGGATCCGTCTCGGGCGCGGACCTCCTCATTGCCCGGGCGCCGCCACGCTGCGGGCCCCGCACCAGCGCCTGGATCCGCTCACGCTCCTCCTTGCCCACATAGGCGCCGCGCGCGTAGAGCTGCTCGTACCTCGGCACCAGGTCCGGCCGGTACGACTTCAGCCACTCGAAGAAGATCTCCCGCACCTCGCCGCGCAGGTGGAGCGGGATGCCGCCGATGTTCACGGCGCCCGCCTCGCCGCACAGCTCGAGGATCTCCTCCACCTGCTTCGGCGAGTCGTTGATGCCCGGCATGAGCGGGGCGATCAGCACGCCCGTCGGGATGCCCGCCCGGTTCAGCTCGGCCACAGCCTCGATCCGCTTGCGCGGATGCGGCGTGTGCGGCTCGCTCGCGCGCCACGCCTTCTCGTCGAGCGTCGGGATGGAGAGGTTCGCGGCAAACCCGGCCGGCCGCGTGCACCTCCTTCATCAGTGCTCGATGTCCCGCAGCAGCAGCGGCGACTTCGTGAGCACCGACGACGGCGTGCCCGAGTCGCGCATGGCCTCCCAGATGCCCGGCATGAGCTTGTAGCGCCCCTCGACCCACTGGTACGGATCGGTGTTCGTGCCGAGCGCGACGTGCTCCCGCGTCCACGACGGCTTCATCAACTGAGCCCGAGCCACCTCGGGCACGTTGACCTTGACGACGATCTCCTTTTCGAAATCACGGCCGGCGTTGAAGTCCAGATAGGTGTGGGTGGGGCGCGCGAAGCAATAAAAGACACCCCTGACTGCATCCCCGATACGGGTTGATCGTCCATCGAAAGGGCATCCGGGATGCGTTCGGAACCCTGTTCAGAGCTGACTTCGCCCGGACCTCGTAGAAGCGGGTGTCGAGGGCCTCGGGTGCGTCGAATGTGCGCACCGTCGCCGGCTCCTTGTAGCCCGGGAGGGAGCGGCCCTCCTCGGCCTCGACCTTCAGGTTGTCCCAGCGCATCTACGAACGTATGTTCGCAGATACGGCGGACAGCGGGGTGGCGAGGCGGGTCGTCTCGTCGCGGCCGCGCAGCGTGACTGTCTCGTCGTGGAGCTCCCAGCAGGCGGCCTCCTCGGCGCCCGATCGGGTCACCACCGCGGCCGAGGCCAGCACGCGCTCGGGCCGCCGCTTCGCCAGCTCGCACAGGCGCGCGGCCTCGTTCACCGGGTCGCCGATCACCGTGTACTCGTAGCGCTCCTCGGTGCCCACGTTGCCCGCCACCGCCGCGCCGGCGGACACGCCGATCCCGGCGTCCACGTCGGGCAGCTCGCTCCGGAGCCGCTCGTGCAGGAGGCGGGCGGCGCGGAGGGCGTCGCATGCCGCGTCGGGGCGCCGCGTGGGCGCGCCGAACACGCACAGCGCCGCGTCGCCCTCGAACTTGTTCACCCAGCCGCCGTGCACCTCGACCTCCTCCACCACGATCCGGAAGAAGGCGTTCAGCGCGGCCACGACCTCGCGGGGAGGACGCCGCGCGGCCAGCGCGGTCGAGCCGAGGATGTCGACGAACACGGCGCCGACCTCGCGCAGCTCGCCGCCGAGCTCTACGCCGTCGCGCTCGAGCGCCGCCTCCGCGACCTCGCGCCCCACGTGGCGCCCGAACAGGTCCCGCAGCCGCTCCCGCTCGCGCAGGCCGGCGGCCATTCGGTTGAACCCAGCCTCGAGCAGGCCGACCTCGCTGCCGTCGTCAACCGGCACGGAGACGTCGAAGTCGCCGTCCTCGATCCGCGCGATCCCGTCGCGCACCGCGGCGAGCGGCTCGGCCACCGAGCGCGCGGCCACGTTCATCGCGAGCATCCCCACCAGCAGGCCCACGCCGGCCAGGAACCCGACCGCGGCCGCGAGGAGCTCGGGCTCCTTGCTCGGCTCGGCATACCCCGCCATCGCCAGGACGAGGATCCCGAGCAGGGGAATGCCCGTGCCGAGCGACCACGCCATCGTCAGCCGCGCCTGCACGCCGGGGATCTTCTTCCGCGGCGGCACGCGCCCCTCGAGCGCGAGCTCCGTGACCGGCCTGGCGATCCGCTCGACGAGCAGGTAGCCGATCGCGCACGTGGTCTCGCCCCCGAGCACGATCGCCCCACCCAGCACGAGCGCCGCCCATCCGGAGGACGGGACGTTGATGGCCACGATCAGGAGCGCGCCGAGCGTCCAGAAGGTCGCGCCGATCATCGCGAACCGGAACGGGATGCCGAGTGCCCTGAGCCGCTCCTCCGCGGTGGGCGACCGCTCCTCCACGAGCCACTGCTCCACCGGCGCGCTCATCTTCGCGCCCCAGCACATCCCGAGGACGAGCGTCACCGCCAGGTAGACGGCCCCGACGGAGGCGTTCAGCCACAGCTGCCGCTCCGGCTCGTCGGGCGCGAACGGGATCAGGAACCCGAGCAGGAGGAACAGCGCGAGCGCGCCGAGGCCGTTCGAGACCACGGCCGCCCAGGTGAGCCGCCGGACGATCGCCCGCCACAGCTCGGCGCCGGTGCCGGCGCCCTCATTAGAAGGTCGCCCGAGCACACCTGAAGCTTTCCCGAGCCCGGCCTTCCGCGCGCCGGTCGGGAGTGTGCGATGCGTCACACAGACAGGCGCGCTACTCGCCGAACGCGGTGAACACCACCCGCCGCGGGCCGCCGCTGTCGCGGTGCTCGCACAGGTAGATCCCCTGCCACGTGCCGAGCGCGAGGTTGCCCTTCGACACCGGGATCGTGAGCGAGGAGCCGGTGAGCGACGCCTTGATGTGGGCCGGCATGTCGTCGGGGCCCTCGAGGGTGTGCGCGAAGTAGTCCGCGCTGTCGGGGACGGCCCGGTCGAACCACTCGGCGAAGTCGCGGCGCACGTCCGGTGACGCGTTCTCGTTCAGCGTCAGCGACGCGGACGTGTGCTGCATGAAGACCGTCGCGATGCCCACGCTGAGCTCACCGAGCTCGGGCACCGCGTCGACGATCTCGGACGTTACGAGGTGAAAGCCGCGCGGCCGTGCACGCAGCTCGATTTGGCGCTGAATCCACACGATTCCGCATTCTGGCGGGATCGCGCCAACGGCCATAAGGTGGCCGCAGGCCCGTAGGACTCGTATGCCCTGGCGGAACGCGACAGCAGATGGCGTGGAAGCGCCCGCCACGCGGGCGACGCTCGCCCGTACCGCGGCGCTCCTCAGCGCGGTCGGCGCGCTCATCTGCTTCGTGGGCGCGTTCGTCCCCGGCGACGCCCAGCACGACGAGAACGTGCTCCTCGCGACGGCGGCGGCCGCCGCGATCCTCGGCGCCGTGCTGCTCGCCGCCGACGAGCGCCTTCCCGCCTGGTCCTTCCACCCGGTCGCCCTGACCGCCACCGCGATCTCGTCGGCCGCGGCGTACGGATGGGGGTCCGAGTCCGCGTACGGGCCGCTGCTCTACGTGTGGGTCGCGCTGTTCACCTTCTACGTGTTCGACCGTGCGGCCGCGCTCGTGCACCTCGTCCTCATGGCGGCCGCGTTCGGTCTCGTGCTCGCGCTCGAGGATCCCGCCGAGAGCCCGCTCGACGGCTGGCTCGCGACCGTGGGCACGCTGCTCGGCACCGGCCTCTTCGTCTCGATGATGCGCGACCGGCTCGACAGGCTCATCGCCCGCCTGCGGGAGGCTGCGCACCGCGACCCGCTCACCACGCTGCTCAACCGGCGCGGCTTCCAGCAGGTGTTCGACGTCGAGCTCGAGCGCGCCCGCCGCGCCGACCAGGCGCTCAGCCTGATCGTCGGCGACCTCGACCGCTTCAAGCGCGTGAACGACGCCCACGGCCACGCGGTCGGCGACGCCGTGCTGCAGCGCGTGGCCGACGCCATCGGCGGCACGAAGCGCGGCTTCGACAGCGCGGCGCGCATCGGCGGCGAGGAGTTCGCGGTGCTCGCGCCCGACTGCGACGAGCACGGCGCGTACATGCTCGCCGAGCGGATGCGCGCCGCGGTGCACGAGGCGCTCGCCGGCGTCGAGAACGGGCAGCTCACGATCAGCTTCGGCATCTCGACGTTCCCGTTGCACGGCCAGTCCGCGGACGGTCTGCTGCGCTCCGCCGACCACGCGCTGTACGCCGCCAAGCAGCTCGGCCGCAACCGCTCGGTGATCTCGAGCGAGGAGGTGCCCGGCATCCTCGCCGGGCGGCGCTCGGGCGACAACGACGAGGCCCACGTGGAGCTCGCCGCGCTGCTCCATCTCGCCGAGGCGCTCGACGTGCGCGACACGGGCAGCGCGTCGCACTGCCGGCGCGTAGGCCGCTACGCCGAGCTCACCGCGCGCGAGCTGGGGCTGGCGCCCGAGGCGGTCGAGCGCGTACGGCTCGCCGGCATCCTCCACGACGTGGGACGGGTGGCGTTGCCCGGACGGCGTGTTCGCCAAGGAGGGGCCGCTCACCGACGACGAGTGGACCTGGGTGCGCGCCCACCCGTCGGTCGGAGCGCGGATGGTCGAGACCACCGAGTACGAGGACATCCGGTCGTGGATCCTGTTCCACCACGAGCGCCCCGACGGCGGCGGCTATCCCGAGGGGCGGGGGGTCGAGGACGTGCCGATCGAGTCCGCGATCATCGCCGTCGCGGACGCCTACGAGGCCATGACGAGCGACCGCCCGTACCGCCCGGCGCTGCCGCCGGAGAAGGCCGCCGAGGAGCTGCGCCAGGGAGCCGGCCGCCAGTTCCGCGAGGACGTCGTCGAGGCCCTGCTAAGAGCGGTCTAACAGAAGGGGTACCCCGTTTAAGGGACTCGGCGTTCGCGTCGATAACCAGAGGGATGGAGCAGCTCGGCTCCCTCGTCCCGATTCTCACGTCCGCCTTCGCGCTCGCGCTGGCGGTCGTCGTGCTGCGCCAGCGCGCGCGCCTGAGCGTCCTTCGCTCGCGGATCGACGACGCCAACCGCACCGATCCGCTCACCGGGCTGATCAACCGGCGCGCCTTCGAGGAGATGCTCGAGCTGGAGGTCGAGCGCGCCGTGCGCGCCGGCCGGCCGATGTCGGTCGTCGTCGGGGACATCGACGGCTTCCGCGCGGTGAACGAGCGCCTCGGCCACGAGGCCGGCGACGCCGCCCTCAAGTCCGTCGCCGCCAACGCGCTGAAGTGGAAGCGCCGCATCGACCAGGCGGCGCGCATCGGCGGCGAGGAGTTCGCGCTGCTGCTGCCCGAGACCGACGAGCGCGGCGCGTTCATCGTCGCCGAGCGCCTGCGCCGCGCGACGCATCGCAGCTTCTCCGACACCGACGTCGGCGTGAACCTGAGCTTCGGCGTCGCCACGGTGCCCGAGCACGGGACGGACGCCGTGTCGCTGCTCGGCGCCGCCGACCGCGCCACCGCGGCCGCCAAGGACCTCGGCGGCGACCGCACCGTGATCTACAGCGACGAGATCGCCCGCACCCTGGCGCAGGGCGGCCAGGTCGCCGGCGAGCTTCAGCTCGCGACCGTGCTCGCACTCGCCGAGGCGCTCGACATACGCGACACCGGCACCGGCCGCCACTCGCAGACGGTGGGCCGCTTCGCCGAGATGATGGCCCAGGAGCTGGGCTTCGACGAGGAGCACGTGGAGCGCGTGCGGCTCGCCGGCGTGCTGCACGACATCGGGAAGATCGGGATCTCGGACGGCGTGCTCACGAAGCCCGGCCCGCTCGACGCGGAGGAGTGGAAGGAGATGTACACCCACCCCGAGATCGGCGCCCGCCTCCTGTCGCGCCCCGAGTTCGACGACATCCGCTCCTGGATCCTGTCCCACCACGAGCGCCCCGACGGGCTCGGCTATCCCCACGCGCTCGCCGGCGACGACATCCCCCTGGAGGCGTGCATCCTCGCCGTGGCCGACGCCTACGAGGCGATGACCGCGGACCGCGTCTACCGCCCGGCCCTCGGCGAGAGCTCGGCCCGCGCCGAGCTCACGGACGGCGCCGGCACCCAGTTCGACCCCCGCGTGGTGAAGACGTTCCTGACGGCGCTCGACGCCGGCCGCGCCCGCCGCCTGCGCCCCGTGGCCTAGCGCGTCGCGCTTGTCAGCCGCGGCCAGCGCACCGCGCGGCGCAGCGCCGCTCTGCTGCGCGGGTGCGCCGAGAGGCGGAACTCCGGCTTCAGCAGGGCGGACTGGTAGTAGACCGCCATGCGCACGCGCCGGTGGGTGCGCATGAAGCGGAAGAACTGGCGCACGAAGGCGGGGTCGTCGCGGCCCCAGACGCCCCATTCGGCGAAGGCGAACGGCTTGCGGCGCCAGAGCCGGCCCGTGTACATCGCGTGCATCGCCGCGCTCGCCTTGTAGGGCGAGTACCACGTGGTGCCCACCCAGTCGACGTAGCGCCCGCCCGGCCAGAAGCGGCGCGGGTGGTTCTTCGCGAACTCCGGGTTGCCGAACGAGAGCGGCACCCACATCAGCGCCACCTGCGGACGCGGCAGCTCCGCGGCTCCCGTCCGCACGGGCGGCATCCGCAGGCGGCGGAGCTTCCTGTTGATGGTCGCCACCGGGCCGCCGCGCACGATCACGGCGATGCGTCGCCACGCTCGCTTGAGCTGCCTCACCGAGCTGGCGGGCCCGCGCGAACGGCCGGAATGGTCGTACGGCGCGTACGCGTTGTTCGCGTTGTTCATCTCGGACAGCGGTCGGAGGTACGTGACCTCGCCGTGGTCGGCGAGCAGGCGATTGAGCCGGACGAGGAACGTGTCGCCGCCGCCGCGCGCGAGGTCGCGGGGCCTGAGCCCGGTGTCCTCGGGCGCCACCGACAGCATCGCCGCCGTGTCCTCGGCGCGCGCGTCGGCGAGCCGGAACGAGAGCCAGTGGAAGTTCGAGTCGCTCGCGCGCCACGAGATGAAGTAGTTGAAGACCGCCGGGTGCCGCCCCGACTGCCGCCTGAAGTCCTGGATGTGAGCCCGCGTGTAGCCGCCCTGGCCGCCCCACAGCACCTTGCCCTTCGGCGGCACATAGGGCAGCGCGCCGGCGCTCGCGGGCAGCGCGACCAGGGCGAGCGCGAGGACGGCGGTGGCGGCGAGCGAGCGCATCATCGAGCGGGCGACGGTAGCGGGCGCTTAGCATCGGCGCCGGTGGAGAGCCTGTTCGACGACATCGGCAGGGCGTACGAGGTCCACATCGAGGCGACGGGGAAGGAGCTCCACTTCCTCATCCTGATCGCGTTCACGCTCTCGTTCGCCTTCATCCGCACGAGCGCCCACCTGATCCGCGCGCAGGTGAAGTGGTGGCCCGGCAACGTCGAGACGAAGGGCGGCACTCACATCCACCACCTGGTGTGGGGGATCCTGCTGCTGATGTCGATGGGCTACCTCGGCCTGGCCGCCGGCCTGGACAGCCCGTGGCAGGAGCTGGTGGCGATCGCGCTTCGGGATCGGCATGGGCCTGACGCTCGACGAGTTCGCCCTGTGGCTGCACCTCGAGGACGTCTACTGGTCCGACAAGGGACGGCAGTCGATCGACGCCGTGATCGTCGCGGCCTGCGTGCTCGGGATCACGCTGCTCGGCCTTCAGTTCTGGATCGACGTGGGCGAGGCGCTGCTGGACTGGTTCGGCCTCGTCGAGTCCACCGCGTAGCGCGCCTCGCGCTCGTAGCGGTTCGCGCGGTAGCGGGTGCGGTCGCTGCTGAACGTCGACGGCCGCGCGTACGAGAGCCAGACGCGCAGCGCCCGGTGCTGGAGCTGCCACACGTGGCAGAGCTCGTGGACGACGAGGTCCTCGTCGACGCCGGGACCCCTCAGAAGCACCAGGTGCCGGGTCGCGTAGCCGCGGAAGCGGCGGAAGCCCGGGACGGCGAACAGCCACGGCGCGACAACGATCCGGACGCCCCTGATATCAACCGGCTCCGGATACAGCGCGAGCCGGTCCAGACGGGCCTTGGCACGCGCCAGGGAGGGGCGCGAGCCAACTGTCACAAAGTAGTCACAAAGTCCTCGAAGCATGTACCCTTCCACGCCCCGGGTAGGAGCACATCGCGCCCCGCGCCCCTCGTGCTCCCCGGAGACCTCTTGACGACGCACGCTTTGAAAGCATCCGATACCCCCATGCCGCTGCGCGTGTTGCGGTATCTGGACCTTGTCGTCCTCCTCCTCGCCCTGCCGATCTTCATCGCGGCGGGCCTGCCGATGCTCGGCTGGGCCGGGGCGGCGTTCGGCTGGATCCTGCAGCGGGTAATCCAGCACGCGATCGAAAAGCGCGCGCGTGCCTCCGATGACCCCCGCACCGTCGCCGGCCTCCTCACCGGCAGCATGATCGCGCGCGGCTGGATCGTCGCCGGCTCGATCTTCGTCGTCGGGCTCTCCGAGCGGGAGGCGGGCCTCAGCGCCGCGATCCTGTCGATCACCCTCTTCACCTTCTACTTCACGAGCCAGATGCTCACGAAGCCGTTCGACGAGCCGAAGCGATGAGCCGCAAGCGCGAAGATCTGGCTCGGCATCGTCATCTGGCTCGGGATCGCGATCATCCTCGGCCTGCGTCTTCGGGAGCGACGGCAAGAACGAGGAGTTCGCGCCCCAGGACGAGTTCAAGCTCGAGCCCTGGATCGAGCTGAAGATCGCCGGCATCGACATGAGCTTCAACAAGGCGACGCTCTACCTGCTGCTCGCCTGCATCCTCACCGCCGGCACGATGATCTGGATCGCGCGCCGCATGCAGGAGCGCCCGAACCGCGTCCAGACCGGCGTCGAGGCCGCGTACGACCTGACCTACACGCAGATCGCGAAGGGCAACATGCCGAGCGCGACCGCGGCCAAGTACTTCCCGCTCGTGGCCACGCTCTTCTTCTTCATCTGGTTCTCGAACATGCTCGGCTACATCCCGCTGCCGGTGAACGACCACGAGACGATCAACATCTTCGGCATCGACTTCCCGTCGTTCGCGCTGTACGCCGCGACCGCGAACCTGAGCATCCCGCTCGTCTTGACGCTCACCGTCTGGGTGCTCTACCAGGTCGAGGGCGTCCGCCAGCACGGCTTCGTCGGCCACGTGAAGGGCTGGCTGCCCGCCGGCGTCACGGGCGCCGCCGCGGTCCCGATCTTCTTCATCGAGGTGATCTCGCAGTTCATGCGGATCATCTCGCTCTCCGTGCGACTCTTCGCCAACATCCTGGCCGGCCACCTGCTGATCCTGTTCATGGGCGGCGGGCTGGCGGTGCTGCTCGGCATCGCGGCGCTCGGCTGGATCACGCTGCCGTTCGCGATCGTCTTCTTCATCCTGGAGGTCGGCCTGATCGCGACCCTCCAGGCATTCATCTTCGCCACCCTCACGTCCATTTACTTCGGCGAGGCAAGCGCCGGAGGTCACTAAGGAGGACCCATGGACCTGTCAGTCCTGATTCCAATCGCACAGGCTGCCGACCCGACGGACGGCCTCAAGTCGATCGCGCTCGGTGTAGGCGCCGGCCTCGGCACGATCGGCCCGGGCATCGGCGTCGGCTACATCTTCGGAAAGGTGATCGAGTCGGTCACCCGCCAGCCGGAGATGCGCGAGGAGATCACGAGCATCCAGTGGCTCGGCTTCGCCCTCACCGAGGCGATCGTCTTCTACGCGTTCATCTTCGGCCTGATCGCCTTCTTCCTCTAGGTGGCGCGCCTGACCGACATACTCCTGCTCGCGCAGGGCCACGGCGGCGGCGGGGGCGGCGAAGAGGAGAGCGGTGGCTCGTTCCTCGTCAGCCCGAGCCTCGGGCTGATGATCTGGACGCTGCTCGCGTTCGGGATCACGCTCTACCTGCTGAACAAGCTCGCCTTCCCGAGGATCGCGGAGGCGCTCGACCGGCGCCGCCTTGCGATCGAGGAGTCGATCCAGTCGGCGGAGCGCTCGAAGCAGGAGGCCGACGAGCTGCTCGAGGAGTACCGCGCGCGGCTGCGTGAGGCCCGCGAGCAGGCGGAGGACATCGTCGCGCGCGCGCGCAAGGCGGCCGAGAACCTCCAGGACGAGACGAAGGCCCAGGCCACGCGCCAGCGCGAGGAGCTGCTGTCGCAGGCGCGGCGCGACATCGAGCACGAGACCCGGCGCGCGCTCGACGAGCTCCGCAAGGAGGTCGCCGACCTGACGGTCGCGGCCACCGAGAAGATCACGCGCAAGTCGCTCGAACGAGGAGGACCACCGCCGCCTGATCGAGGAGGCGCTCGGCGAGGTCGACTTCACGCGGCTCGCCGGCTCCGAAGGGAACGGGCGCTAGCGACATGGAGGAGATCGCCGAGGTGTACGCCCGCTCGCTGTTCGAGGTCGCGAAGGACAACGACGCGCTCGACCGCGTGCACGACGAGCTGGGCGAGTTCACCGAGGCGCTCTCCGAGGAGCGCAACCTCCAGGTGTTCCTGTTCTCGCCCTACTTCTCCTCGGAGGAGAAGAAGCGCGGCGTGACGAGCATCGTGAGCGACGCCGACGAGCGCTTCGTGAACTTCCTCGAGCTGCTCGCGGAGCGCCACCGGATGCCGGCGATCTTCCGGATCAAGCGCGAGTTCGACGCCCTCTGGGCAGAGGAGAACCAGCTGCTCCCGGTGACCGTGACGAGCGCGGTCGAGCTGGACGAGGGCCTCGTCGAGGACATCGGCAAGCGCATCCAGGACCAGACCGGCCGGAAGGTCGAGCTGTCCTCGAACGTGGATCCCGAGGTGCTCGGGGGCCTGATGGTCCAGGTCGGGAACATGGTCCTCGACGGCACCGTGCGCAACAGACTTGAACGACTACGCAAGCAGGTCACGAAGGCCGCTTAAGGAGACTTTGACGTGCAGATCAAGCCAGACGAGATCACCAGCATCCTGAAGAGCCGCATCGAGGGACTCGACGACGGCGGCGCCGACCTGTCAGAGGTGGGCACCGTGCTGTCGGTGGCGGACGGCATCTCGCGCGTCCACGGCCTCGACAACTGCATGTCGATGGAGCTCCTCGAGCTTCCGCACGACGTGACCGGGCTCGCGCTGAACCTCGAGTCGGACAACGTCGGCGCCGTGCTGTTCGGCCCCTGGGACGAGATCGAGGAGGGCGACCAGGTGAAGCGCACCGGCCGCCTGCTCGAGGTGCCGGTGGGCGACGGGCTGCTCGGCCGGATCGTCGACCCGCTCGGCCGGCCGCTCGACGGCAAGGGCGACATCGACACGGACGAGACCCGTCCCGCCGAGTTCAAGGCGCCCGGCGTGGTGCACCGCCAGCCGGTGAAGGAGCCGATGCAGACGGGCATCAAGCCGATCGACGCGATGACGAACGTCGGCCGCGGCCAGCGCGAGCTGATCATCGGCGACCGCCAGACCGGCAAGACGTCGATCTGCATCGACGCGATCATCAACAACAAGGACAAGGACCTGAAGTGCGTCTACGTCGCGATCGGGCAGCGCATGTCGACGGTGGTCGAGGTCGCGCAGCAGCTCGATGACCACGGCGCGCTCGACAACACCGTGATCGTGGCGGCGCCCGCCGACGAGGCGGCGCCGATCAAGTTCCTCGCCCCGTACGCCGGCGCCGCGATCGCCGAGCACTGGCTCTACAACGGCCAGCACGCGCTCGCGGTCTACGACGACCTGACGAAGCACGCGTACGCGTACCGCCAGATGTCGCTGCTGCTCCGCCGCCCGCCGGGCCGCGAGGCGTACCCGGGCGACGTCTTCTACCTGCACTCCCGGCTGCTGGAGCGCTCCGTGAAGCTCTCCGACGACCACGACGGCGGCTCGTTCACCGCGCTGCCGATCATCGAGACGCAGGCGGGCGACGTGTCGGCCTACATCCCGACGAACGTCATCTCGATCACGGACGGCCAGATCTTCCTCGAGGCGGACCTGTTCCGCTCGGGCGTGCGGCCGGCCATCAACGTGGGCATCTCGGTGTCGCGCGTCGGCGGCTCGGCTCAGACGACGCCGATGCGGAAGGTGGCCGGAAGGCTGCGGCTCGAGCTCTCGCAGTACCGCGAGCTCGAGGCGTTCGCCCAGTTCGGCTCGGACCTCGACGCCGACACGCAGGCGACGCTGAACCGCGGCTCTCGCCTGGTGGAGGCGCTGAACCAGGAGGAGCGCAGCCCGCTCCGGATCGAGGACCAGGTCGCGTCCATCTACGCCGGCACCGGCGGCTACCTCGACCGCATCAAGGTCGACCGCGTCCAGGAGTTCCTCCAGTTCCTGCTCGACCGGCTGCACGCCGAGAGCGGCGACCTGATGGGCAAGATCGCCGAGGGCGACTGGGACGACTCGATCGAGTCCGGGCTGGGCGACTGCATCGCCGAGGCGATCGACGACTTCGGGCCCGACTTCGACGAGGAGGGCAACCCGCTCGAGGAGGGCGAGTCGGACCGCATCAAGTCCGAGGAGGAGCGCGAGAAGGAGGCCCGCACCGAGGAGGGCCGCGCCACGGCCGGGGACGGGGACGACTCCGGCGACGACGACGAGGACCGCGAGCAGGAAGAGCAGGAGAAGGAGCCGGCGAACGCCTAGATGGCGAACCTGAAGGACATCCGCGGCCGCATCTCGTCGGTCAAGAACATCCGCAAGATCACGCGCGCGATGGAGATGATCTCCGCCGCGCGCCTGCGGAAGGCCGAGCAGCGGATCGAGGCGCTCAGGCCGTACGCGGACGCTCTGCGGCGGATGACCGCGCGCGCCTCGCAGGCCGCCGACAACATCCCGAACCTGCCGATCCTCCAGGAGAAGGAGAACGTCGAGACCGTCGGCATCCTGCTGATCACGGGCGACCGCGGCCTGGCCGGGCCGTTCAACTCCCAGATCCTGCGCGCGGGCAACGCGCGCCTGCGCGAGCTGAAGGCGGACGGCAAGGAGGTGCTCTGGTACGCCGTCGGGCGCCGGGGCGTGTCCTCGCTCGAGTTCCGCGGCTACGAGGTGGGCGGCTCCTGGACCGGCTTCACCGACAGGCCGGCCTTCGCCGACGCGCGCACGCGTCGCCGACGGCGTGACCGCCGCCTACGTCGACGACAAGGTCGACCGCGTCGAGGTCTTCTACAACGGCTACATCTCGCCGGTGAACCAGGAGGTCCGCCACGAGACGCTGCTGCCGCTCCAGCAGGCCGACGTGATCGAGGACGACGACTCCGAGAACGGGGACAACGGCAACGGCGAGAACGAGGACGAGCACATCCACGACCGCGCCCTCTGGATCTACGAGCCGGATCCCGAGGAGATCCTCGCCCGGCTGGTTCCCGACTACGTCGAGATCTCGATCTACCGAGCGATGCTCGAATCCACAGCTTCAGAGCACGGCGCCCGAATGAGCGCCATGCGCAACGCATCCGACAACGCCGCCGAGCTGATCGACGACCTCACGCTCGCCGCGAACCGCCAGCGCCAGGCGGAGATCACCCAGGAGATCATGGAAGTGGTCGCCGGCGCTGAGGGACTTCGTTAATCAAGGAGATTCATGGAAGCCGCAACGCAGACTGACGAGAAGAAGACCACCGACGGCGACGAGAAGGTCGGCTCGGTCGAGGAGATCCAGGGTGTCGTGGTCGAGGTGACCTTCTCCGGCCACCTGCCCGAGATCTACAACGCGCTCGAGGTCGAGCTCGAGCGCTACGGCGACGAGGAGCGCGAGGACGACGCCGGCACGGGCCGCCTGGTGCTCGAGGTGCAGCAGCACCTCGGCGACGACCGCGTGCGCGCGGTTGCCATGGACGCCACCGACGGCCTCTCGCGCGGGGCCAAGGTGCGCGACACCGGCGGTCCGATCACGGTGCCGGTGGGCCGCGAGACGCTCGGCCGGATCTTCAACCTGCTCGGCGACGCGATCGACGACGCGGGCGACGTGGAGACCGACGAGCGCTGGCCGATCCACCGGCCCGCGCCGAGCGTCGAGGACCTGACGCCGACCCGCGAGGTGCTCGAGACGGGCATCAAGGTCATCGACCTGCTCGCCCCGTACGCCAAGGGCGGCAAGGTCGGCCTGTTCGGCGGCGCCGGCGTCGGCAAGACGGTGCTGATCCAGGAGCTGATCCGGAACATCGCCGAGGAGCACGAGGGCCTGTCGGCGTTCTGCGGCGTGGGCGAGCGCTCGCGCGAGGGCAACGACCTCTGGCTCGAGATGAAGGAGTCCGGGGTCCTCGACCGGACCGTGCTCGTCTTCGGCCAGATGAACGAGCCGCCCGGCGCGCGCATGCGCGTCGCGCTCTCCGGCCTCACGATGGCGGAGTACTTCCGCGAGGAGGGCGGCCAGGACGTGCTGCTCTTCATCGACAACATCTTCCGGTTCGTGCAGGCGGGCTCGGAGGTGTCGGCGCTGCTGGGCCGGATGCCGTCGCAGGTGGGCTACCAGCCGACGCTCGAGACCGAGATGGGCCAGCTTCAGGAGCGGATCACCTCGACCCGCCAGGGCTCGGTCACCTCGATCCAGGCGATCTACGTGCCGGCCGACGACCTCACCGACCCGGCCCCGGCGTCGGTGTTCGCGCACCTGAACGCCACGACGACGCTCTCGCGGGCGATCTCCGAGAAGGGGATCTACCCGGCGGTCGACCCGCTCGACTCGACCTCGACGATCCTGAAGCCGGAGATCGTGGGCGAGGAGCACTTCCGGGTCGCCAACGACGTCCGCGAGATCCTGCAGCGCTACCGCGAGCTCCAGGACATCATCGCGATCCTCGGAATCGAGGAGCTCTCGGACGAGGACCGGCTGACCGTGCAGCGCGCCCGGAAGATCGAGCGCTTCCTGTCACAGCCGTTCTTCGTGGCCGAGCAGTTCACCGGTCTCGAGGGCAAGTACGTGCCGGTCGAGCAGACCGTCGCCTCCTTCAAGGAGATCCTCGAGGGCAAGCACGACGACATCCCCGAGCGGGCGTTCCTGCTGAAGGGCACGATCGACGAGGTGGTCGAGGCCGCGAAGGGCGCGCGTGCGGAGGAGAAGAAGGAAGAGAAGTCGGACGAGGACGCCGAAGGCGCCGAAGACTCCGAGGCCGAGGGCGATTCGGAGGCCACCGGCGAGTCGGCCGGCGGCGGCGAGGAGTCAGGCCGCGAGGAGCAGGGCAAGGCGGCGGATGAGTCGGAGGACGAGGGCGGCGGCGACGAGGACGAGAAGTCCGACGACGGCGGCGATGACAAGTCCGACGACGACGAGAAGTCGGACGACGACGAGGACGAGGACAAGAAGTAATGGCCTCTTCGTTCAAGGTCGAGGTCCTGACCCCCGAGGGCCAGGTCTTCGCCGACGAGGTGGAGATGGTCTCCACCCGCACCACGACCGGCTCGATCGGAATCAGGGCGCGCCACGCGCCGCTGATGGCGATCCTCGAGCCGACCGAGCTGCGCCTCTACAAGACCGACTCGGACGTGGTGCGCTTCGCCCAGGGCGAGGGCTACCTCCAGGTGGCCGACAACCGCGCCCTGGTGCTCGTCGAGGAGGCAATCCCGCCCGACGACATCGACCGAAGCGCCTTCGAGTCGCGCCTGAAGGAAGCCCAGCAGCAGGTGGAGCGCTGCGAGGACGACTCAGAGGAGAAGGCACGCGCCGAGCGCGAGGTGAAGCGCTACGAGGCGTTCCTGGAGGTCGGGCAGGGCTAGGCGCCGGGCGCGGCGCGCCTGGTTGATCACCGCGCGACGGCGCTGAAGCCGTGGCGGGACCGGACCCTGCGGAGGGCCACATCGGGATCGAGAGCGTCGATCGCACCAGCGGCGTGCCCGGGGATTGGGTTGACCGCCTCATCGACTGCTGAGGCTGCCTTCCCCGTAGGTCGGCTCCCGGTCTCGCAGCTCCCGTCAGCGGCTCGCCCACTCGCCTCCGTGCGATGAGCTGTCTGCCGCCCCGTTAGGCGACGAACGCTTTCCGCACGGTGGTAGCCGACCACTTCCCGCTGCCGTGCGGCGTCCGGACGCTCTGCCGTTCAGCCTCTAGGCGATCGCGTCTAGCGACATCCCTTGCTCGAGATCCGGCGGTATGGCCTCATCACGCGCGGGCTGATCGCCCGCGCCGGGGTGCAGGGCGCGGCGTGGTGGGGCATGACCGGCGTCCGCAACGACATTCCCGAGGCCGAGTTCCTCGGCATCGGAGATGTCCGCGCGCACCGCCTGCGACGGCGCGGCCGACGTGACCGCCTGCCTGCGCTCCCAGTCTCCCGAGACGCTGTTCCGGGCGCTCGATGACGCGATCGGGGTCCTCGACGTGCAGCCGTGGGTCGGCGGCGTGGTGCTGCCGAAGACGCCGCTCGAGCTGATGGCCGAGCGGCCGCCACGGATCCCGCTCCTGATCGGCTTCAACCGGGAGGACGACGTCACCCTGATGGGCCTCGCCGAGACCGAGGAGATCTCCAGGGCCGAATGGGTCGCCAGGAGCAACGAGATCGTCGGGACCGAGCTGGGGCGCAGGGCCAGGTCGCTCTACCCGCCCGCGGACTACGACGGGTCGCGGAAGTGGGCGCTGGTCGCGTTGCAGCGCGACGCCATTCGCGGCTGCCCCACGCGCCGGCTGGCCCACGTCGCCGCGCCGAACGCGCCGGTGTTCCGCTTCCTCTACACGCACAGCTACGCGAACGACCCGCTGCTCGGGTCGTTCCGCGCCGCGCACGCGCTCGAGGACCCCTTCCTGTGGGGCGACTTCAACCTGTTCCCCGGCTTCGTCGACGGCTACCAGCCGACAGCCGGCGAGCGGAAGCTGTCAGCGCGGATGACCGACTACTGGGCGAACTTCGCGCGCACCGGCAACCCCAACGGCGACTCCCTCCCACCCTGGCCGCGCTACGACACCGACCGCGAGCGCACGCTGATCCTCGACGAGAGCAACGGGCTGGTCACGCGCTACCACGCGCAGGAGTGCGCCTTCATGGACTCGCTGCCGCTGATCTTCCCGTGAGACCGCCACTCTGTGTTCTCAAAGACGGGCCTGTCGAAGTCGGGCAGTCCTAGCTTCCGCGCGCCTGGCGCGTGGCAGCTGAGATCGTCTTGATGACGTAGAGCACCGCCAGCACGAAGAAGGCGGCGCCGACGATGGCGCGTACCTGGTCCTCCTCGAGCGGCGCCCGCTTCGCGACCGGCTGGGAGATGCCGTCGGCGACCTTCTCGCGCCAGCCCTGTAGTCCCGCGTGTCCAAGTTCAGTTGCAGTAGCCATGGTCTCTCCCATGCCCGGCGGCCGGCTCGCCTAACACCTGCGAGGTCGTAGGATCCAACGGTGGAGGTTTCGCCGGCCGGGCCCATCTCCGCCGAGGAGGCGGCCGCGTTGCCCGCGCCGCCGATGGTGCCGCTCCCGCGGCACCGTGCAGGTCCTTCGCTTCAACCAGCGCCAGATCGAGTTCGTCTTCAAGGCCCGGCGCAAGCTCGGCGAGGTCTGGGGCATGCACGCCTACCGCGACGACGGACGTCGTCACGAGCCACCCCGACCACGTCCGGTCGCTGTTCACCGCCAGCGCCGAGGATGCGCCGTCGATCACCGGCGAGTCGCCGCTGCGCCCGATCGTCGGGCCGAACTCCGTGCTGACGGCGATCGGCCCGCGCCACATGCGCCAGCGCAAGCTGCTGCTGCCGCCGTTCCACGGCGAGGCGATCGAGCGCTACGCGCAGATGATCTCGCGACGCCGCCGAGCGCGAGATCGATCGCTGGCCGATCGGCGAGCCGATCGCGCTGGCGCCGCGCATGCAGGCGATCACGCTCGACGTGATCATGGCCGGGATCTTCGGCATCGAGGGCAAGCCCGCGCGCGGCACGCCCGAGCAGCGGCCTGCGCAGCGCCGTACGCACGCTCGTCAACCTCTCCACCTGGAAGATCGCCCAGCTCGGCGAGCTGCTCAACATCGGCAGCGACGAGCCGGTCGGGCCGACGAAGCTCGCGCTGTCGTTCCTCGACCGGCCGACCTACCAGGTGATCGCCGCCCGCCGCGACGCCGCTGACCTCGGCGAGCGCCGCGACATCCTGTCGATGCTGCTCCAGGCGACGACCGAGGACGGCGAGACGCTGACCGACCAGGAGGTGCGCGACGAGCTGCTCACGCTCGTCCTCGCCGGGCACGAGACGACCGCGAACTCGCTCGCCTGGACCTGGGAGCGTCTGGTTCGCTCCCCCGAGGCCCACGACCGCCTGCGCGAGGCCGTGCGCTCCGGGCGACGGGGCCGACGAGGTCGAGCGGGTCATCCAGGAGGCCATGCGCTCGCGGCCGGTGATCCCGATGATCGGCCGCCGCGTCACGGTGCCCTGGCGGCTCGGCGAGTACGCCGTGCCCGCGGACACGCCGGTGCTGATGAGCATCCTGCTCATCCACCACCGCGAGGACCTCTATCCCGACCCGTTCGCCTTCCGGCCCGAGCGCTGGGAGGACCGCAAGCCCGGCACCTACGAATGGATCCCGTTCGGCGGCGGCATCCGCCGCTGCCTCGGCGCGGCCCTCGCGATGGCGGAGCAGCGCGTGGTGCTCGAGACGATGGCCCGCCGCCTCGACCTCGTGGCCGCCGACCCCGAGCCCGAGCGCGCCGTGCACCGCAACGTCACGATGATCCCATCGCGGGGCGCGGAGGTCGTCGTGCGCTCGCGCGTGGCGGCCGCGGCGGCATAACATCGTCAGATGCTCCAGGGATTCACGCCCGACGAGCTCATCCCCAATCCACACGAGCTCGTTCTCCGGAACGGAGCGCCGGGCACGATCGCCGAGTGGAAGGCGCTGGCCGCCGGCCTCCTGACCGACCAGTCGTGCGCATTCCACCGCAACCTCGAGATCTCGTCGCGCTACGCCTGGATCTACACGCTCATGCCCGCCTGCCTCAAGTGGGCCGGGATGGCCGCGTTCGCGTCGCACCACGCTCGAATTGCCCTCTTCCCGTTCCGGCTGGACACCGACCGCACCGGTTACGTGGACATCCCGCACAGCCAGCGTCACCAGAGGGCGCTGCTGCTCGAGGACGTGAACACGATCCGCGAGACGAACAACGCCATCTTCGACGACATCTTCTGGGCGCACCTCGCGTACGCCACCGCCGACGACGGGATGGAACCGCTACGCGCTCTCCTGCAAGCGGAGCCTCACTATGCCCCCGTCCTCTCCGGCTTCGAGGCGATCGACCAAGGACGCCGGATCCTGGAGGACGAGACGGCGTCCGCGGAGGCTCGACGGGCGGCCGACGATCTCATCTGGGAGGGCAACGTCCAGCTCCTCGAGCACGAGCAGCGCGCCCTGGTGCAACCCAACCTCGATCGGCTCTCGTGCGCGTTCGCGAGGCTCTTCTCCATCGGCTCGGCCCTGACCTTCGAGGTCCGTGGAATGCGGCACGAGGCTTCGTACTTCACCTCGTTCTACCTCTACTCGCTCACACGAGGGATCCCGCAGGCTGTGCAGGAGCATTCCTGGCCGAGGATCACCCGCTTCGACGACCGCTGGCGCTGGATCTGCACGAGCATCGTTCCACGCTTCCGGCGACTCGATGCCGACACGCTCTTGGTCGAGACCAGCCTGCGCCGCATCTTCGACGAAGCGCGCGACTACGCGTCGAACCCCTGCGTCCTGCCTGCGGCGCGTGCGGAACCTCACACACCGGCGGCTCCGAACCCGTGAGTCTCTCGCCATGGAGATCCTCATTCTTTGCGTCGTGATGTTCGTCGGAGTCGTCTACGGCTACTACACGGTCGAGGGGAGTGGGATCGCCGAGCATCCCTACCGCGACGTGCACGGCAACGCCCCGGGCGCCTTCGCCCCGGCCAGCGCGTACGGCCGCGACGAGACCATCGTCATGCGGAACTGGACCCGCGGCACGCGCTAGCGCGCGGGCTCGGGCAGCAGCCGGTCGACGAGCTCGAGCGCCGGGCGGCCCTCGAACAGCGGCATGACGTCGGGGCGGTAGAGCATCACCGCCAGGCTCGGCGCCACCATGAAGTCCGCGGCGTTCAGCTCCGGCCCGTTCAGGACCCCGTCCGCGATCAGCGCATCGACCCGGTCGAGCAGCGCCGGCAGCTCGCCGAGGAGCTCGGCATCGCTGCCTCGGTCGACCGCGAAGACCAGCCGGCCGATCATCGGGATGATCAGGCGCCGCAGCCGCGGGCGGCGGTAGAGCAGGTAGCCCATCCGCCCGTCCGCGGCGCCGCGGCTGGCACCCGCGGGATCGCTCACCGCCCACGCGAGCGTGGTCCGGCGGGCGTGCATCTGGAGCGTCTCGTTCGCCCAGCGCTCGGCCTCCTCGACCGCCTTCCGCCGGCCGGGGTCGGCGGGGAAGAGGGGCGGGTCGGGGTGGCGGTCGTCGAGGAAGCGAGCGATTCCGTGGTTGGTGGAGACCCGCTCGCCGTCGGCGTCGAGCGCCGGCACCGTCCCCGTGCGATCGCCCGACCGGAGCAGGGGCGGGCGCGTCGAACCGGCGATCCGGGTCTGCGAGCCCGCGTTGAACCCGCGTCGTCGTACCTCCCACGGGTGCATGAGCGTCACGACGTCGTGGCGCTTGTATGGCACCCGCTTGTGCTCGAGCATCAGCATCGCCGAGCGGCACGGGTGCGATCCGGGGATGACGTAGAGCGTGTACATACCGGTGGGTCAATGATTACCTTGACGGACCGTGCGCGTCGTCACCTGGAACGTCAACTCTCTCAAGCAGCGCATGCCGCGGTTCCTCCCGTGGATCGACGAGCGCAAGCCGGACGTCGTCTGCCTTCAGGAGACGAAGCTCGCCGACGACGCGCTCGCCGAGCTGCTCGGCGACGAGCTCTCGGGTCGCGGCTACGAGATCGCCGCTCACGGCGAGGCGTCGTGGAACGGCGTGGCGATCGTCTCGCGGGTCGGGCTGGAGGACGTCGAGCGAGGGCTAGACGGTGCCCCCGGATTTCCCCACCCGGAGGCGCGGGCGATCGCGGCCACGTGCGGCGGCGTGAGGGTCTGGTCGCTCTACGTGCCGAACGGGCGCCAGCCGGGGTCGGATCACTACGAGTACAAGCTCGAGTGGCTGCGCGCGCTCCATGACGTGGTCGCCGCCGGGCCGGACGACGCGATCGTCGCCGGCGACATGAACATCGCTCCCACCGACGACGACGTCTTCGATCCGGAGGCGTACGCCGGCCAGACGCACGTCACGCCTCCCGAGCGCGAGGCGCTGGCGCGGCTCGGGGAGCTGGGGCTGCGGGACGTGGTGAGGGAGAGGTGGCCGAGCGAGCGCGTCTTCTCCTACTGGGACTACCGCGCCGGCATGTTCCACCAGGACCTCGGCATGCGGATCGACCTGGTCCTCGCGAGCGGATCCGTCGCCGACCGGGTCAAGGCGGCCTGGATCGACCGGCAGGCGCGGAAGGGCAGCGGGCCCAGCGACCATGCCCCGGTGATCGTCGACCTCGACGAGGCGCCGGACGGCGAGGACATCGGGCCGGTGGTGCCGCCGCCCTCGAACCCGGTGATCAAGCGCGGCGCGAAGAAGCTGCCGCAGGGCTAGCGCCCGGGCGCGACCGTCACTTCTTGCGGTCGCGGTCGCGCGACGGCTGCACGCGCTTCGGCTCGCCGGGCATCTTCGGGTAGTCCGGCGGATAGGGCATGTCGCCCTCTCCCTCCGCCTCGTCGCGCTCGTACATCTCGAGCAGGGGCTCGAGCGAGTGAGCCACGTCGTCGATCGCGGCGTGGCGGTCGCCGACCTCGGCGAAGCGCTCCGGCATCGTCGCCACGGTGAAGTCCTCGGGCCGGCACTCGCCGAGCTCGTCCCACGTCACCGGCGCCGACACCGGCGCGCCCGGCTTCGGCCGCACGCTGTAGGCGGAGGCGATCGTGCGGTCGCGGGCGTTCTGGTTGTAGTCGACGAAGATCCGCTCGCCGCGCTCCTCCTTCCACCACTTGGTCGTCACCTCGCCCGGCATCCGCCGCTCCAGCTCGCGGCCGAAGGCGATCGCCGCGTGGCGCACGTCGGTGAACGTCCAGCGCGGCTCGATCCGCACGTACATGTGCACGCCGCGGCCGCCCGAGGTCTTCGGGAAGCCCACGTAGCCGAGGTCGCTCAAGAGCTCGCGCGCCACGCCGGCCACGCGCACGGCGTCGTCGAAGTCCGTGCCGGGCTGAGGGTCGAGGTCGAGGCGCAGCTCGTCCGGGTGGTCCACGTCGTCGCGCCGCACCGGCCACGGGTGGAAGGTGATCGTGCCCATCTGGGCGGCCCAGCCCACGACGGCGATCTCGGTCGGGCAGATCTCGTCCGCGTGGCGGCCGGAGGGGAACTCGATCCGGCACGTCTCGAGGTAGTCGGGCGCGCCCTTCGGCACGCGCTTCTGGAAGAAGGCGTCGCCGCCTCCCTTCTCGCGCGTGGAGAGCACGATCCCCGGGTGCACGCCCTTCGGCCAGCGCTCGAGCGTCGTCGGGCGGTGGCGCAGCGCGCGCATGATCCCGTCCTCGACCGAGAGGTAGTACTCGGACGATCTCGAGCTTCGTGACCGCGGGCGTGTGCTCGGTCTCGGGGAAGATCACGCGGTCGCCGCTCGTCACGCGCAGCTCGCGCCCGCCGGCGTCGATCATCGTGGCGTCGCCCTTGGCCATACAGGTGAGTTCTACGGCACGGCCTGCGATCCCGCCCATGACCCACGAGGCGCGCCGGGCTCCCGGCGGGGGCGGGGGTGGCGTCACTTATGCCGGAATAGGCGGCATAAACGACGGAACCCCCACCCCACCTCGGCTGGCTGCCGGGCGCCGGCGATGACTTTCGGATCCCCGCGAGGTCTAATGGGGCATGGCTGTCATAGCGGGCATCACCACATCGGTTGACGGATACATCGCGGGTCCCGGCGACGGTCCCGGCAAGGGGCTCGGCGAGGGCGGCGAGCGGCTGCACTACTGGGTGTTCGGGGAGCCCTGGACGTACGACTCGGGGCCGAAGGGCGAGCCGACCGGCGAGGACGCCGAGTGGCTGAACGAGGCCGTCAAGAGGGTCGGCGCCGTCGTCGGCGGGCGCGCGACCTACGAGGCGGCCGGGCACTGGGGCGACGAGAACCCCTGGGGCCTCCCGTTCTTCATCGTGACCCACCGGCCGGAGGAGCAGCCGGAGGGCGACGCGTTCACGTTCGTCTCAGGGGTCGAGGAGGCGATCGAGCGGGCGAAAGAGGCCGCCGGCGACAGGGACGTGAACGTGATGGGCGGGGCGGACGTCATCCGGCAGGCGCTCGACGCCGGCCTGGTCGACGAGCTCACGATCATCGTGGCGCCGGTGATCCTCGGCGGAGGGAAGCACCTCTTCGAGGGCTTCGCGAAGGACGTGGAGCTGGAGCACGCCGGCGTTCGGCAGTCGCCGTTCGCGACCTTCATCGACTATCGCGTGAAGCGCTAGCGGGGTAGGGTGGGCATGTGGACTCGACGGCACTCGCTGTGCCCGATCCCGCAGGCCCGCCCTCACCGCCCTACGCCGCCGGCCTTGAGGTCGCGTATCCGTCGGAGCTGAACCGCTGGCTGCCGCTCGTGAAGTGGCTGCTCGTGATCCCGCACTTCATCGTGCTGTTCTTCGTGGGGGCCGTCGCGGTCCTGGTGGTCCTGTACTCGTTCTTCGCGGTCCTCTTCACCGGGCGCTGGCCGCGGGGCGCGTTCGACTTCGTCGTCGGGACGGTCCGGTGGTGCTACCGAGTGGCCGCCTACTTCCACCTGATGGTGGACGCGTATCCGCCCTTCTCGCTGCACGACGACCCCAACTACCCGGTCCGGCTCCAGGTCGAGTACCCCGAGCGGATCGACAACTGGCGCCCGCTCGTGCAATGGATCCTCGCCATCCCGTACCTGTTCGTGGCGGGCATCTTCTACTGGATCACGGGCGTGCTCACGGTGGTCGCCTTCTTCACCATCCTGTTCACGAAGCAGATCCCGCGCGGCATCTTCGAGGTGATGATGCCGGGCCTCCGGTGGAACCTGCGCGGCAACGCCTACGCGTACTTCACGACGGACCGCTATCCGCCCTGGGTCTGGGGCTAGCGGCTAGAGCTCGGCCACGCGGCGCTCCAGGAAGCGCCGCTCCGCGTCCGATCCCACCAGCTCGAGCGCGCGGCCGTAGGCCGCGCGCGCCTCGTCCGTGTTGCCCAGCCGGCGCAGCAGCTCCGCTCGTGTGGAGTGGAGGTAGTGGTAGCCGTCGAGGTCGAGGCCGTCCGCGATCGCCAGGGCGGCCTCGGCGTCGCCGGCCTCGGCGATCGCCGCGGCGCGGTTCAGCTCCACGACCGGCGACTCGGTGAGGCGCGCGAGCTCGCCGTACAGCTCGGCGATCCGGGTCCAGTCGGGCGGGTCCTCGGAGTGCAGCGCCGCGAGCGCCGCCTGCACGACGTAGGGGCCGCGGCCGCCGAGCGCGCGCGCCCGCTGCAGCTCGGCGCGGCCGTCGCGCATCTGGCCGTGGTCCCACAGCGAGCGGTCCTGATCGCGGAGGAGCACCACCGACCCGTCCTCGAAGCGCGCCTCGCGGCGCGCGTCGTTCAGCAGCATCAGCGCCAGCAGGCCGCGCACCTCGGGCTCGTCGGGCATCAGCTCGGCCATCGCCCGGCCCAGCCGGATCGCCTCCGACGGCGAGGTCGCCGCGCCCGCCGTAGCCCTCGTTGAAGATCAGGTAGACGACGGCGAGCACGGCGACGAGGCGATCGGGCAGGAGGTGCGCGGGCGGCACCCGGAACGGGATGCCGGCCGCGCGGATCTTCTTCTTCGCGCGCACGAGCCGCTTCGCCATCGTCGGCTCCGGGACCAGGAAGGCGCGCGCGATCTCCTCCGTCGTGAGGCCGCCGAGCGTCCGCAGGGTCAGCGCCACCTGGGCGTCGAGCGCGAGCGCCGGGTGGCAGCAGGTGAAGACGAGCTCGAGGCGCTCGTCGGGGATGATCGTCTCGTCCATGGTGTCCTCGATGGCCTCCGGCCGATCGAGCAGGCGGGTCTTCGCGGCGAGCGTGCGGTCGCGGCGGATGCGGTCGATCGCGCGGTTTCGCGCCGTCGTGACGAGCCAGGCGCGCGGGTTGTCGGGCGATCCCTCCCGCGGCCACCGCTCCGCGGCAATCGCGAACGCCTCCTGAGCGGCCTCCTCGGCGAGCTCGAAGTCGCCGAGGGAGCCGATCAGGGTGGCGAGGACGCGACCCCACTCGTCGCGGAAGACGTCGGCGAGCGCGGGCGCCGCTACCACTCCTCGACCGGGCGGACCTCCACCGCTCCGCCGAGTCGCGCCGCCGGAATCCGGGCGGCCATCTCGATCGCGGCGTCGAGGTCGTCGGCCTCGAAGACCATGAAGCCGCCGAGCGCCTCCTTGACCGCTACGAAGGGGCCGTCGGTGGTGAGCGTCCTGCCGTCCTCGACCCGGACGGTCGTGGCAGTCGACGGGTCCGCCAGCGGGGATGCCCGGCGTGACGCCCGGCGTCTGGTTGATCGACTGGTAGTCCGCCCGCACGGCGTTCTGCTCCTCCTCGGACAGCGTGGCCCATGCCTCCGGGTCGCGCGGGGTGGGGGCGTCGCCCTGGTGGATCAAGAGCACGTACTTCATCTCGGTTCCTCCTCAGGTTGATGGTCGCCTATGAGACGAACGGGGGAGGCGCGGATGGACCGCTCTCGAGAATTTCCTTGAGACGGGCAAATGCCTGGTCCAGATTGCGCTGGGTATTTCGCGCGATCAGCGGCTGCATCAGCCGCATCGGCCCGGCCGGACGGCCCGTGACCGAGAACCGCACCCGGGTCCCGCCGGCCTCCTCGGTGAGGTCGTACTGGAGCGTGGTGGGGAAGGGCCCGGAGGTGCTTTCGATCCGCTGGCGGGCCGGCGGGGCGTGCTCGACGATCTCCCACGTGTACTCGAGCGGGCGTCCCATCGAGCGCATCCTTGTCTGAACGGTGCTCCCCACGCCGATCGGCTCGGGAGAGGTGAGCTCTTCGCTGTCGACGCCGTCGTCCCATTGCGGCCGGTTGCGGGCGTCCGAGACGAAGGCGAACACGTCGTCGGCCGGGCGCGCGATGACTACGGAGACGCTGCTCGTGAACATGGCCTCGAGGTCACCGTAACCCGTTCAGCTCGTCGACCGCGCGGAAGACGTCGCCCTCCAGGTAGAAGTTCACGGCCACGAGCGTCGGCAGGTGGTCGCGGATCCGCTCGCACTCGCGCGCCCGTTCCAGGAGCGCGTCGTAGGCGTTCACCTTCAGGGCGTCGGAGGGGCGCGGCAGCGGGTCGGTCGTGATCCAGTGGTTCAGCAGGAAGAACGGCGCGTCGTCCGGCCCCCGGTTCGGCTCGCAGCTCGTGGCGACCGAGTCCGCGCCGATGAGCTGCGGCACCCGCCCGAACGAGTACGGGGTCTCCTGGGTTGCCTCCTTGTAGGCGAGCCGGTACCACGGAGCGGCTCCGGCGCGGTTCTCCGCGAGGAACACGATTCGCCGGCCCGATGCGATCAGCTCGCGCAGCGTGGGCAGCGGCCCGTCCACCGGGCCGGCGTACGCGAGGTCCTCCAGCTCCGCGTCGCGCACGGCGGCCACGAAGTCCTCCGGCGTCACGTAGTCCTGGTTGATCACCACGACCACCGCGCCGGGGTTCGCGACGAGGAACGTGCGCAGGTCGTCGAGGACCGAGTCGAGCGGCGTCGCGCCGAGCTCGCAGAACGAGTGGCACAGGTACATCCCGCGCTCGCCCTCGCCCTGGAAGCCGAGCCGCTCGCGGATCCGGAGCGCGGCGTCGAACGACTCCTGGCTCACCCCGTCCACCTTCGCTCGCTTGCGCAGGTCCTCGGAGCTGTCGAAGACGGTCCTGTACCTGCCGTTCGGGAGCTTGTCCGCGTAGTGCGTGTCGATCAGAAGGCCGCGCACGCCGTCGGCGAGCTGGCCGGCGATCGGCTTCTCCTGGAGGGCGGAGAACCAGCCGGGGAGGGGTACGGACATCGAGTTGTGCGTGGAGGCGAGCGCCACCTGGTCGAGCGGGCGGTCGCACAGCTCCTCGTGCCCGTTGCACCCGCCGGCCGCCGGGGCCGCCGTCGTGACCCCGCCGGTGCCGAGGAAGGCCGACACGGCCACGACGATCACGGCGGCGGGGATCGCGACCGGCGCGATCCGCCGGAGCGCGAACCGCCGCCGGTGCGCGGCGATCTCGGCGCGCGTCTCCGCGTGCTCCTCCGGGCGGTAGACGAGCCGGAGCAGCGCGCTCGCCCCCTCGTACAGCAGGTAGACCGCCGCGGCGCTCAGGATCAGCGTGACCGCGGCGTCCCTGTTCGCCAGTATCGCCACGCCGACGGCGATGAACGCCAGGCCGCGGAGCGCGCGCGGGAGGGGGCGCTCCGGCTCGCGCGCCAGCCTGCGGGCGGCCAGGCGGAGCGGCTCGCCGAACGGCAGCGGCCGGATGAGCGACGACGCGGCCGCGGCCACCACGGCGCCGGCCCCGGCCAGGATCCACGCACCCGTGCGCAGGTCCCCGAGGAAGGCATCCCAGACCGCGCGGGCGGCCGCCTGCTCCTCCGCTCCCTCGACGTGGCCGACCGCGATCGACCGGCCGAGCGAGTACAGGACCACGAGCAGCACACCGGCCACGGCGGTCGCGATGCCCAGCGAGATCGCCGTCTCGCGCCTGTCCCGCGAGATGATCAGCGCGCCGGCGACGAGGGCGAGCGACAGCAGGCCGAGGAGCAGCGCGATCAGCCGCACCCGCTCCGTGATGTCGACCAGCTCCGCGCTGAGGCTGCCGATGTCGCTTCTGATCACCTCCACGCGCTCGGTCGACCGGAGCTGGTCGGCGAGCTGAGGCCGGATCTCCTGGAGCGCGGCGGCCAGCACCGTGCCCACGTCGGCGACGGTCATGCTGACGGTGCTCTGGTCGCGCTTGAAGAGGGCTCGGTGCAGGTCCTTCACCGCCGCCCGGAAGAGGCCCGTGAAGGCGCGGCCGCCCACCACCTCGGCCGTGACCGTCTCGATGATCGGCCGGGCCCCGATCAGGTCGGCCTCCCGCTTCAGGATGACCTCGTCGGTGATCTTCTGCGCCAGCAGCGCGTTCACGCTGTCGTCGCGAAGCGCCTCCGTCGCGCGGTTCGCGAACTGGTCGGAGTTGACGGCGGTCTGCCGCGCGTAGGCGGCCACGAGCGTAAGGACGAGCGCCAGCGAAGCGAGGACGACCAGGGCCAGCTCCGCGCGCCGCCGCCAGGGGGCTGACGGGCTCACGAGCCGACCCTACTGGCCCGCTCAGGCCAGTTCGAGTCGGTGAATCCCGACGACCCCGCGGGCGCGGGTATCCACCGCCCACCCGCGCGCCTCCGCCTGCTCGAGGAACGCTCCCGCCGCCGGGCGGCCGGGGTCCGCGAGCCACGCCGCGGGGGCGAGCCGCGGCAGCAGCGCGAGGAGCAGAGCGACGTTCGCTCGCTCGTAGAGCACGTCCGCGGCCAGCACGAGGTCGAACGGCGCTCGCGAGACGAGCCGGCCCGGTCTCGACCAGTCGACGGTCGCCGTCTCCACATCGACGCCGTTCTCGCGGGCGTTTCGCTCGACCAGCTCGAGGGCCTCGGAGTCGGAGTCGGTTGCCAGCACCGCCGCGCCCCGGCGAGCGGCCGCGATGCTGGCCGCGGCGAGCCCGCAGCCGAGCTCCACGACCCTGAGGCCGCCGAGATCCGAGCCGTCCACCTCGTGCGCGAGCGCCACGCCGCTTCGCCACAGGACGGACCAGTACGGCACCAGCGGCGCCCACTCGACGGCCCCGTCGTCCGGCAGCTCGGCCGACTCGGCCGGCTGGCGCAGCCGGAGCTCGCCGCCGGGCAGCGTGAGGGTCTGCGTGACCAACATCACTCGACTCCAGGTCCGGGTGGCGTTACGGTCGCAGGTTCAACCCACGGAAGGAGCCCAGTTGTCCGCGATACCCGACGCCGAGCTGAAGTCACGCCACCGCGCCATGTGGGCGTCCGGCGACTACCCGGCCATGGTGGAGACGTTCCTGCTGCCGCTCGGCCCGCGACTCGTCGACGCGATCGGCATCGAGTCCGGAATGAAGGTGCTCGACGTGGCGGCCGGCACCGGCAACGCCTCGATCGTGGCCGCCCAGCGGGGCGCCGACGTGACCGCGAGCGATCTCACTCCCGAGCTGTTCGAGGCCGGCCGTGCGCGCGCGAAGGCCGAGGGCGTCGAGCTCGAGTGGGTCGAGGCCGACGCCGAGAACCTGCCCTTCGAGGACGAGTCGTTCGACGTCGTGATGTCCTCGATCGGCGCGATGTTCGCCCCTCGCCACCAGCAGGTCGCGGACGAGCTGGTGCGCGTGTGCCGCGCCGGCGGCAAGATCGGGATGCTGAACTGGACGCCCGAGGGCATGATCGGCGCGCTGTTCAGGACGATGGGCCCGTTCGCGCCGCCGCCCCCGCCGGGCGCGTCGCCGCCGCCGCTGTGGGGCGGCGAGGACCACGTGCGGGAGCTGTTCGGCGACCGCGTGGACCTCGAGACGATGGAGCGCGACGTGCTCGAGATCACCGCCTTCGAGCATCCGCACCACTACTACGACCACTTCAGGGACCTGTACGGCCCGACGATCGTGGCCCGCAAGAACGCGGAGAAGGACGGCCGCGAGGCCGAGCTCGACCAGGCGGGCAGGGACTTCACGGAGGAGTGGAACCTCGGAAGCGAGGACGACGCCCGCTTCGAGCAGGAGTACCTCGTGGTGGTCGGCACGCGGAAGTGATCAGGCGCCGCCCGAGGGCGGCGGCAGTTCCGTTCTAGTTTCGCCACCCGGCTCGCGTGGGCAAGGCGGGCGGATGGAATCCTCGGAGCGGGCGACGAGCAAGCTGAAGCGGGTCATCGGCCCGCGGGTCCTCACCATCTTCGTGGTGGGCGACATCCTCGGCGCCGGGATCTACGCGCTCGTCGGGGAGGTCGGCGCCGAGGTGGGTGGCGCGATCTGGACGGCGTTCTTCACCGCCCTGGTGCTGGCGGTGCTCACCGCGTTCGCGTACGCCGAGCTCGTGACGAAGTACCCCCAGGCCGGCGGCTCGGCCACGTACGCCCAGCGCGCCTACGGCATCCCGCTGTTCACGTTCGTCGTCGCGTTCGCCGTGATGTCGTCGGGCATCGCGTCCGCGAGCACCCTGTCGCGCGCGTTCGCGGGCGACTACCTGTCCGAGTTCGTGGACCTTCCGCTGGTGGTGGCCGCGATCGCGTTCATCCTGGTGGTGGCCGCCATCAACCTGCGCGGGATCGCGGAGTCGGTGGCGGTGAACGTCGTGCTGACGGCGATCGAGGTGATCGGGCTCCTGATCATCATCGCGATCGGCGTCGCCGCCCTGGGCGAGGGCTCGGGCGACTTCTCGCGCAACTTCGAGTTCCGCGAGGGGGAGAGCGTCGTGTTCATCCTGCTCGGCGGGACCGCGCTCGCCTTCTACGCGATGATCGGCTTCGAGGACTCCGTGAACGTGGCGGAGGAGGCGAAGTCGCCGAGCCGCTCGTACCCGCGCGCTCTCTTCGGAGGGCTCGCGATCGCGGGCGTCCTCTACCTGCTGGTGACGATGACGGCCTCGCTCGTCGTCCCGACCGAGCAGCTCAGCGGATCCGATGCCCCGCTGCTCGAGGTGGTGGAGGAGGGGCCGCTCGGGATCTCCACGAAGCTGTTCTCGTTCATCGCCCTGATGGCGGTGGCGAACAGCGCCCTGATCAACATGATCATGGCCTCGCGCATCGTCTACGGGATGGCGGACCAGGGGCTCGTGACGCGCTTCTTCGGCCGCGTCCTGCCCGGCCGGCGCACCCCGGTCACGGCGATCCTGTTCACCACGGTGCTCGCGGTGATCCTGATCTCCACCGGCGACCTCGAGACGCTCGCCGACACGACCGTGCTGCTGCTCCTGTTCGTCTTCACGGTCGTGAACGTCTCCGCGCTCGTGCTGCGGCGCGACGAGGTCGAGCACGAGCACTTCCGCTCGCCGGCGGTCTTCCCGATGCTCGGCGCGGCCGTGTCGGTGGCGCTGATCGCCGACTCGGCGTTCGACGACCTGGCGGTCTTCGCGCGCGCCGGGCTGCTTCTGCTGCTCGGGGCGATCCTATGGGCCGTGAACCGCCGGTTCGCCACCCCACACCAGGGCGCTTGAATCCTCCACCACTGGAGATCCCAGTGCCGCCCCGCAGGTCGATCCCCGGGTGGGTGCGAAACGTGCCGGATTCCGACATTTCTGACGCCCACCGGATGCCGCCGATACGCCCGAGTGAACTGTGTGACGGGAACGCGACATTCCGAGCCGCCGGAGTTCGGTGAACTGTGTGACGGGAACGCGACATCCGGGCGCGCGGGCCGTACGGCTCGCCGCGCGCCCGGCCGGACGGCCCCGCGCGAGCCTTACGGCCGCGGGTCCGCCGGAGCAGTGCCGCTTGACTTCAACCGCACTTGAAGTTGTACCGTCGTCGCATGGCGACAACTCAGACTCCGAGCAAGCAGATCACCGACGAGGTCACCTCGTGGCCGGGCGTCGAGGCGGGCCCCGGCCGCCGCGGCGAGTTCGCATTCAGGGTGAACGGCAAGGAGATCGGCCACCTGCACGGCGACCGGGTGGCGCACTTCGGCTTCCCGAAGGAGGTCGGAGCCGAGCTGCACGAGCAGGGGCGCGTCGGGCCGCACCCGGTGGCGCCGCACAAGGTGACCTGGGCGTCGCGCGAGATCCACGGCCCCGAGGACGTGCGCGACGTGATCGCCCTCATACGCCTCAACTACGATCGCGCGACCGCACAGCCGACCGATTAGTTTCGAGCCACCCGGGAGTCTCAGACGTATATGGCAACTCAGGCAACCCTTGCGATCGAGGCCAGCGGCCTCGTGAAGAGCTTCGGCGACGTGCGCGCCGTCGACGGCGTCGACCTCGCCGTCAGGACGGGGTCGGTGTACGGCGTGCTCGGTCCGAACGGCGCCGGAAAGACGACGACGATCCGCATGCTCGCCACGCTGCTGGCGCCCGACGAGGGCACGGCGCGGGTGCTCGGCCACGACATCGTCCGCGAGGGCGACGCCGTGCGGAGCCTCGTGAGCCTCACCGGCCAGCTCGCGTCGGTGGACGAGGACCTCACCGGGCGCGAGAACCTCATCCTGATCGGACGGCTGCTGGGCCTGAAGCGCGCCGGCGCGAAGGCGCGCGCCACCGAGCTGCTCCAGGCATTCGACGTCGAGGACGCCGCGAGCCGGCTCGTGAAGAACTACTCGGGAGGCATGCGCCGGCGGCTCGACATCGCCGCGAGCCTCGTGGTCACTCCGGAGCTGATGTTCCTCGACGAGCCCACCACGGGACTCGACCCGCGCTCGCGCAACCAGGTCTGGGACATCATCCGAGCGCTCGCCGGCGGCGGCACCACGATCCTGCTCTGCACGCAGTACCTCGAGGAGGCCGATCAGCTCGCTGAGGGCATCGCGGTGATCGACCACGGACGCGTGATCGCCGAGGGCACGCCGAGCCAGCTGAAGGCCTCGGTGGGCTCGGGCGCGCTCCACGTGCGGCTGCTCGATCCCGCCCAGCGCCCTGAGGCCGAGCGCGTGCTCGCGAGGGAGGTCGGCTCGGTGCACCTAGAGCCCGACCCCGCCGCGCTGTCGGTCCAGTGCCCCGACCCGGACCGCGGCGCCGAGGCGGTGGCGGAGCTGAGCCGGGCCGGCGTCCGGGTGGGCTCGTTCTCGCTCGCGCAGCCGAGCCTCGACGAGGTGTTCCTCGCCCTCACCGGTCGCCCGGCCGAGGACCAGACGGCCGACGGAGACGCCTCCGTGGCAGAGGAGCAGGCGGCATGAACGCGGAGAGCGCAGCCCTCAGCAAGGCGCTCGCCACCACTCCCCGCCCGCCGCGCGCGAGCGCGGCCTCGGCGGCGATGACCTTCGGCTGGCGCGGGATGCTCAAGGTGAAGCACGTGCCGGAGCAGCTGCTCGACGTGACGATCACGCCGGTCATGTTCGTCCTGATGTTCACGTACATCTTCGGCGGCGCGATCGCGGGCTCCACGGGCGAGTACCTGGACTACATCCTGCCCGGAGTGCTCGTGATGTCGGTGCTGTTCACGACCGTGTACTCCGGCATCGCGCTGAACACCGACCTCACGAAGGGCGTGGTGGAGCGCTTCCGCTCGCTGCCGATCTGGCGGCCCGCGCCGCTCCTGGGCGCGCTGCTCGGCGACAGCGTCCGCTACCTGGTCGCCGGGACCGTGATCGTCCTGCTCGGCCTGGCGCTCGGCTTCCGTCCCGAGGGCGGCGCGCCCGGCGTGCTGGCGGCGCTGGCGCTCGTGGTCGTCTTCGCCTTCGGCCTGTCGTGGGTGTTCACGACGCTCGGGCTATTGCTGCGGTCGCCGAACGCCGTGATGAACGCTGGCTTCATGGGGATCTTCCCGCTCACGTTCCTCAGCAACGTGTTCGTGGAGCCGGAGACGCTCCCGGCCGCGCTCGAGGCGTTCGTGGAGGTCAACCCGATCTCGATCCTCGCCGACGCGTCGCGCGGCCTGATGGCCGGCAACATGCCGGAGGGCGACATCGCGATCGTGCTCGGCACGGCCGCGCTGCTGACCGCGATCTTCGCACCGCTGACGACCAGGCTGTACCGCCGCGGCTAACGCCGCGGCAGGCGCAGCTTCGCCACGTGACCGCCGTGATCGGAGGGCCACAGGCCCGAGCGCGTGCGGTTGCGCCGGTCGTTCCCCACGATCCTGTTGCTCAGCGTCTTCATCCTCGGCTTGACCAGGATGTGGTCGATGTGGTGGTCGAACGGGGCGGGCGGCGGGTCCTTGATGTTCTCCTGGTCCATGCAGCAGGAGTTGGCGAGGCGGCTGCCGTGCCGCAGGTCCCAGGTGTCCCGGAAGCCGGCGCCGATGAGCGTCTCGTACGGAACCGGATCTCCGTTGTCGCGCGCCTGGGGCTCCGAGTTGAGGTCGCCGACGAGGATCACCCGAGCGCGGTCGGCGGGTCCGCCGGGTGCGACGAGCTCGGCCGCCTGCGCCTGGCGGACGGCGGGGATGTACGCCTCGAGGTGGGTGTCGAGGAAGCGGAACCTGCGCCCGCGATAGCTCATGTCGACGGCGGTCCAGCCGCGGAGGACGTTGTACACGCCCACGGGCGTCGGCACCGGAAGGCGGCGTTGAAGTTGTCGCCCGAGCGCCTGCGAATGCGGAGGCCCTTGCGGCGCTTCACGAGAATCGCGTCGCGCATCGTGAGGCGCACGTCGTAGCCGTACGAGGTCGGACCCTCGACGTCGGCCTCGTTCTGCACCGAGCCGAGGCGGTACCGGAGGCCGCGGTCAGCGAGCGCGCGGCGGAGGATCCGCAGGAAGTCGTAGACCACCTGGCGCGCCGGGGTCTGCGGGCCGTCGGACACGCCCTGTGCGCCGCGACGCCACAGCGCGACCTCCTGGAGCCCGATCAGATCGGGCTTCGTGCGGGCGATCTCGCGCGCGAGCCGCGGTGCCCTCGCGGGGAAGTTCGTCTCGCGCACGATGTCCCACACCTCGGTGTTCGCCTGGACGAAGGCGTCGCCGGTCTTGCCGATCGGCTTCGAGATGTCGGCGCCGAGGTAGATGTTGCGGGTCATCACCTTGAGCGTGCGGCTCGGCGCGCGAGTCGCCGCTGGGCGCGGCGGTTGCGCGGAACGGCGCGGCAAGGAATGCGACGCAGGCAGCGAGGATGGGCAGGACGCGAGTGAGCCGAGACATGGCGCGCAGCCTAGCGACCCGCCGATCGCGCGGTAGGGTCGGGCGCGTGGGCGAGCGCGATCGACACGAGCACGGCACCTTCTCCTGGACGGATCTCTCCACGCCCGACGCGGACGGTTCCCGCGACTTCTACGGACCCCTGCTGGGGTGGGATTTCGTCGACGCGCCGATCCCCGAGGAGGCCGGCGGCGGCGTCTACCGGATGGCGCGGATCGACGGCCGCGCGGCGGCCGCGATGTACGAGACGACCGAGCGTCATCCCGCGTGGGCGTCGTACGTGACGGTGGACGACGCCGACGCGACGGCGGCGCGCGCGAAGGAGCTCGGCGCGAACCTCATGGGCGAGCCGTTCGACGTGATGACGACCGGGGCGGATGGCGCTCGTCCAGGACCCGACCGGCGCGGTGTTCGCGCTCTGGCAGCCGCGCGACAGCATCGGGGCGGAGGTCGTGAACCGCCACGGCGCGCTCTGCTTCAACCAGCTCAACACGAGCGACCCGGACGCCGCGCAGAGCTTCTACGCGGATCTGTTCGGCTGGCGGTACGAGCACCGCGCCCGGCGATACGCCGTACTGGGGCATCTATCGCGGCGAGCGCGTACAACGGCGGGCATCTGCCGCTGCCGCCGAGCGCGCCGATGCCCTCGCACTGGCTCGTCTACTTCGGGATCGACGACCTCGATTCGGCGTCCGGGCAGATCGCCTCGGGCGGCGGCACCGTGATGATCGAGCCGCGGGAGGTCCCGGCGGGCGCATCCTCGTGGCCCAGGACCCGCAGGGCGCGTTCTTCGCGCTGTTCGAGGGCCGCTTCGACGACTGACGGACGGACCCTCACGCGCCGCTCCGGCGTACTGAGGGTGTGTGGTGTGCGAGGAAAGTGGCTGGATCGCGGTCGCGCTTACCGCGCTGGCGTGGTGCGCTTGCGGTGACGACGACGGCACGGAGCCGTCGACCGTCCACCAGCGGCCCGCGATGGGCTACTCGCTGACGATCCCGGACGGCTGGCACCGGGCGGCGCACAGCCTCACGCCGACCATCACCGAGCCCGTCGAGATGGTCTCGCTCGCCACGGCGCCCGTTCAGACGCGGCGAGGGCGTGTGCCGCGCGCTCGACCGCGTCGTGCCCGAGCGGGGCGCTCGTCACGGTCCAGGAGCGACTGCACGGCGGAGCCGGCGCACCCGGCTTCCCACCGCGGCCGGCCGAGTTCCACCCGCGCCCGGCGGTCGAGGGCAACTCGACGTGGGCGTGGTGCGGGCGGCGCGACTCCGAGCCGCCGCTGCCGATCGACCACTACTGGTTCGGCTTCAGCGACCGCGGGCGGGCGTTCCACGTGCTGGTGGCGTTCGGAGAGGACGCGCCCGAGGCGATGAGGACCGAGGCGTTCGCGCTGCTCGACTCGCTGCGGCTGGCGCCCGCCGAGCCTGCCGCGAGCTTCTCGATCTCGGTGCCCGGCGGATGGCGGCGCGCGGCCGAGCCGGTGGACGCGATCACGACGAACCCGCGCGAGCTCGTCGTGATGTCCACCTTCGACGTGCCCCGCGCGGAGAGCGACGGGGGACAACTGCGGGCCCTTCTACGACCACGCGCTGGACCAGATGGAGGACGACGACGCCGTACTGGCGATCCGCGAGCGGCTCGGGAACGAGCTGGCCGGGCCGCCCAACTTCCCGGACCGGCCCGAGGCATTCGAGCTCGAGGCCGATCGAGCCGGAGCCCGGCGGGTGCCGCTCGGGGGACCGGCGCACGTTCCAGCGCTGGTGGATCCCGTTCGAGGACCGGGACCGCGACTTCTACGCGCAGGTGGACATCGGCGTGGACGCGCCGGACTCGATCCGGCGGGACGCCGAATCGGCGCTGAACAGCTTCAGCCCGGACTAGGCCAGGTCATCAGGAAGTTGTGCCGGACGTGGGGATCCGCGAGCTGGCGGGCGAAGCTCGCGGTGCCGAGCCGGTCGCCCTTGCCCGTGTACGCGTCGGCCCACGCGACGCGCGCCTTTCCCGGAATTCGCGCGTAGAAGACTCCGAAGGGCCTGCGGATCCGCTCGGCCGCGAGCGTCCATGGGTCCCTCGCCTCGAGCAGCGTCGCGTAGGCGATCCGCTCGCCCCGCCACGGCCCCCTGTAGCGCACGATCACCTCACGCACCCGTGGCCCGGTCTCGCCGTAGACCTCCACCGGGCCGCGGCGCGCGACGCGCACGATCGGCCCCGCGCTCACCGCGCGGCGCACCGCGGGAACGCGCTCGCTCGGCGCACGCGCGCACGCGCGCGGGCCCCTGGGGAGGCCCCGGATCAGGAGGCAGGGGCCGGCGCCGCTGCCGTCGCGCCGCGCGTCGAGCACCAGCCGGCCGCCGTCGGGAAGCGGCTCTGTGGCGAGTGGCCCGCACACGGCGAGCAGGGCGCAGAGGATGCGCATCTCACTGCAGGTACGGGCGCTCCGGGCGGCGAGGTCCGGGAACCCGGCGGCGCCGGCGGTTGTAGGAGAGTCATGAAGCGCACACTCGTCCTCTCCGGGGTCGTCCTGCTCGCTCTCGCTTTCGCTCCGGCCGCGACGGCGAAGGGGCCGCACGCGATCCTCTCCTCCGCGCCCGAGGCGGTCGAAGCCGGGCAGCCCTGGGACGTGACGCTCGACGTGATGGAGACGAAGGGCAGGTCGCGACCGACGCTGATGGCCCGTCACGGCGACCGTCTCATCGCGATGAGAGGCCGCCTCGTCTCCTCGGACGGCTTCATGTCGCGCTACGAGCTCCAGGTGGAGTTCCCGGTGGAGGGCCGCTGGCGGCTCGCGGTGGTGGATCGCAAGCGCCGCTTCGAGTTCCCGGCCGTGGCGGTGGGCAGCGGCCGGGTGCCGCAGGACTACGTGGCCTTCCCGAAGGGCAGCATGGCCGAGCGACAGGGCGGCGGCGGGCCGTACGACGTGCCCGAGCAGTCGGTCGGGTTCGGCGAGCAGCTTCCCCCCGAGACGGTTCGGGTTGCGGCCGGGGAGCCGGAGGACGAGGGTGGATTCGCCTTCTGGATCCTGCCGCTGGCGGGTCTGGCGCTCGCCGGGGCTACCCGTATGGCGCGTCGCGCTCGCGCACGGCGTCCTTGAAACCGGCCTCGGCAGCGCGGCGCTGGAACTCATAGCCCTCGGGCGTGTGGCGCGCGATCCCGTCGAAGAAGACGCCCAGCGTTTGCGTCGCCTGGAGGCCCTGCGAGAACAGGGCCTGGTTCACGAGCAGCTTCATCATCACGAGCTGGTTCACGGGCGTCAGCGCGACGCGCTCCACGAGCTCCTCGAAGCGGTCGTCCAGCTCGGCCGCCGGCGGCGCCTCGATGGCGAGCCCCCACTCGCGCGCCGTGCGCCCGTCGATCAGGTCGCCGGTGAAGAGGAGCCGCTTCGCGCGCTGGTCGCCGGCGCGGAACGCCCACAGCGCGGACGTGGGGACGCCCCAGACGCGCGCGGGCGGGTAGCCGATGCGCGCGTCGTCGGCGATCACGAGCAGGTCGGAGCAGAGCGCCATGTCCGTGCCGCCCGCGACGCAGAAGCCGTGCACCTTGCAGATCACCGGCTTGTCGGAGTGGAACAGGCTCATGAAGCCGCGCAGGTTGCGGCTCATCATCTGCCAGTCCACGACCGGGTCCCACGGCTGCTCCGGGTCGTGGTTGGGCGCCGCGGTCTCGGCGTACTCCACGAGGTCGTAGCCGCCGCAGAAGCCCTTCCCCTCGCCGGCGAGCGCGATCGCGTGCACCGCGGGGTCGAGGTTGGCCTCCTCCACGCACTCGGCCAGCTCCCGCGGCATCGCGAGCGTGATCGCGTTGGCTCGCTCCGGCCGGTCGAGCGTTATCCGCGCGACGCGGCCCGTGACCTCGTACCGGAGCGTCTTCAAGCGGGCAGCGCCCGCGCGACGATCGCGTCGGCGTCCACGGCTGGGGGCAGCGTGCCGTACGCGCGCCCCACTCCGTCGAGCCGCGACGCGCAGAAGGCGTCCGTTACCGCGGCCGGGGCGTGCCGGACCAGGAGGCTCGCCTGGAGCGCCACCGCGAGGTCGGACACCACGCGGCGCGCCTCGAACTCCGGGTCCTGCGGAAGCTCGCTCCCGATGCGGTCGAGATGGGCGTCGAGGGCCGCGTTGCCGCCGCGTCCGAGCTCGCACTCCGCGAGGAACGCGGGCAGCGCCTCGGGCTCCTTGACGAGCGCGCGCAGGACGTCGAGGGCGGACACGTTGCCCGAGCCCTCCCAGATCGAGTTGAGCGGCGAGTCGCGCAGGAGCCGCGGCATGCCCGACTCCTCCACGTAGCCGTTCCCGCCGAGGCACTCGAGCGCCTCGCCGGCGTGCCCCGGCGCGCGCTTGCAGACGTAGTGCTTCATCACCGCGGTCGCGATCCGCCTGAAGGGCGCGTCGCCCTCGTCGTAGGCGCGCGCGATCCGCATCGTGACGGCGGTTGCGGCCTCCGACTCGATCGCCAGGTCGGCGAGCACGTTCTTCATCAGCGGCTGGTCGGCCAAGAGCTTCCCGAACGCGCTGCGGTTGCGCGCGTGGTGCACCGCCTGCGCGAGGCCCCAGCGCATCCCGGCCGACGAGCCGATCAGGCAGTCCAGCCGCGTGTGGTTGACCATGCGGATGATCGTCTGGACCCCGCGGCCCTCCTCGCCGACGAGCCTGCCCTGCACGCCGTGGAACTCGACCTCGCTCGACGGGAGCGAGCGCGTGCCGAGCTTGTCCTTCAGGCGCTGGATCCGGAAGCCGGGGTCGCGGCCCTCGATCAGGAAGCACGACAGCCCCGCGGGCGCCTGCGCGAGCGTCAGGAAGATGTCGCACGGCGGATACGAGCAGAACCACTTGTGCCCGGTGATCTCCCAGACGTCGCCGTTCTGCACCGCGCGCGTGCTGTTCGCGCGCACGTCCGATCCGCCCTGCTTCTCGGTCATCGCCATGCCCACGAGCGCGCCGTCGTCGTAGCTCGCGCGCGTCACGCGCGGCTCCCACTCGGCGGCGAGGTCCGGCTCCTCGCGCAGCGCGGGGATCGCCGAGTAGGTCATCGAGACCGGGCACATCACGCCCGAGTTCACCTGGCCCCAGACGAAGAAGAGCCCTGCTCGCACGGCGTGCGCGCCCGGCTGCGGGTCCCGCCAGGGCAGCGCGTGGATCTCGCGCTCGATCGCCTGCCTCAGGCACCAGTGCCAGGACGGGTCGAGCTCCACCTCGTCCACCCGGTTCCCGTAGCGGTCGTGCGTGCGGAGCACGGGCTCGTTGCGCTCGGCGCGCTCGGAGTGCGCGAGCGCCTCGGGCGAGCCCGCCAGCTCGCCGGCGTCGCGCAGGCGGTCCACGCCCCAGCCGCCGCCCTCGCGCGCGATCGCCTCCTGAAGGGGCACGTCGGCCTCGAAGACGTTGTACGGCGACAGCGGCGGCGCCTGGTTCTCGACCGCGTGGGTGCCCGCCTGCGAGATCTCCATCCCCGGCAGCGTACCGGCGATCGGCGCGACCTTTCGTAGGATGCCGGGTTCTTATGCGCATGTACCGCGTCATCCCCCTGGCCCTGCTCATCCTGCTCCTCGCCGCGCCCAGCGCCTTCGCGGCTCGCGGCTTCTCGCACGGAGTCACGCCCGGGGAGGTAACGGCCTCGAGCGCGATCCTGTGGGGCAAGGCGAAGAAGAGCGGCCGCTACACGCTCACGGTGGCGCGCAACAAGCGCCTGACGAGGGGTGCGCGGTCCACGCTCGTGCGCGCGAAGAGGTCGCGCGACAAGACGGTCCAGAAGCGCGTCCGCCGCCTGCGGCCGAACACTCGCTACTGGTTCCGCTTCCGCCGCGGCCGGCTGCGCAGCGACCTGGGCACGTTCAGGACGGCGCCGAGGGCCACGCAGAGGAGGACGATCGAGTTCGCGTGGAGCGGCGACCAGGACTTCAACTCGGCGCCGGGCCAGCGCAACCCGTACTGGAACCGCGGCGGCGTGCTGCGCCGGATGCGGGCGGAGCGCAACCACTTCAACGTGATGCTCGGCGACACGATCTACTCGGACAGCGAGATCCCCGGCCGCCTGAATCCGATCGCGGTGTCGGTGCGCCAGAAGTGGGCGAAGTACAGGGTCAACCTGCGGAACCGCCACCTGCGGGCGCTGCGGCGCTCGGCCGGCTTCTATTCGCATTGGGACGACCACGAGTTCGTGAACGACTTCTCGCCGGCGGAGAACTCCTTCGACAACGGCGTGAACATCAACGGCCGGACGCTCTATCGCCGCGGCGCGAAGGCGTTCCGCGACTACGCGCCGGTGCGCTTCAGCAGGCGCAACGGCCTCTACCGGACCGTGCGCTGGGGCCGGAACCTCGAACTATTCTTCCTGGACGAGCGCTCGTTCCGGAGCCAGAACGCGGACGAGGGCGGCGTGTGCGACAACCCGCAGACGGGCGAGCCGGACTTCGCGCCAACGGCGCCGCAGAGCACGCGCACCACGTTCTCCCTGGCCGTGCCGTCGCTGGCCGAGCCGGTTTCGCAGGCGTGTCTGGATCGGATCCGGAGCCCCCAGCGAACGTTCCTCGGCGAGCGCCAGAAGGAGCGCTTCCTTCGTGAGGTCGAGGCGTCGACTGCGCGCTTCAAGGTGATCATGAACGAGATGCCGATCCAGCAGTACTACACGCTGCCCTACGACCGGTGGGAGGGCTACGAGGCCGAGCGCCAGGAGCTCCTGCGCCGGCTCCGGGACAACGTGAAGAACGTGATCTTCCTGACCACCGACGTGCATGCCACGCTCGTCAACGACGCGCGCATCCAGACGCTCGAGCCCGGCGGTCCACAGAACAGCGGGATCACGGACGTGATCGTGGGGCCGGTCGCGACGGCGAACTTCGCGCTCGAGATCGACGACGCGACGGGGCGCCAGGGCACCGGCGCCCTCGCCGACAACGCGTTCTTCACGCCACCCCCGCCGCAGGGCATGGGCATGCGCTGCTCGGTGCTGGACCAATTCAGCTACGGACAGGTGCGGGTCACGTCCAGCAGGCTGACGGTCACCCCGAAGGACATCAACGGGGTCCCGATCACCGACAACGGACGCCCCTGCAACACGGTCCTGAACTACACGCCGTAGGCGGCGTCAGCGGGACAGCAGCTCAGCGAGCGCCGCGTCCAGCTCGCTCGCGGTGCGCTGCCACGTGAGGCCGGCCGCTCGCTCGCGGCCGGCCGCCACGAGCCGCTCGCGCTCCGGGCCCGCCGCGCGGAGGAGGGCGTCCGCGAAGGCGGCGGGATCGCCCGGGTCGGCGAGGAGCGCGGCGCCGCCGCAGGCCTCGGGAAGCGCGGCGCGGTCCGAGGCCACCACCGGCGTGCCCGCTGCCATCGCCTCGATGCACGGCAGCCCGAAGCCCTCGTAGAGGGAGGGCATGGCGAAGGCGGCGGCGCCGGCGTAGAGAGCGGGGAGGTGCTCGTCCGGCACGTAGCCGATGCGCCTCGCGGCGCCGTCGCCCGGTTCGGGCAGATAGGGCCGGGTGGAGCCGGCGATGACCACCTCGATGCCGTCGTTCGCCAGGGCCGGCGCGATCTGGTCGAGGAGCGCAAGGTTCTTCCGCGGCCCCTCCGTGCCGACAGCCAGCACGTACGGACGCTCGATCCCCAGGCGGCTCAGGACCGGTGCGGGATCCCCGGGCGTCCCGAAGGACGCGTCCACCCCCGGGGCGATCGCCCGGACGCGCTCCGGCGCCAGGTCGAAGCGCTCGGTCAGCTCCCCGCGGATGTACTCCGAGGGCGTGACCACGAGCCGCGCCCGGCGCGCCAGGCGCGGGACCACCGCGCGATGCCAGGCCCCGTAGGCGCGCCGGTACCACTCCGGCTGCCGGAACGGGGCGGCGTCGTGGATCACCACGACGTTGCGGCGGCCGGCGAGCGGGGCGAGGTTCGCGGGCGAGAGCAGCAGCTCCGACCCGCGCGCCGCCACCGGCAGGACGATCTGCTCCCAGAGCTGGCCCGCGCCATGCGCGAACCCGGAAGGGGGGTGGAGGACGGTGTACCGCTCGGGCCGGAGCTCCGGCAGCCGGGCCGCCAGCTCCTGCGCCCAGCGCTCCACGCCGCCGGTCTCGCGCCGCGCCGCGGCGCGGGCGTTGATGGCGACGGGCGCCGGCGTCAGGACGCGCGGCGGCGCAGGGCCGCGCCGCCCGCGAGCAGCAGCGCGCCGCCCCCGGCGAGTAGCGCGACGGGACCGCCCGTGGTGGGCAGCGTGGGGGAGTCGTCCTGCTGCGACGCGACGGCCTCCTCGGTCCCGGTGGGCGCCGCCGGTGCCACCTCGGTCTCGGGCGCCGGCGTGGCCTCTCCCTGGGCCCCGGCCGGGTCGTCCGTCTGAGCGAACGGGTCGGAGTACTGCTCGTCCCCCGCGCTCTGCGCGAGGGCGCCGGAGGGCACGGCGAGCAGGAAAGCGACCAGGAGCAGGGCAACCCGTCGATGCATGCGGCGAAAGCCTAGCGTCGCGGTCCGCGCATAGACTGCGCTTCGTGAGCCCTAGTACGGCAGGGACGCCGCGAACGGCGCTGATCCACGACTTCCTGGTCAGCGTGCGCGGGGCGGACCGGGTGTTCCTCGAGATCTGCGACCTGTGGCCGGACGCGGACGTCTTCACCCCCGTCTACAACGAGCGAGGCACCGAGGGGCGCTTCGCCCACCGCGACATCGAGACGTCGTTCCTCCAGCGCATGAGGCCCAGCGCGCGGAACTTCCGTGCCTTCCTGCCGCTCTACCCGGCCGCGATCGAGTCGTTCGACCTCTCCGGCTACGACGTGGTGATCTCGAGCTCGAGTGCCTGGGCGCACGCCGTGATCTGCGACGAGCGCGCGGTGCACGTGTCCTACTGCCACAACCCGTTCAGGTACGCCTGGAACGAGCGCCACCGCACGCTCGCCGAGCGGAACAATCCCGTCACGCGCGCGGCTCTGAGCCGGCTGTTCAGGCGGTGGCGGGAGTGGGACTGGATCGCGGCCCAGCGCGTGGACCGGTACGTCACGAACTCGCGCACGACGCAGGCGCGGATCAAGGCGTACTTCGGGCGCGACTCCCAGATCGTCTACCCGCCCGTGGCCACGGAGCGATTCCGGCCGCAGCCCGTGGGCGACCACTACCTCGTCCTCTCGGAGCTCGTCTCGCACAAGCAGATCGACGTGGCGATCGAGGCGTTCAACCGCCTGCGGCTCCCGCTCGTGATCACAGGGGGCGGTCCCGACTGGCGTCGCCTTCGCAGCCTCGCGGGGCCGACGATCCGGTTCGCGGGGCGAGTGAGCGACGAGGAGGCGGCGCGGCTCCTGGCGAGCAGCCGCGCGCTCGTGGTCACGACGGGCGAGGAGTTCGGGATCGCCGCGGTGGAGGCGCAGGCGGCCGGCCGTCCGGTGATCGCCAGGGCCGCCGGCGGCCTGCTCGAGAACGTGGTGGACGGCGTGACCGGCTTCCACTGGGAGGGCGGCCCCGACGAGCTCGTGGAGGCGGTGCTCCGCTTCGACGGCGTGCCGCTCGACCCCGAGGCCTGCATCGAGAACGCGCGCCGGTTCGACTCGTCGGTGTTCCGGGAGCGCTTCCCGCGCGTCGTCCAGGAGGCGCTCCGCGAGGGCCCGTCCCAGCGGCTCGAGACCTGGCCGCGCATCTCGCGGCGCCCGGCGCCGAGCCGCCGTCCCGCCTGGCGGGCGGGTCGTCTCGGCACCTAGGCCGACCGGGCTCGGCGAAGCGCTTCGAGCTGGGCGCGCTCGCGGGCGGAGTCGCGGCGCAGGACCCTGCGTGCCGTGGCACGCGTGGCGAAGGTGAGCCACTGCGCCGCGTCGTCGAGCGCGAGCGGCCGGCGTCCCTCGCCGGCCATGACCTCGCGGCGGCGGCGGGCCCGGAGCTCCAGGTCCGAGTCGCCGAGCGCCGGGTGCACGGACGTGCCGCCCAGGTGGCGCAGCGCGACGCCGGGGCGGAGCAGGGTCGGCACGCCGGCGCGGGTCGCGCGCAGGCACAGGTCCATGTCCTCGTAGAAGAGGAAGGCGCGCCGGGTCGAAGGGGCCGAGGCGGCGGAGCAGCGCGGTACGGGCGACGACCGCGGCGGCGATGGCCCAGCCCACCCGGCGCGGCCGCTCGGAGCGCCACGGCTCGTAGCGGGTGCGCAGCGGGCCGGGTAGGAGCGGCCGCGGGACGAGCGCGGGCACGAGGCCCTCGACCGTCCCGGGGCGCGGGTGGGCGCTGTCCTGAACGCTCCCGTCCTCGTTCAGCAGGCGCGGCACGAGCAGCGCGTCGCGCGCGGCCGCCTCCCGGGCGAGCTCCTCGAGCCCGGAGTCGAGCAGCTCGACGTCCGGGTTCACGAGCGCGGTGACCGGCTCGCTCACCCGCTCCAGGCCGGCGTTGCAGCCCGCGCCGAAGCCCAGGTTGGCGCCGAGGTCCACCACCTCCGCGCCGCGCTCCGCGGCCAGGGCGGCGCCGGAGTCCGTGGAGCCGCTGTCCACGACGACCACGCGCGGGCGCTGTTCGAGCAGCGCGAGCGAGTCGAGCAGCCGCTCGAGGTCCGCCGCCGAGTCGTGGATGACCGTGACGATCGCGAAGCCGCGGATGGCGCGGTCATGCGTCTCCCTCCGCTGCCGCGGCGGCCAGCACCGCGTGCGTCTCGCGGGCGGCGCGCTCCCATGAGAGGGCCGCGGCCGCCGCGGCCGCTGCCTCGGCGAGCCGGGCGCGCAGCTCCGGCTCGCGTTCGAGCCGGAGCAGGGCGTCCGCCAGCGCGCGCGGGTCGCCGGGAGGCACGCGGAGCGCGCCGGATCCGAGCGTCTCCTCGAACACCGGGAGGTCGGACACCACCGAGGGGGTGCCGCGAGCGGCGGCCTCGAGCGGGGTGAGGCCGAATCCCTCCTCGCGCGAGACGCACGCGAGCGCCAGCGCGTCGCGGTAGAGGCCGTCGAGCGCCGCGTCCGAGACGCGCCCGAGCACCCTGGCGCCGCCGCGCTCGAGCTCGCCCGCGAGCGGGCCCTCTCCGGCGAACACGAGCTCCGCCTCGAGCCCCTCCTCCCGGGCGATGCGATGGGCCTCGGCGAGCACGAGCGGCAGCTTGCGCGGCTCGAGCGCGCCGGCGGCGAGGAAGAACGGGCGGGTGGGCGTGGGGCGCGCGGGCGAGTCGGCCACCGGGCTGCCCGGCCCCGATCGCACCGTCACGACGCGCTCCGGCGGGAGGCCCCATTCCGCGATCAGCTCGTCGCGCACCACGTCCGACACCGCGATCACGCGGGTTGCGCGGCGCGCGAGCTCCCGGGGGCGGGCGAGGCGGTGCCAGGCGCGCTCATAGCGGGTGTAGTCGTCGGGCCGGTGCTCGAAGGAGAGGTCGTGCACGGTGACCACGAGCGGGAGCCCGGGGGACACCGCCACCGGGGCGGGCGCGGGGATCCATGCGACATCGCAGCCGCCGGCGACCCGGTCGAGCCGCGGGCGGCTGCTCACGGCGGCGGCGGCGAACAGCGGGCGGCGCGGGAGCCGCCCGGTGCGCAGCTCGACACCCGGGGGCAGCTCGCTCACCCCGGGGGCGACCGCCACCCACTCGTCGTCCGGATACGCCCGCGCCAGCTCGTCGAGCAGGAGGCGCGAGTAGCGCGACACGCCCCGCCGGGCCGAAGCGCGGAGGTGGCGACCGTCCATCCCGACTCGCACGGCCGGATTCGTAGCAGAAGCGGCGGGAATCGCAGACGGGGAGCGGGTCGCTCGATAGGCTGCGACCGGTTGGAGCGACCGCTGCACATCCTCGTCCTCTCCGATCGCGACTGGACACACCCGCAGGGCGGGGGCACCGGAACGAACCTGTTCGGGCAGGTCTCTCGATGGCTTGCGTGGGGCCATCAGGTGACTGTCGTGGCCTGCTCCTATCGCGGCGCCGAGCCGGTTGAGAAGCACGGCCGGCTGACGATCGTCCGCACCGGCGGCCGCTCCACCGTCTTCCCGCGCGTCATCTGGCGCGGCCTCCGCGGCAAGCTGCCGGACGCCGACGTGGTGCTCGAGGTGATCAACGGCATCACCTTCCTCACGCCGCTGTGGCTGCGCCACCCGCGGCTCGCGCTCGTCCACCACGTGCACCGCGACCACTACGTGGAGGAGATGGGCTGGAAGGGGAAGGTCGCGGCGTACCTCCTCGAGACCGCCCCGCTGCGCCATCTCTACGGCGGCTCGCGCTTCCTCACGATCTCCGAGGCGTCGGCGCGGGACATAGCGGCGCACGGGATCCCGCGCGACCAGATCACGGTCGGATACATCGGGGTCGACGCCGGGGCGTTCGAGCCCGATCCGAGCGAGCGCGCGGACGAGCCGACGCTGCTCTACCTCGGCAGGCTGAAGCGCTACAAGCGGATCGAGTACCTGCTGGACGCGCTCGAGGCCACGCCGGGCACCGTGCTCGACATCGCGGGCGAGGGCGACCACCGGGCGCCGCTGGAGCGAGAGATCGAGCGCCGCGGGCTGGGCGACCGCGTGCGCATGCACGGCCACGTCTCCGAGGAGCGCAAGCGTGACCTGCTGCGGCGCTCGTGGGTCAACCTCACGGCATCGTCGGCCGAGGGCTGGTGCCTCACGGTGATGGAGGCCGCGTGCTCGGGCACGCCCAGCGCGGCGCTCGCGGTAGGCGGCCTGCCGGAGTCGATCGAGGACGGGCGCACCGGCCTCCTGGCGCGCGACCCCGGGGACCTCACGACACAGGTCCGCCGGCTTGCGGGCGACCGCGAAGCGGTGGAGCGCCTCGGGAGCGCCGCACGCGAGCGGGCGCTCGAGTTCACATGGGACCGCACCGCCCGCGAGTCGCTCGCCACGATCAGGCAAGCCGCGGCCGAGACGAGCGCCGCGCCGAGCCTGCGCGAGCGGATCGCGGGCTCCGACACCGCACGCGCGGCCGGCCTTGCCGGCGCGCTGATGGCGAACAACTTCATCGCGCTCCTGTTCACGATCGTCTTCGCGCGGCTGCTCGGCGCCTCGGGCTACGGCTCCCTGGGCGCCCTGATCGCGGCCTTCACGATCCTCGTGGTGCCGGGCTCGGCGCTCCAGGCGACGGTCGCGCGGGAGGTCAGCGCCGCCGCCGCCGAGGGCCGGGCGAACCCGGCGGCGGGGGTCTGGCAATGGCTCGAGCGATTGCTCGTGCTGACCGTCGCGGCCGCGGCGGCAGGGGCGCTGCTGCGCGAGCCGCTCGCCGGGCTGATAGGCGTGGAGCTCGACTGGGCCGCGGCGGCGATCCTGCCCACCGGCGCGCTGTGGCTCGTGCTGTGCGTGCAGCGGGGCACGCTCCAGGGCCTGGGCCACTACCGCTCGGTCGGCGTCTCGATCATCGGCGAGGCGGGTGCCAGGCTCGGGCTGGGGCTGGTGCTCTACGCCGCCGGCCTCGGGGTCTCCGGCGCCTTCCTCGGCACGACGCTCTCGATCGTCGCCGTCTCGCTCGCGCTCGTGCCCCCGCTGCGCGGCGCGCTCGGCCCGCTGCGCCGCGCCCCGGCGCCGCTGAGCTTCCGCGCGCTGCTGAGCAGCGCCTGGGCTCCGGTGCTCGCGTTCTCGCTCATCGCGGCGATGCAGAACATCGACATCGTCTACGTCAAGCACGAGGCCTCCTCGTCCGATGCCGGCTCGTACGCCGCCGCCTCGGTTGCCGCAAAGGCGGTGATCTGGGTCGCGATCGGGCTCGGCCTGTACCTGCTCCCCGAGGCGGTGCGGCGGACGCGGGCGGGCCGCGACGCGCGGCCGGTGCTCTGGCGCACGCTGATTCTCGTCGGGTCGGTTGCCGTGCCGACCGTGCTCGTCTACGCCGTCGCCGGGGAGGCGATCCTGTCCGCCGTCTTCGGCGACGACCTCACCGCGGCAGCGAGCGCGCTGCCGCTCCTCGCCCTGGCCATGGGCCTGCTCGCGTGCGCGTACCTGGGCGTCCAGTACCTGCTCGCCCTGGGCCGCACGGGCTTCGTCGCGCTGCTGGCGGTGGCCGCGGCGGCGGAGCTCGCGCTGCTCGTGGCCCTCGGCTCGGGCCTCGTGGAGGTCGCGACCGTCCTGGTCGTGCTCCAGCTCGTGCTGGCGCCGGTGCTGCTCGGCATGTCTGTGCGGAGCGCGGCCTCGGGTCGCGGCGCGGTCGCCTAGGCTGGCTCGCCGTGAGACTTGTCGACGAGGCCCGCCAGCAGGGTCACTGGGAGGGGCGCCGGACCTACCGGGACCCGCGCGACCCCGTGGCGCGCGCGTTCGCCGAGCCGAAGGTGCGCTGGCTCTCCGAGCAGCTGGGCATCGCGCCGGGTGCGACGGTGCTCGACGTCGGGGCCGGCAACGGCATGTTCACCTGGTGGTGGTCGAAGAGCGGCGCCCGCGTGCGCGGGGTCGAGCTGTCGCAGAACATGATCGAGCGGAGCCCGTGCCCCGAGCTGCTCGACCGCGGCGACGCGTATGACCTCCCCTTCGAGGATGCGAGCTTCGACCTCGTGTTCGCGGGCAACATGCTGCACCACCTGGAGCGCCCGGCCGATGCCCTGCGCGAGATGGCGCGCGTCTCGCGTGGAGCCGTCGCGATCTGCGAGGGGAACCGCAACCACCCGCCGATGGCGGGCTTCGGCGTCCTCTCGAATGCCTGCCGGGGCGTGCTCGCCTACTCGCGCGCGAGGCTCGCGGAGCTGGCGGGCGAGGCGGGGCTGCGAGTGGTGGCGATCCGCGCTCAGGGCTACGTCTACGAGAACCGCTCGCCGCGCGCGTCGATCGGGCCCGCGGGCTGGCTCGAGCGGCACTCCCCGGGCGGCGCGTACCTCCTGATGGCCGCGAGCAGCGAGCACCGGTGAGCGCGGACGAGCTGCGGCGCTGCGGCATCTGCGGCCGGGACGCCCGGCTGCGCTTCCGCGGCGCAGCCGTCCCGGCCGGCTCGGAGGCGTTCGCGCCCTCGAGCCACGAGGTCGGCGCGCATGGCGACCTCTACCGGTGCAATGCCTGCGGCACGGTTCAGCATGGCGAGCTGCCCGCCGCGGCGGAGCTGCGCGAGCTCTACGAGGACGTGAAGGACGCGCGCTATCTCGAGGAGGAGGAGGGCCGCCGCCGTACGGCTCGGCGGCTCCTCACGCTCGTCGGCGAGCACGCGGAGACGGGGCGCCTGCTGGACGTGGGCTGCGGCCACGGGCTGCTGATGGACGAGGCACGGCGGCTCGGCTGGGACCCGGTCGGGCTCGAGCCCTCACACGACGCGCGCGCGTATGCGCGCGAGCGGCTGGGGCTCGACGTGCTCGCCGAGGGCTTCGACGAGGCCGAGCTCGAGGAGGGCTCGTTCGGTGCCGTCTTCATGGTCGACGTGCTCGAGCACATGCTCGACCCTGCGGGCGCGATCCGGCGCGCCGCGCGCCTTCTGCGTCCAGGGGGGACCCTGTGCGTGGTCACGCCCGACCCCGCGTCGCCGACCGCGCGCGCCTTCGGTCGCCGGTGGTGGGGGCTGCTCCCCACGCACACGTACCTTCTGCCGCGCATGACGCTGCGCGAGCTGCTGGCGGCCTCCGAGCTCGTGCCGTGCGAGGACCTGCCGCTGCGCCGCGACTTCTCGCCCGGCTACTGGCTCGACGGGCTCGCCGGGCGGGGCCCGGCGGCCCATGCGGTTGCGCGTGCGGCGGGGGCGTTCCTCCGCCCGCGCCGGATGATCGGCGCGACGCTCTTCGACGAGCGGGTGATCGTGAGCCGGCGGGTCGAGACCGTGACGCCCGCGCAGCCTCGCTGCGCGGAGCGCGGCCTGTCGAAGCGCGTGACCGTGGTGCTGCCGGCCTACCGTGCGACGCGCACGCTGCCCGCGGTGGCGGCGGAGCTGCCGGTGGACGCGGCCGATCGCGCTCTCGTGGTCGACGACGCCAGCCCCGACGATACGAGCGAGGTCGCGCTGCGGGAGGGCTTCGAGGTGCTCACCCTCCCGGCCAACCGCGGCTATGGCGGGACCCAGAAGAGCTGCTACGTCCGGGCGCTCGGCGGCGGCGCCGACGTGATCGTCATGGTGCACGCCGACAACCAGTACGACCCGGCGCTCGTGCCCGACATCGTGCGCCCCCTGCTGGAGGGGCGCGCGGACATGACGATCGGCTCGCGGCTGCTCGAGGACGCGGCCATCATCGGCGGCATGCCGCGCTGGAAGTGGCTCGGAAACAAGCTGCTGACGGCGATCGAGAACCGCGCCTTCGGACGCGACTTCTCCGAGTACCACACCGGCTACCGGGCCTTCAACGCCGAGCTGCTGCGCTCGATCTCGTTCCTGCGCAACTCCGACGGCTTCGTCTTCGACCAGCAGATCTTCGCCCAGGTCGTGGATGCCGGCGCGCGCGTGGAGGAGGTTGCGATACCCACGCGCTACTTCCTCGAGGCGTCGAGCGTCGGCTTCCGCGACAGCGTGATCTACGGGCTGGGCACGCTCAGGACGCTTGCGCGCTACCGCTTTCACCGGCTGGGCGCGCGCTGGACCCTGATCGAGCCACCGGCGGCGGAGCTGGCGGCGCACCGTCGCGCGGACCAGCCGGTCGCGGCCGCCGCAGGAGGGCAAGAGCCGCCGCCGCCCCCAGGCAGCTGACCGCCACCACCGCGACCCAGTGCGCGAACAGCACGTCGGTCGGGTAGGTGAAGGAGAACCCGCCGCGGTCGGTCGGCGGGAAGGCGAGGTAGATGGCCGGCAGCAGGGCGATCAGCGCGGCGGCGAGCGCCACCAGCCGGCGCGCGTTCACGCCGGTCCTGAGCAGGACGAGCGACACCGCCGCCAGCGCCGGCCCCATGCGCAGCGCGAACAGCACGGCGCCGAGCGCTCCGATCGTGCCGCTCACGAGCAGCGCGGGCACCCAGCCGAGCTGTACCAGCGGGTCGGGCCATGGACGGCCGGCGCCGGCTTCGGCCGGCGCGAGCGCGCGGACCCGCCGGCGGCGCCGCAGCGCCGCCATCAGCACGATCCCGAGCAGGGCCAGGCCGGCGGCGGCCGAGAGCGCGAACGAGGCGGTGGCCGACGTCTGGGGCGCGAACGCGAAGCGGGCCTCGACGCAGTCCGCTCGCACGCGCCAGCCGTTCGCGTAGCCGTCCATGGGCAGCGGCTCGCCGAGCTCCCGCTCGCGGCCGCGCGCGTCGCTGCACCACGCGCGCCAGCCGCGCGAGTAGCTCTGGGTGAGCACCAGCCACGCGGGCCCGTCGGGCCGGAGCCGGGCGCGTTCGGTCTGCCCCGGTGCGCCTGCCCGCGTGCTCGAGGTGACCTGCGGGCGCGCGGCGGGTGCGGCGAGCGGGCGCGGGGCCGGCGAGCGGAGCAGGAGGTGATCCGCGCGCATGACCGGCCCGGGCGGCACGCTCAGTGGCGAGCGCCCGCGCGGCAGCCGCAGGGGCGCGCCGCCACAGCCGCGCAGGCGAAGCGCCTCGCCGGCGTCGAGCTCGGCCACGGTGCCGCTCACGCTCAGCGGGATGGAGGCGCCGCCGGCGGTCGCCCGCAGCTCTCCGCAGGCCGTGGCGAAGGTCCCCCGGCGGCGCGGCGCCGGCGCGCGCAGCCCCGGCACCTCCACCTCGGCGAGCGCGACGGCCCGTAGCCTCCGGCGGGCGGCCACGCCGGTTCGCGACCGCACGGACAGCACCTCGATCCGCAGCGCGCGCGTGGATAGCGGCGCCGGCAGCTCGACAGCCCCGTCCGGCGCCACCGCCACGTCCACCGGCGCACGCCCGGGCGCCGAGACTCGCACCCGCGCCGGGAAGGCGTACTCCGCCGGCCCGCGGGCGAGCCGGAAGCTGCTCACCCGGATCTGCCGGGGAGCGCGCAGGGCAATCCACGCGCCGCCCCTGTCCGCCAGGTCGCCTGCCCACGCGGTGGCCGGGTCGCGGTCGAACGCGGACGACGCGCGCCGAGCGGGCACGCCCTCGAACCGGCTCGAGGAGGTCAGGCTCCAGCCCCGGGACATGCCCGCGAGCCGGTCGAGCGCGTCGTCTGGAGCATCGGGCGCCACGCTCGCCCAGCCCGACGCCGAGAACTCGCGCGCCGCCGGCAGCGTCAGCTCGCGCTCGAGCCCGGGCTCCGCGTCCACCATCGCGGTCTGGACCCGCGCCGTGGGCGTGTAGCGGTCCGCGCCGGCGCGGTAGGGGAAGTCCGCGGTGGTGCGCTCGATCACCACGGCGATCTCGTTCGACGACAGGTCGAGCTTGCCCGTGCGGCTCGCGAGCGCCGTGGGCAGGCGCAGGCGCTCGCGTATCCGCACCCCGGGAACTCGGAGCTCGTCGATTCCGCCGGCGAAGCGCCGCTTCTCGGGTCCCTCGACCCGCAGGATGCGCACCCGCAGCGTTCGCACCGGGCGCTCGCCGACCGAGACGCGGTTCGAGCCCGGGCGGAGCTCCACGCGCCGCTCCTCGCCGCCGTCGACCGACACGCCGACCTCGACCGTGCGCGAGGTGCGGTCGCGGTGGGGCACGATCTCGATCTCGGGCAGCGGGCGCGGGCGCTCGAGCTCGACCTCCAGGTACCAGTCGCGCGGGGGCAGGTTCTCGTCCGCCAGCCAGGCCGTCTCCGCGCGGCCGTCGAGCGCGGCGTAGGCGCGGTACTGCGGGAAGATCGACGAGACCCCGGCCACGGGGCTGAAGACCCGCCGCGCGCCGCCGTAGACGGCGACCGTCTGGCCCGCGGGGCCGGCCTCCGGGAAGGTGTCGAAGCGCGCGTAGTCCGGGGGAATCGGGTCCTCAGGGCCGAGCGTGGGGCCGCGGTTGGCGCGCGTACGCGACGAGACGAACACGCGCCGGCGGGCGGAGTCCGAGAACACGAGCCGCGCGCCCTCGCGCACCGAGCGCCGCAGCTCCCCGACCTCCAGGTCGGCGGCGTAGAAGAGCGCCCGAGTGGGGTCGAGCAGCCCGGTCGCGGCGAGCGCCGGCACGCCCTCTGCGTCGCCGGAGAGCACGGTCGCACCACCGGCGGGGTGCAGCCGGGCGCCTCCGGGGGCGGGGGCGCCGGGCGGATCCCGGCGGCTCATCGCCGGCAGCGTCACCCCGGCGCCGCCGCGCCCGGCAGGCGGCACGAAGCGCAGCCGCGGCCCGTAGGACTCGACCCCGCGGTCGAGGCCCGGCTGGCGGGCGAGCGCGCGCTCCACCCGCGCCGGATCGGTGGCGCCGTTCCTCGACGTGAGGCCGTCGGTCGGCACGAGCACCTGGCCGACGTCCATCAGCCGCAGGAGCGGCGGCAGCTGGCCCGGCACGAGCCGCGCCTGCTGCACCAGGTCGTCCACGGCGATCTGCAGCTGGGCGGACCGGGCGTCCGCGTACGGCACGATCTCGCGGATCGCCACCGGGCGGCGCGCGATCGCGGGGGCCACGGGGGAGGTGGTGCCGCCCCACCGGTACCAGCCGAACAGCTCGCCCGGGATCACCATCGTCCGGGTGCCGGAGGGCTGGGCGGCGTCGGCGTCCGCGAGGCTCTCCTCCCACCAGGAGGGCACGTCGCCGTACACCTGCTCGGAGTCGATCGCGTCCCCGGTGACCAGCGGCGCCGCGGCCACGAGCGCCACCACCGCCAGCACGACCAGCGCGCCCGTCCGCGCGCGACCGGCAAGCGTGGCCACGCCGGCCCCGATCAGGCAGGCGAACGAGAGCACCAGGACGGGCGCGGCCTTGTAGGTGGTGCGCAGGAACTGGAGCGCGGCGAAGTTGTTGTAGAGGTCGATCAGCGCCTGGCGGAGACGCGTGCCGTCGGGGAAGCCGGCGAACATCACGACCAGCGTCAGCACCGCGAGGGCGAGGAAGAAGGGGGCGTAGCGCCAGGTGCGCGCCGCGCGGAAGGACAGCACGGCGAGGAGCGGCAGCGCGAACGTCGCGAGGATGACGGGGACGCTGTAGAGGTAGGTGTCCGCCACCCCCATGAACGGGACCGGCCTGCCCACGCCCACGCCCACGTAGAGGCCCCAGAAGCCGAGCTGGCGCAGCAGCTCGGGGAGGCTCGTGGTGGCCCAGATCGAGCGCGGGTGCTCGGTGAAGAGCAGGAAGTCGGCGCCGTAGCCGGACTGGAGCAGGAGCGGGAACGCCCACCAGGCGGACGCCAGCGCGCCGGCGAGCGCCGCGCGCCACGTGAACGACCAGGCCGCGCGCCGGTCCACGTCGCCGAGGAGCAGCTCGTACACGAGCAGCGCCAGCGGTCCCAGCAGCGCCAGCGCGATCACCGCGGCGTTCACGCCGCCGCCGCTCGCGGCGAGCAGCAGCCCGATCGCCGCGGGCCAGTACCAGCCGCGCGGGTCGCGCAGGCCGCGGTGGACGGCCAGCATCAGCCACGGCAGGGCGGCGTACGCGAGCAGCGTCACCGTGCCGCGGCTCGTGTAGAGCACGACGTACGGGCTGAGCGCGAACACGAGCGCGGCGCCGGCCTCGCCCACCCGCCCGGCCGCGGGGAAGAGCGCCCGCATCAGGCGGATCGCCCCCCAGCCGGCAAGGAACAGCAGCGTGCCGAGCCAGAGCCGCTGCGTAACCCACATCGGCAGCCCGAGCCAGTCGCCGAGCGCGAACCACGGGCCCATCGGGAACAGGTAGCCGGTGAACTGCCCGCTCTGGACGTGGCCCAGGTCGGTGGTCGTGCTCCAGATCCAGGCGCTGCGCTCGAGGAACAGCGCGGGGTCCACCGACAGCTCGATGCGCGTGTCGGTGACCGTCTCGCCGGCGCGCTGGAGGAAGGCGAGCCCGTAGCTCAGCGCGGCCAGCGCCGCGAGCAGGGCACGCTCGCCGCGCCGCCCGGAGAGCACCTCAGTACGGCCAGTGGCCATCGCGGTGGCCGAGCAGCCGCGCGAGTGGCCGCAGCCGCGCCACGATCGCGAGCTTGACCAGGAGGTTGCGCGCGAACCAGGGCAGCTCGGCGAGCTGGCGCAGCGCGTTTCGCGCCCGCGCGGCCCCGGCGACCGGCGTGCGCTCGTACTCGGCGAGCGAGCCCGTCCGGCCGGCGTACCGGAAGCCGCGCCCGAGCGCCATCAGCCGCAGGATCGCGAGCGTCACGCCCACCGAGGAGAAGGCATCGTGCACGACGAGCGTCCCGCCGGGGGCGACCCGCTCGCCCCAGCGGGCGATGTCGTCGCGGGCCGGCCGGTAGCGGTGCGCTCCGTCCACGTAGACCAGCTGCGCGTCGCCGCTGACCTCCGCGAGCGCGGCCTGGGAGGGAAGGCGCACATGCGTGACGCGGTCCTCCACGCCCGCGCGGCGCAGGTTCTCCGCGAAGGCGCGATTGTCCGCCTCGCCCTCCGCGCTGGTGCCGTGGATCTGGCGCGGGCCGCGGTCGTTGCCGGCGTGCGGGTCGACGGCCAGGACGGCCGCGTCCGCGGGCGCGCCGCTCGCCAGCACGATGGCGGAGCGTCCCCGGTAGCTGCCCAGCTCCACGATCCGACCCCCTGGCGGGACCAGCCGCGAGCGCTCCCACAGCCGCTCGGCCTGGGCGTCGCTCAGCCAGCCCTCCACCCCGGCGATCGCGGCGAGCGTGTCGGGCAGGGTCCTGCCTGCCGTCTGTGCTGGCGAATGGCTCACGGGCGCTGGGCGAGACTAGCGAGCGGATACCCTGCGCCACCGTGATGGAGCGCCCGGACCTGCGCGTCGTGGTTGCCGTCGGCCTCGTCGCCGGCAGCGTCCTCGCGCTCCAGGTGCTGCTCACGCGCCTGCTCTCGGCGGTCGTCTTCTACCACTTCGGCTTCCTGGCGATCTCGCTGGCGCTGCTCGGCGCAGGCGCCGGCGCGATCCTCATCTACGTCCGGCCCGGCTGGTTCGCCGCCGGCGGGCTTCGGCCGGCTCTGGCGCAGTGGTCGGTCGTCCTGAGCCTGCTGCTGATCGCCGTGCCCGCCGTGATCGTGCGCCTCGACTACGACTACGCGGGGTCGATCGGCGCGGGCTTCGTGCTCAACCTGGGGCTCGCCTGCCTGCTCGCGACGCTTCCGTTCGCGGCCGCCGGGATCGTGATCGCGCTGGCGATCCGCGGCTACTCGCGGTGGATCGACCGGGTCTACGCCTTCGACCTGGCGGGCGCCGCCCTGGGCGCGCTCGCGATCGTGCCGCTGCTCTGGCTCGTCGACGCGCCGACGCTGTTCGTGGCGCTCGGGCTCGTGGCGGCGCTCGCCTCGCTCCTGTTCGCTCCCGCCGGGGCGGCACGCCGAGCCGGCCTCGCCGCGGCCGGCGTCTGCGCGGCCGCGCTGGTCCTGGCGGCGGCCACCTCGCTCTACGCCGTTCCTCCGAGCGTCCCGATCGCCGAGCGTGTGGACCCGGTCGCCGACCGCTGGACCCCGCTCAGCCGCGTGCTGGGCTTCCCCCCGGCCGGCCCCGACGCGCGCTTCGCGGCCGTGAACTACGACCGCGTGTACGCGCCCGTCCCGCTCGTGGAGCGTGGCGACCCGCTGCCCGACTGGCGCACGCTGCGCACCGGCGCGCAGTCGATCGGGTACGAGCTCACGGGCCCGGGCGACGCGCTCGTCATCGGCGGCGGCGGCGGCCGCGACATCGAGAACGCGCTCACCCAGGAGCAGCGGGTCGACGTGATCGAGTTGAACGACGCGATCCGCCGCACGGTCGACGAGGACCTCGCTCGCTGGTCGGGCTCGCCCTATTCGCTGCCCGGCGTGGACACCGCGATCGGAGACGGCCGCTCCATCCTCGCCCGCCGCGACCGGAGCTACGACCAGGTCCACATCGGCTTCACGGACACCTGGAGCGGCAACTCGGCCCAGGCCTTCGCGCTGACCGAGAACAACCTCTACACGCTCGAGGCGTTCGACGAGTACCTCGACCACCTCCGGCCGGGCGGCGTGCTCAACGTGTCGCGCCTGCGGCGCGCGCTCGGCGACGAGGCGCTCAGGGTGACCGTCCTGACGCTGGAGGCGCTCCGCCGGCGCGGCATCGACCGCCCCGAGCGGAACGTGGTGGTGGTGCTCGGCAGCGACATCTTCGGCGAGCGCTACGGCACGGTGCTCGCGCGGCTCGAGCCCTGGACTCGCGCGGAGCTCGACGAGATCGCGCGCCTCGCGCGCGAGCGCGCGGAGGGAGTGGCGTTCGCGCCGGGGGGCCCGAACCGGCTCGAATGGGCACAGCTCGCGGCCGCGAGCAGCCCGCTCGCGTTCTGCGAGGGCTGGCGCCTCGACGTCTGCCCGCCCACCGACGACCGCCCGTTCTTCTTCAACATGACGCGCCTCGGGTCAGTGGGCGATACCACCCCGCCGGGCTACGTGACCTCGGTGGACCCCTTCTTCGTGCTGCTGATCACGCTCGCCATCCTGGTGGCCCTGTGCGCGGTCGCGCTGGTCGTGCCGCTCGCCCTCGGGCCGCGCGAGGGGCGGCCGCCGCTCTCCTCGCTGTCCTTCTTCGCGGCGATCGGGCTCGGCTTCCTCGTGCTCGAGGTCGTGCTGATCCAGCGCTTCGTCCTGTTCCTCGGATTCCCGACCTACGCGCTCTCGATAGTGCTCTTCGCGCTCCTGCTGTTCACCGGCCTGGGCTCGCTCGCGTCAACGCGGCTGGGCGAGCCGAGGCGCGTGCTCATCACGGCCCTCGGCCTCGCGGTCGTGCTTGATCGCGGTGGCGGCGTTCGCGCTCCAGCCGCTGCTGCGGGCGCTGATCGAGCTGCCCTTCGCGGCGCGGGTGGCCGTCTCGGTGGTGCTGATCGCGCCCTTCGGGCTGGCGCTCGGGACGTCGATGCCGATCGGCCTGCGCCGGCTCGCCGCGACGCATCCGGCCGGCGTGCCCTGGGCCTGGGGAATCAACGGGATCACGTCCGTGATCGCCTCCGTGCTCGCCGTCGCGGTGGCGATCTCCTTCGGCTTCACCGTGGCCACGCTGGTCGCGCTGGCCTGCTACCTCGGCGCGCTCGCGCACGCGCTGTTCGCGAGCTGGCCCGACTCAGCCGGCGCCGGCGAGGTCGACCTCGTAGACCCGGGCGCAGCCGAACTCGCGCACGTCGCGCAACACCGGAGCTAGATCGGCCCGAAGGTCCGCCCGGTGCGGCTTGCAGTCGGAGAGCAGGAAGCGCGCGCCCGACCGGCGCACGAGCGCCCGTGCCTCGACGGGCTCGAGCTCGCCGCCGAACAGCTCCTCGGCCGCGACGGCTCGCCGCGTCCAGTTCGGCGTCCAGCCCAGGCCCGAGGACCAGACCTCGCGGTGGGCGATTCCCGGCACGAGCAGCGTGAGCCCTCCCGGCGCGAGCACCGTGCCCGCACGAGGATCGTCCCTCAGCGCCTCGAGCGCACGATCCTCGCCGGGCTCGAGCAGGGGCGGGGCCGTGACGCTGGTCACGCTGTTGTGGACCACCCAGAGGTGCATGACCGTGCCGGGCACGCAGAGCAGGACCACGAGCGCGACGGCGATGGCGCGGCGCACGCGGGCGGGTCGCAGGGCGCCGGCCAGCCGGCCCCAGTCGACCGCCGAGACGCCGACGACCATCAGGACGGCAAGCGGCAGCGCCAGTCCCTCGATCGCGTGGTTGCGGAAGGTGCCCGCGGGCTGCACGTACACGAACAGGGCCATCGGCAGCCACCAGCGAACCGCGCGCTGCTGGAAGTCGCGCGCGGGCACCCGGTACGCGAGCAGCGCGGGGAGGATGACGGGCAGCAGCGCGGCGGCCATCACGTGCGCCGGCCAGTAGCCGCCCTCGAGCAGGGCCGAGATCTGCGCCGAGACGTCGTCGACGATGGTCAGGACGTAGAGGTAGAGGAGTGGCGCGAAGCCGGCGGCCAGGTACGGGAGCAGCGTGCGGGCCGTCGCACGCAGCGGCGGCAGCGGGCGGCGCACCAGCTCGGCTGCGGCGACCGTGCCGAGGAGCGTGACTCCCTGCCACGGGTGAAGCCACGCGCAGAGGGCGGCGGCAGCCGCGGCGCCGACGAGCCAGCGGCGTGGAGCATCCGGGCGCCGCGCGCGCTCGTAGGCGAGCAGCGAGAGCGGCATCAGCCCGATCGCGAGCGCCGCCCAGTAGTAGCCCCACAGCTGTGCCAGCGGGAACAGCTCGCGCGCCATCGAGAGCAGCTGGCGGCCGTCCGAGCCGAACGGGCCGATGCCGCCGGTCGCGAGCAGGGAGAGGAGCCACCCGGCCGCCACGGGGCTGAGCAGGAAGAGGCCGATGACGAGCGCGGCGCGGCGCTGGAAGCGGTCGGCCAGCAGGCGGCGGGTGTAGAGGTGCGCGCCGAGGAACACCGCGAGGATCGCGACCGGCTTGAACACCAGCAGCGCGAGCGCCGTGGGCAGCCCGAGCGCGTGGAGCAGCCCGGTGCTCACCCAGCCCGGGTGGACGATGCCGGGCCCCTCGTCGGCCAGGCCGTCGAACGGGTTCCCGACCACGAGGTCGCGCGACGCGTCCCAGATCAGCGCCAGGTACTGGGCGCCGTCCCCGACGACCGGGTTGTCGCTGCCCCACACGACGCGGTCGGTGCGCAGCGCGACCTGGAGCGAGTCCGCGAGCATGAACAGCGCCAGCAGCGCCAGGAGGCCGCCGACCGCCAGCTCGAAGGGTCCGAGCCCGAGGCGCTCGAGCAGCCCCGTCGCCGCGCGCGGACGACCGGCGGTGGACGCGGTGCGCGGGCTGCTGGGAGCGGGGGGCGTGGTCGTGTCCAGGCGAGCGAACGCTAGCGCCCTGGCTGTACCGTGCCGCGCGTGACGGGTCACGAAAAGGCGGGGCGCCCGGTGCGGGCGGGGCACCCGCCGCGGGTCGTCAGGTGGCTCGCGGCCGGCGTGCTGCTGGCCGGGCCGGCCGTGCTGGCATTCCGCACCGGCGGCTACCTCGACGAGGCGCGGCTCGCGGCGGCGCTCGCGGCATGGGTGCTGGTGCTCGCCGCCGCGGTCGTGGCGCCGGTGCCGCTCCCCGCGAGCGGCCGCGCTCGGCTTGCGATCGCCGGCCTCGCCCTGTTCGCGGCCTGGACGGGCGCCTCGCTCCTGTGGACGCCGCTCACGGAGCGCGCCACCGACGACCTGGGCCGCGCGCTGCTCTACCTGGGCGCCTTCGTCGCCGCGCTCGCGTGGCTGCGCGAGCGGCCGCCGGCACGGCTGGCCGAACCCGTGCTCGCGGCCGGGGCGCTCCTCGCCGCGCTCTACGGGCTCGCCGGCCGCCTCCTGCCGGACCTCGTGGAGCAGGACCTGAGCCGCCGAGCGCTGGGACGGCTCGAGCAGCCGCTCACGTACTGGAACGCGATGGGCGCGCTCACGGCGATCGCCCTCGTGCTGTGCGCGCGCATGGCGGGCGACGCCGAGCGCCCGCGGGCGGTCAGGGTCGCCGCCCTCGCAGGAGCCGTGCCGCTGGGAGCGGCGCTCTACCTCACGTACTCGCGCGGCGCGCTCGCCGCGCTGGCGGTCGGGTTGACCGCCCTGGCGGTGCTGGTGCGCGGCCGCGAGCCGCTGGCGGCCCTCGGCGCCACCCTGCTGGCGGCGGTCGCGGGCGCCGTCACGGCCGCCGCCTTCCCGGCCGTGGCCGACGGCGAGGTCGATCCCGGCGGGCAGGGGCCGGCGGCGCTGGCCGTCCTCGTGGCGATGACCGCGGCGGCCGCCGCCCTGGGCGCCTGGTGGCGGCGCCGCGCCGCGTCCGGTGCCGATTTCGCGGCCACCTCGGGAAGGCGCCGGGGCCGCGGGGCGCGCGCGGCTCGTCCGGGTCGGGGCGATTGCCGCGCTCGCGGTCGCGCTCGCCGGCGGGCTCGCGGTGTCGGTGGCGTCGGTGGAGCGCGTGCGCAGCGGCGGCGAGGGCGCGGACGCCGCCCGCCTGCGCTCGCTCGACAGCCAGCGCTACGACTACTGGCGCGTGGCGCTCGACAGCTTCGCCTCCAACCCGATCGCCGGCGTCGGGGCGGGCGGATTCAGCGTCGAGTGGCTGCGCGAGCGGCCGGCGGGGTCCGCCGGCGCGGCGGACGCGCACTCGCTGTACGCGGAGACGGCGGTGGAGCTCGGCTTGGTCGGGCTCGCGGCGCTGGGGCTGTTCATCGGCGCGATCGCCGCCTGCGTGCCGCGCGCGCTGCGGCACGATCCGGTGCTCGTCGCGGGCCCGGTGGCCGCGCTCGCCGCGTTCGCCTTCCACGCCGGGATCGACTGGGACTGGGAGCTGCCCGCGCTCACGCTCGTGGCGGTGCTGCTCGCCGCCGTGGTGGTGGCGGCCGCGGACCGGGGCGGCCGCGCGGACGCCTGCAATGCTTCCGCCGCAATGGAGGGGACCCGAGTCGCAATCGACGCGCCCGGCGGCGTAGAGCGCCCGCGCGGGCTGCGCCGCGTGCGCACGCTGTGGCGGCTCTGGCGCCGCGAGCGCGAGGATCCCGTGCCCTTCTACCGGCTGCTCGCGGCCGAGGCGGCCGACGACCTCGAGCGCCGCTACGGCCCGCTCGCGGGCCGGAGGATCGCCGACCTCGGCTGCGGCCCCGGGTTCTACACGGACGCGCTGCGGGCGCTCGGCGCCGAGGTGATCCCGGTGGACAACGACCTCGAGGAAATGACCTATGCCGGGGAGCCACCGGATGGCGCGCTCGTGGCCGATGCGACGGCGCCTGCCGCTCCCGGAGGGCGAGCTCGACGGCGTGCTGTGCTCGAACCTGCTCGAGCACACGCCCGACTCGAACGCGGTCATCGACGAGATCGAGCGCGTCCTGCGGCCGGGCGGCTGGGCCTACATCTCGTGGACCAACTGGTACTCCCCGTGGGGCGGGCACGACATGAGCCCGTACCACTACCTGGGCCCGCGCCTGGGCCCGCGCCTGTACGAGCGGCGCCACGGGCCGCCGCGCAAGAACCCGTACGGAGACGGGCTCTGGGCGGTGCACGTGGGCTCGACGCTGCGCCACGTCCGCGGGCGGCGGGGACTGCGCATCGAGCGCGTCGAGCCGCGCTACTGGCCCCGGCTCGCGTGGATCGCCCGCGTGCCCGGGCCTGCGCGAGCTGGCGATGTGGAACTGCGTGATCCGGGCGCGGAGGGTCTGAGTGCACGCCCGCTCGGTCCGCTTCCCGCTGATGGACTCGCTGCGCGCGATCGCCGCGCTGGCGGTGGTGGGCACCCACGCGGCCTTCTTCTCGCAGGCGGTAGCCGAGTGGGAGACCCTGCGCGCGCTCGCCGCGCGGCTCGACGTGGGAGTCACGATCTTCTTCCTGATCTCGGGGTTCCTGCTCTACCGCCCGTTCGTGGCCGCGCGCTTCGCCTCCGAGGAGCCGCTGCGCACGGGCGCCTACGCCTGGCGGCGCGCGCTGCGCATCGTGCCGGCGTACTGGATCGCGCTCACCGGCTCCGCGATCTGGCTCGGCCTGGGCGTGTTCACGGCCGGCGGGATCGTCGTCTACTACGGCCTGGCCCAGGTGTACTTCCCCTCCTATGCCCTCGGGGGCCTGCCGCAGGCCTGGACGCTCTGCGTGGAGATCACCTTCTACGCCTTCCTCCCGCTGTACGCCTGGGTGATGCGCCGGCTGCCTGCCGCCGACGACGGCGCCCGCCTGCGCACCGAGCTCGCTGGCCTCGCGGCGCTGGTCCTGGTCGCGCTCGCCTGGCAGCTCTGGCGCGTCTCCGCCGCGCCCGACCCCGACCACGCCGCGGCGGGTCAGGGACTCCTCTACCTGCCCGCGTTCCTCGACCACTTCGCCCTCGGGATGGGGCTGGCCGTGGCGAGCGTCGCGCTCGCCGGGCGCGGCCTTCCGGGGCCGCTCGCGCTCGTGGAGCGCTACCCGCTCCTGCCCTGGCTCGCCGCGCTCGCGGCCTTCTGGGTCGTCTCGACGGGCATCGGGCTGGACGGCGTGGGCGGCCTCGCCGAGCCGACCAGCTCAGGTCAGTACTTCGCGCGCCACTACCTCTACGCGCTCGTCGCCTTCGGGCTGCTGCTGCCCGCCGTCTTCGGCGAGCCGGGTCAGGGACTGGTGCGCCGCCTGCTAGGGCAGCGCTGGCTGCTCTATCTCGGGCTCGTCTCGTACGGGATCTACCTGTGGCACTTCAGCGTCTTCGTCCAGTTCGAGCGCTGGGGCCTCCTCGAGGGGGAGAGCGGGCCGGCCGTGATCGCCGTCTGGATCCTGCTGGGCACGCTGGCGGCCACCGCGATCGCCTCCGCGAGCTACTGGCTCGCCGAGCGGCCGCTGCTGGGACTCAAGCGGCTGGTGCCGGCGCGCGGCCCTGATTCGGACCGCTCGGCGGAGGCGCCGGGCGAACCGCTCCCCGAGGGCCCGGGCGACGCCGTTCCCGCGGACCCGGGCCCCTTCCGGGGCGCCGAGCCCGCGGCCCCGGCGGGGCCGCGGTGACGCGCTTCCAAGGCGCTCTCCGCTCTCGCGAGGTGCGCTGGGTCGCCGGACTGACGCTGGTGGCGCTCGCGCTGCGCCTGGCGTTCGCACTGTCGATCCAGCGGGAGAGCCTGCCGTTCAACGACATGCTCTTCTACCACTCGACGGCGAAGGCGCTGGCGGAGGGGCTCGGCTTCATCAGCCTCGACCAGAACCCCACCGCCCGCTGGCCGCCGGCGTTCCCGTTCCTGCTCTCGCTGGTGTACCGGGCCGTCGGGTCGCACCACGACAACGCCGAGCTGATGAACGCCGTTCTGGGAGCCGCGACCGTGCCGCTCGCCTACTACGCCGCCCGGCGCGCCTTCGACCGTCGCACCGGTTACGTGGCCGCGGGCGCCCTGGCGCTGATGCCGGGACAGATCCTGTACGCCGAGTCGATTCTCGCCGAGCCGCTGTACACGTTCCTGCTCGTCGGCATCCTCGCGCTGCTGGTGGGACTCCCGGACCGGCGCCTGTCCGCGGTCGCGCTCGGGGTCGCGATCGGGGTCGCGGCGCTCACTCGCGGCGAGGGGCTGGTGCTGCTGGCGCTGCCGCCGGTGGTCTGGTGGGGCGTGATGCCGCGGCGCGAGCTGCTGGTGCGCACCGGGCTCGCGACGCTCGCCGCGATGCTCGCGATCGCTCCCTGGACGGTGCGCAACGCGTTCGTCCTCGACGCGTTCGTGCCCGTCTCGACGAACTCGGCCCAGACCTTCTGGGCGGGCCACAACCCGACGGCCAACGGCGGCGCCACCTACGCCCGCGGCGAGATCTTCGCCGAGCTCCAGGACCTGCCGCCCGAGCGCTTCGAGGTCGAGCAGTCGCGGCTGCTGCGCCGCGAGGCGCTCGAGTACATGTTCGAGAACCCGAAGCGAGAGCTGACGCTGATCCCGCGCAAGCTGCTCTATCTGAGCATCGGCGACTCGCGCGCGATCCAGACCGGCTCGACGCTCAGCCAGCGCGCGTCACAGGGCGCGCCGGTCACCGGCGGGATCACACCGGTCGTCGTGCCCACCTCGAACGCCGCGGTGCTGCTCGGGGTGGTCGCCGACATCGCCTGGTTCGGGCTGCTCGCCCTGTTCGTGCTCGCGCTCGTCGTGCTCTGGCCGCTCCTGTGGAGGAACCCGCTCGGGCGCGCGGGAATCGCGCTGACGGCGATCTCCCTCGTGCTCTACGGCTTCGTCCTCTACGGCAACTTCCGCTACCGGATGCCGCTCCAGCCGGTCATGATCCTCCTGGCGGCGCCCCTCATGACCCGCCTGTGGGACCAGCGAGGGCTCCTGCGCCGTCCGGCTTGACCTGCTCCCCGGCCCGCTCCCGGATGCGACGCGAGAGCTGCTGCGCCCGCCGCCGCGCGGGTCGCTCGACGAGCACGTAGGAGAGCCAGCCGAGGACCACGGAGACCGGCAACACCACCGCCGCGAGCCGCACCAGGTCGATGGGGCGGCCCTCGGTCGGGAAATCGAGCGTCGTCACGCAGAGCTGGATGACGATCAGGTGGTAGAGGTAGATGCTGTAGCTGATCTCGCCGAGCCAGCGCGACAGCGGGTGCGTGAGCGGCCGGCTCAGCGCGGGGGGCACGAAGTCGCTCGCCACCGCGAACACGGCGAAGACGAGCGGCACGGCGATCGCAAGGGACAGGGGCTCCTGGAAGCCGGCGCCCGCGATCGCGATCGGATCGTCGGACGGCGTGGTCCACATCCCCACGAGCACCATCAGCCCCAGGAAGAGGAGGAGCGAGCCGGCCGCCACGGGCACCGCCAGGCGCCGCGCTTGCTCGGCCCACGGGCCGCGGCGCAGCCTGACGAGCGCCCACGCGGCCGTCATGCCGGCGGCGAAGTCCACGGCGAAGAGCGGGAACTGCTTCCAGATCAGGTGCAGATCGGGCGGGGAGAAGGCGTTCTCGAAGTGGTTGTCCGGCGGGTCGAGCGCTATCCGCCAGACCACCGTGATGGCGATGCCGATCGCGAGCCCGGCCCACGGCCGGCGCAGGTACGCCCCCGCGACGAGCGCCAGCACGACGTAGAAGACCATCTCGACGGACAGCGTCCACAGCGCCGGGTTCACGGCAAACCCCGGGAAGTACGCGGGGTAGCCGATTGCCGCCTCGTTGTGGAGGAACAGCACGTGCCAGAGAAGCGGCAGCGGCTCCCACGGCTTCGGCCCCGCCACCGGGCCGTCGGTGAGGAGCGGCCACAGGACGATCAGCAGCAGCAGGCAGATGTAGTAGGCCGGCGCGATGCGGGCAACGCGCCGGATCGCGAAGGCGCGCAGGTCGCCGAGCGTGCCGCGCACGGCGACGGGCAGGAACATCACGAAGCCGCTGATCAGGAACAGCAGGTCGAGCGACATGAACCCCGAGGTGAGGAGCGCGCGCGGCAGCTCTCCCTCGGGCACCCACTCCGCGCGGAGGAACAGGTGGTAGAAGACGATCACGAGCACGGCGCCGCCGCGGAAGGCGTCGAAGGTGGGGACGTAGATCGGCCCGGAGACGAGCTCCGGCTTGCCGGGGCCGCTCACCGCGCTTCTGCGGGGCCGAGCTCCCGATAGCGGCGCAGGGCGCGGCGCGAGGTCTCCGGCCGCACCTCGGCCGTCGCAACCGCGTAGATCCCCCATGCCTCGCGGTGCTCGGGTTCCGCGCGCAGGTAGCGCTCGAGCCGCTCGATGCCCTCGTCGCGGCGGCTGGCTCGCAGCATCAGCACCGCCCGGTCGTAGGCGAGCGTGCGGTCCGGGTTGAGCAGCCGCGCGCGGCGCAGGAGGTCGTCGGATTCGCGCACGGTCGCCGCGTCCAGCTGCTCGGCCGGGAGCCTGGCCAGCTCGCTCCCGCGCGCGTGGAGCCGGGCGTCGCGATACGACACGGCCAGCCAGGCCACCGCCAGGACGGCCACGAGCGCGAGGGCTATCCGCTGCGCCATGCGCGGAAGTGTGTCAGCGCTCGAGCACCTGGTAGTCGCCGAAGCGCGCCGAGGGCCGGTAGGTGCGCGCCAGGTAGCGGTCGAGCACGTGCACGCCGCTCGGCTCGCCGGCCTCGTTCGGCTCGCGCTCGTCCGCCACGGGCGAGAGCCAGCGCACCACGAGCGGCGTGCGGGTGCGCTCCAGGTCGCGCACGATCTCCCGCTGGACGCCGGCTTCCGTGACCACGCCCGGCTGCATGATCGGGTAGCGCGTGGGGTTCTCGCGGCCCACGAGCACCGACACCAGCGGGTTGCCCACCCGCACGAGGTCGTGGCGCGGGTTCGCGACGAAGACGGGATCGCCGGGCCCGGTCCGCTCGCGCACGTACGGCACCAGCCGCTCGAGCGCGCGCGCCTCCGCCGGCTCGGCGCGGACACCGTCGGCCACGTCCACGTCGATGGCGGCGAGGTCCGGCGGGCGGATCAGCTGCACGCCCTTGCGGTCGATGCCGTAGACGAGGGGCAGCGCCAGCGCGAGCCCGGCAAGGACGGCCGCGCCGGTGGCGCGGTCGCGCAGCGCCCCCGCCAGCGCGGGCGCCGCGAGGAGCGGCAGCGTCGCCTGGAGGAGCACCACGTGGAACTCGTCCGCGCGCGCGAGGAGGTACAGCGTCCCCGCGAGCACGAGCGGAAGCGCGGCGAGCTCGAGCCGGCTCAGCTTCCTCCGCCACGCGGCCGAGGCCGCCCACAGCGCCAGGGCGGCGAGCGCGAGCGTGGGGAAGAGGTGCTCGAAGGCCTTGTTCAGGTCGCCCGTGCCGCCTCCGTCGGTGGGCAGCGGCAGCCGCTGGCGCGACTGCTCCTCGAGCGCGAACCCGACGGTCTGGTCGAGGAACGTCCCGAGCCCGGCCGCCAGCGCGAACGGCGCCACGGTCACCAGCGCGGTCGCCGCGGCGGCCGCGAGCGCCCGCAGGTGGGCGCGCTCGGGCCAGGCCGCAATCGCCGCCGCCAGCACGGCGGCGGCGCCCACGTCCAGCCGGAACGCCACCGCGGCCCCGGCCAGGACGCCGGCGACCACGGGGCGCCGGGGCGCGGCCGCGATCGCGCCCAGCGCCAGCAGCAGCGCGGGGGCGACCGGGTTGGGGATCAGCGGGAAGGAGAGCGCCGCGGCCATGGTGAGCCAGGCGGCGAGCGCCAGCGGCACCGGGGTCTCGCGGCGCACGAGCCGGTACGCCAGCAGCGCCGCGCCGGCGGCCACGAGCACGTGCACGACCCGCCAGCCCAGCAGCGAGCGCCCGACCACCTCCTGGAGCCCTGCGAGGCCGAGCGGCTCAGCCGGGCCGTACACCCACCAGAAGTCCTGCCACGGCAGCTCGCCGCGGGCGATCCGGTCGGCGGCGGCCAGCATCAGGCCCTCGTCGTGCGGGTTGATCCCGCGACGCGCGGCGAAGCCCGCGATCAGAAGCGCGCCGGCGAACAGGGCGGCGTCGGCGAGCCATCTGGGGGGCCGCACCGCGCTGACAATAACCTCTCATCGCGCGGTGACCGAGCATGGCTACACCTACGCCTGCCCCCGTGGGCCGCGCGACAGCAGGAGCTGGTATCGCGACGCGGACCCGATGGAGCAGGTCGACGGCGCGCTCGTGGAGTTCGTGGCGTCCCACGCCGGGCAGCGGGTGCTCGACCTCGGCTGCGGCCTGGGCGGGTACACCAAGGCGCTCACCGAGCGCGGGTTCGACGTGCGCGGCATCGACGTGTCGCCCGAGTACGTGGAGCGGGCTCGCTCGCTGGGGGTTCCGGCGGACGTGTACGACGGGGGGACGCTGCCCTACGAGGACGACAGCTTCGACACCGTCGCGATGCTCGAGGTGCTCGAGCACCTGGACGACCCGGCCGCGCTGCTCAGGGAGGCTCGCCGAGTGGCGCGCCGCGGCCTGCTGCGTCAGCGTGCCGAACTCGACCCAGGACTTCGGCAAGGTGCCGGTCGAGTTCAGCCACATGCTGGACGTGGACCATCGGCAGTTCTTCACCGTCGACTCGCTGACCGCGCTCCTCCGCGACGCATGCGGCAGTGCCGTCGTGGAGGAGACGGCGCCGATCGACGGGCTCGTGCTCGGACTGATGCTTCCGCGCCCGCTGCGGCCGCTCTACCGCGGCCTCGTCCGCGTGGGCGCCGCGCGGCCGCGCTTCTACAGCCGCCTGCTCGGGCGCGGGCCCGCATGACCCGCGACGGCGCGCGCGTGCTCGTGCTCTCGCCCGAGCCCGTGGGCGCGGCGATGGCGGGACCGGCGATCCGCGCCTGGGAGCTGGCCCGCGCGCTCGCGGCCCGCTGCCCGGTCACGCTCGCCGCGCCGGGGCCCAGCGAGCTGCCCGAGCCGGGCGGGCCCACCCTCCTCCAGGCGGGCGTCGCCGACTTCGACGTGCTCGCGGGGGAGTTCGAGCGCCACGACGTGGTCGTGATCCAGCGGCTGCCGGGCCAGCTGCTCCGCGCCGCCGCGCGCTCGCGGGCGCGACTCGTGGTCGACCTCTACAACGCCCTCCCGATCGAGCTGCTGGAGGCCGCCGCGGGGCAGCCCGAGGCCACGGCCCGGCGGAGCCAGCGGATCGTGACGCTCGGCGTGCTGGCCTCGCTCGCGGCGGCGGACCTCGTGGTGTGCGCCAGCGAGCGCCAGCGCGACCTGTGGCTCGGCGGGATGGCCTTCCGCGGCCTGCTCGACCCGAGCCGCTACCGCGCCGACCCGAGCTTTCGGAGCTACCTGCGGGTGGTCCCGTTCGGCGTGCCCGACGGCGACCCGCCCGAGCCGGCCGACCCGCGGCCGTGGCCGGGGATCCGGCCCGATGACCGCGTGCTCCTCTGGGGCGGGGGTGTGTGGCGGTGGCTCGACCCGATCACACCGATTCGGGCCGTGGAGCTGATGCGGCGCGAGCGCGACGACGTGCACCTCGTCTTCATGGGGACCGGGCGTCCGATCGACGCCCAGGGCGCGTCCGCCGCGGACGAGGCCGCCCGGGAGGCCGAGCGCCTGGGCCTGCTTGGCGCGGGCGTCCACCTGAACCCCGGCTGGGAGGGATACGCGGCGCGCGGCCCGCTGCTGGCGGCCGCGGACATCGGCGTGAGCGCCCACCACGACCACCTCGAGTCGCGCTTCGCCTTCCGCACCCGGATCCTCGACTACCTGTGGGCCGGCCTGCCGGTGGTCACGTCGAGCGGCGACGTGCTCGGCGAGCTCGTGGAGCGCCGCGGGCTCGGAGCGGCGGTGGCGCCCGGCGACGTGGACGGCTTCGCGCGCGCCTGCCTGGCGCTGCTGGACGACGACGGCGCGCGGCAGGCGGCAAGGGACGCCGTGCGCGAGGCGGCCGGCGAGCTGCGCTGGTCGCGCGTGGCCGAGCCGCTCGTCTCCTGGTGCGCCGACCCGCCCCCGGCGCCGCGGGGCCGCGACCGTGCCGCCGCGGCCCAGCTGATGCTCGGCTCGGTGGGCCAGCAGACGCTTCAGATCGCCGACGTCCTCGACCGGAAGGGCGGCGCCGAGGTCGCGCGGCGGGCCCGCTGGGCGCTGGGGCGCGCCGCGCGCCGCGCGGGCGGCCGCCGCGAGGGATGACCGCCGACGGAAGGGAGCGCTGCCCGTGGGCGCTCTCGGCGCCGGACTACGTGGCCTACCACGACGAGGAGTGGGGCCGGCCGGTGCGCGACGACCGCGGCCTCTACGAGCGCATGGTGCTCGAGGGCTTCCAGTCGGGCCTCTCCTGGCTCACGATCCTGCGCAAGCGGGAGAACTTCCGCGCGGCGTTCGCGAACTTCGAGATCGACACGGTCGCGCGCTTCGGCGACCGCGACCTCACCGGCTGCTCGGCGACGCCGGCATCGTCCGCCATCGCGGGAAGATCGAGGCGGCGATCGCGAACGCGCGCGCGGCGCAGGAGCTCGACACCCCGCTGTCGGAGCTCGTGTGGTCGTTCGCGCCGAGCAGGCGGCGCCGCGCTCCGCGCACGCTCGGCGACCTCCCGCCGTTCACCGACGAGTCCACGGCGATGTCGAAGGAGCTCAAGAGGCGCGGCTTCCGCTTCGTCGGTCCCACGACCGCCTACGCGCTCATGCAGGCGTGCGGGCTGGTGAACGACCACCTGGCCGGCTGCTGGGTGCGGGCTGAAGTGGAAGCACTATCCTCGGCTGCCGATGGATGAACGCGCTCTCGCCGAGCGCCTGATCACCTACGACACGTCAACCCTCGAGGGCATGCAGGCCGCAGCCGGCTTCGTGAAGGGCTGGCTCGAGGCGCGGGATGTCGAGGTGACGGGCACGATGCACAACGGACGGCCGCTGTTGGCCGCGACCGTCGGTGCCGAGGCGGGGACCACCATCGTGCTCCACGGGCACCTGGATGTCGTGCCGGGCCGCGAGGAGCAGTTCGAGCCGCGCATCGACGGCGACCGCCTGTACGGGCGCGGCGCCTACGACATGAAGGGCGGCCTCGCGTCGATGATGTGCGCGCTGCACGACCTGACCTCGCAGGACAAGGTGAGGGTGCACTTCGTCTGCGTCGCTGACGAGGAATCCGAGGAGGTCGACGCGCGCGGGTCCGACCAGGCCGTCCGCGAGGGCTTCCTGGGGAACTTCGCCATCACCGGCGAGCCGACCGACATGCACATCGGCATCCAGGCGAAGGGCGTCCTCGCCATGCGCATCCAGGTCACCGGCACGGCCGCGCACGGCTCGACGCCGTGGGTTGGCGACAACGCCGTGCTGAAGGCGATCGACACCTTCCGCCAGATCGAGAGCCTGCCGTTCGCGCGCGAGTCGTCGGACCTGTTCGACAGGCCGTCGATCAACCTCGGCCGGATCGTGGGCGGCGACGCGCTGAACAAGGTGCCCGACCTGTGCGTGATCGACGTGGACGTGCGCTACCTGCCCGGCCAGGACCCGCTCGAGATCCAGGCGCAGGTCGAGCGGATGCCCGACGTGCACGTGGCGAAGGTCTTCCACCGCCAGCCGGCCATCGTCGAGCGCGACGACCCGTACGTGCAGGCCCTGGGCGAGGCGATCGCGCGCGTCGCCGAGCCCGCCAGCGAGCGGCTCGGCGTGGGCCGGGACGGCGCATCGGACGCGATCTCGTTCCTCGAGGCGGGCGTGCCCGCCGTGGAGTGCGGCCCCACGGGCGACGGCCACCACGGCCCCGAGGAGTGGGTGTCGATCCGGTCGCTCGGGCAGTATCGGGCGGCACTCGTGGAGTTCGTGCACCTACTCCCGGCGCATCTCGAGGGCGGCGGCGAGCGCCGGCTCAGGATCGCCTGATGCTCGAGGAGATCCCCCGCCCCGGGCTCTGGAAGCGGCTCCTGATCGGGGCCTTCCTCGTCATCTTCGCCGCCGCCGGCGCCACCGCGGTGGCCGCCTTCCACGAGGTGGAGAAGGTGGTCGACGCGCTCGAGCTCGGCCCGGAGCTGAAGCTGGGCAAGAACGTGCTCGCCGACACCGATCCCGGCCAGCCCCAGACGCTCCTCATCCTCGGCTCCGACCGCCGGGCGAGGGTCAACTCCGAGGGTGCCAGCGGCGCGCGCTCGGACACGATCATGCTCGTTCGGCTCAATCCGCAGGAGGGCGCGACGGCGATCATGTCGCTGCCCCGCGACCTGAAGGTCGAGATCCCCGGCAACGGCGTCCAGAAGATCAACGCGGCGTACGAGCTCGGCGGGCCGGCGCTCACGCTCAAGACCGTGCAGCGGCTCACCGGCCTCCCGATCAACCACGTGATCAACGTGACCTTCAAGGGGTTCTGGCGGGCGGTGAACGCGATCGGCTGCGTGTACGCCGACGTGGACCGCGACTACTTCAACGACAGCGCGGAGTACACGTTCATCGACATCGACCCGGGCTACCAGCGGCTGTGCGCCCGCCAGGCGCTCCAGTACGTGCGCTACCGGCACACGGACACCGACCTCGTCCGCTCGGCGCGCCAGCAGGACTTCCTGCGCCAGATGAAGCAGCAGGTCACGTACACGAAGCTGATCGACAACCGCGACCGGCTGATGAAGATCTTCGGCCGCAACACCTCGACCGACCGCGAGCTCAGGAGCACGAGCGAGGTGCTCCGGCTCCTCAAGCTCGCCTACTTCTCGGCGAAGAAGCCGATCCAGGAGATCCACTTCGAGGGCCAGATCGGCGAGAGCTTCGTGGAGGCGAGCAACGCGCAGGTGAAGAAGCTCGTGCAGCAGTTCCTCGCCGTCGAGGACTCGCCCGGCCCGCGCGGCGAGGCGCCCGGCGAGCGGCCGGCGCGCAAGCCGAAGCGGAGGCAGAAGCGCGACGCCGCGTCGCTCGGGCTGTACGACGCCACCGTCCCGGGCGAGGACCAGGGCCTCCAGGCGGTGCAGGCCGGGGCCGGCGGCTCGCTGCCCGTCTTCTACCCGACGCTGCTGCTCAACTCGTCCGAGTTCGCCTATCCGCCGCGCGTGTACAAGCTGCGCGGCCCGGATGGCAAGAAGCACGGCGCGTACCGCATGATCGTGTGGCGCTCGAACGCCTTCGGCGAGTACTACGGCCTCCAGGGCACGACCTGGAAGGACCCGCCGATCATGGAGTCGCCGACCGAGACGCGCACCGTCGGCGGCCGCGAGTACGAGCTCCACCACGCGGGTGACCGGCTGCGCCTGGTCGCATGGAGGACGCCCAAGGCCGCGTACTGGATCTCGAACACGCTCCTGCAGACGCTGACCGAGAAGCAGATGATGGCCATCGCCCGGTCGGCCAGGCGCTGCTGCTAGATAGCCTCCCGCCGCGCATGGAGAGGGAACCGATAGGCGTCATCGGCGCCGGCTACGTGGGCCTCGTGACGGCGGCCGGGTTCGCGGAGCTCGGCCACGACGTGTGGGTGCGGGACATCGTGCCCGAGAAGGTCGAGTCGCTCTCGCGCGGCGAGGTGCCGATCCACGAGCCGGGCCTGCCGGAGCTCGTCGCGAAGAACCAGGAGCGGCTTCACTTCTCGACCGACATGGGCGAGCTGCTCGAGCACGCCCGCCTGCTCTTCGTGTGCGTCGACACGCCGCCGACCTACTCGGGCGACGCGGACCTGTCGCGCGTCGAGGCGGTGATCGCCGAGCTGGGCGACTCGAACGAGCACGCGCTCGTCATGAAGAGCACGGTCCCTGTGGGCACCGGCCGCTCGATCCAGCGCCGCCGCGACGGGATCGGCTACGTGTCGAACCCGGAGTTCCTGAAGGAGGGGAGCGCGGTGGACGACTTCATGAAGCCGGACCGCGTGGTCGTGGGCGCCGACCCCGGATCCGAGGAGTACGCCGACCGCGTGCAGGCGCTCTACGACCCGCTCGGCGCCGAGGTGGTGCGCACCGACATCGCGAGCGCGGAGATGATCAAGCTCGCGTCGAACGCGTTCCTCGCCACCAAGATCAGCTTCATCAACGAGATCGCGAACGTGTCCGAGGAGCTCGGCGCGGACGTGAACGAGGTCGCGCGCGGGATGGGCCTCGACGACCGGATCGGCCCGAAGTTCCTCCAGGCCGGCGTGGGCTTCGGCGGCTCGTGCTTCCCGAAGGACGTCCAGGCGCTGAAGCAGCTCGCCGGGAACACGGGCTACCACTTCCAGCTGCTCACGGCCGTGATCGAGGTCAACGAGCTGCAGAAGCGGCGCACGATCTCGAAGCTCCAGAAGCACCTCGGCCCGCTCGCCGGGAAGCAGATCGCGCTGCTCGGCGTGGCGTTCAAGCCGAACACCGACGACGTCCGCGAGGCCACGAGCCTCGTGCTCGCCGGCCGCCTCGCGGGCGAGGGCGCGAGCGTGCGCGCCTTCGACCCGGTCGCGGGCGACAAGGCCGAGCACATGCTCGCCGGGGCGCGGATCGCCGGGTCGGCGCTCGACGCGGTGGACGGCGCGGACGCGGTCGTGCTCGTGACCGAGTGGCCGGAGTTCCGGGAGCTCGACTGGGCCGGCGAGGTCAAGAGCCGCATGCGCGTGCCGCTCGTCGTGGACGGCCGGAACTTCCTCGACCGCGACGCGCTGGTGGCGGCCGGCTTCACGTACGAGGGGATCGGCCGGTAGGCGTGCAGGCCCTGGTGCTCGCCGGCGGCGAGGGAACGCGGCTCAGGCCGCTCACGCTCACGACGCCCAAGCCGGTGATGCCGCTCGCCGGGCGCCCGTTTCTCTCCTTCATGCTCGCCTGGGCGCGCTCGCACCGGGTGGACGAGGTGATCCTCTCCTGCGGCTTCATGTCGGACGCCGTGAAGCTCGTGCTCGGGGACATCTACGAGGGGATGCGCCTGCGCTACGTGATCGAGGACGAGCCGCTCGGCACGGCCGGCCCGGTGCGGCTCGCCTACGACGAGGGGCTGCTCGAGGAGCGCCTGTTCGTGCTGAACGGCGACGTGCTCACGGACATCGACCTCACCGCCGAGCTGGCGGAGCACGAGCGCAAGGAAGCGCGCGCGACGCTCGCGCTCCACCCGGTCGAGGACACGTCGAGCTACGGCGTGGTGCCGACCGCCGAGGACGGCGCGGTAGAGGCGTTCATCGAGAAGGGCGGAGGCGACGCGCCCACCGACCGCATCAACGCGGGCGCGTACGTGATCGAGCGTTCGGTGGCCGAGTCGATTCCCGCGGGCCGGGCCGTGTCGTTCGAGCGCGAGGTGTTCCCGGGCATGGTCGGCAAAGGGCTGTACGGCTTCGAGGCCGCGGGCTACTGGATCGACATCGGGACGCCCGAGCGCTACCTCGAGGCCACCTGGGACCTGCTCGCCGGGCGGGTGGCGTCGACGCTGCCGCCGCGCGACGAGACGGGCTCGCTCGTATACGAGAACTGCCTGGTGTCGGGCGCCCATGTGGGGCCGCAGAGCGTGCTCGGGCGGCACTGCTCCGTGGGCACGGACGCGCGCGTGGAGCGCTCGGTGCTCCACGAGCGCGTGCACGTGGGGGCGGACGCCGCCGTGGTGGAGTCCGTGCTCGCGGAGAGGGTTCGCGTGGGGGAGCGGGCGCGCATCGGACCGGGCGCGATGCTCGGCGCGGGCGCGGTGGTCGAGCCGGGCGCGGTGGTGCCCGAGGGCGCCCGCGTGGAGCCGGGAGAGGCGTTTGCACTCACTCGATAAAGACAGCATCGAGAGGATCGACCCGGAGGGCATGCTGGGGGATGTGCTTGCCCAGCCGCTCCAGCTCGGCGACGCGCTGTGGCGCGCGGAGTCGGCCGGGATCCGGCCGCGCGACATGCCGGGCGGGCTCGTCGTGTGCGGGATGGGCGGCTCCGGCATCGGCGGCGACCTGGCGGTCGCGGCGCTCGGCGACCGGGCCACCCGCCAGATCACGGTCGTGCGCAACTATGGGCTCGAGGCGTGGACGCCGCCCGAGTCGCTCGTGCTCTGCTCGAGCTACTCCGGCGAGACCGAGGAGACGCTCGCCTGCTTCGAGGCCGCGGGCGCGGCCGGCGCCCGCCGCGTGGTGATGACCACCGGCGGGACGCTCGCGCGGCTGGCCCGCGAGGAGGACGTGCCCGTGATCGGCGTGCCCTCCGGGATGCAGCCGCGGGCGGCGGTCGTCTACATGACGATCGGCGCGATGGAGTGCGCGGCGCTGTGCGGAGCCGCCCCGGGACTGCGCTCGGAGATCGACACGGCCACCGCGCTCCTCGAACGGCTCGTCGAGGAGTGGGGCCCGGGCGGGGACGACGAGTCCCTGGCCAAGTCCGTTGCCCGGCAGCTCGACGGCACGATCCCGGTGATCCACGGCGCGGCCGGCACGACGGCGCCCGCCCGGCGGTGGACCACCCAGATCCAGGAGAACGCGAACGCCGCGGCCTTCTGGACCGAGCTCCCCGAGGGGAACCACAACCAGATCTGCGGCTGGGAGCGCGGCCGCGAGCAGGCGCCCTTCTCCGGCGTCTTCCTGTGCGACCCCGACCAGCACCCGCGCGTGAAGCGCCACATGGACCTGGCCCGCGACGAGCTCGAGCGCGCCGGCGCCCCGAGCCTCCAGGTGCAGGCACGCGGCGAGAGCCGCCTGGAGCGAGTGCTCTCCTTGGTGCTCCTCGGCGACCTGGTGAGCGTCTACATGGCGGCACTGGCCGGCGTGGACCCGACGCCGACGCCGGCCCTCGCCCGCCTCAAGAGCGAGCTCTAGAACCTCACTCCGCCACCTGTGCGCCCTTTGCCCCGTATATCGGGGCAAAGAGGACATTGGTCGAGTCCACCGCCAGCGCTGATCCGGCGGACCCGCGGCCGTAAGGCTGGCGCGGGGCCGTCCGGCCGGGCGCGCGGCGAGCCTTACGGCCCGCGCGCCCGTAGGGGCGCCTCAATCTACCCGCGTATTACGCGGGTAAGTGACGGAACCCCTGGGCCGGTCGACCAACCTTGACACGATCGTGGTAAGGTTGGCCGTTGCGATGGAGGGGCTCACCATCAACGAGGCCGCTGAGACGACCGGGTGGTCGCCTCGAATGCTGCGCTACATCGAGAGCGCCGGCCTGATCGAGCCTCCGCGCACGCCGAAGGGCTACCGCATCTTCGGGCCGGGTGAGCTGCAGCGCCTTCGTACGCTGCGCGAGCTGCTCGCCCGGTTCGACTGCGCGCTCTCCGACGTCGCGTTCGCCAAGCGCCACGCCTCCGACCCGGAGCTGCGGGCCGCCCTCGAGCACTGGTTCGAGGAGCAGCCGGAGCTGCCGGAGGGCGTCGCCTCGGGCGACTGGCTGTCGTTCGAGCAGCAGAAGCACCAGCGCCTCCTCGCCATGGACACGCCCCCGAGAATCACGGAGACCACCGCCGCATGACCGTCACCGAGACGACGACCACCACTCAGGACTTCAAGGTCGCTGACCTGTCCCTGGCCGAGTTCGGCCGCAAGGAGATCACTCTTGCCGAGCACGAGATGCCCGGCCTCATGGCCATGCGCGAGGAGTACGGCGCTTCGCAGCCGCTGAAGGGCGCGAAGATCATGGGCTCGCTTCACATGACGGTGCAGACCGCCGTGCTGATCGAGACCCTGATCGCGCTCGGCGCCGAGGTGCGCTGGTGCTCGTGCAACATCTTCTCGACGCAGGACCACGCCGCCGCGGCGATCGCCGAGGCCGGCATCCCGGTCTTCGCCTGGAAGGGCGAGACGCTCGACGAGTACTGGTGGTGCACCGAGCAGGCGCTCACCTGGCCCGAGGGCGACGGCCCGAACATGATCCTCGACGACGGCGGCGACGCCACGCTGCTCGTCCACAAGGGCGGCGAGTACGAGCGGGCCGGCGCGGTGCCGGATCCCGACTCGACCGACAACGAGGAGTTCAAGGTCATCCTCGGCGCTGCTTCAGCGCACCCTCGGCGAGGACTCGCAGAAGTGGAGCCGCATCGGCGAGCAGATCAAGGGCGTCACCGAGGAGACCACGACCGGCGTCCACCGCCTCTACGAGATGCAGGAGGCCGGCACGCTCCTGTTCCCGGCCATCAACGTGAACGACTCGGTCACGAAGTCGAAGTTCGACAACCTCTACGGCTGCCGCCACTCGCTGATCGACGGGATCAACCGCGCGACCGACGTGATGATCGCCGGCAAGACCGCGGTGATCTGCGGCTACGGCGACGTCGGCAAGGGCTGCGCCCAGTCGCTGCGTGGCCAGGGCGCGCGCGTGCTGATCACGGAGATCGACCCGATCTGCGCGCTCCAGGCCGCGATGGACGGCTACCAGGTGGTGACGCTCGACGACGTCGTCGAGACGGCGGACATCTTCATCACCGCCACCGGCAACAAGGACATCATCACCGCCGCTGACATGGCCCGGATGAAGCACCAGGCGATCGTCGGCAACATCGGCCACTTCGACAACGAGATCGACATGGCCGGCCTGACGAAGCTGCCGGGCATCGAGCGCGTGAACATCAAGCCGCAGGTGGACGAGTGGCGCTTCGAGGACGGCCACTCGATCCTCGTGCTCTCCGAGGGCCGGCTGCTGAACCTCGGCAACGCCACGGGCCACCCGAGCTTCGTGATGTCGAACTCGTTCACGAACCAGACGATCGCCCAGGTCGAGCTGTTCACGAAGAACGACGAGTACGAGAAGAAGGTCTACGTGCTGCCGAAGCACCTGGACGAGAAGGTCGCCCGCCTGCACCTCGACGCCCTCGGCGCGCGGCTCACCGAGCTCTCGCCCGACCAGGCCGCCTACATCGGAGTGCCGGTCGAGGGCCCGTACAAGTCGGAGCACTACCGCTATTAGCCGTCTCGAGCCTGACGTCCACGATCCGTCGCTGGCCCCCCAGGGGCTGCGGCGGATCGAATGGGCGGAGGGCCAGATGCCGGTCCTCCGCTCGATCCGCGAGCGGTTTCGCAAGGAGCAGCCGCTCGACGGGGTGAAGGTCGCCGCCTGCCTGCACGTCACCGCCGAGACGGCGAACCTGATGCAGGCGCTCACCGCGGGCGGGGCGGAGGTGGCGCTCTGCTCGGCGAATCCGCTCACCACCCAGGACGAGGTGGTGGCGGCGCTCGTGGACCTGGGCGTCCCGGTGCTCGCGAAGCGCGGCGAGGACATCGAGTCCTACGCGCGCCACGTGCACGCGCTCGCGGACTGGAAGCCGGACATCACGCTCGACGACGGCGCCGATCTCCTGTCGCTGATCCACGAGCGCGGCCAGGACGTGAGCGGCGGTGCGGAGGAGACGACCACCGGACTGCTGCGGCTGCGGCGGCTCGAGTCGGAGGGGAGGCTCGCTTGCCCGGTCGTCGCGGTGAACGAGTCGCGCACGGAGCGCGTGTTCAACGACCGCTACGGCACCGGCCAGTCCACTCTCGACGGGATCCTGCGCGCCACGAACCTGCTGCTCGCCGGCCGCACGCTCGTGCTGTTCGGCTACGGCGCCACCGGCAAGGGGATCGCCCAGCGCGCCCGGGGAGCGGGGGCGACGGTGATCGTCTGCGAGGTCGACCCGCTGCGCGCGCTCGAGGCGCGCATGGACGCGTTCGAGGTCATGCCCGCGCTGGACGCCTCGGAGCGCGGCGACCTGTTCGTGACGGTCACGGGCTCGCGGGCCGTCCTCCGCCGCGAGCACTTCGAGCGGATGCGCGACGGCGCGGTGCTGGCCAACGCGGGCCACTTCGACGTGGAGATCGACCTCGAAGCGCTGCGCGAGCTCTCGGACGGCCGCGTGCGCCAGGTGCTCCCGCTCGTGGAGGAATACGATCTCGGCAACAGGCGAGTGCATCTATTGGCGAGCGGCCGGGTCGTGAACCTCGCCGCCGGCGAGGGCCATCCGGCCGCCGTCATGGACATGAGCTTCGCCAACCTCGCGCTCGCGGTGGAGCACCTGAAGCTGCACGGGGAGACGCTCGAGAAGCGCGTGCTGCCGGTGCCGAAGGAGATCGACGAGGAGATCGCGCGGCTGAAGCTGGAGTCGCTCGGCGTGGGGATCGACTCCCTCACGGAAGATCAGCGCGAGTACCTGATGTCCTGGGGCGGCGGGCCCTAAGAGGCGGGTTCGACCGGCGCGAGCCGTACCGTCGCGCCATGGATTCCTCGAGACTGACGCCGGCCGACATGATCGCCGGCGTCGGAGGCATCGTCCTCCTCATATCGCTGTGGCTTCCGTGGTACAGCGTGGGCATCGACGTCGCGGGCTTCTCCGCGAGCGAGAGCGCGAGCGCGTGGGAGGTGCTGAGCCTCATCGACATCATCCTGTTCCTGTGCGCGGTCGTGACGATCGGGGTGGTGGCCGCCAAGGCGGCCGGGGCCCTGCCGCCCGACGTGCCGGGCGCCCTCGTGCTGTTCGCGGCCGGCGCGCTGGCGTTCCTCCTGTGCGTGTTCAGGCTGATCGACATCCCGGCGCCGGGGGACGTGCCCGACGAGATCGACCTGAGCCGCAAGATCGGCGTGTTCCTAGCCGTGATCGCATCCGCAGCGATCGGATACTCGGGCTGGCGCGCCAACGCCGAGCGGCCCGGCGGCTCTCCTCCTCCGCCGGCGGTCTCGATCCGGCCATAGAAAGACCGACGGCGGCCCGAGGGGAGGGCCGCCGTCGGCGGGTTGGAGCTGAGATCCCGGCCGCCCGGCCGGGTGCGGCGATCTAGGCCGCGCGGGGAAGCAGGCGGGAGAGGCCGTGCCGGTGGGCGTCGGCGTCGCCGTTCAGGCGCCGCGCACGGAAGCGCAGCAGGTCGACGAGGTCGGCGCTCGGGCGGAACGGGTCCGCCACGGCGGCGCCGGTGTCGATCGAGAGGGCGGCCCACAGCTCGCCGTCCATCTCGGCGAGGAGCACGTCGCCAGTCGGCGGGGAGGCGCTGTCGATGGCGGCGAGTCGCCTCAGCGAGAAGGCGTCGGCGGGAGTAGCAATGCGGACGGTGAGGGCGGTGTTGGTCATCTCGGCTCCTTTGATTCGGTTCGACTTGTCTCTAAGTATTTTCGGCAATCGCGCTCATAAGTTCAAATTCGGACTTGTGACAGGTGCGATAAGCTCTGGTTATGTTCGACGTCAAGCAGCTGCGCGTTCTCAGGGCGGTCTCCGAGCACGGCTCCTTCTCCGCCGCCGCCGACGCGCTCGCCTACACCCAGCCGGCCGTCTCGCAGCAGATCGCGGCGCTCGAGAAGCGCGCCGGGACCAAGCTCGTGGACCGCCTGAGCCGCGGCGTGCGGCTCACGGACGCCGGCCAGGCGCTCGTGGAGCACGCCGAGGTCGTGATCGCCCGGCTGGCCGCCGCCGAGGCGGAGCTCGACGCGATCGCGGGCATCCGCGGCGGCCGCGTGCGGCTCGCGTCCTTCCCCACGGCGGGGGCGTCGCTGCTCCCGCCCGCGGTCGCGGAGTTCACCCGCCAGTACCCGGACGTGGAGCTGAACTTCGTCGAGCAGGAGCCTGAGGAGGCCGCCCAGGCGCTCCGCGCGGCCGAGCTCGAGATCGCGATCGTGTTCGAGTACAGCCAGCTCGATCAGCCGGAGTTCGAGCGGATGTACGAGGGCATCGAGCTGCACCCGCTCGTGGACGACCCGATGTTCCTCGCCCTCCCGAGCAGCCACCCGCTCGCCCACAAGCCGCGCGTGCGGCTGCAGGACTTCTCCGGCGAGACGTGGATCCAGGAGACCGGCACGCACACCTGGTGCGGCGGCTTCCACGAGGCATGCTGCGCCCAGGCGGGCTTCGAGCCGAAGGTGGGCTTCCAGTCCGACGACTACAACGTCGTCCAGGGCCTGGTCGCCGCCGGCGTGGGCATCTCGCTGCTGCCCGGCCTCGCGCTCACGAACGTGCGCGAGGACATCGTGATCCGCTCGCTGGGCAAGCGCCCGCCGGCACGCCGGATCGCCGCGGCGACGCTCGCCGGCCGGTACCACTCGCCGGCCACGAAGGCGATGCTCGAGATCCTCTCCGAGGTGGGCGAGCGCTTCGAGCTGCCCTCCGGAGCGGCGATCGCCGCCTGAGGCTACGGAGGCCGGTCAGCCGGCGCCCGCGATCCTGCCCGCCACGATGGCGGCGTCCTCGCCGACTCCGATGAGAAGCGAGGACTTCCGCTTGCGGAGGAAGTGCACTCCCACGAAGTGGAGGCCCGGCACTGTGGTGCTGGCGCCGTTGTCGTGGATCGGGAAGCCGAGGTCGTCGAACGCCCCCGGGCAGTGGACCCACGACGCGTAGTCGGGCCGGAATCCGCCCGCGAACACCACTGCCCCGAAGCCGCTCAGGTCCAGCTCCTCGGGGGCCTCGGCGTCGAACGGCTCCGGTGTCTCGACCGGGAGCGGAGGCAACCCGCGCTCGGCGGCATGCCTCCGAAAGCCGCCCATCACCTTGGCGTTGCGCTCATCGCCCCACGCGACGCTGTCCGCGAGATCGCGGGCGAAGCGGGCGCTGCGGTCGTCCGCGCCGGCAAAGCGGCCGAGGAGCGTGACGCCCATCCTCTGAAGGGTCCGGTAGTGGAGGTCGTGCCCGCCGCCGTGACCGCTCGCCTGCACGTTCCCCCACAGGCGTGCCTCGGCGCTCGGGAGCGAGGCGGTCTCGTCGTCGAGGTCGCCCGCCTGCTCCAGCCACCAGAAGACGTCGCGATCTCCGACCCGGCGCCGCAGCCAGCCGGCTCGGCCGCATGCCAGGAAGACCTCCCTGCCCGCCTCGTGCAGCTCTTCCGCGATCTGGCAGCCCGACTGCCCGCTCCCCACGACGAGCACCCGGCCGGCCGGCAGCTCGTCCGGGTTGCGGTAGTCGGGGACGTCGATCTGAAGCAGCCCCGCCGGAAGCGAGGCCGCGCCCGCGGGCCGATGCGGTCGCTGGTAGGCGCCGGTGCTCAGGACGACCGTGCGGGCGCGCATGTCGCCGGCCGAGCTCTCGACACGGAAGCCGGCGTCCGGGTCCGGGCGCACCGAGGTGACCTCCACGCCCTCCCTCACCGGAGCGTCCACGGCCGCCGCGTAGCGCTCCAGGTACTCGACCAACTCGTCGCGAGCCATGTAGCCGTCGGGGTCGTCGCCGTCGTAGGGGTGGCCGGGGAGCCGGACGCTCCAGTTCGGCGTCACGAGGCAGAAGCTGTCCCAGCGCCCGCGCCACGTCTGCCCGATCCGGCCCCGCTCGAGCACGACGTGCTCGACTCCGGCCTGGGTGAGCTCCCGGCTGACCGCGAGCCCAGCCTGACCGCCACCGATGACGATGGTCCCCGGGTCGGTCACTGAAGGGCGATCGTATTCCCCGGGACGTTGCTCCGGCGGACCCGCGGCTGGGTGTCGCCGGACTGCGCGAGCGGGGGTGGCAACGAAAACTCTCGCTATACGCCAGTTTTCTTTGCCACCCCGGTGTTCCTGGGACAATCGGCGCATGATCACCAAACTCGACTTCGTTGGCGTTCCCTCTCAGGACGCGGAGCGCTCTGTGCAGTTCTACGGCGAGACCCTCGGCCTTCGGCGCGACGAGCACGGTGGCCCGGAGTTCTGGGTTGGCGAGACGTGTCTCGGGATCTGGGAGCCGGCTCGGTTCGGGATGGAGTTCGCTCCGCAGAAGAACGCCCACCTGGCGCTTCACGTGGACGACGTCGCGGCCACACGTGAGGAGCTCGAGGGGAAGGGCATCACCTTCCTGGGCGACATCCTCGACACCGGCGTCTGCCACATGGCCTTCTTCACCGACCCTGACGGCAACGACCTGATGCTGCACCACCGCTACGCGCCGTACGAGTAGGGCCGGCGCCCGCCGCCCCGGAGCGGGGCGGCGGGCGAGGCCTGACTGACTACTCGTACTGCAGCGCCTTCAGCACGTCGAGGCGCGCGGCGCGGCGTGCCGGGCCCATCGCGGCCAGCACTCCGGCCACCGTCGCCACCACCGTGAAGGCGATCAGGGAGCCCACGGGGAGCGCGAAGCGGAGGCCTTCCTCGCTCAGCGCCGCCGTGGCGAGCGCGGCCAGGAAGAGCCCGACCGCGATGCCCAGCACGGCTCCGATCAGCGCCGTCACGACGCTCTCGTGGCGGATCATCCGCCGCACCTGGCGGCGGCTCATCCCGATCGCCCGGAGCATCCCGAGCTCGCGGGTCCGCTCCAGCACCGACAGCGCCAGCGTGTTCACGATCCCGAACAGGGACACGATCACGGCCAGCCCCAGGAGCACGTAGAAGATCCCCAGGATCTGGTCCACCCAGGCCGACTGGTCGGTCTGGAACTCGCCCTTCGACTGGAGCTTCACGTCCGGGAAGGCCGCAAGCGCCTTCTCGAGCTCCGGCCGGGACGCGCCATCGGCCGCCACGAACGCATAGCGCTCGCGCTCGGCCGTGAACGACTCGTCGTAGGCCGCGCGGGCGATGGTGACCTCGCCCGTGCCGAGCGGGTCGAACCTGTCCGGCTTCGAGATGCCGGCCACGCTCAGGTCGAGCCTGTCGCCCTTGAGCGCGGTGACCTCGAAGCGATCGCCCACCGCGAGGTCGTGGTCCTCGGCGAACCGGTCCGTGACGATCGCGCCGCCGGAGCCGAGCTCCGCGTACGCATCGTCCGAGCCGTCCTCCCACTCGAAGCCGAAGACGGAGGCGATCCGCGCCTCGTCCACGCCGTCGACCGAGATCTTCTCGCCGAACGCACGGCCTCGGTCCTGCACGAGGCCCGTGGCGACCTCGACGCCCTCGACGTCCGCCGCCGCCCGGGCAGCGCCCGGATCGATCGGCGACCAGCCGTCCTGGCCGACGATCACGTAGTCGGCCCGGACCTGCTCCTCGAGCGCGCCCTTCGTGGACTCGCGCATCCCCGCGCCGAGCACGGCCGAGAACGCCACGAGCGCGATCCCGATCATGAGCGCCGCCGCCGTGGCCGCGGTGCGCCCCGGGTTGCGCATCGCGTTGCGGCGGGCGAGCCCGCCGGAAGCGCCGGCGATCCGCTGGCCCGGCCGGCCGAGCACGGACGCCAGGCGAGGCACGAGCCGGGGCGAGATCAGCGCCACGGCGATGAACAGGAGGAGGGAGCCGGGTGCCAGCAGCGCCAAACGGCCCTCGGCGTCGATGCCAGGGACGAACATCCCGAGTCCCAGCACGGCGAGCGCGGGCAAGCCGGTGATCGCCGCGAACAGCGGAGCCCGGCGGCCGATCCGGCCGGCAGGGATGTCCGTGCCCTCGCGCATCGCGGTGACCGGCGACACGCGCGTCGCGCGCAGCGCCGGGCCGAGGCTGGCGAGGACGGTGACGATGATCCCGACGGCGAGCGAGACCACGATCGTCCGCGTGCCGAACACCGTGCCCGTGGACGGGAGGTCGATCCCCGCCGACGCGAACACGCCGCTCAGGAGCTTCGCCAGGCCGACGCCGGCCGCGAGGCCGATCAGCGAGGCGATCGTCCCGATCGCGAGCGCCTCGACGACGACCGACCGCAGCACCTGCCGGCGCGTCGCGCCGAGGGCCCGCAGCAGCGCCAGCTCACGCGAGCGCTGGGCGACCGTGATCGAGAGCGTGTTGTAGATCGTGAAGGCGCCCACGAACACGGCGATCCCGCCGAACACGAGCAGGAACACCTTCAGGAAGTCCACGAACATCTTCAGCCCGTCGAGCGTGAAGCGGTCGTGGTCGGCCGCGGTCTGCACGTTGAACGAGCCGCCGAGCGACTGCTCGAGCTCGGCGCGAGCCGAGTCGGGGCCGCCCACGAGCACCTCGGTGTACTGACCGCGCTTGTCGAACAGAGCCTGCGCCGCCTCGAGGTCGAACAGGGCTGCCGTCGCGGTGCCGATCGAGTCGACGTCGCCGAACGTGGCGATGCCGGAGATCTCGAGCTGCCGCTCCGGCCCGAGGGCCTGGACGGTGATCGTGTCGCCCACGGCGTAGCCCTCGCGGTCGGCCGTGCCGGCGTCGATGACGACCTGGCCGGCGCCGGACGCGAAGCGCCCCTCCTTCAGCTTGAAGGGGGAGAGCTCGCCCGCGCTCGGGTCGAGCCCCACGCCGAAGTACGGGCCGGTGCCGACGACGTCGCCGTCCTTGCCGACGATCCGGGCCTCGTCCGTGATGCTCCCGACCGCCTTCTCGACGCCCTGGACGTCGCGCACCCTGTCGAGCGTCGACGCCGGAATCGGAGGACGAACCGGGAACTCCTCGTCCACGTCGAACGCGGTCTTCGCGGACACCACGGCGGCCGTGCCGTCGTAGGCCGAGCTCGACAGCGAGTCGGCGGCGTTCCGCATCGTGTCGGTGAGCGTGTACGAGCCGCTCACCATCGCGACCCCGAGCACGATGGCCAGGGCCGTGAGCACCGTCCGCAGACGGCGCGTCGTGATTCCCCTGAGGCCCACGCGCGTCATGACTGCTCCTCCACGCGGCCGTCGACCATGTGGATCACGCGGTCGGCGGCGTCGGCGGCGTGCTCGTCGTGCGTGACCATCACGATCGTCTGCCCGTACGCGCTCACCGCGTCACGGAGCAGCTCGAGCACGCCGGCGCTCGACTTCGAGTCGAGGTTGCCGGTCGGCTCGTCGGCGAACAGGACGGTCGGCTCGGCCACCAGGGCGCGGGCCACGGCCACGCGCTGCTGCTGGCCGCCCGACAGCTCGGCCGGGCGATGCGTGCGGCGGCCGTCGAGCCCCACGCGGTCGATCACGGCGTCGACCCAGGAGCGGTCGATCTTGTTGCCGGCGATCCACAGCGGGAGCGTGATGTTCTCCTCGGCGCTGAGCGTCGGCACCAGGTTGAACGCCTGGAAGACGAAGCCGATGTGCTTCCGGCGGAGCAGCGTGAGCTGCTTGTCGCCCATCGCCGTGATGTCCTCCCCGCCGATCGCGACCGTGCCCTCGGTGGGGCGGTCGAGGCCGGCCAGCAGGTGCATGAGCGTGGACTTGCCGGAGCCGCTCGGGCCCATGATGGCCGTGAACTGGCCCGCCGGGACCTCGAGCGAGACGCCGCGCACGGCCTCGACGGCGGAGTCGCCGTCGCCGTAGCGGCGAGTCAGGTTGTGCGCCGCCACGGCCGCGCTTGCGGGCGCCAGCGGAGCGACGAGTGCGTTGTCGTTGTACATGCCTTCTCCTTGGGATTGGTTATGCGGCCACTGCGACTTCGGCGGCGCGGGCGATCCGGCCGGCGGCGCCGTCGAGAGCGCCGGCCGCCAGCAGCGCGGCGGTCGCGTTGGCGACCAGGCGGCCGGTGATGCCGCCGCCGCGGCGCAGCGAGACGGATGCGTTCAGCTCGGAGCCGGAGGCGGCCGGAGCCAGCTCGTAGCGGACGTCGAGGCCCACCGGGCCGTCCGCGGTCAGCTCGAGCACCTGGTTGTCGGCCGTGTGGACCTCCACGTCGAAGCCGACGCGGACACCGGCGACCTTGCCGGTCACGCGAGCCCGGGCGCCGGGGCTGAGCCGGCGGGTGTCGAGGTCGTCGAGGTCGAAGTCGACCGGCGACCAGCGCCGGATCTCCTCGGGGTGCGTGAGCACCTCCAGGAGCTGCTCGGGGGTTGCGTTGGCGGTGGTTGTCGCGGTCCAGTGAGCCATGGCGACAGACTCCCGCCGCGCAGCGGTTCCCGCGTCGGCCTGGACGGCGATCTTGGGTCCCCGTCTGGGACGATTCGGAGCCGGCCCGGCGTCCTCCTATGGGATGACAGGGAATCGGCGGGCCGGACGATGCGGGTCTCCACGCGCGCGGCTACCTTGGGCAGCGTGAAGCTGGTGGATTCAGCAGCCGCGCGGCTGCGCGCGATGGACCCGTTCCACAAGGACATCGCGCTCGCGGCCGTGTTCGTGATCGCGGGCGTGATCGAGCTGTCCCTGATCGACTCTCACGGCGAGAGCCGCGGGCCGACGATCGCCGCCGGGGTGATCGCGCTGTCCTCGATCGCCTTCCGCCGCCGCGACGCGCTGGTCGCCGCCGGCCTCTTCCTGGTGCCCGCGATCGGCCAGGCGTTCGCCGACGGCTACCTGACGACCGCGAGCACGACGCCCTTCGTGGCGGTCATCTTCCTGCTGTTCTCGATCGGGCGCTATGCGCCCGGCCGCCGCTTCCCGGCGGCCGCGGGGCTTCTCTCCGTGGGGATGACCACCGTGATCTTCGTCGAGGACTCGTTCCAGCCCGAGGAGATCTTCTGGGTCGTGTTCCTCTTCGGTCTCCCGCTCCTGGCCGGGCGCGCGCTCCGCAGCCGCGCGCTGCTCCAGGCCGAGCTGCGCGAGAAGGCGGAGCGCGCGGAGGCGGAGCGCGAGTGGCGGGCGGGATACGCCGTCGAGGAGGAGCGGCAGCGGATCGCCGGGGAGCTCCAGACGCTCGTCGCGAACGGGCTCAGCGCGATGGTCGTGCAGGCCGAGACCGTCCCGAGGGCCATCTCCACCGGCGATTCCGCGGGCGCCGCCGTGGCGCTCACGGCCGTGGAGGAGACCGGCCGCGACGCACTCAACGAGATGCGCAGGCTGCTCGGCGTGCTTCGCCGCGACGGCGACGGCGCCGAGCTGGCTCCCCAGCCGGGCCTGCCGCGCGTGCTGGCGTTCGTGGACAGGATTCGCGAGCGCGGGCTCCCCGTGGAGGTCACCATCGAGGGCCGGGACGAGAGCAAGCCCCGCCGCCTCTCGGCCGGCGTGGACCTCACCGCGTACCGGGTCGTGGAGGACGCGCTCGAAGCCGCGCTCGAGAACGGCGCGAGCGAGGCGCAGCTCCGGGTCCGGTACACGCCCGACGAGCTCCGGCTTCAGATCAGCGACGACCGTGAGGGCGGCGCCTCGGACCGCCTGCCCGGCCTCAGGGACCGCGTGGGGCTCTACGGCGGCCATCTGAGCGCCGGCCGCCTCGACGAGGGCGGCTTCCGCCTACGCGCGCGGCTCCCGATCGAGGTGACGGTCTGATGCGTAAGCGGCTCCGCGGCATCAGCGAGCGCAACTGGCGCGTGATCGACCGGCTGTTCGTGGTCCTCCTGATCGTCGTGGCCGCGATCGACCTCTCCGTGAACTCCCTGCGCGAGGGTCCGCTCGCGCTGAACATCGCGGTGATGACCGGAATCGCGCTGTCCTTCCTCTGGCGGCGCTCGAAGCCGGTCGTGCCGCTCGCCTGCACCGTCGGCGGTCTGATGGTCATGTCCATCTGGCTCACCGAGCCGCCGAACATCACCGCCGCGATCCTGTTCCTGCTCACGGCCTCGTACTCGGTCGGCCGGCACCTCTCGGGACGCCAGTCGGTCATCGCGGGAGCGGCGGGAGCGGCGGGAATCACCACGGTCGCGGTCATCTTCGACCCGAGCGACGTCTTCTTCCCGGTCACCTTCTTCTGGATCGTCCCGTGGGTAATCGGGCGCACGATCCGCAACCAGACCGCGCTCGCACGTGAGCTCGCCGAGAAGACGGAGCGTGCGACGCTCGTCCACGAGGCGGAGCAGCGGCGCGCCATCGCGCTCGAGCGAACCCGGATCGCCCGCGAGCTGCACGACGTGCTCGCGCACAACCTGAGCGTCATGGTCGTGCAGGCCGGGGCGGCGCGCCGGATCGTGGGCAGCAACCCGGACCAGGTCGTGGAGGTCGCGAAGCTGATCGAGCGCACCGGCCGCGAGGCGCTCGCCGAGATCCGCCACCTGTTCGGCCCCGTGCGGCGGGGCGAGGGCGAGGCGCTCTCCGGCCCGCCCAGCGTCGCCCGCCTTGACGAGCTCGCCCGCGGGGCGCGCGCCGCTGGACTGCGCGTGGAGCTCCGCGTGGTGGGCGACCCGGTCGAGCTGCCGGCGGGCATCGACCTGACCGCGTACCGGGTCGTCCAGGAGGCGCTCACGAACACGCTCAAGCACGCCGGTGGCTGCAACGCCACGGTCACCGTCGCCTACGAGCCCAACGAGGTCGTGCTCACGATCGAGGACGACGGCGAGGGCTCCCGGGACGCCTACGAGCTGAGCGAGTCGGGCGGCGGCCACGGGCTCGTGGGCATGCGCGAGCGCGTGGCGCTCTACGGCGGGCTCGTCCAGGCGGGGCGGCGCCGCGGCGGCGGCTTCGCGGTGCGCGCCCGCCTGCCCACGAGGCCGCTCGTGCCGGGCGCCGTGCTGTCCGGCGCTCAGGGGAAGGTGCCCGCGTGAGCGTGCGCGTGCTGCTCGTGGACGACCAGGCGCTGATCCGCGCCGGCTTCCGGATGATCCTCGACGCCGAGGAGGACATGGAGGTCGTGGGCGAGTGCGCCGACGGCACCCAGGCCGTCGACAGCGTGCGGCGCCTGAAGCCCGACGTGGTGCTGATGGACATCCGCATGCCGGAGATGGACGGGATCGAGGCCACCCGGCTGATCTCGGCGGAAGGCGGCGGCGGTGAGGGGGAGGTCGGCCCGCGGGTCCTGATGCTCACCACCTTCGACCTCGACGAGTACGTCTACGACGCGCTCCGCGCCGGGGCCAGCGGCTTCCTGCTGAAGGACGTGCCCGCCGAGCAGCTCGTGGACGGCATCCGCGTGGTCGCGCGCGGCGAGGCGCTGCTCGGCGCCGTCGGTCACCAAGCGGCTGATCCAGGAGTTCTCGCGCGGCGCGGTGTCACAGCGCAGCGCGCCCGCCGCGCTCGACGAGCTCACCCCGCGCGAGCTAGAGGTGTTCAAGCTGATCGCGCGCGGGATGTCGAACGCCGAGATCGCGGCCGAGCTGATCGTCTCGGAGACGACCGTGAAGACGCACGTGGCGCGCGTCCTGATGAAGCTCGGCGTGCGCGACCGCGTGCAGGCGGTGGTGCTCGCCTACGAGTCGGGCGTCGTGGCGCCCGGCGCCACGCCGAGCGAGTAGTCGAGCCAGCGCTCGTCGCGCTTGGCGCCCACGCGGTCGTAGACGGTCTGGGCGCGGTGGTTCGTGTACGCCGTCTGCCAGGCGAGCTCGGTCGCGCCGCGCTCCCGGCAGCGCTCGGCGCAGGCGGCGATCAGCGCGTCCGCGACCCCGCCGCCGCGCGCCTCCTCCGACACGAACAGGTCGTTCATCACGCCGAGCCGGTCCGCGCTGAGCGTCGACCAGGTCCAGAAGATCGTGGCGAAGCCCACGCGCGGCGCCCTCGTCGTCGCGGGCGATCAGCTGGACGCCCTCGCGTCGGGGTCCTCGATGAGGGTCCGCGCGAGCGCGAGCAGCGCCTCGTCCGAGGGCGCGACCTCGTAGAAGTCGCAGTAGCCGCGCATGAGCGGCAGCAGGTCGGCCAGGTCTTCCTCGGTGACTGTGGCGATCACGCCGCCGAGCCTAGTGCGCGCACCGACAGGTGCTGCACGCAGGGCTGAGACGACGCGCGGGTCGAACTGCGTCCCGGCGCAGCGCTCGAGCTCGGCGACCGCCTCGTGCTGCGACATCGGCGCACGGTACGGACGCTCGGTGATCATCGCGTTGTACGCGTCACAGACCAGGATGATCCGGCTCCCGATCGGTATCGCCTCGCCCGCCAGCCCGTCGGGGTAGCCCGAGCCGTCCCAGCGCTCGTGCTCGTGCCTGACCATCGGCGCGATCGACTCGAGCTCGGGAGTCCGCCGCAGGATCCGCTCGCCGATCACGGGGTGCCGGCGCATGATCTCCCACTCGTCCGTCGTGAGCGGGCCGGGCTTGTAGAGGATCTCGTTCGGTATGGCCACCTTGCCGACGTCGTGGAGCATCGCGCCGTCGCCGACCATCGCGATCTCCCTCGCGGGCAGCGCCAGTCGCCGTGCCACCTCGCACGCCAGGGCCACGACCTCCTGGGAGTGGTTCATCGTGTAGTTGTCGCGCGCGTCGATGGCTGCCGCCAGGGCAGCGACCGCGCTGCGGGAGCCGCCGCCGGACTGCCCGAGGAGAACCGTCACGGCCTGGCTGGCGACCACCTCGGCGAGCCGCGCGGCCGCGCGCGGGAACTCCCTGCCGTGGTGCCGCATGAGGAGGAGCGCGTGAAGGTTGTGGCGCTCGACGAGGCCCACGGCGGCGTAGGAGCCGCCGGCGCTGTCGTCCACGCGCGTGCCGTTGCCGCGGTGATCGAGCTCGAGCGCGTGCCACAGCTCCGACAGCGACCCGCGCGCGATCGGACCGCCGCTGAGCTTGCGCGCCAGGTGCTCCGAGAACGTGACGACGGAGTTCTTCAGCACCATCCGCGCCGGATCGCCCGGCCGGCGCGCCGTGGCGAGCCGCGTGAGCGCGCGCCCGGGTATCGCCGAGTCCAGGTCGAGCAGCGTGACCTCCTCGAGGTCGAGCTCGCGGCAGAGGAAGGCCGGAAGGCCGGTGAGCACCTCGTCGGGGCCCTCCGCGCGGCTGACCATGTCCCAGAAGCGCGTCATCAGCCGGGAGGGACGCGCCTCCAGCTCGAGCTCGGCAAGGTCGCGCTCCGTCTCGGGGTTCGCGAAGACGACGCCGTCCTTGCCGCGCCGCTTCGCGAGCAGGAGCGCGCGATCCGCCCGCTCGAGCAGCTCGTCGGCGGTCAGCGGCTCGCGCCAGTGGGCGATCCCGATCGAGCAGGTCACGTGCTCTCCGAGGTCGCCGAAGCGGCGTCCGGTCTCCTCGACCACCGCGCGCAGGCGCTCGGCCGAGTCGACCGCGTCGGCCTCGCCGACGCCCGGCAGGGCCAGGACGAACTCGTCGCCGCCGTAGCGCCCGATGCAGTCGTATGCGCGGAACGCGCTGGCCACGGCCGTCGCGACGCTCGTCAGGATCTCGTCGCCCAGGCTGTGGCCGTGGCGGTCGTTGATCGGCTTGAAGTTGTCGAGGTCGAGCAGCAGGCAGCTGAGGTCGCCGCCCGAGCGGCGCGCGCGCCAGATCTCCTCGCGGATCCGCACCTGGATGGCGCCGTGGTTCAGGAGGCCCGTGAGCGAGTCCGTCCGGGCGGCCTCCTGGGCCTCCTCGAATGCCTGGGCGTTGCTGCATGCGACGGCGGCGAGGTCCGCGATCGCCTGAAGGGTCGCGATGTCGTCCTCCGCGATCGGCCGCTGGGTGACGAAGGCCACCGAGAGGGCGCCCTTCAGCTCGCCGCTCCAGCACACGGGAACGCTCACCGCCGTCTCCACGTCCTCCATCGCCTTGCTTGTCGGGGCACGCACGTCGGCCCGGTACGAGTTCGTCACGACGGTCTCGCCCGTCTCGAGCACGCGGCCCGCCACGCCCTGTCCCGGCGCGATGGTGCTCTCCCACCAGTCGGAGTCCGCCGGCAGGCCGTGCGCGGCGAATGCGGCCCCGCCGCCGTGCCGGTCGCCCAGGTACACGCCGGCGATGTCCGCGCCGAGGGCGAGGTTCGCCTGCTCGCAGAGCACGTCGAGCACGCCGCGAAGATCGAGGCGCGAGCTGAGCGCGCGTGCGGCGCCCGCGAGGGCCGCGTTGCGGTCGGCACGGCGGCCGAGCCCCTCGCGCATCTCTAGCACCGCCAGCCCCGCGGCGGCCTGGTTGGCCATCGTGTAGGCCAGCTCCACCTCCCGAGCGGCGAAGCGGCGCGGCGTGCAGCTCAGCAGCACCACCACCGCCTGGACCGACGCCTCGTAGGCGACCGGGACGAACAGGGCGCTCGCTCCCTTGAAGCGCTCGACGAGCCGCTGGTCCACGAGGGAGGAGCCGCGCAGGTCGGGGACGTTGAGCGGCTCGCCTCGCTCGATGACGCGCCTGTAGCCGCTGCGCTCGCCGAAGCGCGCCTCGTAGCGCTCCTCAACGCGTACCCCGTCGGCGTCTCGCGCGAACACCGTGGCCCAGGTGGCGTCCGCTCCGGCGGCGGGGAGGCTCACGTGCACACGGTCGATCGCGAAGACTCGGAGCAGCTCGTCGGCCAGCGTGCGGTGGATCGCCTCGCTGTCCGGGGCGTCGAGCGTGGCGAACGACAGCCGGCGAACGGCCGCTAGAGCAGCTGCTGTTTTGGCCTCTGTCACCCCCATGGGTTATCGGGGCACCCGACCGCGCTCTTTAGGATCGGGCGCGTGAGCGCGGCCACCGAGAAGATGCTGCGGGAGGGCCTCCCTGAGATCGCGGTCGACACGTTCGCCCACTACGAGCGGCTGCTCCGCGAGGGCGACCAGGGCACGCTGCCGGAGGCGGAGCTCGAGCCGCTCGCCGATGCGCGCGGCCTCGACGACCTCCCGGAGGAGCCGGACCCGGCGGCGCTCGAGCGCGTGGTCGTGCTCAAGCTGAACGGCGGCCTCGGCACGAGCATGGGCATGACGAGGGCGAAGTCGCTGCTCGAGGTGAAGGACGGACACACCTTCCTCGACGTGATCTGCCGCCAGGTGCTCCACCTCCGCGAGCGCCACGGGGCGCGGATCCCGCTGCTCCTGATGAACAGCTTCGCCACGCGCGACGACACGCTCGCCGCGCTCGAGCGCTATCCCGAGCTGAAGCTCGACGGGCTGCCGCTCGACTTCGTGCAGGGCAAGGTGCCGAAGCTGCTCGCGGACGGGCTCGAGCCGGTGAGCTGGGAGGCCGACCCGTCGCTCGAGTGGGCGCCGCCCGGCCACGGCGACGTGTTCGCCTCGCTCGCGACGCTCGGGCCTGCTCGACACGCTGCTCGACGCGGGCTTCGAGTACCTGTTCGTGTCGAACTCGGACAACCTCGGCGCGGTGCTCGAGCCGCGCATCCTCGGCTGGTTCGCGGCCGAGGAGCTGCCGTTCGTGTCCGAGGTCGTGGACCGGACCGAGGCCGACCGCAAGGGCGGCCACCTCGCGCGCCGGCGCGACGACGGCGGCCTCGTGCTCCGCGAGACCGCCCAGGTTCCCGACGAGGATCAGGACGCGTTCGAGGACATCGAGCGCCACCGCTTCTTCAACGCGAACAACATCTGGGTCAACCTCGCGGCTGCTGAAGCGGACGCTCGATGAGCGCGACGGCGTGCTCGGCCTGCCGATGATCGTGAACCGGAAGACCGTCGACCCGACCGACCCGTCGTCGCCGGAGGTCCTCCAGCTCGAGACCGCGATGGGCGCGGCGATCGGCGTCTTCGAGGGCGCGGCCGCCGTGCACGTGCCGCGCGCCCGCTTCGCGCCGGTGAAGACCACCAGCCACCTGCTGGTGGTGCGATCGGACGCCTACGAGCTGGCGGAGGACTGGACCGTGCGCCTGGCGCCCGCGCCGCGACGCCGCGCCGCTCGTGGAGCTCGTCGGACGAGTTCAAGCTGCTGCGCCGGACTTCGAGGAGCGCTTCCCGGGCGGCCCGCCGTCGCTCGTCGAGGCGGAGCGGCTCGAGGTGGAGGGCGACGTGCGCTTCGGGCGCGGCGTCGTCGTGCGCGGCCGCGTGCGCGTGGAGGGGCCGGCCGAGATCCCCGACGGCGCCGTGCTCGAGGGCTAGCCGCTAGGCGGCGATCGCGTCGCGAACGGCGGCGACGAGCGTCTGCGCGTCGAACGGCTTCTGCACGAGGCGCACGCCCTCCACGCCGTGGCGCAGCATCACGTCGTCGGTGTAGCCCGACATGAAGACCGGCTCGACTGCCGAGCCGCTCGGCCAGCTCCTTGCCGCTCATCCCGGGCATCACGACGTCGGTGAGAACGAGGTCGATGTCGCCGTGATGCTCCGCCCACGCCTCGAGCGCGCCCGCGCCGTCGGGCGCCTCGAGCACGCTGTAGCCCTCGCGCGTGAGGATGCGGACGACGAGGCGCCGCACGGCGTCCTCGTCCTCGACGACCAGGATGGTCTCGCCGCTGCCGTTCGACTCCTCGGCCGGTGCCGGCGCGGGCTGGTCGGCGGCGGCGGCCGCCGTCGTGGCGGGCAGCAGCACCTCGACCGTGGTGCCCCTGCCGGGCGACGACTTGATCTCGATGCTCCCCCCGGTCTGCGTGACGATCCCGTACACGGTCGCGAGCCCCAGCCCGGTGCCCTCGCCCTTCGGCTTGGTCGAGTAGAACGGCTCGAACGCGCGCTCCACCACGTCCGGGGCCATTCCCGTCGCCGGTGTCGCGCACGGTCAGCTTCACCGCGGGGCCGTCGGAGTCCACGTCGGCGAGGCAGATGTGGAGGGTGCCGCCGGAGGGCATCGCGTCGCGGGCGTTCACGGCCAGGTTCACGAGCACCTGCTCGATCTGCGTGGGATCCGCCTCGACCCGGCAGAGCGGCCGCGTCACGTCGATGTGGAGCTCCACGTCCTCGCCGAGCGTCCGCCTGAGGATCGAGCCCAGGCCCTCGAGCAGGTCGGCGACGTCGACGGCCGAGCGCGGAACCACCTCGTGGCGGCTGAACACGAGCAGCTGGCTGGTGAGCCGCGCCGCGCGGTCCGCGGCGCGCTCGATCTCCTCGGCGTCCGCGCGCAGCGGGTTGGCGTCGTCGAGCCCGTCCACCAGGAAGCGCGCGTAGCCCTGGATCACCGAGAGGAAGTTGTTGAAGTCGTGCGCGATCCCGCCGGCGAGCTGCCCGACGCTCTCGAGGCGCTGCGACTGGCGGAGCTGAGTCTCGAGGCGCTTCCGCTCCGTCACGTCGCGGCTGTTCAGCACGATGCCCCCGAGGTCGGGGTCCTCGAGCTGTCCGGTGGCCTTCGTCTCGACCTCGAGCCACGAGCCGTCGGCGGCGCGCATGCGCCACTCGACCGGGGTGCCGGGCGAGCTGTCGAGTGCAACGTCGGCGAGGAAGTCCTCGGCGAGCTGCTGGTCGTCCGCGTGGATCAGCAGCGAGAGCGGGGCGCCCTCGAAGCCGCCGTACGGGGCGTGGAGCGTCCGCTCCACCGAGGGGCTGGCGTACACGATCTCGCCGTGCGGAGTCGATCACCGTGATCATGTCCGACGAGCTCTTCACGAGCGAGCTGAAGCGCGCCTGTATCCGCGCGGCGTCGGCCTCCCGGAGCGCCTGGATCTTGCGGGTGTCGGAGAGCGCGAGGCTCGCGTGGTCGGCGAACGCGACGAGGATGTCGCGCTCGATCGAGCTGTAGCGGCGCCCGGGGCGGCGGGATGCGACCACGACGCTGCCGATCGGCTTGCCGAGCTCGTGCACCGGCGCGGCCATGCCGGCCGCGATGCCCTCGTGGACGAACACCGGCGAGGCGTTGTCCCAGTCCTGGTAGTCCTCCATCACGACGAGCCGGCCCTCCGCCATCGCGCGGCCGCTCAGCCCCTCGCCGATCGGGGCGCGCTGGCCGCAGGACGCCGGCCTCGATGCCGCTCACGGCCACCACCTCGAGCACGCTCGGGTCGTCGCGGGGCACGAGCCGGAGGCCCGCGACGTCGTCGCCGAGCAGCTCGCGCGCGCCGAGGCAGATCGCGTCGAGCACGTCCTCGCGGACGGCGCCGCGGGTGATCGACCGCTGGATGCGCGCCAGGCGCTCGAGCAGGTCCTGGCGCTCCTGAAGCGAGTCGAGCAGCCGCTGGTTCAGCGCGGACTGCTGCTCGGCCTCGCGGCGCTGCCGGCGCTCCTCGGCGGCGAGCCGGAAGTGACGCAGCGACAGGCCGAGCACGCGGGCCATGCCGCGCGCGAGATGGAGCTCGTGGAGAGCGAACTCGCCGCCCGCGGCGCGGGCGACGACGAGCGTGGACGGCGGCTCGCCGGCGATGCCGAGCGCCATCGCCGGGCAGTGCTCGAGCCCGGGCACGGTGAGCTCCGTGCACTCCTCGCCGAGATCGCCCGGCTCGAGCGCGAGGCCGGGGATCGCGTCGCTGCGGATGCCCGCGGACGCCACGACCTGGCCCTCGCGCAGGAGCGCGGCCGCCTCGGCGTTGAAGCGTCTCGACGGCGCGCTCCACGACCACCCGGCTCGCGGTGCGCTCGTCTTCGGCCGAGGAGACCGTCGTCAGGAAGTCCGTCAGCTGGGCGGACCAGTTGATCGGCGGTCCCACGAAGGTGGAAATGGTGACCTCGGCGGAGGTGTCGTCTCGGTGCACGGCGGCGTCTGGCAGGGGCGTTTTGGTCCGTCAGGACCCGGTGTTCAACACATCGACGCCCTGCTGGGGAACTTGAGCTTCGTCGAGCCGCTCGCGCCGGAGCTCGTCCTCCTCCGAGCGCGCGAGCATGCGGATGAAGAGCCAGACCAGGACGAGCACGAGCGTCATGGACTGCTCGACCATCATGATCACGCCCGCCACGTTCTGGTCCTCGACCGCGCTGAGGCCCCAGATCCGAGGCACGTCCTCGTAGTGCGGATAGTGCGCGGTCGAGCTCCAGGCGAGGAACAGGCCGAGCGCCGCGAGCCCGCCCTTCGCGGCGGCGATGTAGCCGAGCGGCTGGAGGCCGGTGAGCCCGTGCCGCATGGGGATCGGCTGGACGAGCGGCCACCAGAGCGCGATGCCGGCGGCGAAGAACGAGGCGTGCTCGAGGAGGTGGAGGAGCGGGTTCTCGGTCGCGGCGTCGTAGAGCGCCGGGATGTGCCAGAGGTACATGGTCGCGAGCCAGACGACGATGGCGACCGGCGGGCTCGCGAGCGGCCCGAGCGCCCTCTCGACCCGCATGAGCCGGCGGGTGACCGGCCGGAGCATCACGCGCGAGAGCGAGAGCAGGAGCAGCAGCGGCGCGATGTCGCCGAGCAGCACGTGCTGGAGCATGTGCGCGGAGAAGAGATAGTCCTCTCCGAGCCCGTCGAGCGGGGTGACGAGAGCGCCGAGCAGGGCAAGCATCGCCCCGGCGAAGGCGAGCGCGTGAAGCCAGGTGGCGCCGCGCGGCGAGGCGCCCCGCTCGGCGGCCTCGCGGCGCACGGCGCGGAAGCGGCGCACGTAGATCCACGCCACCAGCGCCAGCGGCGCGAGCACGGCCGGATCGGCGAGCCACTGGGTCTGCGGGTGGTCCACTGTCACGGGATTGTCGCAACGGCGTGCCCACGCGGTGCCCGCCGGCCGCGACGCTCGGCGCATGCTGCTCGCGCCACCGCTCTGCTGGGCGTGCGGCTCGCGGGCCGAGCGCGGCCAGCCTGCTCTGTGGCGGATGCCGGCTTCGGATGCGGCGGCCGGGGCCCGAGCCCGTGGTCCTCTCCGGGCTGTCAGTGTGGGCGCCGGTCGCCTACGAGGGCCCCGCGCGCGACCTCGTCCGCGCGCTGAAGTTCCGCGGCGCGACCGGCGTGGCCGACTTCATGGCCGCGCAGATCGTCGCCAACGCGCCCGCGGGGCTGCTCGAGGGCACGCTCGTGCCGGTGCCGTTGCACCCGCGCCGCCTCCGGTCGCGCGGCTACAACCAGGCCGCGGCGCTCGCGGCGGAGCTCGCCGCCCGCGCGTGCGCTGAGCGTCGAGGACTGCCTGGCGCGGGCCGGTCCGGCGGTGACCCAGGTGGGCCGCGCGCGAGCTGAGCGGCAGCTCGGGCCGGCCGGCCGCATACGTGCTGAGAGGGGGCCTGAGGGGCGCGTTCTGATCGTCGACGACGTCGTCACGACGGGGGCAACCCTCGGTGCCTGCGGGGCCGCTCTCGAGGCCGCCGGATGCGCCCAGCCGGCCGCCGTCGTGTTCGCTCGCACGCTTGGACGCTGACGTATCATCCGTACACCCCAAGTCCAGGAGGACAGATGCACATCCACCTGAAGGACCGAGGCGGCGTCAGCGCCGATGGCGAGCTTCTCGCGCGCGTGGAGAAGAAGCTCGAGAAGGTGGCGCGACAGGTCTCACCTCTGGCAGAGCTGACCATCGAGCTCAGGGAGGAACAGGGGGGCAAGGACTCGCAGGTGGCCGAGGCGACGCTCCGGCTCAAGGGGATCACGCTTCGCGCGCGTGAGCAGTCGAGTGACATGGGCCACTCCGTGAACCTGGTCGCGGACGACCTGGCGCGGCAGGTGAAGAAGCACCGCGACAAGCGCCGGGCTCGCCGCGAGGCGCACAAGGCTGCCGCTCAGGGACACGCCGCGTAGGCCCCCGGAACCCCGGGACTGGGGCGCCATGCCCCTTGCTACCGTTGCCTTGATATGTCGATTTTGGACCGCGCGCTGCGTGTCGGCGAGTCGAAGAAGTTCAAGCACTTCGAGAGCAACGTCGAGCTGATCAACTCCTTCGAGCCCGAGCTGGAGCTCGAATCGGACGACGAGCTTCGCGAGCGCTATTCCGCGCTCCGCGAGCGCTATCTCAGCGGCGACTCGCTCGACGAGCTCCTGTACGAGTCCTTCGCGCTCACGCGCGAGGCCGGCAAGCGCGCGCTCGACCAGCGCCACTTCGACGTGCAGCTGATCGGCGGCATGGTCCTCCACGACGGCTCGATCGCCGAGATGAAGACCGGTGAGGGCAAGACGCTCACCGCCACCCTCCCCGTGGTCCTGAACGCGCTCGCCTCGCGCGACGAGGACGGCCACGCGGTCCGCGGCCAGGGAGTCCACCTCGTCACGGTGAACGACTACCTCGCCCGCCGCGACGCGCTCTGGATGAAGCCGATCTACGACCTGCTCGGGGTCACGGTCGGGATCCTCCAGTCCGGCCAGCACGACATCGACAAGCAGGAGGCCTACTCGCGCGACGTCGTCTACGGCACGAACTCCGAGTTCGGCTTCGACTACCTGCGCGACAACCTCGCGGTCGAGATGGAGCAGAAGGCCCAGCGCGGCCACGGCTTCGCGATCGTCGACGAGGTCGACAACATCCTCATCGATGAGGCCCGCACGCCGCTCATCATCTCGGGCCAGCCCGAGCAGGCGGCCGACCTCTATTACAAGTTCGCGAAGCTCGCCAAGATCATGGAGGCGGGCAAGAAGCCGGACACGCTCGAGGCGAAGTCGAAGGACTGGGAGGCCGACTTCGACTTCGAGGCGGACGAGAAGCACAAGACCGTCTCCGTCACCGAGCGGGGCGTCGCGAAGGCCGAGAAGTTCCTCGGCATCGACAACCTCTACCGGGCCGAGTACGGCAACCTCGTGAACCACCTCCAGCAGGCGCTGAAGGCCGAGGAGCTCTACAAGAAGGACGTGGACTACGCCGTGATCGACGGCGAGGCCAAGATCATCGACGAGTTCACCGGCCGCATCCTCGAGGGCCGGCGCTGGTCGGAGGGGCTCCACCAGGCGGTCGAGGCGAAGGAGGGCGTGGCGATCCAGGAGGAGTCCCAGACCGTCGCCACGATCACCTACCAGAACTACTTCCGGCGCTACGACAAGCTCGCCGGCATGACCGGCACGGCGCTCACCGAGGCCACCGAGTTCATGAAGATCTACGAGCTACAGGTGGTCGAGATCCCCACGAACCGCCCGATGATCCGGAACGACCGGAACGACCAGATCTACAAGACGAAGGACGGCAAGTGGGCCGCCGTCGTCAAGGGGATCAAGGAGCGGAACGCCACCGGCCAGCCGATCCTCGTGGGCACGATCTCGGTGGAGGTCTCGGAGGTGCTCTCGCGGGAGCTCGACAGCGCGGGCATAAAGCACTCGGTCCTGAACGCGAAGCCGGAGCACGCGGAGCGCGAGGGCGAGGTCATCGCCGAGGCGGGCCAGCCGTTCGCGGTCACGATCGCCACCAACATGGCCGGCCGCGGCGTGGACATCAAGCTCGGCGGCAACGAGGAGCATCAGACCCAGCTCGAGCTGACGAAGCGCGGGCTCGAGCCGGACACGGACGAGTGGAACAAGGCCTGGGACGAGCTGTTCCCGAAGAGGGAGGCGCAGGTCGCCGAGGACCGCGAGAAGGTGCGGGAGGCCGGCGGCCTCTTCATCGTCGGCACCGAGCGCCACGAGTCGCGCCGGATCGACAACCAGCTGCGCGGCCGTTCGGGCCGTCAGGGCGATCCGGGCGAGTCGCTCTTCTACCTCTCGGCCGAGGACGACCTGGTGCGCCTGTTCGCCGGCGACCGGATCTACAAGATCCTCGACAACAAGTTCCTCGCGCAGGCGGACGAGGAGGGCAACGAGCTCCCGATCGAGCACAAGATGCTCTCGAAGCAGATCGAGGGCGCCCAGAAGAAGGTCGAGGAGCAGAACTTCCTGATCCGCAAGCGCGTCCTCGAGTACGACGACGTGATGAACCAGCAGCGCGAGATCGTCTACGAGTACCGCGACCGGATCCTCGACGGGCAGGACATGTCCGAGATCGCGCGCGAGCAGATCGCCGACGCGATCGAGCGGATCGCACGCGAGTACATGGAGGGCGAGTACCAGGAGGACTGGGAGCTCGACGCCCTGTTCGACCAGCTCGGGCAGATCTACGACGTCTCCTACGAGGTGAACGACGTCAAGGAGGGCACGGACCGCGAGACGCTGGTCCAGCAGCTCCGCGAGGACGTCATCCAGGCCTACGACGAGCGCGAGGAGGAGCTGGGCGACGAGCTCATGCGCCAGCTCGAGCGCTTCATGCTGCTCCAGATCATCGACGAGCGCTGGCGCGAGCACCTGCACGACATGGACTACCTGCGCGAGGGCATCCACCTCCGCGGCTTCGCGCAGATCGACCCGCTCGTGGCCTACAAGAACGAGGGCTTCGACATGTTCACGGAGCTCATGAACAACATCTGGGACGAGTTCGCCCGGTACGTGTTCAACGTCGAGGTCCAGATCGAGCAGCCGCAGCAGCAGGCCGCCGCCGGCCCGAACTGGGGCCTCGGCGGCAACAGCACCGCCACGCGCAACCTGAACACCTCGGGCGGACGCGGCCTGACCGGCCGCGACGCGATCGCGGCCGCGGCGGGCGCGGCGGTCCCGGCCGACGTGGCGCAGGCCGGCCAGATGGCCGCCGAGTCGGTGGAGGCGCCGGTCCCGGTGGAGACCCGCCGGCTCGACGACACCGAGAAGATCGGCCGCAACGACCCGTGCTGGTGCGGCTCGGGTAAAAAGTTCAAGAAGTGCCATGGCGCCTAGCGACGTCAATGGCCTCCGCGGCCAGCTGAAGCTGCTCGCGGACTCTCTTTGACCCTCCCGCGCTAGAGGCTCGCCTCGGCGAGCTCGAGGGCGAGATGCAGGCGCCCGGCTTCTGGGACGACCAGGAGCGCGCGACGTCCGTGTCCGCGGAGCACTCGTCCGTGGGGCGGCGGCTCGAGACGTTCCGCTCGCTCGAATCCGACATCGGCGACCTCGAGACGCTCGAGGAGATGGCCGAGGAGGACGAGTCGATGGCCGCCGAGCTCGAGCAGACGCGCGCCTCGATCGAGTCGCGGCTGGCCGAGCTCGAGGAGGCGCGCCTGTTCTCGGGCGAGTACGACTCGGGCGACGCGGTCGTGACCGTCAACGCGGGCGCCGGCGGCACGGACTCGCAGGACTGGGCGGAGATGCTGCTCCGCATGGAGATGCGCTGGGCCGAGCGGCGCGGGATGAAGGTGGAGCTGGCGGAGGCGTCGGAGGGGGAGGAGGCCGGCATCAAGTCCGCGACCTTCATCGCCCGCGGCGAGAACGCCTACGGGCTGTTCAGCGCCGAGAAGGGCGTGCACCGGCTGGTGCGGATCTCGCCGTTCGACGCGCAGTCCCGCAGGCACACAGCCTTCGCAGGGGTGGAGGTTGCTCCGCTGGTGGAGGACGCCGTACAGGTCGACATCGAGCCCGACGACATCCAGATCGACACCTACCGCGCCTCAGGCGCCGGCGGGCAGCATGTGAACAAGACCGACTCGGCGGTGCGGATCACGCACAGGCCGAGCGGCATCGTCGTCCAGTGCCAGAACGAGCGCTCGCAGTCGTCGAACCGCGACACCGCGATGAAGATGCTGAAGGCGAAGCTGATCGAGCTCGAGGAGCGCCGCCGCCAGGAGGAGATCGCGAAGGAGAAGGGGGAGGCCCAGGACGTCGCCTGGGGCTCGCAGATCCGCTCCTACGTGCTCCACCCGTACACGATGGTCAAGGACCACAGGACGAACGTGGAGGCGGGCAACGCCCAGGGCGTGCTCGACGGCGACCTCGACGACTTCGTGCGCGCGGAGCTACTCCGCCGAGCCGGCAACGGAGCCGCCGCCTAGGCTCGGCTCGGGCGGCTCCTTGAGCTCCTCGAGCACCCCCAGCAGCTGACCCACGCGGCACACGAGCAGCTTCTCCTCCTCGACGTCCACCCAGACGCCCGCGCTCGCGGGGAACACGACGTGGTCGCCCGGCGACACCGGCATCTTGATCCCGACCCCGACCCACCAGTCGAGCCCGGGGCCGACGGCCAGCACGATGCCGTGCTGAGGCGGCGTCTCGTGCTCGCCGGGCGGGAGCATCAGCCCTGAGCGCCGCACGCGGTCCGGCTCGAGCTCCTTGATGACCACCTGGTCGAAGAGGGGGCGCAGCTGCTGCTTCATCCAGCCCCAACTGTACGACCACGGTCCGTAGCATGGGGACATGGCCGACGAGAGCCGCGCCCCGGACCCGCGCACCCCGCCGCCCCCGCCGGACCCGCGGCGCGGCAACCTGCGCGTCAGCGGCGCGCGCGAGCGGCCGCCGATGATCCCGTGGAACCCGCGCCGGTTCCTGCTCATCATCGCGGCGCTGTTCCTCCTCAACTGGCTGATCGTGGCGGTGTTCGCGCCGCCCGAGGACCGGATCACCGTGCCGTACAACCCGACGTTCCTCGAGCAGGTCCGCGAGGACAACGTGAGGGAGATCTCGTCGAGCGGCGACACCGTGAAGGGCGAGTTCAAGCGCGAGGTGACCTACGAGGAGGAGTCCGCGAAGCACTTCGAGACGGAGTTCCCGACCTTCGCCGACGACGCGACCCTGTCGCGGCTGCTCGAGGACCACGGCGTGATCATCAGCGCCGAGCCGCCCGACGAGCGCTCGCTGCTCCAGACGATCCTGTTCAGCTTCGGCCCGACGATCCTGCTCGTGGCCCTGTTCGTGTGGTTCGCCAGGCGCGCGGCGAGCGCCGCGGGCGGAGGCGGCGTGATCGGCCAGTTCGGCCGCAGCCGCGCGCGCAGGGTGGAGCCCGCCACGCAGGACGTGAACTTCAACGACGTGGCGGGGATCGAGGAGGCCGAGCAGGAGCTCGTCGAGGTCGTGGACTTCCTCAAGAACCCGGAGCGCTACCGGAAGCTGGGCGCGCGGATCCCGCGCGGAGTGCTGCTCGCGGGGCAGCCCGGCACCGGGAAGACGCTGCTCGCCCGCGCCGTGGCGGGCGAGGCGGGGGTGCCGTTCTTCTCGTCGTCGGCGTCCGAGTTCATCGAGGCGATCGTGGGCATCGGCGCGTCGCGCGTGCGCGATCTCTTCATGCAGGCGAAGGAGTCCGCACCGGCGATCGTCTTCATCGACGAGCTCGATGCGATCGGCCGCTCGCGCGGCGGCGCGGGCGGTGGGCTCGGCGGGCACGACGAGCGCGAGCAGACGCTGAACCAGATCCTCACGGAGATGGACGGCTTCGACTCGAACGCGAACGTGATCGTGCTGGGCGCGACGAACCGGCCGGAGGTGCTCGACCCGGCGCTGCTGCGGCCGGGGCGCTTCGACAGGCGCGTGTTCGTGCAGGCGCCGGACGCGGCCGGCCGCGCGGCGATCCTGCGGGTGCACACGCGCTCGGTGCCGCTCGCGGCGGAGGTGGACCTCGACCGGCTCGCCTCCACCACGCCGGGGATGGTGGGCGCGGACCTCGCGAACCTCGTGAACGAGGCGGCGCTGCTGGCGGCGCGCCGGGGGCACGAGAGCGTGCAGTACGGCGACTTCACCGACGCGCTCGAGCGGATCGTGCTCGGCGCCGAGCGAAAGGTGCTGATCAGCCCCGACGACCGCCGCCGGATCGCCTACCACGAGGGCGGCCATGCGGTGGTGGGGATGCTCACGCCCGGCGCGGACCCGGTGCGGAAGGTGTCGATCATCCCGCGCGGCCAGGCGCTCGGCGTGACGCTCTCGACGCCCGACGACGACCGCGTGAACTACTCGGAGCAGGAGCTGCGGGCGAAGATCCGCGTGTCGGTCGGCGGCCGCGTGGCGGAGGAGCTCGTGTTCGGCGACGCGACCACCGGCGCCGAGTCGGACATCCAGCAGGTCACCCGGATCGCGCGCGGGATGGTGGAGCGCTGGGGGATGTCGGAGAAGGTCGGGTTCCTCACGGTCATGCCGCAGAACGGCCAGAGCCCGCTGCTGCCCGGCGCGGAGCCGGTGTCGGAGGCCACGCAGGAGCTGATCGACGCCGAGGTGCGCCGCATCGTGGACGAGGAGATCGAGGCGGTCGAGGAGCTGCTCGCCGACAACCGCGAGCGGCTGGACTCGCTCGCCGAGGCGCTGCTCGAGCGCGAGACGCTCGACGAGGCGGACGCGTACGCCGCCGCCGGGATCGACCGCGCGGCCGCTCCCGCGGCTTCATGAGCGACCTGGTTGACCGAGCGCTCGCCGAGGACCTCGGCGAGGGAGACCTGACGACTCGCGCCGTGGTGCCGGACGGCGCGCAGGCGCGGGCGCGCATCCATCAGAAGGAGCCCGGCGTGATCGCGGGCCTGCGGGTCGCGCAGGCGGTCTTCCAGCGGGTGGACCCCGAGCTCCCCTTCGTCATGCACTGCCCCGAGGGAAAGTGGCGCGAGACCGGCGCGATCGCGGAGATCGAGGGCACCGCGGCCTCGATCCTGGCGGCGGAGCGGGTGGCGCTCAACTTCCTCGGCCGCCTGTCCGGGGTGGCGACGCTCACGGCGCGCTACGTGCGTGCCGTGGAGGGAACCGGAGCGAAGATCCTCGACACGCGCAAGACCACGCCTGGGCTGCGTGCGCTGGAGAAGGAGGCGGTTCGCGCCGGCGGGGGGATGAGCCACCGCAGCGGGCTGTACGACGCGATCCTCGTGAAGGAGAACCACGCCGCGCTGGCGGGCGGGGTGGGGGAGGCCACGCGCCTCGCGCTCGAGCACGCGCCCGAGGAGGTGACCGTGGAGGTCGAGTGCGCGACGCTCGCCGAGGTCGAGGACGCGGTGGCGGCGGGCGTGCCGCGCATCCTGCTCGACAACATGGCGCCGGACGACCTGAGCCGCGCGGTGGAGCTGGCCGCGGGCCGCGCCGAGCTCGAGGCGTCCGGCGGGATCACGCTCGACACCGTCCGGGCGGTCGCCGAGACAGGCGTGGACTTCATCTCCGTCGGGGCGCTGACGCACTCGGCGCCGGCGCTCGACGTCAGCCTCCTGCTCGACCCGCTGTAGGCGGCCGGAGCACCGCGAACGGGTCCGTGACCGCGAGCTCGCGCGAGCGAAAGCGGTAGACGGCCGCGGGACGGCCGCCGCCGGGGCCGGGGGAGCGCCGCTCGCCGGTCTCCTCGAGCACGCCGCGGCGCTCGAGCACCCGGCGCAGGTTCGTGGGGTCGACGGCGTAGCCGAGCGCGGCGGTGTAGATGGCGGACAGCTCGGACATCGTGAAGCTGTCCGGCGCGAGCGCGAAGGCGATGTTGGTGTAGGAGAGCTTCGCCCGGAGGCGCTCGCGGCCGGCGAGCACGATCGGGCCGTGGTCGAAGGCCAGCTCGGCGGGGAGGTCGTCGACCTCGTGCCAGGTGGTGTCGGGCGGCAGGGCGGGGTCGAGGCCGAGCGGCACGAGCCCGAGGTAGGCGGTCGCGAGCTGCCACTCGTCGGGATGCCGGTCGGGGTCGCCCACGGTCTCGAGCTGCTCGAGCCAGGACAGCTCGGACACGTCCACCTTGCGCGCGAGCTGGGCGCGAATGGACTCGCCGGGCGCGAGCCCGGGCTCGAGATAGCCGCCGGGAAGCGACCACGCTCCCTCGAACGGCGGCCGCGCCCGCTGCCAGAGCAGCACGCAGAGCGAGTCGCCCCGCACCTGGAGGACGGCGGCGAGGGTCACGTGGGTGGGCGAGGGCCGGCTCACACTGCTATTCTGGTCGGACACGGGTTTTCGACTATAAGGCAGAAACTGCCAGATGAAGCCGATCGAGCTCCCCACTCTCTCGCCGTTCCCCGCATCCGACGTCAGCCCCGAGGGGCTCACGCTCATGGCGGAAGAGGTGCGCGCGCTCGCCGAGGAGCGCAACGCGGTCATCCTCGCCCACAACTACCAGGTGCCCGAGATCCAGGACGTGGCCCATTTCGTGGGCGACTCGCTCGGCCTCTCGCGCCGCGCGGCGGACACGGACGCCGACGTGATCGCCTTCTGCGGCGTTCACTTCATGGCGGAGACCGCGTCGATCCTGTCTCCGGGCAAGACCGTCCTGCTCCCCGACCTCGACGCGGGCTGCTCGCTCGCCGACTCGATCACCGCGGACCAGCTCCGCGCGTGGAAGGCGAAGCACCCCGGCGCGATCGTCGTGATGTACGTGAACACCACGGCCGAGGTGAAGGCGGAGACCGACTACTGCTGCACCTCCGCGAACGCCGTCGACGTGGTGGAGCACATCTACCGCGAGCACGGCGAGGACACGGAGATCCTCTTCGGCCCCGACATGTGGCTGGGCGCCTACGTGGAGCGCACCATCGGGAAGCGGATGCACGTCTGGGACGGCGAGTGCCACGTGCACGCGGGGATCCGGCCGGCGGACATCGCCGCGGTGCGCGACGAGCACCCCGGCGCCGAGTTCATGATCCACCCCGAGTGCGGCTGCACGACCCAGGTCATGGAGTACGTGGCCGCCGGCGACGTGGATCCCGAGCGCACGCACATGCTCTCCACCGGCGGGATGCTGCGGTTCGCGCGCGAGTCGGACTCGGACACCTTCATCGTCGCCACCGAGACCGGCATGCTCCACCCGCTCGCCAAGGAGAACCCCGGCAAGGAGTTCATCCCCGCGAACCGGGCGGCCGCCTGCCGCTACATGAAGATGATCACGCTGCCGAAGCTCCGCGACGCCCTGCGCGACCTGAAGCCGGTGGTGAAGGTCGATCCCGCCCTGGCCGAGCGCGCCCGGGTGCCGATCGACCGCATGGTCGCCATCGGCTAGCCGCCCGAATCCGCGACCGCGGAATCCGCAACCTCGCGGTCTCTACCGTGTCCCCGCGTAAGCGTGCGCCTTCTCCTCGCCACAGCACTGCTCATGCTCGCGTTCGCGCCCGCCGCGCGGGCCGCGGCCGACCCCGTCGATCGCTCGAAGCCGCCCGCGCCGGACGGCACGCCGGTGTGCGCCGATTGGGTCCATGAGCGCCACGCGATCGAGCGCGGCGGCCGCACCTGGAGCACCTGGCACCCGCCGCGCGACCCTCGCTACCGCTGCGCGTTCGGCCACGAGCACGGCTCGAACCCGCGCGCCTTCCACCACTTCCGCAGGACCGGGATGCCGGCGTTCGGCCTCGTGAGCGACTTCGCCGGGAACGCGGAGCCGCACGCCGGGTTCAAGGTCTTCCTCGCGAACGAGGACCGCAAGGGGCTGGCCTGGATGGTCGTGCTCCATCAGGGCTCGGGCTCGCCGCGCCGCGGCCTCGTGCGCTTCCACTCGCTCGAGACGTGGCTGTTCCGCGAGCGCGGCCGCCGGCTCCTGGCGCGAACGCGGCAGATGGCGGACTTCGGCGAGGCCGTCGCGAACTGCCGCGGGGTCGAGAGCCGCGAGCGGTGGCGCCTGCTACCGGCGCCCGGCTGCCGGCCCGCCTACGAGGAGTGGGCCACGCGGATCGACGTGGGCGGCGTCTTCCGGGCGCGCCCGGCCTTCGGCATCCACAACGCGACCACCCAGTTCGACCCCGCCGACCCGGAGCGCGTGGTCTTCAACAAGCGCGCCGTCTGCGGCCGCGCCGACCCCGCGGGCTGGGACTCCCGCTGCAAGGGCGACCGCCGCACCGTGATCCACCCGCGCTGGTACGTGCGGAACACGGGGCCGTCCCGGTTCCGCACCGACGCGTACGGTCGGCGCGCCCCGACCGGGTTGCTCCAGATCGTGTCGCGCCGCATCCGCGTGGACCAGCGCCGCGAGCGCGACGGGGTCGAGAACACGTTCCTCGCCGAGCAGCCGTCGGACGGCGGCATCTACCGCGCCGGCCGCGGCTTCCGCCCACGCAAGGGATTCGAGTTCCCGGGCTACTGCGTCATCCGCGCGAACTGACCTAGGCTGCCCGCGTGCAGCTCATCCATCCAGAGCGCGCCGCGACCTCGCCGGAGGAGCTGGCCGCGAACATGCGCCTGCGCGAGCTGGCCCCCGCCGGGCGGCCGTATCTCGGGATCAACATGGTCTCGAGCCTCGACGGCAAGGCGACGCTCGACTGGCGCACGAAGGGCCTGTCGAGCGACGTGGACCGGCGGCTCTTCCACCACCTCCGCACGCAGGCGGACGCGGTGATGGTGGGCGCCGGCACGGCGCGCGAGGAGCGCTACGGGCGGATGACGAAGAACGACGAGCTCCGCCAGAAGCGCCAGAACGAGGGGCTCGTGCCCGACGCGCTCGCGGTGGTCGTGAGCGGGCGGCTCGACCTGCCCGCCGACCTCCCGCTCCTCAACGAGCCGGAACAGCGCGTGGTGATCGCCACCGGCTCCGACGCGACGATCGAGCGGCTCGGCGACCAGGTCGAGTACGCGCGCGTCGGCGACGACCTTCCGCGCCTGATGGCCTACCTCCACGAGCGGCACGGAGTGCGCTCGGTGCTCTGCGAGGGCGGCCCGACGCTCAACTCCTTCCTGTTCGCCGCAGGGCTCGTGGACGAGCTGTTCCTCACGATGAACCCCAAGGTGATCGGCGGCGCGGCCGCGCTCACGATCGTCGCCGGCCGCGAGCTGGTGGACCCCGTGGAGCTCGACCTGGTCTCCGTCGCGGAGGCAGATGGGGAGCTGTATACCCGCTGGCGGGTGCGCAATTAGCGTTGCACTCGTCGCGGTTGTGGGCTGACGTCCGCTAGATATCAGGGTTCATGGCAGTGACCAAGAGAGCGCCCGCCGAGGCGGGGCGGAAGCCGCGCGTGGACGTGCCCGTCGTCGAGTTCAAGGACGTCACGAAGGTGTACGACGGCGGCTCCGTGGCCGTGCAGTCGGCCTCGATGCGCATCGGGCGCGGCGAGTTCGTCTTCCTCGTCGGCCCAACGGGCTGCGGGAAGTCCACCTGCATCCGGCTCATGATGAAGGAGCTCGAGGCCACCCGCGGCGAGGTCTCGATCGCGGGGCGCGGGCTCCACGAGGTGCCGCGCTCGCGCGTGCCGTACCTGCGCCGCAACATCGGCGTGGTCTTCCAGGACTACAAGCTGCTGCCGAACCGGACGGTGTACGACAACGTCGCGTACTCCCTCCAGGTGATCGGCGAGACGCGCCAGGAGATCCGGCGCAAGGTGCCGGACATCCTGCGCCTGGTCGGCCTCTCCACGAAGCTCCACAACTTCCCCGACGAGCTGTCCGGCGGCGAGCAGCAGCGCGTCTCGATCGCGCGCGCGTTCGTGAACCACCCGCCGCTGCTTCTCGCCGACGAGCCCACCGGCAACCTCGATCCCGAGACGTCCATCGGGATCATGCAGCTCATCTATCGGATCAACCGCACCGGCACGACGGTCGTCGTCGCGACGCACGACAAGGAGATGGTCGACAAGATGCGCCGGCGCGTGATCGAGCTCCGCGAGGGCCGCATCGTGCGCGACGAGCTGTCCGGCCTCTACCGGCCCGACGAGTCCACCACCGAGTTCGCCGTGCGGCTGCGCGGGGAGCTCGGCGTGGGCGCCGAGGGGCACCCGAACTGATGCGCCTCGGCTTCTTCCTGAGAGAGGCGCTCCGCGGCCTGCGGCGCAGCTCGGCGCCGGCGCTGGCGGCGCTCCTGACCGTCCTGCTCACCGCGGTGGTGCTCGGCGTCTTCATCCCGATCGTGCAGGCCACCACGGGCACGGCGAACGAGGTGCGCAGCCGAGTGGTCGTGGACGTGTACGTCAAGGACTCCGCCACGCAGCTCGAGCAGTCGCAGCTGCGCGAGGCGATCGAGGGCACCTCGAACGTGAAGTCCGTGGAGTTCATCTCGAAGGGCGAGGCGCTCGCGCGAGCCGAGGAGAAGAACCCGAAGGCCTTCGAGGAGGGTGCGGAGCTGCTCGGCTCGAACCCGCTGCCCGCCTCCTTCCGTGTGACGCCCGAGGACCCCGACCGGCTCGACGACATCGTCCAGCGGCTCAGCGCCGGGAACCAGCCTCAGCTCGCGGCCATCGACGAGGTGCGCGACCGCGAGGAGGACACGGACAAGATCCTGTCGGCCACGGGCCTCGTGAAGGGGCTCACCGCGGGCCTCGCGGTGCTGCTCGTGCTCGCCTCGATCGCGCTGGTCGCCAACACCATCCGGCTGTCGGTGTTCGCCCGCCGGCGCGAGGTCGAGGTGATGAAGCTGGTGGGCGCCACGAACTGGTTCATCCGCTGGCCGTTCGTGATCGAGGGGATGGTGGTCGGGTTCCTGGGCGGAGTGCTCGCGGTGCTGCTGCTCGCGATCCTGAAGACGACGTTCGTGGACCCGCTCTCGGACCGCTTCGCGCTCCTGGCCGCGCCCGAGACGATCGACTTCCCGCTGCTCGTGGTGGTGCTGATGTTCGCCTGCATCGCGGTCTCGGCGCTCGGCAGCGGCATCACGCTGCGGCGCTTCCTGCGCGTCTAGGACGCGTTTAGCCGCACTTGACCGGCGGGGACTAGCCTCCTCTCCTCATGTCCAGAGCTCTTCTAGCGGTGCTCGGCGCCCTCGCGGTGCTTGCGGCCGGCATCTGGCTCGGTGGCCATCCCGAGAACCTGCCCGGCCCGGTGCGCGACGCCCTGGTCCAGGAGGACCGCGCGCTCCGCGCGGAGATCATCGACTCGATCGAGAAGAACTTCTACAAGCAGGTCGACGACGAGAAGCTGGACGAGTCCTCGCTGAAGGGCCTGGTCAACGCGCTGAACGATCCCTATTCGCACTACCTGACGCCCTCCGAGGCGCGCCAGTTCACCGAGGAGGTGAGCGGTGAGTTCGAGGGCGTCGGCATGAACGTGGAGCAGGACCGGCGCGGGCTGAAGGTCCTGCGCGTGTTCGAGGGCTCACCCGCCGCCGGCGCCAGCATCCGGCGCGGCGACTTCATCCTCGGCGTGAACGGCAAGTCGATCGCCGGTGTGAGCAGCGAGGTGGCCACGAGCCGCATCAAGGGCCCGGCCGGTACGAGCGTCGAGCTTCAGGTGTTCACGCCGGGCGCCGAGCGCGACCGCACCGTGAAGGTGAAGCGGGAGCGGATCGAGGTGCCGGTCGCGCGCGGCCGCGTGGTGGAGCGCGGCGGAGAGCGCCTCGGCGTCGTCGAGCTGTTCAGCTTCAGCGACGGCGCGCACGGCCTCCTGAAGCGGGAGATCGACAGGGTCCTCGGCAGCGGCGCCGAGGCGATCGTGCTCGACCTGCGCGGCAACGGCGGCGGCCTGCTGGTGGAGGCGGTGCTGGTGTCGAGCCTGTTCATCGAGGACGGCGAGATCGTGTCGGTGCGCGGCCGCTCGCGGTCCGAGCGGACCCACGAGGCGAGCGGCGACGCGATCGGCGAGGACATCCCGGTGGTCGTGCTCGTGGACGGCGGCAGCGCCAGCGCCTCCGAGATCGTGACCGGCGCCCTGCGGGACCGCGACCGCGGCACCGTGGTGGGCACGCGCACGTTCGGCAAGGGTCTCGTCCAGGAGGTGGAACATCTCTCGAACGGCGGCGTGCTCGACCTGACCGTCGCGAACTACTACCTGCCCGGAGGCGAGACGATCTCTGCCAAGGGCATCAAGCCCGACGTCCGGGCTCAGGACGACCCGGACACGCGCCGCGACGAGGCTCTGCCCGTGGCGCTCGAGACGCTCGCGCGCGAACTGAGATGAGCGCGGCCACGCGCCGCCGTCCCGCGGGACGGCTCGACGAGCCGATGGTGGCGGTCCTGGAGAAGAAGGGCCGCTTCCTGGTCGCGGAGCCGCTGTTCGGCCCCGGGCCGCGCACCGCGGTCGAGCGTGGCGGCGCGGGCGCCGGCGACCTCGTTCTGGTGGGCGGCGGGAAGCGCGGCGCGCGCGTGCTGCGGCGGCTCGGGCGCCCGGACCGCGCACGCGACGTGGTGGAGGGCCTGATGCTCCATCGCGGCCTGCGCCGCTCGTACTCGCGCGCGGCGACCGCGGAGGCCGACGCGCAGCTGCACGAGCCGTATGCGGCCGACGCTCGCGTGGACCTGCGCGACCTGCCCACGTTCACGATCGACCCCGACGACGCGAAGGACTTCGACGACGCGATCTCGGCGCGCCGCGAGGACGGCGGGCGGGTGCGGGTGTGGGTGCACATCGCCGACGTGACCGCGTACGTGCGCCCCGGCGGGCGGCTCGAGCGCGAGGCGTTCCGGCGCGGCACGAGCGTGTACGTGCCGGGCGCGGTTGAGCCGATGCTGCCTGAGGAGCTGTCGAACCAGGCGTGCTCGCTGCGCCCCGGCGAGGACAAGCTCGCGGTGACGATCGAGATGGAGATGGACGGCGCCGACGTGACCACCGTCGCGTTCCACCGCTCGAAGGTGCGGAGCGACCGCAGGCTCACCTACGGCGAGGTCGACGAGCTGTTCGCCGGCCGCGGCCGGGCAGAGGAGCCGTGGGGAGAGCCGCTCGCGATCGCGCGTGAGGTCGCTGCCGCCCTCCGCGAGCGGCGCGACTCGCTCGAGTTCGGCTCCTTCGAGCCGACCTTCGACTTCGACTCCGAGGGCAACGTGACCGGGGTGCGCTACGACGCGCAGACCGAGTCGCACGGGCTGATCGAGATGCTGATGATCCTCGCGAACGAGCAGGTGGCGGGCTACCTGGCCGATCGCCGCCTGCCGACGCTCTACCGCGTGCACGAGCGCCCCGAGCCGCAGTCCGCGCAGTTCCTCGCCGAGCAGCTCGCGAGCCTCGACATCCCCACGCCCCCGCTCCCGAAGCAGATGACGCCACAGCAGGCCGCGGACGCGGTCACCGAGATCTCGAGGATCGTGGCGCGCGAGGCGGGCGGGCGGCGCGCCATTCACGTGCTGGTGCTGCGAGCCCTGAAGCAGGCCTACTACACGCCGCGCAACCTGGGCCACGCCGGGCTCGGGAGCGAGCGCTACTGCCACTTCACCTCGCCGATCCGGCGCTACCCGGACATCGTGGCCCACCGCGCGCTGCTCCAGGGACTCGGGATCGACGAGGCGGCCGCTCCCGCGCACGAGCTCGAGGAGGCCGGCGTGATCAGCTCGTCCACGGAGCGCGAGGCGATGAAGATCGAGCGCGACGCCGACGACGTCTGCCTGTCGTTCCTGCTCGAGCGGGTGCTGTCGGAGTCGCGCGCCGACGACCCGCCGTCCTTCGAGGGCCAGGTGGTGGGCCTGATCGAGAAGGGCGCTTTCGTCGAGTTCGGCGAAGAGCGCTTCGAGGGCTTCCTGCCGGTGCGGCGGCTTCAGGGCTGGTGGAGTCTCAACGAGGTGGGCACGGCGCTCGAGGCCGAGGGCTCGGGGCGGCGCCTGCGGCTGGGCGACTCGCTGACCGTCGAGGTGGACCGCGTCGACGCACCCCGTGGTCGCGTCGACCTCAGTGCATACTCAGTGCGGGATGGCTAAGAAGAAACGCAAGGCCGCGCCCGGGGACATCGCCACCAACCGCCAGGCCGGGTTCCGTTACAACCTGCTCGACAAGTTCGAGGCGGGGATGGTGCTCCAGGGCTCCGAGGTCAAGTCGCTCCGCGAGGGCGGCGTGCAGCTGAAGGACGCCTACGCCGAGGTGCGCGACGGCGAGGTGTGGCTGCGGAACATGCACATAGCGCCGTACAAGCCCGCGCGCGAGAACCACGACCCGGAGCGCCCGCGCAAGCTGCTGCTCCACCGCCGCGAGATCGAGCGGCTGATCGGAGCGACCTCCGAGAAGGGCCTGACGATCGTGCCGACGCGCCTGTTCTGGAGCGGCCCGCGCGCGAAGGTCGAAATCGCGCTGGCTAAGGGCAAGGACATGTACGACAAGCGCCGCTCGATCAAGGAACGCGACACGAAGCGCGAGATCCAGCGCGAGATGTCAGAGCGCTACTAATGGCATCCGGGGGCTACAGGTCCAGGCCGCGCTCGGCAGCCCAGCGGCTGAGCTCGTGCCGGCTCGAGAGCTGCAGCTTCCGCAGGACGGAGGAGACGTGCGCCTCCACGGTCTTCGGCGAGATGTCGAGGCGCAGGGCGATCTCCTTGTACATGTAGCCGCGGGCGATGTGCTGGAGCACCTCGCGCTCGCGCGCAGTGAGCGCGTCCAGCTCGGACTCGGGCTGGGGCGCGGGGCCCGCGAAGGCGTCGAGGACGAAGCCGGCCAGGCGGGGGGAGAAGACCGCGTCGCCGCCGTGCACGCGGCGGACGGCGTCGGCCAGCTCCTCGCCGGAGATGTTCTTGGTCACGTAGCCGCGCGCGCCCGCGCGGATCACGGCGATCACGTCCTCGGCGGCATCGGAGACCGACAGGGCGAGGAAGCAGGGTGGCGTGTCCGTGAGCGCGACGGTGCGCCGGATCACCTCCACGCCGCCGCCGTCCGGCATGTGCACGTCGAGCAGGACGACGTCGGGGCCGTGCCGCTCGATGGCCTCGACGGCCTCCTCCACGCCGCCGGCCTCGCCGGTGATCTCGAGCAGCGGCTCCAGCTCCGCGCGCACGCCCGCCCGGAAGAGCGAGTGGTCGTCCACGATCAGGACGCGCGGCTCGGTCACGCCTGCCTCTCGAGCACGATCTCGACCTCGGTGCCCGCGCCGGGCGCGCTCGTGATGCGCGCTCGGCCGCCGTGGCGCTCCATCCGGCCGACGATCGACTCGCGCACGCCGCGCCGGTCGGCGGGAATCGAGCTTGCGTCGAAGCCGGGGCCGCGGTCGCGCACGAACACCTGGGTGCGGCCCGTGTCGCTCTCCGCGTACACGTCCACCGGCGAGCCGCCGCCGAACTTCGCCGCGTTCGTCATCGCCTCGCGGGCGGCGGCCACCACCGCCTCGTGGGCGGGGTCGAGGCCGCGGTCGCCCACCACGACCACCTCAACCGGCACGCCGTGGGTCTCCTCGACGTCGGTGGCGGCGGCCTCGAGCGCCGCGGCCAGGCTGGCCGCCTGGCCTGGAGCGGGACGGTCCGCGAGCCAGGCGCGCAGCTCGCGCTCCTGGCGGCGGGCGAGCGCGGCCACCTCGCTCGGGTCGCCGGCGCGGCGCTGCATCATCGCGAGCGTCTGGAGCACCGAGTCGTGGAGGTGCGCCGCCACCTCGGCGCGCTCCTGAGACCGGATCCGCTCGGCCCGCTCGTGCGTGAGCGAGCGCACGAGCCGCACGATCCAGGGCGCGAAGATCACGCCGAGCACCACGACCGCCGCGATCACCGCGAGCAGCACGTCGCGCGCCGCGCCCAGCGCTCCGGTCGCCTGGAGGAACACGATCCCGGCGGCGAGCACGAGCGCGATGCCGAGGCCGGTGCGGGAGACCGCGATCGCCGCCCGGCGGCCGTGCTCGGCGGCGGCCTCGCGCGCGCCGGCGGCCTCCGCGGCGGGGCCGCCCGGTCGAACGGGCGACGCATCCGCGGGCTCCGCCGCCCGCTCGCCCAGCGACTGCCGCCAGATCAGCGCGCCGCCGCTCGCGATCAGCACGAGCGGCCACACGACCGCGTCCGAGAACCACACGCCGAGCGCCCGGAACGTGAGCAGCACCGCGAGCAGCATCAGTCCCGTTCCGAGCGCGACCTCCACGGCCCCGCGCCCGGTGGGGATCCGCCGGCGGCCCGGCACCGAGTCGCCGGCCGGGATGAGCAGCCAGCCGAGGCCGTAGGCGGCGAGCCCGGCGCCGCCCGCCGCCGTGGCGACGACGAACGCGAGCCGCACGAGCGAGACGTCGATGCCGAAGCGGCGCGCGATCCCGGCGGCCACGCCGCCCAGCCAGCCGGCTGAGCGGTCGCGGCGGAGGAGGGCGGGGGAGGCGCTGCCGGGTGCGCGCGGTCACGCTTGGATCATCGCGGGCGGGTGAGCCCGGACGCCAGCAGGATCGCTCCCAGCGCGGCGCATGCCGCCGGGCCGAGCACCTCGAAGCGCAGGTCCATCGTCCCGGCGGCGTCGAGCAGGAGCAGGGTCCCGAGCGCGATCACGCACACGCCCGCCACGACCGAGGTGAGGTCCGGGCTACGTCGCACAGCCCGAGTTCTCACCGAGGTCGGGGTCGTGGTCGCCGAAGTCGAAGTGGCCGCGGTCCAGGTCGAGGTCGGCGCCGGACTGCCCGATCCGGAGTGAGCCGACGCCCACGTCCGCGTTCACCACGAGGCGCGTGACGTCCGGGTCGGCCGGCGGGAGGTCGTCGACGTCCACGTCCACGCCGCCGTTGTGGCGGTCGAAGGCGCGCACCTCGCCGATGCCGACCTCGGCGTCGGTCGCGACGCAGACGTCGTCCGGCACGATCACGCGTGCCTCGCCAATCCCGAGGTCCACGCCGAGCGGCACGTCGCCGGCCGGCAGGTCCGTCTGGCGCAGGTCGATGATCAGCTCGCCCATGCCCAGCTCGTAGGTGTCGCGCAGGTCGAGCGCAGAGGCGGGACGGTAGTCGCGCTCGCCGACGCCGCCGTCGAGGTCGATCCCCGCGGCCGAGACGGTTCCGGCGGCGAGCGCGAGCGTCACGGCGGGGAGCACGAGCCAGCGCATCGGACGGACGAACGCGCCCACGAGGATCGACACGCCGGCGGCGATCACCGCGATCGCGACGACCGTCTCGCCCCCGGCGGCCGCGGCCCAGGCGCCGCCGATGGCGATCAGCCCGCAGACGGCGAGGATGGCGATGCCGAGGAGGGCGCGCTTTGCCACGTCGCCCGCGTCTCCCGACGGTCCCTCTCCCGAGACGAACCACCAGACGAGAACACCGGCGGCGACAAGAAAGGCGAGCGGGATGAGTAGTCCCGCCAGGACCAGCCCGCCGCCGAGAAGAAAGGGCCACGAGATGAGCAGGAGCAGGACCACGCCGGCGATGACGAGCCAGCGATTGCGGACGGCTGGCTCCCCGGACGCGCCCGCGGAGTCCTCGGCGGGCACGAGCAGCAGCGCCGCCACGTACGCGAGGAGGCCGACCCCGCCCACGAAGGCGAGCACGACAGCGCCGATCCGGAAGAGGATCGGGTCGACGTTGAAGTAGCGCCCGAGACCGGCGCAGACGCCGCCGATCATGCGTCCCGAGCGTGCGCGGAGCAGGCGGCGCGGCTGGGGCTGGGGCTCGGGGGGAAGTTCCTGGGTCGTCTCGTTCATGCGGCTCAGAGTGCCGTTTCCCGGGGGTTTCGCCTATTGGGAATGGTCCCTAGGGGACGTCACGGAGGTGGTTCGCCGCTACCCTTGGTGATGTTGCAAGGGGGCGAACCAGCTTCGACGTGGAGCTGCTCGTCTCGGTGTAGCGAGTCGAGGATCCGGGTTGGCCTCGTTAAAAAGTCCCGGAAAACCATAAGTGCGGACTCTCATCGAGTTCAGCCTCTCGCCGCCTAATTAGGCCGTGAGAGAGTCGCCCCGGGTAAGCCCGCGACCCGGCCAGGCGGCTTCATATAGCGGGCTCACCGTGACGGCGTGACCCTCGGCCGCCACGGGACAACTTCGAGGGTGTGGCGCCGGGGACGTATCCCTCGGATCGACCGAACCGGACGCCGAGATCAGACTCTGAGGGAACACTCGTAGCAAGCATCGGGATGGTGTTCCGCGGACGCCGGGGCAGTGCCGGCCGCCTCCACTAAAGGGGGTCAGACCCTCGGGTCTGACCCCCTCAGCCCTGGCGGGGCGCCGCTGCCTAGGCGGGCTCGCACGCCGGCTCGCCCGCCGGGGCGTGCTCTTGCGCGGCCGCCGCCGCGGGGCGGCCCGTGCGGAGCACCGACACCGCCACCACGATCGCCACGACCGCCAGGATCGCGCCGACCAGGAAGGCCAGGTGGTAGCCGCCGTTCAGCGCCGCCGCCATGGGCTCCCCGTCCGCGCGGAGGCCCTCGGTGCGGCCGGTGGCCAGCGTCGCCAGCAGGGCGATCCCGATCGCGCCGCCCACCTGGGCGGTCGTGTTCACGAGCCCGGACGCTAGGCCGGCGTCGCTCGGCGTCGCTCCCGACATCGCCAGCATCATGAGGGCGGGGAACGAGACGCCCGCGCCCACGCCGAACAGGAGCATCAGCGGGAGCAGGTCGACCCAGTAGTTGCCGTCGACCGGCGTGCGGGCGAACAGCAGCATCGCGCCGACCAGGAAGAACAGCCCGGCGATCAGCACGTTGGCGGGGCCGAAGCGCATGTTGAGCTTGTCGGTGAACCCGAGCGAGAGCGTGCCCATCACGAGCGTGGCGGGCAGGAACGCGAGGCCGACCTCGAGCGGGGTGTAGCCGAGGATCAGCTGGAGGTAGAGCGCGCCCAGGAAGAAGAGCCCGAACATCCCGACCACGAGCAGCGCCATCACGATGTTCGCGCCCGCCACCTCGCGGGAGCGGAACAGCCGCAGCGGCATGAGCGGGGACTCGGCCTTGGCCTGGCGCAGCACGAACCCGGCCACGAGCGCGACGGAGACGGCTCCGAGCGCGAGCGTCTGCATGGAGGCCCAGCCGTGCTCCTCGACGCCGAGGATCGTGTAGACGCCCAGCATCAGGCCGGAGGTCACGAGCACGGCGCCCGGGATGTCCGCGCCCTCGCTGAGGCCGAGGCCGGGACGCGCCTCGACGAGCCGCAGCGCGAGCAGGCCGGTGGCCAACCCGATCGGCAGGTTCACGAAGAAGATCCAGTGCCAGTTGATCAGGTCGGTCAGGACGCCGCCGGCGAGGAGGCCGATCGACCCGCCCGCGGAGGCGACGAAGCCGTACACGCCGATCGCCTTCGCCTGCTCCCGGGGCTCCGGGAACATCGTCACGATCATCCCGAGGATCACGGCCGACGCGAGCGCGCCGCCGGCGCCCTGCACGAACCGCGCCGCGATCAGCATGCCCTGCGTCTGCGCGAGCGCGCACGCGAGCGAGGCCACGGTGAAGACCGCGAGGCCGATGAGGAACACCCGGCGGTGGCCGATCAGGTCGCCGATCCGGCCGGCCAGCAGCAGCAGGCCGCCGAAGGCGATCAGGTAGGCGTTGACGACCCAGGCGAGCTCGCTCTGGGAGAAGCCGAGGTCATCCTTGATGGACGGCAGCGCGACGTTCACGATCGTCGCGTCGAGGACGATCATCAGCACGCCGGTGCAGAGGACGTACAGAGCTGGCCAACGGTTCGCGTTCATGCCCATTTAGACCGGGCACGGGCGCGAAAGTAATCGCTCCGGAGCACTATGTGACCAACGTCACGCGGCCAGCCCCTCGAGCCGCTTCGCGAGCCGCTCCATGCCGCGCTCGCGGGCCGCCGCGGCGGCGCCGGCGTAGTCGGTCGGGCGGTCCTTCGGGCGCTTCACCTTCACGTCCTGGAGCGTCGCGATCTCCTTGAACGCGCGCAGCTCGTCGCCCTGGCTGCAGAGCGCCGCGCGCACGGTCTTCTTCGTCTCTCGCACGCCTCCCGCGATCGCGGCCTCGAGCGAGCCGTGGCGCTGGAGCAGCTCGGCGGCGGTCTTCTCGCCGATCCCCTTCGCGCCGGGGATGCCGTCGGACGGGTCGCCGCGGAGCGCGATGAAGTCCGGCACGAGCTCGGGCGGAATGCCGTAGCGCTTCTTCACCTCGGCGGCGTCCACGAGCTCCGCGCCCTGCTTGCCGCCGGTGCGCACGTACAGGATCTGGACCTGGTCGCCGGCGCACTGGTACATGTCGCGGTCGCCTGTCATGACGAGCGTGCGGCCGCCCGCCTCGGTCTCGCGGGTCGCGTACGAGCCCAGCAGGTCGTCCGCCTCGAAGGAGTCGCTGTCGGCGACGGTCCAGCCGAACGCCTCGAAGAACGGCCGCGCGTCGGCGAACTGCGGGGCGAGCGTGTCCGGTACGTCCGGGCGGTCGGCGTGGTAGCCGTCGAACAGCTCCACGCGGTAGTCGGCCGCGTCCGGGCCGAAGCAGAGCACCACCGCGCGCGGGTCGTGCTCCTCGACCTCGCGCAGCACCAGGTTCGCGGTGCCGAGCAGGGCGTTCACCGGCTGGCCGTCGGCGCCCTTGATCGTGTCCGGCAGCGCGTAGAAGGCGCGGAACAGCATGGATGGGGCATCGACTACGAGTAGGGGGCGGGTCACCCGGGCAACGCTAGCCTGTGCCGCGTTCTACCCGCGTATTACGCGGGGAAGTGACGGAACCCCCCGGGGGGCTCCGTCGTTTATGCCGGGTATTCCGGCACAGAAGACGGAACCTGCGCGCTCGAGCACCAAGGTCGCGTAACCCCTTCCGGCCGGCGGTGTTCTATTGACCATCGGTCAACAAGGAGAGAAGGGGTCATGAGAGAGAAGAAGTTCCTGCTTGCGGTGCCCGAGGCGCGCGTCCTTCAGTGGATCGCCCTGCGGCTGCCGCGCTGGATCAAGCCGGATCACCTCACCGCCCTCGGCGTCGTCGCCGCGATCGGCATCGCGGCCGCCTACGTGCTGTCGAACGGCAACGAGGCGTGGCTGTGGGCCGCCAGCGGGCTGCTCGTCATCCACTGGCTCGGCGACTCCCTCGACGGCACGCTCGCCCGCGTGCGGAAGACCGAGCGGCCCCGCTACGGGTACTACCTCGACCACCTCGTCGACGCCTTCGCCACCGCGGCGATCGGCATCGGCCTCGGGCTGTCGCCGTACATGCTGCTCGCGGTGGGCCTCGCGATCGTGGTCGCGTACCTGATCCTCTCGATCAACACCTACCTCGAGACGCACGCGTTCGGCGTGTTCACGCTCGGCTACGGCCGCTTCGGACCCACCGAGGCACGGCTCGCGCTGATCGCCGTCAACACCGCGCTCGTGCTCGGCATGCCGGGCTTCGGCCTGCTGGACATGCTCGGGATCGGGCTTGCCGCGGCGATGATCGTCGGGCTGATCGGGCGCGCGAGCAGGAACCTGCGCCGGCTCGCGGAGCTCGAGCCCGCGGCCTAGCCCGACAGCCCCACGGCCTCGAGGGCCTCCTCGACGCTCGCGTACATCTGCATCCGGATCCCCACTCCGTCCCGGAGCGTCCACACCTGGGCGAAGCGCATGTCGACGGGAATCCCGGTCGCCTTGGAACGCCCGCGCTGGTTGAGGATGACGACGACGCGCTCCCCCGCGTCCAGGTAGTCCTCGACCTCGAGCTCCCAGTCATCCCACGCGGCGGCCCACTCGGCGTTGAATCGCATCGCCCCCTCGACTCCGGGGTACACCTGCTGGTCGGGCCAGCCGAGGCGGGAGACGTCCCACACGAGATCCGGATGGGCGTTGATCTCCCCGGTGGCGATGAAGTGCGCGTAGCCGCGTCGGATGATCTCGACGTTCTCGTCCGACACTAGCCCGCGCGCAGCGCGCGTGACCGGTCGGCGACCGGCTGGAGGAAGTCCGGCAGGGGCCTCACGAGGCCGCGGCCGGTCTCCCGCTCCCAGATCTGCTCGAGCTCGGCCAGGTGCTCGTCCATCACCTGGTCGATCAGCTGGAAGTCGGCGGACCGGATCGCGGCGAGCGTGCGCTCGTGGATCTCGATCACCCAGCTCGGCACGGGGGGCGCGTGCACGGCCATGTCACGCGCGATCTCGAGCCGCCGGAAGAGGTTGCGCATGAGCTGCACGACGGTGGAGTTGCGCGTGGCGCGCGCCATCGCGAGGTGGAACTTGAGGTCGAGCTGCAGGAAGAGGTCCTCGTGCGCGAGGAAGTCGTCCGCCGCCGCGAGCGCGCGCTTGCGCTCGATCAGCGCCGCCATCGCGGCGAAGTCGTCCTCGGAGGCGTTCGCGGCGGCCAGCTGCGCCACGCGCGGCTCGAGCAGCCGGCGCGCCTCGAGCACGCCTGCCACCTCGCTCACCCGGATCGCCTGGCGGCTGCGGAGCAGGTCGCGGGGGATCAGCTCCGAGGCGACGAAGATGCCGCCCGACTGGCCCCGGCGCACCTCCAGCACTCCCGCCTCCACGAGCGTCTTCACGGCCTCGCGGAGCGTCGGCCTGCTGATCCGCATCAGCGAGGCGAGCTCGCGCTCGGACGGCAGGCGGTCGCCCGTGTGCAGGTCGCCGGACTTGATCCGCTCGACGATCTGGTCGACGGCCTCCTCGAAGGTACGGCGCGATGAGACGGGCTCGAACGAGCTCTCCAAACCAACCTGAGGATACCCCGCCGCCATCGGGCTACCGTCCTCGAGCCGCCTCCACGCGCTCGAGCGCCTGGCGCTCCGCCACCTCGATCGGCGGCGTGCCCTCGGCCTCCGCGGTCACGAGCGCGTCGTCGAGGCGCTCCATCGCGCCCGCGATCAGCTCGTCCTCGCCGGGTCCCTGGTCGCCGTACCACTCGCGCGACACGTGGATGAGGCCGCCGCAGTTGGCGAGGAAGTCGGGCACGTAGAGGATCTCGCGCGCCATCAGCGTCCGGGCCACGGAGCGGTCCGACAGCGGGTTGTTCGCGGCGCCGGCCAGCACGCGGCAGTCGATCGAGCGCGCGAGCGCGTCGTCGATCATGCCCCCGGCCGCGCACGGCGCGAGCACGTCGAGCTCGGCGGCGAGGATCGCCTCCGCGGACGGCGCGATCTGGATGCCGAGCTCGTCGGAGAGGCACCGGCAGCGATCGTTGTCGAGGTCGCAGCCGATCACGTGCGCGCCCGCCTCGGCCAGCTTCGCCGCGAGCGGGGAGCCGACCTTGCCGAGCCCGACCACGCCGATCCGCCGTCCCGCGAAGTCGCCGTCGCCCGTCGCCGCGACCAGCCCGCGGCGCATGGCCTGGAAGACCGTCTCCGCCGTGACGGGGGAGGGATCCCCGCCGCCGCCGTTGCCATGCGAGCGCCCGACCACGAAGCGGGTTGACAGCGCCATGCGGTCCATGTCGGCGGTGGTCGTGCCGATGTCCTCGGCCGTGATGTACGCGCCCTCGAGGCCGTCGATCACGCGCGCCGCGGCGTCGAGCCGCTCCTCGCGCGCGTCCGCGCGCCCGTCGTCGATCATCACGGCCTTGCCGCCGCCGAGGTGGAGGCCGGCGGCCGACGCCTTGAGCGTCATGGTGCGCGCGAGCCCCATCACGTCCTCGAGCGCCTCGCCGAGCCCGCCCGCGTAGCGCTTCAGCCGCATCCCGCCGAGGGCGGGCCCGAGCACGGTCGAATGCACCGCCACGATGAAGCGCAGCCCCGTCCGCTTGTCCTGGCGGATGACGATCTGCTCGTGGTCGTCGTCTGCCAGGGGGATGGCTGTCGTCGGGAAGCTGGCGGGCTGCAATGGTCATAGTCTTTGACCTTATACCCCGTGCATCGGCCGATAACGCGGGGCTGGTCATCCTTTCGTCTGCCACCAATGGTAAGGTACGTTTCCCAATCGGTCGCGGAGGGGAGACCTAAGCCGGATGTCCATTGCGATTCGCAAGCAGGGAGGAGCCGGACAGCCAGCGCGCGACGCCCGGCGCTTCCGGCGCTCCGGAGAAGACGACGGCGGGTACCGCCGCGGCCCGCTCCTCGACGTCTCGCTCGACGACAAGTACGTCCTCGAGCAGGGCCGGATCCTCCTCACGGGCGTGCAGGGCCTCGTGCGCCTGCCGCTCGACCAGCACCGCGCCGACCGCCGCCGCGGGCTTCACACCGGCACGATGATCTCCGGCTACCAGGGCTCGCCGCTCGGCGGGCTCGACAAGGAGCTCGCCCGGAACAGGAAGCTCGTGGAGGAGCACCACGTGCGCCACGTGCCCGGCCTGAACGAGGAGCTCGGCGCGACCTCCGCCTGGGGCAGCCAGCTCGCGGCGCAGCTGCCCGGCGCCAAGTACGACGGCGTGCTCGCCATGTGGTACGGCAAGGCCCCCGGCCTCGACCGCGCCGCCGACTCACTTCGCCACGGCAACTTCGTGGGCGTCCCGCGCACCGGCGGGGCGCTCGCGGTTGTCGGGGACGACCCGGGCTGCAAGTCGTCCACGGTCCCGAGCGCGTCCGAGTCGCTGCTCGCGAGCCTCGGGCATGCCCGTCTTCTTCCCGGGCAACGTCCAGGAGGTCCTCGACCTCGGCCTCCACGCGTTCGCGCTCTCGCGCGCGTCCGGGCTCTGGGCCGGCTTCAAGATCGTCACGAGCGTCGCCGACGCCGTGGGCACCGCGACCGTCGCGCCCGAGCGCGTGCTGCCGGCGATGCCGGTCGTCGAGTGGAACGGCAAGCCCTACGAGCACGTGCCGAACGGCAACCTGCTCGCGCCCGCGTCGCTCGACATGGAGCGCACGCTGTTCGGCCCGCGCACGGAGCTCGCGCTCGCATACGCGCGCGAGAACGGCGTGAACCGCATCGAGGGCGCCGGCCGGGCGTGGCTCGGCATCGTCGCCTCCGGCAAGGCCTACTACGACCTGATGCACGCCCTGCGCGGGCTCGGCCTCGACGGAGGCGGCCTCGAGCGCGCCGGCATCCGGATCCTGAAGCTCGGCATGGTCTCGCCGCTCGAGCCCGAGATCGCGCACGAGTTCGCGCGCGGGCTCGACGAGGTGCTCGTCGCCGAGGAGAAGGGCCCGTTCGTCGAGACGCTCCTCAAGGAGACGCTCTACGGCATGGCCGAGGCGCCGCGCGTGCTCGGCAAGCGCGACGAGCGCGGCGAGACGCTCCTGCCGCGCGAGCTCGACCTCGACGCCGACCTGATCGCCCGAGCGGTCGCCGGCCGGCTGGCCGCGCGCGGCGTGCGGATCGACTCGGTGGAGGCGCGCCTCCGCAAGCTCGCCGAGATCCACGGGCGCCCGGCCGAGCTGCCGATGGCCCAGCGCACCCCGTTCTTCTGCTCGGGCTGCCCGCACAACAGCTCCGTGAAGGCCCCGGAGGGCACGCTCGTCGGCGCCGGCATCGGCTGCCACACGATGGTGCTGCTGAACCCCGAGGGCAAGGGCGAGATCACCGGCATCACGCAGATGGGCGGCGAGGGCGCGCAGTGGATCGGCATGGCGCCGTTCACCGACGACGCGCACCTCGTGCAGAACCTCGGCGACGGCACCTTCCACCACTCCGGCTCGCTCGCGATCCGCGCCGCGACCGCCGCCGGGGTGAACATCACCTACAAGCTGCTCTACAACGAGCACGTCGCCATGACGGGCGGCCAGGACATCGAGGGCCAGCTCAGCGTGCCGGACCTGACCCGCTGGCTCGAGCTCGAGGGCGTGCGGCGGATCATCGTCACCGCCGAGGACACGAGCCGCTACAGGGGCGTCCAGCTCGCCCCGATCGCCGAGGTGCGCGACCGCTCGGAGCTGCTCGACGGCCCAGCAGGAGCTGGCCGAGGTCGAGGGCGTCACCGTCCTGATCCACGACCAGGAGTGCGCCGCGGAGCTGCGCCGCAAGCGCAAGCGCGGCAAGGCCGCCGAGCCGAAGCAGCGCGTGTGGATCAACGAGCGCGTGTGCGAGGGCTGCGGCGACTGCGGCGAGAAGTCGAACTGCCTGTCCGTGATCCCGGTCGAGACCGAGTTCGGGCGCAAGACGCAGATCCACCAGGCCTCGTGCAACAAGGACTTCTCCTGTCTCGAGGGCGACTGCCCCTCGTTCCTCACGGTCGTGCCCGGCGAGAAGGCGAAGCACCGGACTCCCGAGCCTGCGACGTGGACCTCCCCGAGCCGCGCCGGCTCGTGGCGACGCCGACTTCGGCGTGCGGATGATGGGCATCGGCGGCACGGGCGTCGTGACCGTGAACCAGGTGCTCGGCATGGCCGCGCTGCTCGACGGCCTGCACGTGTCGGGGCTCGACCAGACCGGCCTCTCGCAGAAGGGCGGCCCGGTGATCTCCGACATCCGGATCACGCGCGACCCGGTGGCTGCCGCCAGCAAGGCGCCGGCCGGCAGCATCGACCTCTATCTCGGCTTCGACCTGCTCGGCGCGGCGTCGGCCAAGAACCTCCTGACCGCCGACCCCGAGCGGACGGTCGCGGTCGTCTCCACGAGCGCGGTCCCGACCGGCCGGATGGTCGTGGACGTGGACGAGCGCTTCCCGGAGCTCGCCGTGCAGCTCGACAAGATCGACGCCGCCACGCGCTCGGACCACAACGTGTACCTCGACGCGCAGCGGCTCTCCGAGCGGCTGTTCGGCGACCACATGATGACCAACACGCTCGCGCTCGGCGCGGCGTACCAGCGCGGCCTGCTGCCGGTCTCGGGCGAGGCGCTCGAGCGGGCGATCGAGCTGAACGGCGCGGCAGTCGAGAAGAACCTCGCCGCGCTGCGCTGGGGCCGCGCCGTCGTCGCGGCGCCCGACGCCGTCGAGGCCGCCACGCGCGCGCCCGAGCAGGTGGAGGCCGTGCGCGAGCTGACCGACGTGGAGCAGTACCTCGTCGGGCTCGCGGTGAACGGCGACCGCGGCGAGCTCCGCCGCCTCGCCGAGGTCCGCGTGCCGGAGCTGATCGCCTACCAGAACGTCGACTGGGCGCGCCGCTGGGCCGAGGCCGTGCGCCGCGTGCACGTGGCCGAGCAGGAGCGCACGCCCGGCGAGTCGGGCGTGACCGAGGCGGTGGCGCGCCAGCTCTTCAAGCTGATGGCCTACAAGGACGAGTACGAGGTCGCGCGCCTGCACCTCGACGCCGTGGAGCGGGCGAAGCTCGGCGCCGAGTTCGGCGAGGACGCGAAGGTCTACTTCATGCTGCACCCGCCGCTGCTGCGCGCGCTCGGCCTCAAGCGCAAGCTGAAGCTCGGCCGCTGGTTCCTGCCGGCCTTCAAGCTGCTGTACCGGATGCGCCGCCTGCGCGGCACGCGGCTCGACCCCTTCGGCTTCGCCAAGGTGCGCCGCGTCGAGCGCGAGCTGATCGCCGAGTACGAGGCGATGGTCGACGAGACCGTGCGCGCCCTGACTCCCGAGAACCACGAGACGGCGGTCGAGCTGCTGGAGCTCGCCGACCTGATCCGCGGCTACGAGGAGATCAAGCTCCGGAACGTCGTGCTGTGGCGGAAGCGCAGCGAGGCGCTTCGAAGCGCCTGGGTCACGGGTTGGTCTCAGCCGCTAAGCGCCGGGAACGCGGATCAGCAGCAGCTGCCCGCCTTCGCGCTTGTAGGTGAAGTCGGGGCCCGGCGGGGCGAAGTTGTCCTCGCCCGGCGCCCTCTCGATCCAGAGCGTGTGCGCCTGGACGTCGATCAGGAACATGTCGGGGCCGAACGCCTTCGAGGCGTCCACGATGCCGCTCGACTCCCATGCGCCCTGGTTGCCGGGCGGCCGCCCGTCCACGTCCGTCGGCCCCCCGTCCTGTGACTGGTCGACCCTCGCCAGGACGTGAGCACCCGCCGGATTCGCGAGCGGGACGTACCACAGCCGCGCCGTGGTCCCGGAGGTGTCGGCCACCGGATACTGCTGGCTCGAGCCGGGGTCTTCCGTGATCAGCAGCCCGTTCTTCGTGGACTCGAGGTTGTCCGGCTGGTGGATCTCGTTCGGGGTCTTGACGGGGTTGTCCTCACCCTCGACGAACACGGTGAGCGAGTCGACCCGCTTCGGGTGGTCCGGGTCGAGCACCATCTTCCACACCCTGCCGTTCGACGACCGGAAGTTCGGCGTGTCCAGCGGCTGGGTGGTGGTCCGGCCTCGGCCCGAGTCCACGATGTAGACGACGTTCCCCATCCCGCGCCGCTTGTCGTAGGCGATGTCCTCGACGCGCACGAACTGGAACACGTTGTGGAGGTCGCTCCAGTGCTGGAGCACCCACTGCGGGCCGTCGATGCCCTTCTGGTTCGGGGAGCGGTGCGGAGGTCGAGCTGCCAGCTGCCGTTGTCCGGCGGGTCGGGATAGCCCACGTCCTCGGACTGGACCTCCGAGCCGTCGCGGTTGAGGCCGGTGGCGATCCTCCTCGGCACCTTGATGAAGCGGCCGGTGACGGGCACGGTCGAATTCGGCGGCACGTCGTAGTAGCTCCTGACGGCCGGGTTGTCCGAGACGAACGCCCACAGGTCGCCGTCGTCCCGGAGCAGGCTCTTCGTGCTCTTCGCGATGTAGGAGTAGAGCTGCGACTGCGCCGGGACGTTGGGGGTGGACTCCACGCCGAGCAGCGGGCCGCTCGTGAACGTGTCGTCGCCGGAGAGGACGACGGGCTTCCCGTATCCGGGGATCGGGACGCTGTTCTCGTGGTTGTGCCTGCCCATCCCGTGGATCTCGTGGTGCCTGCCCGACTTGACGTCGAGCGCGACGACGAGGCCGGCCTCCTTCTCCCTGCGGTGTCCGATCGGCGGCGGCCACGAGTTCTCGCGCCGGAAGACGTAGTCCGGCGACTCCTCGTTCGTAAAGAGGATCTCGCGCTCGAAGCTCTCCCTCCAGGTGGCGAGGTAGTTCGAGCAGAAGCGCTGGTAGCCGAGCCGGCTCGAGATCGCGAACCTGCCGCTGAGCACTCCGCCGGAATGCCGGTCGAGCGTCAGCCGGCTCACCTGGGAGTTGTCGAAGTCGTTCTCGCCGTTCGCCTCGGTGGGCGCCGACGGGTTGTACGGGAACGGCACCTTGCCGGTCTCGTGGTTGACGTAGACCTCCACGCTCTTCCGGTCCGGAGACCGCAGGGAGATCCCATCGGGGATGGATTCGAAGCGGTAGCCACTCCGGAGCCGGTCGCCCACGGTCATCAGCGGCGAGATCTGCACGTCCGCCCTGACCTTGGTGAGCATCGGGGGCCGCTCGGTCTTGAACGGGCGCTTCCCGTCGGCGAGCGCCGTGCCGGCCCCGGTGACGGCGAGCACCGCCGCGAGAGTCGTGCAGGCCAGGGTCGTCCGTCGCCTCATGCTTCCTCCCCGATCGTGTAACGAAGCTGTAACAGATCTGGCCACTACCGTCAGCCCCATGGACACCTTCACCATCGGCGGCGACCTGGAGGTGCACCGGCTCGGCTTCGGGGCGATGCGGATCACGGGCGACGGCATCTGGGGCCCCCCGGAAGACCCCGCGGCGGCGAGGCGGCTCCTGCGGCGCGTGGTCGAGCTCGGGGTGGACCTGATCGACACCGCGGACTCGTACGGGCCGGAGGTGTCGGAGCTGCTCATCGCCGAGGCGCTCCATCCGTATCCCGGCAGCCTGGTGATCGCCACGAAGGGCGGCCTGCGCCGCACCGGGCCCGGGGAGTGGCCCGCGGACGCGCGGCCCGAGCGGCTGAAGGAGTGCTGCGAGGCGAGCCTGCGCCGGCTGGGGCTCGAGCGGATCGACCTCTACCAGCTGCACACGGTGGACTCGAAGGTCCCGTACGAGGAGTCGGTCGGCGCGCTGAAGGAGCTCCAGGACGAGGGCAAGATCCGCCACGTCGGCGTCTCGAACGTGTCCGTGGAGCAACTCGAGCAGGCACGCTCGATCGTCGAGGTCGTGACGGTCCAGAACCGCTACAACCTCGAGGACCGGCACTGCGAGGACGTCCTCGACGCGTGCGAGGAGGCCGGGATCGGCTTCATCCCCTGGTTCCCGCTCGCGACCGGCGACCTCGCGCGGCGCGGCGGCCCGCTCGACCGGATCGCGCGCGGCCACGACGCCACCCCGGCTCAGATCGCGCTCGCGTGGCTGCTCGCGCGCTCGCCCGTGATGCTGCCCATCCCGGGCACCTCCTCGGTGGAGCACCTCGAGGAGAACGTGGCGGCCACGCGGATAACGCTGTCGGACGAGGAGCTCGCGGCGATTGGAAGCGGCTCACGGGGGTAAGAAGGCGCGAATGTCCGCGAACTTCGCCCCAACCAGCCTGGACCACGTGGCCCTCTGGGTTGACGAACGGGCACCCCTGGCCACCTTTCTCTGCGACCACCTCGGCATGCACGTGATCGAGGAGACCGACACGTTCACGCTCGTCGGCATCGACGCCAAGCTCGGGAAGCTGACGCTCTTCGACGCCGACGGGCCGCGCCAGCGCGGCGCGCTCGAGCGTGTGGTGCTGCGAGTCGGCGACGTGGAGTCGGCGGTGGAGTCGCTGCCGTTCGAGGTCGCGCCGCGCACCGACGGCGTGGCCGCGTTCGAGGCGCCCGGCGGCCTGCCGCTGGGCCTCACGGAGGGGCCCGGCCGGGACTTCGACCTCGACCACGTGGTGCTCAGCCTCGAGGACCCGGACGCCGCGCTCGCCTGCCTGGCGGACCTGGGCTTCGAGCGCCGTTCCGACGGCACGGCCGCGGTGGACGACCGCTACGTCCGCGTCGTGCGCGGCACCGCCGCGGACGGCGGCAAGCCGCTCCTCAACCACCTGGCGCTGCTCGTGGACGACGCCCACGGCGTGCAGGGCGAGGCCGAGGGCGCGGGGATCGAGATCGACGACGTGAAGGACGCGAAGAACACGTTCGCCGTCTTCCTGCGCGGCCCCGAGGGCGTCCGGATCGAGTACGTCGAGCACAAGCCGGGCTTCGCGCTCGTCTGAGCCATGCCTGATCTCATTGTCGCCGGGGCCGGCATGGCCGGCCTGGCGGCGGCGGCCGAGGCGCGCACGCTCGGCGCTGAGCCGGTCGTCCTCGAGAAGCTGGACCACGCCGGCGGCTCGATGCGCCTGTCGAGCGGGGTGGTCTGGCGGCACCGCGACTTCGACCGCTTCCGGTCGGATTGCCCCGGCGGCGACGAGCCACTCCAGCGCCTCCTGTTCGAGCGCCTCGACGCCGACCTCGACTGGCTCGAGTCACTGGGAGCGCCCGTGGTGCGACGCGAGACCGGCAATCCGCTCACGACGGGCCGTCGCTTCGACCCCGAGGGGCTCACGGCGGTCCTCGCGGAGGCCGCCGGCGAGGTTCGCCTCGGCAGCGCGCTCGGTGAGCCGGACGGCGGCTCGCCGCTCGTCCTTGCCACCGGCGGGTTCGCCGCCGGCCGCGAGCTGATGAGGCGGCACGTCACCCCGGAGGCGGACCATTTCCTGCTCCGCGCCGCGCCGGGCAGCACCGGCGACGGGCTCCGGATGGGGCTCGCGGCGGGGGCGGGCACGAGCGCGGGGCTCGAGCAGGTCTACGCGCGTGCGATGCCGGCACCGCCCGCGCGCGTGGGCGAGGGCGACCTCGTCCGCCTGTCGCAGCTCTACGCGAGGCACGCGCGCGTCACGAACGAGGGCGGAGAGCGCTACGAGACGCGCACCTGGTCCGAGATCGACGTGGCCCAGTGGCAGCTCCGGCAGCCGCGGGCGCGCGCCTGGTTCACCGTCCCGGCCGACCGGCTTGGCGAGCGGGTGCGGGAGCGGACCGTGGGGGAGATGATCGACGCGGCGGAGTCGACCGGCGCGCCCGTCCGGCGCACCGAGAACGATGTGACGGTGGAGACCGTGGCCGGAGTCACGACCACGCTGGGCGGCCTGGCGATCGACGAGCACGCCCGGGCGGCTGACGGCGTGTTCGCCTGCGGCGCCGACGCGGGAGGGATCGCCACCGGCGGCTACGCGAGCGGGCTCGCGGCCGCGCTCGTGTTCGGCCGGATCGCCGCGCGCGCCGCCCTGGGGGAGACGCCGTGAGCGGCGCCGAGGAGCCGCGCGAGACCGGCTGTGCCCCCGTGCACCGCTTCGGCGCCGGGGAGCCGTTCTCCGTCGGGGTGGAGGAGGAGCTGCTGCTCGTGGATCGCGACAGGCTCTCGCTTGCGCACGTGGCCGACGCGGTGCTGCCCCGCACGGGGCTGTCGAGCGAGCGGCTCGATCACGAGGCGTTCCTCGCCGAGGTCGAGAACCGCTCGGAGCCGCAGTCCACCGTGAGCGCCGCCGTCGGCCAGCTGCTGGAGGGGCGCCTCGCGGCGCTCGGCGCGGGGGCGACGCTGATCGCCGCCGGTCTGCACCCGGACGCCGCGCTGTTCGACGTGGAGCTGGTGCAGTCGGATCGCTACAAGCGCGTCGAGGAGCAGATGCGCGGGCTCATCAAGCGCACGCCCGAGTGCGCGCTCCACGTGCATGTGGGCGTGCCGGATACCGATGCGGCGGTGGCCGCGATGAACGGGCTGCGCGAGGTGCTTCCGCTCCTCCATGGCCTGGGCGCCAACTCGCCGTACTGGTTCGGCGTCGACTCCGGCATGGCGAGCTCGCGCGCCGCGGTGATCCGCGCCTATCCGGGACGCGGGATCCCGCCGCCGCATGCGCTCGTGGGACCAGTACCTGGCCTGCCTCGACGCGGTTCGCTCCGGCGGCGGGCCGCTGGACCACACGATGGTGTGGTGGGACGCGCGGCCACAGCCGCGCCTCGGCACGGTCGAGCTCCGTGAGGTCGACGTGCAGACGAGCCTCGACCACACGGCGGCCATCGCCGCGCTCGCGCGCGCCGTGGTGCGCCGCGCGGTGGAGAGCCCGCCGACGGACCTCGCGCCCGAGCAGGCGCTGCACTGGTCGAGCTTCCGGGCCGCCCGCGACGGGCTGGACGCCGAGATCTACCACGATGGCGGCCCGGTCCCGCTGCGCGTGGCGGCGGGCCGGGTGCTCGCGGAGCTCGAGTCGGACGACCCGGAGCTCGAGTGGGTGGAGCGAATCGTCCGCGAGGGCAACGGAGCGGACCGGCAGCGCGACATGCATCGCCGCGGCGGTATGCCGGGCCTGCTCCGTTACCTCGCGGAGGCTACGACGTGGCCCACAAGGGGTCAGACCCCTTGAGGCTGGTCGAGGGTTACTACGCCGCTTCGCGCAGCGCGGCAACCACGTCGTCCTGCGCCAGCCGGCGCAGGGCGCGGTCCTCGAGCTGGCGCACTCGCTCGCTCGAGAGCCCGAGACGGCGGCCCGTCTCGCGCAGCGCCTGAGGCTGCTCCAGGTCGAGCCCGAAGCGCAGCGTGATCACGTCGCGCTCGGCCTCGGGAAGCGTGTCCACGGCCTCCCGAAGTCGCTCGTCCTCGATGCCTGCCACGACCTCTTCCTCGACCGTCGGTCCGTCGCCCGCGATCAGGTCGCCGAGGGCGGTGTCCCCGTCCTCGCCGACGCCCTGGTCGAGGCTCGTCGGGCCGCGGTCGGCGCGGCGGATGTCCGCCACCTCGTCGAGCGGCAGCTCGACGTACGCGGCGATCTCCTCCTCGGAAGGCGAGCGGCCCAGCTCCACGGCGAGCTTGCGCTCGGCGTCCTGGATCTTTCGCGCCCGCGCCACGATGTGAACCGGCAGGCGCACGGTGCGGCCCGAGTTCGCGAGGCCGCGGCCGATCGCCTGGCGGATCCAGAGCGTGCCGTAGGTGGAGAACTTGAATCCCTTGCGCCAGTCGAACTTCTCGACCGCGCGGATCAGGCCCAGCATGCCCTCCTGGATGAGGTCACCCAGCGGGAGGCCCTGGCCCTGGTACTTCCGTGCGACCGAGATCACCAGACGCAGGTTGGCGTTGATCATCCGCTCCTTGGCCGCGAGGTCGCCGCGCTCGATGCGCTTCGACAGCTCGACCTCCTCTGCGGCGGTAAGCAGCGGGTGCCGGCGCGCCTCGTTGAAGAAGAGCTGGAGGGAATCCTCGAGCTCAGTCGGGGCGGCCTGGCGCGTCTCCGGCGTCTCCGCCGGACGGATCAGCTGATCAGTGGTCGTTGTTACTCCTTCGATTTGATAGTTCGAAACCTGTCGAAAGTATAGACACCGAAGCAAGTCGGGCGTTACGCCCAGATCCGGCCGGTGGCGCTACTTGGAATACGGTCATTGGGCATACCCGGATCAGGGCCGCCCAACAGCGCCGTGATATGCCGCGTAGGCTGTGGGTAGAACCCCGCCATGCAGGTAAGCGCTCCTGATCGTGACCGGCTTCGCAGCCTGGCCGAGCTCCAGCTCGACCGCCCGGTCGTCCTCAGTCTCTATCTGAACCTCGACCCGTCGGAGTTCGCCACGCCGCCGGCCCGCAAGACCGCGGTCCGGTCCCTGATCGACGAGGCCGAGCGGCGCCTCCGCGACGGGAACTGCCTGTCTCACGACGACCGGGCCTCGCTCCAGGCCTCGCTGGAGCGCGCGAGCGCCTTCCTCGAGAACGACCTGCCGAGCGACGGCGCGCACGCGCTGGCGCTGTTCGTGAGCGAGGAGAACGACCTCTTCGAGGCCCTGAAGCTGCCCCGGAGCGTCCAGAACCAGGTGGCGATCGGCCGCACGCCGCTCGTGGGCCCGCTTGCCCGGCTCGCCCGCCGCGAGCGCTGGTGCGTCGCGCTCGTGAACCGGCGCGACGCGCGCATCCTGCGCGGCTCCCCCGACGGGCTGCGCGAGATCGAGCAGATCCACGACGTGGTGTTCGGCCAGCACGACCAGGGCGGCCTGTCTCAGGCGCGCTACCAGCGCGGGATCGAGAAGGAGAAGGACGACCACCTCAAGAACACGGGCGACGCGCTCATGCGGCACTTCAAGCGCCAGCCGTTCGAGCGGCTGATCTTGGGCGGCCCGCGCGAGGTGGTCACCGACTTCGAGCAGAAGCTCCACCACTACCTCCAGGAGCGGCTCGCGGGCCGGATCGACGTGGACGTTGAGCGCTCGAGCCCGGACCAGGTGCTCGAGGCCGCCCAACCGCTCATCGACGAGCTCGAGCAGGGGCAAGAGCAGGAGGCGCTCGAGCGGCTTGGCGAGCGCGGGGTGACCGGGCTTCGCGACGTGCTCCCGCCGCTGAACGAGCGCCGCGTGGAGCTGCTGCTGCTCGACGAGCAGTTCGGCGGCGCGCCGGGCGTGCAGTGCCTCGAGTGCGGCTGGCTCGGCCTCGAGGGCGACTCCTGCCCGGCCGACGGCTCCCGAGCTGGCTCAGCTCGAGGACATCACCGAGGCGATGATCGAGCTGTCCGTCCAGCAGTCGGCGGAGCTGCTCGCGGTGCGCCACGAGCGCGCCGCGCTGGAGGAGCACGGCGGAGCGGCCGCCCTGCTCAGGTTCTAGACGCCCAAACCCGGGAACGGGTGAAGAGACCGATTCGAAGTCGAAAGGACTCCAGATGAAGAAGCTTCTGTTCGGCGCCGCGCTTGTGGGCGCGGCCGCCTGGCTCGCAAAGAACAAGGACACCGCCAAGGCCTACGCCGACCGCTATGGCGGCCAGCTCAAGGGCGCCGCCGGCGGCGTGACCCCCGGCGCCGGCCGGGAGCCCGCCGAGGATCGGCTGAACGACCCCGCGCTGGCGCGCAAGGTCGAGAGCGAGATCTTCCGTGAGGGCGACGTGCCGAAGGGCGACATCTCCGTGAACGCCGAGTACGGCGTGATCTACCTGCGCGGCCAGATCTCGGACCCGGACGGGATGGAGGAGCTCGTGAAGCGCGCGCGGGCGGTGGACGGCGTGCGCGCCGTCGAGAACCTCACTCACCTTCCGAGCGAGACGGCACCGGCCAAGCAGTAACGAAAACCCCCCGCGTAGTGTGGGGGCATGTCAAACGCGGCGATCGAGACCCAGGGTCTCGTCCGAGAGTTCAAGAAGGGCCCGCGCGCGGTTGACGGCATAGACCTGCGCGTGGAGCCCGGCGAGGTGTACGGCTTCCTCGGGCCCAACGGCGCCGGGAAGTCCACCACCGTCCACATGCTCACCACGCTCCTGCCTCCCACGGCGGGGCGTGCGTGGGTCGCCGGCCACGACGTCGTGGAGGACGGCCCCGCCGTGCGGTCGGCGATCGGAGCCGCGCTTCAGGAGGCGGCGCTCGACCCGTACCTGACCGGTCGCGAGCACATGAGGCTCCAGACGGCGCTGCACGGCATGACCGGAAAGGAGTCGCGCGAGCGCACGGACGTGCTGCTCGAGCGCGTCGGGCTCGTGCAGGCGGCCGATCGCCGCGTGGGCGGCTACTCGGGCGGGATGAAGCGCAGGCTCGACCTCGCGCTGGCGCTCGTGCACCGGCCGCGGATCCTCTTCCTCGACGAGCCCACCACGGGCCTCGACCCGCAGAGCCGGAGCGCGCTCTGGGAGGAGGTGCAGCGGCTCGCCTCGGACCGCGGGGTGACCGTCTTCCTCACCACCCAGTACCTCGAGGAGGCGGACGTGCTCGCCGACCGCGTGGGGATCATCGACCGCGGCCACATCGTCGCCGAGGGCACCCCCGAGGCGCTCAAGGACGAGATCGGGCGCCCCAGCGTCGAGGCGATCCCGTGCGCGCCGGAGGAGCTCGGCCGGATGAAGGAGGTGCTCGCCCGCTTCGGCGAGTCGGTGACGGGGTCGCCGAAGGGAGCCTCCGTGCGCCTGTCGGGCGGCGACGCGGCGCTCGCCGACGTGGTGCGCGCGCTCGACTCCGAGCACATCAAGATCCAGGAGCTCCAGCTGCACGCGCCCACGCTCGACGACGTCTTCCTGGCGAAGACGGGCCGCTCGCTCGAGGGCGAGGCGGAGCCGGCGACCGCCGAGGAGCCCGCCGCCGCGTGAACGAGGTCCTCCTGCTCGCGCGGCGGTCCGTCGTGCGCACGCTCCGGCAGCCGGCGATGATCGTGCCGGCGCTCGTCTTCCCGCTGCTGCTCCTGTCGATCAACAGCAGCGGCCTCGAGTCCGCGACGCACCTGCCGGGCTTCCCGACCGACTCGTACTTCCAGTTCGCGCTCGCGATCGCGTTCGTGCAGGGCGCGCTGTTCTCGGCGAACAGCGCCGGCACCAACGTGGCCAGCGACATCGAGAGCGGCTTCCTCAACCGGCTCTCGCTCACGCCGCTGCGGCGCGTGTCGCTGATTCTCGGACAGCTCACCGGCATCCTCGCGCTCGGCCTGATCCAGGCGCTCACGTTCCTGGGCGTGGGGCTCGCGTTCGGCGAGGGGATCGCGGCCGGCGTGGGAGGGGTGGTGGTGATCGTGCTCCTGTCGCTCACGATCTCGCTCGCGTTCGGGAGCATCGGCGCCTTCGTGGCTCTGCGGGCCGGGAACGGCGAGGCGGTGCAGGGCGTCTTCCCGCTCTTCTTCGCGGCGCTGTTCCTGTCCTCGATGACGCTCCCGCGCGACCTGATCGAGATCGAGTGGTTCCAGACGGTCGCCACATGGAACCCGGTGTCGTACATGCTCGAGGGGTTCCGCTCGCTGGTGATCGAGGGCTGGAACGCCGAGGCGCTCGCGCTCGGATTCGGGTGCGCGGCGGGCGTGGCCGTGATCGCGATGGCCGCGGCCTCCTCCGCTCTCAGGACCCGGATGGTGCGCACGTGAAGGTCGCCCGCGCCGTCGCCTGGCGGAACATCCACAACTGGGCCACGAAGCCGTCCATGCTCGTGCCGAGCCTGCTGTTCCCGCTGTTCTTCTTCACCGCGTTCGCCGGCGGGCTGTCGCGCGTGGACTCGATTCCCGGCTTCGACTACGACGCCGGCTACACGACCTTCGTCTACGGCTTCGTCCTGCTCCAGGCCTCGGCGTTCGGCGGCATCTTCACGGGCTTCGCCGTGGCGCGCGACTTCGAGTCCGGGTTCTCGCGCCGGCTGATGCTCGGCGCGGCTCACCGGGGCGGCATCGTCGGGGGCTACTGGCTGTCCGCCGCGGTGCGGGCGGCGTCCACGATCGCGGTGATCACGGTCGTGGCGCTCATCGCCGGCCTCGAGGTGCACGGCAGCGGCATCGACGTCGTGGGGCTGTACACGCTCGCCCTGCTCATGAACGCGCTCGCGGTCCTGTTCGGGACCGGGGTGGCGATGCGCCTGCGGACGATGCAGGCCGGGCCCGCGATCCAGACGCCCGCGTTCCTGCTGCTGTTCCTCGCGCCGGTGTGGGTGCCCTACGACCTGCTCACCGGGTGGGTGCACGCGGCCGCGACCGTCAACCCGGTGACGCTGGTGCTCGAGGCCGAGCGCGGGCTCCTCGCGGGCGAGCCCGAGAAGGTGCTGCCGGCGTTCGCGGTGACGACGCTGATCGTGGGGATCACCCTGCTGTGGGCGCGCGGAGGCCTCCGGAGCGCCGAACGGGTGGCGTAAGCGGCGGCCCGCTGGGCTCAGCGGACGACGGCATTGAAGGTCGACCCACGGGGGTTCCGTCACTTATGCCGCCATAGCCGGCACAAACGACGGAGCCCCCGCTCCCTCACCGCCGTCGCGCCTCGCGCAACAACACGCCAACGGAGGCTTAGGCTTAGGGGCATGGCTGACGAGGTGACGGACGTCGTGGAGGGCGACGGCTTCGCCGTCGCGAACGTGGACGCGCTGGCCGACGGGCCCGGCTTCCGCAAGGTCCGGCGGATGCTCGGCGTGACCGCATTCGGGGTGAATGCGATCGAGATCCCGCCGGGGTTCGAGACCGGCCGCCACTTCCACGACGAGCAGGAGGAGCTCTACTTCGTGCACCGCGGCCACGTCCGCATCCGGTTGAACGACGACAGCGAGCACCTGCTCGGCCCCGGCGGGCTCGCGCGCGTGGACGCCGCGACGGTGCGGCAGATCGCGAACGTGGGGGACGAGCCGGCCGTGTACCTCGTGGCCGGCGGCAAGGACGGCTACGTGGGCCGCGACGGCAGGCTGCCGGAGGGCGAGACGAGCCGCTTCGGGCCCACGGGCAGCCCCGGCTGAGTTGTACGGCAGCGTCGCCATCGGCGCCGCGGTGCTCGCGGGCTGCCCGGTCTTCCCGGCGGACAACCACTGGAACCTGCGCGTGGACCGGCTGCCGGTACACCCGAACTCGGACGCCATCGTGCGCTCGATCGGGGCGGGGGACACCATGCACGCCGACTTCGGCTCCGGCCGGTACGAGGGGGCTCCGATCGGCATCCCGTACAGGACCGTGCCGCGCCGCCAGCGCCGGGTGCCGGTGAGCTTCGACTACGCGAGCGAGTCGGACCGCGGCCGCTATCCGATCCCGCGCCGCGTGCCGATCGAGGGCGGCCGCAGCTCGGACGGCGACCGGCACGTGATCGTCGTGGACCGCTCGCGCTGCCGCCTCTACGAGCTGTTCGACGCCCACCCGCGAGCCGGCGGGAGGCGATGGCACGCCGGGTCGGGCGCGATCTTCAACCTGCGCTCGAACCGGCTCCGCCCGCGCGGCTGGACGTCGGCCGACGCCGCGGGGCTGCCGATCCTGCCCGGGCTCGCGCGCTACCCGGAGGTCCGGCGCGGGCGCATTCGCCACGCGCTGCGGTTCACCGCGTCGCGCACGCGGCGCGCGTTCGTCTACCCGGCGCGCCACTTCGCGTCGAGCCTCACCGACCCGGACCTGCCCGCGATGGGCCAGCGGCTGCGGCTGAAGCGCGGCTTCGACATCTCGCGCTTCCCCCGCCAGTCGCGCATCGTGCTCCGCGCGCTCAAGCGCTACGGGATGATCCTGGCCGACAACGGGTCGTCCTGGTACGTGAGCGGGGCGCCGCACCGGGGCTGGGACAACGACGACCTCCACTCCCTGCACGACGTGCCGGGCAGGGCGTTCGAGGTGGTCGACAGCGCTCGTTTGCCCCGTCCCTAGGCGGGTATCTCCAGGGCATGTCCGGATTGACAATCGCCGTCGCCGCGTTCGCCGTCGCCCTCGTCGTGATGTCGGGGGCCTTCATGGGCGGTGCTGTGATCGTCGCCGTGCCGCTGGCCTTCCTGATGGTCGGCGTCGCCGCGTTCGTTGACTTCAGCCGCCGCCGCAAGGCCGCGCGGACGATCCACGACCACCGCGGCGGATCGGCCGAGCACGACGTGGAGTTCACCGACCGCGACCAGCGGACGCTCGTCTCCGAGTAGGGTCACCGGTGTGCGGCCGGTACGCGTCGGCTGCTCTGGCTGGCAGTACGACGACTGGCGCGGCCGGCTCTACCCCGACGGCCTCGCCAAGGGCCGCTGGCTGGGGCGCTACTCCGAGGTCTTCGACACGGTCGAGGTCAACTCGACCTTCTACCGGCTGGCCTCGCGCGACGCGGTCGCGCGCTGGGTCGAGGAGACCCCGCCGGACTTCACCTTCGCCGCCAAGGCGAGCCGCTACCTGACTCACATCAAGCGGCTCCAGAACCTCGCGGAGGGCATCGGGCGCTTCTACGACGGCCTCGAGCCGCTCGTCGAGTCCGGCAAGCTCGGCCCGATCGTCTGGCAGTTCCCCGCGAACTTCACGCGCGACGACGACCGGCTCGGCCGCGCGCTCCCGCTGCTGCCACCGGGGCGCCACTGCTTCGAGTTCCGGCACGAGAGCTGGTTCACGGAGGCGGTCTACAAGCAGCTGCGCGCCCACGGCGCGGCGCTCGTGATCGCCGACCACCCGCGCTGGCCGTTCCAGGCGCACGAGCTGACCACGGACTGGACGCTCGTACGCCTGCACCACGGCCACCGCGGGCGCGGCGGCAACTACTCGAAGACCGAGCTCGCGGAGTGGGCCGAGCGGATCTCGGAGTGGCGCCGGACGGCGGAGGTGCTCGTCTACTTCAACAACGACTGGAAGGGCTTCGCCCCGGACAACGCGCTCGAGCTCAGGCGGCTTCTGCAGCGATCTCCAGGCGGGTCAGGGCACGGCGAAGCAGGCGCGACACGTGCATCTGCGAGTAGCCGATCCGCTCGCCGATCTCGCGCTGCGTCAGGTCGTGCATGAACCGCAGCTCGAGCACCTGCCGCTCCACGTCCGGCAGCTCCGTCCATGAGCTCGCGATCGCCTCGCGGTCGTCCACGAGCTCGTAGCCGTCGTCGACGCCGCCGAGCAGGTCCACCAGCGAGGCGGACTCGTCGTCGTCGCGGGCGGCCGGCGCGTCGAGCGAGGCGGCCTCGTAGCTCGCGGCCGCCTCCTGCGCCTCGAGCACCTTCTCGATCGAGCAGCCGATGTGGTCCGCCACCTCGCGGACCCTGGGCGACCGGCCCAGCTCCTTCGACAGCACCTCGGTCGCGCGGCTCACGGCGAGCGTCCGCTCCTGGAGGTCGCGCGGCACGTGAAGCGACCAGCCCTTGTCACGGAAGTGGCGCTTCAGCTCGCCGAGGATCGTGGGAGCCGCGTAGCTCGTGAACTTGGTGCCGCGGCCGGGCTCGAAGCGGTCGATCGCCTTGATCAGGCCGAGGCTCGCGACCTGGAGCAGGTCGTCGAAGGGCTCGTCGGTGTAGGTGTAGCGCAGGGCGAGGTCGCGAGCGAGCGGCAGGAAGCGCTCGCAGAGCTCCGCACGCGCGGCGATGTCGCCGGATTCGTGGTAGCGCTCGAGCAGGCGTCGCTCGGTGTCGCGTGTGTCCTCGCCCCGGCGAGGAACGGATTGGAGAATGGGCGCTGGCCGGAGGGGCGCGAGTGTTGCAACGGTCATTGGGCCTGAACCTTCCCGTCGTCGGTGACGTCAGGTCCGTTTCGCAACCGCTGTGGCGGTGGCGCAGCGTCCCGTCCTAGGACTGGCACCTGCCCGGACCAGAGTTCCCGGCAAGCAACCTGTTTTGAGTATCTCCCTCAGAGCGGGTGGCTAAACCCATCCGAACCGGGTATCCGGGCGCCATGACACGAACAGTCGAAGAAGTCATGACCCGCGACCCGCGGACGGTGAACGCTGACGACGCCATCGTCGAGGCGGCGCGCATCATGCGCGACAGCGACATCGGCGACGCAGTCGTCATGGATGGCGGCCAGGTGAACGGCATCGTCACGGACCGCGACATCGTCGTGCGCGGAGTGGCCGAGGGCCGCGACGCCGGCTCCGCGCCGGTGAGCGAGGTGTGCACGACCGGGGTCGAGACGATCGACCCGGGCGCGAGCGTCGACGACGCGCTGCGTCTCATGCGCGAGCACGACATTCGCCGCCTCCCGGTGACGAAGAACGGCCGCCCGGTGGGAATTCTCTCCCTCGGCGACCTCGCCGTCGAGCGCGAGCCGGAGTCGACGCTCGCCGACATCTCGGCCGCCTCGCCGGACGAGTAGCGAGGGCTAGCCGCCCGCGGCTTCCCAGGTGCGGCGCCCGCGGCGCCGCACCAGCCCGCGGTCGCGCGCCTCGAGCAGCGCCTGGCGCAGGCGGCCCGGGCCCCAGAACCGGGTCTCGAGCGCTCGCCTGATGTCGGGTGAGCGCATCGGGCCCTTATCCCTCAGCAGCTTCACGATCGCGTCGACCTCGTTGTCGAGGTCCTTGTCCTCGCCAAGCGGTCCCGACGAGACCATCTGAGGCGCCCATACCGAGCGCCGGCGCCGTTCAGGCACGCGCACCCTCCTCCTCCGCCGACAGGGGCTCCGCCACGTCCTCCAGCGTCTCCTGCTCCGCGTCCACGCCGAGGAACACCTCGACGATGGCGGCGATCGCCATCAGCCCGGCGGCGATCAGGTATCCGATGAAGAGCTGGCCGCGGTCGCCCGACTCGATCATCTTGCCGAACAAGCCCGGGCCGATGGCGCCGCCGATCCCCGTGGAGATCGCGAAGAAGAATGCGATCGCCATCGCCCGGATCTCGATCGGGAACGTCTCGCTGATGGTCAGATACCCGGCTGACGCGGCCGCCGAGGCGAAGAAGAACGTGGCGCACAGGATCGCGACGAACAGGCCGACCGAGACCGAGTCGTTCTTGAACAGGATTCCCGCGGCCACCAGCCCGACCGCCGAGATGAAGTAGGTGGAGGCGATCATCGCCCGCCGGCCGATCGTGTCGAAGAAGCGGCCGAGGATGAGGGCGCCGAGGAAGTTCGCGATCGCGAACGGCACGAGGTAGAGCGGCGCGGTCTCGGAGGACACCCCGTAGAACGCGGCGAGCCCCGCCGTGAAGGTGAAGACGGTGGCGTTGTAGATGAACGCCTGGGTGGACATCAGCGTGAAGCCCAGGATCGACCGGCGCGGATAGCGCTTGAACATCGTCTTCGCGATCTCGCCGAAGCCGGTGCTCTTGCGCGGGCGCAGCTCGAGCTCGTCGTGTGCCTCCGGCAGCTCGCGGCCCGTGGACTCCTTCACCTGCTCCTCGATGTCGGCGACGACCCGCTCGGCCTCGTCGTTGCGTCCATGGAGGGCGAGCCATCGCGGGCTCTCCGGCACGTTGCGGCGCACGAGCAGGATCGCGAGCGCCATCACCGCGCCGAGCGCGAACGTGAGCCGCCAGCCGAGGTCGGCGTCGAGCAGGTCCGGGTTCAGCAGGATCGGGGTGATCGCCGCGCCGAACGCGGCGCCCAGCCAGTAGCTGCCGTTGATGGCGAGGTCCACCCAGCCGCGCACGCGTGCCGGGATCAGCTCGTCGATCGCCGAGTTGATCGCCGCGTACTCGCCTCCGATCCCGAAGCCGGTGAAGAAGCGGAAGATCGCGAACGTCAGGAAGCTCGAGGCGAACGCGGTGGCGACGGTGGCGGCCAGGTACACCGCCAGCGTGATCAGGAACAGCTTCTTGCGCCCGAAGCGGTCGGTCAGGAAGCCCCAGAAGAGCGCGCCCGTGGCCGCCCCGATCACGTAGATCGTGCCGGCGAGGCCGAGCTGGCCCTCCGTGATGCCGAGCGCATCCTTCTCGGTGAGGCGCGCGCCGATGGCGCCGACGATCGTGACCTCGAGCCCGTCGAGGATCCAGACGGTGCCCAGGCCGAGCACCACCAGCCAGTGCCACGAGCTCCATGGGAGCCTGTCCATCCGAGACGGGATGCGGGTCTTGATCGTCTCCCCGCCGGCGTGAGCCTCCATGGGCACCCTCGTTACCCCCTGAGCCCCGGCAGCACACCCTCTCCATAGACCTCGAGCGCGCGCAGGGGCGCCGCGCCGGATCCGTTCTGGAGGCAGACCACCGTGGCGCCGAGCTTCTCGACCTCGCGGATGCGCTCCACGTGATGCTCCGGGTCCGACGAGACGATGTACGACTCCCTGAAGTCGTCGTCGGAGACCTCCGCCTCCGCGCGCTCGTACATCGCCCTCGGGTCGTGCCAGTCGTCGGTGAAGTAGTCGTCGATCTGGGTGGACTTCCAGACGCGTGCGCCCTCCAGCGCGGCGTCGTCGTCCTCCGCCCACGAGAAGCCGGCCTGGAGGATGATCTCGCCGGGCTCCCTGCCGGCGTCGTCGCACGCCCCGCGATAGGCATCGATCACGTCCGGGGCCATCTCCGGGTCGCCCATCGTCCAGACGCCGTCGCCGCGCCGTCCGGCCACCTCCGCCGCCTGCGGCCCGAACGCGGACACGTACACCGGCGGCCTGCGATCGCCGCGGGTGTGGAGGTACGCCGCGTTCATGCGGAAGAAGCGCCCGTCGTGGTCGAGCCGCTCGCCGTCGAGCAGCCGGCCGATGATCTCGAGGGCCTCGTCCATGCGGGCGATCTGCTCGCCCACCGGGGGCCAGTCCATGCCGCAGGGCACCTCGTTCAGGGCCTCGCCGGAGCCGACCCCGAGGAACGCCCGTCCCGGGTTCAGCTCCTCGACCGTCGCGATGAACTGCGCGGCGGTCGCCGGGTTGTGCCGGTACACCGGCGCGGTCACCCCGGTGCCGAGCGCGATCCGCTCCGTGGCGGTCCCGATCGCGCCGAGCAGCGTCCAGGCGTGACCGGACTCGCCCGGCTCCCACCAGGGCTGGAGGTGGTCGGAGACGTTGAGGGCGTCGAAGCCCGCCCGCTCCGCGGCGGCCGCCTGCTCGACGAGCGCGCTCGGCGCGAACTGCTCCGTCGCGAGCTGAACCCAGTACTGCATCAGCCCTCCACCCCCGTTGCCGTGTGCGGCGCCCCCACGGGCTTCGACTCGGGCGAGCCGCGCTGGCGCAGGTAGACGGCCAGGATCGCCATCGAACCGACCGCGAGGAACTCCGACTGCCAGTTCTGGAGCGTCTTCTCCCAGAAGTCCGCCGTCCCGACGTACTGCCACCAGCTCACGCCGTCCATCTGGTGGTCGAAGCGCTCGCTGTTGTACTGCGCGACCCCGGTGACCGACTGCGCGAACCACGTGCCGATCCAGATCGCGCCCATCACGAGCAGCAGCGAGTTCTGGTACAGCGTCGTCCTGATCCCGCCGGCCTTGGCCCACCGGGGCGAGTTCTGCTGCGCGTGGGGGCCGACCCTCTGCTTCCGGTCGGACTCGGTGCCGGCGGTGTCGAGCTCCTTCGACTCCGGCGAGCCGCGCTGGAGCAGCCACACCGTGAACAGCACGAACAGCGTGAACTGGAGGTACTCGGACTGCCAGTTCTCCATCACCGAGGTCCCGAACTCGGACGACACGATGTAGCGCGCGAGCGAGATCGCGGGGTCGCCGTGGCGCGCCTGCTCCTCGTTGAAGTCCGCGTGCCCGGCGAGCGCCTGCCCTGCCAGCGCCCCGAGGAACAGCGCCAGGAAGGTGAGCGACAGGCCGTTGTGCTTCAGGAACAGGCGCATCAGTTGTGCATGAGGCCGACGGCCGAGTAGAACAGGATCCCGCCTGCGATCAGCACCAGGTAGACGACGAACATCGCGCGCATCTCAGCCCTCCAGCTCGCACTCGTATGGCCGCTCCGGGGTGGTGGGCACACAGCCGGCGGCGGCGATCCTCCAGCCCTCCGGGCCCTCGTCGAGGAAGTCGGAGCTGCCCCCGGCGAGGCGCGTCTCCGCGCTCCTGATCTCCACGCGCCGGTACGCCACGGTGCCGCCTCTCGGCAGGTCCAGCCCGATGATCGCCTCTTCGCACGGCCTGTCCTCGTCCTGCTCCAGCGCCGACGCGGTCTCCTCGGCGAGCAGGCCGCACGCCGCGGCTCCGTCCCGGTCCTCGAGCGCCGCGTGGAAGCGCTCCGCCACGGCGGCGGCGTCGTCCTCGCGCTCGCCCGTCGCGCAACCGGCGGCCGTCAGCGCCACCAGGCATGCGAACAGGGCGACCCTGGGTCCCACGACTGTGGTGATGCCCCGGTGTGTGTGCGAGGCAAACCGGGTAGCGACGCCGGATGCAGCGCTCACTCTGGTTCGAGGGCAGGCAGCGGGCGGAGCACCCCCCGCTCGCCGAGGACGTCTCGGTCGACGTCGCGGTCGTGGGCGCCGGGATCGTCGGGCTCACGACGGCGCTGCTCCTGGAGCGCGAGGGCGCGAGCGTGGCGGTCCTGGAGATGCGGCACGTGGCGGCGGGAGCGACGGGTTACAACACCGCGAAGCTCAGCTCGCTTCACGGACTCACGTACGCGAGCCTGGCAGCGAAGCACGACATGGACATGGCGCGCGCCTACGGCGAGGCCAACGAGGCGCGGGATCGCGCGCGTCTTCGAGCTCGCCGAGGAGCTCGGGATCGACTGCGAGCTTCGCCGCAAGCCGAACTACACGTACTCGGAGGACGCCGCGGAGGCCGGAAAGCTGCGCGAGGAGGCCCAGGTCGCGCGCGAGCTGGGCCTGCCGGCGTCGTTCACCGAGGATCTGGACCTCCCGTTCGCGGTCGCCGGCGCGGTGCGCTTCGACGACCAGGCCGAGTTCCACCCGGTGAAGTACGCCGACGGGCTCGCCGCGGCGCTGCGCGGCCCGCTCCACGAGCGCACCCGAGTCACGGGGCTCGACTCCGGCACGCTGAGCACGGCGGGCGGCGCGCGGGTGCGCGCGGATCACGTGGTGGTGGCCACGCACCTGTCGTTCCTGGACCGGGGCCTGTACTTCGCCCGCTGTCATCCGGAGCGCTCGTACGTCGTGGCGGGGCGGAGGCGGGACGCGCCGGCCGGGATGTACCTCTCCACCGAGTCGCCGGCCCACTCGATCCGCGCGCATGGCGAGTGGCTGCTCGTGGGCGGCGAGAGCCACAAGACGGGCCAGGCCGACGCCGCCGAGCGCTACGCGCGGCTCGAGGCGTGGGCGCGCGAGCGCTTCGGGCTCGAGCCGGAGCTGCGCTGGGCGACGCAGGACCAGATGCCGGTGGACAACGTGCCGTACGTGGGCCGGCACGACCCTGTCTCCCGGGGCCTCTGGGTGGCGACCGGCTTCAAGAAGTGGGGTCTCGCGATGGGCACCGCCGCCGCCGAGCTGCTCACGGCGCAGGTGCGCGGCCGCGACCACCCGTGGGCCGAGCTGTTCGACCCGAACCGCGTCCGGCCGCGGGCGAGCGCGCCCTCGTTCGCGAAGGAGAACGCGAACGTGGCGGCCCGCTTCGCCGGCGACCGCGTCACGAAGCGCGGCAACCCGCGCTGCACGCACCTCGGCTGCCTGCTCGACTGGAACAGCGCCGAGGAGACCTGGGACTGCCCGTGCCACGGCTCGCGCTTCGCGGCGAGCGGCGAGGTGATCGAGGGCCCGGCGGTGCGGCCGCTGTCCTGAGCCCTACCCGAGCACCACCTCCGCGTCGCCGTCGACGCTCGCGTCGGCCAGCGTCACGGCGCCGCCCGGGGCTCGCTCGAAGCTCAGGTCGATGCGCGCGCTCCCGAGCGCCAGGCCGGACACGTCCACCCGGTCGAGCCAGCGGGGCAGGGAGGGCCGCACGATCGTCAGCCGCCTGTTCAGCGCGTCGGGGCTCAGGCCCAGCCCGCACTCGAGGAGCAGCGGGATCGAGCCGGCCGCCCACGCCTGCGGCCGGCAGGCCACCGGGTACGGCACCGGCTCGTCGAGCTCCTCGCGCGCGAAGCCGCCGAACAGCTCGGGGAGCCGGTGGTCGTCGAGCCGCGAGGCGGCCTCGATCAGCCCTTCGAAGATGAGCGTGAAGTCCTCGTCGAACCCGTAGCGCCGCAGCCCGTACGCGATCAGGGCGCTGTCGTGCGGCCACACCGAGCCGGTGTGGTACCCGACCGGGTTGTAGGCGGGGTGGCTCGCCGCGAGCGTGCGGACGCCCCAGCCCGAGAACAGGTCGGGGCTCATGAGCACGTCCCGGATCGCCTGGGCGCGGCCGGCGCTCACGGCGTCGCACCAGAGCAGGTGGCCCTGGTTCGACGTCAGCCCCGAGCCGGGGTGCTTCTCCCCGTCGAGGCCGATCGCGTAGCAGCCCGGGTCGTCCACCCAGAACCGCTCGAGCCGCTCGGCGAGCTCCTCGCTCTCGGCGCGCAGCCGCTCCGCGCGCGCACCCTCGCCGTCGAGCTCGAACATGCGCGCCATCAGCCGCTTGGCGCGGACCACGTATCCCTGCACCTCAACGAGCGCCACCGGCGCGGCCAGCGGCTCGCCGAGGTCGTCCGGGACGCCGTCGGCGGAGTCCTTCCAGCCCTGCGTGACGAGCCCGTGCGGGGAGCGGGGCATGTACTCCACCAGGCCGTCTCCGTCGAGGTCGCCGTAGCGGTCGATCCACTCGAGCGCCGCCTCCGCGGGGGCCCGCAGCTCGCGGAAGAGGTCGAGGCTGCCGGACCAGTCGGCGTGCCGGCCCAGAAGGCAGAGGAAGAGCGGGGTGGCGTCGACGCTCCCGTAGTAACGCGCGAACGGCGTCTCGCCGAGATTGGCCGGCTCGCCCACCCGCAGCTCGTGGAGGACCTTGCCGGGGTCCTCGTCGCGCTCGTCGTCGCGGGCCTGGCCGAGCCGCCCGGCCAGCAGCCGCAGCGTGCCCTCGGCCATGCCGGGCACGAACGACAGGGTCTGGAACGCGGTGATGATGCTGTCCCGGCCGAACAGGGTGGCGAACCAGGGCACGCCCGCCGCGTAGAAGGGCTGCCCGTCGAGGCTCGACCGCAGCAGCTCGAGATCGTCGAGCGAGCGCTGGAGAATGCGGTTGAAGAGCTCGTCGTCCGTGGTCACGCGCGTGCCGGCGTCGCGGGCGGGGAGCGCGACTGGCGCCGGGGCCCCGCCGTCCCCGTCCTCCTCCGAGACCTCGAAGTCGACGACGAGGTCCACACGCCCCCGTGCGGGCAGGTCGAGGTCGAAGACGAGCGAGCCGTCGTCCTCGACCCGCGGCTCGGGCGCCGCGCGGACCGCGGTCGTGCGGCGCACGCCGTCCCGGCCCACGGTCGAGAACCCGCTCGGGCCGGCCTCCGGGGCGGGCCGCTCGTGCCGCTCCACGATCCCGCGCAGCTCGAGCATCGGCTTGAAGTCGGCGCCGAGCCGGAGCTCCAGCGGGACGCGCAGCGGCTCGCGCCGAAAGCTCTGGACCGCGATGCGCTGGCGGAGCGCGCCCTCCGCCTCGACCCGGCGCTCGATCCGGATCCGCATCGACAGATCGGAGTCCGTGAGCTCGTGCACGGCCTCGGTGCCGGCCGCGTCCGTGGCCGTGAGCAGCCGCGGAAGCCGCCCGCCGATCCGGAGCTCGTGGGCGCACAGAAAGCGGCAGTCCTGGAACCAGAGCCCCAGGGGATGTTCCACGGCGGCCGGGAGCCGGCCGTCGCGGAGGGTGACCATGAAGACGTTCCCGTCCTTGATCACGATCGTTTCGGCGAGGTTGGCGAACTCACCCATATGTTGACCCGTCACTCGAGGCGGGGTACCCTCCGGCGTCCATGGCGTACCTCAACTGCCCGAGCTGTCGCCTGACGGTCTACAGCCCCACACCGGCTCTGGACCGCGATGAGTGCCCGCGCTGCCGCGCTCGGCTCGGCAAGGTGAGCCGCCTGTTCCGTTCGGCGTTACCTGCAAGACTTGCGGGTGAGAGGGAAGTGGACGTCTCACAATCTTCCGCCGATGGAATCAGCACCCGCCCATGACACGGGGAACCACGTAGGCGAGCAGCTCGCCGCTGTTACGAACGGAATCGTGAAGCTGTTCCGCGACTTCTACGGTCGCGGCCCCACCAAGGCTAAGAGCTACCTGCTCGACGACACCTACGTCGTCTGCGTGCTCGAGGAGACGATGACGACCGTGGAGCGGACTCTCGTCGAGACCGGGAACGGCCACATGGTCCGGCAGGTGCGGCTGACCTTCCAGGAGGCCATGGCCGACGAGTTCAAGGGCACCGTGAGCACGGCGCTCGGGCGTCCCGTTGTGGGCTACCACAGCCAGCTCACGCTCGACCCGGACATCGGGTTCGAGTTCTTCGTGCTCGGCTAGTCCTCGCCGAGGCCGCGCTTCTCGGCGGCCCTGTAGGCGATCTGAAGGAAGTCGGAGACCGCCATCGCGGTGAGCACGGACGCGCTGAAGCGGGTCGTGCGCGGCGCGAACAGGATCCCGGCGTGAAATCCGCCCGAGGCCCACAGGCCGAGGCAGTACGGGCACACGAGCAGCTCGCCGAGCGCGCGCCTCATGCCGCTGCCGCGTGGCGTCTCCTCGAGCTCCGCCGGCCCGCCCCTGCCCTCGAGCTCCGTGAACGGAGCGCGCACGAAGGCGGTGATCTTCTTCTTCGAGACGAGCCTGCTGAGCTGGTAGCTCGCCGTCCCGATCAGCGCGATGTCGCTCGCGTCGACCCGCTCCGGCAGATCGCGCCCGGAGCGCTTCGCGGCGGCGACGGCGCCGGCCATCGCGGCGTGGAAGACCGTCGCGAAGGCGGCATAGGCGGCCAGCGGCGGCCGCTCCTCCGCCGGGGCGTAGCCCGCGTAGGGCTCGGCCAGCGTCTCGGTCACGGGCTGTTCTGGGTCTCCATCTTGCGCGTGTCGCGCGGCTCGGCGAACGGCTCCTTGTCCACCGGGCGCATGCCACCTTCGATCGCCCGCTCGCGCTCGAGCTCGGCGTTGAACTCGGCTCCCAGCAGGATCATTATGTTCGAGATCCAGAGCCAGACGAGGAAGACGATCGGTCCCGCCAGCGCGCCGTAGGTCTTGTTGTAAGAGCCGAAGTTGGCCACGTAGAAGGCGAACGCCAGGGAGGCGATTATCCAGCCGATCACGGCGAGGGTCCCACCAGGCGAGACCCAGCGGAAGCCCGGCTGCTTGACGTTCGGCGCGGCCCAGTAGAGCAGCGCGAACATGAAGCTCACGACCACGAGCAGCACCGGCCACTTGGCGATGTTCCAGACGGTCACCGCCGTGCTGCCCAATCCGATCAGGTCGCCGACCTTCTCGGCCAGCCCACCGGTCAGCACGACCGCGAGCGTTGTGACGGCGAGCAGGGTGAGGAGCACGACCGTGAGCCCAACGCGCACCGGGAGCGTCTTCCAGACGGGGCGGCCCTCCGGCATGTCGTAGATCGCGTTGGAGGCGCGCATGAACGCCGCGACGTAGCCCGACGCCGACCAGAGCGCGCCGAGGAGGCCCACGATGAAGAGAACGCCGGCGGCGCCCTGGCCGCCCTGGAGGTTCTCGATCGCGCTCGTGAAGATCTCCTTCGCCGGGCCGGGGGCCACGCTGCCGAGGTTGTCGATCAGCGGCTGGGTCGCCGACTCGCCGACGAGGCCCAGGACCGACACGAGCACGATCAGCGCGGGGAAGATCGCGAGCACGCCGTAGTAGGTGAGCGCGGCGGCCCAGTCCGTGAGGTTGTCCTCCTTGAACTCCGTGACGCTGCGCTTCAGCGCATGCCACCAGCCGCGGCCGCCGAGCTCGGTGGGCTGATCGGGCTCGGCCGCCATCTCAGCGCCGCTTCAGCAGGCGGAGGAGGGCCAGCACGCCGATGAGGCCGGCGATGCCGGCGATCAGCGGGGTGGGGTTGGCGCTCACCCGCTCCTGGACCTCGGCCTTCTTCTGGCGCGCCTGCTCCTTCACGTCGGCCTTCTGCGAGAGCGCGTCCACGGTGTCGCCCAGCTCGCGGCGCGTCTCCTCGATCTGGCGCCGGAGCTCCTCCGGCGTCTGCTTCGTCTCCTCGGTCATGACTTCGCCCTCGCCTTCACGGTGTCGACGTCTCGCTGCACGCTTGCCATGGTCTCCTCGGGCTTCGGCGGGCCCATCTCGTCGAGCTCCTTCTTGCCGGTGAGCGCGAGGATGCCGGCCACGACCAGGAGGACGGCGCCGATCGCGGCTGCCGCGATCCAGGGCTCGAGCACGGTGGCGAGGCCGAGGATGGCGGCCGCGATGAGCGCGCCCACGCCGTACAGCGCCACGAGCCCCGCTCCGCCGAACATGCCGGCGCCCTTGCCGGCGTGCTTGCCCTTCTCGGCCAGCTCGGCCTGCGCGAGCCGCATCTCCTGGCGGATCAGCGTCGAGGTCTGGCGCGAGAGGTCCTGGACCAGCTCGCCAAGGGGCCTTTCCTGCTCGCCGTCCCTCTGAAAGCGCGTCGATGTCTCCATGGCGGGGCGACTACCCAGCGTGGGCGGGTGTATGCACTTCCTCGGCGTCAGGCGGCTTCGGATAGCCCTGCGACCTCGCGCGTGGACGCGAGACGTTCGAGTGCCTTGTGCTCGATGCGGCGGACCCGCTCGGGCGACAGCCCGAGCCGCTTGCCCGCCTCCCGCAGCGGGGTGGGATCGTCGCCGTTGATGCCGTAGCGCAGGCGGATCACGCTCTGCTCCTGCTCCGAGAGGTTCTCGAGCGCGCGGTGCACCGCCTCCTGGCGGAGCCCGATCGCGACCTCCTCCACGGGCTCGGGCGCGTCGCTCGGGATGAGCTGGCCGAGCTCGGTGTCGCCCTCCGCGCCCACGGGGCGCTCGAGGCTCGTGACCGTCCGGCTGTACTCGCGCGTCTCCTCGAGCTCCCGCATCGAGATGTCGGCGCGCCGGGCGATCTCCTCGTCCGTGGGCATGCGCTCGAGCTCCACCGCCAGCTCGCGCTCCGCGCGCGCGATCTTCCGCTCGCGCTGGCCGATGTGCACCGGCAGCCGGATCGTGCGGCCCTGGTTGGCGAGACCGCGCTGGATCGCCTGGCGGATCCAGAACGTCGCGTAGGTCGAGAACTTGTAGCCCTTGCGCCAGTCGAACTTCTCCGAGGCGCGGATCAGGCCCAGGATGCCCTCCTGGATCAGGTCGAGCAGGGCGAGCTCGTGCCCCTGGTACTTCTTCGCGAGCGAGACGACCAGCCGCAGGTTCGAGTTCACCATGCGCTCCTTCGCCTCGAGGTCCCCGCGCTCGATCCGTTTGGCCAGCTCGATCTCCTCCTCGGCCGTGAGCAGCGGGTGCCGGCGGATGTCGCGCAGGAACAGCCCGAGCGTGTCGCCGGTCATGATCGCCATGTCGTCGATGGCGTAGGACGGGCCGGCCTCGCCCGCGCGGCCGCAGTCGTCGGTCACGTCGATGCCGCGCGCCTCGAGGCGGTCGGCGATCGCCTGGGCCTCCTCGTCGGGCAGGTCCTGGGTCAGCTCGGCGAGCTCGGACAGGTTCACGCAGCCCAGCTCCTCGCCGCGCTCGACGAGCGTGTCGATCGTCACCTGGGGGGTCATCCGGCCGGGGAACCCGTCCGCTGGGTGAGCACGCGCACGTTGGCGCCGTGGGCGCCATGCCCGTCGGCCGGCACGATCGCCGAGCTCCTCGCACATGACGAAGAACGCCGCCGCGAAGGGCGAGCCGCGGGTCCGCAGCCGCAGCGACGACCAGTCGATCTGCTCCCTCACGGCGCGCGCGATCCGCAGCACGCCCGTGTAGTCGAGCTCGTGCTCGTGGAGGGCCATCAGCTTCGTGGCCAGCACGTCCTCGATCGCCATGACGGGGATCGTGATCCCGACGCACGTGGAGGAGGTCGCCGCGCTCGATCACCTCGTCAGTGACCTCCAGGCCGCGCGGCGCGAAGATCACATCGATCAGCACGTCGCCGTCCCAGGCCTTGTGGAGCCACTCCTCGGGCGGCTTCTCGGGCCTCATGCCGGCGTCGGCGAGCACCGCGAGCGCGCGATCGGCGTCCTCCGGCCTGATGACGAAGTCGAGGTCGTGGCGGGTCTCCGGCCCGCCGCGCGCCCACACCGCGAGGCTGCCCGCGAGCAGGAAGGGGATATCGGCCTCGCGCAGCGCCGCGACGGCCTTCTTGAGCGAGGCTTCGATGCTCGCAGGGGGATGCTCGACGTCCGAGAGAAGCCACCTGGATCGTGTACCCGACAGGGCCCGAGGGGTACACAGTGGGCGTGAAGGGGCCGACCAGCGTTCTCGCGGCAAACCTGCGCGGCGACGCGCGCGTGCGCGTTGCCGCGGCGGGCGACGTGCACTGCTCTCCGGACAACCGAGACGCGATCCTCACGGCCTTCGACGCCATCGACGGCGAAGCCGACGTGGTGCTGCTCGCGGGCGATCTGACGACGCACGGCGAGCCCGGAGCAGGGCGAGATCCTCGCCGAGGCATGCCGCGGGATGGAGACGCCCGTGGTGGCCGTGCTCGGCAACCACGACCTGCATGCGAACCGCGCGGACGAGCTCGTGCGGGTGCTCACGAGCGCGGGCATCGAGGTGCTCGAGCGCAGCCACACCACGCTCCGCTCGTGCGGCATCGGCATCGCGGGCACGAAGGGGTTCGTCGGCGGCTTCCGGGGCCTCGGCCTGCCGGACTTCGGCGAGCCCTCGCTGCGGTCGATCTACGCCGAGACGACCGCCGAGGTCGAGGCGCTCTCCACGGGCCTGCGCGAGGTGGCCCTGTGCCCGTTCCGGATCGCGCTCCTCCACTACGCGCCGGTGGCCGAGACGCTCCACGGCGAGCCGCCCGAGATCTGGACCTTCCTCGGCAGCGACCGCCTGGCCGCCCCGATCCTCGAGCACCGCCCCGACCTGGTGCTGCACGGCCACGCCCACGCGGGGCGCCTCCAGGGCGAGCTGGACGGCGTGCCCGTGTTCAACGTCTCCGTGCCCGTGATGGGCCAGGACTTCTGGATCTTCGAGCTGAGCGGGGCCGCCCAGGCGGCCACCGCGATCCACTAGAGCAGCCGCTTCAGCTCGCGCCTCGCACGGGAGATGCCCCGTGCGTACGAAGCCGATGTCGGCCCACGGGTCGCCCTTGGCGCCGAGTCGCCTCAGCACGCTCTTCACGTTCCACCGGTCCGGGCGCAGCCTCGAGTCGGACAGCTCCTCCCACTCGATCGGCGTGGCCACCGGCGCTCCGGGCCGCGGGCGCACCGCGTACGGCGGTATCGCCGTCTGCGCGTAGGTGTTGCGCGCCGTGTCCACGAGGATGCGGCCGTCGCGCTTCTCCTTGCGCCACTCGGTCGTCAGGTCGTCCGGGTGGCGCGCCGCGAGCACGGCGCCGATCTCGCCGGCGAACGCGCGCACCACGTCGTGGCGCGCGCGGCGGCGGAGCGGGGTCCACACGTGGATCCCCTTCGACCCGGTGACCTGCGCGAACGGCGTGAGGCCGAGCTCGCGCAGGAGGTCGCCGGTGTTGCGCGCGGCGCGGCGCACGGCGCCGAAGTCGCTGCCCGGCGCCGGGTCGAGGTCGATCACCATGCGGTCCGGCTGCCACAGCTTGTCGGCGCGCGAGAGCCAGACGTGGGGGGTGATCGTGTTCTGGTTCAACGAGGTAGAGCAGCGTGTCGAGCCCGGACGCGACCACGTGCGTGACCGTGCCGCCCGCCTTCGGCACCTCCACGCGCTTGATCCAGCCCGGGAAGTAGTCCGGGATGTCCTTGTGGAAGAACCCCTTGCGCTCGATCCCGTCGGGGAACCGCTGCATGCTCACCGGGCGGGAGCGCATGTGCGGGAGCATCCATTCGGCCACCCGCTCGTGGTAGGCCGCGAGGTCCGCCTTCGTGATCCCGTCGTCCGGGAACAGCACCTTCTCCGGGTGCGTCAGCGTGACCGTGTTCAGGACGGCACCTCGCGGACCACGTCGGCGGCCGGCTTGTCCTCGCGCAGTCCGATGTAGCGAGGATGGCGCAGCCGGCCGTCGCGCGTCCACTCGGCGAACCCCACCTGCGCCACCAGCTCGGGCCGCACCCAGCGGGTTCCGGGCGGGACCGGCTTGAAGGGCTCGAACGGGGACTCGTCCTGCTCGATGGCGCGCATGCGCGTGCCGAGGTCCCTCAGCGTGTCCCTGTCGAAGCCGGTGCCGACCTTGCCGGCGTAGCGCAGCACGCCGTCCTCGCAGTAGCCCACGAGCAGCGCGCCGAACTCGGTGCGCGACCCCTTCGGCGCCGTGAATCCGCCGATCACGAGCTCCTGCTCCGCGTGGCACTTCAACTTCAGCCAGTCGCGCGAGCGGCCGCCGCGGTAGGGGCTGTCCGCGCGCTTCGCGATCACGCCCTCGAGGCCCTTGCGGCACGCCTCGCGGTAGAGCTCCTCGCCGTGCTCGCCCCTCCGGTGCGGGTTGAAGCGGACGGCGCCCCCGAAGTCGAGCGCCCCGCGGAGGCGCGCCTTCCGCTCGCGGAGCGGCAGCGGGCGGAGGTCCTCGCCCTCGTGCCGCGGGAGGTCGAACACGTAGAGGTGCACGGGCACGCGGCGGCGGCCGCGCTGCTGGAGGCGCGCGAAGCTCGTGACGCCGTCCACGAACGCCACGATCTCGCCGTCGAGGATGAAGTCGCGCGACGGCTGTCGCTCGAGCGCCTCCGCCAGCTCGGGGAACTGCCCGTTCATCAGGCGCGCGGTCCGCGACATCAGCCGCACGCCGTCCGCGTCCCGGATCGCGATGCACCTGATCCCGTCGAGCTTGCGCTCGAAGATCCAGTCCGGGTCCGAGAAGGGCTCGTCCGAGAGCACCGCCTTCATCGGCTCGATCACCCGCGCAGCTCCTCGATCGTGCGGCCGCTCTTCACGGACTCGGGCCTGTCCGCCACCGGGTCGCCCGAGTCCGCCTCCTCGTCGCGCCGTTTCACGAGCAGCCAGCGCCGCCCCTCGATGCGCCGCAGCGACCACCCGCCCCGGAGCTTCTCGCCGTCCAGCCAGAACGAGGCGTGCCCGGCCTCGAGCGCCTCCTCCATCGGCTCTTCGCGCAGGTTCTCGTAGGTGCCGCGATCCCACACGATCACCGGGCCCGCTCCGTACTGGCCGTCGGGGATGACGCCCTCGAAGTCGCCCCAGGAGATCGCGTGGTCGTCCACGGCCATCGCGAGCCGCTTGTCGCGCGGGTCGAGCGACGGCCCCTTCGGCACCGCCCAAGACTTGAACGTGCCCGCCGCCTCGAGCCGGAAGTCGTAGTGCAGGCTCGTCGCGTGGTGCTGCTGGATCACGAACCGCGGCATCTCACGCCCCGCTGCCGCGCTCGAGCGGCTGGATCGTCAGCGGCCCCTCGTGCCGGGTCTCGACCTGGAGCGTCGAGTGGGTGACGCCGAAGCGGTCCTTCAGCAGCTGCGCCAGCGCGCGCCGGTGCGCCTGCGTGTCGCAGCCCGCGCGCACGGTCACGTGCGCGGAGATGGCGGGGAAGCCGGAGGTGACCTCCCACACGTGGAGGTCGTGCACCTCCACCACGTGGTTCTCGGCCGCGAGCACGTTCCCGATCTCGTCCGGGTCGAGGTTGCGCGGCGCGGCCTCGAGCAGGACCCGGCCCGAGTCGCGGAGCAGCCGGTACCCGGAGCGCAGCATGAGCGCGGCCACGAACAGGGCGGCGATCCCGTCCGCGCGCGAGAAGTCCGTGACGAGGACGACCGCGCCCGCGATCGCGGTTGCGATGAACGCGTACAGGTCGGTGAGCACGTGCTGGAACGCGCCCTCCACGTTGAGGCTGCGGCGGTCCGCTCCGGCGAGGACGAGCGTGGCCGCGATGTTCACCACGATGCCCACGATGGCCACGGCCAGCACCACCGCGCCCTCGACCTCCGGCGGGTCGGCGAGCCGGCGGATGCCCTCCCAGACGATCACCACCGCGAGCGCCACGAGCGTCGCGCCGTTGAGCTGCGCGGAGAGGATCTCCGCGCGCCGGAAGCCGAACGTGAAGCCGCCGCCGGCGGGGCGCCGCGCGAGCCGCGCCGCGAACAGCGCGAGCGCGATCGCGAACGCGTCGGTGAGCATGTGCGCGGCGTCCGAGAGCAGCGCCAGCGACGACGCGAGGATGCCGGCCACGACCTCGCCCGCCATCAGGCCCAGGATCAGCGCCAGCGCGAGCGTCAGCCGGCGCGTGTCGTCCGTCCGGACATGCGCGTGATGGGCGTTCGTGGTCGTGCAGTGGCGCATGGAGGGAGCAGGGGTGCCGGTGCGCAGCCATGCCGTTTCCGGTGAGCATAGGCGGGTACCCGCCGCGCAATGCGCGTCGTGGTGGTGGGAGCCAGTGGCAACGTGGGGACGAGCGTGCTGCGCTCGCTCGCCGACGAGCCCGCGGTGGACTCCGTGCTGGGCATCGCGCGCCGGGCGCCGGGGGCGGAGTTCCCGAAGACGGAGTGGCGCACCGCCGACATCTCGCGCTCGCCGCTTCGCCCGCACTTCGAGGGCGCCGACGCCGTCGTGCACCTGGCGTGGCTGATCCAGCCGGGCCGCGACAAGCAGCGCCTTCACGAGGTCAACGTGGACGGGAGCGCGCGCGTGTTCCGCGCGGCGGCCGCGGCGGGCGTGCCCGCGCTCGTGTACGCCTCGTCAATCGGCGCCTACGCGCCCGGGCCGAAGGACCGCGGCGTCGACGAGAGCTGGCCCACCACGGGCATCGGAAGCTCGTTCTACTCGCGCCACAAGGCCGAGGTCGAACGGCTGCTCGACCGCTTCGAGCACGATCACCCGGACACGCGCGTGGTGCGCCTGCGGCCCGGCCTCATCTTCAAGCGCGAGGCGGCGTCGGGCATCCGGCGCCTGTTCGCCGGGCCGCTCCTGCCGAACTTCCTCGTGCAGCGGAGGCTGATCCCGGTGGTGCCGGCTCACCCGCGGCTCGTGTTCCAGGCCGTGCACTCGCACGACGTGGGCGAGGCCTACCGGCTGGCCGTGGTGAGCGAGGAGGCCCGCGGCGCCTTCAACGTGGCCGCCGACCCTGTGCTCGACCCCGACGAGCTCGCGCGCACGCTCGGCGCGAAGGCGGTGCGCGTGCCGAGCGGGCTCCTGCGGCGCGGAGCCGCCCTCACCTTCCGGCTGCGCCTCCAGCCGAGCGAGCCGGGCTGGGTGGACATGGCGCTCGCGGTGCCGGTGATGGACACCACCCGGGTGCGCACGGAGCTCGGCTGGAAGCCGCGCTGGAGCTCCTCGGAGGCGCTGCTCGACCTGCTCGCCGGGATGCGCGAGGGCGCCGGCCTGGACACGCCGCCGCTCGAGCCGGGCGGCGCGGGGCCGCTGCGAGCACGCGAGTTCGCGAGCGGGGTGGGCGCGCGGACGGACGTCGGAGTGCGCTAGCTCTCGACCCGGTCCCGCGCACCCTCCACGCCGGACTCCTCGGCGCAGTGGGCACAGCAGTACATCGAGCCGTTGGCCTCGATGCCATGGCCGACGATCCTGATCCCGCAGTGGCCGCACACGGGCGCCATCGCGTGGATCGCGCACTCGAAGCTGTCGAACGTGTGTGTCTCGCCGCCGCGGGTGATCTCGAGCGTCTTGTCGTACTCGTTTCCGCACACCTCGCACTGCGCCACGATCTCTCCTCGGGTCGGGGTTCCCTCGTCCGTACCCGGCTCGCCTCGGCCTAGCCGTGCTCCTCCTCGAGCAGGGCGAGCGCGTCCTCCTTCGTCTGGCAGAGCTTCACCCGCGAGGCGAGGCCGTCCCGGATCGTCCACAGCCATGCACCGCGAGCGTCGAGCTCGATGCCCTCGCGCCCGCGGGCTCGCACGTGGGTCACGGCGATCACGTGGCCGCCCTCCACCTCGACCATCTCCTCCGGGCTCCAGTGCAGCTCCTCCCACATCGCGAAGAACTCGCGAAGCGGCGCGCGGACCCGCTCGCGATCCGTCAGGCGCTCGGCGTAGGGCGCGTAGGAATCGAGCCAGTCGAACTCGGCATCGGGATGGAAGAGCGCCAGCGCGCCCTCGACATCGCGCTCGTTCAGCGCTTCGAACCCGCGACGGACCAGGTCGAGGTTGCCACCGGTCATGACTACGGAACGGCCTCGGGCGCCGGCTCGCCGGGCGCCGGCGTGGTCGGGACCGGGGCGGTGTCGGAGGGCTCCTCCGCGGGGGCCTCAGCGGGCGGGGGCTCCTCGGTCTCGGGCTGGTTCGACGGCCGGTCGGTGGGCTGGTCGGTCTGCTCCTCGTCCGTGGACGGGGCACTGTCCTGCCGCTCCGTGTCGCTGCTCTTGTTCGCCTTCGACCCGCCCCAGAACGTCGAGCCGCCCGAGCCCTTGCCGACCGAGCCGCCCGTGACGAGGTCGAGGGTCGTGATCGTCACGACGGCGATGACCAGCGCCAGCGCCGCGGTGGCCGCCACGACGCCGATGGCCACCTTGCGGCGCTTCGGCCGGCCGGAGCCGCCGCCGCTCCGGTAGACGCGCACGGGCCCGGGCCCGGGCTCGGCGGCGGCGCGGGTGGGCAGCGGATCGCGCGGCTCCGGCTTGGGCGGGCGAGACGCGCCCGCCGCCTCCGGAAGCGCGGAGCGCTCGCTGGTCCACGCGCGCGATACGCGCGCGACGCGCTCGGTAGGCCGGTGGAGCGCCTCGCTGATCAGCGCCACCAGGACAGGGGTGAGCGCCGCGGCAATCCATGTGCCGGCGATCCAGAGCTGCGAGGTGACGGCGGCCGCCGATGCGGACGCTGCGCTTGCGATCGTCAGCGTCCTCATGTTCAGGCGGCGCTCCTCCTCGCGTTCGGCATCCCGCGGGGACGAAGCCATCCGGCCGGGCAGAGTAGCGGTAGGTTCCGCTCGTGGCCGAATCGCCCGCTAATGAGGCCGATGTAATCGTCGTCGGCGCCGGCCTGGCGGGCCTGGCCGCGGCGCGCGCGCTGACCGCGAACGGCTCCTCGGTCGTCGTCGTGGAGGCACGCGACCGCGTCGGCGGGCGGCTCCTGAACCACGACATCGGCGGCGGAGAGGTCGTGGAGGTCGGCGGGCAGTGGATCGGCCCCACCCAGGACAGGCTCGCCGCCCTGGCCCGCGAGCTTGGCGTCGAGACCTTCCCCACGCACACCGAGGGGCAGAACCTGATCGAGCACGGCGGCCGCCTCAGCCGCTTCAGCGGCACGATCCCGCGCATCAACCCCGCGGTGCTGGTGGACGTGCAGCAGGCGCAGATGCGGCTGAACCGGCTCGCGCGCACCGTGCCCCTCCACGCCCCGTGGGAGGCGCCGAAGGCGAGGAAGCTCGACGGCCAGACCGCGGCCACCTGGATGAGCCGCAACATGGCCACGAAGACGGGCCGGATGCTGCTCGAGCTGGGCATCGAGGCGGTCTGGGCCGCGCAGCCGGAGGACCTGTCGCTCCTGCACGTGCTCTTCTACATCCACTCGGCGGGCAGCCTGGAGCTCCTGTTCGACACCGAGGGCGGGGCCCAGCAGGACCGTTTCGTGGGCGGCTCCCAGCTGCTGGCGATCCGGATGGCGGAGGCGCTCGGCGAGGAGCGCGTCGTGCTCGGCGCGCCGGTCCGGCGGATCGACCACGGCCCGGACGGGGTCACGGTCCACGCGGACGGCGCGGCCCTGCGCGGCCGTCAGGCGATCGTGGCGATCGCCCCGGCGCTCGCGGGGCGGATCGCGTACGACCCGCCGCTGCCCGGCTACCGCGACCAGCTCACCCAGCGAATGCCGCTCGGCACGGTGGCGAAGTGCATGGCCATCTACGACGAGCCGTTCTGGCGCGCCGACGGCCTCTCGGGCGAGGCGATGAGCGATCGCGGCCCGGTGCGGCTCATGTTCGACAACTCGCCGCCGGGCGGCTCGCCCGGGGTGCTGCTCGGGTTCCTCGAGGGCCGTCACGCGCGCGAGCTCGGCCGGGTCCGCCCCGAGGAGCGGCGGAGCGCCGTGCTCGACACCTTCGCCCGCGTCTTCGGCAACCGCGCCGCGAGCCCGCGCGACTACGTCGAGCGGCTGTGGGCGGAGGAGGAGTGGACCCGGGGCTGCTACGGGTGCCACATGCCTACCGGCGCCTGGACGAACTACGGCCCGGCGCTGCACGCGCCGATCGGCCCGATCCACTGGGCGGGCGCCGAGTACGCCCACGTGTGGAACGGCTACATGGACGGCGCGGTCCGCTCGGGCGAGACGACGGCTAGCCGGATTCTCGAGCTGCTCTGAGGCTCGAGTTGCGGTAGCCGTAGACCGCGTAGATCAGGAGCCCGATCGCCATCCACACGCCGAACCGCAGCCACGTCTCCGCGGTCAGCTTCGTCATCAGGTAGACGCACAGCGCGGCGCCCACGATCGGCATGAACGGGACGAGCGGCACGCGGAAGCCGCGCTCGAGGTCCGGCTTCGCCCGGCGCAGGACGATCACGCCGATGTTCACGAGGAAGAACGCGAACAGCGTCCCGATGTTCACGAGCTCGGCGATCTCGGCGAGCGGGGCGAACGCGGCAAGCGCGGCCGCCGGAACCGCGAACAGGAGCGTGAGCAGCGCCGGCGTGCGGGTGCGCTCCCAGACCTTCGAGAGCCGCCGCGGCAGCAGGCCGTCGCGCGCCATGGCGAACGAGACGCGCGTCTGGCCGAACAGCACGGTCAGCGTCACGCTGGCGATCGCGACGAGCGCGCCGAAGGCGACGATGTCCGCGCCCCAGGAGATGCCCGCGCCCTCGGACAGCGCCACCGCGAGCGGAGCGTCCTGGCCCGCGAGCTGGTCCGCCGGCAGCGCCCCGATGGCCACGACCGCGACGAGGATGTAGATCACGGTCGCGATCACGAGCGAGCCGATGATCGCGATCGGCAGGTCCCGGCCCGGCTCCTTCGACTCCTCGCTGCCGGTGGAGACCGCGTCGAAGCCGATGTACGCGAAGAAGATCAGCGCGGCGGCGCTCTCGATCCCGCTGAAGCCGTTCGGCGCGAACGGCGAGAAGTTGTCGCCCGTGAAGGCGGTCGCCGCGACCGCGATGAAGAAGAGCAGCACGCCCACCTTCACCACGACCATGATCGTGTTCACGCGCGCGCTCTGGCGCACGCCCGAGATGAGCAGCGCGGCCACGGCGGCCACCAGCACCACCGCCGGCACGTTCACGCTGCCGCCCTCCCCGGGCGGGTCGGCGATCGAGGCGGGCAGCGTGATCCCGAACAGGGAGTCGAGCAGCTCCTTCAGGTAGGCGCCCCAGCCCACCGCCACCGCCGCCACGGCCACGCCGTACTCCAGGATCAGGTCCCAGCCGATGATCCACGCCACCAGCTCGCCCATGGTCGCGTACGCGTAGGTGTAGGCCGAGCCGGAGACCGGCAGCGTGGAGGCCAGCTCCGCGTAGCAGAGCGCGGAGAAGATGCACGTGACGCCCGCGAGCACGAACGAGATCACGATCCCCGGCCCGGAGTCGGCGATCGCCTCGCCGATGATCACGAAGATCCCAGTCCCGATGATGGCGCCGATGCCGAGCGCCGTGAGGTCGAGCGCGCCGACCGCGCGCCGGAGGCTCGAGCCCTCGGCGGCCTCGATCAGCTCCTCGGCGGGCTTTGTAGCGAACAGGCCGGGCCTGGAGGCGGTCGCCATGGCGCGCGGCATACCCCGCATCCGCCCTGTTTAGCCCGGTACCGCCTCGGTATCCGGAATGCATGGGAAAACTTGACGGAAAGACAGTCGCGTTCCTGGCCACCGACGGCGTCGAGCAGGTCGAGCTCACAGAGCCCTGGAAGACGGTCGAGGAGGAGGGCGGCACGCCCCAGCTCATCTCGCTCGAGTCCGGCGAGATCCAGGGCTTCGATCACCTCGACAAGGGCGACACGTTCAGTGTCGACAAGACCGTGCAGGAGGCGAGCGAGTCGGACTACGACGGGCTGGTGCTGCCGGGCGGCGTGGCGAACCCCGACTTCCTGCGGATGGACGAGAAAGCGGTGAGCTTCGTCCGCTCGTTCTTCGAGGCGCAGAAGCCGGTGGCGGTCATCTGCCACGGTCCGTGGACGCTCGTGGAGGCGGACGTGGTGCGCGATCGCAAGATCACCTCGTGGCCCAGCCTCGAGACCGACATCCGCAATGCCGGCGGCAACTGGGTCGACGAGGAGGTCGTGGTGGACAACGGCCTCGTGTCGAGCCGGAACCCGGACGACCTGCCCGCATTCTGCGCCAAGATGGCGGAGGAGATCTGCGAGGGCAAGCACGAGGGCCAAAAGGTGGGCGCGGCGTCGGAGTAATTCGCCAACCGATCGGGTAGTGCGGAATTGAACGTGCGCCCAGAGGAGGGAACTCGGATGATGAACACCCCGCGGCTGTTGGCCGCGCTAATTACTGCGGCAATGCTGGCCGTCGCCGGATGTGGCGGCGGAGGCGACGACGAGGAGAGCGGCGGCGGGGATGCCGAGAAGGCCGGTCAGGCCAAGGCGTCGGGGGACGTCACCTGGTGCATCGGCAAGGACACAAGCGGCGCATTCGGCACCGTCATCGACGCCTTCAACAAGGCGAACCCGGACGCCAACGTGAAGCTCCTGGAGCTTCCCGAGGACGCCGGTGAGCAGCGCCGGCTTCAGGTTCAGCGGCTTCAGGCCGAGTCGGCCGAGTGCGACGTGCTCGGCACGGACGTGATCTGGACCGCGGAGTACGCGGCGCAGAACTGGCTGCTCGACGTATCGGACTTCATCTCCGAGAACGGCGACAGGTTCATCGAGTCGACCGTCACCACCGGCGAGTTCGAGGGCAAGAACTACGCGGTGCCCTTCAACTCGAACGCGGGCTTCATCTACTACCGGACCGACGAGGTCGACCAGCCGCCCGAAGACTGGGAGGCGCTCTACGAGCAGGCCTCGCAGGGCAACGGCGTCGTGTACCAGGGCTTCCGGTACGAGGGCCTGACGGTCAACTTCCTCGAGCTGCTCTACAGCGCGGGCGCGAGCGTCCTGTCGGAGGACGGCTCCGAGGCGACGGCGGACACGCAGGAGGTCCGCGACGTCCTCACGTTCATGGCGGACGGCATCAAGAACGGCGCGGCGCCCAAGGCCGTGACGACGTACAAGGAGGAGGAGTCGCGGCGCGCCTTCGAGTCCGGCAACGCCACCTTCATGCGCAACTGGCCGTACGCCTTTGCGCTCGGCAAGGACTCGAAGATCGCCGACAACTTCGACATCACCACGTTCCCGGGCTATGCGGGCAACGAGGGTGCCGGCGTGCTGGGTGGCTACAACCTCGCCATCTCGGCCTACTCGGAGAACCCGGAGGGTGCGCTGGCCTTCATCGAGTTCGCGACCCAGCCGGAGCAGCAGAAGCTGATGGCGACCGAGGCATCACTGCCGCCGACCGTCACCGAGGTGTACGACGACCCGGAGGTCAAGAAGGCGATGCCCTTCGCGGAGGAGCTGCGCACCGCAATCGAGCAGGCGCAGCCGCGGCCGGTGTCGCCGGTCTATCCGCAGATCAGCGAGGCGATCTACAACAACGTCTACGCCGCTCTCCAGGGCGAGACGTCGCCTGACGAGGCGGCAAGCAAGATGAACGAGGAGATCCAGCAGGCCCTCGAGACGTTCTAACGGCATGGAAGCCGCCACGGCGAGAATGGGACGCGGCGACAAACGCCGCAAGAAGAAATACGGAAGCGAGGAGCGGCGGCTCGCCACGCTGCTCCTCTCCCCGGCGATGGTGGTCATCGCGCTGGTGGCCGCCTACCCGATCGGGTACGCGATCTGGCTGTCGCTGACGGAGTACAGCGTCCGCGAGCCCGGCAAGTGGCGCTTCGTAGGGTTCGACAACTACACGGAGGCGTTCGGGGACTCGGCGTTCTGGGACGCCGTGGTGACCACGTTCCTGTTCACCGGGGTCTCGGTCTCCCTCGAGCTCGTGATCGGGCTGGGGATGGCGCTTGCGATGCACGCGGCGTTCCGGGGCCGCGGCCTCCTGCGCACGGTCGTGCTCGTGCCCTGGGCGGTGCTCACGGTCGTCAGCGCGATCACGTGGAGGACGCTGTTCGAGCCGAATCTCGGGCTCGCGCCGGTGCTCCTCAGCAAGATCGGCATCGGCGAGGACATCCTGTGGCTCGGCCAGGAGGGCTACGCGCTGTCGGTGATGATCCTCGCGGACGTGTGGAAGACCGCGCCGTTCATGGCGCTGCTCCTGCTGGCGGGCCTGCAGGTGATCCCCGACGACGTCTACGACGCCGCCAAGGTCGACGGCGCCACGACGTGGCAGCGGTTCAGGCGGATCACGATCCCGCTGCTGATGCCGGCGATCCTCGTCGCGCTGATCTTCCGCACGCTCGACGCGCTGCGGATCTTCGACCTGCCCTACGTGCTCACCCAGGGCGCGAACGGGACCACCACGCTCTCGCTGATCGCCCACCAGGAGCTCACGGGGAACCGGCTGATCGGCTATGGCTCGGCGCTGTCCGTGCTCACGTTCGTGATCGTGATGGCGGTCTCGTTCCTCTACATCCGGACGGTGGGCGGCAACATCCGATCGCTGGCGGAGGAGGGCTGATGGAAGCCTCCGGCGGCGTCGTCACGCCCGGCACCGGCGTCCGAGAGGGCGACAAGGAGCGCGAGGAGGCGCGCGCCGCCGTCCGGCGCGGGCCGCGCCGCAGCTGGGTGCGGCCGCTCCTGATGTGGCTCGCGGTGATCGCGATCATCGTCTTCTGCCTGTTCCCCTTCTACTGGCTGGTCAACGTCTCGCTGAAGACGGGATCCGACCTCGCGCAGGCGGACCTGTTCCCGCCCTCGCCGACGCTCGAGAACTACGAGTCGATCTTCAAGAACGACAGCTTCACGTCGGCGCTGAAGAACAGCGTGATCATCACCGGGGTGACCACGCTGCTCGCGCTCGTCGTGGGCTCGTTCGCGGCGTACGCGCTCGCGCGGCTCCGCTTCCCGCGGAAGTTCCTGCTGCTCGCGGTGATCCTGTCGATCTCGACCTTCCCGCCGATCGCGATCGCGGCGCCGATCTTCCAGATCTGGAACGACCTCGGCCTCTACGACACGCGAATAGGGCTGATCATCCCGTACCTGACGTTCGCGCTGCCGCTGGCGATCTACATCCTCACGTCGTTCTTCAAGGAGATCCCGAAGGAGCTCGAGGAGGCGGCGCTCGTGGACGGCGCGACGTACTTCCAGGCGTTCCGGAAGGTGGTTCTCCCGCTTGCCGCGCCGGGCCTCGTCACGGCCGGCCTGCTCACCGCGTTCTTCGTCTGGAACGAGTTCCTGCTGGCGGTCACGCTCACCAGCTCGCCCGACGCGTTCACGGTGCCCGTCTCGGTCGCCAACTTCACCGGCAGCCAGAGGTTCGAGGTGCCGCTCGGCACGATCAGCGCGGCGTCGGTAGTGATCACCGTGCCGCTCGTGCTCGCCGTGATCGTCTTCCAGAAGCGGATCGTGGCCGGCATGACCGCGGGGGCGGTCAAGGGCTGACCGACCCCGTCGTCTACCAGATATATCCGCGCTCGTTCCAGGACTCGAACGGCGACGGGATAGGGGACCTGCCGGGCATCCGGCAGCGGCTGGACCACCTGGCCTGGCTAGGCGTCGACGCGCTCTGGCTGTCGCCGATCTACCCGTCGCCGATGCACGACTTCGGCTACGACGTGGCCGACTACGAGGACGTGGACCCGGTGTTCGGCACGCTCGACGACTTCGATCAGCTCGTGGCCGCGGCTCGCGAGCGCGGGCTGCGCGTGCTGCATGGACGTCGTGCCGTGCCACACCTCGATCGAGCATCCCTGGTTCCGCGAGCACCCGGACTGGTACATCTGGGCGGATGAGCCGAACAACTGGGTCGCCGCGTTCGGCGGGTCGGCCTGGACGGAGCTGAACGGCCGCTACTACCTGCACTCGTTCTACCCCGAGCAGCCGGACCTCGACTGGCGCAACCCCGAGCTGATCGCGGCGATGCAGGACGCGCTCCGGTTCTGGGTCGAGCGCGGGATCGCGGGCTACCGGGTGGACGCCATCGACCGCCTGCTGAAGGACGCGGAGCTGCGCGACGACCCGCCCGCCTCCGACCCGTTCCCGCTGCCGCTCCACGAGGAGGCGATGAAGCTCGCGGGCACCCACTCGCGCAACGCGCCCGACATCGGGGCGGCGCTCGCCAAGATCCGCGAGGCGGTGGGGGACCACCTGCTCGTGGGCGAGGTCTACCTGCCGAGCGCCGACTGGCAGCCCTACCTGGAGCACCTCGACGCCGCGTTCGCGTTCGAGCTGCTCCACTCGCCGTGGGACGCGGAGCGGATGCGCGCGGCGATCGAGGCAAGCACGCGCCGGCCGGGCGCGGCCTGGGTGCTCTCGAATCACGACTTCGGACGGCTCGCCACCCGCTTCGGCGCGGAGAACGCGCGCGCCGCCGCGCTGATGCTGCTCACGCTCCCGGGTCCCGCGTTCCTCTACCAGGGCGACGAGATCGGGCTGGGCGACGCCCCCGCCGGCGAGCCGAGCATCGACCGCTTCGGGCGCGACCGCTTCCGCCATCCGATGCAGTGGGACGCCTCGCCGACGGGCGGGTTCACGAGCGGGGACCCGTGGCTGCCGGCCGTGGATCCCGAGCGGACGAACGTGGAGGCCCAGCGCGACGACCCGCGCTCGACGCTGTCGCTCGTGCGCGACCTGCTGACGGTCCGGCGTGTGCTCGGCGAGGGGCTCGAGCTGCTCGACGCGGCGCCCGGAGTGGTCGCGTACCGGCGCGGCGAGCACGCTCGTGGCCGTGAACACGACGGGAGAGGAGCGGCCCGCTCCGCTCGGTGAGGAGGTCGTCCTCGAGACCGGGCCGGGGGCGCTCCGCGACGGGACCCTGGCGCCCCACGCCGGGGCCATCACGATGGGATTGCAGCACTCCCAGAAGGGGTAGATGAACGCCAAATGGCCGACATAAAGCTCGAGAACGTTTCCAAGCGGTTCCCTGACGGCTTCGAGGCTGTCAAGGACATGAGCCTCGAAATCAAGGACGGCGAGTTCATGATCCTCGTCGGCCCGTCCGGATCCGGAAAGTCGACCGCCCTGCGGATGATCGCCGGGCTCGAGGACATAACCGACGGCGAGATGAGGATCGGCGGCGACGTCGTGAACGAGCTGTCGCCGAAGGATCGCGACATCGCGATGGTCTTCCAGAACTACGCGCTCTACCCCCACATGAGCGTGCGCGACAACATGGGCTTCGCGCTGAAGCTTCGCGGTCTCGACAAGGAAGAGATCAACAGCAAGGTCGAGGAGGCCGCCCGGATCCTCGATCTCGAGCCACATCTGGACCGCAAGCCTTCACAGCTTTCGGGCGGGCAGCGGCAGCGTGTCGCGATGGGTCGCGCGATCGTGCGCAACCCCGCGGCCTTCCTCATGGACGAGCCGCTCTCGAACCTCGACGCGAAGCTGCGCGTGCAGACGCGCACCGAGGTGGCGCGGCTCCAGCAGCGTCTTGGCACCACGACGGTCTACGTGACCCATGACCAGACCGAGGCCCTGACGCTCGGCGACCGCGTGGCCGTGATGCGGGGAGGGATCCTCCAGCAGGTGGGCGCTCCGATGGAGCTCTACAACGAGCCCGTGAACCTCTTCGTGGCGGGCTTCATCGGCTCCCCGGCGATGAACTTCATGCCGGCCACCGTCAAGGGCGACACCGTCAGCCTCCCGTTCGGCGACGTGCGCCTCCCGCCCGAGATGCATGACCGGGTGAGCAGCGCGGAGGGACGCCAGCTGATCGCCGGCATCCGGCCCGAGAACTTCGAGGACGCCTCGCTCGTGGGCGATGCGCGCGACCGGGGCATGGCGTTCCGCGCGCGGATCGACGTGCTGGAGTCACTGGGCTCCGAGCTGTACGCCCACTTCACGGTCAGCTCCGACGAGTCGATCGACTCGGCCGAGCTGCGCGAGCTCGCCCAGGATGCGGGCGGCGGTGAGATGCCGATGGAGGGCGATGAGGGGCACATCGTGGCGCGGCTCGACCCCGCCAGCCCGGTGAAGCAGGGGGAGGAGGCGGAGCTGTGGGTGGACGCCACGCGGCTACAGGTCTTCGACCCGGAGGACGGCCGCAACCTCATGGTGGACCAGGAGGGCCCGGCGGCGGTCGGCGCGGCCGCCGGTGGCGAGCAGCCGGCTACCGAAGCGCAGCCGCCTACCGAAGCTCGCGACGAAGCTTCCTGACCATCGTGTCGTCCTCCTGACCCGGGGCTCTCGAGGTCCCGGCGGATGGCGTCGATCACGGCGTCGTCCCACTCGTGCGTGCGGAGGATCAGGTAGCGGAGGTGTGAGACCTTCATGTACGCCTCGGTGTCGCTCGTGCCCTTCGGGATCAGCTCGGCCTCGCGGAGCATCTCCACGACCGGCTCGTACTCGTCGCGGAACCACGCCTGGGCGACCTCCTCGCGCGAGAGCCACTCGCGCCGGGCCTGGATGACCCTGAGGCCCCAGGCCTCGACCGCCTCGGCCAGCGCGGCGTAGCGCCACTCGTCGCTCAGGCTGATGCGTTCGCGTTGCTCGGCATTGAGGGGGACGCGCTCGTAGAAGAGCCGCTGGTGGCTCTTCAGCGGGAGGTCGCGCAACCGGATCTCCCGGTCGGCGCCGACCTTGGTGAGCACCTCGGTGACGTACGCGTTGATGTCCCGGTAGCCGAAGGAGCGCGCGACGGAGACGCGGTGGTGGCCGTCCTTCACGAAGTGGAGCTCGCCGATCCGGTAGACGTCGATCGGCGGCATCGACTCGCCCTTCCGCTGCGCGAGGTTGATGCGCTGCCAGCGCTCGCGAACGCGAGGCGAGGTGGGCCGGAAGTCGCGATCGAACTCCTGCGCGCGGTCGACGGTCCCCACGATGGAGTCGAGCGGGATCAGCTGGAGACCGAGCCGCCGCTCCCCGGTGCGCCCGAGCGCCTGCACGACCTCCTCGAAGGGGAGGATGTGGTTCACGTCCTCGGCCCGCCGGAGCCGCGCGGCAAGCCGCGCAAGCGCGCGCCGCCGCCGGGCGCGGCTGAAGTCGAACTGAGCGTCGGCGCTCGGAAGGCCGGTGTCCCTTGCCATGAATCGAGAGTACTCCGTGGGTGGATCCTCCGGGTGGTGGGGAAACGGGTCGTTTTCCGGCCCGATTACCCACCACCCGGACCTGCGTCTTACGGGGTTCCGACGAGTGTTACGCGACGCGCACGTGTGGCCACGTTCGCGGCGGCGTCCGCCGCGTGGGCCCTCACTCGCGCGCGCAGGCGCTCGCCCCGGGCCAGGGCGCGGCGGGCGGGGCGGGGAACACGGATCGTCAGGGTCGCGAAGCCGCGCTCGGGCGTCGTCACTGCCGCCGTTCGCAGCGTTCGCCGCACGCCGGCGAGCTTCGCAGACGCCCCGGGGAGGCAATCGGGCTCGAGACACCGCACGCGGACGAGGATCCCGCCCGTATCTAGCGGCGCCTGCGGCCGCGGAATGCGCACACGCAGTCGCGGCGGCTCGGTGTCCGCGGCCTCGGGTGGCGCGCACTTCGACGCCACCAGGCGCCGGGCCTCGTCCAGGTGGGGCTGGTAGTTGTCGCGGTTCTCGGGCGCCGGCCGCTCCACGTCCGCGATCCAGGTGCCCCATGCGCCGGAATCGCCCGCCGGGTCGGCGCGCCCCTCGGCCACTCGGCGCTGCCTCACGAGCCCCGCGGTGTCGAGGAACCAGCGCAGCTGGAGCTCCGGGTTCCTCGGGAAGCCGCGGTACTCGCCGCGGTTCAGCGACGCGTGCATCCCGAAGAAGCCGTGGTACGAGCCGCCCCGGATGTTCCGCAGGCCGCTCTCGGCGATGCCGGCCATCACCGGGAGCTCGTGGGGGAGGCCGCGGTCGGCCGCGCCGCGCGCCATCCAGCGGGCGATGCGCTCCCTGCCCGCCTCGTCGCCCGGGTAGAGCGCCGGGCAGGGCTCGCTGAAGTCAGGCGCGGGGGCGCCGCCCTGGGCCTGGACGGCCGGGGCGAGCGCGAGCAGAACGAGGACGGCGATGGCGAGACCGGGCGGGCGGATCCGCACAGTCTTAGCCGACCACCAGCCGGAACGCCTCCTTCTCGGCCGTGAAGCGCACGTCGCCGGCGGTCACGACCTCGCCGTCGACGTTGAACTTGGTCGTGTCGGGCACCTGCACCTTGGCCGCCGAGCAGTGGCGATGGAATGCGTGCGGGTGGTCCGTGAGCGTTTCGCTGCGCAGGCGGTACGCGAGCGTGACGAGCGACAGCCTCGAGCAGGCCTCGATCGCCACCACCTCGAGCGCGCCGTCGCCCGGGTCGGCTTCCGGCACGGACGCGCCGGCGCCGAAGGCGCCCGACGCGGCAACGGTGACCTGCCACGCCTCGCCGGCCAGGAGCTCGCGGCCGTCGCACTCCACCAGGCAGGTGAGCGGCTTCGCCGTCGCCCCGGCCGACACCGCCCCCGCCGCGTAGGCGAGCGGCCCCAGCCGGCCCTTCCAAGAGCTGGCCTTCTCGGCGGCCGGCGCGGGCAGCCCGGCGCTGGCCACGTTCACGAACGGGCGCTCGCCGTTCATCCACCCGAGCTCCAGCGCGCGCGTGCGCGTGCCGCGCACCGCGAGCCGGCACGCGGCCGAGAGCTCATCGGGGAGCCCCAGCCTGCGCGCGAAGTCGTTCGCCGTCCCGGCGGGCACCACCGCCAGCGGCAACCCGGCCCGGCCCGCGGCCGCCGCGACCGGCGCGATGCTGCCGTCGCCGCCGGCAACGACCACGCGGTCGGCGCCCGACTCGACGGCGGCCGCCACCTCCTCGATGCCGAACCGCCTCACCTCGGCGCCGAACGACGCGAGTCGCTCCGCGCACAGCGCAGGGTCACTCGCGCCGGAGCGCTCGTTTGCCACGAGCGCTACCCGCGTCACCACCCGCGCAGACCCCGCCTGCGTCTTCCTTGACGCTTTCGATCCTGCCATGCTCCTCGCCCCAATGGGTGCCCAGGCACGCGTGTTCGTAACCCGCAAGCTGCCGGGGGACGCGCTCGACCGGCTTCGCGCCGAGCACGACGTGGAGGTCTGGCCCGAGCGCCTGCCGCCTCCCCGCGAGGAGCTGATGGCGCGCGCCCCGGAGGTCGAGGGGCTCCTGTCGCTGCTCACCGACCCGGTCGACGCCGAGCTGATCCAGGCCGCACCGCGCCTGCGCGCGATCTCGAACTACGCCGTGGGCGTGGACAACGTGGACGTGGAGGCCGCCGCGGCGCGCGGTATCCCCGTGGGGAACACGCCGGATGTGCTGACCGAGTCCACGGCCGACCTCGCGCTGGCGCTGATGCTCGGCATCGCCCGGCGCCTGGCCGAGGGCGAGGCGTTCGTGAAGGCGGGGGAGTGGGCCACCTGGGAGCCGGACCTGATGCTCGGCCGCGACCTGCACGGGGCGACGGTGGGGATCGTCGGCCACGGCCGGATCGGCCAGGCCGTCGGCCGCAGGCTCGAGGGCTTCGGCTGCGAGGTCCTCACGAACACCCGCACCGGCGGCGTCTCGCTGGGGGAGCTGCTCGAGCGCGCCGACTTCGTGACGCTCCACTGCCCGCTCACGCCCGACACGCGCGGCCTGATCGACGCCGGTGCCCTGCGCCGGATGAAGCCGACCGCCTACCTCGTGAACACCGCGCGCGGCCCGGTGGTCGACACCGAGGCGCTGGCCGCCGCGCTCGCCGCGGGCGAGCTCGCGGGCGCGGCGCTCGACGTGACCGACCCGGAGCCGCTCCCGGGCGAGCACCCGCTGCTCGCCGCGCCCAACCTGCTCGTGGTGCCCCACATCGCCTCGGCCACGCACGCCACGCGCGGCCGGATGGCGGACATCGCGGTCGACAACCTGCTCGCGGGCCTCGCCGGCGAGCCGATGCCGCACTCGGTCACTCCCCGAGCACCTTGATCACCATCCGCTTCGGCCGGCCGCCGTCGAACTCGCAGTAGAACACCTGCTGCCAGGGCCCGAGGTCGAGCCGGCCGTCCGTGACCGGCACGATCACCTGGTGGTGAACGAGCAGGTTCTTGAAGTGGGCGTCGCCGTTGTCCTCGCCGCCGCGGTGATGCCGGTAGTCGCCCGGGTCGGGGAGGAGCCGCTCAGCGACCTCGTTCGCGGGCTCCTTCCAGCTCGGCGGCGCGAGCTTGTCGAGCCACTCCATCACGTCCTCGTGGAGGCCGGGCTCGTCGTCGTTGATCCAGACGGCCGCGGTGATGTGCATCGCGCCGACGAGCGCGAGCCCCTCGGCGATGCCCGCCTCGTCGACGGCGGCCTGGACGTCCTCGGTGATCCGGATCAGCTCGCGCCGGCGCTCGGTGTTGAACGTGCGATGGATCGTGTGAGACTTCACTGCGCATGAACCTCGGTCTCGAAGGCAGGGTCTGTGTGGTCACGGGCGGCACGCGCGGAATCGGCGCCGCCACCGCCCGCATGCTCGCGCAGGAGGGCGCCCGCGTGCTCACAGTGGCGCGCAGCGGCGCGGACCTCGAGCTGGACGTGACGGCGCCCGACGCGGGCGAGCGCGTCCTGGCCGCGTGCCCGGACGCGCCGTGGGCGCTCGTGAACAACGCCGGCACGAGCCGGGCGCGCGCCCTCGACGAGCTCACCGATGCCGACTGGCAGGAGCAGTGGGAGCTGCACGTGATGGCGCCGATGCGGCTGATGCGCGCGGTCGCGCCCGCCATGGCGGAGGCCGGGGGAGGGCGGATCGTGAACGTGAGCTCCTCGGCGGGCCGGCGCCCGTCGGGCCGTCTCGACGCTTCCTACTCGGTCACGAAGGCCGCGACGCTCTCGCTGAGCCGGCTGTTCGCCGACGCCTTCGCGGCCCAGGGCGTGCTGGTGAACGCGGTGGCGCCCGGCGCCGTCGAGGGCGAGCTGTGGACCGCGGAGGGCGGGCTCGCCGACCAGATCGCCGAGCGGTCAGGCAAGTCGCGCGACGAGGTGCTCGAGTCCACCCGGGCGAGCCCGCCCGTCAAGCGGATGGGCACCGACGACGAGGTGGCCGCGGTGATCGCGTTCCTCTGCTCGGAGCGCGCGTCGAACGTGGCCGGCGCCACCTGGGCCGTGGACGGCGGCACCGTGCCCGACGATCGGGTAGACGGTTTGGGTTAGTTCGATTGGTTCAGGGGTATGACGCGGTCAGTGGCACGGACGCTGCTCACACTCGCACTCGCCGGGCTCGCACTCACGGCGCTCGCACTCACCGCGCCCGGCGCCTACGCCCAGCAGTCCGATGTGGCACGCGGCACCGCGGTGCGCACCTCGGGCCCGGAGACCGCCACATACGAGATCGAGGCGAGCTCGGGCCCGATCGGCGAGAGTGCCGCGGGTCTCATCACGCGGACGTTCGTGGGACCGGGCGGCAACTCGACAGTGGTCGCTGACGTCACCTGCCTGGCAGTGGACGGCAATCGGGCGGCGCTTATCGGCCGAGTGCGTCCCGAGGAATCCGTGAACGTCGGCTACCAGGCGATCCTGATCCGCATCTACGACGGCACGCCCGCGCTCCAGCCGGACGCCGTGGCCACCGGAGTGGACCCGCAGTTCGGAAGCGAGATCACCTTTACGGAGTGCGCGGCATTCCTGCGATCCGTTCCCGACGCAGCCGATCACGGCGGGCGATTTCGAGGTGGTCGACGGTGCTCCGCCGCCGCCGCCTCCACCGCCGCCCACGGCGCTGCGAGGAGGACGACGACGAGCAGGGCGATGGACACGACGACGACTGCGACGACGACGACGACGGCGGCGAGGACGACGACCAGGACTGACTCGGCCGTCAGCCGGTGTTCCTGAACGCCATGAAGTGGTAGGTCGGGCCGTTCGCGTTGACGGACGTGTCCGTCCCGACCTGGAAGCCCGTCGCCTGGATCGCCTGGATGCCGTTGGTCGAGTTCGCCGTGTTGTTCCAGAACTGGGATGCGGTGCCGGTGAGCGAAGCGGGCCGGTGGTGCCCCGCTCGCGCCGTCGCGGTGTCGTTGGCGCGGATCAGGAGATAGTCCGGCTGGAAGCCCACGCCGCCGATGTTGCGGTTGTCGGCCCCGTTGCCCGCGTACGTGCTCGAGAGCGAGCTGCCGGCGACGTCGTTGAACGCCAGTAGTGGTAGGTCGTCCCGTTGGCATTGGCCTCTGCCGAGTTCCCGACCGTGAACCCGTCGGCGGCCATCCCGGTGATCCCGGTGGTCGTGCCCGTGCTCGACGAGAACGGGATAGCTCCTGGTCATCCCGGCGAAGCGGTGCGACGCCTGCGTGTTCGCCCCGGGCATCACCACCACGAGCTCCGGCTGGAAGCCGACGCCCGCAATCGTGCGGCTCGCGGCGCCGTTGCCTGCGTAGCTGCCGGCATACATCGCGCAGCCGGCTCTCATGGCGACCCAGCGGTAGGTCGTGCCGGCGCCGTTGACCTGGGCGTTGGTGCCGACCGTGAACCCGGTCGCCGTGAGCGATTCGATCCGGTTCGTGGACAGGTTGGTGGCGCCCGTGATCGGCTTCGAGGCGTCGCCGGTCATCGACTCGCTGCGTGCCACCCCGATCTGGTTGGTGTCAGCCTTGACGATCACGAGGTCGGGCTGGAACCCGACGGAGATCGCTCGGCCGTCCGAGCCGTCACCGGTGTAGGACCCGGTGGCCATACGGTGCATGTTGAAGCAGCCGGCCGCCTGGAAGGAGTTGCCCGTGTTGCGTTCGTCGCGACGAACGCGGCCCAGGCCAGCCCTCGGCCCGAGGCGGCGGCCGCGAGCACGCAGATCACGGCTCGCGATCGTCTTCAGGCGGGTCACTGGTTCCGCGCCTCCCAGATGAACGTCTGGGTCGCGGTCGAGACCCTCGCCGTTGATGTTGTTCTGCAGGTGACGTCGAAGCGGTAGACGTGGACCTCGCCGTTCGGTCCAGATCTCCGGCGACCGCCGAGCGGGGTCCACGACGCCGGTGGCGTAGTTGTCGGGGAAACCCTGAAGCGTGCCGTTGTAGACCACGCCCTGTCCGGCGCCGATGTAGTTCGTGCCGTCGGCCTGGAAGTTCGTGCACGATGTCGAACGCGGGCTCCGGCCCGTTGAACGTGCCACGCGTGACCGTCAGGTTTAGGTACTGGTCGAAGCCCCGACCCGGTCGTCGCGCCGTAGAGCCGCACCCTCGACGGCAGCGAGCCGTTGTAGGTCACCTTGATGCAGCCGTTTCGGGTGTCGCCGGGCAGCCCGCCGGACATCGACATCATGCTCCCGTCGTTGTCGTTGTCGGACAGGCTGACGCTCCCTGCCCCGATCCGGTTGCCGTCGTTCGTCGTCGTCGCGGTGAAGGCGGCCCAGGTGACGGATCCCGCGCCCGCCGCGACGAGCGCGCAGCAGCCCGGCGACGACGAAGCGGCGGCCTCGCCGGCTCACGGCTCCGTCCTCCGCGGCCGCCACAGGTCGAGCAGGAACATGGCGCCGAGCGCCATGAAGCCCGCCAGCAGCCCGAGACGCACCCAGCGGCCGCTCAGCTCCGCGCGCACGTAGCCGAGCTTCGGCATGTGAGCCACGACTCGCCCGATCTGGCCGTCCCGCGAGACGGACCAGCGCTCGGGAGCGTCGTTTGCGTCGCCCAGCGTGGTCATATGAACGCGTATCGCCCTCTACGCGCACCTTCTGAAGCCTGTGGGTGAGCTGGCGGGGGCTCAGAGGGTCCTTGAAGGTGACGATGTCGCCCGGCCGCGCGTCGAGCGGCGCGATCACCTCGTCGATCACGACCGATCCCACGCCGAGTGTGGGCTCCATGCTCCCCGACACGACCGTGAGCGCCTTGTAGCCGAAGACGCCCGGCAGCGTGACGATCGCGAGGAGGCCGACCCACGAGGCCGATCGCGGTCCACACGGCAAAGGTCGCGCACGCGCGCGCGACGCGAGCCGCGCTCGCGTTGGGCGCGGCGCCGGCTACGGCGTTCGAGCCGCCGGCCACCTAGCGGCCCGCCTTCGCGGTGGCGAAGCGCAGGATGAGGTCTGGCCGACTGGCCGCCGAGCTCACGGGCGTCCTGGCGGGGCACCGCGAGGCGGAAGCGGAGCGTTCTGCGAGGCCCGCGGGCGGAGCCGGAGCGCCGCGTCGAAGTCGCCCAGCGGGCCGGCGTAGAGCGTCTTCGACCCGGCCGTGAGCTCGACGCGAAGCGAGGCGGGAGCATCGCCGCCGAGCGGCCGGAGCCGAGGCTTTGCCGTGATCGCCCGGCCGGTGAGGTTCGAGACCTCAACGAGGCCCGAGACGGAGGTGCCGGGCTCGATGCGCCGGTCCGACAGGAGCTCCCGTCCCGCGGGAGCGATGCCGAGGCTGACCGCGGGCTCGGCCTTCAGAGACGCGTAAGCCGGCACCTCTCCGGTGCCGGCTGGTACGCGGGCCTGAACGAGCGCGACGAGCGCGAGGCTCAGGCCCACAAGGAGGCCGGTCCAACGTGCGATTGCGGTCATCGTCAGGGGGTCCGTTGCCCGCGGAGGGCCGCCATGGGCTCAGGCTGGCGAGCCCATGGCGGCGGATGCGCGAACTTCCCCTTAGTTGTTGCGGGCCTCCCACGTGTAACCGTGGGCGCCTGTGTCGACCGCCGAGGTGTGAGCGTTCGGCGTCGAGTCGTCGACCACGGTGACCGTGAAGCGGTAGTCGACCGACTGTGCCGCTGGTCCACGCGGCGCCGGCGGCCTTGCCGTCGACACCCGCCGCGTACGTGGTCGGGAACTGGTCGAGCGTGTTGTTGAACGCCGTGCTCGCGGCGCTGAAGCCCGTGCAGTTCATGTCCGAGCCGGGCGAGGTGAGGCTGTTGCCGCCGCGCTCGACCGTGAGGTTGAACTGGTTGCCGTTCGTGACGGCGCCGCGGTAGAGCTTCACCGCCGACGCGAGCGAGCCCGAGTACGTGACCCGGATGCAGCGAGCGGCCGGACCTGCGCCCGGACTCTGCGCGAGCGCGTCGTACAGCTTGCCGGTGCCGGCGTCGCTGTCGCCGATGGAGACCGTGCCGGCCTCGATCGAGTTGCCCGGGTTCGACGTCGTCGCGGTGAAGGCCGCGGAGGTCATGAAGACCGCCACGCCCGCCATCAGTGCCAGCACGGCAACCGTGCTGAAGATCCTGCGCTTGCGGCCCTGCGAATCGTTGTTGCGCATATCCCCGCCTCCTTGTTCGTCCGTGTCGGGTCCGGTGAGTGAAGTTCGGGCGGCGCCGTAGGGGAAATGACGACGCCGCCATTCTCTTGTCGGCCTGCGCCTCCCCTATCTGAGGTATGTGGACGGATGTCCGAGGTCCGGGGCGGTCCCTAACCTGGGCCATGTGACTGCGGTTCCGTACCGGATCAGGCGCTCGGATCGCGCTCTACATGCGCGAATCCTGGTCGACGCGGACGGCGTGGAGGTCGTCGTTCCTCGCCGCTTTCCCCTGCGAAACGTTGAGCCGTTCGTCCAGGAGAAACGTCCATGGATCGAGCGGACGCTCAAGCGCCTACGCGACTCCGAGGAGGGGTTTCCGCCTGCTCAGGTGCGAAATGGCGGCGAACGTCCCGTACCTCGGAGAGCGCTTTAGCCTGGTGGTCCGCGCGGAGTCCGGCCGGGTCAGGGCTCATGTCGCACGCCGGGGCGACGAGCTGAGGGTGGCGCTGGGCCCGGACACTCCCCTGCGGGACGCGCTGGAGGCCTGGTACCGGCGCCGCGCGCGTGCCGAGGTGGCCCCGCGACTCGATGCCGCGGTCGAGCGGGCGGGGCGGAGCTACGAGCGGCTTCAGATCCGCGGTCAGCGGAGCCGCTGGGCGAGCTGCTCAACGAGCGGGACGATGAGCTTCAACTGGCGGCTGCTACTGGCGCCGGCCGAGATCCTCGACTACGTGGTCGAGCACGAGGTGGCCCATCTCGACGTGCAGGACCACTCGGACCGGTTCTGGCGGCTGCTGGGAAGGCGCTGCTCCGACTGGCGCGAGCACGAGCGGTGGCTGCGCCGCCACGGCCACGCCCTGCGGCTCTAGCCGCGGCTACTCCCAGCGAAAGAAGCGCACCGCGAGGAACAGCCCGGCGGCGGCCCATGCCGCCACGACCGCGGCGGCCGTGCCCACGTCCGCGCCGCCGCCCACGATCGCCTCCGAGAGCCCGTCGATCAGGTGCTTGAGCGGCAGCGCCTCGGCGATCGCCTTCAGCGACTCCGGGAGCTCGTCGGTCGAGTAGAAGACGCCCGAGATGAAGATCAGCGGGAGGAAGACCGCGTTCGTGTAGGCGGGGGCGGCGTCCTCGTTCGGGATCAGATGCGAGAAGGCGACGCCCAGCGCGGCGAAGCACGACCACCCCCAGCAGCGTGAATCCGGCGAGCAGGAGCGGGTCCTGCGGCCAGTCCACCCCGTAGACGAGGTTGCCGATCGCGACCACGAGCGTCACCTGGAGGACCGCGTTGAGCGTGGCCGAGCCGATGAAGCCGGCCAGATAGGCGCCGGCGGGCATCGGCGTGCCGCGGATCCGCTTGAGGACGCCCTCGTCGCGGAGCAGGGTGAGGTTGAAGGCGAGCGCCGTGAAGGTCGTTGCGAGCACGCCCATCCCGGCCACGCCGGGGATCAGCACGTCGAGCTCCCCGGGCTCGTTCGCGAACGCCGTGGCGATCAGCACGAGCAGGAGCAGCGGGAGGAGGAAGTTGAAGAACGCGGCGCTCGGGTTCCGCCAGAACAGCTTGCGCTCGAAGCGGAACTGCTGCCATGCGAGGGCCATCGGGCTCACGTGGAGTCGGCCTCCGAGGTGAGCTCGAGGTAGACCTCCTCGAGCGTGGGGCGCGTGACCTCGAGGCCGTCGAGGCGCTCTCCCGCGGCGAGCGCGTCCCGGGTCAGGCGGTGGAGGAGCTCCGTGGGGTGGTCCGTCTGGTGCTCCACGCGGGTGCCGCCGGACAGGTACGAGACGCGGTAGCGCGAGCTGGCCGGCCCAAGCCGGTCGGGCGGGCCCTCGGCGACGATCCGGCCCTCCTTCACGATCGCCACGCGGTCGGCGAGCTCCTGGGCCTCGTCGAGGTAGTGGGTGGTGAGGAGCACGGTCTTGCCGAGCTCCTTCAGCGTGCGCACGACGCCCCATGCCGTGCGCCGGGCCGCGGGGTCGAAGCCGGTGGTGGGCTCGTCGAGGAACACGAGCTCCGGGTCGCCCACCAGCGCAAGCGCGAGGTCCAGCCGGCGGCGCTGGCCGCCGGAGAGGTCCTTCGTGCGCGCGTCGGCCTTCTCGCCGAGCCCCACGAGCCGGATCGTCTCGCCGGGGTCGCGCGGGCGCGCGTACGCCTTGGCGAAGTGCTCGACCGCCTCGGTCACGGTCACGCGCGGGTACATGCCGCAGCTCTGGAGCACGATGCCCACGCGCTGCTGGAGGTCGCGGTCGCGCTCGGCCGGATCGTGCCCGAGCACGCTCACGTGGCCCGCGGAGCGGCGCCGGTAGCCCTCGAGGATCTCGACGGTGGTCGTCTTGCCGGCTCCGTTCGGGCCGAGCAGCCCGAACACCTCGCCCTGGGCGACCTCGAAGGACACGCCGCGCACGGCCTCGACGGACCCGTACGCCTTGTGCAGGTCGCGCACCTCTATCGCGGGCGAAGCCACGCGGGCGAGGTTATCCAGAGCCCCCTGAAAACTTTTTTCACGAGCCCCGCAAGTTTTTGCGAGGGCCCCCGTTTCAGGTGGTGAGCTTCCGCAGGGGTACTACACGCCGGAGCCGGTGCCGCCTCTTCCCTCGCCACCAGAGAAGCGGGCGGCACCGGCCCAGGCTGTGGCTTGAGTCGGGCCCCCGCTCTCGGCCTCCAGGGCCAGTCCCTCCTCGAAAGTCAGTCCGATCCCCTCGATCGCGGCGCGCCTGTCGGCGAGCATCGTGTCCTGCGGGAAGCGCGCCAGCCCCTCGGCGATCTCGAGCGCCCGCTCCAGGTGGCGCCCGGCGGGGACCACCTCCGTGACGAGCCCCATCGCCAGCGCCTCGGCGGAGTCGACGATCCGCCCGGTCAGGATCAGGTCGAGCGCGCGGCCGAGCCCGACGATCCGCGGCATGCGCTGCGTGCCGCCATCCACCAGCGGGACGCCCCAGCGGCGCTCCGGGAAGCCGAGCGCGGAGTCGTCGGTCGCGATCCGGAGGTCGCACCACAGCGCCAGCTCCAGCCCTCCGGCCAGGCACCAGCCGGAGATCGCGGCGATCGTCGGCTTCGGCGAGATCACCCGGCTGATCCCGAGCGGGCCGCGCGGGTCGTCCATCCGCGGGCCGAAGCTCTCGATGTTCTTGAGGTCCGCGCCGGCGCAGAAGGCCACGCCGCCGGCGCCCGTCACCACCAGCACGCGCGCGTCGTCGTCCTCAACGAAGCGGTCGTAGGCGGCGGCGATCAGCTCGGCGGTGGGGCCGTCGATGGCGTTGCGGCGCTCCTGGCGGTCGATCGTCAGCACCGCGGCGGCGCCGTGGCGCTCATAGGTCACGGGGTCCATGAAGCGCACTTTCTCAGACCTTTCACACCGGACGGCCGCGCCACGGCGAGGATCGGTCGTGCAGATCCCCTCCTCGCACGGCGTGGCCCCGGCGAAAGCCGGGGTCGCGTCCGTTCTGGGGCCTGTCGGCTACCAGCCGACGCGCTTGCGGAGCTCGACGGCCTTGCGCTGCTCCTTGCGGCGGTCGAGCACCGCCTGGATCCAGGAGGCGACGGCCACGAACACCGCGAAGAAGACCACGACGCCGAGCGAGAAGAACGTGACGATGCGGTCGTCGGTCTCGCCCCAGAGGCCCTCGCCGTTGTCGCCGGCGAAGGCTGTCGCCGCCGGCACGAGCCAGAGGGCGAGGACGAGGACCGGAGTGAGCCGCCGCATGGGGGTCGAACGATATCTTGTCGCGCGGCGTGGCTGAGTCCTTCTCGTGCATCGTTGAGATCCCGAAGGGGAGCCGAAACAAGTACGAGTTCGACCACGAGCATCACGTGATCAAGCTCGACCGGTTCCTGTTCTCCTCGGTCGTCTATCCCACCGACTACGGCTTCATCCCGGAGACGCTCTCGCTCGACGGCGACCCGCTCGACGTGATGGTGCTCGTGTCCGAGCCGACCTTCCCCGGGTGCATGATCGAGGTGAAGCCGATCGGCCTCTTCCGCATGGAGGACGACCAGGGGATCGACGACAAGGTCCTCTGCGTGCCGCTCACCGATCCCGGCTGGAACACGCTCGAGACCCTCGACGAGGTCTCGGAGCAGCTCAAGAACGAGATCGCGCACTTCTTCACCGTCTACAAGCAGCTCGAGAACAAGAAGGTCGAGGTCGACGGCTGGTACTCCTGCGAGGACGCGCTCAAGGTGATCGACGAGTCGCGGCAGCGGTACGCGGAGTCATCCGAGGATCACGACGAGGAGCCCCCCGCCAAGCCTCACTAGGGTTGCGCGGCTGTGTCGCTCCTCGAGGCCATCGTCCTCGGGATCGTCCAGGGGCTCACGGAGTTCCTGCCGGTCTCGAGCACCGCGCATCTGCGCATCGTTCCGGCGTTCATGGGGTGGGAGGACCCGGGCGCGGCGTTCACCGCCGTCACGCAGCTCGGGACGATGGCGGCGGTGCTCCTGTACTTCCGCGCGGACCTCGCGCGCATCGCGCGCGCGTGGACCCGCTCGCTGCGCGATCCGGAGGCGCGGCGGTCGCTCGACGCGCGGCTCGGGTGGTACATCCTGCTCGGCACGATCCCGATCGGGATCTTCGGGCTGGCCTTCAAGGACCAGATCGAGACGGGCGCGCGCGACCTCTACCTGATCGGCTGCACGCTGATCCTGCTCGGCCTGCTGCTGCTGGTGGCCGAGCGGGTGGCGACCCACGACCGCCCGCTCGAGAAGATCACGCGGCGCGACGGCATCGTGATCGGGTTCGCCCAGGCGCTGGCGCTGATCCCGGGCGTGTCGCGCTCCGGTGCCACGCTGACGGCCGGGCTGTTCATGGGCCTCGACCGGACGAGCGCGGCGCGCTTCTCCTTTCTCCTGTCGGTGCCGGCGGTGGTGCTGAGCGGGGCGGTCGAGTTCGGCTCGATCCTGAGCGGCGAGGAGGGCGAGCACGTGGGGCTCGGCGCGCTCTTCGTGGCGACCCTGCTGGCGTTCGTGGCCGGCTACGCGTCGATCGCGTTCCTGCTGCGCTACCTCACGAGCCACTCGACGATCGTGTTCGTGGTCTACCGCGTGGCCCTGGGCGCGCTCGTGCTCGTGCTGGTGAGCGCGGGCGCGATCGAGTAGCGCGGACTAGTCTTCCCCTCGTGGAGGTCGCGTGGAAGTTCGGCGTCATCGCGCTGGTCGCGCTCGTGCTGGTGGTGCTCCCCGGCGGCGGGAGCGCGCTCGACGTGCTCCTCACCGCGATCACGATGGCCTTCTTCGCGGCGATCGCCTTGCTGGTCGCCCGCCTGTACCGCCAGTACCGGCTCGACATCGAGACGGTCGACCAGAGCATCCGGCTCGCGCTGTACGGCGCGCTCGCGCTCGCGGTGCTGACCTTCACGGGCACCGACCGCCTCTTCGACGCGGGCGGGGGCGGCGTGGTCCTGTGGTTCGCGCTCCTGGGGCTGGCGTCCTACGGCCTCTTCTGGGCGTGGACGCACTACCGCCGCTACGAGTAGCGCTTCCGTAACCCGCGCGTATTGTCCGATGCGCCGCCCCGCGGGACCGTCGGGCGGTGCCCCGAACCGCGCCCGCCCCGCGTCCGGCCGAAGCCGGCCAGGCCTCCGTCGAGGCGGTCGCAACCGTGCCGCTGGTCCTGCTGGCCGCGCTGGTCTGGCGTGGCAGCTGGTCCTGGCCGGCCACACGCTCTGGCTCTGCGCCAACGCCGCACGCGCGGCGGCACGCGCTGAGCTCGTAGGCGAGAGCCCGGCCCGCGCGGCGCGAAGCGCGCTGCCGCGGTCGCTGGAGCGCGGCCTCCGGGTGGAGCGCCACGGCGGAGGCCGCGTGCGCGTCGCGGCCCGCGTGCCGATCCTGTTACCCGCCTGGAACGGCCCGGTGCGGGTCGCGGCCACCGCGTCACTCGGAGGCGGGGGATGACACGGCCGCACGGAGCCCCCGTCCCCGAAACAAGCGCCGCTCCGGGCGCGCGGGCCGTAGGGCTCGCCGCGCGCCCGGCCGCGCGACCCGCGCGCAGGTGGTGGGGAAACGGGCCGAAAAACGCACCGAGTCCCCACCACCCGGCCGGGTGGGCGAAAAAGGTGCCGGATTCCGGCACGAATCCCACCCACCCGGCGGCGCGCGGCCTCCGAGGCGCTGGCGGGCAGGCCAGCGTCGAGCTGCTCGCGACGCTGCCGCTGCTCCTCGCGGTGGCGCTGGCGTGCGCGCAGCTGCTCGCCGTGGGCTATTCGAGCGTGCTGGCGGGGAACGCGGCCGAGGCGGCGGCGCTCGCGCTCGCCGGTGGCGGCAACCCTCATGCCGCGGCGCGCGCGGCCCTGCCCGGGTGGTCGCGGGCGCGGGCGCGGGTGGCGGTCTCGGGCGGAGACGTGCGCGTCGAGCTGCGCCCGCCGGCGCTGCTCCGGGCGCTGGCGAAGCGGCTCGAGGTGTCGGCCACCTCATCGGTGGAGGCGCCGTGACCGCCGCCAGGTTGTCGGCCCGGCGCGGCGTGCTCGCCAGCGCCGCCGCGAAGGTCGAGGCGTTCTTTCTCGAGCCGGCCGGCCCGCCGGCGGCGGCGGAGGTCTCCGATCCCACCGGGAGGCGGCCGGTCGTGTGCGTGTTCGGGCTGGCGCGCGGCTGCGGCGCGACGGTGGTCGCGCGGGCTCTGGCCGCGGAGCTCGCGGACCGGGATCCGGCCGGCGCGGCGGCGGTGTCCTGCGAGGCGCGGCCGGCGGCGATCCCGCTGGCGACTCATGCAGCGATGCGGCTCGCGCGGGCGCTCGAGGACGTTCCGGGGGCCGGTCCAAGAGCCGTCGGGCGGCTCTGCCTCCTGTCCGGGGCGGCGCCGCTCGAGCTGGCGGACACGGCGCGTCATCACGCGCCGCTCGTGATCGACGCGGGGTCATCCGCGCTGGGGGGCGCGCCCGCGTCGGTCGCGGACCGGACCGTGATCGTCACGACCCAGTCGGTCGAGCCGGCGCTGGCTCGGGTGGCGGCCGAGTGCGTCGCGCGGGTCGGCCCGCCGCCGATCGTCGTCCTGAACCGCGCGCCACACGACCAGATGGGCGCGCTCGCGCTGCCGAACTCGCCGATGGGCGCCCGGCTGGCGCTCGGCGGGCGGGAGGCCCGCGGCGAGCTGGGCCGCGCGATCGCCGACCTCGCGGACATGTGCGAGGCCGAGCCGTGAGGGGACGCGCGGACGCCGGCCAGGCCTCGCTCGCGATGCTCGCAGCGATCGGCGCGGTGCTGGCCGCGACGCTGGTGCTGTTCGCGTTCGGCAACGCGCTCGGGGCCCGCGGCGCCCACCAGCGGGCGGCGGACCTCGCGGCGATCGGCGCGGCCCAGGTCATGCGGGACCTGTATCCGCGCCTGTTCGAGCCGCCGTTCCTGGAGCCGGGAGTCCCCAACCCGCGGCACCTCTCGGAGACCGAGTACCGCGCTCGGGCCGTCGCGGCCGCCGTGCGTGGCGGCGAGAGGAACGGTGTGCGCGTCGTGCCGGGGGATGTCACGTTCCCGCGCGCGACGTTCGCGCCCATCCGGGTTCGGGTCCGGGTGAGGGAGCGCGTTCGGGTCGGCCCTTCCGGAGCGCGCGGAGCGGTGCCCGTCGAGGCCGCGGCCACCGCCGAGCTCTCCCCGGACGCGGGAGCCGGCGGGACGGGCCACGGCTCGGGCGGCGGCTACGACGGCCCGCTCGCCCACCGCCAGGGCGAGCCGATGCGGCCCGACGTGGCGCTCGCGTTCGACCGCATGGCCGCCGCGGCGCGGCGGGAGGCCGGCATCTACCTCAGCGTGTCGAGCGGCTTCCGGTCCGACGCCGAGCAGGCGCGCCTCTTCGCCGCGCACCCGGACCCGAGGTGGGTCGCTCCGCCAGGCGAGAGCCTCCACCGGTACGCGACCGAGCTCGACCTGGGTCCTCAGGCGGCGTATGCGTGGCTGGCCGCGAACGCCACGCGGTTCGGCTTCCTCCAGAGGTACTCGTGGGAGCCGTGGCACTACGGCTACACGCGCAGCCCCGGGAGCTCGTCCGTCGGCTTCGGCACCCGCGGCGGCGACGGCCGCGCCACGCGCGCGGTGCAGTCGTTCGTTCCCGCCCGCTTCGCGCCGCTGATCGTGCGCGCGGCGCAGCGCTGGGGCGTGTCCGCGCACCTGCTCGCCGCGCAGCTCTACGCGGAGTCGAACTTCAATCCCTTCGCGCGCTCGCCGGCCGGGGCGGAGGGCATCGCCCAGTTCATGCCGGGCACGGCGCAGGCCTACGGGCTCAGCGACCCGTTCGACCCGGCGGCGGCGATCGCCGCCCAGGCGCGCCTGATGCGCGAGCTCCTCGGGCGCTTCGGGTCGGTGCCGCTCGCGCTCGCCGCGTACAACGCCGGCCCGGGCGCGGTGGCGGCCTGCGGCTGCATCCCGCCCTACGCCGAGACGCGCGCGTACGTCGCCCGGATCCTCGGCCTGCTGGGAGGGGCGGGCGAGGTGGCGGGCACGCTGACCGTGCGCCTCGTGGAATGAGGACGAGCGGGCTCAGACCCAGCGCCGCACGCCGGCCTTGTAGTCCAGGTACTCCGCGCCGAACTTGCCCTCGAGATAGCGCTCCTCGCGGGCGATCACTCCCTGGTCGATCACGGCGATCACGAGCGGCAGCGGCACGAGCGCCCACAGCGAGTCGCCGAGCAGGGCGATCCCGACGTAGATCAGCGCCATGCCGAGGTAGGCCGGGTTGCGGGTGAGGCGGTAGGGGCCGGTGGTCACGATCGCCGTCGTGGGCCTCCACGGCTCGACGGCGGTGCCCCTCCGAGTGAAGGCGGTGATGAAGGCCGTCTGGAGCGCGATGCCGGCGAGGAGCGCGGCGCCGCCGATCACCCATCGGACCGCGCCCGGGACCTCGGAGCCGGGCAGAAGCCACTCGAGCGCGAAGCCGAGCACGAGCCCCGCGAGGTAGATCAGCGGCGGCGGCGCTACGACCCCGGCGGTGTCGCCGGAATGCCTTGCGGTCTCCCGAGTCATAACCAACTAAAGCCCTTGAACGGTTAGAGTGCGGTCATGGAGAACATTACGGAAGGACTCTGGCGGTGGACGGCGCGGCATCCCGAGTGGCACCCCGGCGACTTCGGGGACGAGGTTGCCGGCTTCGCGGCCGACGCCGGCGACGGGACGCTGCTCCTGATCGACCCGCTCCTGCCGCCCGACCCGGAGCCGGTGCTCCACGTGCTCGACGAGCGGGCGGGCGCCGCGAAACGGGTCGCCATCCTGATCTCCATCCCGTACCACGTGCGCAGCTCCGAGGAGCTCTGGAAGCGGTACCGGAAGGACGCCGAGGTCACGATCCACGGCCACCGGGCGTGCACCAAGCGGCTGAAGGACAAGAAGGCGTTCCGGGAGATCGACCCCGCGGTGCCGCTGCCCGCGGGCGTGACCGCCCACGCGATCGGGAAGCCGCGCCGCTACGAGACGCCGCTCCACGTGCCGAGCCACAGCGCGCTCGTGTTCGGCGACGCGGTGGCGGAGACGGACGGGCCGGCTCGTGATGTGGTCGGCGGACAAGGTGGACGCGAAGGTGGACCGCTTCTACCGCGAGCGGTTCGCGCCGACGCTGGAGCCCCTGCTCGAGCTCGACTTCGACCGGGTGCTCGTGACCCACGGCCAGCCGGTGATGAAGAACGGGAAGACGGCGCTCGCGAACGGGCTGAGGGCGAAGCCGTGGTACCACCACGGGTAGGCTGCTCGGCATGAGCACGCCCACCACCGTTAACGGAATCGACGAGCTGAGGGCCCTGATCGGCCAGACGATGGGGCCCAGCGACTGGCGCGAGGTCACGCAGGAGGACATCGACAAGTTCGCCGACGTCTCAGGCGACCACCAGTGGATCCACGTGGACGTGGAGCGCGCGAAGAAGGAGAGCCCGTTCGGCACCACGATCGCCCACGGCAACCTCACGCTCTGCCTCTGCGACAGCTTCCGCGACCAGCTGTTCAAGGCGGAGGAGGGCTTCAAGATGGGCATCAACTACGGCTGGAACAAGGTGCGCTTCACGGCGCCGGTGCCGGCCGGGGCGCGCATCCGCGCGAGCCTCGAGACCCTCTCCGTGGACGAGAAGGGCGACGGCTGGTACCAGCTCGAGCAGAAGTGGACCGTCGAGATCGAGGGCCAGGAGAAGCCCGCGCTCTTCGCCGAGTCGGTCGTCCGCCTGATGGCGTAGCCGCGAGCACACCTATCCTCGGTGGTGAGTGGCCACCGAGGCGCCAGATCGCATAACCGAGCAGCGCCGGGCGCTCCCGAACGGGCCCGGCGTCTACATCTTCCGCGACGCCAAGCGGAAGGTGCTCTACGTCGGCAAGGCGCGCTCGATCCGCAAGCGCGTGGCGAGCCACTTCTCGAAGCCGGGCGGCCGCGGGGCGACGGACATGATCGCCCAGATCGCCGACATCGAGTTCATCGCGACCGAGACGGAGGCCGAGGCGCTCCTCGCGGAGCAGGAGTTCATCAAGCGCCACCGCCCCGTCTTCAACGTCCGGCTGCGCGACGACAAGTCGTACCCCTACATCGGGATCAGCATGGACGAGGACTTCCCGCGGATCTACTTCACGCGCGAGCGGCATCGCAAGAACCGCGTCTACTTCGGCCCGTTCAGCAACGCGAAGCGGGTCCGCGAGACGCTCGACCTGCTCGGCAAGGTGTTCATGTACCGCACCTGCGACGGCCCGCAGCCGGGCCGCGCGTCGGGCAGCCCCTGCCTCGACTACTACATCAAGCGCTGCCAGGCGCCCTGCGTGGGCTACGTGTCGAAGGAGGAGTACCGCGAGAACGTCGAGACGATCATCGACTTCCTCTCCGGCCGCTACCGCCACATCGAGAAGGCGCTCGACCAGGGGATGAAGAAGGCGTCCGCCGCGCAGGAGTTCGAGCAGGCCGCGCAGTACCGCAACAAGCTGAAGGCGGTGCGCTCGCTGCTCGAGCGCCAGCGCATCTCGAACGCGCCGGTTGGCTCGCTCGACGCGATCGCGGTGGCCGAGGAGGGCACCGACGCCAACGCGCAGGTGTTCCAGATCCGGGACGGCGTGCTCCAGGACCGCCAGAGCTTCTACCTCGAGAACGCGGGCGAGCGCGAGGAGGGCGAGGTGGCCGAGGAGTTCGTGCTCCAGTACTACGCGAGCGCGATCGCCGTGCCGCCGCAGGTGGTGGTGCAGCGCTCGGTCGGCGAGCTCGGGGCGCTCTCGGAGGCGCTCACCGAGCGCCGCGGCGCGCCGGTGGACGTCCGCCACGCCGAGCGCGGCGACAAGCGCCGCATCCTCGAGCTGGCCGAGCGGAACGCGCGGCTGGCGCTCGACCAGGACCGGTTGCGCTCGGAGCGCCGCCGCTCGCAGCGGATCGAGGCGCTCGACGGGCTCCAGCGCGCGCTCGGAATGGAGCAGATCCCGATGCGGATCGAGTGCTTCGACATCTCGAACCTGATGGGCCGTCACACAACCGCGTCGATGGTCGTGTTCGAGGGCGGCGCGCCCAAGAAGTCGGACTACCGGCGCTTCGCCATCCGGGAGTCCGTTCAGGATGACTTCGCAGCTATGGCCGAGGTGCTCTCACGACGAATGGCCCAGTACGTGAAGCAGCGCGAGCGCAGCCCGCACGACAAGGAGTACGACGAGAGCTTCGCCTCGCTGCCCGCGCTGATCGTGATCGACGGCGGCCGCGGCCAGCTGTCGGCCGGCCTCGGCGCGCTCGGCGAGTTCACGGACCTCGGCGTGACCGTGGTGAGCCTCGCCAAGCGGATCGAGGAGGTGTTCGTCCCGGGCGCAGCGCGACCCGCTCCGCCTGGCCCACGACACGATCGAGCTCCAGCTGCTCCAGCGCGTGCGCGACGAGGCGCACCGCTTCGCGATCGAGTTCCACCGCGGCAAGCGCGACAAGGCGATGACCCACTCCGTGCTCGACGAGCTGCCCGGCGTCGGCCCCGCCCGCAAGCGCAGCATCCTCCAGCACTTCGGCTCGCCGGAGCGCTTCCTGCGCGCGAGCCGCGAGGAGCTCGAGGCGGTGCCCGGGCTGCCCGGCAAGGTCGCGCGCGACATCTACGCGCAGGTGAACAAGGTGCGATGAGCTTCCGCCTGCGAAAGCGGTCCGGGACGGGCGCGCCGAAGTCACGGATGGAGGACTTCGTGCTGATCACCGGCTTCTCGGGCGCCGGCAAGTCGCAGGCGATGGCCACCTTCGAGGACGCCGGCTACTTCTGCGTCGACAACCTCCCGCCCGAGATGATCGGCTCGCTCGCCGAGCTGTTCGGGCACGAGGGCAGCAAGGTCGAGCGCGCGGCCGTGGCCTCCGACGTGCGCGGCGGCGAGTACTTCGACGGGCTCGTGCGGGTGCTCGACGACCTCGACTCGCGCGGCGTCCCGTACCGGCTGCTCTACCTCGAGGCCGACGAGAGCGTGCTGATCAACCGCTTCAAGGAGACGCGCCGGCGCCACCCGCTCGCGGACGGCGGCGCGGTCGAGGCGGCGCTCGCGCGCGAGCGCGACCTGCTCGCGCCGCTGAAGGAGCGGGCCGACGTCTCGATCGACACGAGCGACCTGTCCGCCGCCCGGCTGCGCCGGGTCGTGGCGGACAAGATGCTCCCGCACGGCCGCCCCGGGAAGCTCGCGGTGACGTTCATGACGTTCGGCTTCAAGCACGGCTCGCCGCGCGACGCCGACCTCACCTTCGACGTGCGCTTCCTGCCGAACCCGCACTACGAGGCCGCGCTCCGGGAGCAGACCGGCCTCGACCAGGACGTGATCGACTACGTGGAGCAGTCGGACGGCATCGGCGAGTTCTACGAGCGGCTCACGCCGCTGCTGGACTACCTGCTGCCCGCGTACGAGCTGGAGGGGAAGGCGCACCTCACGGTGGGCATCGGCTGCACCGGCGGCCGGCACCGCTCGGTGGTGATAGCCGAGCACCTGGCACGGGAATACGAAGCCAGGGGCGATTACCTGGTGGACGTGGTCCACCGGGACGTGGCCAAGCCACCACATCGCCCCTGAGCGGGCTGTAGATTCAGGCCCCGCAGCGAACGCGACGAAAGGGACGACGAGACATGGCCTTGAAGGCCGGCATCAACGGCTTCGGCCGCATCGGGCGCAACGTGTTCCGCGCGGCCCACGCGCGTGGCGCGGACATCGACTGGGTCGGGGTCAACGACCTCACGGACCCGAAGACGCTCGCCCATCTCCTCAAGTACGACTCGATCCTGGGCCCGTTCGAGGGCGAGATCGACTTCACGGACGACAGCCTGATCGTCGACGGCGACGAGCTGAAGGTGTTCGCCGAGCGCGACCCGGCCGCCCTGCCGTGGGGCGACGTGGGCGCCGACGTGGTGATCGAGTCCACCGGGCTTCTTCACCAAGCGCGACGACGCCGCCAAGCACCTCGAGGCCGGCGCGAAGAAGGTCATCATCAGCGCGCCCGCGACCGAGCCGGACGTGACGCTCGTGCTGGGCGTGAACGACGACGCGTACGACCCGGACCAGCACCACGTGATCTCGAACGCGTCGTGCACCACGAACTGCCTCGGGCCCGGTCGCGCCGCGTGCTGCACGACAGCGTGGGGATCGAGCGCGGGATCATGACCACGATCCACGCGTACACGGCGGACCAGAACCTGCAGGACGGCCCGCACAAGGACCTCCGCCGCGCGCGGGCCGCGGCCGCGAACCTCGTGCCGACCTCGACCGGCGCCGCCAAGGCGATCGGGCTCGTGGTGCCCGAGCTGGACGGCAAGCTGAACGGGATCGCCGTGCGCGCGCCCGTGATCACCGGCTCGGTGGTGGACCTGGTGTTCGAGCCATCGCGGGCGACGAGCGCAGAGGAGGTCAACGCGGCGTTCGCCGAGAAGGCCGACTCGGGCGCGTTCGAGGGCATCCTCAAGTACAGCGAGGACCCGATCGTCTCCAGCGACATCGTCACCTCGTCGTACTCCTCGGTGTTCGACGCCCCGCTGACGATGGTGATCGACGAGAAGCTCGTGAAGGTCGTGGCCTGGTACGACAACGAGTGGGGGTACTCGAACCGCGTCGTGGACCTCGCTCAGCGGGTGCTTGCGGGATCGCCGGTCGCCTGAGGTGCTCGGCAAGCGCACCGTCCGCGACCTCGACGTGACCGCCGGCCAGTGCGTGCTCGCCCGTGTGGACTTCAACGTGCCGCTCGAGGGCGGCGAGGTCACCGACGACGCTCGCATCCGTGCCGCGCTGCCGACGATCGAGCTGCTGCTCGAGAAGGCCGTGCGGGTCGTGCTGTGCTCGCACCTGGGCCGCCCCAAGGGGCGCGACCCGGAGACCTCGCTCGCGCCCGTCTCGGCCCGGCTGGGGGAGCTGATGGAGGCGCAGGTGCACCAGGCCCCCGAGGTCGTGGGCCCCGAGGTGCGCCGCGGGGTGGACCGGCTCGAGCCGGGCTCCGTGCTGGTGCTGGAGAACACGCGCTGGGAGCGGGGCGAGACCGAGAATGACGAGGCGCTCGCGCGCCAGCTCGCGGCGCTCGGGGACGCCTACGTGAACGACGCCTTCGGCGCGGCCCACCGCGCGCACGCCTCGACCGTCGGCGTGGCGGAGTACCTGCGCCCGGCGGTGGCGGGGCTGCTCCTCGAGCGCGAGGTCGTGACGCTGCGCTCGATCGTCGAGGCGCCCGAGCGGCCGCTCGTGGTGGTGCTCGGCGGCGCGAAGGTCACCGACAAGATCGCGCTGATCGACCGCTTCCTCGACACCGCCGACGCGCTCCTCATCGGCGGCGCGATGTGCTTCTCGTTCTTCCGCGCGCAGGGCATCCCGACGGGCGACTCGCTCGTGGAGGAGGAGGGCGTGGAGCTCGCGCGGCAGCGCGCTCGAGAAGGCGGAGGCCTCGGACTGCCGGCTGATGCTCCCGATCGACCTCACGCTCGGCGACCGCTTCGACGCCGGCGCCGAGCGCCGCGAGGCGGACGGCGTGGAGGTGCCCGACGGCTGGATGGGCCTCGACATCGGCCCGCGCACGGCCGAGGCCTACTCGGCCGAGGTCGCGCGGGCCGGCACCGTGTTCTGGAACGGCCCGATGGGCGCGTTCGAGCTCGACCCGTTCGCGGCCGGCACGCGGGCGGTGGCCGAGGCGGTGGCGGCCGCGCCGGGCACCACGGTCGTGGGCGGGGGCGACTCCGGCGCCGCGCTCGCCGAGTTCGGCCTCGCCGACCGCGTGGACCACCTCTCGACCGGCGGCGGCGCGTCGCTCGAGCTGCTCGAGGGCAAGCCGCTGCCCGGCCTGGAGGTCCTCGACGATGCCTGAGAGCGCGCGCCGGCCGCTGATCGCCGGCAACTGGAAGCTGTGGGGCACGCGCGCGCAGGCCGGCGAGTACTGCGACCGCCTGCCGGGCCTCCTGCCCGGCGACCCGCCCGCGGACGTCGCCGTCTGCCCGCCCTTCACCGCGCTCGAGCTGTGCGTGGAGAAGCTGCGCGGCTCGGGCGTGGCGGTGTACGCGCAGAACATGCACTCCGAGCAGAGCGGCGCGTTCACCGGCGAGGTGTCCGCGGAGATGCTCACCGAGCTGTCCGTGGACGGCGTCGTGCTCGGGCACTCGGAGCGGCGCGAGTACAACTGCGAGACCGACCGCGCGCTTCAGGAGAAGGTGCCGCGCGCGCTCGCGGCCGGGCTCCGGCCGATCCTGTGCGTGGGCGAGTCGCGAGGACGAGCGCGAGCGCGACGAGACCGAGCGCAAGCTCCGCAACCAGGTGCAGGAGGAGCTCGAGGGGGTGGCCGACGACCGGCTCGCCGACGTGGTGATCGCCTACGAGCCGATCTGGGCGATCGGCACCGGGAAGGTGGCCACGCCCGAGATCGCGCAGGAGGCGATGGCGTTCATCCGCGCGCTCGTGGGCGACCGCTCGAAGGAGGCGGCCGAGCGGGTCCGGATCCTCTACGGCGGCAGCGTGAAGCCCGACAACGCGGCGGAGATCCTCGCCCAGCCCGACGTGGACGGCGCGCTCGTGGGCGGCGCGAGCCTCGACCCGAAGGGCTTCGCCGAGATCGTCGCCGCGGCCGCGCCGTGAGCGTTCCGAGCGTCTGCCTGGTCGTGCTCGACGGGTGGGGGCTGGCCGAGCCGGGCCCGGGGAACGCCGTGGAGCTGGCGGACACGCCGGTGTTCGACGAGCTCTGGGAGAAGCATCCGCACACCACGCTCACGACCCACGGCCCGGCGGTCGGCCTCCCCGAGGGCCAGATGGGCAACTCGGAGGTGGGCCACCTCAACCTGGGAGCGGGCGCGGTCGTGAAGCAGGACCTGCTCCGCATCGACGAGGCGATCGAGGACGGCTCGTTCTTCGAGAACGAGGCGCTGCGGGCCGCCTGCGACGCCGACCGCCTCCACCTGCTCGGGCTGGTGTCGGACGGCGGCGTGCACTCGAGCATGGACCACCTGAGGGCGCTCGTCGACCTCGCCGCGCGCGAGGACGTGCCGGACATCGTGGTCCACGCCTTCACCGACGGCCGCGACACGAGCCCCGACAGCGGGGTGCGCCACCTCGCGGAGGTGGAGTCCTGGAGCGGCGCGCGCGTGGCCACCGTCACGGGCCGCTACTACGCGATGGACCGCGACAAGCGCTGGGACCGCACCCAGCTCGCCTACGACGCGATCGTGAAGGGCGAGGCCGAGTTCTCGGCGGCCACCGGCGAGGAGGCGGTGCGCGCCGCGTACGAGCGCGACGAGACCGACGAGTTCATCAAGCCCACGCTGGTGGGCGACGAGGGACGGATCCGCGACGGCGACTCGGCGATCTTCTTCAACTTCCGGCCCGACCGCGCGCGCCAGCTCACGGCCAAGCTCGGCGAGCTCGAGGCCGTCCGGCTGACGACGCTCACGGAGTACCACGAGGACTGGGACCACCCGGTGGCCTTCCCGCCGGCGCGGCCGGAGGTGACGCTGGCGTCGACGCTCGCGGAGCGCGGGAGGGCGCAGCTGCACGTGGCCGAGACGGAGAAGTACGCGCACGTGACCTACTTCTTCAACGGCGGGGAGGAGGACCCGTACCCGCGAGGAGGTCCGCGAGCTCGTGGACTCCCCGCGCGACGTGCCGACCTACGACAAGAAGCCCGAGATGAGCGCCCGCGAGGCCGCCGAGGCATTCACCTCGAGGTGGCGCGACGGCGACTTCGCGTTCGGGATCATCAACTTCGCGAACCCGGACATGGTCGGGCACACCGGGGTGATCGAGGCCGCCGTGGCCGCGGTCGAGACCGTCGACGAGTGCCTCGGCCAGGTGGTGGAGGCGGTGCACGAGTCCGGCGGCGTGTGCGTGATCACGGCCGACCACGGCAACGCCGACCAGATGCTCGAGCCGGACGGCAGCCCGGACACGGCCCACTCGATGAACCCCGTGCCGCTGATCGTGACGGGCGACGTGGGCGAGCTGCGCGAGGGCGGCGTGCTGGCCGATGTGGCGCCCACCGTGCTCGCGCTGCTGGGCGAGGAGCAGCCCGGCGCGATGTCAGGGAAGCCTCTCCAGAAAACTTGACACGCTGAGACTTAGGTTTTATATTCACCACCGTCGTCAATGGACACGGAGGTGAGTCAATGGCCCTTCTGATGAAGCCTGAGCCGTTTACACGTGAGATCGATCGCGTCTTCGACGCCTTCTTCGGACAGACCGACCAGGGGCGGCGGTGGGTACCGCCGATGGACCTGGTCGAGGCGGAGGACCACTTCACCCTCAAGGCCGACCTTCCGGGCCTGACCGAGGGCGACGTGAGCATCGAGGTGCAGGACGGCACGCTCACGATCTCGGGCGAGCGCCACGCCGAGCACGAGCAGCACGAGCGCGGCTGGTACCGCATAGAGCGCGCGTTCGGCAGCTTCAACCGCTCGCTGACCCTGCCCGACGGGGTCGACGCCGACCGCATCGAGGCGTCGTTCGCGCACGGGGTGCTCGAGGTCCGGATCCCGAAGCCGGAGGAGCGCAAGCCGCGGCGAATCGCGATCTCGGGCTCGGACGGGAACGGCAACGGGAAGCCCGAGACGATCGAAGCTTGACCGGCGCCCACCGAGCCGGTCAAGGCGAGGCCGCCCCTCGTGGGCGGCCTCGCCGTTCTAGGGTCCGGTTCGTGCCCGGCTTCGAGATCACCGCCCGCGACGGATCCGCCCGCGCGGGCGTGATCCACACCCCGCACGGCCCGGTGCGCACGCCGGCGTTCGTGCCGCTGGCGTCCACGGCGACGGTCAAGTCGCTGCACGCGGCCGAGGTGGCCGGGCTCGGCTACGACATGGTGCTCGGCAACACCTTCCACCTCTTCATCCAGCCGGGCCACGAGCTGATCGCGGAGATGGGCGGCCTCCACGAGTTCATGGGCTGGCGCGGCCCGATCATCACCGACTCGGGCGGCTACCAGGTGTTCTCGATGGGCCACGGCTCGGTGGCCGAGGAGATCAAGCGGCGCCGCGACACGCGCCAGTCGATGGTGATCTCGATCGAGGAGGAGGGGGTCCGCTTCCGCTCGTACGCGGACGGCCGCGAGCGCTTCATGGGGCCCGAGACGTCGATGGAGGTCCAGGCGGCGCTCGGCTCGGACATCGCGCTCGCGTTCGACGAGTGCACGCCGTTCCACGTGGAGCGCGACTACACGGCGCGCTCGATGGAGCGCACCCACCGCTGGCTCGACCGCTGCGTGGCCTGGTGCGGCGAGCACGCCCCGGAGGGGCAGCTGCTCTACGGGATCGTGCAGGGCGGCGTGTACGAGGACCTGCGCGCGGAGTCGAGCGCCTACATCGCCGGCGCGGGCGTCGACGGCATCGCGATCGGCGGCTCGCTCGGGCAGGAGAAGGAGCAGATGCGCGAGGTGGTGGGCTGGTCGCTCGCCGGCCTGCCCGACGAGCCGCCGCGGCACCTGCTCGGGATCGGCGACGTGGACGACATCGTGCACGCGGTGGGCGCGGGGATCGACACCTTCGACTGCGCCACGCCCACGCGGCTGGCCCGTCACGGCACCGCGCTCGTGCAGCGACCCCGAGCGCCGCTGGCGGCTCGACCTCACGAAGAGCGCCCACCGCACGAGCCGCGAGCCGATCGAGGAGGGCTGCCCCTGCCCGGCCTGCCGCGAGCACACGCGCGGCTACCTGCACTACCTGTCGCGGATCGGCGAGCTCACCGCGAAGCGGCTGCTCACGCTCCACAACCTCACCTTCATGGAGCGGCTGATGCGCGGGCTGCGGGAGGCGATCGAGGCCGGCGACTACGCGAGCGCCGCCGGCCGCGTGCTCACGGCGAGTGCTCGCCGATGAAGTCGCGCAGCCCGTCGATCTGCTGCTGAACGTCGCCGGTGTCGACCGGCTCGACGGGCTCGGTCCCGGAGGACGAGAGCAGGGCGATGGCCACGATCGCGATCGCCGCGATCGCGGCGAGCAGCGCGAGGAAGGTGCCGAAGCGGCGCCTGCCGGCCGCGCGCCGTGCCGCCTCGCGCTCGCCGCGGCGGGCGCGCGCCTCGGTGACCGGCGAAGGCGGCGCGGTCGGGTGCACGCGCGTGGGCGACGGCCCGACGGTCGTGCGGCTCATCGCGCGCGTGGCGGCCGTGTCGTCGAGCGCCTCCGTCGCGTCGTAGTCGTCCGAGGCGGCCAGCCGCTGGGTGGCGTCGGTCGCCTCGCCGTGCAGCCCGGCCTCGATCGCCTCCGCCATCTCGAGCGCGCTCGAGTAGCGCGCCGACGGGTCGCGCTCGAGCGCGAGCCGCACCGCCTCGTCCAGCTCGGGCGGCACCTCGGGGCGGTAGTCGGTGATCGGCGCCACCGGGTCCTGCTGCTGCTTCAGCGCCAGCTCGGTGAGCGACGCGTACTCGTGCGGCAGCCGGCCGGTGAGGAACTGGTAGGCGCACACGCCGAGCGAGTAGATGTCCGAGGCCGGGCCGGCCTCGTCGCCGCGCGCCTGCTCGGGCGAGAGGTAGGCGGCCGTGCCGAGCACGGAGCCCACCTGCGTGATGCGCGTCTGCTCGGCCGCCTTGGCGATCCCGAAGTCGGCGAGCTTCGTGGTGCCCATCTCCTCGGCGAACAGCAGGTTGCCGGGCTTCACGTCGCGGTGCACGACCCCCGCGCGGTGCGCGTAGTCGAGGCCGTGGCAGGCGTCGCGCACGAGCCGCGCGGTCTCGTCGAGCTCGAGCTGCTTGCGCTCGCGCAGCATGTCGGCCGCCGACGGCCCGTCCACGTACTCCATGACGATGTAGTGGCGCTCGCTCTCCGGGTCCTGGCCGGAGTCGAACACCTGCACGATGTTCGGATGCTGGAGCCGGGCTGCCGACAGCGCCTCGCGGCGGAAGCGGAAGACGAACGCCTCGTCGTCGGCGAGGTGCTCGGCCAGGAGCTTCACCGCCACGAGCCGCTCGAGCACCGTGTCGCGGGCCTGGAACACGGTCGACATGCCGCCGGCGCCGAGGCGGCGCTCGATGACGTAGCGGCCGGCGACCTCGCTGATGCTCACTCGGCCTCCCCGCCCGGGCCGACTCCGCCGCCGCCGCCGTCGTCAGCGGGCGGAACATCGCCGTCGTTGTCGCCGTCACCCTCGGGCGGCAGCGGCACCTCGTCGGGGTCCGTGGGCGTCTCCTCGGGCGGTGCGGTCTCGGTCGGCTCCTCCGGCGCTGGTCTCCTCCGGCGCCGGCTCGGGCTCCGGCGCCGGCTCGGCGGGCTCCTCCGGCTGGCGCTCGTCGCACTCCTGGTCCACGAGGTCCCAGAGCCGGTCGAAGCTGTCCTCGAGCGCCGAGCGCACCTCGGGGTCCACGTTCTGCGGGATCTGGGTGAGGATCCCGTCGACGGCGGGCTGGTTGGGCGACTCGGCGTGCGTGAAGATGTCCTGGCAGGCGCCCACGCTGCCGTTGTCGAGCCGGTTCTGCACGACGTCGAGCTGCTGGAGCAGCGCGTCGGCCTGCTCGGAGGGGATCGGCTCGCCCTCGTCCTCCTCCCCGCCGCAGCTCGCCGCGGCGAGGCACATGCAGAGGATCGGAACGCTGAATATGCGCTTGAAGTTCGTCACTGTCCGTTGTAGAGGCGCTCGGCCAGAACCTTCGGAAGCCCGGCCTCCTCGATTGCCCGAGCGGCGTCGTCGATCGGGTATTCGACCCGGCGCCAGGTCGCCGTCCACGTACCTGTGTCTAGCAGGAGCCAGGCGGCGCGGGGGTCACCGTCGCGCGGCTGGCCCACGCCGCCGGGATTCACGAGCCAGCGGCCCTCGGAGAGGTCGCGCTCCAGGCCCGCCTCCGCGGGGGCGCCCGCGACCTTGCCGTCCTCGCCGCGCTGGAACCAGAGCGCCACGTGCGAGTGGCCGATCGCTCCCACGCGGGCGTCCATCAGGTCCATGCACTCGTCCGCCTGCCAGCCGGAGAGCACGTACTCCCAGACCGGATCCCGCGGGCTCGCGTGGAAGAGGGCCGGCTCGCGGCCGGCGTCCGATGCCTCCAGGCTCCTGAGGTACTCCATCGTCTCCGCGGCGATCGTCTCCTGCGTCCAGCGCGCGGCGGCGGCGGCGCTGCTCGAGAAGTCGGCGATCGGGATGTCGCCGGTCACCACGAGGTCGTGGTTGCCCGCGAGCGACATGTCGCAGCGGTCGCGGGCGAGCTCCACGCAGCCGTCGGGCTGGGCGCCGTAGCCCACCAGGTCGCCCAGGCACCAGACCTCGTCGGCGGACTGCGCGTCGACGTCGGCGAGCACCGCTTCGAAGGCGGGCAGGTTGCCATGGACGTCCGAGAGCAGGGCGATGCGCATCTGGGCTTCTACAGTGTCGGGAGATGGGGCGTTCGCGGCTGCCGCTTGCGATCGTCGTAGCAGTGGCGGCCGCCGCTGCGGCGACGTTCCTGCTCCGGCCGCGCAGCGGCCTGATCGAGCCCGCCCCGGTCGACGTCGAAGGGTACTTCACGGCATTTCAGCTCGACCGGGCCGAGGACTATCGCGGGCTTCAGCGCGTGCTGGGGCTCGCCGGGATCGGCGTGAGCATCGCCACGCTCGCGGTGCTCGCCTGGCGCCCGCCCGAGCGGCTGCTGGGCCCGCTGGAGCGCGCGGCCGCTGCTCGGCGGCGCCGCCGCCGGCGCGGGCATATCGCTCGTGATCGTGGTGGCGGAGCTCCCCGTGCGCGCCTGGATGCGGTCGCGGGCGCTCGACGTGGGCCTCGCCACCCAGGCGTGGCCGGACTGGGCGGTGGACGTCCTGAAGTCGGCGGGGATCGGCGCGGTCACCGCCGCGGTGGGAGGGCTCGTGGCCATGGCCCTGATCCGCCGCTTCCCGCGCGGCTGGTGGGCGCCTGGCGCGGCGCTCGTGGTCGGGTACGCCGTGATCACCGTGTGGCTCTGGCCCGTGGTGATCGATCCCGTCTTCAACGACTTCGACAAGCTCCGCGACGGCCGCCTGCGGAGCGACGTGATCCAGCTCGCCGAGCGCGCGGGGGTGGACGTGGGCGAGGTGTACCGGGTGGACGCGAGCCGCCGCACCACCGCCGCGAACGCGTACGTGAACGGGCTCGGCCACAGCAAGCGGGTGGTGCTCTACGACAACCTGATCGACGACTTCCCGCACGACGAGGTGCGCGTGGTCGTGGGGCACGAGCTGGCCCACCAGAAGCACAACGACCTGCTTCGCGGGCTCGCGTGGCTGGCGCTCGTGGCGCCGGCGGGCACGTTCCTCACCCAGGCGCTGGCGGAGCGCTTCGGCGGGCGGCGCGGCCTCGGCCGGCCCGCGGCGCTGCCGGCCGTGGCGCTCGCGATCTCGCTGGTGGCGCTGGGCTATGGCGTGGCCTCGAACGTGCTCTCCCGCCAGGTCGAGGCCCGCGCCGACGCGTTCGCCCTCGACCTCACCCGCGAGCGAGCCGCCTTCCTCGACTTCGAGCGCCGGATCGCCATCCGCAACATCTCGGATCCCGACCCTCCGCGGCCGCTCCACCTGCTGTTCTCGACGCACCCGACGACGGTCGAGCGGCTCGGCATCGGCGAGGCCTGGCGGCCTGAGTAGGCTGCCCGGCCGTGTCACGCCGAGACCTGCTGGAACGCGTAGTCCGCGAGCTCGCCTCCTACGAGCGGCCGTCCGCCTCGGACGGCGAGCGCCGCGCCGCCGAGTGGCTCGCCGGGGAGCTGCGCGCCGCCGGCTGCCGCGAGGTGCGGGTGGAGGAGGAGCGCGCGCACGGCGGCTACTGGTGGCCGCTCGGGATCCTGAACGCCGCCTCCGCGCTGGCGGCCCGGCTCGGCCGCGGCGCTGCCGCGGTGGTGGGAGCGGCCGCCGCCGCGGCGATCTACGACGACGTGAGCGGCCGGAAGCTGTGGTTCCGCCGCCGCGCGCTGCCGCACCGGCCCACGTGGAACGTGGTGGCGGAGGCCGGCGACCCGGACGCCGCCCGTACGGTCGTGTTCCTCGCCCATCACGACGCGGCGCACACCGGTCTCGTGTTCCACCCCGAGCTGCCGCGGAAGGGGATGGAGCTGTTCCCCGAGCAGCACGCGAAGGCGAGCCAGAGCGTCCCGATCATCTTCGGCGTGTTCCTCGGCCCCGTCCTGCTGGCGCTGTGGGGGCTGCTCGGCATCCGGCCGCTCAGGCGGGCCGGCCTGTTCTTCTCCCTGGGCGCCACCGCCGCGATGGCGGACATCGGCGCCCGCGGGGTCGTGCCGGGCGCGAACGACAACCTCAGCTCCGTCGCGGTGCTGGCGGCGCTCGCGCACTCCCTCTCCGAGGACGCGCCCGAGGGCGTGCGCGTGATCCTGCTCTCCACCGGCTCCGAGGAGGGCTTCATGGAGGGGATGCAGGCATTCGGGCGGAGGCACTTCGACGAGCTCGACAGGCCGGCGACGGAGTTCGTCTGCCTGGAGTGCGTCGGCTCGCCGCACCTGTGCGTGGTGGAGGGCGAGGGGATGCTCCGGATGCGGGACTACACCGAGTCCTCGCGCGAGGCGCTCGCGCGGGCGGGCACGGCCGCGGGCGTCGAGCTGTTGCGCGGCCTGCGGACGGTCGCCGCCACGGACGCCCTGATCGCGCTCAACGCCGGCTATCCGAGCTGCACGCTGGGCGGCGTGGACGAGACGAAGTTCCCGGCCAACTACCACTGGCCCTCGGACGTGCCGGACAACCTCGACTGGGACAGCGTCGAGGGCGCCCTGCGCGTCTGCGAGGAGTACCTGCGGCGCTAGTCCTGAGGGTTGTCCGCCTCGGGAAGGTCGCGTATGCCCTCCCGGGTGCGCCACTTGGAGAAGTTGTCCTCCATGGCGTCGATCAGCTCGCGCATGAACTTCGGCGCGAGGTTGATCCTCGAGACCACGACTCCCGGCACCTCGCCCTCCTCGACCTCGTGGTCGACGCGGGCGAAGGTGAGCGTGAACTCGTAGTCGGAGTGGGAGACGTTGGCGAAGTTGGCGTAGTGGCCCGCCATCGTCTCCGGATCCGTGTGAATGTTGAAGTGGCGCTCGCCGTCCTCGGGCACCGGCGTAGTATCGCACTCGCGCATGCGGATCTCGGTGATCGCGGTGGGGCGCCTGCGCCCTCCCTTCCAGGACGACGTTGAGCACTACCGCAAGCTCCTCGCGGGGCACGCGCGCGTGGAGCTGCTCGAGGTGCGCGAGGACGAGCGCGTGCCGCAGCGCATCCCGGACCGCTCGCACCTGGTCCTCCTGGCGAGCCAACGGCCGCGAGTTCGACTCCATGGAGCTGAGCCGCTGGCTCGAGGAGCGCCGGCAGGAGGGCCGCGACCTCTGCTTCGTGATCGGCGGCCCGCGCGGGCTCGACCTCGAGCAGTGCGACACGCGCCTGTCGCTCGGGCGGATCACGCTCCCGCACCAGCTCGCTCGGGTCGTGCTGCTCGAGCAGCTCTACCGGGCTCACAAGATCCTGGCCCGCGAGCCGTATCACTATTAGTTCAGACATGGATCCGGTCGCCAACCTCACGGACGCAGTCGAGGCAGCCGCGCACGAGCTGGCCGGGAACGGCCGCGGGGCGGGGCTGAAGCTGGACCGCCCGCCGCGTCCCGACTTCGGCGACTACTCGACGAACGCGGCGATGCTGCTGGCGCCGTCGCTCGGCGAGCCGCCGCGCGAGGTGGCCGAGAAGCTCGGCGACCGCCTGGGCGAGCGGCTGGGGGAGACGGTCGAGCGCGTGGAGATAGCGGGCCCGGGCTTCCTCAACCTGTTCATGGCGGACCGGTGGTACCTCGAGACGCTCGCGACGCTCTTCGAGGCGGGCGAGGACTACGGGGCCGGCAGCGGGGGCGAGCGCGTGAACCTCGAGTTCGTGAGCGCGAACCCCACCGGCCCGATCACGATCGCCTCGGCCCGCCACGCGGCTTACGGCGACTCGCTCGGGCGCATCCTCGAGCGCGCGGGGCACGAGGTGGAGCGCGAGTACTACGTGAACGACGCCGGCAGCCAGGTGATGCGCTTCGGCGAGTCGATCCGGGCGCGCGCCCGCGGCGAGGAGCCGCCGGAGGACGGGTACCAGGGCGACTACGTGACCGAGCTGGCGGCGCGGATCGACGGCGCCGCCGAGGCGGACACGGCGGAGCTCGCCCGCCGCGGGATCGAGCTGATGCTGGAGGGCGTGCGGGCGTCGCTCGCGCGCTTCCGCGTGCACATGGACCGGTTCTTCCTCGGAGGGCACCCTCCACGAGGGTGCGATCGAGGCCGCGGTCGGGAGGCTCGACGGGGTCTACGAGCACGAGGGCGCGCTCTGGCTGCGGACCACGGCGCACGGCGACGACAAGGACAGGGTGCTGCGCCGCTCGAACGGCGAGTGGACCTACTTCGGGTCCGACATCGCCTACCACGCCGACAAGCTCTCGCGCTCCTACGACCGTGCGATCGCGGTGTGGGGGGCCGACCACCACGGCCACGTGCACCGGATGCGGATCGCGTGGGAGGCGCTCGGCGGCTCGCCGGAGGCGTTCGAGATCCTGATCATGCAGCTCGTGAACCTCACCGAGCGCGGCGACCGCGTGAAGATGTCGAAGCGCGCGGGCGCGATCGTCACGCTCGACGACCTGCTCGACGACATCGGCGAGGACGCGGCGCGCTGGTTCCTCGCCTCGCGCAGCCACGACACGATGCTCGAGATCGACCTCGAGCTGGCCCGCAGCCAGTCGCAGGACAACCCCGTCTACTACGTGCAGTACGCGCACGCGCGGATCGCGTCGATCCTGCGGAAGGCCGGCGACGAGCGGGTGGCCGAGGCGCTGTCCGCGGACCTGCGCGCGAGCGCCGAGCGGTTCCACCCGTCCGCGCGCGCGCTCGTGAAGCGCCTGCTCGAGCTGCCCGGCGAGATCCGCGATGCGGGCGAGCGGCGCGCGCCGCACCGGATCGCGGCGTACGCGACCGAGACGGCGCAGGACTTCTCCGCCTTCTACCGCGACTGCCGGTGGTGGGCGCCGCCGAGGAGGGCGGTGACGAGAACGTGCGGATCGCGATCTGTGTGCTCACGAAGCGCGTCCTGGCACAATCGCTCGATCTGCTCGGGGTGAAGGCGCCCGAGGCGATGTAGATGGCCCGGCTCGCGCTCACACTCACGCTCTTCCTGCTGCTCGCGGCTCCCGCCGCGGCGATCGACCGCTACGTGCCGATGAAGGCGCCGCCGGGGCCGGGGCCGGCGAAGTACGACCGCGTCTTCGTGAAGCAGGTGGGGCCGCGCGGCGCGCGACAGCGTGCTCGTGCTCGTGCCGGGCACGAACGGCGGCGCGGGCGGCATCGTGCCGGTGGCGCGCGACATCGTGCGCCGGGTCGGCGGAATGCAGGTCTGGATCGTGGACCGGCGCCAGCAGGCGTTCGAGGACACGTCCGTGTTCGCCACCCGCGACCCGCAGCGGGCCCAGGACTACTACCTGGGCTTCCGGTACAGGCGCGTGGCGGGCGAGGACGCGCGGTACGTGGCGAACTGGGGGCTGAAGCTCCAGCTGACGGACCTCCGCAGCGTGATCCGGCGCGCCGTGCCGGCGGCCGGCGGGTGCTGCTCGGCGGCCACTCGGCCGGGGCGTCCACCGCCGTGGCCTACGCCGCGTGGGACTTCGGCGGCCGGCCGGGCTACCGGGACCTCGACGGGCTCGTGCTGATCGACGGCGGGCTGCTCGGCAGCTTCTCCGGCGCGAACCTCGCGCGCGCCCGCCGCGAGCTGGCGGACATCCGCTCCGGCAACGTGTTCCTCGACCTGCTCGGGGTCGGGCTTCCGGAGATCAACGCGATCTTCGCCCAGGTGGGAGCGCTGTGGGCGTACGAGCGCCCGGACGAGCCGTCCGTGCTCCAGCAGTTCCCGCTGCTGCCCGACTTCCTGAAGCCGCCGATGCGCGCGACGAACGAGGCGGCGTTCGGGTTCGCGTTCGACGAGAGCACCTCGCCGGACGCGCTGTCGCTGATCCACGTGCGCGCCGGGCAGCTCGCCGCCAGCGGCGACCCGCGCGGCTGGCAGGACGGCGAGCTCACGCCGATCCGCCGCCACGCGAGGATCTACGCGGCCGACCGCCCCAACGCGACCGAGTGGTACTACCCGCGCCGGCTGCTGCTCGACTTCGACGCGGCGAGCCGGCTGCGCCAGACGCCGGCCGCGCGCTTCCTCGGGCTGCGGCTCATGCACGGCAGGGGGATCGACACGCCGGTGTACGCCTACTCGACCGACCTCACCGAGGGCCGCGTGGCCCGCGGGGCACGGCGGCTCGCGGCGATCTCGCGCGTGCCCCGGAGCCGGGTCGTGGACGACCGCCGGGCGAGCCACCTCGACCCGCTCTCGGCGGCGCCGCGCACGAACCGGTTCCTGAAGACGGTCGTGCCGTTCCTTCGGCGCGCCGCCCGCTAGCGGCTAGATCTCGCTGAAGAAGTTCAGGTTGAGGTCGTCCATCACGCGGAGCGCCTCGGCGTTGAGCGTGGTGAGCTCGTTCGTGTAGAGCAGCACGCCCATCACGATCAGGATCACGCCCGACACGAGCGTGATCGCCGCGTAGTGGTCGCGGAAGAACCTGAAGACGCCCGAGAAGGTCGAGAAGGCGAGCGCGCTGAGGATGAACGGCACGGCGAGGCCGAGCGCGTAGAAGGCGAGCAGCACGCCGCCCTCGCCGACGGTCGACTCCTGGGAGGCCGCGGTGAGGATCGCGCCGAGCGTGGGCCCGGTGCAGGGCAGCCACGCGACCGCGAACGCGAGCCCGGCGATGATCGGCCCGCCGGTGTGGGCGCGGCGCATCAGCTCCTCGGGCCGCCACTCGCGGTTCAGCTTCGGGACGAACAGGGTCGCGATGAAGAGCACGCCGAGCAGCGCGATGATCACGCCGGACACCTGGCGGAGCACCGCGCGGTTGTCCTGGAGCGTCTGGCCGAGGCCGGTGGCCGTCATGCCGAGCGCGACGAACATCGCGGTGAAGGCGAGGCAGAACAGGAGCGCCGGGCACGAGCACCCTGTTCCGGCCGCGCCCCTCCTGGATGTCCGCGAACGAGACGCCGGAGATGGTGGAGAGGTAGCCCGGCACGAGCGGCAGCACGCAGGGCGAGACGAACGAGATGAAGCCGACGGCGAAGGCGGCGAAGACGGTCGCGTCGACGGTTTGCTGCGCGATCGGGATCACAGGTCGTACCGGTCCATGTCGTCGTCGAGGCGGGAGCCGTCCGCTGCCGGCGAGGGCGGGCTCGCCGCCCTCCCGGCCGCTGTGCCGGCGCCAGCGGACGACCGCGAAGGCGATGCCGCCCGCGGCGAGCGCGATGCCGACCGCGGGGACGACGTAGACGAGCACGTCGCCGAAGTCGTCGTCCTCCTGGTCGCCGGGCAGGGCGAGCACGCCCTCGCCGAACTCGGCCACGAGCGCCTGCTTCACCTCGTCCTTCGACTTGCACTGGGCGATGAGCTCCTGGATGTAGTCGCGCTGCTGCTGCGCCTGCGGCGCCTCGGCTGGCGAGGCCGAGCGGGGTGCCGCAGACCGGGCACATGACCTCGTCCTCGACGTCGCCCAGCGTCGTCCGCGGGCACTCCTGCGCGACGGCGGCCGCCGGGGCCACGAGCAGCGCCGCGGCGACGACGCACCCGAGCAGCCGCGCGCCTCACGACTCCTCCAGGAGCGGGGCCACGTTGGCCCGCATCCACTCCTCGTCGACCGGGCCGCGCATCGCCGCCGCGATGCGCCCCTGGCGGTCGATCGCGAAGGTCTCGGGGTACTGGGCGACGCCGAACTGCTCGAGGCCCTCGCCGTCCTTGTCCTTCAGCATCGGATAGGTGAGGCCGTACTCGTCGATGAACTCCTCGGCATCGGAGGTCACGTCGTAGCATGTCGACGCCGAGCACGAGGCCGCCCTGGCGCTCGATTCGCTCGTGCCAGCGCTGGAGGAGCGGCGACTCCTCCTTGCACGGCTTGCACCACGAGGCCCAGAAGTTGAGCACGACGACCTTGCCGCGGTAGTCGGCGAGCGCCCCGGTGCCGTCCTCGCTCAGCTTCGGCAGCTCGAGCTCGGGCGCCGGCTCCCGCTCACCGGCAGCGAGCGCGCGCTCGACGGACCGGTCCGGCTCCTGCTGAACGAGCCCGTAAGCGAGCAGCGCAACGAGCGCCACGAGGACGCCGATGACAGCGATCGGAACGGGACCGAGAACCCTGCGCATGGCCGAATCAGAACCATAGATGGGCGCTCAGACTCGGCTCCGCGCGGACGTAGCTCAGTTGGTAGAGCGTCGGCTTCCCAAGCCGAAGGTCGCGGGTTCGAGGCCCGTCGTCCGCTTGACGGCCTGACTTACTCGCAGTCCAGCGGCGCCAGCGTCTCCTCGTACGACGCCCCGAGCCGCTGGAGCGCGGTGACGGCCGCATCCTTCGCCTCTGAGGCCGATAGCGAGGTGCCCAGGTCGCCGGCAATCTGCCCGATGGAGCTGGTGAACTCGTTCGTGGCGGCCTCGACCTCGCTGCGCCGGTCGTCGCTGAGGTCCCCCTGCGCGTCGGCGATGTCGCCGAGGTCGGTGCGGATCGCCTCGAGGTTCTCCCTCACTGCGTCCGTCGTGACCGTCGCCGGTGTCAGCTCCTTCAGCTCGTCGACCTGGGTGGCGATGTCGTCCCTGGCGTCGCAGACCGTGTTCATCGCCTTCTCTTCCTCGGACTCGCCGCACGCGCCCAGGGCGAGTGCGATCGCGACCACGGCGAGCAGGCTGGACGCGGCTCTCATGGGCGAGAACGTAGGGGTCACCCGGGCGATGGAGCGTCACCCGGAACGGGTGATCCGCGCTATCCGACCGCGTCGTAGAACGGCAGCCGGCCGCCGAGGGTCTCCACCACGCGGCGGTGCAGCTCGCGCACCAGCCGCGGGTGCTCCGCGGCCACGTTGCGGCGCTCGTCCGGGTCGGCCTGCACGTCGTACAGCCGGAAGCCGCCCGGCTTGTTCAGGCCGTGCAGGGCCCAGTCCCCGTTCCGGATGAAGAAGCTGTCCGAGTAGCCGCCGATGGAGTGCCCGCGCGCCGGCGGCTCGCGGCCCTCGAGAAGCGGTGACAGGTCCGTGCCCTCCATCGCTTCCGGCGCAGGCACGTCCGTCATCGAGAGCAGCGTCGGGCCTATGTCGTGCGTCGAGGCGCGGTAGCCGGTCCGCTCGCCCGCTCGCCGCCCGGAGGGGTCGGCGAGGATGAACGGCACGTGCGTCAGCTCCGGGTGCAGGTACTCGTGGAGCTTTCCGGTCAGGCCGTGCTCACCCAGGAAGAAGCCGTGGTCCGACACGAGCACCACGATCGTCTCCTCGTCGAGGCGCAGGTCGTGCAGGCGGTCCATGAACACGCCCAGCCAGCGGTCCGTGAGCGTCACCTCGGCCGCGTACAGCGCGCGCATCCGCTCGAGCATCAGCTCGCGCTCCCCGTCCGGCAGGTAGCGGTCGGCCGGCAGGTTCAGCTGGCGCACCGGCTCGACGCCGCGGTAGTCGGGGTCGCCGTACATGTCCACGTACTTCCGGGGCGGGGTCCACGGCTCGTGCGGCTCGAAGGTGTCCACCACGAGCGCGAAGGGGCGCCGTTCCCGGCGTGCGGCCTCGAGCTGGTCGCTCGCCGACCGGAACACCCGTGCCGAGAACGAGCGCGTCTCGTCGTGCTCGTAGCCGCCGTTCGCGAGATAGCGGATCGTGCGCAGCCGCAGCTCCGGCTGCGCCGCGAGCCAGTCCGGGATCCAGTGGCGGATCTCCTCCCGGGAGACGCCGGTGGCGCGGCCGCCCACCTGGCCGCCGCGCCTCACGAAGCTGTCGAAGCTCTCCCGCAGCGGCTCGTACGGCCGCGTAAAGGCGAGGAACGGGTTGTCGGTCACGTAGCCGGTCCAGTAGCCCGCCCGGCGCAGCGCGCTCGTGAACGACCGCCGCACGCGCTCGAGCGGTTCCCAGCCGGGGAACTCGGGGAGGCCCTCGTGCACTCGCCAGTTGCGGAAGGGGAACTCGCGCCGGCCGCTGAGAATCGAGTTGCGGGCGGGCACGGTCGGCATGGCCTCGGGATGGAAGTCGCTGAAGCTGAGCCCCGCGCGCGCGAGCGCGTCGATGTTCGGCGTGCGCGCGCGGTCGCCGTACACGTGGTCGGTGCGCAGCGTGTCGATGACGATCAGGACGATGTTCGGCCGGTCGCCGCCGCGCGCCGCCGCATCGGCTCGCCCTCGTCGCGACAGCCGAGAGCCCCGAGTGCGAGCGCGGATGCGCCGGTGCCGATGAATCGCCGGCGCGTGGTACGCGCCATCGGCTAGGGAAAGCGGTCCGGGTGCGGCCCGGTCCGGCCCGCTTCGCCGCGGTCGAGGCCGTCGATGCGCTTCACGTCGTCCTCGGGCAGCTCGAAGTCGAACAGCTCGAAGTTCTCCCTGATCCGCTCCGGTGTCACGGACTTCGGGATCACGACGTTGCCCTGCTGGACGTGCCAGCGGAGGACGACCTGGGCGGGAGTCCGGCCGAGCCGCTCGGCGATCTCGCCGATGAGCCGGTCGTCGAGCACGTCGCCCTGCGCGATCGGGGACCAGGCCTCCGTGGCGATCCCATGCTCCTCGTCGTACGCGCGCACCTCTTCGTTGAGGAAGTAGGGATGAAGCTCGACCTGGTTGACCGCGGGGACGACGTCCGGGCTCTGCCGCGAGCTGGTCCAGGTGCTCGCCCTCGAAGTTCGACACGCCGATCGAGCGCGCGCGGCCGTCCGCCTTGAACTCCTCGAGCGCCTTCCAGGTGGCCACGAAGTCGCCGCGGTGCGGGATCGGCCAGTGGATCAGGAAGAGGTCCACGTAGTCGAAGCCGAGCGCCGACAGCGTGCCGTCGAATGCCCGGCGGGCGTCGTCCGGGTCGTGGGCGTCGTTCGCCAGCTTGCTGGTGACGAACACCTCGCCGCGGTCGAGCCCCGACGCCCGGACCCCCTCGCCGACCTCGCGCTCGTTCTCGTACATCTCGGCCGTGTCGATGTGGCGGTAGCCGATCTCGAGCGCGTGGGCCACCGCCTCGGCGGTGTCCTCCGGCTCGATCTGGAAGACCCCGAAGCCGAGCTGCGGGATCGCGTTGCCGTCGTTCAGGTCCAGCTGCGGGACATGGGTCACGCCTGACTGATGTCCATGTGCATGACCTCCCACACATGCCCGTCCGGATCCTGGAAGCTCCGGCTGTACATCGGGCCGTGCTCCTGCGGCGGCTGCCAGTCCGTGCCGCCCGACCGCGAGCGCCTGGTTGGCCACCCGGTCCACGTCGTCCCGGCTCTCGACGGAGATCGCGAGCAGCGTCTCCGTAGTCGACGGATCCGCGATGTCGCCGTTGATGAACTCCTTGAACTTCGCCTCGGTCAGGAGCATCGCGAAGATGTTCTCGTCGATCACGAGGCAGGCGGCGGTGTCGTCGGTGTACTGCTCGTTGAAGCCGAAGCCGAGCTCCTCGAAGAACGTCCTCGACTTGTCCAGGTCCTTCACCGGCAGGTTCACGAAGATCATCGTCATGGCGGGCTGGAGCCTACGCATGCGGCGCGCTCGAGCAGCAGCTCGCGCTCGCGGGCGTTCCGGGTCATCGACGCCGCCAGCTCGAACTCGGCGCGGGCCTCCTCCCGGCGGCCGAGCTTCTCGAGCAGGTCGCCGCGGACGCTGGACAGGAGGTGGTAGCCGTCGAGCGCGCCCTGGGCCACCAGGTCGTCCACGATGTCGAGGCCGGTCTCCGGGCCGAACGCCATCGCGATCGCCATCGCGCGGTTCAGCTCCACCACCGGCGACATCGGGTGAGCTCGGCGAGGGCGTCGTACAGCGCGACGATCCGCTCCCAGTCGGTGTCCGCGCCCGTGTGGGCGGTGGCGTGGCACGCCGCGATCGCCGCCTGGAGGCCGTACGGCCCGAGCCCGCCGCCCACGGCCTCCGCCCGCTCGAGCGCCGCGAGCCCGCGGCGGATCAGGAGCCGGTCCCACAGCGCGCGGTCCTGGTCGAGCAGGAGCACGGGCTCGCCGGCCGGGCCGATCCGCGCGCGCGAGCGCGATGCCTGCAGCTCCATCAGCGCCACCAGCCCGTGAACCTCCGGCTCCTCGGGCGCGAGCCCGGCGAGGATGCGGCCGAGCCGAAGCGCCTCGCGCTGGAGCGACGGGCGGATCGAGATCCTCGCCCGCGGTGGCGAGGTAGCCCTCGTTGAAGATCAGGTAGATCGCCTCGAGCACCGAGGCGAGCCGGGCGTCGAGGTCGTCGCGGGCGGGCAGCTCGAACGGCACGCGGGCCGCCGCGAGCGTGCGCTTCGCCCGCACGATCCGCTGGGCGATCGTCGGCTCGGCCACGAGGAACGCCCGCGCGATCTCGTCGGTCGTCAGGCCGCCGAGCAGGCGCAGCGTCAGCGCCGCCCGCGCCTCCTTCGAGAGCACCGGGTGGCAGGTCAGGAACATGAGCCGGAGCAGGTCGTCGCCGACGTAGTCGTCGATGGCGGCGTCCACGTCCGGCTCGGCGGAGCCGCCCCGCCCGCGCTCCAGCTCCAGGCGCGATCTCCTCCTGCTTCCGCTCGAGCGTCGCCTGCCGGCGCAGCAGGTCGATCGCCCGGTGCTTCGAGGTGGCCATGAGCCAGGCGGCCGGGTTGTCCGGCACGCCCGACTCGGGCCACTGCTCGAGCGCGGCTACGAGCGCGTCCTGTGCGAGCTCCTCGGCGAGCCCCACGTCGCGGACGATCCGGGTGAGCGCGGCGATCAGCTTCGCCGACTCGATCCGCCAGACCGCCTCGATCGCGCGGTTCGCGTCGCGAGGGCTCACGCTCCCTACTGCTGCTGCTCCTCGACCTGCTTGCGGAGCCGCTCGTCCTGCTCGCGCAGCTCCGGGGACATCTCGAAGTCGTCCGCCTCGAAGACGGGGCGCAGCTCGAGCGCCGTGTCGCCGCCCATCGGCGCGCGCTTGGCCCACTCGATCGCCTCGTCGAGGTCGCGGACCTCCCAGAGCCAGAAGCCGGCCACGAGCTCCTTCGTCTCCGCGAACGGGCCGTCGACCACCGAGCGGTCGCCGCCCGTGTGCTGCACGCGGACGCCCTTCGAGCTCGGGTGGAGGCCCTCGCCGCCGACCATCACGCCGGCCTTGACGAGCTCCTCGTTGTAGTTGCCCATCTCCGTGAGCAGCTCCTCGCTCGGCATCTCGCCGGCTTCGCTCTGCTCATCGGCCTTCACGAGCACCATGACTCGCATGTCGTTTCCTCTTGTTCGGGGTCCGTACTAGGACGTCGAACGAGCGGGCTCGGAATCGACACGCTCCTCGGGCCAGCCGTCGACGAAGATGTCAAGGGCCAGATCGGCGTCAGGCGTGCCGGAGTACTCGCCGAGGTCCGTGATGCCGGCCTCGGCCAGCACCTCGTCGTCGATGAAAGCGTTTCCGGTGCACTCGCGCGGGTCGCGGCGCAGGATCTCGTAGGCCGCCTCCGCGACGATGGCGGGCACGCGCGAGCGGGCCATCGCCTCGTCCCCGCCGAGCAGGTTCTGGACGGCCGCCGTCGCGATGATCGTGCGCGGCCACAGGCAGTTCGCGCCGATGCCGGCCTCCGCCTCGTCGGCCGCCACCCCGAGCGTGATCATCGACATGCCCATCTTCGAGAGCGTGTAGGCGCTGTGGCCGTTCAGCCAGCGCGGGTCGGCGGAGAGCGGGGGCGAGAGCGTGAGCACGTGCGCGTGGTCCGACTCGCGCAGGTGCGGCAGGCACGCGCGCGTGACCACGAACGTGCCGCGCGCGTTGATCTGCTGCATGAGGTCGAAGCGCTTCACCTCGAGGTCGCGCATGGGGGCGAGGTTGATCGCGCTGGCGTTGTTCACGACCAGGTCGATCCCGCCGAACTTCTCCACCGTCTGGGCGACGGCGGCCTCGACGGCCTCCGCGTCGCGGATGTCCCCGACGATCGGAAGCGCCTCGCCCCCGGCGGACTCGATCTCCTCCGCGGCGGTGTAGATCGTCCCGGGCAGCCTCGGATGCGGCTCGGCGGTCTTCGCCATCAGCGCGACCTTCACGCCGTCGCGCGCGGCGCGGGCGGCGATCGCCAGCCCGATCCCGCGACTCCCGCCCGACATGAACATCACCCTGTCCTTGAGCATGGGGCGGAGCCTACGTGAGGAGCGGAAGCACGTCTTCCGCGAACTCGTCGAGGAAGCGCACCTGGTCCTGGCCCGGGGCGTGCAGGATCAGCTCCTCGAAGCCGAGCTCGGCGTAGTGGCGGATCCCCGCGGCGATCTCAGCCGGGTCGTCCGAGACGATGAAGCGCGACGGGGCACGGTCCGCGTTCTCGTCCGCCAGCCGCTCCATCTCGAGCGGGTCCTCCACGCCCTCCTTCTGCTCGGGCGAGAGCGCCAGCGCGGCCCACCAGGTGCACGCGTCGACGGCGAACTGGCGGTCGCGGTCGTAACAGACCTTGACCTCGATCATGCGCCGGACCTCGGCCGGGTCGCGGCCGGCGCCCTCGGCGCCCTCCGCCACCTTTCCGAGCAACTCCTCGTAGAGGGCCGGGTCCTTGCCGCTCGTGCAGATGAAGCCGTCGCCGACGCGGCCGGCCAGCTTGGCCGCCAGCGGGCCGGAGGCGGCCACGTAGATCGGTACCGGCTTGTCGGGCTTGTCGTAGATCGTCGCGTTGTGCGTGCGGTACCACTCGCCCTCGAAGTCCACCCGCTCCTCCGTCCAGAGCAGGCGGATCAGCTTGATCGCCTCGGCCAGCCGCATGCGACGCTCCTTGCGCCCGGGGAACTCCTCGCCCGTCGCGGGCGTCTCGTTCATCGCCTCGCCCGTGCCGACGCCGAGGAACACGCGCTCGGGCGCGAGGCAGCCGAGTGTGGCGAACGACTGCGCCACGACCGACGGGTGGTAGCGCAGCGTGGGGGTGAGGACGCTCGTGCCGAGCACCGCCCTCTCGGTCGTGATCGCGGCCGCGCCCAGCCAGGTGAGCGCCGAGGGCGCGTGGCCGCCGTGGTGGCGCCAGGGCTGGAAGTGGTCGGAGACGGCCACGATCTCGAGCCCGATCCGCTCGGCGTGCCGCGCCAGCTCGAGCAGCTCGACGGGCCCGAACTGCTCCGCGGAGGCCTTGTAGCCGAGCTTCACGCCGCAACCGGAAGCGGATACCGCTCACGGATCCCGTACAGCGTGTCGCGCTCCGCCGCGGGCCGCCCGGCCGCGTGCGCCGCGCCGATCAGGTCGGAGGGCTCGAGCTTCACCCCGTGGTAGGAGCCCGCGAGCCGGCTGATCGACTCCTCCATGAGCGTGCCGCCGAGGTCGTTCACGCCCCAGTCGAGCGCCTCCGTGGCCGCGTCGAGGCCCATCTTCACCCAGCTCGCCTGGAGGCTCGGGATGACCTTCCCGAGCGCCAGCCGGAACGCGGCGGTGTGCTTCAGGTTGTCCTCGCGCCCGATCTCCTCGATCCCGTGCGTGCGCCCGAGGAGCGTGTGGAAGGGGATGAAGGACAGCGGCACGAACTCGGTGAAGCCGCCGGTGCGCTCCTGGAGCTCGCGCACCACCCGCATGTGCTCGGCGAGCTCCCAGGGCTCCTCGATGTGACCGAACATCACCGTGACCGTGCTGCGGACCCCGGCCCCGTGCGCGGCCTCCACGATCTCCACCCAGCGCGCCACCGGGAGCTTGTTCGGGGAGATGCGCTGGCGGACGCCGTCGTGGAGCACCTCGGCGGCGGTGCCCGGCGTGGAGCCGAGTCCGGCGTCCCTCAGCCGTGAGAACACCTCGTCGAGCGGCCTGTCGCCCGCCATGAAGTGGACCTCCATTGGCGAGTAGGCGTGCAGGTGGATGTGCGGCGCCTCGTCCTTCGCGACCCGGAGCCAGCCCTCATAGTCCTCGAGCCCCCAGTCGGGGTGGATGCCCGACTGCATGCAGATCTCCGTGGCGCCGAAGTCCACCGCCTCGCGGACGCGGCGGCGGAACTCCTCCTCGGAGTGCTCGTAGGCGTCCGGCGAGCGCCGGCCCTGGCCGAAGCCGCAGAACGCGCAGCCCACGGTGCAGACGTTCGAGACGTTGATGTTCCGGTTCACGACGAACGTGACGGTGTCGCCGGCCAGCTCCGCGCGCAGCGCGTCCGCCGCCTGGCGCATGTCCTCGACCGCCTCGGGGCGGTTCTCCGCGAACAGCGCGGTCAGCTCCTCGGGCGAGAGCAAGGCGCCGTCCGCGGCGCGGGCGATGGCCTCCGGGCACGAGCTCGCGCCGGATCGGCCGCTCCTCGCGCCGGCCCGAGCCGCCGCGGGGGATGAAGGACCAGTACTTGACCTTGATCGTGTCGAGCACGCCCTGCTCGAGCCACTCCGGCGACATGTACTGGGGGTAGACGCAGAGCCGCTCCGCCAGCGCCTGGCCGCGCTCCGCCAGCCGCTTCCGCATCGCGTGGACGGACGGGAACGGGTGCTCCGGCGAGATGTGGTCGCCGTTCGCGGACAGGCCGCCCAGGTCGGTGGCGCCCTCGTCCACGAGCGGCAGCCACCAGTCCGAGAGGTTCGGCGGGATCTGGATGCCCACGCCGGGCATCAGCCGGCGGCACTCGCGCACGAGCGTGCGCATGTGGTCGAGCGTCACCTCCGTCGCCCACGGCGGCAGCCCGGCCGCGTCGCCGGAGGCGCCGGTGCGCTGTGCCTCTGCGGCGATCTCCGCCGGCTCCTGGCCGTAGTAGCGCCGGTGCGGCACGAAGTTCTGGAGGATCACCTCCTGGAGGTGGCCGTGCTCGGCGTGCACCGCGGCGAGCGCCTCGAGCGCCTCCACGCGGTCCTCCTCGGTCTCGCCGATCCCCACGAGGATGCCGCTCGTGAACGGGATGCGCAGCTCGCCGGCGGCGCGGATCGTCTCGAGCCTGAGCGCCGGGTCCTTCGTCGGGGAGCCCTGGTGCGCCACCAGGTCCGGCCGCATCGACTCGAGCATCAGGCCCTGCGACGCGGTCACCTCGCGCAGGCGGGCGAGCTCGTCGCGCGACAGCGCCCCGAGGTTCGTGTGGGGCAGGAGCCCTCGCTCGAGCGCGCGCTCGCAGCACCACGAGACGTAGGCGACGAAGTCGTCGAAGCCGAGCGCCGCGAGCCGCTCGCGCACGCCCGGATGATGGGCCGGGTCGTCCCCGGTGAGGATGAGCAGCTCCTTCACCCGGCGCCGGGCGGCGCCGTCCAGGAGGCGCTCGACCTCAGCCGGCTCGTGCAGGTGCGCCCGATGTGTCGCGAAGGCGCAGTACTTGCAGTGGGAGACGCACGTGCGCGACAGCGAGAGGGTCAGGTTGCGCGAGAACGTGACGCGGCGGGGCGGCACGCCCGCCACGCTACAGCACCGCTCAGCTGCGGAATGCGAAGACGAAGTAGTTGGCCAGGCCCTCGTTGCCGCCGAGTGCCTTGAGCTGATCGCGCGCCGCCTCGAGCGCGCTCTGCGAGCTCGACTTCCAGTGTGTGCGCGCCGCGGCCCGCTGCCTGCTCGCGACGTAGCCGGCGAAGATGTTGTGGATGCGGCCGGCGTAGTAGTCGCCCGCCACGCCGTGGCGGCCGCCGATCTTGAACTCCTTCACCTTCTTCAGGAGCTTGTTGAAGGTGCGGCAGGTGCCGAAGGACCAGGCCGCCTTCTCGTAGGCGAGCCGCTTGGCCTGCGCGTCGATCCCGGCCTGGATGACCGGGTCGGAGACCGGCGTGTCGAAGCGGTGAAGGAAGCGCTCGTAGTGCGGCGTGAACACCTCGACCCGCGCGCCGTCCGGCACGACCCCGCCGAGGTTGGCCCACAGCCGCTTCGCGCCGCGCGCGTAGGCGTTGCGCTGCGAGGCGTCGCGCACCGCGCGGATGCGCGCCCAGCCCTTGCCCTTGGTCTTGCACTTCCGGAGCGCGCTCTGCGCCGCGGCGGCGCGGGCGTCGACCTGTGCCCGGCTCGCCTCCTTCAGCCTCCCGAGCTCCGACATGGCGCTCTCGACGCGGAGCACGTCGGCGGGCCGCGTGACCTGTGCGGCGGCGGGCGCGGCGGCGACGAGCGCGAGCAGGACGGTCAGGCTGGCGGCCAGGCGAGTCATACATCCCAAAGATCGGCCGCAGACGGCCGCGCTTTAGGGATAGAGCGGTGTGGCGCGGTAGCGCTCGCCCAGGAGGTGGTACGCCGGCTTGCGTGCGCCCTCGTACTCGATGAGGCCCTTGTGGTGGCGCGTGTTCGGCTCGTACTGCGCCGGCCGGCGGCCGGCGCCGCCCCTCCAGCCCGGGTAGATCTCGAACTCGCGGAGCGTCCAGTAGATGGCGCCGGACAGCGCGGGCGAGCGGTCGATCACGTCGATCGTGCGCTGAGCGTGGAAGCTCTGGAACGGATAGCCGCCCTTCAGGCCGGGCGGCGCGTCCGCCAGCTCGGGCCGCGCCTCGGCGCCCCACTCGGTCATCACGATCGCCTTGCCGGGATAGAGGTCGCGCAGCTCGCGGATGAACGGCGCGAGCAAGTTGAAGTCGGCCACCCAGGGGTACCAGCCGAAGTACTGGTTCAGGCCGATCATGTCGAACGAGTGGTAGGTGAACTGCTCGGCGAAGCCGGGCCGGCCCTTGATGTCGAGCGAGATCGGAAGCGTGGGGTCGATCGCGCGCGCCTGCCGCTGCGCCATGAGGAGGAAGCGGCGCGTGCCGGGCTTGCGGTCCGGCGTGAACGACAGCTCGTTCGCCACCGAGTGGGTGAGCACGGACGGGTGATTGCGCCCCGCCGTCACGGTGCGCCGCACTGTCCGAAGCGCGCGCGCCCGCTCGTGCGGCCGCCAGAGGAGCTTCGCCCTGTGGTCGCGCTGCCAGATCGGCGCCTGGTTCCAGACGAAGATCCCGGCGCGGTCGAAGCGCGCCAGCAGCCGGTCGTTCATGAGGTAGTGCGCGCGCGTGACGTTCGCCCCGAGGTCCTTCAGGTCGGTCACGATCTGGTCCATGTCCGCCGCGGTGAGCGCGGCGCCCGAGCCCGGCATGTCCTCGTGGATCGAGGCCCCCCGGAGCTGGATGCGGCGGTTGTTCAGGTGGAGGTGGCCGCGCTTGACCTCGACCGAACGCAGGCCGATCCGCCGCCGCTCGCGCTGGACCACCCGGCCGCGGTCGCGGAGCGTGAACGAGGCCGAGTAGAGCCGCGGCGCGTCGGGTGACCAGAGCTGGGGCGCCGGCACGCGCATGGACAGCCGAACGCGGCGGCGCTCCGCGAGCTGGCGCGGCAGCCGGAAGGCGCGCCGGGTCACGCGCCCGCTGGGAGAGCGCAGCCGAACCGAGAGGAGCGGCGCGATCCGGCGGGCGCCGCGGCGCTCGAGCACGCCGTCGAGGAGGAGCTCCGCGCGGCATCTGCGCGCGGGGCCCCTGCAGCGCACCCGCGACATGGTCCCGAGGTCCGCGAGCCGCGCCGGGCCGGCGGGCACGAGCTTCACCGGGCGCACGATCCCGTTCCAGTTCCACCAGGCCTCGGGGAGCTTCGGGTTCTTGCGGCCCTCCACGATCACGACGAGGTCGTTCGGGCGCCCGGGCCGTAGCCCGCGGGCCGGGAGCGTGAACGGGGTGTAGGGGTCCGAGTAGCTCCCGATGCGGCGGCCGTTCAGGAACACGGTGGCGGCGCGGCGCACGCTCTCGAACTCGAGCAGCCAGCTGAACCCGCGCGGCGTTCGCGGCCCCTCGAACCTGAGCCGGTAGCGGCTGACCGTGCCGGGATACAGCTCGGGAAGCGCGCGGGCGTCGAACACGCCCGGCACGCGCGTCGCGCGCCACGGGCCCGGTGCCTGGGCGGCGCGGCCGGCCGGGGTGGGCGGGGCGGAGGCGCCGGCCGCCTCGGGAGCGGTCTCCTCGGGCGGGGCCTCCTGGGGCGGCGCCGGGGCGGACGGGTCCAGCCGCATCTGCCAGTTCCCCGACAGCGTGCGCTCCCGCGGAGCCTGCGCCTGGGCCGCGGAGGGAGCGGCCAGGGCTACCAGGGCGATCGCGGCTGCGGCGGCGCGCGGCATGAAGTCCATCACCGTAGCCAGTCGAACGGGTCGCGTCTGGCATGGTCTCCGGCAATGCCGCCGCTGGCCGCAGGGGTCGAGTTCCTCGAGGCGCCGCTCGCGGTGTTCGGGGTGCTGCTCGTGGCCGGCGCGCTCGTGTCCGGGATCGCGAACCGCACGTTCATCTCGCTCTCGGCGGCGTTCGTGCTGGCGGGGCTCGCGCTCGGCGAGGGCGGCGCGGAGCTGCTCGAGTTCGACCCCACGTCCGGGTTCGTGCAGGGACTGGCGGTGGTGGCCCTGATCCTGGTCCTGTGGAGCGACGGCCTCCACGTGGACCAGGAGATGCTCCAGGAGGCCTGGCACCTGCCGCTGCGGAAGCTCGTGCTCGCCATGCCGATCACGGCTGGCGCTGATCGCGGTGGTGACCCACGCGCTCACCGATCTCGGCTGGACCGAGTCGTTCCTCGTCGGCGCGCTGCTGTCGCCCACCGATCCGGTCCTGTCGTCCGCCGTCGTCACGAACCCGCGCGTTCCACGGATCATCCGGCACTCGCTCAACCTCGAGTCCGGCCTCAACGACGGCCTGGCGCTGCCGGCGGTGCTCGCCTTCACGGCTGCCGCTGCCGGGGAGGAGGACTTCGTCTGGTGGGAGTTCGTGCTCCAGGACGTGCTGGTGGGCGTGGCGTCGGGGCTCGTCGTGGCGTTCGCTGCCTCGCGGCTGATGCCGGGCGGGCGCGCGCTCGGCGACGAGATCAGCAAGCACCAGAAGGCGCTGTACGCGCTCGGCGTGGCGTTCACGGCGTACGGCGCCGCCACGCTGCCGCCCGAGGGCAACGGCCTGATCGCGGTGTTCGTCGCCGCGATCGCGTTCGGCATCTGGCGGCCCGACATCGCCGAGTGCTTCGAGTCCCAGTCGGCAGGACCTGGTCGAGCTCGTGAAGGTGGCGATCTTCGTGGTGTTCGGCGCGATCGTCACGCTCGACGGCCTCTTCGGAGACGGCTGGGCGGCCGTCGGCGTGGTGGTCTTCACGCTGCTCGTGGCGCGGCCCGTCGCCGTCTTCACGGCGCTTGCGGGCAGCCGTCAGGTGAGCACGGTGGAGAAGGCGTTCATGGCCTGGTTCGGGCCGAAGGGAGTGGCGACGATGGCGTTTGCGCTGTTCGTCCTCGGGTCCGCCGCCCCGGAGGCGGAGCGCGTCTTCAACATCGCCGCTCTGGCCGTGTTCGTCTCGATAGTCGTGCACGGCCTGACCGACCATCCGGGATCGCACTGGATCGCGCGAAAATCACGAGAAGAAGTGACGCATCCCGTCCCCTCCAGGTAGTACATTGCTCGCGCCTCCGGGCGGGGGCGTGGGGAAAACTCAATGGGGGGCTTTCATGATTGACGTGCGTTCGCGCAGGGCGGCCGCCGCGGTTACCACCAGCGCCGCAATGCTGCTGTGTGTTCCGGTGGTGGCGGCCGGCCAGGTTCCGGGGGTGGACCAGGTCGTCGGGGGTGTTCAGCAGACGGCGGAGAGCCTCGTGCCGGCTCCGGCCGCACCGGTCGTCCCGGTTCCGCAGGTGAGCGCGCCCGCACCGGCGCCCGCCCCGAAGCCACAGGCGGCGCCCGCGCCCGCGGCTCCGGCTCCGGCGGCGGCCCCGGCTCAGGCGGCTCCGGCTCCGGCCGCGAGCGCGGGCGGGCAGTCGTCCGGCTCCGCGACGAAGGCGTCGAGCCCCAAGGGGACCGGCGCGAAGGCATCCGCCTCCAGGGGCGAGAGGAGCCGCAGGGCCGCGACGGGCGGCGTGGTCGCCGGCGCGAGCCAGAACGCCGGGGACGACGCTCCGGCCGACACCGCGAGCGCCAGCCAGGCGGCCGACGCGCCCGAGGGCGGCGATCCCGCGACGCTGCCCTTCACCGGACTCCAGCTCGCGCTGATGGCGATGGTCGGCATGGCGGTCCTGAGCGGAGGCCTCGTGCTGCGCCGTACGAGCCGCTGAGGTAGATTCCCGGGTCATGGAGACCTGGGACATCGCGTCGCTGGACGTCGAACCGCACCACCCGGAGATCCTTCGGAGTGACCCCGAGGCGCGCGTGATCGCGATCACCCTGCCGGCCGGCGAGGAGCTCCAGGAGCACCAGGTGCATGAGCGCGCGTGGGTGGTGGTCGCCTCCGGCGAGGTCGAGATCGAGCAGGACGGCTCGACCGTCCAGGGCGGCGCGGGCTTCGTCGCGCACTTCGATCCCCAAGGAGCCCCATGAGGTGCGCGCGGCGACCGACGCCCGCATCCTGCTCTTCCTCGCCCCCTGGCCGGGCGAGGGGCATCCAAGCCAGCGCTAGCATCCCAATCGATGGACCCCGCCCGTAAGCGCAAGCTGCGGCTGGTCGTGGCGCTCACGGCCGCCGTGCTGCTCGCGACCGCACTGATCTACACGAGCTTCAGCGCGTCGACCGAGGCAAGCCAGCCGAGCGAGATCGTGCCGGGCCGCTCCTACGAGCTCACCGGCAAGGTCGTGAACGGCTCGATCCGGCACCGCGGCGACGAGCTGCGCTTCCGGATCCGCGACCGCGACGGCACCCACTCGGTGCCAGTGGCCTACACGGGCGTCGTGCCGGACCCGTTCCGCGATGGGCGCGAGGTGATCGTGTCGGGGGAGCTGAAGAACGGCACGTTCGTGGCCGAGCGCGACTCGCTCGTGACCAAGTGCCCCTCGAAGTTCACGAAGGACGAGCAGTCGAGCTGACGTGGCCGGTGTCGGCTCCGCCTGCCTAGCCGTAGCGCTCCTCACGGCCCTCTACGCGGTGGGCGCGTCGATCTACGGCGCCCGCAGCGGGCGGCGCGAGTGGGTCACGTCCGGGCGCCGCGCGATCTACTGCGTGGCCGCGCTCTGCGTGACCGCCTTCGGGGTGCTCGAGGCCGCCTTCCTGCGCTCGGACTTCTCCTACGCGCTCGTCGCGCAGGGGTCGTCGACCGACACGCCGACCTTCTACAAGGTGACCGCGCTGTGGGCCACCCAGGACGGCTCGCTGCTCCTGTGGGCGACGCTGCTGTCGCGTGTTCGCCTCGGCGGTGCTGTTCCTGACGCGCCGCTCGCTGCGCGACATCGCGCCCTACGCGACGGCCGTGCTCGGCACCGTGGCCGCGTTCTTCCTGCTCCTGATGGTGGGCTGGGAGAACCCGTTCGACACGCTCGCGGCGCCGCCGCCCGAGGGCGCCGGGCTCAACCCGCTGCTGCGGCACCCGGCGATGATGATCCACCCGCCCGTGCTCTACACGGGCTACGTCGGCCTTCTCGGTGCCGTTCGCGTTCGCGATCGGCGCGCTGGTGGCCGGCCGCACCGGCGCCGACTGGATCAGGGCCACGCGACGGTTCGCGCTCGTGGCGTGGACCTTCCTCGGCACGGGGATCATGCTCGGCGCGCTCTGGTCCTACACCGAGCTCGGCTGGGGCGGCTACTGGGCGTGGGACCCGGTGGAGAACGCCTCGCTGATGCCGTGGCTCGTGGGCACCGCGTTCATCCACTCGATCATGGTGCAGGAGAAGCGCGGGATGCTGAAGATCTGGAACGTCTCGCTGATCTGCGCGACGTTCACGCTCGCCCTGCTCGGCACGTTCCTCGTGAGGAGCGGGATCCTCGAGTCGATCCACGCCTTCGGCGCGTCCACGATCGGCGTGCAGTTCCTCGTCTTCATCGGGCTCGTGATCGCGGTGTCCGCGGGGCTGATCGTCTACCGCCTGCCGATGCTCCGGTCGCAGGCGCGGCTCGACTCGCTCCTCTCGCGCGAGGCCTTCTTCCTCCTGAACAACCTGGTCCTGGTTGGCCTCTGCCTCGTGATCATCTGGGGCACGTTCTTCCCGCTGATCTCCGAGGCGATCACCGGCACCGAGGCGAGCGTCGGCCCGCCGTGGTTCAACCGGCTCGTGACGCCGCTCGCGCTCGTGCTCGTGCTCCTCACGGGCATCGGCCCGGTGCTGGCCTGGCGGCGCGTGACCCCGTCCGCGCTCTGGCGCGTGCTCTGGGTGCCCGTGCTGGCGGTCGTCGTGACAGCCGCGGTGCTCCTCGCGTTCACCAACGCCTCCGACTCCGGCACCTCGCTCGCGATGTTCTGCCTGGTCGCGTTCGTGCTTGCGGTGGTGGGGCAGGAGCTGTGGCGCGGGACCGCGGCCCGGCGCACGATGACCGGCGAGCGCGTGCCGCGCGCCCTGGCGCGGCTGGTGGGGAGGAACCGGCGCCGCTACGGCGGCTACCTCGTGCACGCCGGGATGGCGGTGCTGTTCCTGGGCGTGGCGGCGTCCTCGGCGTTCCTCCAGCAGCGCGACGTGCGGCTCTCGCCGGGCGAGTCGTTCGAGGTGAACGGCTACCAGGTGACCTACCGCGAGGCCACGGCGAAGCTGGGCGGCGACAGCGCGGGCACCGGCGCGCCGATCTCGTTCGGGGCGGTGCTCGACGTGCGCAAGGACGGCAAGCACTTCGTGATGCGCCCGCTGCGGAACTACTACGCGAGCGGTGACCCGTCGCTCGGCACCATCTCGCGCTTCTTCGAGGGCGAGGCGACCAGCGAGGTCGACGTGCGCTGGGGCCTCACGCGCGACTTCTGGCTCGCGGTGCGGCCGGACATCGGGTCGCTCGAGGCGCCGATCCGGGAGGCCGACGCGAAGTTCGGCGACACGCCCGGCGACGTGCAGGCGCTGATCGTCGCCGCGCTCGCCGAGCGCTACAGGAGCGACCCGCCGCCGGCGGCGTTCAGGGCGATCGCGTCGCCGCTCGTCGTCTGGATCTGGATCGGGGGCGCGATCGCGGTGCTCGGAGCGCTGATCGCGGCGTGGCCGTCGCCCGAGGCCCGGCTGCGGCGAGTGCGCTCGCTCTACTCGGCCCGCCTCGGCCGAGAGCTCTCGCGCGCGTAGCCGTCGTGGAGTACGCGATCGCCCTGCTGTTGCTCGCGGTTGTCGTGGGCGTCGTCCTGTCGCTGCCGCTTCGTCGCCGTGGGGAGGAGGAGCGCCAGCGAGGAGACCCGCGCGCGCCGAGCTCGAGGCAGCGAAGGAGGCGAAGTACCGCGAGATCCGCGACGCCGAGCTGGACCACAAGATGGGCAAGCTCTCGCGCGACGACTGGCGCTCGGTGGACCGCGACCTGCGCACCGAGGCCATCGAGATCCTGCGCGAGCTGGACCGCCTGGAGGGACGCTCACCCCAGGGCGGAATGGACCGCTAGCCGCGGCCCGCAGCTATCCTCCCGGACCGATGGAAGCCATCCTCAGCGGCGCTCAGATCATCCTCTCGGTCATCGTGATCGTGCTCATCCTGCTCCACTCCGGCAAGGACACCGGCCTGTCCGGCGCGTTCGGCGTGGGAACCGGAGCGGGCCCCTTCGGCGGCGGTTCGCTCGTCGAGCGCAACCTGAACCGGTGGACGATCTTCTTCTCGCTGCTGTTCGTGGTGAACGTGATCCTGCTGCTGAAGATCTAGGGCAGCTAGCCGGCCGCGCCCGTGAAGCGCACGCCGTCCGCTCGCAGGGCGGGGCAGACCACTCCGGAGGCGAAGCGGCGGCCGTAGAACTCGCCGTCGCTCGTCAGGCGCTGGGTGCGTGTGAGGTCCTTGGTGCTCGAGAGAATGCGGAGCACGCTGTCCGTCAGGCGCAGGTCGCGCAGCGGGCGGGTGACCTCGCCGTTCTCGATCAGGAACGTGCCGTCGCGGGTCACGGCGGTGATCAGCGTCTCCTTCGGCCGCACCACGTTCGCGTACCAGAGCCTGGTCACGTAGATCCCGCTCTCCACGGGCGCGCACAGCTCGCGCTCGTCGGTCGCGCCGCCGCCGGCCAGGACGAGGTTGGTGGGGTGGGGGCCGCCGCGCGCGCCGCCGGGGGCGAGCGCGTGGCCGGTGGTCGTGGTGTTCGCCTTCGCCGCGCTCCGCAGGTCGTGCGCCACGCCGTGCGGCCACGCCGTCCTGGATCAGCGGGAGGGGCGCCTTGCGGGTGCCCTCGGCGTCGAACGAGCGCGGCAGCGTCCGGGGCGAGGCGGGGGAGTCCGCGATGTTGATCATCGGCGAGGCCACCGGCTGCCGGATCCGGCCGTCGAGGGCGCCGCGTCCCTCCGCGTGCGCGAGGCCGTTGAACGCGCACCCCGCCAGCAGGTCCACGAGCCAGCCGACCGCCTGCGGCTCGAACACCACCGTGTAAGCGCCCGGCGGGCAGCTCCGCCGGCTCGCCGGCGGCCGTCGCCTTCGCGGCCGCCCGCTCCGCGAGCTCGCGCGCCGGGATCGCCCCGGCCATGTAGGAGGTCTCCGAGGCATAGCCGCTCCGCCCGTCCGGCGCGATGCAGATCACCTTCATGAAGGCGTCGGTGCGGCGCTCGGAGCGGCCGCCCTCGACCGTGGCCCAGCCCTGCTCCTGCTCGGCGATGGTCCAGATCCCGTGCGCCTCGAGCCCGTGCTCGTCCGCCACGGCGAAGGTGTCCCGCAGGCGCCGTGCCGCCGAGGCCCGGGTCGAGCTCCGCCGTCACGGGGTCGAAGGCACTCAGGTCGGGCGACTGGTACTCGGGGGCGAAGCCGGGGAAGTGGCCGTCGCCGGCCGCCGCGGCGGCGCGCGCGGCGAGCCGCGCCCGCGAGGCGCAGTCCGCGAGCGCGTCGTCGTCCAGCGCGTTGGTCGCGGCACGGCCCACGTGGCCGCGGAACGGGGTGGCGATCTCGACGGTGTAGTCGTCGATCGCGGTCGACTGGGTCGGCCTGCCGGCTGCGAACCGGAGCATCAGCGAGCGCTCGCGCGTGACGAGCGCGAGCGAGTCGGCGCCGCCGTGGGACGCGGCGCGCTCGGCCACCTCCTCCGCGGTCACGCCACTCCCACCTCGACGTCGCGGAAGCGCGCGGGGGCGCTGCCGTGCGACACGCGCATCACCTGGCCGGGCTCGCCCTTCCCGCAGTCGAGCAGCGAGATCAGCTCCCACTCGGAGGGCGAGCACACGGCGTCGCAGCTCGCCCAGAACTCCGGCGTCGTGCCCGCGTAGCTCGGATTTCGCACGAGCCGGCCGCGCTCGCCGTCCTTGATCTCCCAGGCCGCCTCGCCCTCGAACTGGAAGTGGAGCCGCCGGTTGTCGATCGACCAGGAGCGGTTCGTCTCGATCAGGAGCCCGTCGCCGGTGTCGGCGAGCAGCTCGTCGAGCGTGCCCGCCTCGCCCGGCGCCAGGTTCACGTTCGTCATCCGCACGATCGGCTGGCGCGAGAACCCCTCCGCGCGCATGCAGCCCCCGGAGCGCTCGAGCCCGATCTCGGACGCGGTCTCGCGCGAGGAGAGGAAGCCGGCGAGCACGCCGTCGCGCACGATCGGCACGGCGCGGCCCTCCACGCCCTCGTCGTCCCAGCGGTAGCTGCCGAGGCCGCCGGGGTTCGTGGCGTCGGCGGTCACGTTCACGCTGCTCCGAGCCGAACCGGAGCGAGCCGATCCCGTCGCGGGGCACGAAGCTCGTGCCGGCGTAGGAGGCCTCGCGCCCCAGCACCCGGTCGAGCTCCACCGCGTGGCCCACCGACTCGTGGACCTGGAGCCCGAGCTGCTCGCCCGCGAGCACCAGCGTCGTGCGGCCCGGCGCGCACGCCGGCGCCGTCAGGAGCGCGGCGGCCTCGGCCGCCACGCGCGGGGCGTGGCCCGGCAGCTCGAGCCCGAGGAAGTGCTCGTAGCCGGCCTGGGCCACGTGCCCGCCGTGGGAGGCGGGGTATGAGCGGATCTGGCTGTCCGCGCCCTGGACCGCCACGGCGGCGAGCCCGCCGCCGCACTCGGTCACGTGCTGCTCGCAGAGCGCTCCCTCCGTGCTGGCGAAGATCTTCTCCGTGCGGAAGGCGGAGAAGCGCGCGAGCGTCAGGCTCACGCCGGGCTCCGTGCGGAGGCCGGCGTCGGCGGCGAGCAGCACCGACAGCTTCTCCTCGAACGGCACTTCGAACGGGTCGCGGGCCGCCGGGCTCGACCACTCGCCGATCGCCGGCGGCTCGGGGGCGAGCGGGGCGGCGTCCGGCACGGACGGCTGGGCCTCGGCGATCGCCAGGGCGCGGTCGAGCGCGGCCTCGGCGCCGGCGCGGTCGGTGCCCCGCACCGCGGCGAAGCCCCACGCTCCGCCGACCCGCACGCGGACGCCGATTCCCTCGCTCTCCTCCGAGTGGAGCTCGTCGAGCTCCCCGTTCCGGGTCGAGAGGCGCTCGGCCCGTGAACGCACAAAGCGCGCGTCGGCATAGCCGGCGCGCGCTTGCGCTGAGTCGATCAGGTCCGCCAGCAGGTCCCGCACGGAGGCGAGCCTAGCCAGCGGTGGCGGTGCTTAGCCCTGCTTCACCGCCGAGATGTCGAGGTTCAGCTTGACCTTCTCGCCCACGAGCAGGTTCCCGCTGCCGAGGGCCTGGTTGAAGGTCATGTTCCAGTCGCCGCGGTTGAGCTGGCCGGTCACCTCGAGGCCGACGCGCTCGTTGCCCCACGGATCCGTCTCGGTTCCCTGGACCTCGGCGGTCAGGGTCACCGGGTTCGTCACTCCGTTCATCGAGAGCTCGCCCTCGATCTCGAAGGTGTCCTCGTCCACGGGCCGGATCTCGGTCGACTCGAAGCGGAGCTCCGGGTTCGCCTCGACGCCGAAGAAGTCGGCCGAGCGGAGGTGCTCGTCACGGCCGGCGTCGTTCGTGTTGATCGACTCGGCCTGCACCGTGCCGTACGCACGAGCCGAGTCGCCGTCGATCTCGAGCGTCCCCTCGAACTGCTCGAAGCGGCCGCGGACCGACGCGATGCCGAGGTGCTTCACGGCGAAGCCGACGGTGGTGTGCGCCGGGTCTACCGACCAGGTGCCCGTGGGCACGAGGGTCGTCTTGGAAGTGGAAATCATGTTGCTCCCCGTTCGAATGCTTGCGTATGCAACTATCGCACCGCAGAGCCCGCCCGCCCATGGCAGAAAGCGGCCGGTGCATGTACTTATCGAACGTAAGTGCCCAGGGCGGCGGCCGCCGCGCCTCTGCCGGTGCGAACGGCGCCTTCCATGTAGCCGCAGACCCACTGGTCCGAGCCGCAGACGTAGAACGGAGGCTCGTGCTTCCCGTGCAGGGGGCCGACCGACATCACGTCGCCGGGCCGCCAGCCGGTGATGTATCCGAGCGTCCACGGGTCGATGCCCCAGCGGCGGAAGAAGACCGCCTGGGTGTCGCGCGCCCGCTCGCCGAAGGCCTCGGCCATCTCCTCGGTGAGCTCCGCCTCGAGCTGCGCCTGCGAGGTGGTGAGGAAGGCCGCGAGCCGCTCGGGCGGCACGAGCGTGGACATGATCCCCTCGCGCTGCACCCACGTCCCGCCGATCACGCCGGTCTCGAAGTAGGCATCGCCGTTCTGTCCCTGGTCGTGCCAGAACGAGTCGGCGTAGGCGAACACGACCTTCGCCGCGAGCGCGTGCCGCTGGCGGTCGAGCGAGGCCATGCGCTCGTCGGACACGCCCTCCACGCGGACCTGGCGGAGCGGGCCCACCGGCACCGCGCTCACGACCGCGTCGCACTCGAAGCGCTCGCCGGTCCAGGTCGTGACGGAGCAGCCCTGAGGCGACACGCGGATGCGGGTGACCGGGACCCCGTAGCGCACGCGGTGCCCCAGCTCCTCGGCCATCCGGAGCGCCACGGTCGCGGAGCCCTCGGCCACGCGGTTGCACTCCCAGACGTCGTAGTTGTAGAAGCCGTTGCCGCCGGCCGCCGCCTCCTTGCGGAGCTCGGCGAGCAGCGACGTGCGCTCCACCGACTCCGCCGCCAGCGCGAGCATGAACACGTCACGCGCGCGCACGACGTTGCGGGTGGCGCCGCGGTCGCGCAGCCAGTCCGCGATCGACAGGCTGTCGAGCCGAGCGGCCTCGGATGCGACCACGGGTCGTCGGGGTCGACCGTCTTCGCGAGCGCGCCGAACTCGTCCGAGAGCGCTGCAAAGCTCGCGCGGTCGGCGTCGTCCATCCACGGGAATCCGTCGCCGACGTGACGCCCGTCGGCGAGCACCCAGGTGTCCTCACCGGGCAGCTGGGGAAAGGAGGGGACGATGGTGAGGCCGAGTTCCTCGACAAGACCCACGTACGACTCGTGAAACGGACCGATCACCTCGCCGCCGAGCTGCACGATCCGGCCGTCGGGCATGGTCGTCTGCTCCACCCGGCCGCCCGCGCGGTTGCGGGCCTCGAGCACCACGACGTCGGTGCCCCCCTTCATCAGGTCGCGTGCGGCGCTAAGGCCGGCGAGTCCAGCGCCCACGACCACGACGTCGGCTTTCACGGGCGCATCCTCTCATGAGCCAGACCGAGCTTCGAGCCCTCGCCGCGCTCGGCTTCGACGAGCTGCGCCAGGCCACCGGCGGGATCGGGTCGATCCAGCGGGCGGTCAGCACGCGCGTGTTCCGCGCGGTGGGACCGGGCGCCGCGCTGGTGCGCCCCGCGCACGAGGCCGTCACCCGCGGCGTCTACGCCGGCCTCGGGCTCGGCACGCGCGCGCTCGGGCGCGCGGCCGACGCCGCGCTCCTGCGGCGCGAGGCGGCCGGCGGGGACGCCCCCGAGCTCTCGAGGACTCCCCATGGGAGCCTGCTGATCGCCGCCGTGACCGGCCTCCGCGGCGACGCGCTCGAGGAGGAGGGCAGCCCGCTCGCCCAGCCGATGGCCGTGCGCGTGGCGGGCGAGCCCGTGCCGCCGGAGCCGGAGGCGATCGCCGAGGCGTTCCCGGACGCGTCGCCCCGCATCGTCGTCTTCCTCCACGGGCTGATGGAGACCGAGTTCTCCTGGGGCGACGGGCGAGACCTACGGGACCCGGCTGAAGCGGGAGCTCGGCTACACGCCGGTGACGGTGCGCTACAACAGCGGCCTGCGGATCTCGCGCAACGGCCGCTGTCTCAGCGAGCTGATGGACGCGCTGGTGGCCGCGTGGCCGGTGGAGGTCGAGCGGATCGCGCTCGTGGGGCACTCCATGGGCGGGCTCGTGGCCCGCAGCGCCTGCCATCGCGGCGTCGAGGACGACGCCGGCTGGGTGCGGCTGGTGCGCCACAGCGTCTCGCTCGGCTCGCCGCACATGGGCGCGCCGCTCGAGCAGGCGGTGCACGTGCTGAGCGCCGGGCTGGCGGCGCTCCCCGAGACGCGCGTGTTCTCGAACTTCCTGCGCCGCCGCAGCGGCGGCATCCGCGACCTGCGCCAGGGCTCGCTCGTGGACGACGACTGGCGCGACTGCGACCCGGACGCGCTCCGCGCAGCCGCCTGCGCGGAGGTGCCGCTGCTCGAGGGCGCCACCCACTGCTTCGTCTCCGCCACGATCACGCGCAGCGACCGCCATCCGCTCGCCCGGCTGCTCGGCGACACGCTCGTGCTCGTGCCGAGCGCCACCGGACGCAGCCGCACGCGACGGATCCCCTTCGAGGAGGAGTACGGGATGCACGTGGGCGGCGCGAGCCACTTCGCCCTCCTGAACCACCCGGCGGTGTACGAGCGGCTGCGGGACTGGCTGGCGTAGAACCGTCGACCGGGCGGGCCGTCCGGCCGGGCGCGCGGCGAGCCTTACGGCCCGCGCGCCCGGAGGCGCCGCGCTCTACCCGCCTATTACGCGGGTAAGTGACGGAACCCCAGTGGGCCTCCGTCGTTTATGCCGGCTATTCCGGCACAGAAGACGGAACCCCCCGCCTGATCCGCCCGCCCCTAGACGCCGCGGGGCGTCGCGTCGTCGAGCACGATTCGCATCAGGTCGCGGATCGAGAGCATTCCGACCACCTCGTCGCCTTCGGTGAGCGGCAGGTGGCGGAAGCCGCCGTGGATCATCAGCACCGCGGCGTGCAGGGTGGGCTCGTCGGGCCCCATCGTCTCGGGGTCGCGGGTCATCCAGTCGGAGACGACGGTGTCGTCCTGGACGCCGGCGGCCACGGCGCGCAGCACGTCCCGCTCGGTGAGGATCCCGGCCAGCCGGTTGCCCTCGGTGACGAGCGCCGCGCCCACGTCCCGGTCCACCATTCGCTGGGCCACCTCGGCCAGCCGGGCACCCGGCTCCACCGTGAGGAGATCGCGCGACATGTGCTCGCTGGCGACCGGCATGTGGCGACTCTAATCGGGTAGGGGCGGGTTATGAAGGCTCTCACCTTCCATGGAAAGCGCGACGTCCGGGTCGAGGACGTGCCGGATCCGGCCATCGAGCAGCCCACGGACGCGATCGTGCGGATGACGACCACGGCCCTCTGCGGCTCCGACCTCCATCTGTACGAGGTGCTCGGGCCGTTCATCGAGGAGGGGTCGATCCTCGGGCACGAGCCGATGGGGATCGTGGAGGAGGTGGGCTCCGAGGTAACCGGCCTGTCGCCCGGCGACCGCGTCGTGATGCCGTTCCAGGTCGCCTGCGGGAGCTGCTTCATGTGCGACCAGGGGCTTCAGACCCAGTGCGAGACGACCCAGGTCCGCGAGCAGGGTATGGGCGCGATGCTCTACGGCTACACGAAGCTGTACGGCAGCAAGGACGGGGCGCAGGCGGAGTACCTCCGCGTGCCGCACGCGAGCTACTCGCACATCAAGGTGCCTGAGGGCCCGCCCGACGAGCGCTTCGTCTACCTCTCGGACGTGCTGCCCACGGCGTGGCAGGCGGTGGAGTACGCGGCCATCCCCGACGGCGGAAGCGTCACGATCCTCGGCCTCGGCCCGATCGGCGACATGGCGGCGCGGATCGCGCTCCACCGCGGCTGCCGCGTGATCGGCGTGGACCTCGTGAGCGAGCGGCTCGAGCGCGTGCGCGGCCGCGGCGCCGAGGTGATCGACCTGCGCGAGCACGACGACGACCTCGCCGAGATGATCCGCGAGATGACCGACGGCCGCGGCACGGACGCCGTGATCGACGCCGTCGGGATGGAGGCGCACGGCTCCCCGGGAGCGAAGCTCGCCCAGCAGATCGCGGGGCTGCTCCCCGACCCGGTGGCCGAGAAGATGATCGAGAAGGCCGGGATCGACCGCATGCATGCCTTCTACCTCGCCATCGACATCGTGCGCCGAGGCGGCACGATCTCGCTCATCGGCGTCTACGGCGGAATGGCCGACCCGCTGCCGATGCTCACGATCTTCGACAAGCAGATCCAGCTGCGCATGGGCCAGGCGAACGTGAAGCGCTGGGCCGACGACATCATGCCCCTGCTCACCGACGACGACCCGCTGGGCGTGGAGAGCTTCCACACCCACCAGGTGCCGCTCACGCAGGCGCCCGAGGCCTACGCGATGTTCCAGAAGAAGGAGGACGGCGCCATCAAGGTGCTGTTCAAGCCCTAGCCGGGCGGCGGCTAGGCCTCGTGGCCGGGCTCGATCCGCTGTGCTCGGTGGAAGCCGAGCTGGCCGCTCTCCTCGTCGGCCTCGGCCGCGATCGGCTCGAGCAGGTGGCCGGTGTGGTCGCCGAAGTCGACTCGCTCGATGATCCGGCCCACGAAGCGGTTCGGGCACTCGTCGAGCAGCGGCACGCCGTCCGGGCCGGGCCGCCAGGCGCAGCGCTCGAACTTGTCCACCTCGTCGCCGGTCTCGCCGCCGAACAGCTCGGCGAGCTCGGTCGCGTCCGCCGGCACGAGGTGGATCGCCATCGAGCCGGCGCGCAGCGCGACGCGGTGCGTGCGGTTCTTGTCCGAGATCCCCGCGAGGAAGCGGGGCGGGTGGATGCTCGCCTGGGTCGCGAACCCGATCAGGCAGCCGGCGCGCTCGCCGTCCGCCGCGACGGTCGCGATGAACATCGGGTAGTCGAGCTGGGCGACCAGCTCCTGGAATGTCTGTTCCGTTGAAGCCACCGGCCCGCGAAGACTAGGCTCGTCCGCAGGGAGGCTCAGAGCTACTACTCGGAGCTCTTCGACTGGGAGATCAACGCCGACAACCCCATGAACTACGGCATCGTCGACCGCGAGCAGAACCTGAGCGACGACGGGGCCGGCATCGGGGGCGGCGTGGGAGGCGGCCCGGAGGGCTACGAGGGCCACGTGACCTTCTACGTGGAGGTGCCCGACGTGGAGGAGGCGCTCGCGAAGGGGGAGGAGCTCGGCGGCAAGCGGCTGATGGGGCCGGACGAGGTCATGGAGGGCCTCGTGGTCGGCCATATCGCCGATCCCGAGGGCCATGTGGTCGGCGTGATGCACAACAGCGCATAGCCGGCCGCTCACCGAAGGCCCCAAACAGGACGGCCCCGCTCAGGCGGGGCCGTTTGCGTGTCAGGGCCAAATCTCAGGGTCGCAATACGGGGAAATCCCCGATGACTCGGCTCTTGCGACGGACGAGGATTGTCATGTAGCCTGAACAAAACGATACTTAGATAACTATCGAACCATGAGACCAGCCCCCGCTCAGCTCTCGATCTCGGCCCTCACGCCCGTGACAGCCGGTCTGCTCCTGGCGGCGGTGCTGGCCACGGCCGCGGTGGCCGCGGGCGTCGTGCCCACGCCGGACCTGAGCGGCGCGCTCGAGGACGCCTCGCGCACGCTCGGCTCGTGGGCGTATCCCGCCGTCGCCGGGCTCGCGTTCCTCGAGACCGGCGCGTTCGTGGGTCTCGCGGTGCCGGGCGAGACGGCCGTCGTGGTCGGTGGGGTCGTGGCCTCGAACGGCGAGGTCGAGCTCGTGCCGCTGATCGCGCTCGTGGGGCTCGCGGCGGCGGCGGGCGACCTCGTGAGCTTCCTGATCGGGCGCCGCTACGGCCCGGCGCTCCTCGAGCGCCACGGCGAGCGGCTGCGACTCGACGAGGCGCGCGTCCGGCGCGTCGAGGGCTTCTACGCGCGCCACGGCGGCAGCGCGGTGCTGCTCGGCCGCTTCGTGGGGATCGTGCGCGCGGTGTCGCCGTTCGTCGCCGGCACCTCGGGGCTCCCGCTGCGCCGCTTCGTCCCGTGGAGCCTCCTCGGCGCGCTGCTGTGGGCCACCGCGTTCACGCTCGTCGGCTACGGGTTCTCGGAGTCCTTCGCGGAGTCGGGCGACGCCGCGGCCCGGATCGCCGTCGGCGCGGCGCTCGTGCTCGCGCTCGCCTACGCCGCGTTCACCGCGCTGCGGGCGCGCTCAGGCGGGCTGGGCGCCCGGCGCGCCGCCGCCGCCGCGCACGATCCGCAGGGCGACGAGGCCGCAGAGCGCGCCCACGCCGGCCCCGAGCAGGCTGCCCGCGAGCACGTCGAGCGGGAAGTGGACGCGCAGGTAGACACGCGAGATGGCGACCGCGAGCGCGATGGCGAGCGCGAACGGCCGCAGGCGGGGGCAGAGGATCGCGACGGCGGTGGCCGCGGCGAAGGCAGTGGCGCTGTGCCCGGACGGGAACGACGGGTTGTCCGGGAGCGGCACGAGCGCGGAGAATCCCGGCTCGCCGACCGGCGGCCTGGCTCGCCCGAACGCTTCCTTGAGCAGGTGCGTCACGAGCGACGCCGCTCCGACCGCGGCGGCCGCGGCCCCGAAGGCGATGGGCAGGCGCCGGCGCCAGACGTCGGAGCACAGGCCGAGCATGCACAGGAGCGGCCCCTTCACCCACGACGCGGACACCACGACGAACACGGCGGTCAGCCATGGATGCTCGAACGACGGGGCAACGTCGATGAGCGCACGGTCGAGGTCGAGCAACGGAGACATCGCTCTAGCGACGCCCGAAATTAGCAGGGTCGCCCGTCTGCTCGTGGCCGTGAACGGCCGCGCCAGCGGCATCGAGGACCCGCAGCGGATGGCCGACGAGCTGGCCGCGGTGCTCGAGGAGAGCGGCGCGGAGGTGGAAAGCGTCGTGACCGAGAGCGAGGCCGAGCTCTGGGACGTGCTCCGCTTCGGCGCGGAGAACGGCTGGCGCGTCGTGCTCGCGGGCGGCGACGGCACCCTTCACGCCGCCGCGAACGCCCCCGTCAAGCGACTGCCGGAGCTCGCGCTCGTGCCCGCCGGGCGGGCGAACAACATCGCGCGTGCGCTCGGGATCCCCACCAGCCGCTGCGCGGCGCTGGAGGTGGCGGCCGGTGGCTCGACGCGGCCTCTCGACGCGCTGCGCGTGGCGACCCCCGACCGGTTCATCTACGCGCTCGAGGCCGTGAGCGCCGGCTTCCAGGCCGAGGCGCGGTCGGGCTACGACGCCGACAACTCCGCCGACCTGAGGCAGGGCGTGAAGGCGCTGGTCCGCGCGATCCGCCGCTACCGGCCCTACGACGCGAAGCTCCGCGTAGGCGGGCGCCCGGTGCGCTCGCCCCGCGCCGCGCAGCTCTTCTTCTCGAACCTGCCCTTCTTCGGCTTCGGGTTCGAGGTGGCGCCCGGCGCCGATCCCGCCGACGGCCGCTTCGACGCGATCGTCCTCGAGGCCCGCGGCCGCGCGCGCCTGCTGCGGCTGCTGGCCGCCGCGCGGAAGGGCCGCCACATCGGCCGCCGCGGCGTCACGCGCGAGGCGGCGACGCGCGTCGAGCTGACCGAGGCGCTGCCCGTGGTGGCGGACGCCGTTCCGCTCGGCACCACCACCGCGACCGTGACCGTCGAGCCCGCGCGCATGCGGGTGGCGGCTCCCGCATTGGGGATGGCGGCATGAGGGGCAAGCTCCTCTTCGGGTTCGCGATCGCCGCCGTCGGCGCGGGCGCCGGGCGCGCGCTCACGACCACGTACCTGCCGGTGCTGCTCGAGCGCATCGACGACGCGCCGACGCTGATCGGCGTCGTGATGATGGTGAACGCGCTCACGGGCCTCGCGATTCCGATCGCGGTCGGCATCTGGTCCGACCGCCGCGGGCGGCGTCTGCCGTTCATCGCGGGCGGGGCCGCGCTCACCGCGGGCGGGCTCGTGGCCGTGGGGCTCGGCAACGGCACCTCGTACATAGCGCTCGGCCTCGCCGCGGCGATCGTCTACACCGGGCTGAACGCGCTGACGACGGCGCACCGCGCGATCGTGGCCGACGACATCGAGGACGGCCGCCGCCCGGCCGCCACGAGCGCGCAGGAGCTCGCGCAGCTCGCGGGCGCCGTCGTGGCGGTCGCCATCGGCGGCGCGCTGATCGAGCCCGCGCCCGCCGCGGCGTTCGCGCTCGCCGCCGGCGTGATCGCGGCAACGACGATCCCCACCGCGCTCGTGGTGCGGCGCCTGGGCCTCGGCGAGCGGGTCGCGAAGCCGACGGCGAAGGAGCACGCGGCGAGCATCCGCGACATCGCGCGCCACCCGGGCGCCCGCGAGGTGCTGCTCGCGCAGACGATGTGGGTGTTCGGCTACGCCGCGCTGCCCGCCTTCTTCGTGCTCTACGCCGAGAAGAGCCTCGGCCTCGGCGTTGGCATCGCGGGCGCGCTGCCGCTCGCGTTCGGCGCGCTCACGGCGGTCGGCATGGTGATCGCCGGGCGCGCTCCCGCCGAGCGGGTGCACTCGCTGCTCGTGACCGGCGCGCTCCTGCTCGGCGTGGGCCTGCTGGCCGCGGCGCCCGCCACGACCATCGCGGCCGCCGCGCTGCCGTTCGCGGCGGCGGCGCTCGGCGCCGGGTTCGTGACCGCGCTCGGGTTCCCGTACTTCTCGCGCTTCGTGCCGGAGGGCCAGGCGGGCCGCTACAGCGGCGTGTTCTTCGCCGGCCGCTCGGTCGCCTCCGCGGCCGCGCTGCCGCTGGCCGGCGTGGTCGTCGAGCTGTCCGGCAGCTACCGGTCGGTGCTGTGGTTCGGCGCCGTGGCGATCGCCGCGCTCGTCCCGCTCCTGGCCGCCCACCGGCGCGCGCCCGCGACGGCGTCCGGCGCGGCCGCCGAGCGCGCCCTGCCCGCGCGGGTGGGCGCCGTGATCCCGGTGTTCGCCTCCGACCGTGCGCCCGAGGTGGTCAACGCGGCGCTCGAGCACGTGGACGAGGTCGTGGTGGTGGACGACGGCGCGCCGGCCGCGATCGCCGCGTCGCTCGACAAGCTCGGCGCGGACCCGCGCGTGCGCGTGCTCCGCCTCGGCGCGAACGGCGGAAAGGGCAGCGCCGTCGCCGCCGGCGCCGCGCTCCTCCTCGAGGGAGAGCGGCCGGTCGACGCGATCGTGGCGCTCGACTCCGACGGCCAGCACGACCCGGCCCGGATCCCGGCCTTCGTCGAGGCCGGCCGCACCGCCGACGTGGTGATCGGCGACCGGCGCGACCGGAGCACGATGCCGCTCGTGCGGCGCGCGGGCAACCGGCTCGCGAGCGTCGCCCTGCTCGCCGGGACCGGAAGCTGGGTGCCGGACACGCAGAACGGGATGCGCCTCTTCCACGCCGACGTGCTCGCGAAGCTCCCGCTGCCCGACGGCGGCTACGAGGCCGAGAGCCGGCACCTGCGCTCGCTGCTCAGGGCGGGCCGCCGGGTCGCGCCCGTCGAGATCCCGACGATCTACGACGGCGAGCCCAGCCACTACCGCGCGTTCGCCGACACGGCGCGCGTGGGCCGCGCGCTCCTGGCGCCGGCGCGCGCCGGCGGCCGCTCGCGCGCGACCGCCCGCGAGAGCGGCGCCCGCGAGACCTTCGCCGTGCTGCGCGCGTGGTCGCCGCGGCTGGCCGCGCTCGTGCTCGCGGTGATCGCTCTCGGCGCGGCGATGCCAGTGGTGCAGCCGCTCGACAACCAGATGATGCTGGCCGTGAACGGGCTGGGCGACGGGCCCGAGTGGCTCTACCAGGCGATCGACCCCCACACGCGCAACTACCTGCTCCTGACGCTCGCCACCCTGGTTGGGGCCACGCTCCACCTGCGGCGCTTCCGCTACGTGGTGGGCGCGGTCCTCGGAGTGGTGCTCGCCGCCTATCTCGCCGGCGCGGTGCTCGAGGTGATCAAGCTGTTCATCGAGCGCGCCCGCCCCGAGGAGGTGCTCGGCGGCCAGATCGACCTGTCGCACGACCGCAGCTGGGCGCATCTCGCCTCGTATCCCTCGGGTCACCTGATCGTGACCTCCGCGATGGCCGCCGCGGCCGCCGGCGCCCTGCCGCTCCTGCGGAAGCCGCTGCTCGCCTACGTCGCGCTGGTCGCGCTCACCCGGGTCCTGTTCGGCGCGCACTTCCCGATCGACGTGATGGTCGGCGCGGTGCTCGGGTACGAGCTGGGCCTGTTCTCCGCGCGGCTCATGACGAGCGCGCGGATGCTGCCGGCGAAGGCGCCGGCCGATCCGGTCGCGGAGCCGGTGCGTACCCCCGCATAGGAGTCGCACTCGACGAGGGGAGTACCCATGCGCAGGACGCAGCTCGCGTTCGGAATCGTGGCGGTGGCGCTGGTCGCGCTCGCCGTGACAGGGCCGGTGGGAGCGCAGGGAGGTGGCGACAAGGCCCTCTTCGCGGTGCTCACGGGCGCCAAGGAGATCAGCCCGAACGGCGACCGCGGCGCGGGCGACCGGAACGGGCGCGGCTCCTTCAGCGCAACCCTCGACGGACGCCTGCTCTGCTACGGCATCCAGGTGAAGAACGTGGACGACCCGGCCGCGGCGCACATCCACCGTGGCGGGCGGCGCGTCGCCGGCCCCGTGATCCAGCTGCTCGAGCATCCCGAGTCGGGCGACCCGGGCAGCTCGACGGAGTGCGTGCGGATCGCGCGCGGCCTGGCCCGGCAGCTTCGGAGCGGCCCGGGCCGGTTCTACGTGAACGTGCACACGCCGGCGTACCCGAACGGAGCGGTGCGGGGACAGCTGTTCGCGCGCTCGCGCTAGGGGGCTACCGCTTCACCGGCTCGACGGCCTTGCCCTCGAAGTAGGGCGGCAGCCCGCCGATCGTCTCGGTGAGGCGGGCGTGGAGCTCTTCGTGGACGTCGCGGTTCTCCGCGGCGACGTCGTCGAGCTCCTCAGGGTCGAGCGTCAGGTCGTAGAGCTCGCGATGGTCGCCGCGGTTGTCGGCGACGTACGACCACTGGTTCGTGCGCACGTAGAAGTGGTTGAAGTAGCCGCCGTAGGCGAACGGGCGCTCCGGGAGGTCGTCGCCGTCGAAGAGCGGTGACAGGTCGGTGCCGTCCATGTGCCCCGGCCGCTTCACGCCCGCCATCGCCAGCAGGGTGGGGGCGATGTCGTGCGTGGAGGCGAAGTACGAGCTCGTGGTGCCCGCGCCCTTCCGGTCCGGGTGGACGATCACGCACGGCACCTGGATCAGCTCCGGGTGGAGCTCCTGGGCGATCTTCCCGGTCCAGCCGCGGTCGCCCAGCAGGATGCCGTGGTCGCTCACCAGCACGATCGCGGTGTTCTCGTGCAGGCCGAGCTCGCGGAAGCGCTCGAGGAACGCGCCGAGCCACTTGTCGGTGATCGTGAGCGCGGCCGAGTAGACGGCGCGCATCTGGCGCACCTCGGCGGGATCGAGATAGTTCTCCCAGCGCGTGTAGCGCGCGGTGCCAGGGCTGGCGCCGCGGTAGCTCGGGTCGGCGTACTTGCGCAGGAACTCGGGGGTGGGGCTCCACGGCTCGTGCGGGTCGAAGGAATCCACGACGAGCGCGAACGGCTGGTTCTTCGCGCCCTCCTCCATCAGCTTGATGCTCTCGCCGAACACGCGCGCGGCGTTCGACTCCGAGTCGTCCACGCCGTAGCCCGTGTTGGCGAGGTACTTCCGCATGCCCTCCACGTAGCGGTCGTCGTCGCTCAGCCCATCGGGGAGCCAGCGCGCGAGCTGCTCCTCGGTGACGGTCGACGGGTCGTTGCGGAACCCGCTGTGGCCCTCGACCGACACGTAGCGGTCGAACGTGAGCCGGAACGGGCGGAACGAGCGGGTGAAGCCGAGGAACGGGTTGTCGCTCGCGGACGCGGTCCAGTAGCCGGCGCTCTTCAGGTGCTCCGTGAACACCTGGCTCACGTCCTCTATGGGCGCGGCGCCGGGGCCGCGCCCGAGGTCGGGCGCCCGCTCCCAGCCGCGGAACGGGAACGTCCGCCGGCCGGTCATCAGCGTGCGGCGGGCCGGCACGGTGGGCATCGCCTCCGGGAAGAAGCGCGTGAAGCGGACTCCCTGGGCGGCCAGGGAGTCCATCGCGGGCGTCTCCACGAGCGGCGCTCCGTACGCGGCGACGAAGTCGCTCCTCACCGAGTCGACGATGAGGAGCAGGACGTTCAGGCGGTCACCGGGCTCGCTCGAGCCCGACGAGCACGCGCCCGTGCCGAGCAGAGCCGCCCCCGCCGCCGACGCGCCGGCCGCGCCGATGAAGCGTCGCCGCGTGACGCCCTCGTTGCTGAATGCGGGTGACATCGCGACGCGGGGCAGCCTAGCTGAGCACCGCCTGGATTCAGGCGTGCGGCGCTAGGGCTTGCGGCTCTTCAGAAGCTTCGCGTGGCGCTTCGCCGCCTCCGCGTGCCGGGCGTCCTCACGCCCGCGCTCGTAGGTCTCGCGCTCCTGCCGGCCCGCCTTGCGGGCAGCGGCGTTCTTCGCGTCGACCGCGTCCGTAGCTTCCTTCCAGGCCTTGTCCCCGCGTGTCGAGGACTGCCAGTCTGAGTCGACCCCGTCCTTGCGGGGGCGCATCAGCCGGTCGGCTGAACGTTGACCGCCTTGGGGCCCTTGTCGCTGGCCTCTTCCTCGTACGACACCGATGCGCCCTCGGCGAGCGACTTGAAGCCGTCGCCGGCGATGCCGGTGTGATGCACGAACAGGTCCTTCCCGGCCTCGTCAGGGGTGATGAAGCCGAAGCCCTTGTCGTCGTTGAACCACTTCACGGTTCCGGTGGGCATGTGTTACCTCCACGGTTTGCGTGCTGCGTACGCGGAGCTGCTGTTCGGCAACGACGACGGGCGCGGGCACTGGTATTGCCGGGCACGTCGCCCGGCTGTCCAATCGAGCGTAGCACCGGTTGCCCTCCGTTTTGCCTTCGGGGGCACCGGGTACGCCCCCGCCCGTGGCGGTCCGCGGAGGATCCCGCGCCGCCCGGTCGACCGTGCCGCCGGCCCACAAGGACGAGCGGCAGATTCGAACCAGAAGGGGGAAACAGGGTGCGAAAAGCCCCAATTCTCGCGGTCGTCGCGCTAGCGACGGCCCTTGTTCTCGCTCCCACCGCGTCGGCAATCGACAAGGTGGACACGAAGAAGCTCCGCCGGGGCGTGACCGTCGCCGGGATCATGGAGCACCAGGAGAGGTTCCAGCAGATAGCCACCGCGAACGGCGGCAACCGCGCGGCGACCTTCCCGGGCTACGACGTGTCGGTGCAGTACGTGGCGGACACGATGCGCGACGCGGGCTTCCGCGTGCGTCTGGACCCGTTCGACTTCGCCCAGTGGACGTACGAGGGCGGCGCCACACTCGAGCGGATCAGCCCATCGCCCGAGATGTGGGTCGAGGACACGGACTACATCGTGTCCCAGTTCTCCGCCGGTGGCGACGTGACGGGCGATGTGTTCGTCGCGGGCCGCACGACGGTTCCCGTGCCGGGTGGGGCGGGCACGTCGCAGAGCGGCTGCGATCCGAACGACTTCAACGGAATGCCGGCGGGCGCGATCGCGCTGATCCAGCGCGGTACCTGCCCGTTCACCCAGAAGTACGACAACGCTCGCGACAGGGGTGCCGGCGCGGCGCTGATCTTCAACGACGGCGGCGCGGGTCGTGAGGAGCCGCTGTTCATCACGGCTCCGCAGGACATGAGCATCCCGGCGATCATGGTCTCGAACGACGTCGGCGAGGAGATCTACGGCCAGGCCCAGTCGGGCACCGTGAGGCTCCACGTCGCACTCGACGCGACCACCACGCCGATCACCCAGTACAACGTGATCGCGGACTCCCGCAAGGGCACCCGCGGCCGCACCATCGTGATCGGCGCCCATCTCGACTCCGTCGAGGCGGGGCCGGGGATCAACGACAACGGCTCCGGCTCGTCGACGCTGCTCGAGATCGCGGAGCAGATCGACAGGCGCAACCTCAAGCCGAAGAACAGGCTGCGGTTCGCGTTCTGGGGCGCCGAGGAGGCCGGCCTCGTCGGCTCCACGGCGTACGTCAACGACCTGGTCGAGAACGGCCGGATTCGCCAGATCGAGGCGAATCTGAACTTCGACATGGTCGGTTCGCCGAACTTCGTGCGCTTCGTGTACGACGGCGACCTGTCGCACTCTCCGCCGCCGCCCGGCGGGGCCCCGAACGGCTCTGGCCAGATTGAGGGCGTGTTCGCGCGCTACTTCAACAGCAAGGGCCTCCAGCACGACCCGACCGCGTTCGACGGGCGCTCCGATTACGGCCCGTTCATCGCCAACGGCGTGCCGGCCGGCGGACTGTTCACCGGCGCGGAGGGCATCAAGACCGCGCGTCAGGCGGGCATCTACGGCGGTACCGCGGGTCAGCCGTACGACCCGTGCTACCACCAGGCTTGCGACACGCTCGCGAACCTGAGCAGCAGGGCACTCGACCAGATGTCGGACGCCGCGGCGCACACCGCGTGGACGCTGGCGCGGTCGAAGAGCGCGATCACGAAGGACCAGAAGGGCAGGTCCGCCCGGCGCGGCAAGAAGTCGTCGCGCAAGGTCGGACGCACCAGGGCTCTGAAGTACCAGAGCGACTTCCGGGTGCGCTGAGCGAAGCGCGACCGGCGAATGTCACGAGGGGCGGCCTGCGGGCCGCCCCTCGTCGTTCACGGGCCGCGATGACTCTGGCGGTCCGTCCAGGTCTATCCCTATGAACCCACCCTGATGAATGCGAGGAGTGACCAGATGCCCGCAGTGCAGGCCGAGGGGCTTGTGAAGCACTATGACGGAGAGATAGAGGCCGTCCGAGGAGTGGACCTGAGCGTCGACAGCGGCGAGGTGTTCGGCTTCCTGGGCCCGAACGGCGCCGGGAAGTCCACCACCGTCAAGATGCTGACCACCCTGCTGTCGATCACGTCAGGCAGCGCGCGCGTGGCCGGCGTGGACGTGGCCGGCGACCCGGACGAGGTGCGCCGCCGGATCGGCGTCGCGCTCCAGGAGGCGGGGCTCGACCCGCGCCAGAGCGGGCGCGAGCTGCTCGTGCTCCAGGGGCGCCTGTTCGGGCTCTCCCCGGCCGACTCGGCAACGCGCGCGGAGGAGCTGCTCGAGCTCGTGGAGCTCCAGGGGGCGGCCGACCGCAGGATCAAGGGCTACTCGGGCGGCATGAAGCGCAGGCTCGACCTCGCCTCGGCGCTCATGCACGAGCCCGAGGTGCTGTTCCTCGACGAGCCCACCACCGGACTCGACCCCGCCAGCCGGCTGACGGTCTGGGACGAGGTGCGCCGCATCAACGAGCGCGGCACGACCGTCTTCCTCACGACGCAGTATCTCGAGGAGGCCGACCGGCTCTGCGACCGGCTGGCCATCATCGACGACGGCCTGATCGTGCGCGAGGGCACGCCGCAGGCACTGAAGGCCGATCTGCGCGAGCGGCGAGGCCTCGCGAGCGACCCCACGCTCGACGACGTGTTCATGGACGCGACCGGCCGCGGCCGCGTCGAGGGCGAGGTCCAGGAGGTGAGGGCATGAGCCAGGCCTGGCTGCTCGGGCAGCGCGCGCTCCGAGAGGGATGGCGGACGCCGGACGCGCTCATCCCCACGCTGTTCATCCCGCTGTTCTTCCTGGTCGTGAACGTGGGGCAGGCGGCGGAGATCTTCCCGTCATCCACCACCGGGTTCCTGTACGGCCAGGGCTACGGCGCCTTCCAGCTCCCGAGCTCGCTGCTGCTCGCGGCATCGTTCGGGACCGCCGCGCTGTTCCTGGTCGAGGAGATCGAGGGCGGCTACTTCGACAAGCTGCGCGCCGCGCCGGTGCCTCGCACGGCGATCGTGATGGGCCGGCTGATCGCCGAGGCCGTCAAGGGCGTGCTGATCGCGACGGCGATCGTCCTGCTCGGCGTGGTGTTCGGCATCTCGATCGCGAGCGGGGTGATCGGCTTCGTTCTGCTGGTGGGGCTGACCGCGCTCTGGGCGGTGGTCTTCACGGGCTTCATGCAGCTCATCGCGCTGAAGACGCGCAGCGCGGCCGCGACGAACTCCGGCGGGCTGATCTTCTTCCCGCTCCTGTTCCTGACGCCGAACTTCGTGCCCCGCGACCTGCTCACGGAGCCGATGGAGATCGCCGCGACCTTCAACCCGGTGACCTACGTGATGGAGGCGCTCCGCTCGCTGATACTGCGCGACCTCGTCTGGGCCGACATCTGGCCGGGCTTCCTGGTCGTGGCGGTGGTCGGCGCGCTGATGCTCTGGCTGAGCGTGCGCATGATCCGCAACTACGACTGATGGGCGATCTGTGGCTCGTCGAGCGCGGGAAGGGCCCCGCGTGGGACCACTCGCGCGGCCGCCGCGAGCAGGAGGGCTGGGACGAGCACGCCTCGTTCATGGACGGGCTCGCGGACGAGGGATTCGTCGTGCTCGGCGGCCCCGTGGGCGAGGGGGACGGCGACACGACGATGCTCGCGGTCGACGCGCCGGACGAGGCCACGATTCGCGCCCGGCTCGCGGAGGATCCATGGCCCGCGGAGCTGCTCACGATCGAGAGCGTCCGGCCGTGGAGGATCTGGCTGCGCTACCCCGGGCGATCCTCCGACTGAACGGCCACGAACCCGGGCCGGAGGGCTCGCCGCGCGCCCGGCCGGACGGCCCTGCGGGTGGCAAAGAAAACTCTCGCTATGCGAGAGAAATCGTTGCCACCCCGGGCAGATTGACGAGCACCTCGGCTTCCTACCGGCGGCCGAGCACCCGCTGCGCCAGCTTGCCGCCCAGCGCGAGAGGGCGCGATGCCTCCACGCGGCCCTCGCGCACGCGGATGCGGGGACGGGCGGGGCGGCCCAGCTTGAAGAGCACCTTGTCGACCGCCCGGAAGGGGGCGAAGAGCGGCGGCTCCTTCAGCTTCCACACCGAGCAGCGCTCGGCGGACGAGCCGGTGCGGTCGAGGATCGCGTTCACCGCGCGGCGGGCCGCCTCGTTCGCGCCCTCCATCGTCGCCAGGTCGGTGTGCGTGCGCACGTAGTCGGAGGCGAGGACCAGGTTCTCGATCCGGTTGCTCGCCGCCTCGGGCCGGTCGCTCCACGAGCCGGCGGTGTTGATCAGGAGCGGCTCGAGGTTGGTGGCCTCGGTCGGGTTCGGGTGCACGATGCTCGGGTCGAGGAACGAGGACAGGACCTCCACGTCCTCGAGGTCGCGGGTCGCGTCGTCATCGAGGCTCTCCTTCAGCTGGTGCCAGACCTCCGTGACGATCTCCTCGCGCGAGCAGTACATCGCCTGCTTTCGCACCCCGCTTCCGATCGCCTCCCAGTCGGACACGTCCACCGACAGGATCCCGCGCGCCCGGCCGTCGCCGAGCCGGCCGGGCTGGAACTGCTTCTGCCAGAACTGCGGCTGTGAGATCGACGTGAGCGCCCACGGCGTGTCGATGTAGATCGAGTGGCCGCGCACGCCGCGGAGGTCGCGGTCGAGGTAGTAGACGATCCCGTTCATCCAGCGGGTCCTCAGCTTGTGCAGGCCCATGAGCCTCGGGTCCGCGAGCGCGAGCCCGCCGGTCAGGAGCGGCGCCATCACCTCCACCGGCAGCGCGGCCACGTACCAGTCGGCCTCTACGCGCGCCGGGCGGTCGTTCGCCACGACGCTCACGCCGCCCACGCGCCGGCCGCGGCAGTGGATCGCCTGCACCTGGTGACCCACGCGGAACTCCACCCCGCGCGCCTCGAGGTGCTTCCGCCAGGGGTCGATCCACACGTCGCTCGTCGGGCCGTTCAGCACACGGTCCGTCTGGCCCGCCGGGTCGGCCATGTCGAACATGAGCTGGAGCAGGATGGAGCCGCCGGTGCGCGCGCTCATCTCCCGGGCGCGCGCCGCCACGAGCGTGCGCGTGAGCCCGTCGGCCAGGTACTTCGCGTAGTTCTCCGAGCGGCGTGAGTCGGCCCCCGAGAACTGCCACCAGCTCTGGTTCTCGAACTCCGCGAAGCGGCGCTCCTCGCAGCTCGTCAGGAGGAGCAGCAGGCGGTCGATGAAGTACGCCGTGTCCTGGGGCGCGATCTGGACCCGCCTCCCGTACTCGAACAGGAACCTGAAGCCCTTGTGCAGGTCGTCGAGGTTGCGCGGCAGGTGCACGGGGGCGAGCAGCTCCTCGCCCTCCCTCGACGCGATCTGAACCTCGCTCGCCGCCACCAGGTTGTCGGCGACGGTGCCGCGCCCGTACGGGATGCGGCGCATCGTGTGCGGCAGGTGCCGGTAGAAGCCGGGGAAGAAGCGAAAGCCGTGCTCGCCCGGGAGCGGCGGGCGGCCACCCTCGGCCGACCCCGGGGAAGGGGAAGCTGCGCGCCTTGCCGCCAACCTCGCCGCGCGTCTCGAGCACCACGACCTCGAAGCCGCGGTCGCTGAGCTCATGAGCCGCGCTCATCCCCGCGACCCCGCCACCCAGCACGATCACCCGACCGGCCATCCGCGGTCCACTCTACGGGACCTATGATCGAGCGTGTGATCGATGAGGGCACCGAGTTCGGGGCTCGCGTCGCCCGCCACCTGCGTGAGGAGATCGTGGTCTGGATGACGACCGTGACGCCAGCGGGCGCGCCGATGCCCCGCCCGGTCTGGTTCATCTGGGACGGCGGCGATTCGGCGCTCATGTACAGCGAGCCGAAGACCCGCATCCGCAACATCGAGGCGAGCCCGAGGGTCTCGCTGAACTTCGCCGGCGACGGCCAGGGTGGCGACATCGTCTTCATCTCGGGCACGGCGGAGGTCGACCGCGCGGCGCCGCCGGCGCACGAGCATCCCGAGTACCTGGCGAAGTACGACCGGCACATCGCGCGGCTCGGGATGAGCCACGAGGAGTTCGCCGAGGCCTACAGCGTCCCGGTGCGGATCCGGATGGCGCGCGTGGGCGGGCACTGACCGGCGCTCACCCCGCCGGGGTGATGCCCGGTCACCCGTTCGTGAGTACGGTCGCGGCATGGCCGCGCTGACGAGCGAGCTCATCCGGCTCGAGGGCGGCGGGTTTCTGATGGGCTCCGAGGATTCCGACGGCTTTCCGGGCGACCGCGAGGGTCCGGTCCGCGAGGTCGATGTGGACCCGTTCGCCGTCGCGCCGCACGCCGTGACGAACGACGAGTTCGCGGCGTTCGTGGAGCTCACCGGACACGTGACACGCGCGGAGCGGTACGGCTGGTCGTTCGTCTTCGCCGGCCTCCTGCCCGACGAGTTCCCGCCCACGCAGGCGGTGGAGCGGGCGCCCTGGTGGCGGAGGGTCGAGCAGGCCGACTGGCGGCATCCGGAGGGACCCGGATCGTCGATCTCGGAGCGCGGGCGTCATCCCGTCGTGCACGTCTCGTGGACCGACGCGCGCGCCTACTGCAACTGGGCCGGCGCGCGGCTCCCGAGCGAGGCCGAGTGGGAGTTCGCGGCCCGCGGCGGCCTCGAGCGAAAGCGCTTTCCGTGGGGCGACGAGCTCACGCCCGGGGGCGAGCACCGCTGCAACATCTGGCAGGGCGAGTTCCCAAGCCGGAACACGCTCGACGACGGCTTCTACGGCACCGCTCCCGTCGACGCCTTCGAGCCGAACGGCTTCGGCCTCCACAACACGTCCGGCAACGTCTGGGAGTGGTGCGCGGACTGGTTCGACCCCACCGGGATGGCCGCCGGCGAGCGCGGAAAGGTCATCCGGGGCGGCTCCTACCTCTGCCACGAGTCCTACTGCAACCGCTATCGCGTGGCGGCGCGGAGCCGCAACACCCCCGACACCACGACCGGCCACATGGGCTTCCGGGTAGCGGGCTGATCGTGGTCGCTCCGGCGGAGTATGAGATTCGCGTCAAGGGGCGCCTGAGCGACTCGCTGTGCAGCGCGCTCGAGGACTTCACGGCATCCGTGGCACCGGCCGAGACGGTGATGAGAGGCGAGCTGCGCGACCAATCCGAGCTGCATGGCGTGCTCGACCAGATTCAGGCGCTCGGCCTCGAGCTGATCGAGGTGCGGCGGCTGGACGACGGCCCCGGCTAGGGCTGGACGACGACCACCGCGAGGGTGGCGAGCGCGAGCGCCATGCCCGCGACCGTGAACCCCGCGACCCAGGCGGCGGGCACCGGCTCGATGCCGCCGCGCCTGACGGCCCGCTCGAGGCCGCGCTGGCGGAGCCCCGCGGCGGCGAAAGCCACCACGGCGAGCGCCGCGTAGCCGGCGCCGAGCACGACGTACGCCGTCCGCCCGTCGCCCACGAGCTCGGGCACCACGCCGCCCACCGCTACGGATGCGGTGGCGGCCGCGATTCCCGTGCGCCACCACGCGAGCCAGGTGCGTTCGGCCGCGAGCACCGTGCGGCGCGAGGCATCGTCCTCGCCGCCGTCAGCCTGCCGGCTCACCGGCCCTCCGCCTGCCGAGCCGCTCGAAGTACGGCGCGAAGCGCTCGCTCGCGAGGGCGCCGATCACCGCCCCGACCACCACCACGAACGACGCCGTGAGCAGCCAGGACTGGATCGAGAACGCGATGCCGATCAGCCCGTACTTGTCGGCCGACCAGGTGAGCAGTATGGGCATGTAGATGCCGGAGGCCACGCTGAGGAGGGCGCCGAGCACCGCGGAGACGACCGCGCCCGGCAGAAGCCGCCGCCAGTCCATACCGCTGAGCAGGATGATCGGAGTGCCGAGCCAGACGACGAAGCCGAGCGCGGTCGAGACCGCGATCGCGAACACGATCCCCGCCACGCCCTCGAGCGTCTCGCGAAGCGGCGAGGACACCACGATGAAGAGCGCGAACGCCGCCAGCCATATGAATCCCCGCCAGGCCTCGTTCCACCCGCGCGGCTCGGTCCCGTATGCGCGCTCGAACATCCGCTGGAGCGCCCGCGTGAACGACGTTGCCGACAGGATCAGGATGACGATGCTGACCCAGGTGACCGCGCTCTCCACCTCGCCGGAGTCGGCGAAGAGCGCCTCCACGCTGCGTGCCGCGTTGCCTTCCAGGCCGAAGCGGTCGTTGACCCGGTCGGCCACGTCCTCGTCGCCCGGCCCGAACGCGGAGCCCACCACGAGGAAGGGGATCAGCGAGGTGAACGCCTGAGCGGACAGCACGGTGGCCTGCTGCGCGCCCTCCACGTCCACGAAGCGGCGAACGGCCTGAGACCCGAAGTCGAGCACGGCGCCCGGAATGGACGGCAGCTTCACGAGTCGCCGAGGCCAGGGCTCAGCAGGCGAAGCTCCCGGCCGCGGCGCACGGCGTCGCGCCGGTCGCGGACGTCGAGCTTGCGGTAGATGTGCTTCAGGTGGGTCTTGACGGTGTTCACGGAGACGAACATCTCGGACGCGATCTCCGCATTCGACATCATCGTGGGGAGGAAGCGGAGGACGACGAGCTCGCGCTCGCTGAGCGGCTCGAGCAGCACGTCCCCGTTCGCGTGCCGCGACTGGGGCTCGTGCTCCAGCACCGACAGCAGGTCGCCCGCGAAGGCGCGATGCGAGGTGCCGCTCGCGATCCGGCGGCGAAGCAGGGACCTCACCGGCGGCCCGTAGCGGAGGATCGCGTTCGAGTAGCCGCGCGGCTCCGCGAGGTCGAGCGCTCGCTCCATCGCGCGAAGTGCGCCCGGCTCGTCGTGGATGGCGTCGCGGGCGATCGCGTCGATCGCCCATGCCTCGGTCCTGGTGACAGGCATGAGCGCCTCGCGGTCGTCGGCCAAGAACCCCGCGACGGCGCGCAGCGCGGCGTCGGGGTCGCCGAGCGCGAGCTCGAGCCGCGCGACGCTCACGGCGGCGTCCGACATCTCGACCCCGCCGACTCCGTCGAGCGCCTTGCGTGCCCGGGCCGGCTCGCCGAGCCCGATCCAGATCTCCGCCTCGATCATGGCCGCGGACACCCGCATCCACCCCGGCAGCTTGCCCTCGGAGGCTCCAGCGCGGAGGATGTCCAGAGCCTTGACGGCCTCGCCGCGCAGTGCGTGCAGATGCGCCCGGATCTGGGCGACGAGTGGGGCGAGCAGCGGCTCGCTGGTGCGGCCGAGCGCCTCGCGCGCCAGCTCGCTCGCGCGCTCGGCCTCCTCAGGCTCGGCCCACCAGAGATGCACGGTCGCGAGGGTCGTGTGGGCGATCGCGGCGTGGGGCACGTCCGCCCAACCGCGCCGTTCAGCCAGCTGGACGGCGGCGCGGGCGCGGCCGTGCGCCTCGGCGAGCCGTCCTTCGCGGGCATCGATGGCCGAGAGGTAGGACTCGGCGATGAAGAGCACGAAGTCCGTCCCGAACTCGAGCGCGAGCCCCGCCGCTGCCTGAAGGTGCCCGAGTGCCTCCTCGACCTCCCCCGCCCAGAACTCCGCGATGCCCAGGTTCGCCAGGGTGAGCGCCCGCACCTCGACCGCGACGGTGCGGTCCCAGCGCTCCCCGAGCGCGAGCCGCGCCGCGCTGAGGGCCTCCGCGACGTCGCCCTCGAGACGGGCGCGGTAGAGCGCCGTGGCGGTGGCGGTGACGGTGAAGCGCCGGCGCCGCTCGGCCGGGAGCTCGTCGGCGCGCTCGTACGCGCGCAGGAGCAGCTCGTCGGCCTCCGCGACCTCGCCCGACTCGAGGAGCAGGCCGGCCATCGCCAGAGCGAGGTCGGCGTCGCCCGCCACCACGTCGGGCGGTATCCGAGCGGTGAGCTCGCGGAGCATGGGCCCGTGGCCCTGCACCATGCAGGCGATCCAGTGCTCGCCCACGACCTCTGCCGCGAGCTCCCAGTCGGAGGCGGAGACGGCGTGGCGCACCGCGTTCAGCGGCTGCCCGTGATCCGCCAACCAGCGGCTCGCCGACGCGTGGAGCGCGGGCAGCTCGTCCGGGAGCCGGCGACGCAGCTCGGCGCGCAGCACCTCCGCCGAGCAGCGGGTGGTAGCGGAACCAGCTGCCGCTCGTGTCGAGTGGCTCCACGAAGCCATCGGCTCGCGCCAGCTCGTGCAGAGAGGGCTCGCCCTCGCGTGCGCCGGTGAGCGCTTCGGCGAGCTCGCCGCTCACCTGGTCGACGATCGACGTGCGAAGCAGGAACCGAAGCTCGTCCTCCGGGTAGCCGCTTACCACCTCGGACAGCAGGTAGTCGCTCACCGCGCGGTCGTCGCCGGCGAACCCCGCCACGAAGGCGGCCGGGTCGGCATGGCCCTGAAGCGAGAGCTCCGCGAGCCGGAGGCCGGCGGCCCAGCCCTCGGCCCGCGCCCAGAGCGTCTCGACATCGGCGGGCGGCAGCGAGAGCGGGTCGAACAGCTCGGCCGTCTCCGAGCGTGTGAACGCGAGGTCGGCCGCACGGACCTCCGTGAGCCGGCCGGCGACCCTCAGCCGCTGGAGGCGGATCGGCGGGTCGCTCCGCGTGGCCACGACCAGCCGGAGCCCGGCCGGCATCTGCTCCAGAAGCCACTCGAGGTCCTCGGGAACGTCGCCCGCCCCGACCTCATGGAAGTCGTCCAGGACGAGCACGAGCGGCTCTGCCAGGTCGTCCAGCGCGCTCCGTAGCTGCGCGAGCGAGCTCCCGCCGCCGGACGGGCACCGCGATGCCGGTGAGCATCGGGCGTGCACGCGCGATCGCGGCGAGCACGTCGATCCAGAACGCGCGCCGCTGCGCGTGCTCGCGCGCGAGTGCGACATGGGCGATCGTGTCCGGCTCCTCAGCGGAGGCCATCCACGTCCGGAGCAGCACGGACTTTCCGGACCCGGCGGGAGCGGAGATCAGGGTGAGCGGACCGGTCACTCCCCGGTCGACCAGGTCGAGCAGGCGGGGACGCTCGACGAGCGTGACCGGACCGGCGGCTTGTTCAGATCCAGGCGTGGGCGCGAGTCCTTTCGCAGCTACCGGGGTCACCGACTCTACTCCTCGCCCTTCCGCTCCCAAAGCTCCCGCAACAACGTGCCCGTGAGGCTCTCGACGCCCGAGTCGTCGAGCAGGATCACGACGGTCTCCGGCAGGGCCGCCGTGAGTCGCTCGCGGGTCTCGCGCCCGTCGATGCCGGGCATGCCGGCCGCGATGAGGGCAAGCTCCGGGCGGAGCGCCATCGCGAGCTCGAGCGCCTCCTCGGCGGACGCGGCCTCGCCGGCGTGGCCGAAGCCGGGCGCGCCGCTCACGACCGTACGCATCATCCGCCGGCCCTCCTCCTCGTGGTGCACGGTGAGCACACCAACTCCGCTCATGAAGCCAGCGTCCCAGGGCTCAAAGGTCCCGCCTAGCGCGTGCGCGCCACACCCGCACTCGTGCGTGCACCCCCTCCGGACCTGCCACCCGCTCGGGTACCCTGCCGTCACCCGCCTGGAGGGTGGACTCGAGTTGGCATCACTCGATACCGAGCCGCGGACATGGATGGTCGTCGCGGCTGCAGCCGCCGGTCTCGTGATGGCGCTCATCACGGTCGAGGTGACGCTTGCCGGAGTCGACTCCGGCAACGCGGGCCTCGCCGCGGCCGGCCGTGCCCTGATGGTGGTACTCCCGGTCGCGGTGGGGTGCTACGCGTGGCAGCGCACCACGCACCGGCGCTTCGGCGTGCTCCTGATCCTCGCCGGGTTCGGGTGGTTCCTCAGCACCCTCTCGGAATCGGACAACTCGCTCCTGTACAGCACCGGCCGGGTCGCGAGCTGGTTCGTGGAGCTCGAGCTCATGTACCTCGCGCTCTCGTTCCCAACCGGCCGGCTCACCGAGCGAATCGACCGGCGGATCATTGCCGGCGTCGTGATCCTGGTTGCCGTCCTCTACCTGCCGACGGCGCTGGTCGTGCGGGAGTACCCGCTGCCGGCTCCGTACACGAGCTGCGTCAGCGACTGCCCGGAGAACGCGTTCTTCGTTCTGAACGCGGAGCCGGAGTTCGTGGACTCGGTGATCCGGCCGCTGCGGGATGCCCTGACGGTCTTCTTCTTCCTCGCGGTTACGGCGCGTCTCGCGCAGAGGGTGGCCCGGTCCACCTGGCTGATGCGAAAGACGCTCAGTCCGGTGCTCGTCGTGGCCGTCCTTCGCTTTTTCACGCTCGGAGTAATCCTCGCCGCGCGGCGCATCGACGCGCAGTCGGAGTTGGTCCCGGCCGGGGGCTGGGCGGTGTCGCTCGGACTGCCGGCGATGGCGGCCGGGTTCTTCGTGGGCCTACTGCGCTGGCGGTTGTTCGTCGCAAGCGCGCTTCAGTCGCTCGGACTTCGCATCCATGCCGGCGGGGACGCGGAGAGCATTCGCGCGAACCTCGCGGAGGCGCTCGGTGACCCCACCCTCCGGCTGGTGCACAAGGTCCCAGGTGGCTGGGTGGAAGCGGACGGGATGCCTGTTGAGCTCCCAAGGCCGGGCTCCGGTCAGCGCGCCACGAAGATCACGGACGGCGACCGCGAGATCGCGGCGATCATCCACGACGACGCGCTCAGGGATCAGGACGAGCTCGTCGAGGCGGTCGCCGGCTACGCGAGGGTCGCGCTGGACAACCGGCGCCTCTATGCGGAGGTCGAGAGCTCGCTCGAGGACGTGCGCGAGTCGCGCGCGCGCATCGTCGCCTCGGCGGACGCCGAGCGGCGCCGCATCGAGCGCGACCTGCACGACGGCGCTCAGCAGCGGCTGGTCGCTCTCCGCATCAAGCTGGAGCTCGCGGAGGAGGCGCTGCGCGATGACCCCGACGCCGGGGCCGAGCGCGTTCACGCGCTGGGGCCGGAGGTCGAGGCCACGCTCGACGAGATCCGCTCGCTCGCGCACGGCGTGTACCCGCCGCTCCTCGCGGCCCGGGGCCTTGCGGAGGCGCTGCGCGGCGCCGCGCTGCACGCGCCGCTCGCGGCGACCGTGAGCTCCGACGGGATCGGCCGGTACCCGCCCGAGCTGGAGAGCGCGGTGTACTTCTGCTGCCTCGAGGCGCTTCAGAACGCGGCGAAGCACGCCGACGGCGCCACGCGCGTGACCATCTCGCTGTCGGAGGACGACAGGCTGCGCTTCGAGGTCCGCGACGACGGCGCCGGCCTCGCGGCCGGCAGCCCTCCCGGCGCCGGCCTGACGAACATGCGCGACCGGGTCACGGCGCTCGGCGGCGATCTCGAGGTGGTGTCCGCCGCCGGCGCCGGAGTGGTTGTTATCGGCTCGATCCCGGTGCCCCCCTAGCGCACCGCGTCCCGCCGAGCGGCGTGCATCGTTTCCGGGCTCGGCTTCTCGTCGTCGACGCCCGCGCCGCCGTACATCGCGACCTGGTGGATGATGATGATGTCGATCGCGAAGATCGCGAGCGACCAGAACGGATACGCGGGGATGGACAGCAGCGCCCCGACCGCGCTCAGGCTCGCGGCGAGGATCGCGACTGCCCGGCCGTAGAGGCCGCCCGACCACAGCGAGAACGCGGCGAACAGCTGGAACGCGCCGAGGATCAGCGTGACCCAGCCCCAGGTGTTGAGGTTGCTGAGGATGTACTTCTGGTCCTGGACGAAGAACGACGAGTCGCCGATCGCGGCGATGCCGTAGATCACGTTCAGGACGCCGACGATGAACAGCATTACGCCGGCGAAGGTGACCCAGCCGGAATGTGTCTTGCTCACACGTGCCTCCTTGGCATTTCGGAGACCATCGCCCCGGCGTGAGTGACCCCGCGTCACCCCGTGCGGGTGATTTCCGATCACCCCGAGCGGCCAGACACTTCGACCATGTTGATCGCAGCGGACTATCCGTTCATGGACGTGTTCTGGTCGATGCTCGTGTTCTTCCTGTGGGTCGCGTGGCTCATCATCCTGTTCAGGATCGTGGGCGACGTCTTCCGCCGGCACGACACGTCCGGCTGGGCGAAGGCCGCGTGGCTGGTGTTCGTCATCTGCCTGCCGTTCCTAGGGGTGCTCGTGTACCTGATCGCGAACGGTGAGGGCATGGCCCGGCGCGACCTGGAGCACGCGCAGGCGGCACGGGCGGAGATGGACGAGTACATCCGCTCGGTGGCGCGCTCGGAGGGCAAGGCCCCGGAGGCCCCCGCGTGACCAAGCGGGACGTCCTGCCGGTCCCCGACGAGGCCCATTCGGGCCTCGTCACGTATGACGCCAAGGACCCGGACACGTCCTTCCCGCCGATCGAGCCGCTGCGCCCGCCGGAGGGCGCGCCGAACGTGCTCGTGATCCTGCTCGACGACGTGGGGTTCGGCGCGTCGAGCGCCTTCGGCGGGCCGTGCGCCACGCCGACCGCCGAGCGGCTCGCCGCGAACGGGCTCAAGTACAACCGCTTCCACACCACGGCGCTGTGCTCGCCGACCCGTCAGGCGCTCCTGACGGGCCGGAACCACCACTCCGTCGGCATGGGCGGCATCACGGAGATCGCCACGTCCGCGCCCGGGTACAACTCGATCCGGCCGAACACGGCGGCGCCGCTCGCCGAGACGCTCAAGCTGAACGGGTACTCGACGGCCCAGTTCGGCAAGTGCCACGAGGTGCCCGTCTGGGAGACGAGCCCGCTCGGGCCGTTCGACGCCTGGCCCAGCGGCGGTGGCGGCTTCGAGCACTTCTACGGCTTCATCGGCGGCGAGACGAACCAGTACGCGCCGGCGCTCTACGACGGCACGGTCCCGGTCGAGCCGGACCGCACGCCGGAGGAGGGCTACCACGTCACCGAGGACCTCACCGATCGGGCCATCCAGTGGATCAAGCAGCAGAAGGCGCTCATGCCGGACAAGCCATTCTTCACGTACTTCGCTCCGGGAGCGACGCACGCGCCGCACCACGTGCCGGTCGAGTGGTCGGACAGGTACCGGGGCCGCTTCGACGAGGGCTGGGACGCGCTTCGCGAGGAGAGCTTCGCCCGGCAGAAGGAGCTCGGCGTCATCCCGCCGGAGGCGGAGCTGACCGAGCGACCGGACGAGATCCCGGCGTGGGACGACATGCCCGACGACCTGAAGCCGGTGCTGGCGCGCCAGATGGAGGTGTACGCCGGGTTCCTCGAGCACACGGACCACCACGTTGGCCGGCTGATCGACGCGCTCGCCGAGCTCGAGGTGCTCGACGACACGCTCGTCTACTACATCGTCGGCGACAACGGAGCCTCCGCCGAGGGCACGCCGCAGGGCACGTTCAACGAGATGATCACCCTCAACGGGGCGGCGGGGATCGAGACCACCGAGTTCATGGCCGCGCGCATCGACCAGTTCGGCACGATCGCGGCGAACAATCACTACGCGGTGGGCTGGGCGCACGCGATGGACACGCCCTACCAGTGGACGAAGCAGGTCGCGTCGCACTGGGGCGGGACGCGCAACGGGACCGTCGTGCACTGGCCGAACGGTTTCGAGGCGCGCGGCGAGGTGCGGGCGCAGTTCAGCCACGTGATCGACGTGGCGGCCACGGTGCTCGACGCGGCCGGGATCCCGGCGCCGATCTTCGTGCACGGCGTGCAGCAGATGCCGCTGCACGGGCGGAGCATGATCCCGAGCTTCGACGACCCGGCGGCCGCGGAGCACCGCGAGACGCAGTACTTCGAGATGTTCGTGAACCGCGGCATCTACCACAAGGGCTGGACCGCGGTGACCCGCCACAGCATCCCGTGGGCGGCGAGCGAGATGCCGGCCTACGACGACGACGTGTGGGAGCTCTACGGCCCGGACGACTGGACCCAGTCGCACGACCTTGCGGCCGAGCAGCCGGACAAGCTGCGGGAGCTCCAGCGCCTGTTCGTCATCGAGGCGACGCGCTACAACGTGCTGCCGCTGGACGACCGCCGCTTCGAGCGCTTCAACCCAGACCTCGCGGGGCGGCCGCAGCTGATCCGCGGTACCTCGCAGCTCCTGTACGAGGGCATGGGGCGCCTGTCGGAGAACTCGGTGCTGGCGCTGAAGAACAAGTCGCACGCCGTTACCGCGCAGCTCGAGGTGCCGGAGGGCGGAGCCGAGGGCGTGGTCGTGGCCCAGGGTGGCGCCTACGCCGGCTGGAGCCTCTACCTCCACGAGGGACGCCCGGCCTACTGTTACAACTTCTTCGGCCTCGAACGCTTCAAGGTCACGGGCGAGGCGCCCATCGCGCCGGGCGAGCACCAGGTCCGGATGGAGTTCGCCTACGACGGCGGCGGCGTCGCGAAGGGTGGCGACGTGAAGCTCTACGTGGACGGCTCACAGGTCGGCGAGGGCCGGGTCGAGCACACGGTCCCGATGGTCTTCTCCGCCGACGAGACGACCGACGTGGGCTGCGACAGCGCGACGCCCGTAAGCGACGACCATGGAACCGACAACGCGTTCACCGGCCGCGTCCTCTGGGTGCAGCTCGACGTGGACGAGGCCGCCGAGGACCTCGACCACCTGATCAGCCCGGAGGAGCGCCTTCGCCTGGCGATGGCGCGGCAGTAGAAAGAAACAGAAGCGTCGCCTTCACGCGCTTGCTGACGTCCTCGGCGCCGGCGAGGTTCAGCTTCATGAAGATCGAGTTGATGTGCTTCTCGACCGCGCGCTTCGTGAGCACGAGCGACTCCGCGATCGCCGCATTGCTCTTGCCCTCGGCGATCTCGGCCAGCACCTCGCGCTCACGCGGCGTGAGCTCGCGCAGCGGCGACCGCTCCGCGGCGGCCCGGGCGGTCACGAGCACCTCCACGAGCTTCGGGTCGATCACCGATCCGCCGGCGGCCACCGTGCGGATCGCCGTCGAGAGCTGGCTCCGGTCGTGCACGCGCTCCTTGAGCAGGTAGCCGCGCCCGTCCGAGCCCGCGTCGAGCAGCTCGAGCACGTACGCCGGCTCCGAGTGCTGGCTCAGCACCACCACGCCGACGCCGGGGTGCGGTCTCGCGCAGCCTGGCGGCCGCCCGGATGCCCTCGTCCGTACTCGTAGGCGGCATGCGGATGTCGGTGAGGACGACGTCGGGGGCCTGCCGGTCGATGCTCTCGAGCAGCTCGTCGAGGTCCGCGCACACACCCACCAGCTCGACGCCGTCGATGCTCGACAGCAGCTGCTGGAGACCCTCACGGACCAGCAGGTTGTCCTCCGCGAGCACGAGCCGAAGCGCCATGACGGCGGAGGCTCGCATGAAACACCCCGAGGTGCCAGAGTCCTCCCACGTGGGCCAGGCACTTCTCTGGGGCGCTGTGGCAGCGTCCTCACTCGTGATCGGCGCCTGGCTCGGCGTGGTGAGGAAGTGGCCGGGCAGCGCGGTCGGCCTGGTGCTCGGCTTCGGCGCGGGCGCGCTGATCAGCGCGGTCTCCTTCGAGCTCGCCCAGGAGGGAGTCGAGGAGGGCGGCGGCGGCGCGGTGGGAGCGGGCCTTGCCCTCGGGGCGCTCACCTATTACGGCGCGAGCCGCTGGATCGCACGCCGCGGGGGCGACTCGGGCGCCGGCACGGCGCTCGCGCTCGGGGCGTTCCTCGACGGCATCCCGGAGCAGCTCGTGCTCGGCCTGGGAATCGCGCTCGGCGGCGGCGTGAGCGCCGGGCTGCTCGGCGCGATCTTCGTGTCCAACCTTCCCGAGGCCGTCGGGTCGGCGAGCGCGATGCGCGAGGCGGGCAGGACGAGAAGCGAGACGATGCGGCTGTGGGCCGGCGTCGCGGGAGCGTGCGTCATCGCCTGCGTCGCCGGCTTCGCGCTTGCGGACAGCGTGAGCGGCACCGCGATGGGCGTCATCAACGGCTTCGCCGCCGGCGCCCTGATCGTGATGCTGGTGAACGCCATGATTCCGGAGGCGCATCACCTCGGCGGGGCGCGGACAGGGCTCGTCACGACGCTCGGCTTCGCCGTCGCGGCGAGCCTGTCCGGAATCGGCCTCTGATCAGGTCTCGATCGCGCCGGGGCGCGTGATCGCCCAGATCACCCAGATGGCCAGTGCGATCATCACGATCGACCAGATCGGGTAGTAGGGGATGAAGAAGAAGTTCGCGACCGCGCTCAGCGAGGCGAGGAAGATCGCCATCACCCCGGCCCACACCTTCCGCGACAGCAGCGCCCAGCCGGCGGTCGCCACGAGCGCGCCGAGGAGCATGTGGATCCAGCCCCAGGCGGTCGTGTCCAGCTCGAACGTGTACTGGCGCCCGACGACGTAGAACTCGTCGTCGATCATCGCGACCAGCCCCGCGATCGCGTGGAACGTTCCGATGAGGATGCAGGACGGTCGCTCCGAAGACCATCCCGCCGACCGCCCAGCCGGAGGGTCCATCGTCTCGGTCCGGCCTGGCTCGTATCGCTCTTCCGTTGCCATGTGTGTCCTCCTAGTTGCCTTGCTCCGACGCGGCGATGGCGTCCGACATGGCGGCGAGCTGCGGCTCGACCGCCCTGATCGTCTCCGGCGTGAGGAACCCCTCGCCGAGCATCCGGCCGCCCGCGTCGCGGAAGGCGCGCTTCAGGTCGCGCGCCCACACGTGCTCGATCAGGAGCAGCCCTGCGGCCTCGCCCGGTCCGAGGCCCGCCGCCATCTGCTTGATGTCGTCCTGCGTGAAGCCGAACGAGTGGTCGCCGGCCTCGCCGTCGAGCTCCATGCCGAGCAGCGAGCCCACGATGCCACCGAGGTCCGCCGCGTTCGGGTGCTCGAGCGTCACCGTCTCTTCGGAGTCCGGGTCACGGGCGATGAACAGCACGTCGAGCACCCGCATCGTCCGCTCGCTCTCGAGCCGGGCCAGCTCGTCGACGATCTTCCCCTGGAAGTTCGCGCCGGCCTCGAAGCCGATGCTGATTAGCTGGACCGGGCCGATGTCTGACATTCACGCCTCCACGGGTCTGTCGGCCGCGCGCGAGGAGCGCCGCCTTCTCGGTTTCGAACTCGCTCTGGGTGAGCACGCCGCGGTCGCGCAGGCTTCCGAGCCGCTCGAGCTCCGCCGACCTGGCCTCCGGCGCGTCCGGGCATGCGCAGCCGCGCCGCCGCCTCGTCCGGGAACTCCTCGAGCGTGCGCCGCCGGATCCACTCGAGCCACAGGAATGCCAGCACGGTGAAGATCGCGATCCCCCAGAACCGCTGGGTCCACGGGACCGGGCCCCAGATGACGAGCAGCAGGATCGCGACGCCGAGGCCGGCGCGCACGACACCGGGCCGCTCGCGAAGCGGGTAGGCGGACACTCGCCGGACCGACGTCGCCCGGCGGCCCTCGCCGGCGAGCCAGGCGCCCGTCACGACGAGCAGGCCGAACAGGATCGATCCCGACGCGGCGTCGACGAGCAGGGCGGTGGCGATCGCCCAGATGTCGTCGGCGACCGCGTTGGCGTTCGGGGCCTCGGCGAGCGCGTCGACGACCGCCGAGCCGGCCAGCGTGCGCACGGCCAGCAGCGCGATCCCCGCGAAGATCAGACACCCGCCGACCGTGACGATCGTGCGGCGCCGGTCGCGGGACAGCCCGATGGCCGCCGCGAACGTGCCGACCGCGAGGATCAAGCAGCACCCACACCAGGGTCTCGAACAGGTTGAGGATGTCCTGCGCCGTCTCGAGGTTGTCGCCGCTGGCGATCTCGATCGAGGTCACCGCGGGCGGGAGGTTCGAGACCGCGTCCGGAGGCAGGCCGGTGGCCGCGGCCATCTGCTCGAAGAGGGTGCCGAGGTTGAGCTCGACCTCGCCGCTCGCCACGTCGCTCTCGACGATCCGGAGCAGCGTGCTGTGCGCCCGCTCGTTCGCCTGCTCCCAGGCCTGGAGGGCGGCGTCGGTGCCGAGCACGCGCCCGGCGTTCCGCTGCGCGACCTCCTTCAGCCCGGCCGCGGCGGGCTTGGCGAGCTGCGAAAGCCGCGGCGGCAGCACCGTCTCGATGCGCGCCGCGACCTCGTCGCTCTGGTAGGTGCGGTCGATGATGAACAGGCCGACCGCGGTGCGGATGTCCTCGTCCTCGAGCAGAGCGCTGCTCGTGTCGACCCAGTTCTGCGTGTCGAGCGCCTGCCGCTTCGCCCAGAGCGCGAAGCCGAAGGCCGTCCACAGCAGCGTGGCCAGGACCAGGAGGGCCGCGACGCCTATGCGTCTGCCTCGCATGGCGCAGATCCTGTGCGCCGCCGGGGTGAGCGGGAATCACCCAGGCGGGGTGATGCGACCGCGTCGCGCCGCGGCGAGAATCGGCCCTGGCTCTGGACGATCCACTTCGAATCACGTACGTCGGGCACGCGACGGTCCTCGTCGAGCTCGGTGGCGTGCGCCTCCTCACGGACCCGGTCCTGCGCGCGCGGGTCGCGCATCTGCGCCGCCACGGCCGCGCGCCGGACATCGCCGCGCGACGTCGACGCGGTGCTGCTCTCGCACCTGCATCACGACCACCTCGACGTGGCCTCGCTGCGGCGGCTCGGCCGCGGGCCGCGACTGATCGCGCCTCGCGGCGCGGCGGCGGCGCTCCGGAGCGCGGGGCTCGACGCCGAGGAGATCGAGGCCGGAGGGCGCACGAGCGTGATGGACGTGCGCGTCGAGGCGGTTCGCCGCGGAGCACGCCCGGGCGCCGCTGGCCGGTAACCGGGCCGAGCGTGGAACCGCTCGGGTTCGTCATCGGGCGCGAGCCGTCGGTCTACTTCGCCGGCGACACCGACCTGTTCCCCGAGATGGCCGCGATCGGCGCCGGTGGACGTCGCGCTCCTGCCCGTGGCCGGGTGGGGCCCCGGCTCGGCCCCGGGCACCTCGATCCCGAGCGCGCGGCGCGCGCGGCCGCGCTGCTCGAGGCGCGCGTGGCCATCCCGATCCACTGGGGGACGCTTCCACCCGGTCTACGCGCGGCGCGGCGCCTGGTTCGACGAGCCGGCGCGCGAGTTCGCGGCTCAGGTCGCCGCCGTGGCGCCCGAGCGTGGAGGTGCGCGTGCTGGCGCCGGGAGAGTCGACCTCCTTCGCGTAGGCCTCGTGCCCGAGCGCCGCCAGCCAGCGGCAGAAGATCCGGTGCACGCGCTCGGCGCCGACGACGAAGTCCGTCGGGCCACTCGAGCTCGGCGGGGAACAGCACGAACGGGAAGCCTCTGGTCGCCGCCCATGCCGCCGTGCGAGCCCACCAGCTCCTCGAAGGCGGCCACCTCGTCGGATTCCTCCCAGTACGTGCTGTTCACGAGCACGTCCGGGCAGTGCGGCGAAGCGCGTCGGTGCGGCGCACGTGGTCCGCGGCGTGCGGCCCGAACGGCGCGAGCGGGTCCTCGCCCTCGACGCGGCCGTCGTCGAGGAAGTGGGTGCCGCGCCTGCCGATCGCGAGCGCGCCGTGCCGCTCCGAGCGCACGTGCACGAAGCCGATCCCCGGGTGCTCGCGCAGCGCGGGGAGGAGCCGCGGGTGGAGCTCCTCCAGCCGCTCGAGCGTCACGCGGCCGGGCTCGCGCGGGAACGTGATCAGTCCCAGGCAGCCCGACGCCATCACCGACAGCTCGGGCAGCGTCGTCGCCTGTCTGCGCCTCGAGCTCCTCCCTCGCCTCCTCGTCGAGCGCCACGACTCCGTCGGCGCGGCGACCCTCGCGTCACCCGCTTGACGGTGCGCGCCGCGGCGGTCTCGTCGCGGGCGACCTCCGTCAGGCCGGCGCTCAGGTACGCCATGCGCCTCGTCCTCGCCGCCGCTCGCCGGCGTGCACGTCGGTGGCGTCGCAGGCGGAGCGCACCACGTCCTCGAGCGTGACGCCGTACCGCTGGAGGAAGGTCGCGCCCTGCGACTGGCCGTGGTCGGCCAGCACGACGAGCCGGTAGGGGCGCGGCGCGTCCGCGACCGCGGCCTGCACGCGGGCGAGCTGGCGGTCCACGTGGCGCAGCACGGCGAGCGTGTCCGCGCGCTCGACGCCCGAGTGGTGCGCCACCTCGTCGTAGGCCAGGAAGGTCGTGTAGACCACGGGCCGCCCGGCCATCATGTCGCCGACCACGGCGGCGATCTGGAGGTCGCGCTGCAGGATCGTCGCCCAGGCGCGGACGATCGCGTACTCCGCGGTCGCGGTGGATGCGCGGCTGCACGTCGCGCCGCCGCTGCAGCGCCTGCGCGCGCCGCTCCGCGCGATCTCGCCCAGCGCGAGCACGAGCGTGCGCGCGACGGCGTACGGGTTCGCGAAGTACGCCGAGTAGTCGCGCCCGATCGGCCGCCGCCGCCGCAGGACGGTGCTCATCGTGAGCATCGAGTGGGTGGCGTCGCCGGAGAGGATGTTCGCGCGGCTCGCGCCGTCCGTCGTGAAGCAGCCCGCGGCCGTCCGAGTGCCGCCGCTCGAGCTCCTCCGCGTCGCGCGGGTGGTTCGTGACGATCGCCTTGCCGCGGTCCTTCTCCCACCAGCGGAACGCGGGCATGTCGTCGTTGCTGCCGTGCAGCAGGCCGGCCTGGCAGGCGCCGGTCTGCGACGACCAGTCGGTCTCCCAGCGCACGAAGCGATGGGTGCCGTCGCGCAGCCAGCGCGCGAGCGTCGGGGCGTTTCCGTCGCGCATCGCGCGCCGCAGCACCTCGTGGGCGAGGCCGTCGATCTCGAGGAAGATCACGCCGGGCACGTCGCGTCTCGATGTGGTCGCCGCGGCGCCGCGCCTGCCGGCGCACGACGTTGCGGTACCACGACTCGTCCTCGTCGATCGCGAGGAGCGACGCGAGGAGCGTGGTGATCAGCGTCAGCCCTATCGCGAGGCCCACGCCGGTCCACACGTCCTCGATGTCGGCGCCGGGAACGAGGTCGATCGCGAAGACGATCAGCACTCCGTTGAGCACGAGCGTGGCCAGGCCGAGCGTGACGACGCTCAGCGGCAGGGCGAGCCGCGCGAGGAGCGGCCACACGAGGGCGTTCAGGACGCCGACCGCCACCGCGGCCACGAACGCCGCGCCGAAGCCGTCGAGCGTGAAGCCCGGCAGCAGCTCGGACAGGGCGAGGAGCGCCAGGGCGTCCGCGAGCAGGACGACGGCTGCGCGCAGCACGCGGATGCGACTCACCGCCAGAGCGTCGCCCGCGCGGGGATGACGCGGCGTCACCCGCACCGGGTGATGCGCCTTCACCCGCGCGGGCAGGAGGCTCACAGCACGGTGACCGTTACGCCCGCCTCGACGGTGCAAGACCGGCCGAGCAGCCGCGTGATTGCTCGCACGGTCTTCACCGTGGTGCTGTGCGTGGCCGCGGTGTACCTGGTCTACCTGCTGCGCACGCCGATCGGGTACGTCGTGCTGGCGGCATTCATCGCGGCGTGCGCGTCGGGCCCCGTCAACGCGCTGAGCAGGCACATGAAGCGGGGGGCCGCCACCGGGATCGTCTACCTGCTGATCGTCCTCGTTCCGCTGCTGATCATGCTCATCCTGGTGCGCCCGGTCGTCGAGCAGACCGTGGACCTGCTCGACGAACCTCCCCGAATACGCGCAGGACCTCGAGGAGGAGTTCCAGTCGAACGAGCAGCTCCGCGAGCTCGACGAGGACTACGACGTGTCCGGCAAGCTCGAGGACCTCGCGTCGAACCTCGCGAGCAAGCTGGACGACGCCGCCGCGGCGCTCGTGGACGTGGGAGCGGGCGTGGTGAGCTCGCTCTTCGCGCTGGTCACGATCCTCGTGCTCAGCATGTTCATGGTGGCCAGCGCGCAGCGATGGCGTGAGGCCTTCCTCGCAAGACGGCCCCCGCGCGAGGCGCAGGCGTGGCACCGCGCCAGCGACGAGATCGCCACGGCCGTGGCGTCGTACGTGGGCGGCGCGCTCTTCCAGGCGACGATCGCCGGGATCACGGCATGGCTGATGCTCGTGATCCTCGGCATTCCGTCTCCGCTCCCGCTGGCCCTGATCATCGCCCTGCTCGACCTGATTCCGATGATCGGCGCCACGCTCGGCGCCGTCGTGGTGGGGGTCGTGATCCTCTTCAGCGGCTCGACCGGCGACGTTCTGATCTGGGCGCTGTTCGCGATCGCCTACCAGCAGTTCGAGAACTACGTCATCCAGCCCCGGATCCAGAGCAAGGCCGTGTCGCTCGACCCGTTCATCGTGGTGATCGCCGCGCTCGTGGGCGGGACCCTGCTCGGCGTGGTGGGCGCCCTGCTGGCCATTCCCGGCGCCGCCACGATCAAGATCGCGCTGCGCGAGTGGCTGAACTACACCCGTGAAGCCGGCCGCGAGGCGGCGGGAGCGGCATGACCTCCGCGGGCTACGAGATCCGGATCAAGGGACGGCTGAGCCCGACCGTCACCGGTGCGTTCGAGGACTTCTCCGCTTCCGTGAAGCCGGCCGAGACGACCCTTCGCGGCGAGGTGCACGACCAGGCCGAGCTCCAGGCTCTGCTCGATCAGGTCCAGGCGCTCGGCCTGGAGCTGATCGAGGTCAGGAGGCTCGACCGGTGACCGACGTGCTGACCTCGCTCCAGGAGTACCGCGACATCCGCGAGCAGCTCGAGACGGCGATTCTTCCGCTCGCCACCTCCGTCGACGGCCACCGCTTCGGCTTTCAGACGACCCTTCACGGCCTCGAGCTCGAGGCGGGCGGCTACGTGGTCCTGGAGGGCGGCGGCTCGACCCGGCTCGGCCAGGTGCTCTCGCTCGAGCTCGAGACCCAGGATGGTGCGGCGCCTGGCCTGCCGCCCGTGCGGCTCCGAGCGGGGCGCGGCGATGGCGTCGTGCTGGAGGGCGACGGCCGCCCGTTCCACGACGTGCTGGTGCGCGTAGCGGCCCCGGACGAGGTGGCGGGCTGGCTCGAGCGCGTCCGGCCCGCGCGCGCCGCGCTCGAGGTGGGCGAGCTGGCGCTCGCGCCCGGCGTCCCATTCGAGCTCGACGGCAGCGGCTTCGGGCGCCATACCTTCCTGTGCGGCCAGTCGGGATCCGGCAAGACCTATTCGCTGGGGGTGCTGCTCGAGCGGCTCCTGATGGAGACCGAGCTGCGCGTGGTCGTACTCGACCCCAACTCGGACTACGTCCGGCTGGGCGAGGCACGCGATGGCGCGGACGCCGCGGAACGAGAGCGCTTCGCCCCGGTGGCTGGGACTGTCGCGGTGAGAAGCGGCGCAGAGGGGCCTGACCGCCTCCGCGTCCGTTTCCGCGACCTCAGTCCGGAAGGGCAGGCCGCGGTTCTGCGGCTGGACCCGCTGGCCGACCGCGAGGAGTACGCCGAACTGACCGCGCTCGTCGAGGACGAGCGCATCCGCAGCCTCGCGGACCTCGAGCAGGCCGAGGCCTCGGCGCTCCAGCTCCGCGCCCGCAACCTCGGCATCAGCCGGTGGACGATCTGGCCCGGCCCCGAGGGCGAGTCGCTCGCGGAGGAGCTGGACGACCCGGCTGGGCCGCGCTGCCTCGTGGTGGACCTGGGCTCGCTGGCCACGCGGGAGGAGCAGGCGATCGCCGCCGCCAACGTGCTCGAGCGGCTCTGGCGGCGACGGGCGAAGCGCGAGCCGATCGCGATCGTGATCGACGAGGCGCACAACGTCTGCCCGGCCGAGCCGGGCGACCCGATCACGGCGCTCGCGACCGAGGACGCGATCCGCATCGCCGGCGAGGGGCGCAAGTTCGGCCTGTACCTGATCGTCGTGACCCAGCGCCCGCAGAAGGTCCACGAGAACGTGCTCTCGCAGTGCGACAACCTCGTGCTGATGCGGATGAACTCGTCCGCCGACCTCGCGCACGTGGGCCGCGTCTTCTCGTTCGTCCCGCCGGGTCTCATCGACCGGGCGGGGACCTTCGCCCAGGGCGAGGCGCTCGTCGCCGGGAAGATCGCCTCGCACCCGGCGCTGATCCGCTTCGGCGAGCGCATCACGCACGAGGGCGGGGCGGACGTGGGGGGATGGATATGACCACAACAGGAGGTAACTGATGGAAGCCCAGACAACGGAAGTGGGCCCGATCGACATCGTCGTGATCGGCTACGGGGCGGACGCCCCGATGACCGGCGAGGCGGCGCCGCTGCTCGTGGACCTGATCGAGCGCGGGATCATCCGCGTGCTCGACGTCATGTTCGTGACGAAGGCGGAGGACGGCACCTACTCCGGCTTCGACGCGACGGACCTCAGCGAGAAGGGCGTGGGCGACTTCGCCGTCTTCGAGGGCGCCTCCTCCGGGATGCTCGGGGACGAGGACGCCGCGAAGGCCGCGGACGCGATCGAGCCCGGCAGCTCGGTCGTGATGATCGTCTACGAGAACCGCTGGGCCGCGCCGTTCATAGCCGCGGTGCGCCGCAACGGCGGGGTGCCGCTCGCCTTCGAGCGCATCCCCGCGCAGGACGTGATCGATGCCCTTGACGCGCTCGACGCCGCCGAGGTGGCGGCGTCATGATCGAAAGGAGAAAGTGATGCCCGGATTGCTTCGAGGAATGGCCCGCACGGCGGTGATCGCCGGCACCGCCACCTCGGTGTCGAATCGAGTCAGCCGCCGCCAGGCACGGCGGTGGGCGGCGGAGGAGGACCCCGGATACGCCGAGCCCGCACCCGCGGCGCCCGCGCCGGCGGCGCCGGCAGCCGACCCGATCGCGCAGCTCAAGCAGCTCGGCGAGCTGCGCGACCAGGGGGTCCTGACCGAGGAGGAGTTCGCCGCGCAGAAGGCCAAGCTGCTCGGCTGAGCCTGTGGCCAGCATCCCGGACGAGAAGCTCGGCGAGCTGCTTGGCCTGCTCAGGGACGTCGACAGCGTCGAGCTGAAGCTCACGGTGCCGGAGTCCGAGCATTTCGCGGCCGCGCGGGCGCTCGGCCTCGACGCGCTCGACGCTGAGATACGGCAGGTGTACTTCTTCGACACCCCGGACCTCGGCCTGTACGGCCACGGCGTGGTCGTCCGGGCCCGCCGCGTGCAGGGCAAGGAGGGCGACTCGATCGTGAAGCTGCGCCCGGTGGTCCCGAGCGAGCTCCCCGGCAAGCTCCGCAACTCGAGCGGGTTCAACGTCGAGGTGGATGCGATGCCGGGGAAGTACGTCTGCTCGGGCAGGCTGAAGGAGCGGGTGTCGAACCGGCGGGTGAGGGAGGTCGCGCTGGGGGACCGGCGGCTCCGCGGACTCCTGTCGAAGCAGCAGCGCGAGCTGCTGGCCCGGCATGCTCCGGACGACGTCGATCTCGAGAGCCTGTCGGTGCTGGGGCCGATCCTCGTGCTCAAGCTGAAGTTCGAGCCCGAGGAGTTCGAGAGGCGGCTCGTCGTGGAGCTCTGGCTGTACCCCGACGGCTCCCGCGTCCTCGAGCTCTCCACGAAGTGCGATCCGGCCGAGGCCTTCCAGGCCGCCGCCGAGTCGAGGGCCTACCTGTCCGAGCCGCGGCGTGGACGTCGGCGGCGACCAGGAGGCGAAGACGGTCAAGGCTCTCGAGTTCTTCGCGCGGGCCTGAGATTGCTGACGATGAGGGAGACGACCGTCACGAGATAGATCTGGCCGATCAGCGCCTCGGACACGGCGAGCGTGTGCCCCAGGTCGCTCCGCGCGACGAAGTCGCCGTAGCCGACCGTGGCAAGCGTGGTGAAGCTGAAGTAGAGGCAATGCGCGACCGTGGCCGGCTCGCCGCCGGCGAAGAACGGATCGCCGCCGAAGCGGTCGATCGCGCCGTAGACGAAGCCGAATGCCATCCCGATCAGCATGTACAGCGAGAGCACACCGAGCACAGCGTCGAGCCGCACCTCTCCGGCCGCGCGCAGGTTGCGAACGATGCCGATCGCGACCGCGGGCGGCCCGAGTGACAGCAGGACCGCGTTGGCGGCGCGTGCCGCCCCGTCTCCCACGTCGGCGCCCGCGGCATGCACGACGCTCAGGGTGAGTCCCGCGGCCGTGACGCCGAACGCCACCCTCATGAGCGCCGGCTTCACGTTCGCGGACCAGAACGCGAGCAGCAGGCTCGCCCCCGCCAGAGCGGTCACGACGACCTGCTGCACCGGCCCCGGACCGGCGACGCCCTGAACGCCCAATGACGCAGCCGTCGCCAGGAGCAGGAGCCCATAGCGCGGAAGTGCGGTCCCCTCCGGCATCCCAAGGGGATTCGACGCGCTCCGGGCTCGGCCTGCCGATTGTCATCTTCGCTTCGGCCCAGTTCGTGATGGTGCTCGACAGCAGCGTCATGAACGTGTCGATCTCGCAGATCGTCGCGGACCTGGACACCACGATCACGGGCGTTCAGCTGGCGATCACCGCCTACACGCTCGTGATGGCCACGCTGATGCTCGCGGGAGCGAAGCTCGGTGACATCATCGGTCGCGACCGGACGTTCGCGATCGGGCTGGCCGTCTACGGGCTGGGGTCGCTCATCACCGCGCTGAGCCCGAACCTCACCGTGCTCCTGATCGGCTGGTCCCTGATCGAGGGAATCGGCGCGGCGCTGGTCGTGCCCGCGATCGTCTCGCTGATCGCCGCGACCTACTCGGGGAAGGAGCGCGCGCTCGCGTTCGGCATCGTGGGCGGGGTGGCCGGAGCGGCCATCGCGGCCGGGCCGCTGATCGGCGGCTGGGTCACCACCGAGTTCAGCTGGCGCTACGTCTTCGCCGGCGAGGTCGTGATCGTCACCGCGATCCTGCTGCTCCGGAACCGGCTCGTGAAGTCGCCCGCGCTCGAGCACCCGCCCAGGCTCGACGTCGTCGGCGTGCTGCTCTCCGCACTCGGGCTCGGGTTGATCGTGTTCGGCATCCTCAAGAGCAGCGAGTGGGGCCTGATCGAGCCGCGCGGCGCTCTGACGATCGGGGGCGAGGAGATCACCCCGTTCGGCTTCTCCGTGGTGCCGTTCCTCATTCTTGCCGGCCTGTGCGTCGCCGCCGCCTTCCTGATGTGGGAGGAGCGCCGTGAGCGCGCCGGCCTCGACACGCTGCTCGACCGCTCGCTGCTGAAGATCGAGCAGCTGCGCGCGGGGCTGTCGACGCTGCTGATGCAGCAGCTGATCCTGCTGGGCACGTTCTTCGTCCTGCCGGTCTACCTGCAGGTGGTCCTCGGCCTGGACGCGTTCGAGACGGGGAAGAAGCTGTTCCCGATGTCGGTGGCGATGTTCGTCGCGGCGATGCTCGGGCCGAAGCTCGCCTCGGGGCTCGCGCCGAAGCGCGTCGCACAGGTCGGGCTGCTCGCGCTCGTCGCGGCCTCGGTGGTGCTCCTGGGCACGATCGACGTGGAGCTGAGCGAGGCCGAGTTCGCGATCGCGCTGGTCCTGTTCGGGACCGGCGCCGGCCTGCTGCTCTCCCAGCTCGGCAACGTGATCATGTCGTCGGTCGACCCGGCGAAGACCAACGAGGCCGGCGGCCTCCAGGGAACCGCGCAGAATCTCGGGGCGTCAATCGGCACCGCGCTGATCGGCGCCGTGCTGATCGCGGCGCTGACGACCGGGTTCGTCGAACGGGTGGAGCAGAACCCGGCGATCCCGGCTGCGGTGAAGCGGCAGATCGCCGGCCTCGAGCAGAAGGGCGTCCCGGTCGTGCCCGTCGAGGACGTGGAGCAGGCGGCACTCGACCAGGGGGTGCCGAGCGGGCAGGCGGCCGCGGTCGCGGACGACTACGGGGACGCGCAGCTCGACGGACTGAAGCGCGCGATCGGGGCCGTAGGGGCCTTCGCGCTCCTGTCGCTCTGGTTCACACGAAGGCTTCCCGCGAAGCCATTGAGGAGCTAGTACATGTGCCGCTGGATGGCGTGGCTCGGACAACCGGTGCTCATCGAGGAGCTGCTGTTCAACACGCAGCACGGCATCGTCGACCAGAGCCTCCACGCACGCATGGGCGCGGAGCCGACGAACGGCGACGGCTTCGGGCTCGGCTGGTATGGCACGGGCGATGAGCCGGGCCTGTACCTGAGCGTCGCCCCCGCGTGGGCGGACCCGAACCTGCGCGAGCTCGCCGCGCACATCGAGTCACCGCTGTTCCTGACACACATTCGCGCGGCGATCGGCTCCCCGGTCCAGCAGACCAACTGCCATCCCTTCCGGCACGGCCGCTGGCTGTTCGTCCACAACGGCTTCATCGCCGGCTTCGACCGCCTCCGCCGCGACCTGATGCTGGCGATCGATCCCGAGCTGTTCGCGGTGGTGCGGGGGTCCACCGACACGGAGACCGTCTTCGCGCTGGCGCTGACCTTCGGGCTTCAGGAGGATCCGGTCGGCGCGCTGGAGCGAACGGTGGCGTTCATAGAAGAGAGCGCGCGCAGCCACGGGATAGACGGCGCCGTGCAGGCCACCTTCGGCGTCTCGGACGGCGCGTGCCTGTGGGCCGTCCGCTACGCGACCGAGGGGCGCGCGCGGTCCCTGTTCGCGTCCGCCGACGTCGAGGCCATCAGGCGCCTGCATCCCGAGAACCCGCGGTTCCAGCGGCTCAGCGACGACGATCGCCTGATCGTCTCCGAGCCGTTCTCGGACCTGCCCGGCGTCTGGCAGGAGATTCCGGAGCGGACCGCCGTCATCGTCCGTCGCGGGGGCGTGCTGGAGGAGAGGGCGTTCAACCCCTAGCTCGTCAGGCAGCCTTGACGATCAGGCCCTCGAGCGTGTTGCCGGCGTGACGGCAGGCGTCGATCGCCTCCTCGAGCCGCTCGTAGATGTCCTTCCAGCGGATCACCACCATCGGGTCGATTCCGCCGTCGAAGAGCGAGCTGAGCGCGTCGCGTTCCAGGCGGTCGCCCTCGTGCTCGAGCGCGTGGAGCGCGACGACGTGCGGGCGCAGCTCCGCGGGGCGCCGTAGTAGGCGCAGCGCCCTCGCCAGCTCGCCGCCGGCCTGATGCAGGACGGCCGCCAGCGCGATCGCCTGCTCGGTCGCTGCCTCGATCCGGTACAGGCCCATGTAGTCGGCCACCTCCTCGGCGAGGTCCACCACGTCGTCGAGCTCGGAGATCAGCTCGTGCGCGTCCGATACCGGGAACGGCGTCGCGGCCTTCACATGGAGGTGGTGGATCACGTCGTGCGTGATCCGGTCGCCCTGTGTCTCCAGCTCCTTCAGGTCGAAGCGGCGCTCGTTCCCCTGGTCGGGCCAGTCCGCGACGAGGTCTGCCAGCAGCCCGGTCGCGCGCTCCACGTTGTCACCGGCCTGCTCGAACAGCGCGTAGAAGCTCCCGTAGCGCGGGGTGCTCCCGAACATGCCACATGACGATCACAGGCCGTCCGCGCGGTGCGGTTACAACCTTGTGAAACTCAGCGGAGCCCGCCGTCGGTGATCCGTCCCTGAAGCTCGGGATCGGTGCCGGCGAGGCGGCACAGCGTGACGGAGCCGGCGGCGGCGTCCGGCACGCGCTGGTGGACGTGGGCGTCGGTCGTGCCGCCGTCCGTGTCCGTGAACGGCCATGGGTGGTTCCCCTGGGCCACGACGCGCCCGCCGTCGTCCTCGCACTCGACGCTCACGCGGGACTCGCCGTCCGCGACCTCCGCCCGGTTGTCCGCGGCCTCGACGTAGACGATCAGCTCCATGCCCTCCGGCGTGGGGGAGCGCTCCACACGGAGGCTCGAGCTCTCGCTCTCGCCACCGGAGCCGCCGCCCGCCAGAAGAGCGACCACCACCAGCACCGCGCCCACGCCCAGGAGCACCGCGAGCGCGACCAGGCGGCCGCGCGCGGCGGCTCCCGAGCCGGTGGTGTCGTCCGGTGGGGTGGATTCCGCTGCCATGCGCCGGGCGATGCTAGTCGCGCGTAGTGCACACTGCGGCGCTTCATGCAATCCGAGGGGGCCGATGCACCGGGCGCGATCTTCGCCCGCTTCCTGAAGTTCGGGGCGCTCGCGTGGGGCGGGCCGGCGGCGCAGATCGCGATGATCAAGCGCGAGTGCGTCGACGAGGAGGGCTGGGTCGACGAGGACACCTTCAGGAAGACGCTCGCCGTCTACCAGGTCCTGCCCGGCCCCGAGGCGCACGAGCTGTGCGTGTACTTCGGGCGCGTGCGGGGCGGCAAGCTGGGCGGCTTCCTCGCGGGGCTGGGGTTCATGCTGCCCGGGTTCCTCCTGATGCTGGCGCTGTCGATCGCCTACGTGGAAGCCGACCTCGCCGATCAGCTCGACGATCTCTTCTACGGGCTCCAGGCGGCGGTGGGCGCCATCGTGGCCGCCGCTCTGGTGCGGCTGAGCAGGTCGTTCATCACGGACGTGCCGCTGGCGCTGCTCGCCGTCGCGGCGTTCGCGGCCACCCTGTTCGCCTCGGCCGGATTCGCGCTCGTGCTGCTCGGCGCGGGGCTCGCCTACGAGCTGTGGACGAACGCGCCGCGCTGGACGAGCCGGACGCGGTCGGTGGCGCTCACGCCGGCGGCGCTCCTGATGGCCGCTGCCGGCGCGGTGACGCTCTCGCTCACCGCCGAGATCTTCTGGGAGGGGCTCAAGGCGGGGCTCCTGACCTTCGGCGGCGCGTTCACCGCGATCCCGTACCTGCACGACGCGGCCGTGGACGGCAAGGGCTGGCTCACCGAGGCCGAGTTCGTGGACGGGCTCGCGCTCGGCGGGGTCCTGCCCGCGCCGCTGATCATCTTCTCGACGTTCGTCGGCTATCTCGCGGGCGGACTGGCCGGCGGGCTCGCGATGACGCTCGGGATCTTCCTCCCGGCGTTCGTGCTGCCGATCTTCTTCCATCGCCGGCTCGTGGCGGTGGCGGAGAACCCGCGCATCCGGCCCTTCCTGCTGGGCGTGGCGGCAGCGGTCATCGGCCTGATCGCGGCGGTGAGCGTCGACATCCTCGAGGAGGCCATCGTGGACGTGCCGGCAGCGATCCTCGCCGTGCTGGCCTTTCTCGCGCTGCGTCGCTGGCACGGCAAGCTGACCGTGCTGGCGGTGGTGCTCGCCTGCGGGGTGGCCGGCGCGCTGCTCCAGGCGAGCGGCGCCGTCTGAGCGCCGTAAGCTGGCCGGGTGGCGCGCGGCAACGTCGAGGTGATCCGCCCGATCTACGAGGAGTGGGGACGCGGCAACTGGAAGCCCTACTTCGACGTCTACGACCCGGACATGGAGTGGGGGTGGTCGAGCGAGTTCCTCGGGCTGGGAGGCGTCTTCAAGGACCACGAGACCCCGAACTCGCGGCTACTCGCGTGGCTGAGCGGATGGGAGCGCTGGCGGGCGGAGGCCGACGAGTTCCTCGAGTTCGGCGACTACGTCGTCGTGCTCGCCACCTACCGCGGCCGCGGCAAGGGGAGCGGGGTGGAGATCTCCACCGAGGGAGCGCACGTCTTCAAGATCCGCGACGGCAAGGTCGTGAGGCTCGAGATCTTCGCCAGTCGCGAGATGGCGATCGAGTCGGTGCACTCCGCCCTGGCGGGCGGCTAGCGCCGACGGCCCGTCACCCGCGCGCGACCGTCCTTCGCGGTGGCCCGTGTCTCGCGCCAGGCACCGCGGAGCGCTCTCCTGAGCACGACCTCGGACGGGGTTCGCCGCCGCCTCCGTCGCCGCGACATCACTGCTGGAGGCTGCTGCGGGCCTGGGCGGCCGCGGCCCCGGAGGTGGGCGCCATCAACGCGCCGGCGATCCAGAGCAGCGGGAGGAAGATCCCGAGCACGAACAGGGCCGTGTGGCCGTTGCGCAGCGTCGCCATCCCGAGCCACACGAGCATGACGACGTACAGGACTCCGAGCAGGATCCATAGAAAGGTCATGGCGAGACTCTCCGCCACGCGCGGGCGCGCGGCAATCGTGCGCGCACCACTCCTGCACGCAGGCGCGCGCCGCGTTAGGGTACCCTAAGTCCGAGTGCCGTCGAGACCGTCAGTCGCCCGCGCGCTCGCCCGGAGTCTCCCGGGCGAGGTATTCCTCGAGCAGCATCGGCACCGTGCGCGTGCGCTCGGCGACCGCGAGGAGGTCCGACATCGACGCCTCCTCCTCGACCTGCTCCTCGAGGAACCAGAGCATGAACTGCTCGCTCTGGAAGTCACGCGTCTCGCGAGCGATCTCGAACAGCTCGCTGATGCTGACCGTGACCTTCTTCTCCTGCTCGAGCGCGATCTTGATCGGCTCGACGTGGTCGCCGAACGTCTGCCGGGGCGAGCCGATCGCGCCGACGTCCGGCGCCGCTCCGCGGTCGAGCAGGTAGTTGACCATCTTCATCGCGTGCTCGCGCTCTTCGTCGGCCTGCTTGTAGAAGTACGCGGCCAGCTGCGGGTACGTCTCCGCCGCGTAGTAGTTGCCCACCGCGACGTACTGGTGGGCCGCGGCGAACTCACGCGCGACCTGCACGTTCAGCGCGTCGAGAAAGCGCTCGGAAGCCATGGACCCGTCAGGCTACCTGCCGGAGCGGCGGCGTGAAGGAGCGGTGCTGCCGCTCGGCGCCCCGCTGCGCGGACTGCCCGGTGCGCATCGTGGCGAGTGCCCGATCGCGTTCGGCGAGCGACGAGCCAGCCGCGCTCATCGGCGAGATCCTCGCCGGTAATCCGCTGCCGCGGCTGCCGGACAGCGTGACGGCCGCGCTCGAGACGCTCGAGCTCGCCCGCGCCACCCGCTGACCGGCCGGCTCAGTCGAACAGCTCTTCGAGGAAGTTCTTCTTGCGCTTCTTGTAGGAGCGGCCGTGGCACCGGCAGCCATCCCCTGACCGACCAGCTGCTCGCGGAGCTGACCCGTCGCCGCGCGTAGGCTGATCGCATGACGGAGCCGATCGCGGCCGAGCTCGAGCGACGGCGGCGCGCGGCCGCCGAGCTGTGGCAGCTCGACGACCAGGTCGTGCTCGTCGGCGCCGGCGAGCCGATCCCCGTTCCCGGCCGCGGCGACCGCACGTACCCGTTCCGGGCCCACTCCGAGTACCTCTACCTGACCGACCGCGAGCGCCCGGGCGGCGTCCTGGCCTTCGACCCGCACGAGGGCTGGGTCGACTTCGTGGTGCCGGTGACCCGCGATGAGCGCCTGTGGGAGGGCGCGGCGGACGGCGAGCCGGACGGCGTGCCGGTGGCGGGGCTCGCCGCATGGCTCGAGCAGCGGAAGGGCCGTCCGGTCGCCTGCCTCGGCGCGGCCGTGCCGGAGGTCGCCTCGGAAGCCCGGCTCGAGGCCGACCTGCGCTACGGCCTGAACCATGTCCGGCGCCAGAAGGACGCCGTGGAGCTCGCGCGGATGCGCGCCGCCGAGCGGGCCACGCGCGCCGGCTTCGCGCACGCCGCGCCGCTGATCGAGCCGGGACGGAGCGAGCGCGAGCTGCAGATCGAGCTCGAGGCGGCATTCTTCCGGGGCGGCGCCGACTCGCTCGCCTTCGACACGATCGTCGGCAGCGGCCCGAACTCGGCGGTCCTGCACTTCCCGCCGAGCTCGCGCCGGTTCGCGGACGGGCGACCTGGTCCTGATCGACGCCGGCGCCGAGTGCCGCGGCTACGACAGCGACGTCACCCGCACGTATCCGGCCTCCGGCAGGTTCACCCCGGAGCAGCAGGAGCTCCACGCGATCGTGGCCGCCGCGTGCGCACGCGCGACCGAGCGCTGCGTCGCCGGCACCGAGTGGCTCGACGTGCACCGCGCGGCCGCACTTGCCATCGCCGAGGGTCTGGTCGCGTTCGGGCTGTTGCGCGGCGAGCCTGAGAGCCTGGTCGAGCGCGGCGCGCAGGCGCTGTTCTTCCCGCATGGCGTCGGCCACATGGTGGGCCTTGGGATCCGCGACGCCGGCGAGGTCCTGCGCGGGCGCGAGCCTCCGGAGGACGCGTTCCCGCGCGTGCGCGTGGACCTGCCGCTCCTGCCCGGCCACGTCTTCACGGTCGAGCCGGGGATCTACCTCGTCCCGGCGCTCCTGGACGATGCCGGCCTCCGGGAGCGGCACCGGAAGGCCGTCGACTGGGAGCGCGCGGAGTCGATGCGCGGCTTCGGCGGCATCCGGATCGAGAACAACGTGCTGATCACCGAGGACGGCAACGAGGTGCTGACGGCGGACGTGCCGCTGCCGGCCTAGCTCTGAGCGACGACGCGCTCCGAGCCGGAGTAGACGTTCACGCTGCCGCGCGCGGGCGAAGCCGGCGAGCGTCATGCCGCGGTCGGCGGCCAGCTCGATCGCGAGCGAGGTCGGCGCGCCGACGCCGACGAGGATCGGCGCGCCCGCCACGGCCGCCTTCTGCACGAGCTCGAACGACAGCCGGCCGCTGACGCAGAGCGACGTGCTCGTGCAGCGGCAGCAGGCCGTCGAGCAGCGCGCGGCCGACGACCTTGTCCATCGCGTTGTGGCGCCCGACGTCCTCGCGCACGAGCAGCAGCTCGCCGGCCGGCGTGAAGAGGCCGGTGGCGTGCAGGCCGCCGGTGCGCGCGAAGGCCGGCTGGCGCAGGCGCTCGGGCAGGTCGGCGAGCAGCGCGCGCGCGACGTCGGGCCCGGCGGGCAGCGGCGGGCGCGTGGACCGCGACCTCCTCGAGCGCGCCCTTGCCGCAGACGCCGCACGACGACGTCGTGTAGAAGCGGCGCGCGCCGCGACGTCGCGCAGCAGCGGCCCTGCGACCTCGATCGTGTTGCGCCGCGAGGTCCTCGGTGCGGCCCGGCGCTCGCGCGGCTCGTCGATCAGCCCCTCGCCGTAGAGGAAGCCGAGCGCGAGCTCCTCGTCGTGGCCGGGCGTGCGCATCGTGACCGCGAGCGGCGGCGCCGTCGACGCGGATCTCCAGCGGCTCCTCGACCGCGACCTCGTCGCGCGCGCCGTCGCGCTCGACGGGCGGCCATCCGCCCGCGCGGCGGTCACGTCACGGCTTCCGCCAGCGCCGGCGTCATCGCGCGCCTCCTCGGCCGACCGGGCGCACGTCGACCGCGACGACCTTGTACTCCGGGCACGACGTGTTGACGTCGGCCGACGGCGCCGATCGAGCAGGTTCGTCCGCGATCTCCGGGAAGTGGAACGTGGTGAAGACGTGGCCGGGCTCGATCCGCGTCGGTGACCCGCGCCGTCGATCTCGATCGCGCCCATGCGCGGCTGCGCACCGAGACGCGGTCGCCGTCGGCGATCCACAGCCGCGTCGGCGTCGTCGGGGTGGATCTCGAGCCAGTCGCGGTCGCAGCAGCTCGAGGTTGCGCGGTGCGGCGGGTCATCGTGCCGGCGTTGTAGTGCTGGAGGCGCCGGCCGGTGACGAGGATGAGCGGGAACTCCTCGTCGGCCGCGTCTGCCGGGCGGCTTGTAGGGCAGCGCGGCGAGCTGCGCCTTGCCGCCGGGCAGCTCGAAGTCGCTCGTCGTAGAGGATCGGCGAGTCGGTGCCGTCCGCGCGCGACCGGCCACTGCAGGCCGCGCGCGGCCGATCCGCTCGTACGTGACGCCGGCGAAGTCGCGGCGTCAGCGCGGCGATCTCGTCGCATCGCGTCCGCGGGCGTCGTCGAAGCCCATGTCGTGGCCGAGCGCGCGCGAGATCGTCGTGATGATGTCGAAGTCGGTGCGCGCCGTCGCCGGGCGGCTCGATCGCCGGCTCGACGAGCTGGATCCGCCGCTCGGCGTTCGTGAACGTGCCGGGCTTCTCGAGGAACGACGACGCCGGCAGGATCACGTCGGCGTACTTCGTCGTCTCGTTCTCGAAGATGTCCTGGCAGACGAGGAACTCGAGCGACTCGAGCGCCGCGACGACGTGCGCTCGTGTTCGGGTCGGTCTGCGCGACGTCCTCGCCGAAGATGTACATCGCCTTCAGGTCGCCGGCGACGGCGGCGTCGAACATCTCCGGGATCTTCAGCCCGCGCTCGCGCTGCATGCGACACGCCCCAGCGCTGCCTCGAAGCGTCCGCGCGACCTCCTCGTCGCCGACCGAGCGGTAGGCGGTGTAGGTGTCCGGCAGCGCGCCCATGTCCGACGAGCCCTGGACGTTGTTCTGGCCGCGCAGCGGCAGCAGCGCCGAGCCGGGCCGGCCGACCTTGCCGGTCATCAGCGCGAGGTTGCAGATCAGCCGCACGACCTCGGAGCCGTACTTGTGCTCGGTCACGCCGAGGCCCCACGAGAAGCAGGCGTTCGCCGGCCTCGCGCGTAGATGTGCGCGGCGCGCTCGAGGTCGGCGGCGGGGACGCCGGTGATGCGCTCGACGTCCTCGGGCGTGTAGTCGGCGAGCAGCTCCTGCGACGCGTCCTCGTAGCCCTCGGTGCGCGCGTCGAGGAAGTCGTGGTCGACGCAGCCCGTCGCGCGCCGACGACGTGCGCGAGCCCGAGCATGACGCGCGGCGTTCGTGCCCGGCCGCGGGCTGAGGTGCAGCACGCCGTAGTCGGCGAGCTCGATCCGGCGCGGGTCGATCGTCACGAGCTTCATCCCGCGCAGCGTCGCCTGCTTGATCCGCGCGCCGACGACCGGGTGGCCCTCGGTCGGGTTGGCGCCGATCAGGATCGCGCGTCGGCGTGGTCGATGTCGGCGAACGAGCCGGTCGCGCCGGACAGGCCGAACGACTTGCGCAGCGCGAACGAGGTCGGGGAGTGGCAGACGCGCGAGCAGTTGTCGATGTTGTTGGTGCCGATCGCGGCGCGCATCAGGCGCTGCATCGCGTAGCAGTCCTCGTTCGTCGCGCGCGAGGAGGCGAGGCCGGCGATCGCGTCGGCGCCGTGCGTCGTCCTTGATGCGCGTCAGCTCGGACGACGATGCGGTGGATCGCCTCCTCCCAGGTCGCGATCCGGAAGCCGCCGCTCTCGCGGATCAGCGGCGCGGTGAGGCGGTCGCGGTGGCGGCGAGAACTGGTGCGCGAAGCGGCCCTTCAGGCAGGTGTGGCCCTCGTTGGCGGGCCCGTCGAGCGCGGGGCTGATCGAGGCGACGCGGCCGTCGCGCGCGTGCGCCTCCAGGCGGCAGCCGACGCCGCAGTAGCCGCAGGTGGTGGTGACGGTCGAGTCGAAGCGGTCGGCATGGGCTCACCTCGGTCGGTCAGGTGTAGCAGGGAGATCTCGGTGATCGCGTCGGTCGGGCAGGTGTCGGCGCACGCGCCGCAGGACGACGCAGGCCGAGTCGCGGAAGCCCTCGTCCAGGCCGGCGGCGATGTTGGCGCCGAAGCCGCGGCCGGTGGCGGTCAGCGCGAACGTGCCCTGGACCTCGTCGCAGGCGCGCACGCAGCGCCCGCAGGAGATGCACAGCTCGTGCTGGAAGGCGAGGTAGGGATGGCGCTCGTCGTGCTCGACCGCGTGCGTGCTCGCCGGGCCAGCGCGGCTCGCCGACGTCGAGCATGCCGCGCGACCTGCGCGAGCTCGGTGTGCTCGGCCGGCGGCTCGGGCAGCTCGGAGAGCACGAGCTCGACGACGGCGGTCGCGACGCGGCGCGCGGTCGGCGTCGTGCGTGTCGACCTCCATGCCCGTCGCGGCACCGGCGTCGTGCACGACGGCGACCGGGCCGGGCGCGCCCTCGACGCCGACCAGGCAGACGCGGCAGGCGCCGAACGGCGCCTGGCGCTCGTCGAAGCAGAGCGTCGGGACCTCGCGGCCGGTCGCGCGGACGGCCTCGAGCACGGTCGTGCCGGGCGCGACCGAGCGTCTCCTCGCCGTCGATCGTCGAGCGTGATCACGCGAGCCCCAGCTCGTCGGGGAAGTGCGCGAGCAGGCTGCGGATCGGCGCCGGCATGCCGCCGCCGTGCGCGCACAGGCTGCCGAGCTCGAGCGTCTCGAGCAGCTGCCTCGAGCCGCGCGCGCTCGACCGGCGTCGCCGTTCGCGAACATCTCGTGCGCGCGGCGCAGGCCGATCCGGCACGGGAAGCACTTGCCGCAGCTCTCGGCGGCGCCGAAGTGCAGCAGGTGCTTGGCGACGGCGCGCATGTCGGTGCGGTCGTCGAAGGCGACGATCCCGCCGTGGCCGACCATGCAGCCCTCGGCCGTCGAGCGGCGTCGAAGTCGAACGACCGTGTCGAGCTGCGAGCGCGGGCAGGATGCCGCCGAGCGGGCCGCCGATCTGCAGCGCCTTGATCGCGCGGCCGTCGCGCAGCCGCCCGGCGACGTCCTCGCACAGCTCGCGCACGGTCATCCCGAACGGGACCTCGTAGACGCCCGGGCCGCGCGAAGCGCTCGTTGAAGCAGACGAGCTTCGTGCCCGGCGTCGCGCCCGGGCTGAGCGCGCGGTACGCCTCGGCGCCGTCGCGCGGCGATGAACGGGATGTTGCAGAGCGTCTCGACGTTGTTGACGACGGTCGGCAGGCCGTGCACGCCGCGCTCGGCGGGGAACGGCGGCCGCGCGGAGACGGTGCCGCGCAGCCCCTGCAGGCAGCTGAGCAGCGCGGTCTCCTCGCCGACGACGTAGGAGCCGGCGCCCTCGACGACCGTGACGTCGAAGCGAAGCCCGTGCCGAGGATGTCCTCGCCGAGCAGCCCTGCTCGCGCGCCTGCGCGACCGCGGCCTCGAGCGCCGGCTTGGAGCGCGGGTACTCCGAGCGCACGAGGACGAAGCCGTGCTCGGCGCCGACCGCGTAGCCGGCGAGCGCCATGCCCTCGAGCAGCAGGTGCGGGTTGTCCTCCATCAGGACCTTGTCGATGTAGGAGCCCGGGTCGCCCTCGTCGCCGTTGGCGACGATGAACTTGCGCTCGCCCTCGGCGCTTGCGCCGCGAACTCCCACTTCGTGCCGGCCGGGAAGCCGGCGCCGCCGCGGCCGCGGACGTCGGCGGCCTTGACCGCCTCGAGCAGTTCCTCGGGCGTCGCTCGCTCAGCGCGCGCCGCAGCCCGGACCAGTCGCCCGGCGCGCGTGAGCACGGGCTCGTCGAGCAGGCTCGCGACGAGCGGCTCGCGGCGCGGGCTGCGCCGCGCCGCGCGAGCACGCGCTCGACCACGCCCGGGCCGGCGTCGATCACGTCGCCGTCGCGCACCGCCGGGCGAGGCGTGGCAGTAGCCGAGGCAGACGGTCTCGGCCGAGCGAGACGCGACCGGTCCTCGCGCGCGCTCGCCGAGCTCGAGGCCCGAGCGCGTCGCGCGAGCGCGTCGACGTGCGCGTCGCCGGTGGCGGCGAAGCACGCCGTCCCGGTGCAGACGCGCACGTGGCGCGCGCCGCGCGGGACGAGCAGGTCGTCGTAGAAGGTCGAGACGCCGTGGACGGCCGCCTCGGGCAGGCCCGGAGCGCTCCGCGGCGACGCGGCGGTCGTCGTCGGTGATCTCTCCCCGTTCGATCCATCGCCTCTTTGAGCACGTCGAGCGCGGTCGGCGCTCCCTGCTCGTGGTGGCGGCGGACCAGCTCGACCAGGTTGCGCGACACGTACGAGCGAATCGTCGCCGCGTCGGCCGCACTTGTCCAACTGCTGCGAGCCGACCTGTTGATAGACGCCATCTATCGAAGTACGATCGCGCGGTGTTCATCCGGCAGCTCGAGTACCTCGTCGCGCTCGACCGCGAGCGCCACTTCGGCCGCGCCGCCGCGGCCTGCCACGCGGCGCAGCCGACGCTCTCGGCCGGCATCCGGAGCCTCGAGCGCGAGCTCGGCGTCCCGCTCGTGCGCCGCGGCCGCCAGTTCGAGGGCTTCACGCCCGGAGGGCGAGCGGATCCTCGGCTGGGCGCAGCGCGCGCTCGCCGACCTCGACAGCCTGCAGCCAGGAGGCCAGCCGGCTGCGCGGCGGCCTCGAGGGGACGCTGCGGATCGGCGCGATCCCGACCTCGCTCCCGCTCTCCCCGCTCGTCACCGCGCGCTTCCGCGAGCGCCATCCGCGGATGCGCGTGCGGCTCGCTCTCGATGACCTCGCGCCAGATCGCGCACGGGCTCGAGCACGGCGAGATCGACGCCGGCCTCACCTACCTCGACAACGAGCCGCTCGCGCACGTCGACAGCGCTCCCGCTGTGGCGCGAGCACTACCTGCTCGTGACCGCCGGCGGAGGGCGAGCTCGGCGCGCGCCGACCGTGCCGTGGGCCGACGGCCGCCGAGCTCCCGCTCTGCCTGCTCACGCCGGACATGCAGCACCGCCGGATCGTCGACGGCGCGTTCGCGACCGCCGGCGCGACGCCGCAGCCCGGCGGTCGAGACCAACTCGGTCTCGACGCTCGATCGCCCACGCCCGCGCCGGCCTGCCCGGGCATCACCGCGCACACGTGGCTGAACGCGAACCCGCTGCCGGACGACCTGCGCGCGATCCCGCTCGTCGACCCGGAGATCGAGCACACGATCGGGCTCGTCACCGCCACCGGCGATCGAGCGCACGCCGGTGATCACCGAGCTGCTCGCGCTGTTCGCGCCGTTCGAGCTCGACCCCTGAGGAAGCCGAGCGAGGCTCAGGCCGGCTCGGCCGTGAAGGCGATCGGCAGCTCGATCGGGCCGGTGTTGCCGCTGCGCGGCAGCGACTTGACCTCGCCGTCCACGTGCGGGTCGCGCAGGCGCTTCGCGAGCAGGGCGAGCGCCTCGCCCATGTCCATGCGTGCCACGAAGTGGCCGATGCAGTGGTGGCGGCCGCCGCCGAAGCCGAAGTGGCGCGGGCGCTCGGCGTCGAGGTCGAAGCCGGGGTGCTCGAACACGCGCGGGTCGGAGCCGGCGGACTGGGAGAACAGGTGGAGCGTGGTGCCCTCCGCGATCTCGAGCCCCTGGAACTCGAAGTCCTCGACGGCCTCGCGCGTGACCCAGGTGACGGTGGGGTTGAGGCGCATGACCTCCTCCACCGCGGGCTCGGCCAGCTCCGGCTCGTCCGCCAGGCGCCGCCAGGCCTCGGGCTGGTCGAGGAAGGTCTGCATGGCGAGCCCGAGCTGGTTGCGGGTGGTGTCGACGCCACCGAAGATCAGCAGCACGAGCGACACCCGCAGCTCGTCGTGGCTCAGCCGGTCCTCGTCCTGCTCGGCCTGGACGAGGCGCGTGACGAAGTCGTCCTTCGGGTTGGCGCGGCGGTCGGCGATCAGCTCGTCCGCGAAGCCGTAGAGGCCCTCGAGCGCCGCCTCGATGCGCGGGAGCTCCTCGCGGATGGCGATCGACAGCGCGAGGCCGAGGTCGGTGCCCCACTGCGCGATCTTCGGCCACTCGCGCTCCGGGATCCCCAGGAGCAGCGCGATCACGCGTGCCGCGTAGGGCTCGGCGAACTGGCTCACGAACTCGCAGCGCCCCTCGTCGGCGAACGCGTCGATCAGCTCGTTGCCGAGCTCCCGGAAGCGGGGCGCGAAGTCGGCGATCGCCTTCGGCGCGAACACCGGGTTGAGGAGGCGGCGCAGGCGCCCGTGGTCGTCTCCCTCCAGGTTCAGCAGCGTCTTCGCCCACCAGTCCGCGAACGGCCCGCCGACGCCGTGGTGCGCGGGCCACGCGGCACTGCCCTGCTTGAGGCGGCGGTCGCGCAGGAGCGCCGCGACCTCGTCGTAGCGCAGCACCGCAAGGCCGTAGTTCGTGCGCACGTACCAGCTCTCCTCGCGCGCGCGCAGGACCTCCTCGGAGTCGATCACGAACGAGGGGTCGGCGATGTCGAAGTAGCGGGCTTCCATCTCAGCGGCCGGCGAACGGGTACGTGAGGCCGGGCAGCCAAGTCTGCCAGCAGGCCGCCAGGCGGCCGTCGCGGATGACCTCCGCCAGCGCGCCGTCGAGCGTGTCGCGCATCTCCGGGCGCGCCTTCGAGACGGCCACGCCCCATTCGTTGCGGGTCGGCACGGTGAACGCGATCTCGAAGTCGGGATCGTCGGCCAGCGCGAGGAAGGCAACGTCGTCGTCCACGACGCCGTCGACCGCACCGGTCCGCAGCGCGTCGAGCATCTCGCCGAACACGTCGTCCGTCTCGCCCCCGAACGGCACGGGCTCCGCTCCCTCGAACGTCTCGGCGAGCGCCATGTTCGTGCTGCCGGCGATCGCGCCGAGCCGCTTTCCGGTGAGCTGCTCGGGCGAGTGGATGCCGGAGCCGCGGCGGACGAGGAGCGACTCGTCGAAGACGGCGTACGGGCGCGTGAAGTCCACCCGCAGGCGGCGCTCCTCGGTGATCCCCTGGCCGCACCAGATCGCGTCGCCCTCGCCGGCGTCGATGGCGGGGACCATCTCCACCCACGGCTTGAACACCCACTCGAGCGGCCGGCCGAGGCTCTCGGCCACGAGCGCGGCGGCCGCCGGCTCGTAGCCCTCGCGCACGCCGCCGCGGCTCTTGCCGAAGAGCGGCATCGCATCGGCGTCGATGCACACGAGGCGAAGCGGCTCGGAGCTCACGGGATGTGGTTCAGGTAGGTCTCGCGGTGCCATTCGGTGACCGCGCCGCACGCCCGGTGCCACTCGTCGCGCTTGATCGACACGAAGGTGTCGTAGAGCTCGCCGGGCAGCGCGCCGCGGACCACCTCGTCCTCGTCGAGGGCGTCGAGCGCCTCGCCGAGCGTGCCCGGGAGCAGCGGGAAGCGCGCCTGCGCCGGATCGGGGAAGTCGTCGGCCTCGTGCGGGTCGCCCGGCTCGATCCGGTTGGCGATGCCGTCGCGGATCGCGGCGAGCAGGACCGCGTGCGAGAGGTACGGATTGCACGAGGCGTCCGGCGCGCGGAACTCGATTCGCGCACCCAGCACGCGCACGATGCACTGGCGGTGGTCGTAGCCCCAGACGGGCACGCTCGGCGCGAACTGCCCGACGTCCCAGTAGCGCGCGTACGAGTTGACGGTCGGCGCCACGACCGCGGTCATCCCGCGCGCGTGCGCGAGGATCCCGCCGATCGCCCAGCGCCCGAGGTCGTTGAGGTTGCGCCCGTCGTTCTCGAATGCCGGCTCGTCGCCCCGCCAGAGGCTCACGTGGTGGTGGCACCCGTTGGCCATGATGCCCGGCACCGGCTTCGGCATGAAGGTCGCGAGCACGCCGAACTCCTTCGCGACCTGCATGCAGATCTGCCTGAAGGTGGTGAGCCGGTCGGCGGTCTGGACGCACGGGCCGTAGAGGAAGTTCATCTCGACCTGGCCGGGGTCCTCGTAGTCGGCCTGGATCATGTCCAGCCCCATGCTCTGGCCGTACTGGGTCACGCGCTTGAGGATCGGGCGCATCTCCTCGATGTGGCCGATGTGGTACGGCGTGCCCACGTGCGCCGGCAGCTTCGAGATCGAGGCCGTGATCGACTCGGCGTCGGGAAACCAGCTCATCTCCGGCTCGCATCCGGTCTGGAGCGCGAGCCCGAGCTCGGCCTCGAACTCGGCGTGAGCGCGCTTCAGGTTCGACCGAGAGTCGCCCTCCACGACCGCACCGGGCCGCTCGGGATCGTCGAAGCGCGTGGAAGTGATCGCAGAACACGCGCGCGACCTCGTCGTCCCAGGGCAGCACCTGGAACGTGTCGAGGTCGGGGACCAGGAGGCCCTCGGCGCAGGCAGCCGAGCTAGGCCCGAGCACGTTCCCGCCCATGTCGATCGTGAAGCCGCCGGCCGAGAGAAACGTCCACGCCAGGCCGTTCCCGGCGATGCGCTCGAAGTGCGCCGCCGGGACGACCTTCCCCATCACGCGCCCCGGCACCGCCGTGTACTGCAGGTACACGTGCCTGACGCCCCGCTCGCTGATGCGGGCAGCCACTTCCCGGAGGGCGCCGTCGCGCCCGTTCGCACCGAGGGCATCGCCGAGCGTGCTCACGCTCATGCGGGCCGACCCTACCCCAGACGCGGCGCTCTCAATGGCTCGTCCGCGAGGGTCAGCAGACTTCTGCCGCACGAGCCGCCCGGCGTCGCCCGCCGGGGCTGGCGCCGTGGCTCACCGTGCCCCCGCGTCTAGGCCGGTTGCGAGCGATCGTCAAGACTCTGCGGCGCGGACTCGATCCGCACCGGCTCTAGTCGCCCGTCGTCGGCTCTCGGGCGCTCGAGTGCGGCGCCGGCGCAGCTGTGCGCTCACCGCGGTGACGGCGAGCACCAGCAAGACGACGGCCGAGAGCAGCGCAACCGGCATGACGGCCGCCTCGAAAGCGGCGTCGATTGCTCTGTTTAGGGGTGCCATTGGTTCGACGTACACGGTGTTGCCTCCTAGGCTGCGGGATAGTTGCAGACTCAATCATCGCTTCGGAGGCCACCTGCGCCCATGCACTCTTTCCACCAATTTGCGCGTGCAGAAGCATGTACCTCGAGGATCAGAGCTTCAGACGCCGGCTAGCCGGGCGAATCACGCACGCTCGCGGGGACGAAGCCGACCGGCCGGTCTGCGACCTCGACGACGCCTGCGCTCACCGACCCGAGCAGTGCGCTCCTGAGCGCGTTCCGCCCGCGGGTGCCGGTGAAGATCAGGGCGGCGGCTCGCTCGCACGCGATCCGAACGAGGACGTCGGCCGGGTCACCGGTCTCCCGCACGACACGCCAGGCGGGGCGAACCTCACGAGCCACGCAACGAGCACTACGCATGACAGCCGCGGACGCGCTCGCCCGGGATAGAGTGTCGGACGACCGTGCCGAACGCCACCAGCGAAGAAGACCGTTCGCGACGCATCGTCGTCGGGGTGGACAGCTCGCTGAGCTCCCGCGTCGCGGTCGACCACGCTCTACGCAGAGCGGGCGCGAACGGCTCCGTGCTCGTCGCGCACGTCGTAACGCCGCTGGTGAACGCGGTCTCCGGCGAGGTGTCGGAGCTGAACGACGAGCGTCAAGCCGTCGCTCGCGAGCTCGTGGACCGGCTCGCAGGCGACGTCGCCACCGAGTCGGAGGCGATCGTCCTGGAGGGCTTTCCTCCCGAACGCCTGGCCGCGTTCGCCGACGAGCGGCAGGCCGACGAGATCGTCGTCGGCTCGCGCGGGCTCGGCCGGTTCGCCGCCGCGCTCGGCAGCGTCTCCCATGCCCTGCTGGAGCATGCCGGCCGCCCCGTCGTCGTGGTTCCTCACGCCGCCGCGGATCACCCGCGCGCGCCACGCGAGCACGGGACGTGCACTGTCGTCGTCGGCTACGACGGGTCCGAGCCGGCTCGTGCGGCGCTCACCTATGCCGCGCGGCGAGCCGCCAGCCGCGGCCGCATCGTCGCCGTGCACGCCGTCCAGCCGGCGCCGGACTGGCTCGGCACCCCGTACTACGACCGCGCGCTCGCAGCACACCAGGCCGAGGGCCGGGAGATCCTGCGGTCGCTGGAGGAGCGGGGCGATCTCGGCGTCGAGCTGACGACCTCGCTTCTCGAGGGGCCGCCGGCACGGGCCATCACCGCCGCGGCCGACGCGCGTGACGCCGATGAGATCGTGATCGGCTCACGCGGCTTCGGTCCCGTCCGCGGCGTCCTCGGGAGCGTCTCGCACGCCGTCCTCCACGGGGCCGACCGCCCGGTGGTCGTGATTCCTGCCGCAGCGGCTCAGTAGGCTCGGGCCCGGTCGATTTCCCAGGTCCAGGCCGGCGGGGGGTCGCTGGCCGGAAACGATGCCTCGCCCAGCTCGTCCAAGGCCTGCGGCTCGGCTTCCACCGGCTCCGTTGGCTCCGAGGTTTCGGACTTCATGCGCCCATCCTGACCCCTCCCTGACGGGCTGTCCATGGGGCGGGATATGCAGCCCGCGATTCGCAGGGATTCGTCTCGGAAGAAGACGGTCGTGGAGTACGACTACATCATCGTCGGAGCAGGCGGCGCAGGAGCGGTCCTTGCACGTCGTCGCCCCCGGGTGGCGGGCAACACGGCCGCCCAGGCGATGGCCATCGGCTGGCTGGCGGCGGACAGTCATCCGGTCGACGTCCTGATCGGCGGCGCGCGTCGAGCGGCTATCCCGCCACGCCGGCGAGCGCGTACCGGAGGATGTCGACCACCTGCTCGGGTTCGCGCGCGACGGCCAGCGCGGCACGGTCGACCTCCTTGAGCGCATGATCGTGCTCGGACGGATGCAGCGTGATCAGCGGCTTGCCGAGCGCCGCGGCGTAGCCGGCGTCGAACGCGGCGTTCCATTGCCGGTACTGCTCGCCGAAGCGCACCACGACGACATCGGCCTTCTCGATGAGCGTGCGGGTACGGATCGCGTTGACCCCGGCCCCGACGTGGTCGTTCCAGAACGAGGCCTCTTGCTCGCCGAGGACGGCCGTGCCGGCCGCGTCGGAGGCGGCGTGGTCGGTCACGGGGGCGGTGAACCGCAGGTCGAGCCCTGCGCCGCCGCACCGCGCTCGATGCGCTCACGCCAGTCGGTGTGAATCTCGCCTGACAGGTAGATCTGCCAACTCATGGCCGCATCGGAGTGTTCGACCCTGTGCGCACGCACGTCGCCGACGCGATGATGCCGAAAGTGCGCAGCGAAGGGCCGATCCACGCTTCGACGACGGTCGGCTGGGCATGAAGAGAGGAGCGGCTTCCACGAGTACCAGTCCTAGGAGAACTCGCCCGACGAGGGCAGGAGGCACGTATGGACGTCACCATCATCGGTACCGGCAACATGGCCCGCGGCATAGGGACACGCTTGGTCGCGGGCGGGCACGGCGTGACCGTGCTGGGGAAGGAACCCGGTGACGCCGACGCGGTCGTCAAGGAACTGGGTGGCGACGGCGCGGCGCAGGCCGGGCGCTCGGGCGAGGAGATCACTGACGATGTCGTCGTACTCGCCGTCTACTACCCCGACGCGAAGGCGGCCGTCGAACAGTACGGCGGCGGCCTGTCGGGGAAGGTGCTGATCGACATCACCAACCCGGTGAACGAGACGATCGACGGGCTCGTTACTCCGCCGGACAGCTCGGCCGCACAGGAGCTGGCCGCGAGCGCTCCGGGAGCGAGGGTCGTCAAGGCGTTCAACACAACGTTCGCCGGGACGCTGATCGACGGCGAGGTAGGCGGCAAGCCCCTCGACGTGTTTCTCGCGGGCGACGACGAGGAGGCCAAGGCCACGGTCTCGCAGCTCGTGAAGGACGGCGGGCTCCGGGCGATTGACGCCGGGCCGCTCAAGAGGGCCAGGGAGCTCGAAGCGACCGGCCTGTTGCACATGAGCATGCAGGACAAGCTGGGCACGGGTTTCGCGAGCGCCTTGAAGATCCTCGACTGATGCATAACCGGCCCGCTCGCGCAGGCGACTGCGTGAACGTCGCCCGTGAGCCAGGCGTTAGGGTGGGTGCGGATGGGCGCGAAGCTACTGATAGCGGCAGGCGAGGCGGCCTCCGGTAGCGACAGCCTCCCAGCCGGCGTCCGTGCGCTGATCGACGCCGCCGACCAGATCATGGTGGTTGCTCCAAGATTGCCGGGACGCCTCGATTGGCTGTTCTCCGCGACCGACGTCGCCACCGAGCGCGCCGACGAGCGCCTCCAGGCCGTGCTCGGGCACCTGGACGAGCTGGGCGCCGACGCGAAGGGCAAGGTCGGCGCCGACGATCCGCTGCTCGCCTTCGAGGACGCGATTCGGGAGTTCTCGCCCGACCACCTCCTCGTGGCCCTTCGAGGCCGGGACCGGGCGGGCTGGCAGGAGCGCGGGCTCCTTGACGCGATCGTCGAGCGTTTCGACGTCCCGGTCACCGTGTTCGAACTCTCCCCCGCCTAGGAGCGCCAAGCCGTGCGCTCTCGCGCCGCGAATTGGGCGGTCGACCTGTCGCCGGTTCTGCAGGGGACCGCGGCGGCGACCGTCGCCTGGCTGATCGCGGACCGCTTCGTCGGGAACACGGACCCGTTCTTCGCGCCGATCGCGGCGGTGATCGCGCTCAACGCGCCACTCGGAGAGCGCGCCAGTCCATCATGCGCTGCCTCGCGTTCGACCCCGCCGAGCGGCCGACGGCGGCTGAGCTGGCCGCCAGCTGGAGCCCGCACTCGACACGCTGCCTCGACCGTGGGTCTCAAAGCGGAAGCCGCGGCGGCAGAAGCGCTGATTAGGTCGGGCGGAGTGACTTGAGATCTGCCCCGCACATGGCGCATTCGTCGGCGCCGTCGGGGAGACGCTCGGTGCACATCGGACAGCGCTCAGGCTCGTCTTCGATTTTGGGCTTGCGCCGGAACAATCCCATGCCTCTCCTTTCGTCTGGCGGTGTAACTAGAGCTTGGCGACGAACCTGGCGCCATTCCATGCATAAAGGACCCCATTCGCGGCGCCGCGACCGCTGGCGGACGCCGAAGCTGCCATGTGCGAGGCTCGCAGCGCGACTCGTCGGCGCTAATGGGGTCGATCGTGCAGGACGATGCGGGGTAATGCCCATGACGCGGCGGCGTCCGTCGTCGAAGCTACGGGCATGGGAAACGATCGCCTGCGACGCTTCGGCGACGCGGCTACGCTCGACAGCCTTGAACCGATGACTTCGATGCCACCCGCGGCAGGACCGACCGTTGACGGCCGCGCGACATCGGCGCCGGACGCCGGGCGGCCGGCGTCGGCTCGCGTGGGCCCCAAGCGCCGGATCCCGCTGCTGTGGCTGGTCTTCCTCGCGAACGGGTTCGTGCTCGCGGTAGCGCTCCTGCTCTTGACGTTCACGCCGATCACGATCGACGCGCCGATCGAGGTCGGCCAGTTGCGCTCCTGTTTGCGGGCTTTGTCATGTTGCTGGCCGTGAACGTCGTGTTGCTCCGGCGGGTGCTCTCTCCGCTCATGAGGCTGACCGAAGCGATGTCCTCCGTCGACCCGGACCGGCCGGGGCGCCGCCTGTCCGGTGTCGAGCCGATCAGCGTCGAGGGCCAGGCCATGGCGCGCGCCTTCAACGCGATGCTCGACAGACTCGAGCACGCTCGGCACGAGGCGGCTCGCACCGCGCTCGCCGCGCAGGAGGCCGAGCGGCTGCGAGTGGCCCGCGAGCTCCACGACGAGATCGGCCAGACGCTCACGGCGGTGACGATTCAGGCCGAGCGCGCGGCCGACATCCATCCGGACCCGCGGCGCAGGCCCTGCGTGACGTTGCCGACGGCGTCCGAGACAGCCTCGACGAGGTGCGCCGCATCGCTCGCGAGCTGCGCCCTGAGGCCCTCGACGACCTCGGCCTCGTGAACGCGCTGATCGCGCTCTGCACCCGGATCGGCGCGCAGGGTGGCCCGCGCATCGGGCGGGACCTCCAGGCGAAGCTTCCGGAGCTGTCACCTGACGTGGAGCTCGTTATCTACCGCGTCGCCCAGGAGGCCCTGACCAACGCGCTCCGCCACTCCGGCGCCCGCTCCGCGAACGTTTCGCTCACGGCAGACGCGGAATTCGTGACCCTCGCCGTAAGGGACGACGGCAAGGGTCTCCCGACGCCGCTTCCACCCGGTACCGCCGGCATGGCCGGCATGCGTGAGCGCGCCCTGCTCGTGGGTGGGATGCTGTCGGTTGCCTCATCCCCCGAGGAGGGGACCGAGGTGCGCTTGACGATCCCGATCAACGAGGAGGGCGTGTGACCGTCCCGCTGAAGACCCGCATCCTCCTCGCGGACGACCACGAGGTCGTCCGCAACGGGCTTCGCATGGTGCTCGATTCGGCGCCCGACCTGGAGGTGGTGGCCGAGGCCGGGGACGGGGCAGAGGCCGTGGAGCTGGCCCTCGCGGAGGACATCCGACCTGGCGGTTCTCGACGTGACGATGCCGCGCATGACCGGCCTGCAGGCCGCGCTCGAGCTCTCGAAGCGCAAGCCGGAGCTGAAGGTGCTGATCCTGTCGATGCACGACAACGAGCAGTACTTCTTCGAGGCGCTCAAGGCGGGCGCCTCCGGCTACGTGCTGAAGAGCGTGGCCAACCGCGACCTGATCGAGGCGTGCCGCGCGACCATGCGCGGGGAGCCGTTCCTCTACCCGGCTGCCGTGAGAGCCCTGGTGCGCGACTACCTCGACCGTGCCAGTCGTGGCGAGACGACACCCGAGGATCCCCTCAGTCCGCGCGAGCTCGAGGTCGTCAAGCTGATCGCGGAGGGCATGACGAGCGAGGAGATCGCCGAGCAGCTCTTCATCAGCAAGAAGACCGTCGACCGCCACCGCGCCAACGTCCTCGAGAAGCTCGGGATGCGCAACCGCGTCGAGTTGACCCGCTACGCGATCCGGCGCGGGCTCGTTGTGCCCTAGCTCGCTGGGTCGTCGCTGTCCGCGAAGGCGGCGTCGACCTCACCGGCGAGGAGAGCCAGCGCCACGAAGATCCCGAACACCGCGATGACGAGCACCCACACCGCTCGCGTCAGCGCCAGCAGCAGGACCGGCGCGACGACCAGTCCCAGCGCGACCATGCTCACGATCAGCAGAGCCGGGTAGCCGGCGCGCTCCGCGGTCTGGTGGAAGTCGAGGAAGGGGTCGCTCTGCATCGGGCCCTCGCCTTGGTCGGGGAAGTCATCGCCCTCCATGCTCACCCTCCGCCGGGCGCTCGCCCATACGACCAAAGGCCCATCCGCGGCGACGAAGTCCCAGCTGGGCCCCTCGGAATGCAGGCTGACACCCATACCCGCGGACGCCCGGGGCGGTCACCATCGATGCATGGCTCAGCTCGCAATTCGCTGTCACCCATGCGCGCCGGTCGCGGCGGACGAGCTTGAGGGCTGGCTGGAGCGACAGGTCGACGAGCTTCGCGCCGCGGCGCCACAGGGGACCCTCCGGCTCTGCCGCCTGACGCAGGGTGGGCCGACGTCCGACCTCAGCATCGGCTGGCTGATCGAGCTGGAGGTGCCCGACGGCGAGCCGCTTCTCGGCGGACACCTGCTCGCCGACTCGCTCAGGGACATGCGGCTGCTGGGCCTCCAACCGACGCTGCTGGCGCGGCGCGACGCGTCCACCAACGGAAGTGCGGCGTGACCGCTGCCGCTCCCGCCCGGGAGATTCTTCTCACGCCGGACCCCGGCGGCCCCGACGCCGAGTCTCGGTCCTGGCTGCGATCGCTCTCCGGAACCGGGCCCCTGCGAGACGACGCGGTCTCCCGTCTCCACGGGCTACTGCTCCGAGCGGCTGGCGGCGAGGTGGCTCGGCGCGCCGGGGCGAACGCGGGCCTCACCGATCTCGACGACGTCGCGGTGCAGGCGGCGGACGACGCGCTCGCCGCCGTCCTGCGCAAGCTCCACACCTACTCACTTTGGAAGGAAATCCACGACGTATTCGGCACCGCGATAGAGCTCGGTATGTCCCTTCTGCCGGCCGAAACCCTTGGCCTCGGTCACCGTGATGCCCTGCAGCCCGACCTCTTGCAGCGCCTCCTTCACTTCGTCGAGTTTGAAGGGCTTGATGACCGCCTCGATCTTCTTCATCGCGCTTCCTTCCCTTGGCCGGCCGGCGACGCGCCGCCGGCGCGGCCGCGCTCACGGTTAGCAGGGTCCGTGCCAAGCCCGGCTGAGCGGAAAAAATGGCTGTCCGATCAAACATTTATGAGGCATCCCGGAGCCCGTCCCGAGCCGCCGGGGGCGGTCCCGGATTAGAAATTGAGCAATTTGCCTATTTTATGGTCATGATCACCTATCTCCCGCTGCAGGCAAGGGAATTGACGGGATATCGCCCGGACTTCGGCATGGCTAGTCTGCGACCATGATCGAGTTGCTCTCCACCGCTGAGATGGCAGACGCGGACCGTCTGACGATCGCGGCCGGCGTTGCCGGCATCGCGCTGATGGAAAATGCGGGGCAGGCGATCGCCGACGCCGTCGCGTCGCGGCACCCCGCGGGCACGCGCGTCGCCATCGTGGCAGGACCGGGCGAACAACGGAGGCGATGGCTTCGTCGCCGCCCGCCTGCTGGCCGAACGCGGGTATCGCGTCAGGCTGCTGCTGGCCGGCGACCGTGCGCGGCTCAAGGGCGATGCGGCCCTGGCCGCCCAGCGCTGGAGCGGCCCCTGCGAGCCCGCGACGCCGTCCGCCTTGATGCCGGCCGAGATCGTCGTGGATGCCCTGTTCGGGGCTGGTCTCGATCGCCCGGTCGAGGGCGTCGCGCGCGCCATGATCGAGGCGATGAACGCGGCGCCGCGCGTCCTTGCAGTCGACCTGCCGAGCGGGATCAACGGCACCACCGGAGCGGTGATGGGCGTTGCGGTTAGGGCCGCGGAAACGGTGACGTTCTTTCGCCGCAAGATCGGCCATGCGCTGCTGCCAGGGCGGCTTCATTGCGGGACCATCGGCGTGGCCGGCATCGGCATCGGCGCCGACGTGCTCGCGCGCATCAAGCCGCGGTGCTGGGTCAACGATCCGCAGCTCTGGGGCGGCAGCTTCCCGGTGCCGCGCACGGAGGGACACAAATACGGACGCGGCCACGCCGTTGTGGTCTCCGGCGGGCTGTCCTCGACCGGCGCGGCCCGGCTGGCGGCGCGCGGCGCGCTGCGCGCGGGCGCGGGCCTCGTCACCATCGCTTCACCGCGGGACGCACTGCTGGTCAACGCAGCGGAAAACCTCGCCGTGATGGTGCGGCCGGTCGAAGGCGCTGACGAGCTCACCGAGTTTCTCAGCGACCGCCGCCGCAATGCCGTGGTGCTGGGACCGGGCGGCGGCGTCGGGGACAAGATGCGGGCGCTTGTTCTCGCCGCGCTTGCCGGGGAGCGCGCGGTGGTGCTCGACGCCGACGCTCTCACCAGCTTTGCCGCGGAGCCGCACACCCTGTTCGCCGCCATCCGCGGCCGCGCCGGCGCCACCGTTCTCACGCCGCACGAAGGTGAGTTTTCCAGATTGTTCAATGAAGTGGCAGAAACATCTCGCTCGAAACTTGAGAAGGCGTGCAGCGCGTCCGCGGCATCGGGCGCGATCGTGCTGCTCAAGGGACCTGACACCGTGGTGGCGGCACCGGACGGCCGCGCTGCGATCGCTGCCAACGCGCCGCCTTGGTTGGCCACGGCCGGGTCGGGCGACGTGCTCGCGGGGTTCGCCGCGGGCTGCCTCGCCCAGGGCATGCCGGGCTTCGAGGCCGCTGCGGCGGCGGTCTGGCTGCATGGGGAGGCGGGCGCCGAGGCCGGTCCAGGGCTGATCGCGGAGGATCTGCCCGAGGTCATGCCGCGGGTCTACCGACGGCTGTTCCGCCAGCTTGCTCGCGCCGGCGGGGCGTGACCGTGGCCATGTCGTTTGGCTACAATACGAAGATATCTCTTGACTACGTAACGGGTTTGTAGTATAGGGTTCGCCATCCTCGCTCATGAGGGGCGTCTTCCGGAGACGGTCCTGAAAGGCGGAGCGGGGAGTGGCGTCCTGCGGCCGCGGCTCGTAACCGCGGGCTCGGGAGGTCCGGGACACCGCCCGCCAGGCATGATGACCTGGCTGCGAGGAGCTCGCTGCACGGATCCGGAGGCAATGCCGGAGATGGAAGCGCGGCCCCCGGCCGAAAATCGCCACGGTGGAGCGCCGAGAGGCGAGCGTCCCGCGTCATGGGACGCGCCGCGTCTCACCAGCGCGGATCCGTCGCGTCTCGCAAACGCGACAACAGAGATAGTGCGCCTGTCGGCGCTCCGCCCACCCCTCGTTGGGGGGTGGACGCGAAAGGAAAAGAGAGAACCCGGGCGCAACAACGCACCGCGGGAACGAACAACACTGCGCTGTTTGACATCGTGAGATGAGACGACGGCCAACGGCTCATGCGCGAGCCGCGACTTCGCACGCAAGCGCGCTCGGTGCGCTCGTTCCTCAGCAGCATGAGGAGGAAGGAAGAGAGCACGCGTGGTGATA